>NZ_VWVM01000023.1 GCF_008632075.1 Candidatus Pantoea gossypiicola
TCATGTTGAATTTCCTTATCAGTTGTGGGGACAACAGATGAGGAGTTTGACATGGGCAGGTCTTTACAGGCAGAGCCAGAACCGAGGCGATAACCACGTCCATAGGACGTGGTTTTAAGTTGGCAATAAAAAAACCGGCGCAGCGGCCGGTTTCATTGTCAGTAATGTGTGAGCAGGATTATTTAAGCGTAGAGAGTATTTGTCTGATCGACGCGTCAATCTGTTCAGCAATCTCTTTTGGCAGACGACTGAATTCATACTGCACGGTGCGCTTCTCGTCATTGGTTTTACGACGCGCATAGGTATTGGCCGTCGTAAACGTTGCCAGCTTTTCCGTCACCGTTTTACTGACGGGTACAGGTTTTTTTAACTGACGACGGGCACTTTTAAAGCCATTCAGGATAGCGCTCTTCTTCTCATCTGCGTTTGCGTTTGGCAGTGAATGATCTGCCTCCAGCTTTTGCTGGATTTCGCTGACCAGTCCGGCGACATCAATCGCTTCCGCTTTCGCCTCCTCCCAGACATCAAGCAGCAGCTGATAATCCTGAAGGGTCAGTTCAGAAACGACCGGGAAGAGTTCAATAAACTCAGCGGGCACGGATGCGGCCTGAAATGCACGGGAGACCTTAGCGTTTGAGATACCTTCCGCTTTAGCAATGTCTGATTTGCTCATGCCACTTTCGTTCATCAGCATAAAGCGCAGACCCAATTCACGCAGGTTATGCTCTTTAGCCGTCTGGATATCAGCAGCCAGCTGACGCGCATCGCTCAGGCTTAGTTCATCCGCGGTGACCAGCACTTCCAGACTGGCCCCGGAAAGAATGCAGGCAGCACGACGGCGCGAGCCATCCATAATCTCAATCCGGTCACCGTTAACGCGACCTATGGCCGGGAAAAACTGCTGCAGTGTAATCGTACGGGTGATTTCCTGCAGCGATTCCGGCGTCAGCGTGCTCTGGTCACGTCCGTTGATTTTCGGGTCAACGCTGGTTCGGGTTTCAATATCGTCATGCAGGATCAGCTGGCGTACAAAGGTCGCCTTTGCACCTGACTTCAGCGTAAAGGTGCGCGACTGGCTGCTGCTGTCGATCATGTTCGCAATAGCAGAATCGCCGAACTTGCGGCCAATGCGCTGTATAGGTTTGCTCACAGGGTACTCCTGATATATTCGATGCGATCAAACACGGCCCTTGAGAACTGCTCGGCTTCATATTTGGCTTTTCGCAGCGCATCTGCACTGCCAGGGTAGGAAGCGGGATTAGCACTGATTACTGTGTCAAAGGATTCGCCACAACGCTCAAATCCATCAAGACGAGGTAAGCCACAGTCCAGCATCGACTTAGTAAACACCTCACGGGCGTAACTTTGCGACGTCAGGTGATCATGCTTCGAGGTCATTTTAGACATAAAGCCAATATTAGCTTTGAGTCGAGGTTCGATACCTTCGGACTCGATACGCTCCAGCATTTCTGGCAGACGCGTCAGATACTTCATGGTGGAGTGGAAATCCACCTGTGCCGGTGGCGTCGGTGTCAGTAGCACATCGCTGGCCGCGATCGCATTCAGCATAAAGGAATCCAGATGAGGGCCGGTATCAAGGAAGATAAAATCGTAGTCACCTGCCAGACGATCGATCACATTACGCCGAAGGACTTCTGAGGGAGCAACGCCGGGCAGATGTTCAGCAACCAGCTCTTCCCAGTCGCTGGCAACGAAGCCATCATCGATTGAGGCCGGGATAACGTCAACGCCGGGCATGACGGTAGGCTTAATAAACTGCTCACGAAGCTGGTCTGCATCCAGATCGTTGAGCATAGCCTGCGCTGCTGTTTCCAGTACTGAGCCGACACTGTTGGTGTGGCTCAGGAACATTGTGCTTGACGCCTGTGGATCCAGGTCGATAACCAGTATACGCAGGTCATTGTGCAGCATAGATGGATGGGCGCGCATACCGTGAGCCAGCGTCACGGTACTGACGGTTTTAGAGACGCCGCCTTTGAGGCTGACAACAAATACGACAAAGGGGCCATCATGCCGATCGCGATATTTTGGTACTTTACGATGCTGATAAATATCGACGACGTTCTGAATGGTCAGGGCATATTGCGATGTACTGCCGGTTTGCTTTTTACCAAACTGATATCCTGCTGCTTCCATATCACTAATCGCAGCGACGACAGCGTGCTTACTCAGCAGGGGCATATTAGCAACAGCATTGCGGGAGAAAGTCTGGTAAAACCCTGTCTGGTTAAATTCCTGACGCTGTTGCTCAATGTGATCACTGAGTCCATGTAACATGGAGTTGGCACGCGTTGCCATCTCCAGCACTCCACCATAATCGCGCTTCATAAGCCCCTCTGCGTTAATGTTTTCTGCATACTACACAAAAAGCGCAAACCTGCCAATTTTTTAGGAAAATGCCAAAAACCTGGATTTTTTGTCTCAGGTGGTGGAATGGTTTTCGGAAATTTATTGTCAGCTGTAAAAGAGGATCTCTTGAGCTCTGTGGCCGTAGTCCATTCAGTTTGAGTATGTTGAACAGGCATCAGAGATGAGTGTGATAATGGATGGCGGATGTTAGTGCCCGATATTCGTTTTAATTCTGTAATGGCAGAAATGCCCAGTCGGCAATCGTGGCCCTTATTTCAGTTGCTGATCATGGTATTTTCATCATGAAAATTCTATATATATCCATTTATATCAGTATCTTACGAGAATATTTGCCTGGTGAAAATCTGCAGAGAAAATGGGTTTTCATCAAGTATTCTTTTAACTATAAATCGTGGGTTAAACGTTGATGAGATGCATAAGCGGTCACTCAGACAATACTCCCTTTTTAGTTATTGACACTCTTATTGATAATCAAACTTTGCTTCCTCAGAAGAACAGATATCAGCCTTTATACATTACCAAACTAACCTATTCTGACTTTTAAGATCATAACAATCAAAATCGAAGAATTTCTTTTATGGCACTAAGCATCATCTGTCAGCATTGTAAGCATAGCTATGAGCCATGCTGTAAACCTGACACATCAACTATCGGGCTGTGAGCTTCTACATGAAAAATAGCCATATGCGTATCGGAATTACAGCTTCTGTAAAGGCAGGGCAGAATCTGTTTGTTCCTCTAAGAAATGGTACTCATCGTAAGCTTGCCAGAAATTCATACCCTCTTATAACTTTCGATAACGATTTGTATAGAGTTTGTGTGATGCTTTCTCACAGAGTCCTGCAGCATTTGTCATTACATCTGATAGTGATTCTATTCATATCTCTGACTAACTTTGAGCCCCATGAAGATGTTGTATTTCGACTGTTCGTTTTAGCGGTTTTATGAGTACTACGATGAAACATTGAGATCTATGAATGGGGCAGGGGATTGAGAGTAACAGGCCAGATAGCATTAACTAATAAGACACCGCTTAAGCAGGAAAAGGAAATCCGCATAATTTAAACATTGTCTGTTCGGTTAGTGTACTGGCATGACAACCAACTTTCTTTTTGCCCTCGTTATAAACGATTGCCTGCAGTTACCTGATGATGTGACTATGCATAACAGATTTCTTTATGAACTGGGTTCGTCAGGTTGGGGAAAAGTATCAATCGCTACGCTAACTTATCGCTGTCTGAATTCATTCATGAGCCAGTCGGACTTAATGAGTCGATCTTCAGCCATAAGAAACGTTATTTCCGGGATCATAAGCAGGGTGTTTTCACTATGAAAATATGTAAAAATAACTTATTTATCAAAAATATACATCATTAATTTCATGGTGAAAACCTGTTCTTCACTCCTGAAAGTTTACCTAAAGAGCTGGGAGATCTTCGCTCAGAGCTTAAAACCTTTATATCTTTATGGTTTTTGGCCACACCCGATTAAATGCTTTGCCTTGTCAGCAACAGATTGCTCCCACACCTAATAACTCGCTCAGAACCTGCTTATAGCATTCTTCATCTCGTATCTGCAGTTGAAAACCCGTTTGACCTCAGCTTTGGTTATTGCTGAATCATGTCTGTTTTATCCCCGTTATTCACAGGCGAGATCCAATTGGTCGATCCTCAATAGATCAAATTGAGATCCTTAACAGATCCCAACAGGCTCTGAAGCCACGCAGCACAAGGTCTGAAAGGGTGTTGGTAACCACTGTAGCGAGAAGAATAACCACTGAAGAGAGCACAACAACCACTATAGCGAGTAAAGCAACCGCGCTGGCGAGTACTTAACAACCACTGTAGCGAGTAGATAACACTTTTTCATGTGCATAACCCCCGATTGAGCACATCCGCTGTAGTTTTAGAGTCTTTGGCAAGGAAACAGGGTAAAAACGGAGATTCTGATTAACCGCGGACAGGCTTTTTTAACGGGTTATCCACCGAGCAGATCCAATAACAGATCCACATAAGATCCTTTTTAAGTTCCTTAAAGATCCCTGTGCCGCCTCAGCCCGTGGTATCACTGCGATAAAGAAGGTTAGCTAACCACTATAGCGAGTAAAACAACCACTATATCGAGATAAATAACCACTATGGCAAGTAGATTAACCGCTATAGTGAGTGCTAGTATCCACTGTATTGAGTAACAGCGGCTCTCGCCTGTTCACATCACGGATCTTCCTAATGCCAAGAAAAGAACCAGATATCCTGAACATAGCTGATGCGTTTAGCGAAACAGACAAGCGTACAGGCGAAGTTGTTACTCTGACGCCCAACAGTAACAACACCGTGCAGCCGGTCGCGTTAATGCGACTCGGCTTGTTTGTTCCAACGCTGAAATCCACCGCGCGCAGTCAGAAAAACCAGATGAATGCGATGGATGTGACTCAGGATCTGAAACAGTTATCCCTGGTCAGATCGGAAGGGTATGACAATATCAAGATCCTGGGTGCCCGACTGGATATGGATAATGATTTTAAGACCTGGGTCGGGATCATTCGCGCATTCGCTACACATGAGTGTCTGGGAGACACGGTAACGCTCTCATTCGTAGAATTTGCAAAACTCTGTGGCATTCCTTCTGCGCGCCTCTCATCGAAGCTCAGGAGCCGTCTGGACGCTTCGCTGACGCGAATTGCATCTAATACCCTGACTTTTACCAGCAAGGGCGGAGAGAACTACACAACGCATCTGGTGCAGTCCGCCAAATACAGCGTCAAGAAGGACACAGTAACCTTACAGGCTGATCCTAAAATCTTTGAGCTGTATCAGTTCGACAGAAAGGTGCTGCTGCAGCTTAAGGCTATTAATGAGCTGGCACGCAAAGAGTCCGCTCAGGCGCTTTATACCTTCATTGAAAGCCTTCCGCCTAAACCTGCGCCAATATCTATGGCGCGTCTGCGTGCACGGCTTAACCTTACGTCGCGCGTGATCACCCAGAATGCGACGGTCAGAAAGGCGATGGAGCAGCTAAAAGAGATTGGTTATCTTGACTATACCGAGACCCGACGCGGCTCTTCCGTTTACTTCTGGGTTCATTATCGTCACCCCAAACTGCGCCCGGCCGAACTGCCGCTCAGCAAGGCAGGCTTGATCGATGATGAAATGGACGAGTTTGACGATCTGGACAGTGATCCCACTGGTATTGATGTCAATCTGCCCGAACCGGTGAGTGCGGATGAAAGCAGTGAGCTTGTCATGGTGTCGCGTGAGGAAAAAGAGTTACTTAACAAAATCAGGGAACAGAAAAAGCGTTAGATACCTGTTCATCTCACCGTTCACCAATGAGCAATCCTGCTGCCTGCTAACCACTATAGCGAGAAAAAGGGCTGTTTGATGGCATCTGACAGCCCTGACCACTATAGCGAGTAAAGCTGCTCGCTATAGTGGATAGTCTTTTCCCGACAGAGCATCAAGAGCCTGAATCGCCTGCCTGAAAAGCATCCTGCAATTAGCTCTGGTCTTCCATTCCGCCTCTACGGCCAGCAGGGTGCATTGAGCTTCACAAAAAATCTACTTCCTGCAATGGTTAACCAGTACGTACCGCGGCATCTCTGCAAACGCTGCAATCAGGCATTACGGTGTTTATCACTCGCTATAGTGGTTAGTCTGGTCTGGTTAACAGCATGCGGATTCTCCTCCTGACGCCATGTGTGGGATGCCGCAGGCGAAATTCAGCTCTATGGTCTTACTCGCTACAGTGGTTATCGCCATTCTAAAATGGCCATCTCATCTTTGTTTGCCTCATTCTGCCTACAGAATTTACTCGCTATAGTGGTTTTCTGGTGATTTATTGACTCATGTGTTCAGATAATGATCAGGTGACAGACCTGGCTGTTACAACATTCTCGCTACAGTGGTTATTTTTATTGGATTGAAGGGAGGGCGTCACTCGCTATAGTGGTTAGCAGTATCGCTTTACTCTGCCTGTTAATCTTACTCAGCCAATAAAGTGAATGCTTACTATCAATATGTACCTCACACAGTATTATGAGCATAAAAAATCAGCAGGCCAGCTAAGGTCAGACAGGCACTCGCTACAGTGGTTGCGTTACAGGATGAGCAGAATGGTTTCGCTAACAGAACAAAGTTATTATTACTGAATAACAGCTTAGAGCAGGGCAGGGCTATCATTCCGTTCGTGCTACATACACATTTTCACACGACCTTTTTACTCGCTACAGTGGTTACCCCACATGGGAATCATGAGTGGTGCCCTTTTGAGCACAGATGATCTCAGGCTCCTCTTTCTGGATTGCTTACCCGATAGAGTGGTTATCATCAGAGGAAAGACTGAGCAGGTACTCACTACAGTGGTTATCTGAGCGCTTATTGTCTGCCTGAGTGATTTATCGTAATGATCCGGATGATTATTGCGCAACATACTGGCTACAGTGGTTGACAGAAACGCTTCTGGTGCACCTTTACTCGCTATAGTGGATATCTGTCACATTCCACAGGGCTGAGAGTGCAGTTCAGTCTCCGATTTACTTCCTATAGTGGTTAACCTGTCAAAGTTACTCGCTATAGTGGTTATCAGGAAATGTATGCCGTATACGCGTCAGAAACTCAATTAAAAGTGCAGTATCACGTTCAGGATGTTTGTGAAAGAAGCGTGGAATGCGCGGATAAATAAGAGGATACCTGTCAATGACACCTGTTCCTGAGAGCTGACAGGGCCATAGATTAAGAAAGCGGCCGCTCGCTGGCGCACCGCTTTGGACGATTGGACTGTGTGCGTTACATCGCCTCGCGATATTCCGGCCAGGCGACCGATTGGGCCTCATAGCGGCCCGCGGCGGCGAACAGCGTACCTTGGAAATTGATTACACCTGCTGCTTCCAGCCACATCCACTCTTCCGCCTGTACGATCCCTGCCGCGATGACGGTGATCTCCAGCGCTGAGCAGCACTTGATGATCGCCTGCACCACCGCCTGCTTTGGCCCACTGCGATGAACGTCGCGGGTAATACTGGCATCAATACGGATACGATCGGGCTGGATATGAGTCAGCAATGCTAATCCTGCGGAGCCGTCTCCAAAATTGTCGATAGACAGACTGATACCGAATGCTTTCAGCGCGCGTACGGCTTCAGAGAATGCGTCCAGTTGTGAAATCACGCCGGTTTCACTCACACCAATCACGACCTGCTCCGGCACCAGACCTGCCTGCTGAATAGCTGCCACAATATGCTCGACGGCGTCGGGTAAGACAACCAGCGTCATTGGCAGCAGACTCACGTAGAGCGTCATACCATCGGGACAAACCAGACCAGCCTGGGAAAAGGTTTTTTTCACGGTTTCCAGATCGTCAACATAAAGCCTGTCGCCGGAAATTTCACCGTCAGTCATCGGACGAAGGGTAACAGCTTCAATGGCGGTCACCTGACGCGCCAGCGGATCAACCACCGGACGGAAGCTTACGCCTTCTGTCTCCGGGCGGGAGTCCGGCACATGAGTGTGCTCTGAAATAAACTCCCAGTAACCTGGCGGAAGAACCTCGTAGTAGTTTTCTTTCTCACGTGACTCTACAAAAGTACGCAGGAATTGCAGTGCCCGATCATCATAGGTCAGGCGATATTTAGACGTACCTTTGTCCAGCACCGCCTGTAGCAGTGATGAGCGATCGTGTTCGCGCAGGTCAAACAGCGACATACCCGCATTACCAAAACGTCGGGAAGGCGCATAGTCACGCATCAGCTCCACCACATTATGATGACGGCGATCGGCACAGATTCGCTGATAAACTTCCTGAATGCCCACTTCCGGGCCTTCGAGTAACTGGAAGAAATGGGTGCCGTTAAATAACAGGATACCGGTTACATCGTGGGTGCTATTGATTTTACTGGCGTTATCGACCATTTCCGGAAGGGTTCTGACCGGAAAATCATCTGAAATATGGCTGCGATAGATTATGGTAGTTAGCATGTGCAGCTCCGTTTTATGTGATTGTTGCGGACACGCTAACACTGTTCAAAAAATGTTTCATCTTTACTTGGTGACTGTCGCACAGACTGCACCAGAGCAGGTGGCACTAAGCGAAGCGGCAAGTCGGCAGACCTGAAGCAGGTTACCGTAACGATCTTAACGCTGCTGGATATCCGCAGATAAACTCATGTCAGTACATCACAAATAAGACCGCCATCATGGCGGCCTTGTGGCTTTAGCGGAAGCGTAATCAGCAGGGCAAAAACGCAAAGTTCAACGCGTGCACCAGTGATTTCTTTGCGTGCAGGTTTATTGACACTCACCACGCAGTTTCCAGTAAAGCCAGTGATCCAGCGCTTCTTCCTTTAATGGCCTGGAGTAGAAATAGCCCTGAGCCTGATCGCAGCCATATTCTGTCAGGGATGTCACAGCGTCAGGACACTCAACGCCTTCGGCCACCACCGTATAGTCCAGCTCTTTAAGCATGGCGATGATGCTGCGGGCAATAATGCGTGAAGCCGTATCTGAAGAGAGCTCACTAATCAGAGAACGATCCAGCTTGATAACATCCAGCGGCATACGGCGCAGATAGCTGATATTACTGTAGCCTGCACCAAAATCATCAAGTGAAATCGTGAATCCCCGGTCTCTGAGCATCTCCAGACCGCGTAGGGCGGTGGGGCTTTCAAGAATACGTTCTGTCTCCAGGCATTCGATGCCCAGCAGCGAGGTCGGAAGCTTGGACTTCAGCATTTTGCTTTCCAGAGCGGAAGCAAATCCCTCGCATGCAAAATCGCGTACGCTGACGTTTATGGTTAACGGCAACTGAATACAGTTATTACGCAGTCGTCTGAGACGTTCAACTGCCTGATCGATAATCCAGGCGGTCAGCACCGAGAGCAGATCGGTCTGCTCGGCCAGCGGAATGAAGGCAGCAGGTGAAAGTTCGCCTCTGCTGGGATGTCGCCAGCGGATGAGTGCTTCCAGGCCCACCGGTTTGCCACTCTGCAGGCAAATCTTGGGCTGATAGACCATATAGAGTCCGATGTTATCGCGCAGAGCTGTTTTCAGATCGGTCATCAGCAGGAAATCTTCTGAGCGCTGTGTTTCCGCCTCAATATCATAACGCTGAGAGGGCAGCCCGCGTCCGACCGCTTCATTCAGCGCGCTGACCGCGCGGCGCAACACTTCCGACGCTGGCATACTGCCAGCAACAAAGCCTGCCTCACCGGTATGAGGCGTCAGTGCAACTGACAGCCCCTCATCCATGTCTGCACTGATACCCTCCAGGCGACCGGCGACCCAGGCTGCGCTCAGCCGGCTATCAGCACGGGTCAGAATGGCAAACCGGCCTGTGGCCACAGTGTAGATCATCTCACCCACCGCCGGACGCAGCCGCAGCGGCAGCAGGGTAGCCATATCCTTCAGCAGGCTTTCAACCGGATTCATTCCCATAGTGCGGGCCAGTTCATAAGCTCGTGACATGTCGATGCAATCAATCAGCACCAGACGGCGTGGCGTGGTATCGCCGGCTACGGCCAGATATTGCAAATCACGTATCAGGCGCTGGCGGTTAGGCAATCCGGTCACCGGATCGCAAAAACCCGCGGAGTGCCAGGCTTCAAGAAAAGACATGACCAGCGTGGAAAGCAGCGTTAATGTCGTCACCTGCTCAACGGTAAACGCATGCGGCTCGGTGTCAGTAACACAGAGCGTGCCCAGAATAATGCCGTCGCGGGTTTTCAGAGGCACACCGGCATAAAAGCGAATAAAAGGTGAGCCAGTGATCAGCGGATGCGTGACAAAGCGCGCATCGTGATAGGTATCCGGCACGATCACTGCGCTGTCGCTGTCTACCACATGACGGCAGAGTGAATCCCCACGCGTTGAGCGTTGCAGATCAAAGTTATGTGATGCCCGCACGGTCTGGAATTCGTCATCCAGCACCGAGATAAAGCTTCCCGGGATACCCAGGGCCTGACTGGCTAACCGGACAAATTTTCGCAGAACGTCATCGCGACTTTCGTCAGGGTTGCGCAGTGCCTGCAAAGCACGACTTCGGCGTTCATTGTCGCCGTCTAAATTCTTGAGCATATGTGTAACCTCCGCACCGGTTGATTACGGAGCGAAAAAAGAAAACTGTCCGGAGCGAAATCTGATTCGGGCGGCAGGAAATATAGCGTATTTTTTATTTTCAGCCTGATGATAAGGCAGTATGCGGCGAGTGTCTCTTAATATTTTCTTTAACGCATAAAGGCAATATTTACGATTCGAAAATTTAATCGAAGCGGTGCCTGATTATTTAGTTTTTATATTTCTAGCCCGACGCTTCAGCGCTGTTGAGGTTTATTTCCGGGCAGAAAATCAATAAGCATTCAGGATGGTTACTATTATTTCTAAGTCGGTTTTCAGAGGAAACCGCCCCGATGCCGGAGGCAGGATCGTTATGCGCAGGCTGCTCTGCGGAATAACCTCTTAAAACACAAAGTAAAAGCCGGGAAGGAACCCGCACCGGCAGAGATGACCTGTCAGCGTGCGCCCGGCTGATGCAGGCCAGTCCACCACAATGCCGACGTTGACACAGCATTTCTGTCAGCAATCAGCTTAACGTTTGATGCCATTCAGAGATTGAGCCGGGCGACGTGGGGGCGGGTTCTGTTCCAGCCAGTCACGCACCTGTTCGGTTCGTGCGCCGCTTTCACGGATCGCGCGTGTCAGTCTTTCCTGGGTTGTCCTCAGCTCCTGAGTCCAGTAGGTGATTTGCCACTGTTCACGAATTTCCACATGCGACAGATCGTCGGGTGAGCGACGCTGGATGGGATTTTTCATTTATTATCCTCCGCTGGTTTCAATGATGCAGCCTGAACAGGAACCTCAGGCTAAACATCTATCCTGATGAAGAAAGGGGCATTGAGGTAGCGGATTAATCCCTGAATGCTCCTTAAGTCAAATAACAGGATAATTCCTGGCGGAAGAAATAAAGTATTCTAAGGAAATAGGAAAAGCGCTGTCAGGACGAAATATGCCGCTTCGCTTACAGGAAAATTTCGCTTAATTGTTAAGTCTGAAATTTGACATTTAAGCAAAATAGTCAATTATTCTCTGGTCTTTCGCACTGAGCGCTTTCGGGTCGCTTCGCTTTAATTGCTGGCGAATCGCTGTGCTTTTGCGTTTTTAATCATGTTGAAGGAGTCTTTGTTTGGTTAATCGTCCCCCCAAGCCGCCTGTGATTGTCCAGAGTAATGTGCGTGAACTTCGACTTGCCGCTGGTCTCTCACAGCAGAGCGCCGCTGAGCGTTTTGACCTTAGCCTGAGAGTCTGGCAAACCAAAGAAGCAGCAGGTAATCCGACGCTACTCAGCCAGGGTGAATATGAACTGCTGTTATTACTGGCTGGTTGTCATCCCCATTTCGTTCTTGCGCCTCAGAACAAAAAGTAACGGCGCTGTTAATATCCTGAAATCTATTCCTGTGATAACAGACCGGACAGTCACGTTAAAAAAATCTATTCAGCCACTTGAAAGCTGATAACCAATCCCTATTTTAACGGTGATCGGGAATATGATACCGGTCAGATGAACTTTTGGATGAACCTGTTCAGGAGATTATCACCATGTCAGTACAACAGTTTTCTGTTTTCCCTTCGCTGGCGGATTCTGTCTTTTCAGACCGTTTTAGCCGTATCGATAAATTGTTCAGCCAGCTGACTGGCGACAATCCGGTGACGTCAGTTCCCGCTTACGATTTGCAGCGGGTTGAGGATAACCGCTATGCGCTGACCGTCAGCGTACCCGGCTGGAAAGAGCATGAGCTGGAAATAGAACTACGTGGCGGACGACTTTCCGTAGCAGGTCACCGGGATGATGCATCAGAGGAATCGTCTGGCGAGATCCGGCAGGAGAACAGCAGCTGGATCCATCGCGGCATTTCCCGGCATGATTTTCAGATGAGCTTCTCTATTCCGGAGCACATGAAGGTGACCGGTGCCAGTCTGGCGGACGGTTTACTTAGCATTGATTTGATCCAGGAAATACCTGAGAGCGAGAAACCGCGCCGTATCCCGATTGCAATCGGCGGACCACGAACGCTGGAACATCAGTAATGTGAACAGGGCGGAAGCGGCTCAGGCTGTTTCCGCCTTTTTTAATCGCTGGCAGGAAAAAAACCAACAGCATCAGGCGCTGGCAGACATAGCGCAGACGGGCGTTTGCAAGCCGGTATTTGTTCCGGTCAGCATAACGGGGTTACCCGCCTCAAGGCTGGAGAGAAATGCCGCCTTCATCGCAGCACTGATGCCATCGCCACACCACATCAGATGATGCTCAAAGTGGCGATGCGCCACGGCAGGGACACCGCATGTGGTCGCGGCGACTTCAACCCGAAAGCCCTGTCCGTTGAGCCGTATCGCTTCCATCCAGATCTCGGTTTCATCCGTCACGCTGACCGCTTCAAGAAATAGCGGTACGGTGCTGCGTCGCTGTGCGGCCAGCGACAGGCGATCCCACTGGTCGAGCACGGCATTATGAAAACGCTGCTGACGCTCTGCTGCTCCTTCACTGCGGTCAGAACGCAGCCAGAGGTTGAGCGGCCGCAGATAGCGATTAACATAATCATCGCCACAGTAGTCGGTATTCATCATCTGCAGTTCACGTTCAATATCTGCGTCCGGATTATTCGCCAGCAGTTGCAACATATCCTCTTCCCGGCAGGCCCAGCCGCCGGGCAGCGTGATGTTGGGCCAGTTAAGGGCAGCATGGATATCAAACAGCGTATGGCCTCCCGATGTCATTTCACGAACGCAGAGCGCGCGCGTGAGCTGCTGATCTGAGTAGCCAGCAGGGCCAGGCGGTGTGATCAGCCCGGCACGACGCCAGCGACGCAGGGTTTCAGGAAGAACACCGACGAGAGCACATACGGTATCGGTAGAGTGCTGAGGCATAGTTGATATCCGGAAAGATTAGCAATTTCATGATGGCGAAGATGGTGGCAGTATGCGCGCCAGGAATAAATAAAGAAACAATCATTTCCATAATCTCTCCCTGTGACAGGTGCAGAGATGTCAGAGAGTAAATGAACAGACGGAGATGAGAGCCGACAGGCCGGTGCCGGGCGCAGAGACGCCCGGCGATTATGAACGCTTTACCAGTGGTACTTGTTAGAATCTTCCCACTCTTTCACTTCTTTTTCAGCACGGTCTTTCTCGTAGCCGTAGCGTTCCTGAATTTTTCCGACCAGCTGATCGCGCTTCCCTTCTACAACGGTCATATCATCATCCGTAAGATCACCCCATTTTTCCTTGACCTTACCTTTGAACTGCTTCCAGTTGCCGCCAATGCGATCTTCGTTCATGGTGATTCTCCCAATTCCGGTTGTTATCCAGGGACCTGATGTATATCTGTCTTGCCAGAAGGCTGTCAGATGGATCAAGCATGGCACAGCTTTTGCCTTTTGCAGCGAAGCGGTGTGAGCCGCTTCAAACTATGAGCAAAAGCGCAGGCAGGGGGAGTATATTGTCGGGAGAATCATGGGCGACGTGCAGGCCAGCTCACGGCAGGCAGGGCATTAAGGGCAGGGCGGGCAAACAGAAAGCCCTGGTAATAGCGGACCCCGGCCCCTTCCAGCCAGAGCCACTCTTCAATTTTCTCGACGCCTTCCGCAATGACCGTGATTTCCAGCACCTGGCAGCACTTAAGGATGGCCAGCACAATCGCCTGACGTGGGCCACTGCGGTGAATATCGATGATCAGCTTGCGATCGATCTTAACTTTGTCGGGCTGGAAATCGGCCAGCAGCGACAGGCCTGCGAAACCGGCACCGAAATCATCAAGGGCCAGGCTGATTCCGGCTGCTTTCAGCTGCCGCACAGCAAACTGAAAGGCATCGAAGCGGGAGATGACCTCATCTTCAGTCACCTCAACTACCACCTGCTCAGGGCGCAATCCCTGTTGCCTGATTTGCTGAATGAGATGTTCAACCGCATCGTCGATCATTACCAGTGACATGGGCAGCAGGTTGACGGAAAGGGTCTGCTCCCGCAGGCCGAGATGTCTGGCCAGCTGAAACGCATAGATTTTGGAATGGAGATCCGCCTGATAACGCTCGCCTTCCGGCAGCTGTGAAAAGTAGTCGGCGGGTGGTGCGCCCTGAAGACCGCGTATCAGGGCTTCGCAGGAGACAATCCGGCGATTCGCTGCGTCTACGATAGGCTGAAGCGCAAATTCACAGCGCTGATCCGCTGCAGGCTGCAGGGGTGGCACGGCACTGACGGTAAGGGGCGTAGTCAGTGTCCACTCGCTGGCAGGGGCAATTCCGATAAACGTCTCTTTGTCCCTGCCTTCGACAAAAGAACGCAGGAACTTCACTACCCGGTCATGTCTGATTCGTTCATCAGTCAGGGTGACCCGTTTAAGCAGGGCTTCCACGACGGTATGTTTCTGATAGTCACGTAAATCAAATAAGGCCATACCGGCCTGACCAAAGCGACGTGCAGGGGCGTAATCTCGCATCAGTTCAATCAGATTAAAATGCCGATCATCCTGACTGATACGCTGGAAAACCGTGTGAACGTTCTCGACGCTCCCTTCAAGCACCTGAAAAAAGTGCTGCCCGTCATAGAGCAGTATCCCGGTGACTTCAGCTTTAGCGTTTTTGATACTGGCGCGCTCCACCAGCGCTTTGAGCTTCTCTGGCGAGACCGAACCCGCAAGCTGGCTACGGTAAATCAGGGTAGAGAGCATAAGCAGACTCACATGGCAGGAAGTTACTGATTAACCATACCACAGAAATATTGATGGTTAAGGGCATAACTGCGGCCAATATAACGTTCTGCTTGCGGCATCAAACCGGACATAGGGCAGGGCAACACATCAGGAATTAAGCGCACGCATGTCCAATGGCATTTCAATAATAAACCGGCGAATAAACAGAGATAAAAGAAAAGCCCCCGCAAAAGCGGGGGCGAAGAGAGGATATAGCCTATTATTATAACGTAACGACATCCCTGGTGAGGCGTCGATCATTCGGTTTGTGCCTGATTATTGCGCGCTTTTTGTTCTCCTTACCATGTTGAACTGGCGGAATTATTAAGCGGATAAAATCAGTTTCTCTGCTATTTCAGAAAATTGTCCTGATATTCAATCAACTGGTTTAGTCTTTTGATAACATCAGCGCAATCATTGAATTATCAGGTTACAAATTCCCCTTTTTCCAGTCACATTCTTAACGTCTTCAGCAGGTTTAACCGGTACGCGTAGACATTATCGTTCTGCAGAGTTAACTCCGGTCGACATCTGCGATATCTGAAAAAGTGCCCCCTTTTTGTAGGGGGCAAGGGTAGGAGTCAGATCACTCTGAAACAGAAGTGGATTTCGTTGCAGAGCCATTTAAAGATAGGGCAAAACCGCTGTTATTTCCGCTGCGGTTAACTTTTTTTTTAGTTAGATATCAAACAATTAAAATGCCTGCAATATAAAATAATGAGCAGGATCAGTCAGTTAATTGGATATGAAAACGATTACTAAGATTAGGATTAAAGTCCTGATCTGCCTGCGGCTACGGCTATTAATGGCCATAATTCAGGCAGCGTACAGCAGGTGAATGCAGACTTGACCACCTGACAGATTAATTATACTGTTCATGCATACAGCATTATTTTCAAACAAAAGCCGTTGTGGAGTCAATGCGATGTCACAGGATGATGAGATCTGGCATGCGTTCAGAGAGGCGATAAGACAGGATGATACCGGTCAGTTTACTGTCAGTACCCGGGATTTTGTGGCGGAGCTGCAACAGCGCAACGCACCTCATACACTGCGAGCCGCAAATACCTGGATAGAGATGCATATTACGACCTTCAGTGATATCTCAGTTGAGCCTGGAGAGTGTCGCCTGTTTCAGATGCCTGCGGCGCACGATTAATACGCACCGCAGAACCGAAAAAAACACTTCAGTGCAGGCATTTCAGCCACTCTGCTCTGGCAGATGCTGACTGAATGGCTTCAGAGCCTGGACGAATGACGCCCCATATCCGAACGATCGTGATAGTTAGGATTAGCGGGATAGCTCTTCTCGCAGGCCATGCGTGCCAGGTTGAGTGCAACTTTGCGCTTTTTAAGCTTTAACTTTGGCAGCCACTCTTTGAACTGCGCCGTCAGCGACGCTGCCTGCTGTTCGGTTGTGACGCGACAAATGAACAGCTTGCTCTTCGTCTGGCGGCTGACATCAATGGCATAGATCTCAAAGCCAGCACTGCACTCTTCATATTCAACATCCGTAAAATGCATGTGTGGCCAAAGACCGGTTCTGGTTTCAAATGTGGCTAAATCCATGAGAACTACCTTTTTATTGTAAGCGTTATTGCTGCGCGACAGACTTAAGCCTGGTCGGGCCAGTGAGCATAGACCAGAATCAGCATTCCGCCAGTGAATTCCCTGATTTAATCTGGCCCTGACACAAATCGTTAAAATCTCAGAGATGTATCGCCAGTATTCATCCGGCTTCGTTTACACGTATCAGTAAATCTGATGATATGCCCGCATTTCAAATGTTCATTCCCGGTAGCGCCTGCTATTCGCAGCACTGACGTTGCAGGATCTGTTGCCCTCTCTCATGGTGATAACGTGCTTCTTAATAACAATTATCGTCAACAATCCTGTTGAATTAGCAGGCTAATCATCAGATCCATACCAACAGCAGCGGAAGCCCGATCCTGGCCATCGGGTTGTGTAAACATCGTGTAAGCAGGCTGGCAGATTTTTCGTCGGGATGCGTTGTTAAAGGGGATCACTAACTGAGAACATCGTGAGGTAGTTCACTCTGTTACAGACTCAAGGAAAAAAATAAAAATATATCCTCTACGATTGATTAAAGCCCTGCAGATGAAAGCCGATAAAAATAATCCAGTTAAAACCAGGTTCACAATTATTTCTCTCCAGGGGACGTTTATGACTATTACACAGCGTCTGGTATTGATTTTCTCACTGCTGGCAATGTCACTGATTGCGCTGGTGATTATTTCTTTATCAGTGATTTCGGGCTTTCAATCTCGTTTTGAATACGTACAGATGAATGCGATACCCAGCATTCGTGATCTCAACAAATCGATCAGTGTCACCAATCAGTTAGGGATTGCGCTTTATCGCCACCAGAGCACCAGCGATGCGACAAAACTCCCTGCTGCCGAAGAGCGCATTGAAAATCTGCTTCAGCAGGTTAAGTCACTGAATGATTATTATATGGCGAATGACATCTCCAGTGATGAAGACAAAGCGATGACTGAGCAGGCTAATAAAAATCTGGATGCGGTACGCAGCGCATTACCGGAATTTCTTGCCGCGTCACGCGCCCATAATGATGCTGTCACGCTTCCATTACTCCAGAGTGATAATGGTGTGGGTGCTGCTGCCCGTAAAATGGAAGCGGATTATACCCGTCAGATTCAGCTGAATATTGATATTGGCGAACAGCTCAGGGCTGAGAACAAGCGCATTTATTCGCAGACGCTGTGGGCGATGTCTGGTGGCTCGCTGCTGCTTGTTCTGCTGCTGGCAGGTTTCTCCGCTAAGGTTATCCTCGGCATTAAAAGGAGCCTCTCAGGCATCGTCAACACGATGACGCAGGTGAGTCATACGCTTGACCTGACCCATACCGCTGAAGTCAGCAGTAAGGATGAGATTGGCAAAACGGCGATGGCGTTTAACCAGTTGCTGTCACGTGTTTCCGGCACGCTGCTTTCAGTCAGTCACGCCGCGCAATCGGTCAGTGCCGGATCCACGCAGATTGCTGCAGGTAATGAAGATCTTTCCGCGCGTACGGAAGAGCAGGCGGCATCACTGGAGCAGACGTCTGCCAGCATGGCGACGCTGAGCGAAACGGTGCGACAGAACTCAGAAGGCGCGCATCAGGCCAGCAGCCTGGCGAATAACGCCAATCACATGTCCATCCAGAATGGCGCGGCGGTGGAGCAGATGCTGAGTACCATGGATGAGATCCGCAGCAGCTCAGCTAAAATCTCTGAAATCACCGGGCTGATTGAAGGCATCGCCTTCCAGACCAATATTCTGGCACTGAACGCAGCAGTCGAAGCAGCACGAGCCGGTGAACATGGTCGCGGCTTTGCTGTGGTCGCGTCTGAAGTGCGTAATCTGGCGCAACGCTCTTCTTCTGCCGCACGGGAAATCAAAGACCTCATCTCAACGTCGGTTTCACAGGTGGAGCAGGGTTTAGAGCAGGCCAGCGGTGTAGGATCAAACAGTGAAAATGTCCGTCAGGCGATTCAGCAGGTAGCCGATCTGGTCAATGAGATTGCCGCGGCGACGTCTGAGCAGAGCAAGGGCATTGAGCAGGTTCATCAGGCCATCGGCCAGATGGATGAGGTGACGCAACAGAACGCCTCGCTGGTAGAAGAGGCTTCATCCGCCTCTAAATCGCTGCAGGAGCAGGCAGAGACGCTGTCAGGGTTGGTGGCGACCTTTACGCTGGAAGGTAACAGTAACCAGCGTGTCGCGCAGTCGCAACAGCCCGCTGGTGTACGTCGTCCGTTGTTGCAGGCGAAGCAGCCTGAACGCCACACCGTCGACATGACTCAGGCGAACTGGGAAAGTTTCTGATCGCTGAGCAGTAAAGTTCTGGCCTCCACACTGTGGGGGCTTTTTTTATCTTTTATAAGCGAAATAGGAATAATTTTTATTTAAATAAAAGTGAAATGAAATCGATTTCATTATTAACATATGTTGCCGGAATTAACTCTTTAGAGTAAGTTGAGACTGTGTCGATATTTATAAGGAAAGCGTTTTCCAGGGTTAATAGCGGAATGGAAATTGAGTCGATACAGTGCGGATGTCTGTTATCGGCGGCAATGACATTAACTTTAATTTCTTAATTTTCATAACGGCGATGCTGAAGTCAGGCTTACGACTAAAAACGCTTTTGTGTATATTATTGTTTTATCTATATGATATGTATCACTATTTGTAAGTTTGACTTAGGTGAATATTGCAGTAAATATCGTCATTTTATTCACTGTAAAATAACGCAACGCAATCTATACTCCTTTCTGTTGCGATATACATTTCTGAGATTTTATACCCAACCCCTTTCTTCATAGCGTTATTGCGCTGCATAAGGCGCCTCTGGCTATACAAAAGAAAGGGTAAAAATAATATTACACGAGCAATTTTGTGCACTACTCACCTGCACGCCTCATACATCAGAGCGGAAAAGAATGAAAAAAATACTCGACCGGATTAATTTGCCAGCAAAATTCCTGTTACTGGGATCCTTTGCACTGGTGTTGTTTATTTTACCTACCTTTCTGTTTATTCAGACAGGCAACCAGCTTATTGATACTAAAAAAGTCGAACTCACCGGTATTCCGGTTGAGAAAAAAGTCCTGCAGTTACTGAACCTGCTGCAGCGCCATCGGGCGGAAAGCGCTATCGCCATCTCCCTTAACAAGCCTGATAACGCACCACGTCTGGCACTGGTCTCGCAAATCAATACGTTATCCGGAACAATTGCTGACGATCTGCGCAACGATGACGAGCAGGCACAACCGCTGAAATCGCTGCAGCGGGTTAATCAGGAGTGGGGTCAGCTGCAGGATGATATCAACGCAGGCAAACTCACGCTGGCAACCAGCCTGACACGTCATGCCCATCTTATTCAGGCGTTACTGGACACCAATCAGGATGTGCTGGATTTTTATCAACTGTCACTGGATGCGGATTTAAATACCTACCAGCTGATCGTCAGCATCTATAGCCGCCTGCCGCTGCTGACTGAAACGTTGGGTCAGATCCGAGCCAATGGTACGTCGCTGATTGCCAGTGGCAATATTTCTGAGTCCGATCGCAGTCGTCTGGCGTTCCAGATTGATAATGGCAGGACGGCTCTGGCACAGTTCAGCAAAAATCTGGATAAGGCGTTTTTCATTGAGCCGGCTCTGAAAACGACGTTCTCAGGGCTAGCTGAGGATGCGAATCAGCAGGCACAAGGCGCACTGCAACTGGCTGATAGTATATTTGTGAGCGGACACGCCAGCGTGGTACCCGTTGAATATGTACGGGTGTTTACTCAGGCGATCAACCGCTATGCGGAGCTGGGCGATCAAACCAGTTCCCGACTGGAACAGATGATGGATGTGCAGATCGATAAAAAACGTCATGCACAGTATCTGCTGCTGGCAGGTCTGCTGGCCGTCGCTCTGCTGGCCGTTTTGGTGGCGGTGATGATCACCCGCTCTGTGACCCGCCCGGTCAAAGAAGCGGTTGAAGTAGCCAGCCGCGTTGCGGCAGGCGATCTGACAGCACAGCTGACGATTTCAGGCAGTAATGAAATGGCTGAACTGCTGAATGCGCTGATGCGGATGCAGCAGCGTCTTGCCCAGCTGGTTTCGGATATCAAAGGTAACGCCGCCACCATTGCCCACTCTTCGGAAGAGATTGCCCGTGGCAATGGCGACCTTTCGTCACGCACCGAACAGCAGGCGGCTTCACTGGCTGAAACAGCGGCCAGCATGGAACAGCTGGCATCAATTATTCAGCAGAATGCGGATAACACCCGCTTTGCCTCTGATCGCGCAGAATCAGCAACACAGGCGGCACTGTTAAGCGGCGCGGCAATGGATTCTGTGATGCAGACCATGCACAAAATCCGTGGCAGCTCAGGTCAGATTGAAGAGATCACCTCCGTGATCGACAGTATCGCCTTCCAGACCAATATTCTGGCATTGAATGCAGCGGTTGAAGCGGCACGCGCCGGTGAGCAGGGCAAAGGTTTTGCGGTTGTCGCATCCGAAGTGCGTGCGCTGGCACAACGTTCCGCCAGTGCAGCAAAAGAGATTAAGAGCCTGATTGAGCAGTCAGTTGGTCACGCACAGGAAGGGATTGCGATGGCGCAGAACGCGGGCGACAAAGTGAAGCAGAGCGTCAGTGCTATTGAACAGACCTCTCAGCTGATGCGTGATATCTCTTCTTCTTCTGAGGAGCAGAGCAGTGGTATTTCACAGGTCAATATTGCAGTGAACCAGATGGATCAGGTGACGCAGCAGAACGCCGTGCTGGTGGAAGAGTCGGCCTCCTCTGCTGATGAGCTTGCCGCACGCGCAGGGCAGTTGCGTACCATGGTTGCGGTGTTCCAGACGGCGTAATGGTGTTAAAACAGCCGCCACCTGTGGGCGGCTGTTTTTCTCTCAACGCTCGCTACGCCTGATGATCCCGCAGACAGGCCAGATAGGTTTCTCCCGACCGCATCACTTTTTCTTTCGCCTGCTCACGAATATCCTGACCTTCAAACGCGCCATAAAGCTGCCCGAATGTCACGTTAGCAAGCCGATGCAGGATGTCGCCTACCGTGGCGGCTGACAGTGGCAGCATATTTGGGTAGCTCCACATAAACGACACGCCATGCGCGCCCGGCGTGACCTGCATGATATCCCCCACCAGCATCACTCCTTCGCCCTCGTCCCAGTGCAGCACGCTGCCTCCGGGAAAATGGCCGCCCAGCCGTAACAGCGTAACCGATGGCATCAGCGCGTGAGATTCACCCTCCCAGAACCGGATGTACGGGCTCTTTCGGACAATCCATTGCCTATCGCGGGCGTGCAGATGAAGGGGCGCGTTAAACGCCTCAGCCCACTCCTGCATGGTGGTGTAGTAGTGCGGATGTGAAATCGCGATAGCATCAATGCCGCCCAGCGCTGCGATCAGCGTGTACGTGGCGTCATCAAGGTTAGCAATACAGTCCCAGAGCACGTTGCCGTTCGGCGTATGCAGCAGAAAGGCTCGCTGATTAATAGCAAACTCAGGCACGGTTTTAAGGCTTAACAGCGCATCGCTGTGGGCCGTCCACTTATTCGCGTGGCTGTCGCGCAGCGCGTCAAACGCGATCCAGCTCTGACCCGTGGCAGGAACGTACTGACGTTCATCCTCGCAGATTTTGCAATGCTGATGAGAAGACTGAGCCGGATAAGCGGTGCCGCAGGCGGTACATAACATCGTCATGGTGATCTCCTTTGTCTCACTCAAGCTTAAGCACACCTGCAAAAACCGCACTTTCCTGACGCAGTTTCGCCATACGATCACCGCTGGCGGCGTAAAGTAATCCGCGTCAGTTCCGAGGGACGGCCCAGCCTGACCGCCATGCCTGGCCAGAGTGCCGTGCCGTTATTCACATAGAGCTGCATTTCGTCAACCTGATAAAGCCCGGACACAAATCCGGCGTTGGGTTTAGCAAACAGCCGGTCCAGTCCGATAATCAGACCGCCATGCGTATGTCCTGAAAGCTGCACATCTACGCCCTGCGCCGCGTTCTGGCGGGCATTGCGCGGCTGATGATCCAGCAGGATCACCGGTGCGTTTTCAGGTGCCTGTGCCAGCGCGCGGGCCAGATCGGGGCCGATCGCATTTCTGCCAGCTGCGGAGGCGTCCGGCAGGCCGGCAATCACCAGTTTTGCCGCGCCGCGCTGAATAACGGTGTGGCTGTTGAGCAGCGGCTGCAGCCCCAGTGAGGCCAGATGGGCCGTCCAGACTGCCTGATGGAAGAAATATTCGTGGTTACCGGTAATTGCCCATACGCCGTCAGAGGCGGTCAGCGCGCGCAGTGGTTCAACGTCATGACGCCTGTGTTCAAGGCTGCCATCGATCACATCGCCCGTTACCACAATCAGATCGGCGTTAAGAGACATCGCCCGCTCAACCATCGCGGCGGTCCACACACGATTAAACAACCGGGTGATGTGCAGGTCGGTCAGCTGCAGCAGCTGATAACCCTCAAACTCAGCCGGAAGATTGGGCAGCACCAGCGTCACTTCTTTGACCGGCGGAACCCGTATCGCCTGCTGTACGCCAACAGCAGCCAGCATCATCGCCAGCACCACAGCCAGATAGCGAATACCAGGCACCAGCTCCAGCGGATATCGCAACAGCAGCGCGATCAGCATGACTGCATCCATCAGCATCTGCAGCAGCGCCAGCAGCAGCACGGTACTGTACGCCCAGTTAAACAGGATGATGATAATGCGGGGCATTTCGGCGGAGAAAATGCCGCCAGACGTAAAGCGGCTTACCAGCAGATATTGTGAGGCCAGCAGCACCAGTGCTGAGAGCAGGATCTTGATGGCCAGTGGCAGTGATAAGGGAATGATGACGCGCGCAATGACATACCAGCTGGGTAAGCTGAAAATCAGGTGAAACATGGCAGTTTTCCGATAGGGCGCTGAACATCCGCGCAGGCAAATAAGAGACGATCGTTTATAGAACTGTTTTCAGCACAACAGTGTATACGACGCTGCCGCTCAGGTTACTTCGCGCGAGGTGCTTTACTGGCGATAAAAGAAGCCGAGGGCAGAAAAAATGATGCCAGCAGACCCAAAAAGTAAAAACAGCGTGGCCGGAACACCGGCCACGCTGACAACCTTCACTCTTCACTGTCTGGCAGGTCAGACTAACGAAGAATACCTGAGGTAGTGTGCGTCTCGTCGGTTACGCGCGTCATAGCGATTGGAATACTTTTATAGGCGGGAATACCGCTTTTAGTATCGTGGCTGTCGAGTGGAACCATCACATTGGCCTCCGGGTAGTAAGCGCCGACTGAACCTGGTGCCATATCAATAATTACGATGGTCAGGTTTTTCATCTGACGCGAAGTGGGATTACCCTCCGGATCCAGCGCAATCAGATCGACACGGTCACCCACACGCAGCTCTCGTTTTTCCGCCTCTTCCGCATTGATAAACAGCACATCGCGGCGGCCCGTCACGCCACGATAGCGGTCATTTAGTCCGTACAGCGTGGTGTTGTACTGGTCGTGACTGCGCAGGGTGGTGAGTACCAGATCATGGCATTTCAGCGAGCGGGGATCTTCGTTGATGCCCTGCATCACTTTAAACTGCGCACGACCGGAAGGCGTGAGCCAGACGCGTTCTGATGCGGCATTATGGAGCCGGAAACCTCCCGGATGCTTAATGCGCTCGTTGAAGTTTTCGAACGCCGGGAACACGGCTTCAATGGCATCACGGATGCGGCTGTAATCGGCGACCATGGCTGACCAGTCAACCATGCTGTCTGGCAGGGTGGCCTTAGCGAGTGAAGCGACCAGCGCCGGTTCAGATTTCAGATGGGGTGAGGCCGGGTTCAGCGAACCACGCGAGGCATGCACCATCGACATCGAATCTTCAACGGTCACGCTCTGTGCGCCGGTCGCCTGAACATCGGTTTCAGTCCGGCCCAGCACCGGCAGCAGATAGTTGTGCTTGCCGAGTAACAGGTGTGAGCGGTTGAGCTTGGTGGCCATATGCACTACCAGATCTAAATTACGCATGGCCGGGAACGTCACCTGGGGATCTGAAATTGCCTCTGCCAGATTACCCCCCAGACAGAGCAGCGCTTTAGCTTTACCATCGCGCATCGCCTTAATTGCCTCCACAGCGCCGTGACCATGCTTCTGCGGCGGCCTGAAACCAAACACTTTCTCAATACCATCCAATAACGATTGCGGCGGGATCTCAGTGATGCCTACAGTGCGGTCGCCCTGCACATTAGAGTGACCACGTAACGGACAGATACCCGCGCCCGGCTTACCGATGTTGCCGCGCATAAGCAGCAGGTTGGCGATTTGTTGCACGTTCTGGGTACCATACTGGTGCTGAGTAATTCCCATGCCATAACAGATGATGGTTCGTTCAGCGCTGGCGTAGAGCCGGGCGATATGCTGGATCTCCTCACGCGCCATGCCGGAGACTTTAAGGATGTGCGCCCAGTCGGTGCTCTCCAGGTCGGCCTTGAGATCGTCAAAACCTTCGGTGTGCTCCCTGATAAACACTTCATCGATGACGCCGGGTTTGCCCTGGCTCAATGCCTCCTCGTGCATGGTGAGCAGGATCTTCATTACGCCTTTGAGCATTGCTGCATCGCCGCCCACCCGCACTTTGTAGTAGGTCGAAGCCAGCTCAGTAGAGCTCATTGACAGCATCTCAATCGGGCTTTGCGGTGAAGTAAAGCGTTCCAGCCCGCGTTCACGCAGCGGGTTAATCGCCACGATAGTGGCACCGCGTTTAGAGACTTCACGCAGCGTGCCGAGCATGCGTGGATGGTTGGTGCCAGGGTTATGGCCGATGCAGAGCACCAGATCACAGTGATCAAAATCCTCCAGCTCTACCGTACCTTTGCCAACGCCAATCGATTCCGGCAGGCCAACGCTGGTCGGTTCGTGACACATGTTTGAGCAGTCGGGGAAGTTATTGGTGCCATATTCACGGGCGAAGAGTTGCCACAGGAACGCCGCTTCATTGGAGGCGCGGCCAGACGTATAAAACTCCACGCTGTCAGGATCGTTGTAGCTGCGCAGATGCTCACCGATCTCCCGGAACGCCGTTTCCCATTCGATGGGCTGATAGGTGTCGGTCGCGGCATCGTACTTCATGGGATGGGTCAGCCGTCCTTCGCCCTCCAGATGCAGTGCGCTGCGTTCCCACAGTTCAGTCACGGTATGAGCGGCAAAAAATTCCGGTGTGGTGCGCTTGCTGGTGGCTTCCCACGAGACAGCTTTCGCCCCGTTTTCGCAGAACTCAAAGGATGAGGCGTGTTGTGGGTCAGGCCAGGCACAGCCCGGACAGTCAAAGCCCTGCGGCTGATTAACTTTAAACAGGGCAATCACATCCTGCTTTACTGACATCTGGCCACGGATAGCATCGGCAACCGCCTTTAGTGCGCCCCAGCCACCGGCAGCACCCCCATAAGGGGCGATGCCATTTGTGCGATTTTGCTCTTTCATAATGCTCCACATTGTCTCTATTGTTATCGGCTAAGCCTGGTACATAAAAAGGAACAACAACGTGGATTCTGACTATTATTCAGCAAAATTTTTTCTCAAAATGTTTCGGTGAGCCGTGTGCTCTGTTTTCCTGCTATGAAATAAGCGTGAGAATTATACAATAATAAACGAGACGGCTCTGCGTTATGCCCTGAACTATTTATCAGGCATAGAAAGGCCGTTATAACTGGCAATAAAGTGATTGTGAGTAAGGTGTTGTTATAATGGAATAATAATGCAGTAGTGAGCCTGTAATATTTGGGGGATTTGATTTCTTACGGGTAAGGTCATTATGGTTAATATTTCTACCCGGACGCTGAAGCAAAAAATATTCACAACGGCATTATTAGCGTAACGGGAGTCGGACAAACATAACGTGTCGTTATTACCCCACAAATTAACAACCCGATCGGGTATTTAAAATATTGTTCATGAGATATCTGTTTACTTCATGAGACAGCGCTATTACCTGGCGCTGCTGGCAGATCAGAGGTCAGTACGATCCCCGCGTGTTGTCGGATGAGAAATGACAATAAATTCTACTGGCGCATCACTGTTATTTCTGGCCTGGTGTTTAGCGTGCGGCGGAATTTCGATTCCCTGTTGCGCACAGATATCATGCACTTCGCCCTCCAGTTCCATCGAGAGCACGCCCTGAAGAACAAAGAAAAACTGCCGGGATGAAGCATGATAGTGTCTTTTCTCACGGGTGGCGGGCGGCATTTTTTCATGAATGATTAACATATCTTTGCGGTTTATCAGATACCAGCCATCGCACCCGTCCCCCCAGCTATAATGTTCTGCATTCTCATTTGAAATCATCATCCTGCGTCCTGGTTGTTGTTGTAAGGATTTAAGCCCTGGCTAACTATACAAGGCCAGGTTGTTGACGCTCAATTTTTAGTGTCGTTAATCACCTCAATGGATTTTTGACAGTGCTGATACTTTAATCGACCCTGGCGTGTCATGGATTGAGCGGTGCACCCCTGACAGGCTGTAACGGAGGATGAGATATGCAATGGTGTAATCAGGACAGATTTGACGTTCGCCTTGAGTGGGGGACTGCCGCAGTCCGTTACGCGGCAAAAGATGTGGAGTGCATCGTGATCGTCGATGTGATGTCTTTCTCCACCTGTGTCAGTCTGGCGGTCGACAATGGCGCACAGGTTTATCCTTACCCCTGGAAGGATGCATCTGCCATCGGTTTTGCAAACAACATCGGCGCACGGCTCGCCAGCTACGACAGATTATCAGATGCTGGCGGTTTTAGCCTTTCTCCTGCCTCGATTCGAAAAATTGAAAAGGGTGAAAAGCTGGTTCTGCCATCACCCAATGGTTCTGCGATTTCTTTCCTGGCCCGTGATCGGGTTACGGACGTCACCCTATTTAGCGGTTGCTTCAGGAACCTCTCGCAGACTGCAATGGCCTGCCGGGACTTTAAACGCATTCTGGTTATCCCCTGTGGGGAGCGCTGGCCCGATGGCTCGCTTCGGCCGGCCATAGAGGACTATGCTGCAGCCGGTGGCATTATTGCAGCCATCGGGCGTGACTGCTTCTCCCCGGAAGCAGCGGGTGCGGTTGCCGCCTGGCAGCAGCTGAATCTGTTATCTCTTCGCGAATGCGCTTCAGCGCTGGAACTTCAACAGCGCGGATTTCAGGAGGATGTCGAGCTCTGTCTGGATCTGGATAGCGCGAAGTGGACCTGGCAGTTACAGGGCGATTTTTATGCGGCAGGTTCGGAACGGGGCTGAGCCTGTCAGCACGTTGTTGTCCTGACAGGCTCAAAAATTCAGCGGTTACTTCTTCTTATTCAGCATCGACTTCAGATCGGCAAAGGGATTGTAGGTCGCCTCACCAACATCTTTTTGTGCATCCTCGCCTGCGACCACGCGGGTGCCATACTGATCAGCTTCGGTGTACTTCGAGTGCTCGTGATCGTGACAATAGAGACACAACAACTCCCAGTTACTGCCATCTTCCGGATTGTTGGTGTGGTCGTGATCGATATGGTGAACCGTCAGCTCGCGCAGATTTGAATAAACAAATTCGCGTGAGCAGCGCCCACACACCCACGGATAGATTTTAAGTGCTTTCTCACGGTAGCCGCTTTCCAGCCGCGAATAGTTTTTAGGGATCAGAGTCATGGCAGTTATTACCTGTTTTGCAGAGGTGTTCACGTTAGTGCAGCCACTATATCCCACAACGGAACCAGAGGAAAAATCATCCTTTTACGCGGGAAGGAGGGCTGACAAGCTCAAAGTGATAACCGGCAACTACCCGCTACTAAAAACTTAACCTATTGTCAGCGCTAGCCTTGCCTATCAGCACGATAGCGCCAGAAACATGAAGATTTACCGCTTTGCTTAAAATTCCGCGCTAAATGTAATGCCGGATGCCATAAACCGCCCAGAAAATTGCGTTGACCCCCAGATAAATCCAGCATCCCCAGTAGGCAATGGGTTCCCGGCGGGTACGAAGTTTGGGCAGAAAGATCAGTAAATAGAGTGCAGAGGCGATAAGCGAAACGAAGTAGAAAAATTTCATTGTTCTCTCCTGGTTGATATCCTTTATTTCAGGATAGTCAGGGATGACTATTTTGCTCAGTGCATCATCAGATTCGTTCCATACCGATGTTTTTAGCAATTACACCGGCTATAAACCCATCTGGTTGCTATAAAGCAAACTGGCGGCACAGCGTCGCGATCAGCCCGGTTCAGGAAAAGATAATGTCAGGATGTTTAACCGGATGTGACAACCTATAATCAACGCAGTTTGTTGATCTGCAGGAATGCAGATTTTGCCCCCGCCCCAATGGATGAGATCCCGCTGATGTTTTCTCGCTTTTTTATTTATCGTCCCGTGTTCGCATGGGTAGTTGCCATTTTAATTATGCTGCTTGGTGCGCTTTCCATCACCCTGTTGCCGGTTGAACAATATCCTGATGTTGCACCGCCCTCGGTAAATATCAGTGCGACTTACACCGGTGCCTCTGCGGAGACGCTGGAGAACAGCGTTACTCAGGTGATTGAGCAGCAGCTGACCGGGCTGGATAATCTGCTCTATTTTACCTCCAGCAGCAGCTCGCAGGGTAATGTGTCAGTCACCGTCACCTTTAGTCAGGGCACCGATCCGGATACCGCGCAGGTGCAGGTGCAGAACAAGGTGCAGCAGGCGCTCTCGCGTCTGCCCAGCGAGGTGCAGCAGCTTGGCGTCACCGTGACCAAATCACAGTCGAACTTCCTGCTGGTGATGGGGCTGTATGACACGACAGGTAAAAGCAACAGCACCGATATCGGCGACTGGCTGGTCAGCAATATGCAGGAGCCGCTGGCCAGGACTGAAGGCGTCGGTGACATCCAGGTGTTCGGCGGCCAGTACGCGATGCGCATCTGGCTCGATCCCTTCAAGCTAAGCTCTTATGCGTTGCAGCCTTCTGACGTGTCGGCAGCAATACGCTCGCAGAATATTCAGGTTTCAGCCGGTAAAATCGGCGGCCTTCCATCGCCTGACAATCAGCAACTTACGGCCACGGTCAGAGCGCAGTCACGGCTGCAGACGCCGGAGCAATTCCGCAACATCATTGTTAAAAGTGATAAAAGTGGTGCCATCGTGCGGGTAGGGGATGTGGCGCGGGTAGAGCTGGGCGGCGAATCTTATGACATGACCACCCGACTCAACGGGCATCCTGCGGCGGGGGTCGGTGTAATGCTGGCACCGGGTGCGAATGCGCTGGCCACGGCGACGCTGGTCAAAAACAAAGTTGAAGAATATCGCCATTCTATGCCGGAAGGTTACGAAGTGGCCTATGCCCTCGACAGTACCGATTTCATCAAAATCTCCGTTGAGGATGTGGTGATCACCCTGATCGAAGCGATTGCGCTGGTGGTGGTGGTGATGTACCTGTTCCTGCAAAACATCCGCGCCACGCTGATCCCGGCGCTGGCGGTGCCGGTCGTGCTGCTCGGCACCTTTGGCGTGCTGGCGCTGTGCGGCTATACCATCAATACCCTGACGCTGTTTGCGATGGTGCTAGCCATCGGCCTGCTGGTGGATGATGCAATCGTGGTGGTTGAGAACGTCGAGCGCATTATGCATGACGAAGGTTTGCCGGCGCGTGAGGCAACGGAAAAGTCGATGAAGGAGATCTCCGGTGCACTGGTGGCTATCGCGCTGGTACTTTCCGCTGTCTTTCTGCCTATGGCCTTTTTCGCCGGCTCAACCGGCGTGATCTACCGGCAGTTCTCCGTCACTATCATAGCCGCCATGACCTTCTCTGTGGTGGTGGCACTGACCCTGACGCCTGCGCTGTGTGGCATGCTGCTGCGGCCAACAACACCTCATCGCAAAGGTTTCTTTGGCGGGTTTAACCGCTTCTATGCTGCCACCGAGCGTCAGTATCGTCACAAAGTCGTGAGCACGTTGCGTCGTCCGCTAATCATGGTTTCACTTTACGCCGCAATGGGCGTAGTACTGTTTGTGATGTTCACCCGATTGCCGGGTAGTTTCCTGCCGACTGAAGATCAGGGCAGCATTATGCTTCAGGCGACATTGCCGGCAGGCGCCACGGCCAGCCGTACCGAGGCGGTCAATAAGCAGATTGTTGACTGGTTTCTGACGGAGGAGAAACAGAATATTGATGTGGTTTTCACCATCAATGGCTTTAACTTCAGCGGTGCGGCGCAGAATGCCGGTATGGCGTTTATCAAGCTTAAAAACTGGGACCAGCGACCCGGTAGTGAGAACTCTGCCGAAGCGATTGCCGGACGCGCCACTTATGCGCTTGCGTCGATTCGGGATGCGCAGATCTTTGCGCTGACGCCGCCGTCGGTGCCGGGGCTGGGACAGAATAATGGCTTCACCTATGAGCTGCTGGCCAGCGGTGGCACCACGCGTGAGCAACTCAGTAACCTTCGCGATCAGCTGTTACAGAGCGCCGCGCAAAGCCCGGATCTGAGCGGCGTGCGGGCGAATATCCTGCCACAGACTCCGCAGCTGCAGATTGATATTGATACCAGCAAAGCGGTGGTGCTGGGCCTCCAGCTGGACGATGTGACCGACACGCTGACCAGCGCCTGGGGCGGAGCCTACATCAATGACTTTATTGATCGTGGCCGGGTGAAGCGCGTTTATCTGCAGGGCGATGGTCAGTATCGCTCCGCACCGTCGGATCTGGATAAGTGGTACATCCGTAACAGTGAAGGCACCATGACACCGTTCTCGGCGTTTGCCTCGACCCGCTGGACTATGGGACCGGAAAGTCTTAACCGCTACAATGGTTCTGCCTCCTATGAAATTCAGGGTCAGAACGCCGAAGGGTTCAGCTCCGGTGATGCCATGAACACCCTTGAGCGGCTGGCCAATGAACTACCGGCAGGCACGACGGGCGCGTGGAGCGGACTCTCGCTGCAGGAGAAGCAGGCGGGTGGGCAATCGACCACGCTCTATGCGATCTCGATTCTGGTGGTTTTCCTCTGTCTGGCTGCGCTGTATGAGAGCTGGTCAGTGCCCTTCTCCGTGCTGTTAGCGGTGCCACTCGGTGTACTGGGTACGGTGCTGGCCGTGGCGTTGCGCGGATTAAGCAACGATATCTACTTCCAGGTGGCGTTACTGACCACGGTCGGGCTGACTTCCAAGAACGCGATACTGATTATCGAATTTGCCGAGGATGCGGTGCGTCGGGGCAGTTCGCTGAGTGCTGCGGCGTTACTGGCGGCACGAACCCGCCTGCGACCGATTATGATGACCTCACTGGCCTTTATCGCCGGGGTGATCCCGCTGGCGGTGGCGACCGGTGCCGGTGCTAACAGCCGCATCGCCATCGGCACCGGTATCATTGGCGGCACGCTGGCAGGTACCGTGCTGGCATTATTCTTCGTTCCGCTGTTCTTTGTGCTGGTGAAGCACTATCTGACCCGGCATCGTGACGTTAAATAACGCAGTCAGCTCGTCTGTCCGACAGGACAGGCGGGCTGAAATCACGGCTCATGCGACTGAAAATAAAGCGTGCCGTCAGACCTGCTATCCGGGTTGCGAATACCAGAGCGGTGGAATAGCGTAAAAGTATTTTATGGCAGAGCCAGATGAGGGACGGACATTGTCGTGGTTTCACTCACGAGAGATGCCACTCCATGGCGTAAAACGTCCTAAAGCGCTTTATTCAGAATTACTTAGAAGGACGGCGACTAATCTTGCCTCCTTTCCGACCGGCTTCCCTGGCTTTTTCATGATCGTTTTTGAAATTGCCCCCACTGACCTTGCCTCCTGCACTGCCAGCTTCACTCGCACGTTCCGGATCGTTGGCAAAATTACCGGCACCACCTCTGTATTTCTGTTGTGTCATAGGAAGACCTCATATCAATGTTCCGTGAGATAAAAAGGACTAGCTAGTCACACCAGGAAGCATAGCCGCCCGCTTCGTTTATGCAAATGCACAGCGTCAAGGTTTTGATAAGGCGGAGATTAAATTTCTTCTACCGGTTTGCCACAGCAGGGAAATGACCGATGAACTACGCTTAAAGGTCTGACGAAAAGGAGAATATTATGAGCGACGCGACATTAATCGACACGCTTGAGTTTGGTTCTGACGAGCATAAGCAGAAATATGAAATCTATGGCGACGATGCACAAACGCCCACTTTTGCTGTTATCTCCCGGCAACAGGGTGATAGCTGGCAGAAACTGGAGGAGAAAATCACCTTTGCCGCGCAGGATGAACAGCAGGAAGCGATGGGATCAATGGGCTACGGTTCCGGCGATACGCTGCCCGATTTACGCGATCTGCCTGCCGAAGCTCGGGAGCGTTGCGAACGGCACTGGCAGGAGCAGAGTGCATAATGAGTAAAGCGCTGCTCATTTTAGCGGTGAAGTCGCCCGATTAAGAGAGACGCCTGGAGGCGGCAGAATAACCCTCTGAGCGCTCTCTTTTACCGACCGCCACAATAAAAAAGACCCAGCTCATTAAAAACGGGTGAGTCTGCATCGCAAACAGTAGACATCAGTCACCAGCACAGCTTTACATCCGCCCGCCAGACTCCCGTCCTGGGTTATTTTATGCTACGATTTTGTAACAAACTCATCCATTAAACCAACTGCAGCAATTGCTAAAGGTTTTCCCGCTGGTGGCGATAACCCAATGGCGTTGAGCGCGCCAGTCAATGATGAACCCGGCACTCAGCGACGAGTTCTGAACGCGAACGGACCTGCATTTAGCCCTCCTTTTAATACACACCAGACAATGCGAATTAAGCGCAATTTATTCAAATAAAAGCGAAAATAATAATATGTCGATCATTAAGACGATCAAAAGACGCCTGCCTGTTGCCCGTCTCAGGCGTAGCAGCCAGCCAGCGAATGGCACCTGGGATTGTCGTGCGTTGCCAGATTCACTCTCTTCCATTGGTTTAAGCTCGCGCGCGGGCGGGATTCTGATGACGTTTGTTCCGCCTGAAGCCGATTTTCAGCGGGTCAGTCAGGCCTGGCAGCGCTTTAACACCCCCGATCTGACGGTGCTGACGCTCTCTTCCAACGGTGCGCTGAGCAGCAGCCGATCGCAAAGTACCTACTGTGATGGCAACGGCCCGGAAGGAAGTTATCTCTGGCTGCCCGACACGCTGATCGCCAGCCATGAAACGCACATTGTCGATCTGCATGTTGCCGATACGCAGACCGCCAGTCAGCGTATTACCGCCATTCAGCAGGAGCTGATGCGGTTGCAGGTACGGATGCCCCTCTCGGCCGATCGGACTTTTGCGATGATTTACTGTGACGGCTTGTCTGCGTCAGAAGGCTTTCTGATGCAGGCCTGGTATAACAGCGGGCGTTTTCCCTGCCTGGCGATTGGCGGTTCAGCGGGTGGCAAAATTACCTTTGATGGCACCTGGATTGGTGCGGGTGGCAGGGTATTGCAGGGCAAAGCCGTCATTGTGTTCTGCCAGATGGCTGCTGGGAAATCCTTTGCGCCTTTTAAAAGCCAGAACTTCACGCCACGCGAGCAGAGCTGGCTGATTGCTGAAGCCGATCCGATTGCGCGCACCGTCACTTCTGTATTTAACCGTCAGGGTCAGCAACAGCCGTTTGTCGCGTCGCTGTGTGAACATCTGAGCTGCACCGAAGCGCAGTTGAACGAGCGGCTAAAGGGGCTGACCTTCGGTGTCAAAGTCGGCGGCGAATACTTTATTCGCTCAATCGCCAAAATTGAATCGGGTGGCGTGCACTTTTTCTGTGACCTTGAGTTTGGCGATCGACTGTTCCTGATGGAAGAAAAAGACTTTAAACAGGCGACACAGCAGGAGTGGCAGGCTTTTACTGCCCGGCATGGCAAACCGGCCGCAATACTCATGAACGACTGTATTCTACGTCGTGTCGGTAATGCCGATAAACTGCACAATGCCCACTTCTTCAAAGGCATTGCTGCCGCTGGTTTCTCAAGCTTTGGCGAAATTCTGGGCGTGCCAATCAATCAGACGCTTTCGGCGCTGGTGTTTTTCAATCATGACGTCAAAGCGATGAGCCAGTTTCCGGTGGAATATGCTGGTTACGCCGCACATTACGCGCAGCGCGCCTTGCGCCGCTGGGAAGCGCTGAACAGCATTCAGACACGGGTGCTGGATCGGGTGATCAACTATCAGCAGGCGCTGACGCCGCTGATGGAGGCGCTGCCGGTGCTGGAAACGGCGACTCAGAGCCAGGGTGAAACGCTGAGTCTGGCAGAAAGCAGTATCCGTAATATCAGCAACATCGCCACTGAGAGTCAGCAGGCGCAGGGGCGGCTGGATGAAGGGCTGGACGATCTGGAAAAAATCTCGAATGGCATCAATGAGATTACGCATGGTATCAGCAACATAGCCTTCCAGACCAATATCCTGGCGCTGAATGCTGCCGTAGAAGCAGCTCGTGCAGGCGAGGCTGGCCGCGGCTTTGCCGTGGTAGCAGGCGAAGTTCGTCGTCTGGCCCATTCGTCGAAAGAGCAGGCTGAAGCCACGGCGAATAACATCGGCGAGGCGGTTACCACCATCTCACGGATCCGGCTGGTAGCCAGTGACTCGGCGCAGACGGCTGCACAGATGGCGGAGCGCAGCATCAGCGCGGCCGATACGCTGGCGGCCATGAATCAGCAGACCCGACATGAGCGCGCCGACATTGCGAAGCATCTCGGCAGCCTGCGTGAACTGACGCAGGGAATGGACGCGATGCAGGAAGCCGTCGCGCAGCTCAAAGTGTTACAAACGCTTTCCGGGGCACAGGTTAAAGGCTGATTTATCAGCATAAAAGACAAAAAAGTGCGGTGTAAGCGTAACGGCCAGGCAAGGCAGGCTCTCAGTTGTTACACTTGTCGGTGATTAACCACGCAGAGGTACTAATGAAAATCAAAAGTTATGCAGCCATGCAGGCTGGCCAGGCCCTTGAACTCTATGAGTACGATGCCGCCGAACTGGCAGCCGAAGAAGTCGAAGTCCAGGTCGAATATTGTGGCGTCTGCCACTCAGATCTGTCGATGATCGATAACGAGTGGGGCATCTCTCAGTTCCCGGTGATTGCAGGACATGAAGTGATTGGCCGGGTTTCAGCCCTGGGCGAAGCGGCTAAAAGCAAAGGTCTCTCAATCGGCCAGCGTGTAGGAATTGGCTGGACAGCCAAAAGCTGTCAGCACTGCGATGCCTGTATCAACGGCGAGCAGGTTAACTGTCAACAGGGCAGCATCCCGACCATCATGAATAAGGGAGGGTTTGCCGAGAAGCTGCGCGCCGACTGGCAATGGGTTATCCCGCTGCCGGAAAAACTGGATGCGGCCAGCGCCGGTCCGCTGCTGTGCGGCGGTATTACCGTATTTAAACCCCTGCTGATGAGCAACATCACTGCCACCAGCCGTGTTGGCGTGATCGGTATCGGCGGTCTGGGCCATATTGCTATCAAACTCCTGCACGCGATGGGTGCCGAAGTCGTGGCATTCAGCTCAACGCCGGATAAGAAGCAGTCGATTCTGGATATGGGTGCGGATGAAGTGGTTAACAGCCGTGATCCTGAAGCCCTGAAAAAGCAGGCGGGTCGTTTTGATCTGATCCTGAGCACCGTAGCAGTCGACCTGGACTGGAAACCTTATTTCGCTGCGCTGGCACCTCAGGGTAAATTCCACACCGTGGGTGCCGTGATGAAGCCGATTGAAGTCAGTGCTTTTGATCTGATCTTGGGCGACAAAGCGGTAACCGGTTCATCAACCGGCTCACCAGGCCAGCTGCGATCACTGCTGCGACTCGCTTCGCGTGCGGATATTGCGCCACAGGTTGAGTTCTTCCCGATGTCAGACATCAATAAAGCGCTGGATCACGTCCGCGCCGGTAAAGCCAATTACCGTGTGGTTCTGAAAGCCGATTTCTGATGCGAATCTGAAATGAATATGCCGCAGCCTGCTGCGGCATTTTTTTGTCCTCATGTTGTCAGCTCTGATCCTGATAATTCGTTTCACACTCAGGTCATGCCCTTTCTTCCATCAGGCTCCGTCCCCAGTCAGCGCTACCTTCAAAAACTGGCCCGAATCCATCGAAGACTGTCCTGTGAGCCTGTCACGTGCAGGTCAGAGCGTGCGGTAAAGTGAACTTATCGCAGCCTGTAAGCCTGGCTGATATCAAAAAAGATCGTTTGCGGAGCACAAAATGAAGCTGACCCAGATTCGTAATGCCACACTGCTGCTGGAGTATGCAGGCAATAAATTCCTGATCGATCCGATGCTGGCTGATAAAGAAGCGTGGCCAGGCTTTGCCGGTAATGCCCGTCCCCATCTGCGAAATCCTATGGTTGAACTGCCTCTCCCGGTTGAGGCGCTGCTGGCGGTAGATGCAGTGATTGTCACCCATACACATATGGACCATTGGGACGAGGCCGCGCAGCAGCTGATACCGAAGACGATGGTGATCTATAGCCAGAATGAACGTGATGCAGCGCTGATTCGTTCGCAGGGTTTTGCACACGTTAGGGTGCTGCGGGATGAAAATTCGTTTGTCGACGGCCTGACAATTCACAAAACAGAGGGCCAGCATGGCAGCAATGCGTTGTATGCCGACAAAACAATGGGCGATATTCTGGGTGATGCCTGTGGTCTGGTATTTACCCATCCGTCAGAAAAAACGCTCTACATTGCCGGGGATACCGTCTGGGTTAAGCCTTATGTCAGAACACTGCAACGTTTTCAGCCGCAGGTCGTGGTAATCAATGCCGGTAATGCGACAAACGATCTCTATGGCCCGATTATCATGGGAAAAGAGGATACGCTGCGTACGCTCAATATTCTGCCTGAAGCGACGCTGGTGACTTCGCACATGGAGGCGATCAACCATTGTCTTCTGACACGCGCTGAACTGCGTGCTTACACCCAGGAACAGGATATTGCTGACCAGGTGGTGATCCCGGAAGAGGGTGAAACGATGACGTTCTGAGCGTCGTGGCATTAAACCGGCCAATTGCGCGTTTCATTCTTAATCATACATTTTCATACAATAAGGGGGGAAAGATGGCTGCTCTGAGCGTTGCTGTGCTGGCAACGGCCGGTTTTAGTCCATTTCATTTTTCAGTTCCCTGCATTCTGTTCGGCTCTGCTCTGCCGCAGCAGGATCTGTTTCATATTGATATCTGCGCAGAAAAATCAGGCCCGGTGATCTCAGAGATGGGACTGTCAATCATGGTGACGCATGGGCTGACCCTGCTTGATCGGGCAGATATCGTTATCGTGCCATACTGGCACAATCCGGAAGAAAAACCGTCACAGGCGCTGCTTGATAAGCTGGTGGCGGCCTGGTAGCGTGGCGCGGAGATCGTCGGACTTTGTCTGGGGACTTACGTACTGGCTTATGCAGGCCTGCTTGATCAGCATCGTGCTGCTACCCACTGGGAATTTGAGCGTGACTTCAGCGAACGCTTTCCGCAGGTTCTGCTCGACAGCAACGCCCTTTATACCGGGGACGATCGTCTTATCACCTCTGCCGGCACCGCAGCGGGTATCGACTGCTGTCTGGACATCATCCGTCGGCACTATGGCAGCGCCGTGGCGAATCGGGTGGCCAGACGTATGGTGGTGCCGCCTTACCGAGAGGGCGGACAGGCGCAGTTTATTGAGCGGCCGGTTCCGGAATCCACGCGAGACGGTAAGATCAATGCACTGCTGTCATCCCTGCGAGAGAATCTGCATCAGCCGCAGGATCTGGACTCACTTGCGCGCACACTCAGCATGAGCCGGCGAACGCTGACGCGGCATTTTCATAAGGCGACGGGGATGTCACTGGGCGAGTGGCTTACGGCCGAGCGTCTGCAACGTAGCCAGCAGTTACTGGAAACCACCGGCATCAGCATTGAATGTGTAGCAGCAAAGGCAGGCTTTGATTCACCTGTCTCGTTCCGGCAGCGTTTCAAATCCCGGTTTGGCGTCTCTCCCAGCGAGTGGCGCCGGACATTTCGTGGTCCACAGAAGATGGTGAACGAAGAGAAAGTGGCAAAAGATAACGTATGATCAAGTCGGGATGGCTATCGGCATTCCGGAATTGCAATGCCGGAACAGTGCCACACAGTAGCGATCACTATTCCGACAGGAACGTTGCGATTAAAGCAGGAAATCATCCAGCGACTGGCCATTTTCAATCGCCGATTTAATGACAGAGGGCGTTCGCCCCTGACCGGTCCAGTAACGGACCTGGCCATTTTCATCGGTGTAACGGTATTTGGCCGGACGTTTCGCGCGTTTCTTTGTACCGGTTGCGGAAGGAGATGTGCTGTTTACCAGCTCCGCTGGGTTAATGCCTTCTTCCAGCAACAGCTCTTTGTAAAACGCCAGTTTCTCCGCTTTTTCACGGGCTTCTGCTGCCCGCGCGTTTTCCTCATCACGACGCTCATTTACCACGGTCTCTAATTTCTGGCGCAACTCTTCGAGCATATCCAGAGCCATATTGCGCGCCTCTGCACGAAGTGTGCGGATATTATTCAGGCTGCTCAGGTTCTTAGTCATAAAATTCCTCAAATATTCAAGTTAATCAATAAAGTGCAAATTATTCAGCCGGCAAGGGTAACATTTACGTGCCTGAGAAATGAAGCTTAAATGTGGTGTTATTCGCTAGTAGTGCTCCGCTATGAACACTGATTGAGCCAGTCAAGGAGAGGATTTAAGCGAATTGTGCTGGTTTAATGCTGAGTGTCATTATCGAAGCAGGATTGCGGGATTTACATTTTTGCTTTTGATTAACTGTGCTTAAATCAGTCAACCGGGTTTATTAAGGACAGGCATGAAGTTTCGCCGTAAAAATGATGATCCTGCGCCAGCAATTTCGCCGTTGCTGAGAAGCATTATGCTCTCAGGCGCACTGCTCACCGTGGCGGTCATTGGATTAAATGTGTGGACGCTGCGGGAAGACTGGAATGAAACCGTCCTTAAAGCTGAAGATACGGCTGTGAATCTCTCACTGTCGCAGGCGCGGCAGGCTGACGATACGTTTCTGCAAACCGAACTTTCATTGCGCGAAGTACAACGTGAGCTTGAAAGGCAGCTCGCCACTACCGGCGCAGAGGGTAAGGCGCTGAGTCAGACGATGCATCTGTTGCAGAGCCGTCTGCCGCAACTTCACGGTCTGTTCTACTATGATGAGCGGGGCCGGTGGATAGCGACCTCGATGAGCCGGATACCGTCGGACGTTGATAATTCCGATCGTGAGTATTTTGATTATCATCGCGCCAGTCCGCGCAATAACCTGCATATCGGCCCGGTCATTCGCAGCCGCACCACGCACGAACTGGTGATTCCGGTTACCCTGCGCGTCAACGATGCTTACAAGGGTTTTAAGGGTGTATTGCTCGCCACCATTAAAGTGGACTACTTTCGCCGTTTCTACAGCTACTACGAACTCAGTGATGGCGATGTGCTGGTGCTGATGCTGGCAGACAGTACGGTGCTTTACGCCCGACCGATGCCCGATAGCTACATCGGCAAAAATCTTTCAGTGAGTCCGCTGTTCCTGAAGATCCTGGCCAATTCGGATAGAGGCAGCGGTCAGTGGACGGCTGCACTTGATGGTAAAAGACGCATCTTCGGCTTTGTCCGCTCACAGCGATATCCGCTGGTGGTAGCCGCGGGCTACGACAAGCATGCCCTATTTAACCACTGGCTTAAGAGCCGGGTACAGGATCTGATTCTGAGTCTGGCTCTGCTACTGGTTATTCTTTTACTGGGTGCGTTTGTGCTGCGTCAGGCGCGCGATACGCTGCGTTATCAGCGTGAACTGACACGACTACGCGATGAGCTGACTGCAGCGAATCGCTCTCTGGAAAATCAGGCACAGAGTGACGGGCTGACAGGGGTTGCTAACCGTCGCCATTTCGACCACATGCTGACAGAAAGCCTGCTGAATGCGGAGCTCAGTGGTCTGCCCGTGTCACTGATTCTGTTTGATATCGACTATTTTAAACGTTACAACGACACTTACGGCCATGTAGCCGGTGATGACTGTCTGAAAAAAGTGGCCGCCGTTCTGAAGCACGCCGCCCGGCGAAAAAACGAACTCACCGCGCGCTATGGCGGTGAAGAATTTGCCATCATTCTGTCTGAACAACCGCTGTCCGCTGCGCTGGAACTGGCGGAGTCCATCATCGCAGCCGTTAATCGGCTCGCTATTCCGCATATGACTACGGAGCTGCCGCAAGGGCACGTAACCCTGAGTGCAGGCTGTGCCATGTATCTTGCTACTGATTCACAGCAGGGAAAACAGGCGCTGATAGCGCGCGCGGATGAGGCCTTGTATCGTGCGAAACGGGCAGGGCGCAACCAGGTAATGTGTGAAGAGCGTCCGGCTAAGCACGCGTGAGCAAATTCTGAACTGCACCCGTAGCACGGTGATCGCTCAACCTCACCAGGGAGCGAGCATGTCAAACGATACCGGTTTCACTCATCCTGCTTTACAGGTACGTGATTTAGAAAAAGCGTAGTTTTATCGTCGTTATGCCGGTATGCAGGTAATAGATCAGCGAGAACCGGCCATTGCAAAAGCGCAGAAAGTTGCATGGCTGTCAGACCTGACCCGACCTGTTGCTCTGGTGCTGGTGCAATTTGATAACAGTAACGATACGCCACTGGGGCCTTTTGGTCATATTGGCGTAGCCTGCGGCAGTCGCGGAGAGAGGCAAAAGTGGCGATTGCATGGCGTGAAGGTGTATTGCGACGCGATGCGCAGCAATCTGGTGCACCAGTAGGCTACTGGGCATTTTTGGCCGACTCTGATGGTAATACGCCTGAACTTTCATTTGGCCAGCAGGTCGGGTTGGAAATCATCACGTCCCGTAAGTCCGGGTCTGTTTTGAATAGATAAAACGGCTCAGCTAAGTAAATGAAAGCTTTTATCTGCAACGCGATTGCGCAGAGCATTTCGGTTATTTCACCCAGGATAGCGTCTGTGCATGATTGAGCATGAAGCAGGGTAAGCAGCGCGTAAACAGGCAGGAGAAGTATGAGTCGGTGATTGATATGTTTCTGTCTGTTGCTGATAAAAAACCGCCTGAGCAACGCCAGGCGGTTATCATCCAGGCATTCTGAATTAGATCAGAAAATCGTCCAGCGATTTACCTGCATCGATGGCTGATTTAATAGCCGATGGGGTACGGCCCTGACCTGTCCACTGCTTAACGTCACCATTCTCGTCGGTATACTGATATTTAGCCGGACGAGGCGCACGTTTTTTCTTCTCAGCGGGCGCAGTTGGCATACCATTTAACAGTTCGTTAGGATCGATACCTTCCTGCAACAGTAATTCGCGATATTTTGCCAGTTTTTCAGCTTTTTCACGATTAGCCGCTTCAGAAGCCTGAGCTTCTTCACGTCGCTCACTAACCACAACAGACAGTTTTTCCAGCATTTCTTCCAGGGCAGCAAGGTCAAGCTCGCGAGCATTTGCGCGGAGGGTACGGATATTATTCAAGCTGTTGAGAGTGTCACTCATCAAAGTCACCATAGTCATGTTCAGATAATAAAAATACAGAGCGGGTTCACGCTGATGCTTTTCGTCAGACCTGCTTTTTTAAAATGCTTGCCTTCGAAGAATCATAATACAGAACCAATAGTTCAACCTTAACATATTAATCTGTTTCTGAGAGAGTTGAAACTCTATTTAACGCATGCTCGTTAAACAAAAGTAAATTTATGCTATTTTCTTACTCACTTCAATCAAAGTGGCTAAAACCTGTATCACCTGAGAAGCACGATAATTTAGTGGGCTATGGATTAATCGTGCTGATTTTTCTGCATTGTTAGCGGAGTCGCTTCGCTATTCGCATGCTCCTCCTGAGAAAGAGGATTACGTTAACTGCAAAGCTCACATGCAGTTAGCGCACAGTGCAATGATATTGAGTGTAATTTCTCAGTAAAGATCCCGATATGAATTATTTAGCTAATTTATTCTGAGTAAGGTTGAAGCAGCATCTTAGTCATAAGTTCATGAAAACAATTTAATTTATCCACAAAATCTTCTATTTTCATGAACATAACATAGCGCATAACAGCGCTGCAAAATTGTCTGCCGGTTGGTTTAAATATGGGTACATTGTGCAGTGTACTCAGACAACTGGATAGGGGTTAAGCAAAATCATCGCCTGGCTGCTGCCATTAAACTGATTATTTACGGTAATAATTACCCTTAGTTCAATCAGAGCTTCCAACTAATAAGCCCATGACATGGTGTGGCTACAAGCCTGGTGCCATTTTTATCCAGGATTATTGCTTAAGGCGCATTAAACCCAGCACTTAGTTGCATAACTTCGACCAGGTTTGATAAGTGATTTCACAACTTCTTCTGGCCTTCAGTCCACGGCATAACGTTCAGCAGTAGAGTAATGAGTTACCGGCCTGGTGAGTCCAGTTGTGAACGGCGCTGGACTGTTTCATGGTGCAATTAACTCTGTGGTTTCTCACTTATGCCGTGTTCTTTCTCAGGTTACAGAAGAGAGGAACAAGTTTGAATAGTTGCGAGGGATAGATGCGCACTATAAATCAGTGCAGGATTGGGTGAGCATAATCATGCATCAGCGTCACCTGAACACAATGTACACGTCGCTAATGCAAGCATGGGGAGGAATAACCTCAGGCTAAGCTACACTGAACAACTGATGCGTTAACGTCAGCGCGATGATTACTTCTGCAGAGGTCTGAAGTGTTTAAAGGCAATAAAAAATCATTACCGGTTCGTTACTGTAAAACCTGTAACAAACCAATGTCATGGCGTAAAAAATGGGAGAAGTGCTGGAATGAGGTTTTGTATTGCTCAGAGCGTTGCCGGCGTCAGCGTTCTGCGCAGCATAAAGATGATGCGCAGAACGCTGAGCGGAACCAGTGAAACTTACAGGAACAGGCCAGGTATTGACCTGGCCTCACAGATTGCTATTGCTGAACCTCAATCTGTTGCCAGCCTTTTTTAAACATGCAATCTTTTACCAGTATCTCGCGCTGACTTTCATTGGCGTCACTGGTGGAGTAGTCGGTATCAGTCGTTTTATATTTACTGTCTTTCGAGGTGTATTTACCACTGACGATATTATCAGGAGGTAAATCCCGCAGCGCCTGAGCCTGACAGGCTGTTTCTGCTATGGTTTCCTGCTGCTCAGATGCATCGGGTTTGACCCATTTATATTGCACGCATCCGGTCAGACAAAGAGTGAACAACATCAGCATTATCGGTTTCATCATCTGTTCCTCAGCGACCCCCGCCAGCCTTGAGGCGAGTTATTCAGTAAGGAAGCCAGTCTGGTCAACTGAATGGGCTTCCTCTCCTGCAAAAATAAACTTTCAGCCAACATTAAAATGTCAGACCGCCACCAATGTAGGGTCCGTCTATCAGCGTATGACCTGGACGCCCATCTTTGCCATCGACACCTGCATAGCGATAGCCCACTTTTAAGACCAGTGGGCCTAGAGGTGACCAGCTGACGCCGGCGTTTGCTTCCACAAAATTCTTAACGCTGTTAGTCAGCTGTTCCGGCGCGGAATACCCCTCACCATAAATCGCAAAATCGGCAGGCAGATTGATTTTCACACCGCCGCCGACAGGAAATGCGACGCCGTTATCCCCTTTTTTGCCACCGATATACGTAGCTTTAGCGCCAGCCGTCAGCATCACCGGACCAATTTCGAGGTTATAGCCGGTACCTGCCTGACCAATCTGCACACCATCTGCCGTATTTTTGATCCACTGGCTGTCCAGATAGAGTCCGCCGGAAGAACGGCCAATTTCAGCATCCAGCGCAGAGGTGTTTTTACCTTGTTCAGCATTCAGGCCAATGGCCATTGCAGATGAAGAGACACACAGCAGTAAGCCAAGGCTAATTAAGGAGATTTTCATTGCTCATTTCTTCCACATCAGGAGTTTTCAGGGAATTAATCAATATCGTGGTTTAAAACGATCTACTTTTGGATCATTTCTTTAACATCATGCTGTTGCAACTGATGCATGTTTCCGTCCGCATCTTTATAGGAGAGCATGCCCGTTTCTTTATCTCTGACGGGTTTACCCTGCGTGGTTATCATGTGGCCGTCATTGGTGGAGATGACATAATTGCCTGAGCAGGCGGAAATGGACATAACTGAAACCATCATCACGAAAGCGAAGGCGAATTTTCTGCCATGATTGAAAGATGTCATTTTACTTTCCACTCGTTGTTCTTTAAGAAGATGCGGCATTATTAGCTGTGTTTGTTAAACGACATGATAACAATCTGGGAGTACGGCTACGAATGCATAAAAAAATGATCTGGATCATTTCACAGGTTGTTCAGAAGAGGGTTAAGAATTACGCATTGTTTGAAAGCTAAGGTATTTAAATAACCTCATTGCACTTTTCTTTTTTCAGAAGTGATATGCATGAAAGGTGTTGTTAAGTGCAAGGCAGGAATTTAACAATAGCTCCTTAATGACAGGATAATTTGATGTTTCAAATTTTACGTTGTGGCTCTTTTTCTTTTCGCTATAGTGAGCCGGCAATATCATTATGATTAGTGTGATTTAACAAGGAGTTAATATAGCTATGAAAAAAACAATTATCGCTTTGATTTTTGTTGCTTCACCTTTAACCGTGTTCGCTGCAACTGATTCCTGCAAAGATCAACTGGCCGATATTTCAGCTAAAAGAGAAATGGCTAAAATTCATGGAAATAGCGCAGAAATTGCCCGACTCAATATTGCTCGTGACAAAATTGAAACTTATTGTACTGATGAGCGTCAGGCAACGCGTGCCTCTCATGACGTCAGAAAACGAGAAATCAAGGTTAAAAAAGCAGAGCTTGAGCTTCAGGAAGCTGAGCAGGATTTGGCTGAAGCAAAAGCAGAAGGTCGCACCGACAGAATAAAAAATAAAATCAATAAGATAGAAGAAAAGAAACTGAAGCTTGAATCTGCAAAATTAGACTTGCAAGAAGCACAGGATGATGCTCATAGACTGAATTAACATTATTTATTCGAGGGCTTACCAGCATAAGCCTTCGAATTTCGCCATCCACCGCTCTTTGTGGTCAGTTTAGGTAAGGCAGATTATTCGCCTTCTGATTAAGAAAACAGCACAGGCTTGTAGAACATCAATTACCTTTCTTGGTCTGCTTATACACTGGCAGATAGCACCATAAAACATCGCCACTCCTGTACTCTACCAGAACGATATTGCTGCTTAAAATATTGCAGATAAAATGAATATTCACCGTTAACGATTCACGTGACAATCTGAAACAAGGCATAAAAAAAACCACTCATTCGAGTGGTTATAAATAATACAAGGTTGTTCATGAGCAAAGCTGCGATACAGAATAAATTAATACTGGGATATATCTATGCAGGGGAATGATAGCTTTTGGCACCGTAGAAAACTATATAATTTTTGCGAAAAGGCAAAAGATTTGATTGCAGAAGTTGTCATTTTATAGTCGACGTTAAAAATTTGACGTCGAAATATGTATTGGTGTGTATTTTACTTTGTTACAATAACATCTTATTAACTTTGATTTTTATTATGAGTTGGGTTTTCAATCGCATTTTGCTGATTGAATTTTGAAAACACGTGCAGCTAATAATCTTTCTTAAGATTTCGTTAAGATCCACGCTGTAAATTAATCTGACAGTTTAACGGAGATAAAAATATGAAAAAGATTATTTTAGCGGCGTTGTTTACAGGTATGACTTTTGGTGTTTCAGCGCAGGAAGGTTTTGTTTCGGCAGAAGGGCAGGGCTATTCGCAGGGCGGATTTAAAGGTCCGACACCCGGTGCTGTTTCAGTCGCTCAGGCTAAAACACTACGGGATGATGCCTGGGTTGTTCTGGAAGGCAATATTATCAGACAGGTTGGACATGAACTTTACGAGTTCAAAGATACCACCGGTAGCATTTATGTCGATATTGACGACAAACGCTGGATGGGGCAAACCCTTTCACCTGCGGATAAAGTCCGTATTGAAGGAGAGATTGATAAAGACTGGAACAGCGTTGAAATTGACGTGAAAACTGTCCGCGTTCTGAAGTAACCTGTATTTACCACTGATATGGCAGTGACCTGAAGCCGGGCCACTGCCATTTTTTATATGCGCGTTGCCGGTTGAGTATTCCAGGTTAAGCAATAACTATTCGGAGCATGTCCGGCAAGATAGCGATGACTAAAACTTCCAGGCTTAACCTCGAATGAGGCAGTGCATTCAGGGGTCTGATGCTCAATGGAACGAAAACTCACGTTAAGGGCTTTTGGTGAGGTAATTGTTAAAAAGGATCCACAAGGAATCCTTTTCAGGCGCTACTACCAGCTACCATAGGGATAGGCTTTCCCTTTGATAAAATCTTTTATGTCCTGGTCATACCCATCGGGAATGCTGTAGTTGAAATCAATCCGCGAAGGTACGAACTTACAGGCATCCAGTTTATCCCCGGACAGCGTGATGATTTTTACCGGTTCTACCGGCAGGTTGTCGCCTCCCGCGCTGTTCTGAAGCCAGATGCGCACTTTGCCTTCAGGAGCCAGACCAAACAGCAATGTTTTATACCAGGCAGTGTTACCTCTTCTGTCCCTGCCGGTTGGTACTGACATTTTTTCCCGAAGGGCCGGTGAGAAGGTGATGCGCGTCTCGTAGGTCTTTTTATCAATAACTGAATCCCAGCAGAACAGCATCTGTGCCGGTGGATGCCGGACCTTGTTGAACTGGATCCCCCCGTCATCCGTTCTGCTGTTCCAGGTACCTACTACATCGGGATCACTCTGCGTACTATCCAGCGTTCGGAAGGTGGAGACCACCTTTTCGTTGTCGATAATCAGCGCTTTCGTCACCACCGCCGGTAATGCCTGAGGGGTAAAAAATGCAAAACCAACCTTCCCGTAAGGCATTTCTCCGGTGTCTTCCGGCGTCTGCGCTTCGCCTGCCCGGCAGCCGCTGACCATGACCAGCATCAGCAGGGGAAAAAGGGCTTTCAGCTTCATACCTTTTTCCCGTCCATACTGTAGACAGAGCGTTTGCACTGCTCATCCGGCCGGTTTATAAAGCCAATCAGCTCTGAGGGCGATGCGCCCCCGTGAATGAAGCCGTCCCTATTGACCACGATGGCATTCCAGTTGGCCGAACAGTGAATATACTTCTCCGCAATCACGTCCAGCTCATCCTGACTGAACGCCGGTGGCGTCTGACCGCTTCGGACTGCCTTACCCATCGCCAGCGCTTTATCCCAGAGAGGTGCCAACTCATCCGGAATAGAGAGTTCCTTATCTTTACTCTGAATGGGGTCAAACACCACTCCGGCCTCCTGTGCAGCCTCAAGCATTACCCTCAGCACCACGCGGGACCAGTCATTTCTGACGGTCCGCTCCCGCAGGGTCAGTGCCGCAAAGCTGCGTTTCTGCATCTGGCCGTACCGGTCCGGAGAAAGCCTGTCGTCATGCCAGGTTTCTGCCGAAATGTCGTTTGTCCGTAACAGGGGGGCCAGGCAGGGCGATTTATCCAGCGTCTGCAGCTGCGCCACGGCCTGCCGGTACGTCTGCGTCTTTTCACCTGGCTGACTGTAAGGGACCGTCTCCGTTGCAGGCCGTGTCAGAAAAAGATGTTCTTTAGTGACCGGCAGGTATCCGCCGCCGACATCGGAATGTGCGCCGGGTAGCGCCAGTTCAGGCCAGGCCGGTTTCACGCTGTTCAGCGCAAAGTTAAAGCGACACTCGTTCGCGGCGGTGATGTGAAAGACCTTTTCCGCCACGCCGGGGCGCAGGGTGAGCTTCACGTCCCCGGTATCCGCACTGTGCGGATTCAGACCGTTAACCGGCGTACCTATGGCAGCAACGGTATCGAAAATACCGATGAAACGGGTTTTACCGGAAGGGGAACCATTAAATGCAGTACCCGTCACGCCCTGCCGGATGGCGCTGATAATGGCCGGGTCTTCTGACTGGATCCGGTTGGCAAAATGCCGGGCTGCAGCAGCGCCCCGACTGAAGCCAAAAATATCGAACTGCAGTGACCTGATGATGAACGTGCCGTCAGTCTGTTTATTACTGACCGCGTCCAGCGCAGCCTGGATACTGTCAGCCAGCATGGAAACCGCTTTATCCGTTTTGGCAACGACACCGGTATCAGAGATACCAAATCCCTGCCCCAGCTTGCTGTCAGGTTTTTCCGCGTCAGTACCAATACCGTCAATATAGACAGCCCGCTGTACATTGGGGTTGTCTTCATTAAAGCGACGGCTGTAGAGCGTACTCAGCCAGTGGATATTGGTGTAGTACCCGGTATAGCTGATTGCACCACTGCCCGATACACCAAAATCGTCACGGGCGCATTTTGCCAGAATGGACTCGGTTTCCGGGTCATTCAGGTTGTAATGACCGGCGGTATATGCCTTCAGCATATTCTGCGTGTTAACGGCATTGTTGCCGGTACCGTCGAAGAACACCCCTATCGTCAGCGTTATTTCCCGTTTCTTTTCTTCGCCGTCTGCGCATGTTGTTCCGGCTCCGGAGAGACTACCGGGGCCATCCTGGTTTTTGCCTCTGAAAGCTGTGGGATCGTACCCGGGGCAATCAGAAAATTGGTCCCCTGCGGGCACCCGCAACGGATCTCCGCACCGTCCACCGCAACAGCGGCACTGTTTGAGCACCGGTGATCGCCGTCTACAATGACTCCCACTTCCCCGCACTTCGGGCAGGGGGTAGTTTTGTCACCGATATAGAGCTTCAGGAGCCCCATAACCGACATACCGGGGCGGGCGGCAATGCACTGTGCCCCTGATGAGGTTTTATCTCCATGTAATCCGACGTTTTTACCGTGAACGGTACAGCCTCTGTTGACCGACATAACTTAACCCTCTGCCGGTAAAAAATCAGCATCCATCGGCAAACCTTTCAGCTCATTCAGCGGACATCCCGCCTGTGGGGTGTTGATAATTACATCACCGTTGCTCAGTCTGCTGCCAACCAGCGCTATACTCTGTCCACTTTTCTGAAATTTCGACCCGCTGCCGGTAACAATACGGGCAGTGGTTCCGTCAGGGTAAACCTCCTCATCCCCGACCAGCGCAATATTAACCTTCTGTCCGCCATCAGGCTCGATTTCAGCGCCATTCCACACAGCCCGAACAACACCGCCGCGCTGGGTCAGCGCCCCGTCAACCGCGATCCGGTAGATCGCCACCACCGGATGTTCAAGCATGAAAGCCTCCTGCTCTTCGACAGTCTGACGGGCACCGTCAGACATCCCGGCCTTTTTCTCCGCCGGGAAGGGCGGACGTGCCAGTGAGGCGGCTAATTCCGGAGTCAGTTCGTTGGTATATTGCTGTTCCATATCAAATCCCTCTTTTCCCTGTGGGTTAAGTATCTATAGTAACCAGATGAGACACTTAACCAAAATTTAATGCCGCCATCAGCCTGGCTGAGCTGTCTTATTTTATGTCCTATCAGTATTCCGGCTTTCATGGCATTGTTATACCGGGAACTCTCAGGGACTCATTTTTTGTAATGGAAGGACTTCTGGAACAGGAAACCGGGCTAAATCCCACAGAAATTATGACCGATACCGCCGGGGCCAGCGATCTTGTCTTTGGCCTTTTCTGGCTGCTGGGATACTTGTTTTCTCCGCGTCTTGCTGATGCCGGTGCTTCTGTTTTCTGGCATATGGACAATGACGCCGATTATGGCGTGCTGAATGATATTGCCAGAGGGCAGTCAGATCCCCGAAAAATAGTCCTTCAGTGGGATGAAATGATCCGGGCCGCAGATTCTCTGAAGCTGGGCAAAGTGCAGGCTTCGGTGCTGGTCCGTTCATTACTGAAAAGTGAACGCCCCTCCGGACTGACTCAGGCAATCAATGAAGTGGGGCGCATTAACAAAACGCTATATCTGCTTAATTATATTGATGAAGATTACCGCAGGCGCATCCTAACCCAACTTAACCGGGGAGAAAGCCGCCATGCCGTTGCCAGAGCAATCTGTCACGGTCAGAAAGGTGAGATAAGAAAGCGATATACCGATGGTCAGGAAGATCAACTGGGTGCACTGGGGCTGGTCACTAACGCCGTCGTGTTATGGAACACTATTTATATGCAGGCAGCACTGGATCATCTCCGGGCACAGGGGGAAAACCTGAATGATGAAGATATTGCACGACTCTCACCGCTTTGCCACGGACATATCAATATGCTCGGACATTATTCCTTCACGCTGGCGGAACTGGTGACGAAAGGGCATCTGCGACCATTAAAAGAAGCGTCGAAGGAGGAAAACAATGCTGAACGTGAGTTTTCGTTCCACTGAGCGTCAGACCCCATTCACAACTTAAAAAGATGGTGCTGAATCAATCCTGGAACAGATATAGATTAGTTACAACACACTAAAGTGCGTGTAGCTGGACAGGAGATCCTCCTATGAAATGTGCATGCTTTTGGCTAAATCTAACCGAGCCGTCCTGAAAATTCGAGTGCTCATTGACAAGCCGCCCCGGACGGCCCGAAGGGCCGTGGTTGTTCTTTACAGTAAAAAATGAATGATGTAACTAAATTTCTGCTGTTATCTTCTTTTCGGAATTTAAAGATGGGGGACCGTAGCGTCTTAAAGAAATGAGAGGCAGATACTTTCTATCCGGTTTTCGCTCAGGCAGGTACGGCTATTGTGCACAATATCGTTATGACGGCTTTGTAATACCTTAACTCTGAGGCCGGTCTGTAAACTGAGACATGTTTTACATGACAACCAGCTGGTCTGATAGTCCCTCACAGGTGAGTATTAAAGATAAAAAAGGTTTCTGAATCAGGATAGTTTCAGAAACCTTTTATCGATCACAGTTACGTCTGGCTAAGTAAACCGTGTCAGCCGCCTCAAATCAGCCAATCTGGAAAGCCATAAAGACGCCGTTGTTGAACCATGTTACTTTTTCGCCCGCGCTATTAAGTATCCAGCCAGCCTCACCAATGGATGAGTTATTCCAGTCTTTATTCTCTGTTGCGCTGGCAAAACCCAATGCATTGATACTTTTAGCGGCACGGTCATAGTTAAAATAGCCCTGCGAGTTCAGACCCGCATCATTCCACAAGCTAAGAAGTTTCGAGTAACCGATGTCGGCACCACTTACGGTAATCACTTCTGACATATTCAATTCACGCATTTTAACATCCTTTTATGTCTGTATAATTTAACTGGTAATGCAGGGGGATTTTAGCAAGAAGTACTGAGGTTGTAGCTGCCCTGAATGTCAATTATCATTATCAAAAGAAAGTTAAAATAAATCGTAAATGGATTTTTTTTGATTGACTTGATAAGAGCAAGGCCCGTTAGAACTGGCATACACATAACTTTATTTTTCCATATCATGAAAACAAGATCGTTTGCGTACGCAATTTCTGATTAAGTAAAATAAATTAAAATCCGCTGACCTGCCCCCAGTATTAGATACAACCTTCAGTTAGTAACGTCGGTTTGTTTACCCTCACATTTTCCATTCCGCCACCGTGCTGCAAACTCTGACGGCGTCTGATAATTCAGCGATGAATGCGGT
>NZ_VWVM01000024.1 GCF_008632075.1 Candidatus Pantoea gossypiicola
GTTTTTCCCGCTTCGGTAGGAATAACTGGTATAGCACATTGTGAACAAAAACAGCGCAATGCAAACATTTATTAACAAATAGCACGCATTCACCGCAGAGAAGCGCACTCTCATATATCCCATGCCTTCCGGGCGTACCCGCTGGCTCCGGCGTCAGGGAATGCGCTTTTATGTGGTGCAGAAACACAAAAACCCGCACGACGGCGGGTTCTTAATATCGTTGAGTGGCGCATGAGTACAGAACCGCCACTATTTAGCCAGAATACGCCAGTTTTATGCAAAGTCAATTATTTTGTTGCCTGCCGGAATATTGCATCTGCATGGCTCTCTTCAATCTCACACTTCGCCACCAGCTTCTCAAAGAACGGCTTCCAGTTCCGTGACCATGACGACTGAGTGAGGTCCGGCACCAGCACGTTGATAGCCCTGAATGCAGTACTGGAAGGCATTCGGCGATATCCACGGCGTGAACAGCGCTCACAATCCTTGTCTACTGGCGCACCTGCGCGCTTTGATGCTTCCAGATCCCGTACCCGGCCCGTTCCGTTACACCGGCAGCGTGCAGACTCCCACCCCTTCCCATCACAGTGACTGCATTTTTCTCTGACCAGTTCAGATTCAATGCGTGGCGGTATTTTTTCTTCACCATCTACAGCACTGATATAACCCGGATACTTAACAACATCGCGCATAACTTCCCGGAATCCGGTCCCTTTACAGTGCCGGCATGGTGCTGTCGTTGAGGCTGAGCGTGAATATTCATCGAATGCCAGCTTTGACAGTATGACCAAGCAGCGACCAAGATTTGCACCCGCCGCTTTCCGGAGAAGCTTTGGTGCATTCCGACGGGCATACTGCAGGAGCTGCTCAACGGTACGGAAGGTCTCTTCGTTGCTGCCCGTCGATTTAGCCAGAACAGCAGAAATCCCAAACGGTGCTTTAGACTGGCAGAATCCGATGGCACCCATCAGGTCTGTGCCGGTCAGTGATTCGCTTCCGGTTGCGCGTGAAGAGTCGGTGAAGCTCTGGCTTTTCGGATTGAAATACTTCAGTGCTGATTCCAGTTTCATGCGCACCTCGTTACGTTGTTCATTTCCCAGTCCGCATCAATATCGCTTTGCGGTTTGGCGGCAAGATAGTTGAATGCTGACTTCCCGTTTTCCAGAAACTGGTGTGAGCGGGGATCGAAGGTGGTGCCTATATCGCCAATCCATCCCTCACCTTCACGTTGCTTGAGCAGACGAATAATCGACGGTGGCATATCCAGGGCGCGTTTCTCCCTCTCATCCAAACCCTGCGGCCCCTGCTTATCAAGCTTGCGCTGCGCCATTTCACGCGGGATGTTGCGCCAGACCGACATTACGTTATCGGGCATATCGGTCAGAGCACCGGTGCCTTTGACGTCCATTTTGCCAGTGGGTACCGACTCGTCGGTTTTACGGGCGTGTGTAACCAGAATGACATGGCAGTTATGCTCGTTCTTGAAGTCACACAGGGCATCAATAAATGCCTTCTGCCCGGAGGCATCTTCTTCATCAAAGCCACACTTTGCCAGGTTATCGATGATGAACAGCTCGATGCCATACCGCCTGCGGGCATAAGCAAAGATTTCAAGGAGGCGGTCGGCTTTGGCTGTACCGGTAAGCTTGAATACCCAGAGGTTCTCGCTGAACCAGGCATTACAGAGCGTAATCTCTTGTGGTGTTGGCGTTGCCGTACAGATGGCCTGCCGTGTCAGGCGAGCCAGCATCTTACCCGGCTTGAGCTCCAGAGAAGCGATGCAGGCGCGCGTGTTCTGTGCCATGGCTTCAATGGCGATATGGCCCACCAGCTCCGTTTTACCGTGCCCGTTGACGCCATTCACCAGCGTCAGCTCCGAAGCGCGAAATTTAAAATTGTAATTCAGCGAGGTCCAGGGTGTTGTAAAAAGCCCGGCATCACGGTGTTCGAAGGCGTCGATGGTTTCCTGCAGCAGATCGGATGCCGAGCAGAGCTCACTGGGGTCGAAGTAGGTTGATCGCTCCAGATAGCCAAAAATATCATCATCGCTGACGCCTTTTGTGAGGCACTCGTTGATGTCTTTGTACGGAAGCTCAACCAGGCGACAGCGGTGCTCCCCCAAGCGGCGGGCAATATCTCTGGCTGCTTCCCGCCCGACATCGTCGTTGTCGAGGCTGAGCAGAATTTCATCGAAACGGTCGAGATTATGATATTCGTACTCAATCCACTGCTGTTTAGCCCCCTTTCCGCCACCGAACGGAACCGACAGGGCCGGGTAACCCAGCTGCGCATAGCTCATGCAGTCAATCTCACCCTCGCAGAGGATGAGCAGCCGCTGTTTCGGGTCCAGAGCCTGCCAACCGAACAGGCAGGGCTCGCAGTTGGCTTCGGCCATGATCACTTTTTTTCCGCCCGGCCGTTCGGTGCTGATGCGCTTGACCTGCAGCAGCTCGCCATTGCGGATATACGGAAATGCCAGCGCAGGAAGCTCGCGCTTTTCGTCGCCATGCCAGACTACAGCATCGCTGATCCTGAATCGTTCAGCGGTCTGCTGAGTAATACCGCGTGAGGCCAGATACTCATAGCACTGCGACGCTTTTTTAACGCCCTGCTTTTTGGGCCGGGCAAAGGTATGTTTTTTGGCGGTGAAATGATGATCGTCATCCTTCAGCCCGAGAAACTCCTTCGCTTCCCGCATAGCTTCGTGCAGACCGCAGTTGCGCACCAGCACCCATAAATCCAGCAGGTCACCACTGTCGCCGCTGGCGAAGTCAGCCCAGGTCTTTTTGCCCGCCAGGTTAATTTTGAGGCTCTTGCCCTCCTCGCCGCTGATGCTGCCCACACACCACTCGTTAGCCTCCCTGTGGCCGTTTGGCAGCAGGTATTTCGCCACCCGATCGGCACTATTCCAGAGTTTTTCTGAGAGTTCAGCCGGTGTCATAATTCACACGCTCCGCAAGTCAAATTTATCAAAACACCACATCACAAAATCCATGCCCAGCCATCCATGGTTGTATCCAGACACCAGAGCACGCTTAAGTCGCTGTCGCATGTCATAGTCTCCGTCCGCCACTGTCGGAACGCAGAGCATCGAAGTTCAGGAAAACTTCGGAACTCTCAGTGTCCTGGTAGGCGTAGGGCCGGGTGGCCCCTCCAAAACCACGCTGTGTCTGAGTCTGCTCACTCGTGAGTTGATCATTCCAGCGCTCGCCGTTCAGGTACGAGGTCGGCAGCATGCGGTCTATCCCCAGTTGCTGAACGGCCAGGCGGGACTTGATATCCTGCGCCAGCATCGCCGCAAACTCGCCAGGCGTCCCCTTCGACACCGCACGCCACGCCCTGAACTTCGTGCCAAAGGCCGTTCTGGCCTTCACCTTGGCGTCCTTGCGGAGCCCTGCACCCCAGAAAATATTCTCGAAGGCCTCAGAGACCGGATCGGGTTTATCCGGATGCATGCCGTCATCCGACGCAGGCTCCAGTTCGGCTTGTGCAGGCAAACCTTCGAAATCCGGATCACCGCCAGTCCGATCCGAATCGGACATAGTGTTTTTATTCCCTTCCTTCTCCTTTCCCTTCCCTTCCTTTCCGTCAGTGAGTCCGATATGAGTACTCACTGAGTGCTCACGGAGTGATTCATCAGTACTCATTGAGTCGGTATGCTCAGTCGGGCATCCATTCAGTGAGCAGCCACCATCCAGCCCGGACTCTTTCACTGAGTCGTCATTAAGCACTCCCGGAGCAGGTATGGTTGTGGCAGACGGGCGGTTTATCTTCTGATGTCTCGAAAAGCCTTCGATGTGGAGATAGTCAACACCATTCACTGTGTACTCACGGAGTAATCCGACACATGCCAGTTCTTTTATCAGCGGCTCACAGTCGATCATGTCCGCCGGGAAAATCTGCATCTTGATACGTTTTGGGGAGCGAACCAGGTTTCCTTTATCGTCTGCAAAATTAAACATACCGATGAACATCAGTCGCGCCTCATAAGAGCACTCAACGACCTTTTCATCGGTCCAGAATTCAGGCTTTATGGTTCTGATGCGGGCCATCATCAACCCTCTTAAAAAACTGTTGGAATTGCCAGACCGGGCGCATACACTCATGCTCGTATCCGGCGCGTAAGAAAATTACCTGTGACTTTTCCCGGTCATACCCCGTGACGTGCACCACCACGCCACGGGGATCGCGGTAATGCCTGTCCAGTACCTGAATGACATTCTCAGATGTGCTCATAGCAGACTCCCCTGGCGCGAACGTGTAGCTTTACGACGCCCACCGCTGCACGAACGGAACCGCACCCACTGACGGGCCTCATGAAGCAGATCGTCGAACATGCGTCCCTTACGGTTTGCCTGAGAGCAGCGGCGGTAGTAAGACAACGCAGCCTCTGCCCCCCCTGGCATCTTCTGCCGCCACGCCTTCAGCCAGCAGCGTGCTGATGATGTTTTTGCGGATGAAGTCATGCGGATGCATGGTTACTCACCCCATTTCAGGATCTGGAAAATCCCCATTTTTGGATGCCACCAGCGAGTGCCGCGGCATTCCGCCTCGGACATCATCTGACGAAGCGCAGCCATGAAAGACGCGTGATTGACGATGCCGCGACTGCCCAGCTGGCCATCGGGCGTCATGAAACTGTGGGTATCGGTGGGAACGTTATAGGCACTTGCCAGCGTTTTGCACTTCAGCGGTGACATACCGAGTTTCGCCTTCAGTTCGGCGAAACCAATCCAGCCAGCCGGTACCGAACCGCGCTTGATGCTCTCAACGGTTTCAGCAACGGACTCGATCTTTTCCTCGACGTGCGAGATGCGCTTTTGCTGACGAACGGCATCGGCGGCCATCGCAGCGATCATCTCCATTTCGGAGAGCGGCTGATGACTGACAACCTCTTCCAGCTCACGCCAGCGATCGACCAGACGGGCAGTAAATTCAGGACTCAGTTGGGCAACAACGATGATGCTGTCGCGCTTGCCTTCTTCGCCTTCGAAATTGTAAACCTCACCTTTTACGGTGTGACCTAAGTTATTGATTCTTTCGACAAACGCCACTGGCGGTAGTCGGATAATGTCGCGTTCAGCCAGCCTTTCGATACTGCGCTTAACGTCACTGTGACGACTACCCACCAGCTCGGCAATATCCAGGCTGGTCATCGATGGTTTGTTGGTGATCAGGTTATTCATGGTTTGTTCCTCAAAGTTGGTTTAGCCACCAGCACATACGCGTCATCCACCGGGTCATAGCGAATGCCATCCGGCAGCAGCGGTTTGAAGTAGCGCGGGTCCAGCCGATAACGTTTGTCGATGGCTGAATGACCGATAATTTTTCGTGACATGTCACACACTCCTGTACAGCCAGAAAAGCGTGATAGCGTCCAGTACAATGCAGACCAGCAGCATGACGTTGAAGATGCGATCGGGGATGGGCTTCATGATTGGAACTCCGTAGCTCGATCATGAAGACCATCCTTAGCTGATGGGTATAGATCGGGTCTCACCTCATGCGGGGTAACCATCCAATCGACAAGCTCACAAAGAGGTAAAACAAAGCGCGGAGGGATTGTTGATTTGATAAACCATTGATTAACGGCCTGTGGTGTTATGCCCAGGGCTTTGGCTATCCCTCGTTGAGAGATAACTAGTGTGATTTTTTGTCGTATGGACTCGTTCATCTTTCTGCCATCAAGTCTAAATTGTCATAAACTCATTATCATCAAGTTTTAATTGACATGCAAGTTAGACTTACGTGATGTAAAATAAAATCAAGATACGCTTTATGGCGAAATGTGCTCAGAAACAGCAACAGAGGAGGTTACATGTCAACTGCAAGCGCTATAACCGAACTACTCAAAATGAAAGGCTGGAGTCAGGCTGAATTAGCACGTCAGATGGGAGTTAGTGCGCAATCCGTACAGTACTGGACATCGGGAGTAACCAGCCCCAGAGGTAAGAGGTTGGCCGAACTGTCCAAAATAAGCGGATTGCCTCAATCCTGGTTTCTGGGTGAAACCGAGGGCGTAAAACTCTCTGCTCCTAATGAAGAAAAACGCAAAGATAGCGTAACATTTCAGGTAATGGATGTTGAATTTAGTTGTGGAAGTGGAACCAGTCTGAGGGGGGATTTCGTCGATGTTGTAAGGTCAATCGAGCTCGATCCGGAATATGCAAGCCAGCTCGTTGGCAACAGACCTTTCAAAAACGTTGAAATTGGAAATGCCAGAGGTGATAGCATGAGCCCTACAATCTCTCCCGGTGATCTTCTTTTTCTCGACAAGACAGTTACTTATTTTGATGGGGATGGCATTTATGCGTTTTGCTTTGAGGGCGAATGTTATGTAAAGCGCCTTCAGAAAATCGGGTCGAAGATTGTTGTACTGTCTGACAATTCTAACTATCAACCTTGGAGTATTGATAAAGAAGCTACAGATTTACTCTACATACAATCCAAGGTAATTTCTTCAGTGCCTTTCAATATCAATAGATTCGGCTAGCTTTTATGATGTTTGCATAGGGCTATTCTCCATGGGTTCTTAAAAGCAAAAATCAAATCAAGTTTAACTTGACGACAAGAAACTCCAGAGCTATTCTCACAGCATCAAGTTTAACTTGATTCATGAGAATTGAATTATGCTTACTGGAGGGTTTATGTTTGGATCTTATGATGGGCTTACTCTGGAACCAGCTTCCGCTTTAAGCAATATTTCCTCGCTAATTAGTGCGGTGAGAATTATTGGGCTAATGGAAGGCGAGAACTATAAGGGAATCAATTCTGAGCTGATGGAAATAGCTCATGAATATGCCATGGCGGCCTCCGACACACGATTCCTTACCCCTCAAAAAAGTAACGCCGCGTTTGCCAGTTCATCTTCGACACCCCTCGGCCCCTTCTACTACCCAACCGCCAGTACCATCGGCAGCCGCATCAAATCCATGCGCGAACTGCGCAATCTCAGCCGGTTTTATTTAGCCAGCAGCGTCGGCGTTACCCGTTCCTGCATCGAAGCCTGGGAAGAGAACACCACCATTCCAGCCAGCGACAAAATCATCCCTCTCGCCAGTGCGCTCAGCTGCGATCCGATGTGGCTGCTTACTGGTGAAGATTCTACTCGGCAGGCTTCAACAGGTATCGGGGAGCAACAGCATCACCACGTTTCTCGGCCAGCTGACGACTTACCTTAAGAAGATCTTCAGTGTTAGGGCTAAAAGCAAGGGCAAGGTAATCACCCTTTCTGCTTTCGAGGTATCTGAGGATATTTTTTTCAACCATTGCACTGACCTTCTCTATATGAAAGCAGTCCTGAGACGCGCTATAGAGCAATACATATGTATCAGAAGAGGAAAATATGGATAAGCTTAATGACATGACCGTAATCCTTCTTGAAAGTTCTGACTTTGTGGGGCCGGGAATTTTACACGAAGACGTTCAGCATGAAGTTGATATGGCACATATCGTGATCAATGGAAATAAGCTCATTAAAAATCGCATGGGCATTATTTCGGATGAGCCCGCCACCTTCCACGCGGCCCGGCAGAATACCGGAGGTGCGAAGTGAACAACATCGGATCTGCCTTTAAAGGTATTGACCTTGCGTCTGACTCATTCGCCATAAATATTGCCTGCCTGCTGGGTGCGGGCAGGGTATTGCAGATGTCAGATGACGACGAATTAAAAATGATGGGCGGTAATGTATTAGATATTGCCCATGACTACGCTAATGCTGCCGCATGCGCTGAGAGCGGAGACGTAAAATGAGCAACCATGAAGACAGTATTTTAATCGAACGGGCTTTATCAACCACCAGGGCACTTATTAATTCTCGTGAGCAACTTACCGGTAATGACGTGGAAAGCCTTTTATTCCAGATTCAGTCATTGCTGCTTAGCGTAAACATCGATGATAACCCCACCAGTAATATTGCTGCTGAAAAGAGGACCAGCAATACAGATCTTAGTGACGAAATTTTTGATGTCACTCTACTGGCCGGAAAAATAAAACACACTACGCAAATATATCTCCAGGGATGTTTTGGCCCTGATGACGCAGACAACATCCAGTGCGTAATGACAGCTGTAATATCAGACTTCGCCAATGAGTTATTTAAAAGACTGAAAAAAATAGAAAACATATTCTGCTGATTACTCAATAGATAGAAGTAAATTACAGCGCCTGCGCTGGGGATAACTGCAACCGAATTTCAGGAGTAATCAAAATGCACATTAAATTCATGTTAAGCACTGAAGTTGATCCGCCTTATATTCAAACTCTGGAAGCGCTCGTTGATGACAATATTTATGTTGTTGCTGAGTTTGTTGATATTAACAAAATCCCGGCAAAGACGATCAAACACATCAAATCTGTTCCGGGCGCATTTAATGCTTTGCTGATAGCGCGTAAAAATTACTCTGACGCCTTAGCGTCCATCAAAGTAGATGGTGAATACAATGAACATTAAAGACTCAACCGCATACCGTCATGCCCGGACGTGCCACCTTTCAAAGCATGACGTTCTGGCTAACCTTTTTCTCCGCGCTGCATACGGGATCAAATAATGAGTGCTGCATTTGATTCTGAACGCGCGGCAGAGTGTGCCGAACAGCTCAACGCGCTGCTGTTAATCATTTATGAAAATGAATCTGAAGGGATTTCCAAAAATAATCCTTTAGTCGGGAATGCTCTGAATCTCAGTGCCTGTATTCACCATTTTTTCCGTGAGCAGGCGCTGGGTGAGACCAGAGACCGCTTGTGTGGGCTGGGAGGTAATCATGGTTAAAGATCTACATAGTTGTGTTTCGCAGGCTGAAAAACTCAGCGCCCTGCTTCTGTTAATAAGCGAAACAAAAGACTGGCCGGACGAGGAGCAACTGTGTGCGCTTCATTATCTCGCATTCGATTTATCCTACGGCATTTCATCATGGTTAATCGCTGAAGGTGAGAAAAAGAAATGAGTAACTTAGTTGAACGTAATCGCACACGCCTTATTTACGCCAAAATGACAGAAGTAAGTAAGCGCGGATATATGGAACCCGTACAGCTGCCTGACGGAAAAACCACCACTATCGACCTTGAACCCGAAATATTAAAAAAGGCGCTGATTAAATTATTCGAACGTCCGGCAATGGCGGTTTCCTCTCCGGAGGATGCGGCAATAAAAATCAGCACACATTACAGAAACTGCCTCTCGCGTAATTTCGAAAAGCTGAACGAGACCGGAAACGCGTTTATTGCGTCACTACTTTCGAACCTGGTTGAGCAGGCTTTTGCAGAAAAGGAGCAGCAGTGATGAGCGCGATTAATTTCGAAGACGCAACGCTGACGGCAAAGCTGCACGTCGCACCCGACTTTACCGGCCGTGTAATTGCTTATTTCGAGAAAGGTGAGCTGAAAGCGGATATGCGCCTGCGCAAAGATGAACTCACCGCAACGCTCGATGGCTTTCTGGAATTCGCTAAGTCGGAAGGATGGACGGTCTGCCCCCCCATCCTCCACTGGATTAAGGGGCTGATGGCATGTCACTGACAGCGTTTAAAGCCCCTGAGTGGGTATTAGCACAGGCAGCCAGAAAACTCACTCAGTACCGCCGGGGTCGCCTGTTTGCCCGCCGGACTTACCGCAGAGGCTATCTCAGTCTGGCAGTTAATCCGCGCTGGCGTCTGCTGTCGCGGAACGGCGGCAGAGACTGGCAGCTCATGAGTCATTCCGATTACAACCAGGAGATTGAGAAGTGAACGACATCGAAAAAGCCCAGGTGGCCCGGCTGGTCAGCCGCCTGGAAGACCTTAAAGCGCGTTCCAACGGCACATTTAACCCACCAGCGTGGATGCTCGATAAAAACCGCTATGGCAAAAACTCTCTGACGCCTCAGGAGCAGCAGGAATGGGCAGAAAGTGTATCTCACTCCATGCGTTCAACCGTGGCCCTGAGCTATCTGATTGAGTGCGGCAACCGCTGGGGTATGCGTGACGGTCAGCACGTGTTCAGAGCCGGTAACACTGCGCTTGGTCTGACGCGGGAACTCATCGAAAACGTGCTGATAGTCCACGTTGAGAACGCAATTCTGTCTGAACAGCCAGAGCAGAAGTATCTCGCCGTTTATCTGTTTTACGCACGCAACGATGAAGAAAAGGAGCGTCGGGGATACTCATGGTTTTCCGACTTTCTGGATGACCTGTTTATTGATGTGGCGGCGCAACTTCGCGCTGGCGAAACCACTGCAATCAATTCACAGATCCACTGAGGTAACTATGGCTAACCAGAATAATGCGAATGTCTTTTCTGCTGAGTCCGCACACAAGGTTCCGGTGGCAAAGCACGCCCGAAAAAGAACGCGCGTCTACAGTCCTGATGAGTTTCTTGCGCTTCCATTTGTGCAGAAGTTCATTCAGGAAAACCCGAATCAATATTTCGTCCACGAGGAAACTGGCGAACAGATGATGGCACAGGAACTGGCCGAACTTTACTGCACCGTTAATAACGGAAAGAAACTTAAAAAGGCCCTGCGCCGTTCATTTGGAGCTAAATCATGAAAACTGATATTTCCCTGTCTCGCCTGCCTTCAGGTGGTGCTGTGTCGGCTCAGACTATCGACAGTCAGAAGTTGCTGCAAATGGTCAATGATGCCCGTAAAGAATGCGGTGAAAAACCGATCCGCAATAATGACTTCGTGGCTCGCATCAAAGATGAGCTCGATGGGGAGGCCTACGAAATTTTCGTAACCCCCATGGATAAAGCCCGTGGAGGCGCAGATCAGGTTGTTATCCGCATGCTCATCAAGCAAGCACTCCGTGTTGCAGCGCGGGAATCCAAAGGCGTGCGCCGGTCACTGGTCGATAAGCTGGAAGATATGCAAGACCCGGCTCCTGTGGATGCCATGCGTCTGCTGAGCGATCCGGCCACGCTGCGCAACCTGCTGATGAACTTCTCAGAGGATAACCAGCGTCTGAGCGGCGAAAACCAGCTTCTCAGCGCTACTGTCTCCAGCCTGGAGAAGCACTTCACCAAAGGCATGACAATCCCGGCATTCTGTAAATGCCTGAACGGTGTGAACATCAACAAAATGATGTGGTGGGCGCTTCAGCGCAACTGGGTTTACAACGAGCGCCGCGATCCAGAAAAAAGCCCTAAATGGCGTGTCGCCTCTTATGCCCGCCATAAATATCTCACCGAAGATGAAACGCACATCACTCCGCATGGCTCGGAGGAGTTCACCAGATTTACACCGGTTCTTCTGCAGGATGGCTGTCACCGTCTTTATCAGTTGTACATGCAGGGCAAGCTGCCGATGAAAAAAACCTGGAACGGCGAATTTTCTCACGACAAAGCGATTTTCGCGCCGGAGGTAAAATAATGAAGGGATCTACCTACTCGGTGACATTTGTTGCTGATTATCCGGATGGCGATCGTTATCCACTCAAAATTGAGGTTGAGGCTGAAGGCGTAGACCAGGCTACCAGTCAGGCTGTAAGTATTGCAGAGAGCTCCCGATTTCTGAAAAAAGACCTGGTACTCATGTCAGTAATTCCTGAACTTTGCCCGCCAGCACTGGACGGCATGAATCCTGACAGGTTGCTGAAACCATGCCCATTTTGCGGGAATGATTGCATTAGCCTGGTTGAAACGCTCCGTGAATTTGATGGAGAAAAAATGTTTTTCGTCAACTGCGGTTGCTGCAATGCAACGCAGCATCCGGACAGCAAGGAAGGCGCAATCCTTAACTGGAACGAAAGAACAGAACCGGAGACAGGAAGCAATGCACAGTAAATTCGATCAACCGATACGGACAATCCTCGAGCGCCACCAGCAGGCACTTACATGGATTGCTGATGCATACCTGTTCCATCTGGTCAGTCTGCATCGCCGCCCGATCTACCGTCACCAGTATGGGGATATTTCGCTGAATCAGCCAGCGCTGCAGGGGTTCATCGACTCTTACCTGGCTGATAAGGGCTGGAACATTGAGCGCCGCTGGTACCGCTACCTGCAAATGCTCGATTTCGTCTCGTATCTGGACCGCAGTAACACGGATTTCATCGACTGGGGTACCGTGCCAAAGCTGAAGCCGCGCGGCATCAAATGGCTGGATGCCTGCTTCTGGCAGCTGGGTGAAATGGTCAGTCGGCACGGTGGCTGGGAAACCTATGTGAAATTTACGGAGGGACAAACCCGTGAAAAAAGTTTCTGAACTGGCCCTGCTGACCCTTTTCTTTTCCAGCCTCGCGGGGATGGGATTAACAACGGGATTTTATTGTTTCTTTGCTGTGTGCGATTTGCTGAGAAGGATGATCGGATGAATAAGCTACTCGACATCGCGCTGATGGCATTCGTTGGTCTGCTGGTTGCAGGGCTGGGCTCCTGCGTTCTGATGATAGTTGCATTAATCATCAAGGCACTCTGGAGGGCGCTGGCGTCATGAAGTTTGAATTTAAGGATCATGGTGCTGTGGCCACGCTGACCATCACCAGCAGTCTGCTCGAGCTGCGCCGGCACAACCGGGCGGTCGATGCCGCCCTTCTCTCTGCTGATGTCCGCGCCAGGACGTCTGGTCTGTTCATTCGCCGGACGGTAATCAGCGGACCGGTTAATCGCAGCATGCGTGCGTACAAAGCAGCAGCACGGGAGGTGGCAAAGTGAGCAAGGCATTGAAAATCGCAGTCAGCATTTTCACCCTCATCAGCGCGGCGGGCTTCTTCTGCTGCCTTGCCGGCGGCATCAGATGGGGAACGTTTGATTGTGGTATGGGCTCGTTAACGACGCTGATCCCGGCAACGGCCTTTGCTGTCGCCGCGTTCTTTGCCAATGACGGAGGTGAATAGTGGCCAACATGCTGGCTGTTCTGTTTCTGCTGCTTGTGGCCTGGATTTGTATCGCCACCGCAGGTGAACCCCTGCGCGATGAAAAGGTATCCGTTATGTACGGATACCCACGGTACAAAAAGACCTGGCTGACCATCTATCACTACCGGGCAACCGATCGCTGGGTCTTTGAGTGGGATGATCTGTTTGATGCCGGCAGACCGAAAAGCTGGGGAGGTATTTCTGAATGCCTGATGTGCGCGGACAAAAAGTCAGGTGCAACGGATGAAGAATTCAAAGAGGCGTGGAAACGTTTAAAGAAAAGGGGAATGGCGTGATGAAAATGTACGCTGTGATTTACAAGCCAACCGGCGTTCCTGTTGGGCTGTTTGTTGACGCTGATAATGCCATCAAGCGATGCAGGTTTCTCTCAGACAGCAAGGATTTTGTCGTCTGCAAAGTGCAAATAAAAGAGCTGGAGCAGGTCAATTTCAAGCGAAATGGCGAAGATAACCATGAACAAAGCCTTTGAGATGATGATGCGGCGTCGTTATGGGAACCGCTGCGACCTCACCCGCGATATGCATGGTTATTACTGTCGCGAAATCGTGAAACGCATGTTTGAGGTGTGGTGTGAGTGTAAGGGGGAACCATCGTGCAACCGCTGACAGATAAACAGCAGGCAACGCTGGAATTTATCCTGGCATACATCCGTGAAAACGGCATGGCACCGACAAACAAGGAGATCACTGTCGGTATGGGATGGGCTTCAGCCAATAATGCACAGTCTCATTTGCAGGCACTGCAGCGCAAAGGCTGGCTGAAGATACGGCGTGGCGTAAGCCGGGGCATCGTGCTCACCGGCAGCGCCATCGTAGATATTCCCGACGTTAACAGCGGTGAATACTGGTTTGGCGGGGTATTTCAGCATCTGCGCTACGAGCGGGATGTGTATAAGGTTATCGAGGCGGCGGGACTGAAGGGGAGGAGCAAATCATGCTCACTGACGAAAGCGTAAAAATGAACACCATTATTATGATTGAGCCCAATGAATGGGTTACGGAACAGTTGCTGATCGCGGTGACCGGGCTTAAGCCGGGAACCATCACCCGTGCACGTAAAAAGGCCTGGCTACTGGGCCGGGAATATAAACACATGTCACCCGAAGGCGATCCAAAGCCCACCAGCGAATGCGTCTACAACCGGAAAGCGGTCGATGCCTGGATCGCATCGCAGAAACAACCAATCGGATGACCGTAAGAAATGAACGCGATAAGCTTATCAGGCTCCTGGGCGTCAGGAGGGAATAATGAGTAAAGCATCGTACCCAACAGGCGTCGAGAACCATGGCGGATCACTGCGCATATGGTTTCTGTATCAGGGTCAGCGCGTCAGGGAAAATCTTGGCGTGCCTGACACTGCAAAAAACCGCAAGGTAGCCGGAGAGCTTCGCGCTTCGGTCTGCTTTGCAATAAAGATGGGTAGTTTTAACTATGCAGCCCAGTTCCCGGCTTCGTCTAATCTGAAGCGCTTCGGGCTGGATAAAAAGGACATTTCTGTCGGTGACCTGGCGGAGAAGTGGCTGGATTTGAAGAAAATGGAAATCAGCGCGAATGCTCACCACCGTTATTGCTCGGTGTTTAAAAATTTGGTCCCCCTCATTGGTGCACGGCGCATGATTTCATCAGTAACCAAAGAAGAGTTACTGTTCATCAGGAAGGACTTGCTGACCGGGCAGACCGCGCCAAAGAAGAGCATTCTGAACGGTTCAAAAGGCCGCACGGTACCCACCGTAAATTATTACATGGCAACGATAGCAGGATTGTTCAGATTCGCAGCCGACAACGGTTATATGGCAATAAACCCCTTCAGCAGTATTACGCCGCTGAAAAAATCGAAAGCCGAGCCCGATCCTCTCAGTCGTGAAGAATTCAGTCGTCTTATTGATGCCTGTACGCACCAACAGACAAAAAACCTCTGGTCGCTGGCAGTATATACGGGTGTCAGGCATGGAGAGCTGGTTTCACTTGCCTGGGAGGATATCGATCTTAAAGCAGGCACAATGACAATCAGGCGGAATCATACCAAGTTAGGGGAATTCACACTTCCTAAAACTGATGCTGGTACCGATAGGGTTATTCATCTTATTCAGCCAGCCATTGAGGTACTAAAAAGCCAGGCAGAGCTCACCCGCTTGGGTAAGCAGTATCACACAGAGGTCAAGCTTCGCGAATTTGGTCGCTCCGTCATTCATACCTGCACCTTTGTATTTAACCCCCAAGTTGTTCGCAGGAATGAAGCAGCAGGGCATCATTATTCCGTTTCTTCGCTTGGTGCAATGTGGGAGTCACCCATCAAGCGTGCAGGTATAAGATACCGTAAGGCATACCAGTCCCGTCATACCTATGCGTGCTGGTCTTTATCTGCAGGTGCAAATCCGGCTTTTATTGCCTCTCAGATGGGGCACTCTAGCGCCCAGATGGTTTTCAGCGTTTATGGAAAGTGGATGCCGGAAAACAGCGGTGAGCAGGTAGCATTACTTAATCAGAAACTGACAGACTATGCCCCATACGTGCCCCACAGACTAACCAGCTAAACGTAAATTATAGACTAATCAGAAACTTATCCCCAGAAGTCGGTCATGTCATCAATATCGCATCGATTGGCGCGCTGGCCGTGTCGCCCACTGCGGCAGTTTACTGTGCCACTAAGTTTGCGGTGCGGGCGATTTCTGACGGTTTACGCCAGGAGAACAGTCAGCTGCGGGTGACCTGTGTCCATCCCGGTGTGGTCGAAAGCGAGCTGGCATCAGCCATTACCGACCCGACAGCCGCCGAGGCGATGCAGCATTATCGCGCTATCGCGCTGCAACCGGATGCCATTGGCCGCGCCGTGCGCTATGCGATTGAGCAGCCTGAAGAGGTGGATGTAAATGAGATTGTCGTTCGGCCAACCCGCACACAGCAGTAAGCAACCGGCCCGCTGCGCGATGAGCAGCGGGCCGGAATATCAGTAAAGGCTTCTGCGGGTTCGCTGCACGGTAACGGCAATGGCCGTCAGTGCTACCAGCATCAGAAACACGCCCAATCCCACCATCGCGTTAAACCCATAGGTTTTAAACAGCAGCAGCCCGGCAATACAGCCGCTCAGGAAGGAGAACACCGTCGTCAGATGGGTGTGCAGAACCTTCTGGAAGAAGCGACGATCGTCAGTTTCCAGATGCACAGCATGAGACGTATGTGCAAAGATCCACGATCCCAGCGCAATGCCCGCATCAGTCAGCGTGCCGGTTATGTGGGTCGATCTGACGCGACCATTGGAGAGCTGTGTCGAGGTGGCATTATGCACCCCCATCAAAAAGCCCAGCATCAGCAGCACTTCTCCGTTAAAGCTTGGCCGGTAGAACATCAGCTCAAAGATCGACGCCGCCGTCAGCGCCGCGCCTTCTGCCAGAATAATCAGACAGAAAATGGTACGTAACTTATGCCTGATCCCCACCACTACCGCCAGCCGGGCAACGGTACAGCCCAGTACAAAGGCAACAATCAGCGCCATCAAAAACAGCATAGTATGCAGATCGCTGGTGGTGACTTCCTGAGATATCTGCGAAGTGTTACCGGTCATGTGCGACGGGAAAAATCCAAACGCGCCCAGCGCCATCGCATTAAGGATGCCGGCGGTCGTCGCCAGCACCAGCGCCAGCAGTCGGTCTTCGGTATGTGAACGAACTTTCTTCTTTTTTATCAGCACAGGTTTCCCCACATCAGGTGAATGCAAAACGTTCTTTTAAGGCTTCAAGCATACAACCTGATGGGAATTATTCCTGTCAGAACCAGATAACTCTGATGAAATAAGCCATTAATTTTGCTGATTTTTATAAAGCTGATTCAGTTTACTTTTAAAAGTGTCAACGACGCGATGATCCACCAGCGGGCAAGCCCAGCTAAAGCGGACATGAAATTCAGTCGACGATAAAGAGTTGCGCACCTGTCGTTGTAAAAGAACGATGCGGTTCAGCCTCATCTCCGACCTGATAGCTCATGCCCGGATTCAGCACGAAACGGCGGCCATCTGCCAGTTCAGTGTGCAACTCACCCGCCATGCAGAGCAGAATATGACCTTTGGTACACCAATGGTCGGCGACATAACCTGGCGAGTAGTCGACCATGCGAACCCGGATGTCGTTAAATTTCAGGGTTCGCCAGGTCGCCTGCCCCTGGTCGCCGGGATGAATTGTCTCTTCAACCTGATCCCACTGCGTCAGGCCAAACGGCAGATTATCTATTTTCATGCTATTCCCTTATTGAGGATAAGCGTTAAGACAGCGCCTGGCTAACCGCCTCTTCCGCGTGGATTAGTGTGGTATCAAACAGCGGCACGCTGGCATCGGTGGCATCAACCAGCAGAGTGATTTCAGTGCAGCCCAGAATAATGGCCTCAGCCCCCTGCGCCACCAGTGACTGCATAATCTCCCTGTAGCGGCGACGCGACGCGGGATTGATTTCGCCCAGGCACAGTTCGTGGTAGATCACCTCATGTACAAACAGACGATCCGCTTCATCGGGCGTCATCTCCTCAAGACCGAACTGCTGCTGAAGACGCCCGCGATAAAAATCCTGCTCCATAGTGAAGCGCGTCGCCAGTAATCCAGCCTTACGTATACCGGCCTGCTGAATGCGACGTCCGGTGGCATCGGCAATATGCAGCAGCGGTATGCCTGTTGCAGCATGGATTTGCGCCGCCACTTTATGCATGGTGTTGGTACAGAGCACGATGAACTGCGCACCAGCCCGCTCCAGATTACGAGCCGCGTCAGCCAGGATCTCGCCCGCCTGCTGCCACTCGCCCGCAGCCTGAAGCTGCTCGATGTGATGGAAGTCGACGCTCCAGAGCACCAGCTCCGCCGAGTGCAGGCCACCCAATTGCTGTTTAACCTGCTGATTGAGGATGCGGTAATAGAGCGCGGTAGACTCCCACGACATGCCGCCTAACAGACCAATAACTTTCACACTACACTCCGGGTTCTGGGGTTTATTCCAGCATGCCAGATCGCCATTGAACGGCAACGGCTTTATTCAGGCTCTGCTGTCCTGCGGCCTGAAGCGCCGGGCAACCACCATCAGCAGCACTACGCCAGCGCTCATGATCAGCCAGGCCTGAGTCAGTGACAGGCCGCTGTCACGCACCCAGCCTGCTACCAGCGGCATCAGCGCCGCGATCAGATATCCGCCACCCTGCACCCGTGACAGCAGAGTGCCCGCTTCCCGGGCACTGCGCGCATGATCCAGCGTGACAATCAACGACAGCGGAAACAGTGCGCCAATGCCCGTTCCCAGCAACAGCGCAGAGAGCAGCGGCATCGTATTGGGGTAAAACACAAGGCTCAGCAGCCCGAGCAGCAACAGGGTCAGCACGCCGAGCAGCAGCGGTCGGCGATCGGGAAAGCGTTGTAAGGTTGCTGTGACGATAAAACCTGCCACCACTTCGGTTAATGTCAACGCGGCGAGCAGATAGCCACTGTGGCGCGCACTCCAGCCCAGCTGAATATAGAATGGCGGCAGCCACGCCAGAACCAGCGTGTAAGCCCCGGTGCCAATGCCGAAAAAGAGCGTCAGCAGCAGTGTTCGCGGCGCTGGCAGCGTCATTGCCTCAGACGCCACGCTCACCTGCGGCGATCGCCTGACTGTAATCAGCCAGATCAGGAGCGTTACCAGCGCTAACACGCCGGAAATCGCCAGCGCGGGTTGCAAACCCATCAGTACAAATAGCGGTTCGGCACTGGCGGCCATCAGCGCCGCGCCCGCCATAATCCCGGTGCTGAACAGCGCCATCAGCGTCGCTGCTGCGTCAGCATAACGTTGCCGGATCAGCGCGGGCATCATTGCCTGGATTATGCCAATGCCTGCGCCACCCGCCAGCGCGGTAAGTATAAGCTGAGCGGAAGTAAGGTTAAGGCCGCGCCACAGACAGGCCACCATCAGACAGAGCAACCCGGCGGCAGTGGCGGTTACCGGCCCGAAGCGGGCGATCAGCCACGGGCCAGAGAGTGCCGCCAGACCCATCATCGCCACCGGCAGTGTGGTCAGCAGGCTGAATACCGTAGCCGACAGCCCGGTCTGCTGTTGCAACACCGGAAACAGCGGGCCGATAATAGCCAGCATCGGCCGCAGGTTGAGTCCGACCAGAAAAGCGATCGCGGCAAACAGAGTGGGGAACATTTTCATCATCTACGCCCAGCCAGAAATTAACGATGACAGCACCGGGCTGTCACTACTTATCTTAACGTTAAGATAAATACCGTTCACTGTTAAGAGCCTGAGCACAACCCGACAATATAACCCCAACATCTGCAGGTGATTTATGCATGACCATATTGATTTCGTTGTCAGCCAGTGGGAGAACGCGATGCCCGATCTGGACACCGCTTCCATGCGTATCTTCGGCAGAGTGCTGCGGCTGATGAAACATCTGGCTAAAACGCGCAGTGAGGCGCTGGCACCGTTTGGTTTTCAGGAGGGCGAATTTGATGTGCTGGCGACTCTGCGACGGGCGGGATCCCCTTATCGGCTGTCACCCACGCAGCTCTACCAGTCGCTGCTGGTGACCTCTGGTGCCATGACAAATCGCCTGAACCGGCTGGAGCAGCATCATCTGATTGAACGTGTTGCCGCGCCGGATGATAAGCGCAGCATGCTGGTAGGGCTGACACCACAGGGTCAGCAGCAGATTGAGCAGGCACTGCGTGCACATACCGCAATTCAGGAGGCGGTGCTGGCACCGCTGGCCGCATCAGAGCGCGCCGTGTTGGAGGGGTTACTGAAAACGCTGCTGCTTGCCTTTCCCGGCGAAGCGACAGCCGAATAAAAACGCCGTCAGCGCTGCAGTTCCGCCACCGTCATGGTGAAGATAACGGGCTGGTCATCGGCACTGGCATAGGCATGGGGCATATCGGTACGGGCCACCGCCGCACAGCCCTGCTGAACCACCAGTGTCTGCTCACCCACGGTCAGAACCAGCGTGCCCTGCTCGACGTGCAGCAGTTCCAGCGTGCCCGACGAGTGGCCCGTGGAACTGAACACCTCGCCTGCAAACATCTGCCAGCGCCATAGCTCGATCATATCCGGCCCACGGGTGCCGGCCAGCAGCTGCGCACTCCCGCCCTGCTCACCCTGCCACAGCACGGGCATTTCGTTGTTTTCAATCAGCCAGGCGTCCGGTGCATGCGAAATACTAACGATATCCGCTACCGAGACGCCCAGTGCGGCAGCCACCTTACACAGAATGGCGATGCTGGGATTGGCAGCGCCCTTTTCAATTTCAACCAGCATCCCTTTACTGACGCCTGCCCGGCGGGATAACTCATCCAGCGAGAGTTTCTGGCTTTTGCGCCAGCTTTTTATGCGGTCTGAAACTGCCTGACTGACAGTGGCGACATCAGCGCCGGCATCGGTCGTTATATTGACTTTATTGGTCATCGGTCATTACTATGAAATAAATTAGTCACTGAGAGAGTATCCGATGTTATCCGTTCATCCGTCAATCGATCCTGCCATTTTCACACTCGCTCCCGGCTTTCGTGCCATGAGCATTGCGGTGGAAGCCACATCCATTACCCGACCAGAAGTCGCCAGCGACGCACTGAAAAGCGCGTGCCAGCAGGTCATACAGGATGATGTTGTCTGGGCAGATGCGCACCTTGCGGCATGGGCCGAGGTGTTCCGGGCATTTGGTGCCAAAGCGAAGCGCACGCCCTGTTCTGCTGAAGCGTTGCGTAAACGGGTGCTGCGGGATGGCACACTGCCTGCTATTGATCCGGTTGTCGATCTCTACAATGCCATCAGCATTCGTTACGCCCTGCCGGTCGGCGGCGAAAATATCGCGGCCTATACAGGCGCGCCACGTCTGGTGATTGCTGACGGCAGTGAACGTTTCGATACCGTCAAAGAGGGCGAGGTCATTTATGAATCACCGGAACCGGGCGAAGTGATCTGGCGCGACGATCAGGGGGTAACCTGCCGCCGCTGGAACTGGCGTCAGGGCGTGCGCACCCGACTCGATGCCAGTGCGCAGCAGATGTGGTTTATACTGGAAAGCCTGCCCGCTATGCCGCTCGCCGCGCTGCAACAGGCCAGCGATGATCTGATCTCGGGATTGCAGCAGATGATGCCAGGTGCGCAGATTGGCAAAACGCTGATCGAAGCGCCCGCAAGCTGAACAGCGGGGTTAACGCTAAGCAGAATCTGTGGCAGGATACGCGCCCTGCGTCTGGCCATACCCGGCTGACTTAACTGCCCACATCCGGTGACCATAATGGCCAAAGTAAAATTCATCCTTCCCCTGCTGCTGATCCTGGCCCTCGCTACCTGGTGGTTTATCCCGCACGATAGTGAGGAAGACAAAGCGTATTACGTCGCGGTGTTCTGCGCGATTGATCATCACGGTCAGCAGCCATTCGACCAGCAGATGCGAAATGTTATTGAAGGCGGTAATTCTGACTATGCGCTGCAGAAAATAGCCTATAAACCGCGGCTGGGACGCAGCGTGATTGGCCGCTGGGAGCAACTGACGAATGATGAACAGCAGCGCGCCGCGCAGGATAATATGGTCTGCCNTAGTGAGGAAGACAAAGCGTATTACGTCGCGGTGTTCTGCGCGATTGATCATCACGGTCAGCAGCCATTCGACCAGCAGATGCGAAATGTTATTGAAGGCGGTAATTCTGACTATGCGCTGCAGAAAATAGCCTATAAACCGCGGCTGGGACGCAGCGTGATTGGCCGCTGGGAGCAACTGACGAATGATGAACAGCAGCGCGCCGCGCAGGATAATATGGTCTGCCAGCAACTGCTGATGCGCTGATTTCTGGTGAGCGTGTTTATCATATTATTCGAATAATTTCGCGCTGGTCATCATTATTGCTGCGCCCGTCTTGCCTTATTCCTCAGCGCCTGAAATCAGCGTGGGTTTACCGTTTATGGCTGAAAGAAATGCATTAAAAATAGTGTCAGAAGCTATTGATGGTGCTGAAATGCAGTCTCATTATGACAGCATACAGTTTCACCAATAAGCCGACTGCGGCGGCACTGGCTGGGTGAGCTGGCGCTGGCGCCTGCAGCAGACGGCGGCCCGGATTCGCATTGGTCGCGTGCCGCTGGAAGAATCCCTGCTGCTCATGGCCATGAAAGATATGCCGCAGGTTATCGCTAACCGGGAACATCTGAGAGCGAACGGAAAGAACAAACGGCGACGTATCATCATTTTTGTGCTGGCTGGAGTGAAGCCGGTGAAGCACGACGGAAGACTATACTGCCGCTGGGGCTGTTTTCTGGCTTTCCTGATCTGGTTCTGCCTGAAGACGTTCGTCACCGCCTGGAGCGTAGCTTTTGCCGCGAACTCCTCGACTGGCGCAGGGGAATGAAAGTCGTGATTATCGCTGAAACAGAGCCGCCGGAAACATCCTTTAGGCAAATAGACGAGCGTGACCAGCCATCCAGCTGCAGTACCGTAATCGATGTGGCGCTGATGACGGTCATCCCACGCTTTATTCCGCTGGATTCCGGCTATGAAGGGGCGGTGGAAGAAAAACTGTGGCAGGAAAAACGCGCCTTTATCAAGCCTCTTCGCTACGATGGTGAGGAAGATGTATTTGCGGATTTTGTGCTCAAGGACGTTCCTGACGGGGATGCGCTTCCGATGGAAGTGTTCGGCATGAACTCGCCAGAGTACCTGCAGCGCAGGCAGGTAAAAACCGCTCACTATGAGGCGGAATATGGGCCCGGACGGTGGTGGTACTGGGATGCTGCTGCGAAGCCAGACATGCCTGCATTTCCCTGCGTCTGACACGGGAGTCTTTCAACTGTGGGGAGATAGGGTTGAAGTACTGTTTCTGTTTAACCTGTGCCGGACAGGTTGTCAGGCCTGAACGCGGAAGGTATTGTTTAAGAAGCGTCAGGACGATAATTGAAGCTGAACCTGCAGGAGCTGGCAGTGGACACGACTGAAGAACTCAATAACACCTATTTCTACGCGGGCAGACCGAACCTCACCGCTGGTGAGCTCTTTTTCATGATTTTCTGTGAAGAAGTTGCTGAACAGCTGGGGGTTGATGACTTCGGCGCGATCGTGGCCATCCTGTCCGGACGTAATGTCCTGACTACCCGCACCAAACCGCGCGATGCTCTCAAGGGAACCTCCTATGCCTCACGGGCAGCGCGCAGAGTATTTCCGAAAGCCAAATTTCCCTTCGGCATAAAGCTCCCCACCATCGTAGGGGGATACCCGCCCCGTACCGCGCGTATTCTTTTTACGCATAAGCTCAGCACCTTTGTCGGACGAGCGATACCCGTCGTGGGCTGGGTGATGCTGGCCAGAGACGTTGCCAGTATCAGTTTCAATTCGGTCAGACTGTACAATGCCATCGCCCGCGGGGAGGATAAGATATGGTAGATGACACCCAGGCACGCGTAATGGCACTCATTAAGCCGTGGAACGGCCGCTCCCTGCTGACGTTCCGGAAAAAAACACTCACGCCAGAGATGTCGCTCAATCTGGACATGAAACTGGACCCGGAGGATGCTGCGGAATGCCTTCAGAACGTCTTCGATGCGTTTGGAATGGATTCTGACCATGTGAATTTTAGCCTTTACTATCCAGAAAACCCGCGTGAGGCTATCCCTCTGACTATCGGGATGCTGATAGAGTCAGTCCGTGCCAGGCGTTGGTGCTATGACTGATACATAAGATGTCAGAGACAGTTATTATTGTTAAGGAGCTATATCCTTACTTCCTGTTCTACTGTACTGACACGAAGATATATACGCTCAGACTGCATATTGATGGATGTTCCCGTCGTGGCAGGCGGAATCACTATTCAAAAATTCAGTCAGGTGCATTCAATGAATTCAGATTTAAATGATGTAAACGATTTTAAAATCGAGCGTCATGACTGGCATGATCCTTTAGTAGAGGCATGCTGTAATTTTGTAAAGTTTAAGGACGATCTGGACCTTTCGAACCGGACATCCTGTGTTCATCCGCTTCTCGTCAGGAAGTTGAGGTGGTTACTGGGATATTATGAACCCTCGGAAAAACTGAATAGATATGGGCGTCCGCGTCGTAAAGCCACTGCGGCCTATCCTTCTCATTTTATGCATTTTGCACTTCCTTTCTTGTACGATATAAGTGCTTTTGGGGGAAAATATGAAAAACGGCTCATTCACCCTCAGCTTGTTGTATCGGGTTAGTATCGCAATTACAACCACGGTCATTTTGGAGGTTACGCAGGGAATCGACCGGACGAGGTGATGGACTGGTCAGATAAGGCTGTTGAGGAATGTGAAACTGGAATCTGTGACCCACGATATCTTTGTCCAGGAGAGTTGCCTCTCTATATAGCCCTTGAAGGGAAGAACAGAGTGGATCTCTTCAAACGCCACAGAAGTGTCATGCTTGCATGGGTTGCGCCCTCGGTTTCTGCACCGGCTGAGTCGCTAAAACTCATACGGCTGAAGCCTTTTAACGTATGGGCCATATGTCATGACGACAGGATTTGTGTTCTTCCATTCACAGACCCTGCCTTACCGATTTATAAAGCGCTTAATGTAGCTATAGCGAAACCCAAATGGGATTTTTTCGCCCTGATAAAACTGCGCAATGCGCGAATCAGTGCTGTCAGTTTTCAGATGAGTAGCTGAATTACGGATGGATTCTCCGGAGGACGTTATCTGACTTTTTTACACAATTCTCCGGTCAATGCGCTGAGCTCTCTTTCATATGAAGCCCGCTCCCCCGCACTGAGAAAACCCTGCTGGCTGACATAGTGCTGAATTTCATTATGGATGTTCTTGGCTTTCTGCCACAGCGTATCTGCCTGTACCTGGGTCAGTTTTCGGCTTTTTCGTGCTATACTGATGTCAGCTTGCAGAACGTTAATTCTTTCTGACAGGAGCGCTTCTGAGCGTCTGGTTTTACTGCTGCCGTTATGCTGTGCCTGAATGATGCAGGACGGATAGTCCGACCCCGCCTGAACATCAGTCAGGGCCTGTCCGCATACAAACAGAAAAAGTCCTGCGAAAATTACCTTCATGAATGTGCTCCCGGACAGATTATTACTTTGTGGAATAGCTATGAACTTCTGTTAAAAATGAAGGTATGAGGAAGGTCGTCATAATTGGTCAAAAACCAGGTTAGACCACGGTAAGAGACTAAGATTGCCCAGATGAACTGGCCGATGGCGATTAGGGTAAAGATTACAGCAAATACTGCAGTTACGAATGTAGACATAATGTTCTCCTTAATGTCTTGGTTTATGTGCAGGTATTTACTGTTCGGAATGCGGCCTTTAAGGCCTGTTAGTGAAAAAACTGAAAAAAGTGTTCTTTTCCTCTTAGTTGCCGTATCAGGTTCAGTAGATCGAGAATTTTGCATTCCATGCTTAATACCCACATCGCAACAATTCAGTATTTTGTGCTTCATCTGTAACAATCTTTCTTCGCCTCTATCGAGATCCGGAAAGTACCAAAGTCGGAATACAGATGACAGGAAAGCAAGCCCCATGGCTGACCAGATTTTGATGTTATTACTTATTATCTCGAAGCTGAGCCTTTTATTCTGTTCTTCCACCGCAATCATTTTGGTGACCAGGTCCAGCATGATTCCCATTTCTGCGGCATTGATAGGCGGCGACTCACGGGCGTCTGTTTCTTCATTTTTTTTCGCCGGGCATAACGCAGATGGATAATAAAAAGCGGTTCTCACTGAGTGCTTAGGTTACTTGACCGCCGGAAAAAGGCTGGATAACTGGTCAGCACTCTTTCAATTTCATCCATGTCCATGCCGATGCTGTCTGCAATATTTCTGGGGGTTCTGCTATTCCAGCGCTCATGCGCGCCGAGGTGTTGTATCAGCGCAGTCAGATAATGAAAATCACGTACAAATGAAACTTCAGGTTTTTTGCCGGAGGATTGAAGCGTGGAAGAAATAAGCGTCCTTATTAATTTTTATAAAATGAACTGCACTTAAATAATAAATGTAATAAAGGCCACGATGTGTCCTTTTTAAAAAATATATTATCAGTTTTTGTCGTGGGAAGGGATAAGAGCCTTAGCTGTGATGGAAATCACCACTGAGCAGGCTGACCTCATCCGGCGTGAGGAAGTCAGATGTCATGTCTGCAAATCGCACCGGATCAGTGATAGTACCGAAGCTGCCAAACTCTTCGCGGACCTGGCGCAGAATATTATCCGGAAGCTTACATGCAGCCCGGTAGGCACAATCGAACATATTGCCTGTACCGACCGGACTGCCCACTAAAGCTCGTCCTGTATAAGGCAGGTATTTATCCAGCATTTCTTCAGCGTAACGAATGGCCATACCCTGCTCAAGGGTTGAGGTATTCAGATGACTGCCTGGCGCAAAACGGGGATTAAGCAGGTAAACCGCGCCGACGGCTGCCTGATAGAAGAACTGTTCCCACATGTCATAACGCCAGCCGATACACAACCCGTAATCATACTCCTTCGCCAGTGCGTGATCCTTATGGAATGTTACAACACCGGTCGCACCCATTCCGGCGGCCTCACGTTCCCAGGCATAGAATGGCACCTCATAGACGCGTACGTCGCTCGCCGCATCGCCGCTACGCCATGCATATGCTCTATGCGGACATTCCAATGAGGATGCTGCAGAGCATGATGTGGCACAAAAGCGTTAATTCGACAAATGTCTATAAGAAGGTATTGGCGGCAGGGTGCAGGGTGCAGGGTGCAGGGTGCAGGGTGCAGGGTGCAGGTTCAGATAATATCGCCATACTGAAAAGGGTATGAGGCTGTTAATCATACGAAAACCAGTGTTATAAATGGCTAAAATATATTCTTCCGCTGCTGCTTATCCTCGCCCTGGCTGGCTTTTAATCCCGCACGACAGTGAGGAAGACAAAGCGTATTACGTCGCGGTGTTCTGCGCGATTGATCATCACGGTCAGCAGCCATTCGACCAGCAGATGCGAAATGTTATTGAAGGCGGTAATTCTGACTATGCGCTGCAGAAAATAGCCTATAAACCGCGGCTGGGACGCAGCGTGATTGGCCGCTGGGAGCAACTGACGAATGATGAACAGCAGCGCGCCACGCAGGATAATATGGTCTGCCAGCAACTGCTGAAACGCTAAGTGGTGGCGGGGAGAAATGTCTGATGATTCACATGATGAAGGAGAAAATATGACCCTGCCAGAACGCAAAAATTATCCGCAACTGGGCGAAGTCAACGCGCCTTATGTCCATGCAGTGAAACAGGGTGAGACGCTGTACGTCTCCGGCCTGACCGCCTTCGGCACGGCCGCTCAGCAGGGTAATATGGCTGAACAGGCTGAAGCCATCTTTGAACAACTCAGAGACGTTGCTGCTGCTGAAAATACGTCGCTTGCCGCGCTGCTCAAAGTCACAATATTCATCACCTCGTTCACAGAAATCGCCGCGCTGCGGGACGTGCTCTATCGCAATTATGGCGAACATCTGCCCGCCAGCTCGCTGGTGCAGGTCAGCGGACTGTTCTCCACTGACCTGCGCATTGAGATTGAGGCTATATTTGCCCTCTGAGGGGCAATCCGCATCAAAACCGCTGCTACAGCCGCAGATCTGAAGCGGCAGCGCCTCGCGCCAGATAACCGATGCGATAGACTTCCGGACCGGACGCCGGTCGCTGCTGTGATGCGTTAATCGTTAATCCCTGCCAGCGGGTTACATCCCAGGCGCTTAAGCCTGTTGCCATCGGCAGTGCTGCAAGGTTCGCATGCGGAGGAATCGTCCAGCGGTGCAGCGTCATAAAACGGGCTTCAGCCAGATCAGTGATGGGAGTCTGTTCCTCAAACGCCAGCCAGCTTTCGATGATCGGCCAGCCAAAATCCCTCACCAGCGCCGCAAAACCCGGGCTTTGCAGGAAACGCTGCATGCCACTCGCATCCCGCCAGAAATAGAGCGGTGCATAGCGATGTTCATTGATTCCCCCATCCTCACGGCAGGCGTAAAGATACGCTTTTGCCACCAGCCCCGGAAAGCCATCCAGCCGGGCACCGTTCTGCATGATGCGCTGTTCAATGATGCCCATGTCGTAGTCCGCAGGCAGCGTAAAGCGATAATGCATGATAATCATAACGCCGCCTGTGCCAGCATCTGGCCGCCGCTAAAGCTCCACTCTTCGCTGCTGTTAAACTGAATGATGATCATCACATCATCAGGATCGATTGCCATCTCTGTCTGAAGCGCCGCGCAGGCTGTTGCAGCACCTGATCACTGAAGCCGCCCTGCCCTACGTTCAGCGCTGAGTTAAAATGCCTGCTGAATCAGTAACGAACAGTATTCCGCTGAAACGTCGCGATCGCCAAACAGGATGTGGAACATCACGGGCGCGACAGCGACATCGACGAGGCGATCAACGTCAAAACCCGCTTCCCCGCGCGCGATGGCCCGGTTGTTCAGGGTTTCAAGATGCTGATAAGTGAATACACAGCATTTATGGCTGGCCGCTTCAGCATGACTGCCAATCACATCGGCCAGCAGTTCACGACCCACTTTCGAGGACATCTCTTCAGCATACTGCTGAAGGAACGCGGTAAGATCGCCAATCATCGAGCCGGTATCTTCCGGATCGGCAATCGGTCGCATCCGCGCCACGGCCACATCCGCCAGCAACTGGGCCAGATCGCCCCAGCGTCGATAAATCGTGGAGGGCGTTACGCCTGCCTGTTCGGCGATCATCGGTACGGTAATGGCGGAACGATCACGCGTTTCCAGTAGCCGGTTAACGGTGTCATGCACTTCCGCCTGAATACGGGCGCTGCGCCCGCCCTGACGAATCATCTCCCTCGCCATCTCGTTCTCCTGCTTTTATCCGCGTCAACGTTTTGGTTAACGCAACGATGTTGCGTTAACAGATAGCGGCAGTGTACCGCATCTCTGGCTGAGCAGGCGCTATAGTGTGCGATCGGGCGAGTGGCAATCAGGGCTGAAGTTTACTCAGGCCTGCTTTGACTGGCTCTCCGCTGAAATGAGACGAACGGTTGTCTGATGCGCCTATCCACAACAAACTGACTGCCATTACCGCTGAAATAAAAATCGTACGAATATCCATAAATCCTCCCCTGAGTAAGGCGGTTAAGGTAATCCAGTGAGCAGGGAAGTAATCGCGGGATAAGAGAGGGTTTCTCAGCGGTTTAAGGCAGTAAGAGGACGCAGACAACGCTGCGCCCGACTCGCTTAGAGGAAATTCAGACGTTAAGCGCGTTGCCAGCGTCAAGCCATTCCCGCCGGCTCAAGGCATACATCAGGCTGGGAGGCAGCCCTTCGAGATCGTTAACCTTTTTCAAGAACGTCAGGCCTGCTTTTTCCAGCACCCGGCGCGAAGCCAGGTGGTTTTCACGCACCACGCCCGTGATCACGCTGAGTCCGGCCTCCTCAAATCCGTAGCGAATAGCCCTGCGTGAAAGCTCAGTGGCATAGCCTTTTCCCCAGGCATCTGGCTCAAAACGGTAGCCGAGATTATTGGTCTGACGGCCGTCAAACTGACTTCTGAAGACGCCACCAAAGCCGATGATTTTTTCCGGATGGGCTTTCTCGAATATTGTCCAGTCGCCGAACCCCTGATCCCGGTAGCTATCCTGTATGCGCTCCATTGCCTGAACAGCATATTCCCTGTCAGGCCACGGGCCTCGCGGGTTGAATTTATGCGTTTCCGGGTCGCCATAAATTCTGAACAGGTCGTCAAGATCCTCACGAAGGGTAAATCTGTAGAGCAACCGCTCTGATTCCCAAACCATCCTTTGCTCCTTATGGGTACTGATGAGGTTAATCCTTTATATCAGCAGGTTGTGCTGATACCAACACCTGGGTTTACAGGTCAGGCATGGTAATCCCTTTCTGTTTAGCCGGGATTCACGGATCATAGTGAAGAGTGATCACAAAGGCTTGTGCAGTGGCTCTGACTCTGCAGCGATTAGTGTTAGAGTCCTGCTTAAACCTGCGCGTCGGATCTGTGGCGTCTTATTGTCGGTGTCCTGAGGATCTGATCAATGAAAGGAAAGTGCAAACATGGCTGAACAGAGCAGCATAGTGACAGAACTGACCGAACTTGAACGTCTTTATGGCACTGTCGCCCGGCCTTCTGTGGCTAAGGTGACCGATCATATTCATCCCGCCTATCGTCCGTTTATAGCCGCCTCGCCTTTTGTGGCGCTGGCAACATCGGGACCGGAGGGACTGGATGTTTCACCGCGCGGCGATCCGGCCGGATTTATCGAAATCGAAGATGATAAAACCCTGCTCTTGCCTGACAGACGCGGCAATAATCGCATCGACAGCCTGCGTAATATTTTAAATGACAATCGGGTTGCGCTGCTTTTTCTCATCCCCGGCATTGGTGAGACGCTACGCGTGAACGGTACGGCGGCGATCAGCACCGACCCGGCACTGCTTGAACGCTTCGCTGTCAATAATCAGCTGCCAAAAACGATGCTGCGCATCAGTGTTGAGAGCGTTTTCTTTCAGTGCAGCCGGGCAATTATCCGCTCCGGGTTATGGGATGCTGAAACGCAGATTGCGCGGCAGTCGCTGCCCAGCACCGGCTCGATTCTGAAACAGATTGCGGAAATCGATGGCGATGCCTACGACAAAGCGCTGCCAGAGCGATTAAAGAACTCGCTTTACTAAGCTCCTGCGAGTCGCACTTAAGGCAGCGTAATGAGGAGGAAAGTGCTTATACTTTCGGGCCGCAGATGATCATGCACCTGCGGTCGGAGTCTTGCGAGAGTGTCAGGCCTTCCCGGAATTAATTAACTTGCAAATTATAACTGGCAGCCAGCTTTTATTTATCGCGGGTCGATAAGGTCTACAACCAGAGACAATATTTCATACATAACATGTGGCTCTACCCTGGCAGCATAGCTTGCCTTGCGCGCTGTCAGGTCAAGCGAACGCACCTGATAGCACAGCGCCACGCCGGTCACCTTACCGGTATCTGTGCTGTTACCGTCCAGAAACACAGTCACTCCCTGTGAGCGCGACGCGACGCCGCCGCTTGTCACCGGCACACAAATTGCCGTCCCCAGAGCAGCAACTAACTCGCGCTGAGAGATAACAAGATAATAATTCGGCCCTTTAAACTTACGCCCTTCAACCGGATCACCATTAACGTGCCAGATTTCGCCCTTCTGCGGCACCCTCCCTGAAACCATCAGATATGCTCCCTGACCTGCGGCGCGTCATTCAGTCCGTCGACGGCCTCGTCGTTATAACTCTGGATTTCCAGCTGATCAATACCGGCCAGCAACTGAGCAACTGTCCGGCGACCGCGTGGTACACGCGTAACCGGCACAATGTTCACGGATTCTCCCTCAGCGGTCACGTCCAGCTCAATGCCCACGGTCCAGCCTGCTCTGGCAGCAATCTCACTGGGAATAGTCAGCACGACAGCTCCGCCCTGCTGACAAAGTTTTGTTAATGCCATGAGTCCTCCGGTGTGTAACTTAGTAACACATAGATTCGCATAAGGTGACACTAAGTCACACCGCAATAAACGTTAAAGCAAAGATATTGCATTAAGCTCAGAATCACCGTATACCTTATTAAAAGCTAATCCTTTGCATTAAGGTGACTCCCATGAACCCCACCCTGACACCGCAGGCGGCTACCCGCACCACGCTTTTTAGCTTTACCGGTGCGGCGCTGATCTCAGCCACCAGCAGCGCGCCCACGCCGCTCTACCCCCTTTATCGCAGCCTGTTTCATCTGACGCCGACCATGCTGACACTGATCTTTGGTGCCTATGCTTTCGCCTTGCTGGCCGCGCTGCTGACGGTGGGTAAAGTGTCAGATTATACTGGCCGACGTCCGCTGATGCTGCTGGCCCTGGCGATTAACGCGGTCGCGCTGGTGATCTTTATGGTGGCCAGTTCGGCTCCGACCTTGATTGCTGCCCGACTGGTACAGGGCTTTGCTACGGGTATTGCACTGCCGACCTTCGGTGCCAGCCTGATTGACGCCAGTAAAACGCGTGGACCCCTGCTGAATTCGTTCACCGCGTTTCTCGGGATGACGCTCGGCACGCTGACAGGTGGCATTCTGGTCAGCTTTGCCCCGTTTCCTACGGTCACGATTTACGCGCTGCTGATGGTGCTGATGATAGTCGCGATGGCGCTTCTGCCCCTGATACCTGAAACAATTGCGCCTCAGCCTGGGGTACTGGCCGCGTTGCGGCCTCAGGTCAGCATTCCACGACGCGCACTGGGCCCGCTGCTGAAGGTAACACCAGTGAACATCTCAACATGGATGCTTGGCGGATTTTATCTGTCACTGATGCCCACGATGGTGGCAAATGCAACCGGCCTGACGTCGCCATTTATCGGCGGCTCGATTGTGGCAACGCTGATGCTAAGTGCAACGGCAGCCGTTTTACTCTTTCGTCCGTTGCCGCCCGCGCGGGCGTTGGTTATTGGTACGCTGATGCTTATGGCGGGTGTCAGCGTCACACTGACAGGCCTTTCCCTGCACAGCGTGGCCCTGCTCTATCTCGGCACCGCCATTGCGGGTCAGGGGTTTGGATCGATTTTCTCCAGCGTGCTGAAGATCATCATGCCGTTAGCGGAGAGTCATGAGCGCGCCGGGTTGTTCTCCGCCTTTTTGATCAAAAGCTATCTCGCCTTTGCGCTGCCCGCGATTGCGGCCGGTATTGCCGCCCCCCATATCGGGCTGACCCAGACCGCCTGGTTCTATGGCATGACCCTTATTGTGCTGGCGCTGGTGTCACTCCTGGCGGTCAGAGGTCGCGCGTTAGCTGGCGCGGCCTGCTCTTAAACGTCACTGACGCAGCCAGAGATCGGCCGCGTCATCCACAAACGGCGATTTTCACTTACACTCAACGGATTAATTCCTGGTGCAGTCACTGCGTGATGCCGTGAGTATGATGTCGAAATCCCAATCTGATACGGTCTTAGCCCGGTTTTCATCCGCCACCCGACGCTGGTTTTCTGCCGCCTTTGCTGCGCCGACGCCGGTGCAAAAGGCGGCCTGGCAGGCGATTGCCAGCGGAGAGCATGCGCTGGTGATTGCGCCTACCGGTTCCGGAAAAACGCTGGCGGCCTTTCTTACCGCCATCGATACACTGTTTCAGGTCAGAACCGACCAGCCTGCTCCCACACGCGAATCCACCACCCGTATTCTCTATATTTCACCGGTCAAAGCGCTGGCAGCCGACGTGCAGCGCAACCTGAATCTGCCGCTGGCAGGCGTCTACGCCGAACGGCAGGCGCTGAATGAGCCAGAAATCACTCTGAATATCGGGATGCGATCCGGTGATACCCCCAGCGCGGAGCGCGCCAGGTTGTTACGTCGCCCGCCCGATATCCTGATCACCACACCCGAATCGCTGTTTCTGATGCTGACCTCCAAAGCACGTACCACGCTGCAGAGCATCACCACGGTTATTGTTGATGAGGTGCATGCGGTGGCGGGTTCAAAGCGCGGCTCCCAGCTGGCGCTGAGCCTGGAGCGGCTGGATGCGCTACTGCCACAGCCCGCCCAGCGCATCGGGCTTTCTGCAACGGTGCGACCGGTTGAACGGGTAGCGGCCTTTCTCGGCGGCTGTCAGCCGGTTCAGGTGGTAAATCCGGCCGCCGATCGCACGCTGCACCTGACGATCGACGTGCCGGTTGAGGATATGACCGATATCGCCAGCGCCGATGACCTGACCGGTGAAGCGAGCACTGCAAGCGGATCGATCTGGCCACATATCGAAGCGCGCATTCTGCAGCAGGTAATGGCCCATCGCGCTACTCTGGTCTTTGTGAATTCGCGTGGTCTGGCAGAAAAGCTGACGGCGCGGCTCAATGCGCGATATCTTGCGCAGCAGATCCCTGCTGAAAATCAGGATGAAGAGCGCGCCGGCGATCTGATTGCCCGTTCCCACCACGGTTCCGTCTCGAAAGAACAGCGCGGTGAGATCGAAGCTGCCCTGAAGCAGGGCAGGCTGCGCTGCGTGGTGGCGACCTCCAGTCTGGAACTGGGCATTGATATGGGGCCGGTGGATCTGGTGATCCAGGTGGGCGCTCCGCTGTCAGTCGCCAGCGCCCTGCAGCGTGTAGGTCGCGCCGGACATCAGGTTGGCGGCATCTCCACCGGCATCCTGTATCCCCGCACCCGGCGCGATCTGCTGGATTCGGCCGTGATATTACAGTCGATGCGGGCGGGTCATCTCGATGCGCTGGCTCCGCCCCGTAACCCGCTCGATATTCTGGCGCAGCAGACGCTGGCGGCTGTGGCAATGGATCCTCTGCAGGCTGATGACTGGTATGCACAGGTCTGCCGGGCCGATCCATTCCGCACTCTCTCACGTCGGCTGTTTAATGCCACGCTTGATATGCTGGCGGGTAAGTTTCCGTCAGATGCATTTGCTCAGTTGCGGCCACAGCTGGTATGGGATCGCCAGAGCGGAGTGCTGACGGCGCGACCTGGCGCTCAGAATCTGGCCGTAACCAGCGGTGGCACCATTCCCGATCGCGGCATGTTCAGCGTCATCCTGCCCGAAGGTGAAGAGCAGGCGGGCTCTCGTCGGGTCGGCGAGCTGGATGAAGAGATGGTCTATGAGTCGCGGGTCAACGACATTATTACTCTGGGTGCAACGTCGTGGCGCATTCAACAGATCACGCACGATCAGGTGCTGGTTGTTCCCGCGCCAGGCCGTCCCGCTCGTCTGCCCTTCTGGCGCGGTGAGGGCATTGGCCGTTCTGCCGATTCAGGTGCCAGCCTCGGGATGTTTCTGCGTAAACTGAACAGTGCTTCACCGGATGATGCGCAACAACAGCTGCACGCGCTGGGGCTGAATGCCCATGCCGTGACAAATCTGCTGGCTTTACTGGCTGAACAACGTGTCGCCACCGGCGTCCTGCCCGACGATCGCACGTTGCTGATTGAACGCTGCCGGGACGAAACTGGTGACTGGCGGGTGATCCTGCACTCGCCGTGGGGCAAACGGGTCAATGCGCCCTGGGCGCTGGCGATTTCTGCCCGGATCCAGCACCGCATGGGTCTTGATGCTTCCGTTGCAGCCAGCGATGACGGCATCGTAGCCCGCTTTCCCGCCAGCGAAGGGCATCTGCCCGGCGCTGACCTGTTTATGTTTGACGCAGACCAGCTCACTCAGGACGTCACGCAGAGTGTCGGGCAATCGGCACTGTTCGCCGCCCGCTTCCGGGAGTGTGCCTCTCGCGCACTGCTGCTGCCGGGGCGCAATCCGGGTAAGCGCTCACCACTCTGGCAGCAGCGGCTGCGCGCCGGTCAGTTGCTGGCCGTCGCCCGCCAGTATGATGATTTCCCTATCCTGATCGAAACCGCACGCGAATGCCTGCAGGATGTCTACGATCTGCCTGCTCTGCACCAGCTGATGGAACAACTGGCACAGGGAAACGTAAAGATGGTCGAGGTGACGACTGAACAGCCCTCTCCTTTTGCCGCCCCACTGCTGTTTGGCTATGTCGCAGAATTTATCTACGCCAGCGATGCCCCACAGGCCGAACGACGTGCCTCACTGCTGGCGCTCGACAGCAATCTTCTGGGTGAACTGCTCGGCCAGACCAGCAAGCGTGATTTGCTGGCACCTGACGTGGTTGAGCAGGTCGGACAGGAACTGCAGCGCATTGATTCCCGCTATCAGGCACAGCACGCCGAAGGCATTATCGATCTGCTGCGCGATCTCGGTCCGCTCTCCGTTGCCGGTATTTCGGCGCGGTTCAGTGGCAATGACCAGCAAATCGCAGAAGCCGTGTCGCAGTTTGCTGCTGCCCGGCGCGTGATCCCGGTGACGGTCGCTGGTGAGGCTCGCTGGGCAGTGATTGAAGATGCGGCTCGCCTGCGCGATGCGCTGGGCACTGAGCTGCCTGACGATCTGCCCGACACATTTCTCGAGCCGCAGACCGATCCATTACGCGATCTGGTAAACCGCTACGCCCGCACCCATACGCTGTTGACCGCCCGACAGCTGGCAACTCATTTGGGACTGGGCGTGGCCATAGTGAATGCCGTGCTGCTACACCTTTATCAACAGGGCAGCCTGCTGAACACAGGTGCGGCAGCGGGCACAACGGAAACGGAGTGGGTTTCCTCAGAGATCTTCAAACGCTTGCGCTTACGTTCACTGCAAGCAGCACGCGAAGCAACCCGGCCGGTTTCACCCGCCGCCTGGGTCAGCCTGCTGCTGACGCGGCACGGCCTGCTTAACCGCGCGCATCAGGGTGTCAGCGGGCTGCTGCGGGTGATAGAGCAACTGGCGGGCGTGCCGTTACCCGCCTCGCTGTGGGAGTCACAAATCCTGCGCGCCAGGATTGCCGACTATCAGCCTGCAATGCTCGATGAACTGTTAGTCAGTGGCGAGGTGATCTGGTGCGGACATAAAGCGCTGGGACAGAATGATGGTCTGATCTCGCTTCATCTCTCAGAATTCGCCGCTGAGACGCTGCCGGAGGCTGAGGCCACACCCCCTCTTACGCCGATCCAGCAGGCGATACTTGAAGCACTGAGCCGCGGTGGCGCGTGGTTTGTTCATGAGATTATGGTGCAGATGGGCGCACCGGAGACACAACCCAGCGACGTCTATGATTCCCTGTGGCAACTGGTGTGGCAGGGCTATGTCACTGCGGATAGCTGGATTGCGGTACGTGGGCTGCTGACCACGCCAGGCGTGACCCGTTCACGTCCGGCACGCACTCTGCGCACCCGCTTTGGACAGCGCTTTACGCCTGGCGCATTGCCCGCACGCCGTCCAGCGGTCAACACGCTGGCCGGGCGCTGGTCGAAGATTAACCGGCAGGAGATTGCGCCTGCACGACTGGCTCTTTCGCTGGCAGAAAATCTGCTCGACCGTTATGGAGTGATCACGCGAGGCAGTGCAGTTTCAGAGCAGATCCCCGGTGGATTTCCGGCGTTACAGCCCGTACTGCGCAGTATGGAAGATGCCGGGCGACTGCTGCGCGGGCAGATTGTTGCCGGGTCCGGCGGTGCCCAGTTTGCTGACTATCAGACCATTGAGCAGCTGCGGGCGCTGGCCGAAGCGCCGACCGATGTCACTGAAGCGGTGACGCTGGCTGCACTCGATCCCGCGAATCCGTTTGGCGCGATGCTGAGCTGGCCGGTTCATGCCAGCGGCATACGCCCGACGCGTCGTCAGGGCGCGCGGGTCGTGATTGCAGGCGGCATGCTGATGCTCTTTCTGACGCCAGGAGGCAAAGAGTTGCTGACGTTCAGCAACGACCTCGCACAACTTGAAACCGCAGTCGCGGCGCTGGGCGTGGCGCTGAAACGTGAAAAGCCCGCGAGCTTTACGCTGGAGACGGTAGATGGTGAAGCGGTGTCGCAGTCACCGCTGCTTAATGCGTTGCGACACGCCGGTTTTTCACGGGTGCCGCAGGGATTCAGCTGGTATAGCTGACAGGTTTTTCGCGCGCGTTTGTTTCGCGCACAAAATCGATAAACGCCTGAAGCGGAGCCGGAATCAGACGGCGATCGTTGTAGTAAAGCCACGGGCCGGAAAAGGTCAGCCACCAGGGTTGCAGCAGCGGTTCCAGCTGGCCGCTGTCCAGGGCCGGTCTGAGCCACTCATCAAACAGATAGATCACCCCGCTTCCGGCAATCGCGGCCTCTACAGCCAGATCCATTGCCCCGCCGACGGTCACCACCAGCGGCCCGCGGGTTTCAATGCTTATCTCTTCTCCGTCGCAGCTGAATGTCCAGTCAGCCATGATGCCGCTGGCATAACGGCCACGCAGACAGCGATGATGGATCAGATCGCGCGGGTGATCGGGTCGGCCATATTCCGCAAGATAAGCAGGAGACGCGGCCAGCGCGAACCGCTGCTGCCGGGGGCCAATGGGCATCGCCACCATATCCTGCTCCAGCCGCTCGTCATACCGAATTCCGGCGTCGCAGCCGTCACGAAAGACATCCTGCACGCTGCTCTCCGCCACGATTTCCAGCTGGATATCAGGATAACGTCGCAGAAATTCCGGCACCAGCCCGGGCAATACCAGCCGGGTGGCACTGACCGGGACATTCAGCCGCAGCGTGCCGCCTGGCGTGTTGCGATAGCGATTCACCGCATCCAGCGCAGCATTAACTTCATTCATAGCAGGCAACAGACGTTCCATCAGTGCCCTGCCCGCTTCAGTTAATACTACCGTGCGTGTCGTCCGGTGAAACAGTCGGATACCCAGTTGCTGTTCTGCCGCCGCACCGCATCGCTCAGGCGTGACGCGTTGCTGCCTGTAATACGCGCGGCTTCCCGGAATCCTCCCGCTTTCGCCACTGCCACAACAGCATCCAGCAGCGCCATATCAATCGCCATTGTGCATCACCCCGTACAGTCTGTCCTGATTTCTCCGGATAGTTGCACAGCTGAATCACCGTTACAATTAATCTACATTCACGCAGGAGGTTTTCATGTCAGATATCACCATGACTTATCCGTTAGGCGATCGTGAAGTTAACCGTCTCGGCTACGGCGCAATGCAGCTGGCCGGGCCAGGCGTGTTCGGGCCGGTAAAAGATGAAGCCCGGGCAATGCAGGTTTTGCGCGACGCCATCGCGTCGGGCGTCAATCATATCGACACCAGCGACTTTTATGGCCCACACGAAACCAATCAGTTAATCAAAAAGGCGCTCCATCCGTATCCACAGGATCTGACAATTGTGACCAAGGTGGGTGCCCGCCGCGATGCAAAAGGCGGCTGGCTGGCGGCGATGGAACCTGAAGCGCTGACCCAGGCGGTGGAAGATAACCTGCGCAATCTGGGGCTGGACGTGATTGAAGTGGTGAACCTGCGCAGTATGCTGCATCCGGCGAAGCCCAAAGAGGGCTCTCTGGCTCCCCAGCTGGAGGCGCTGCTGACATTACAGGCGCGCGGACTGATACGGCATATTGGCCTGAGCAATGTGACCGCCACACAGATCGCTGAAGCCCAGGCGATAACGCCCATTGTCTGCGTGCAGAATATGTATAACCTGGCACATCGACAGGATGATGAACTGGTGGATCAGCTGGCGCAGCAGGGCATCGCTTACGTGCCGTTTTTCCCGCTCGGCGGCTTCTCCCCATTACAGTCGGATCGGCTCAATGAGGTTGCTGCGTCCCTGAATGCGACGCCGATGCAGGTCGCGCTGGCCTGGCTGCTAAGGCGCTCGCCCAATATTCTGTTGATTCCCGGTACGTCCTCACCGGAACACCTCAAAGAGAATCTGGCCAGTGGCAGCCTGCACCTGTCGGATGAGGTAATGGAAAAGCTGAACACGATATAAACCCAGGCCCGCATCATGCGGGCCTGGTTGATTCAGAAACTGCTGAGGCAGGTCGCCAGTTGCGGCTTATCACTGCAACCGATGTGGTGATCGATTCGGTTAATCATGTAGGGGTAAAACGGGTTAGAAGTCGCGCGCATAATTGAGTCCAGTCCCACAATCAGCACCGCACTCTCGCCGCGCAGTGACAACGTACCAAAACTGATACCAAACTCATTCTTCTTCGCAGGTGCACTGCCGTAGAGACCATCCTCAGCCGGGAACGGGATCGCCACGTGCGAGAGCGAGTAAAGACCGGCCGGATAGTTGATTTCCAGTGGCTGGATTCGCTCCATAATCTCACCGGCAGGCACGCTTTTAGTCACCATTTCCAGCGACGTGGCGGCAGCATTGGTGATCACTGTGGAAGAATAATGCCGACGGGCCGCGGGTAAGAGCTGATTCACTGCCGTGTAAGAGGAGTGACGGAATAACGGGCTGACGCTGACGGCCTGATTGATATCGAACAGCACCAGCTCACTGCCGTTTTCTGGAAGATAATTGTATAACAAGCGAATCACCGACGGCGTGCTGACGGTAGAGTCCATGACCGACTGAAAGGTCAGTACTGGCGGGAAGCCGGACAACTGCTGATTACGTGCGTAGTGCTGGATCTCTTTCTGTAGCGCCTGCGTCAGCAGATAGGTCTGCCGGGCAGCGTGCACCGGAAAAGAGTTATATTTAAACGGATTAAACTCCGGCACGATATTCAGCCAGGCTGTTTTCGAGAAGGCCGGAAAAACAGAGGGCAGTCCGGCAATCCCGGCAAACCGTGCAAAACGGGTGACACCGATCATCGGCGATAACAGAATCAGCTGCTGCGGACGACGCAACGTGGCGTCGCCCAGGCTGTCGAGCGCATATTTTACCGCCAGCGCCCCGCCGTTAGAGAATCCTACCAGATGCAGCGGTGTCCGGGTGCCCGCCAGACGGGTTGCTTCGCGCACCGCTAAGCGTGTAGCCGCCATCCAGTCCTGCCAGTCCACATCAGTCAGGCCAGCAGGCACCGTGCCGTGCCCCGGTAACCTGATCGCTACGGCCACATAACCCTGCTGGCGATAGGTTTCTGCGATATGACGCAGACTGTAGGGACTGTCGGTCAGACCATGCAGTAAAACGACTGCACCACGGGGCGTGCCCGCCGGACGCAGAATATAGGAACGGTTCCAGTCCTGCGCAAAATGGCCCGGATAGATCATGCTGCCGGAGAAATATCGGTTGAGCGGGGTTTTCTCATCCGCATCCAGTTTTTCAGTGACCTGCTGCTTCATCTCATCAAACAGATGATTTTCGGCGTTAAGATAATCGGCGTAACCGGCTTTATCGAGCTGTTCAACTGTCAGCTCATGTGGGATCCAGGTATGCCAGCGATGTAATTCCGGACCACGTTCCGCCTCATAGATGCGAATGATTAATAGCAGCAGTAACACCAAACCTACGACAATCATTGAACGCCAGAGTCTGCGCGTGGCAGTTTTAAACTTCCGGGTCATAAATCCTTTCCTGAAAAATTAAAAGGCAAAGCGAAACCACGCGAACAGCACATTGCCGTTATTGTAGGTACCGGGAATGTAAGTGAACTGGACATTCACCGCTTTGTAACCAGCAGAGAACAGCGGCAAAATAATTGGCAGCGGAATATAGTTTCCAAAGTCTTCACGCGCAGTGATACCCGCTGTTAATCCGGCACCGAGCCGGAAGTCCTGACCGGGTCCTGGATACCATCCCTTCTCCCAGCCATAACCGATAATGGGCTGCCACTCATTGTGCGAATCTTTAAACGCCATCGCATAAAGCGCACTCCAGTTGCCGCTATCGCTATAGCGGGAAACGCCCAGACCACCGCCCCAGGGATTCTCGTTATAGTTATCGGTTTTTTCTTTGTCATACATAAAGCGAGCGTGCCAGCTAATAAACGGCAGGTAGAGATCGGTGTGCTGAGGCGTCTTCCAGGTCTGTGCAACATCGTCAGTGAATCCATTCCACCAGGACGAAACCGGCGCATTTTCAGCATGCAATGGCGTGGCAATCAGCAGAGCAGCAGCCACTGTCACAGAGTTTGATATGTTCATGGTGCATCCCGGTCAGCATGCGGAGCAGATGAAAAAGGAGTATAGCGCAGAGTCAGATTCAATCTTTGTCAGCGGTCATGGTTCGCTTAAACGACTGTTTCAATCGTCAGCGACAGCGGAGGGTTAGGCCGGATTCTGGCGATTTCAGCCTGAAATCGCCAGGCATGTCCGGAAACCCTTCCGCAAAATCGTGCTGATTACAGTGAATGAAACGGCTTATCTGACAGAAAGTGATACGACGCAAGGGGGCAGAGAAGGGAGAGAAACCGGATTCAGCCGACGGGCCGAATCCGGTAGAGGTGTTAACAGGCTTCAGCCTCCTTCGGCTTTTCACCAAACTTCTCTTTCATGTGTGACTCAATCTCTTCCAGACTTTTACCGCGCGTCTCGGGCACCATCGCCATCACGAAGATTAGCGAGCCAACGTTAATCGCGGCAAAGATAAAGAAGGTAGTGCTGCCGGCATACTCCATGATCGGTGGAAAGCCGAATGCGACCACAGCATTGAAAATCCACTGAAGTGAAACAGCGCCACCGGTTAACACGCCACGCAGCTGCATCGGGAACAGCTCGGACATCATCAGCCAGTAGACCGGCGAGATGCACATCTGCATGCAGAACAGGAACAGCAGAATACAGCCCAGGGCGAGATAACTCTGCATCAGGCTCGAACTCATAAAGGTCATGACGCTGCCCAGCAGGATCTGTGCCGTAATCACCAGACACAGACCGGTGATAAGCATGGTACGACGCGGGAAACGGCTAATCGCCCAGATACCGACAAAGGTCGCCAGAACAGAAACCACACCGTTACCGATAGTCGCGGCAATGGAGGCGCTGGTGCCCAGACCGGTCGACTTCAGGATGATCGGCGTGTAATACATGAAGCCGTTAACGCCAGTAAACTGCGCGACAAAGCCGAGTCCGACACCAATAATCATCAGGCGGTTAACCCATTTCTCGCGAATCAGGGTTTTCGCATCCGGCCCGCGTTCTGCTGCCTTTGCCTGCTTCTTCATCTGCGCCATCTCATGACGCACTTCACGCGGCGTTTCACGCAGATACTTCAGAATCTTCTTTGCCTCTTTCAGACGCCCTTCTGCCACCAGCCAGTGTGGTGAAGCCGGAACGAAGAAGGTGCCAATAAAAAGAAGAAAACCAGGCACCATTGCAATGGCCAGCATATAGCGCCACAAATGCTCATCGTGCAGCAGATAGCTCAGCAGCGTACTGGCGACATAGGCGATGAGCTGTCCGGTGACAATCATCAGCTCATTGCGGCTCACCAGCGGTGCGCGAAGACGTGGCCCGGCAATTTCGGCAATAAACACGGGCACGGTTGAAGAGCCACCGCCGACAGCTATTCCCAGCAGGAAACGCATGGCTACCATCACATTGACGGAAGGTGCCAGTGCCGTACCGAGCGAACCCAGAACAAAAATGACCGCCAGGGTGCGAAGGGTAATACGACGGCCAAAACGATCCGAAAAGAAACCACTGAGGAAAGAGCCGATAGCGGCACCGAACACCAGCGAAGAGGCAACCAGCCCTTCCGTAAATGAGTTAAGTCCAAGCCCCCCCTGGTCGGGTGGTGAAGTCATGTAAGGTAATGCACCCGAGATAATCCCGGTGTCATAGCCAAAAGCCAGCGCGCCCATGGTGGCAACCAGCACCACTAAAAAAATGCGCTGGCGTACCGTATCCGCAGGCGCGTGATCGCCCGCTTCCCCAGCGTCTGGTGTATTTGTACTCATAATATTCCTGCCATTAATAAGTTAAACATCCGTTTGATTAAATTTCATACGGAATAGAAAGGGAACATATTTACCGATTGGGTAAAGAAGTGTAGACGGTATTTAAACGTTAGCTTTGGGAATGCGACTTTAATGGTGTGAATAATTACCCGCAGAAATAACCCTCCGTCATAGTGACGGGCCGGCATTTATTTTAACATCAGCTTTACGTTCTGAGTTCTTCCTGTATCCAGCTCAGGAAATGTGCAACACGAGGAAATTGTGCAAATCCACGCGGAAAGACCAGATGGTGGGCGCTGACGGGCAGGCTATGCTGCTCAGTCAGCACTCTGACCAGTTTCCCGCTGCGCAGATAATCCTCTGCCAGCAATTCACTCTCAAAAATAAGACCGTGTCCTAACATTGCTGCTTCAAGACTCATATAAGAGCGATCAAAACGAAATAACCACTCCTTATCCGGCTGAGGTAGTTGCTGCGACGCAAACCACTGCGGCCATTGAATGAGCGGTGACTCGGATAATATCAGCGCGTGATGCATTAAATCCGCAGCCTGACTGACAGGGTGCTGTTTCAGATATGCTGGCGAGGCCAGCACCGACATTTTTTCATGGCGGATAGTTTTAATCTCAAATGCGTTCCAGTCCGGGAAGCCGTGACGTATCGCAATATCAATATTGTCCCGGCTAAAAGAGAGATTTTCATATGAGCAGGAGAGAGTAAGCTGAAAATCCGGATAGCTGTTGCGGAATTTATGGATGCGTGGCAACAGCCAGAGCAGACCGAAGCTGGGTGCGCAGTGGATCCGGAGGTTACTGCGCGCTTTCTCATTACTGATGCGCGCCGTGGCCTGCGCCAGGCCCAGCAGTATCGGGCCAATCTCCCTGAGGTAATGTTCGCCTGACAGCGTTAACGCTACGCCTTTTGCCGAACGATTAAACAGAATACAGCCCAGTTCCCGCTCCAGTTTAGCCAGCTGATGACTGGCTGCCGAGGGGGTAATATTTAATTCTTCTGCCGCCCGCGCGACATTACCAAAATGGGCCACCTGCTCAAAAACCTGCAGTGATTTAATTGAAGGTAAGTGCTCCGACTGCTTTTCCATCCGCCTCTCCACACTGAAATTCTGTGATGTGTGCCCATTTTTAAATCGCAGATTTGTTAACTGCATCAAACCAACAAATTCATTCAGCATCAAATGAATTTTACTGCATTGCCAATATTATGCGCTTTATCAATTCTGATCGTGACCCTACCGGTAGCGATACCGAACCACTAATAATTATTCTTCTGGAGTGGACAATGTTACTTGAAAACAAAGTTGCGATTATCACAGGTGCCGCTTCTCAGCGCGGCATTGGACGAGCCACAGCCGCCTGCTTTGCTCAGCATGGCGCACGCGTGGTGATACTCGATTTAGATTTACAGGCTGCTCAGGCCAGCGCGCAATCGTGTGGCGACGGGCATCTCGGCCTGGCCACCGATGTCACCGATCCGCTTTCTGTTCATCGTGCTATCGATCAGGTACTTGAGCACTACGGCCGTATTGACGTGCTGGTCAACAATGCCGGGATCACTCAGCCGGTTAAAACACTGGAAATTGGCATCGAAGATTACAACCGCATTCTGGATGTCAATCTGCGCGGTACTCTGCTGATGTCTCAGGCGGTTATCCCGACGATGCAGCAGCAAAAAAGCGGCAGCATTGTCTGTCTGTCATCGGTATCAGCTCAGCGTGGCGGTGGCATTTTCGGCGGCCCGCACTACAGTGCGGCGAAAGCAGGCGTGCTGGGCCTGACAAAAGCCATGGCACGCGAGTTCGGTCCGGACCAGATTCGTATCAATGCCCTGACGCCCGGTCTTATCCAGACCGATATCACCGGAGGCCTGTTACAGGATGAACGCCGCCATGCCATTCTCGATGGCATACCTCTCGGCCGCCTCGGAACCGCCAGCGATGTCGCTAATGCGGCACTCTTCCTCGCCAGCGATCTCTCCGGTTATCTCACCGGCATCACGCTGGATGTGAACGGTGGCATGCTGATCCATTAATCAGCGCCCTGCCCTGCCCGCACACCTTGCGGGCTAACTTCGGGAGTGAACACCATGACCACGCTTAATCTGAGCGCAACCTCTGCTGCGCGCGATATCACCTATCGCAAAATTGCCTGGCGACTGATGCCCTGGCTGATGCTCTGTTATCTCTGCGCTTATCTTGATCGTGTGAACGTTGGCTTCGCAAAATTACAGATGATGGATGATTTGTCACTCAGCGAAACGGTCTACGGACTGGGTGCCGGGATCTTTTTCATCGGTTACTTCTTTTTTGAAGTGCCCAGTAATCTGATTCTGCATCGGGTCGGTGCACGCCGCTGGATTGCCCGCATTATGATTACCTGGGGTGTTATCTCAGCTCTTTTTGCCTTTGTTGAAACTGCATGGCAGTTCTACCTGCTGCGCTTTCTGCTTGGTGTGGCAGAGGCCGGACTTGCACCCGGTTTACTGCTCTACCTGACCTACTGGTTTCCCTCTCACCGTCGCGCTCGCATGACGGTTCTGTGGTTTGTCGCGATTCCACTTTCCGGGATGATTGGCGGTCCGCTCTCTGGCTGGATCATGGCGACCTTCGCAGGCTTTCACGGATGGGCGGGCTGGCAATGGATGTTTGTGCTGGAAGCTATCCCTACCCTTGTTATGGGATTCGTAGTGCTGCTGGTTCTCAAGGATCGGGTGGAGCAGGCAGAGTGGCTGGATGACGATGAGAAACGCCAGGTGCGTGCCGACCTCGACGAAGATAATCAGCAGAAAGCCTGTCATGGCACGGTGAAAGCCTTTGTTGCTGACCGTCGTCTGTGGCTGCTGGCGCTGATTTATTTCTGTGTGGTGATGGGCCAGTATGCATTAACGTTCTGGCTACCGACGCTGGTAAGAAATTCAGGCGTCAGCGAGCCTCTGCATATCGGATTACTGACCAGTCTGCCTTACCTGTGCGCCATTATCTTTATGCTATTGGCTGGACGCAGTGGCGATCGTCATCGTGAACGTCGCTGGCATCTGATTGTTCCGATGCTGATCGGCCTTTCGGGACTCACGCTGGCAACGCTGCTCAGCCATAACGTTTCCCTGTCACTGCTCTCCCTCTGTATTGCCGCTGCGGGCATTCTTTCCGCCTCATCACTGTTCTGGATGCTACCGACCAACCTGCTGGGTGGCGTCTCAGCTGCCGCAGGCATCGCTGCGGTGAACTGCATTGCCAATCTGGCCGGTTTTTTCTCGCCGTGGCTGATTGGTTCAATCACCACGGCAACCGGTTCCCCCGCGTCGGGAATGTATTTTATTGCTGCCGTTCTGCTGGGTGGTGCGCTATGCGTACTGCGCATTCGGGCTGCGGATGTTAATCGTTAATCTGGAGGTTATATGACTGACTCTCATCACAGTTCACACACGCTCTCATTACCGCAGCGTGCCATGAATATTCGCCGTCATGCCTTATTAATGGGGCAGATACAGGGACAGGGCTATATCGGTCAGGCACTGGGTGCAGCTGATTTACTCGCTGTCAGCTATTTTCACGCCATGAATTACCGCGCCGATGAGCCTGAGTGGGAAGAGCGCGATCGCTTCTACCTGTCGATTGGGCACTACGCTATCGCGCTTTATGCTGCGCTGCTGGAAGCGGGCGTCATACCGGAAGAGGAACGGGAAACCTATGGCACCGATGAGAGCCGCCTGCCGATGTCCGGCATGGCCGCCTACACCCCAGGCATGGAGATCACCGGGGGTTCATTAGGTCAGGGACTGGGTATAGCCGTGGGTGCCTGTCTGGGGCTAAAGCAGAAAGGCTCCCAGGCGCGAATCTATAACCTGCTTTCTGACGGCGAGCTGAATGAAGGTTCAACATGGGAAGCGGCCATGTCAGCCTCACACTGGCAGCTTGATAACCTGATCGCCATTATTGACGTCAACAATCAGCAGGCTGACGGTCACAGCAGCGAGATTCTCGCGTTCGAACCGATAGTGGATCGCTGGCAGGCTTTTGGCTGGTATACCCAGCGCGTTGATGGCAACGATATTGCTGCTTTGCAGAATGCCTTTGACGCAGCACGCAGCTGGCCTGAACCGCAACCGCGCGTCATCATCTGCGATACCCGAATGGGTAAAGGCGTGCCGTTTCTTGAGAGCCGTGAGAAAACCCATTTCATCCGTGTTGATGCCGATGAGTGGGACAAAGCCCTGACCGCACTTGAGCAAGGAGTATGATATGAGTTCACAACCGCAAAAAAAACGTCTGACCACTTCCGCCATGATCGCCTCGATTGCTGCTGAGGGTCAGCCCACGGTTTCTGCCCCCTTCGGGCATGCTCTGGTGTCACTGGCAGAGAAGCGATCCGATGTGGTCGGTCTGACGGCAGATTTGAGTAAATATACCGACCTGCATCTGTTTGCGGAGGCTTTTCCACAGCGCTTTTACCAGATGGGAATGGCAGAACAGTTATTGATGAGTGCCGCAGCGGGAATGGCGCGCGAGGGCTTTATGCCTTTTGTCACCACCTATGCCGTATTTGCTTCCCGTCGCGCCTATGATTTTATCTGCATGGCCATCGCCGAAGAGAATCTGAACGTCAAAATTGCCTGTGCGCTGCCGGGCCTGACCACCGGTTATGGGCCAAGCCATCAGGCGACTGATGATCTGGCAATTTTTCGCGGTATGCCAAACCTGACAATCATCGATCCCTGCGATGCACTGGAGATTAGCCAGGTCATCCCGGCGATTGCCGAACATCAGGGGCCGGTTTACCTGCGCCTGCTGCGCGGTAAGGTTCCGCTGGTACTGGATAAATATGATTATCGCTATCAGCACGGTAAGGCCCAGCGTCTGCGAGCGGGCAAAGATGCAGTTATTATCAGTAGCGGATTAATGACCATGCGGGCACTTGAAACCGCTGAAGTGCTGGAAAAGCAGGGCATTGAGGTTGGTGTGGTTCACTCTCCAGTGATTAAGCCTCTGGATGAAGAGACTATCCTGCGAGAGGCAGGGGAAGCGCTGCATCATAACCAACTGGTTATCACAGCAGAGAATCATTCAATCACGGGCGGGTTAGGCGAGGCAATTGCGGGCCTGCTAATGCGGAACCGTGTGACGCCACGCTTTAAGCAGATTGCCCTGCCGGACGCATTCCTGGCTGCAGGCGCTTTACCGACGTTGCATGACCGTTATGGCATCTCTACCGATGTGATGGTCAGGCAAATAACAGCCTGGCTTGAAGCCTGATTCATAACAAAACCGGGCCAGGCCCGGTTTTATATCGCTTTTTGCGCACCCGATAGCTATGCTGCTATCGCCTCCCTCATACGCATTCTGCAGGCAACGTAACGATAGCCGTGCTCAACGCTGGCTGCGCATCAACAGATTCTGATGAGTCCGCCAGCCGTTTATCTATATCGATAATCCTCTTTAACTCCCCTTGACTGTAAACAGCTTTCCCGTCAGTTATATCCCTTTCCTGAGTGGCTCGATTATCGTTTTCTACCGTTGAGTACATTCTTTCATCTGCTTTACTCAATACAGTGAATCTGTCTGAAGTAGCCGATTTCAGATCACTGGCACCTTCACAGTCCAGCTCATGTCGTTCGCATCAGCAGAAAAATAGTTTTTGTCAGATGCAAAAGTTATCCACTTTTTCTGTGGATAAGTGAGGGATATTTTCTGAGTATCTTTTTTCACTCCTGGAAGATGCCTTTGCTGTTAGCAGGCTGCCCTGCAATTAAGATCTCTATAACGCAGTTATATGTCGTAACCAGGATGATTTTTAGCAGGACGCATGGCGATTTCAGGCTGAAATTCACCGTATTTTTACAGTATAAACAGTAACTTAAGCGATAAATTTCGCTGGCGGATAGCTTAGCTGTAAAAGGAGTCTCAAAGAAAGCATTAGCCGATATAAAGCATTTGTGCAGGAACTGAGGTCTGGTGAAAAGTAACTGGTTACTAATGAACCAGCACCTGAAAATCTTTACTTGCAATTTGTGATCGCTGAATGCAGACAGGCAGTATCAAAACCCTCAAGAAGTGACAGCAGAATTTGAATCCGCTTTTGCCCTTACAGACAATTCATGCATTCAAAGGCAGCCGAGAACGCTGGCGAAATGTTCCGGAGGAATGGCGATTTCACAGGAATTAAATCAAATAACACCCCATATAATATTAATAAATTCAGCATCTTAGGTCTAATAATATCATTGAAAACCTGGCGATTTCAGCCTGAAATTTTGTTTTACGTATCTTCTAAGCGTCTTCAGTTAATTATGTAGTAAAAATCCGCCTTCATAGAAGGCGGCTTTGTTTTCCGCCCCATAGGGGCGTACTAAGTTCGGACTCTTAGAGCCCTCTCTTCACACCTCATGAAGCGACAGTTGTTTATCTTCAACTTCATGCT
>NZ_VWVM01000025.1 GCF_008632075.1 Candidatus Pantoea gossypiicola
TCATGTTGAATTTCCTTATCAGTTGTGGGGACAACAGATGAGGAGTTTGACATGGGCAGGTCTTTACAGGCAGAGCCAGAACCGAGGCGATAACCACGTCCATAGGACGTGGTTTTAAGTTGGCAATAAAAAAGGGCGATTGCTCGCCCTCTCCGGTTTATTTTCGACGCCAGCTGGAGCCCTGTGGTCCATCCTCGACGATGACCCCCAGCGCGTTAAGCTTGTCACGCGCGATGTCCGCTTCCGCCCAGGCTTTGGCTGCCCGCGCATCGGCACGGGCCTTCACCCAATGTTCGATCTCGGCAACCTCTTCGTCATTCACCTGCGCGCCGCTTTGCAGAAACAGCTCAGGATCCTGCTGCAGGATGCCCAGCACGTTAGCCATCTCGCGCAGCTTCGACGCCAGACCATGTGCTGACGCGCCGTCCTCACTTTTCAGGCGGTTCACTTCACGCGCCATATCGAACAGCACTGAATAGGCTTCCGGGGTGTTGAAATCATCATCCATCGCACTGCGGAAACGCGCTTCAAACGCTTCGCCGCCGTGCGCTGGCACGCTGCTGTCGGTGTGACGCAGCGCGGTATAGAGACGTTCCAGCGCCGCACGCGCCTGATTCAGATTATCTTCGCCGTAGTTAAGCTGGCTGCGATAGTGACCGGACATCAGGAAGTAACGCACGGTCTCCGCATCATAATGTTGCAGCACGTCTCGCACGGTGAAGAAGTTGCCGAGCGATTTCGACATCTTTTCGCGGTCTACCATCACCATGCCGGAGTGCATCCAGTAGTTAACGTACGGACCGTCATGAGCGCAGCTCGACTGGGCGATTTCGTTTTCATGGTGCGGGAACATCAGGTCTGAACCACCGCCGTGGATATCGAAATGGGTGCCCAGCTGTTTGCAGTTCATCGCCGAGCACTCGATGTGCCAGCCAGGACGGCCGTTGCCCCACGGTGATGACCAGGCGGGCTCATCCGCTTTGGACATCTTCCACAGCACGAAGTCCATGGGATTGCGCTTCACGTCGGCGACTTCAACGCGTGCGCCCGCCTGCAGCTGCTCCAGATCCTGACGCGACAGCGCGCCATAATCGGTGTCGCTCAGCACATCAAACATTACGTCACCGTTGTCTGCCACATAGGCATGACCGCGAGCGATCAGCGTTTCCACCAGCTCGATGATTTCTGCGATGTGGCGGGTGGCGCGCGGTTCCTCGTCAGGTGGCAGAATGCCCAGCGCAGCGAAGTCGTTGTGCATCTCGCCAATCATACGGTTGGTCAGCGTTTCGATGCTCTCGCCGTTTTCATTGGCGCGTTTGATGATTTTGTCATCAATATCGGTGATGTTACGTACATAGTTAAGCTGATAACCGAGGTAACGCAGATAGCGCGCCACCACGTCAAACGCCACGAACGTCCGCCCATGACCAATGTGACAGAGGTCATACACCGTGATGCCGCAAACATACATCCCGATTTTACCGGCATGAATGGGTTTGAATTCCTCTTTCTGTCGACTCAGGGTGTTATAAATCTTAAGCATTGAACGGTTCCGTTTTCGCGTGTGGTTGGCTTTTTTAAGTATCCAGACATTGTGCCGTATTTTTATCGCTCGCGCGACGCAAAGCAAGCCAACTGCGCCGTGCTGCTGACGCGTCATTGGAAATTATGATATAAGAACGGTCGACTAAAAGGGGTACGCCAGTTAACAGCGCGATCCCGGCAACTGATCACAACCTTTACAGGACAACAAAAATGGTAACTTTCCAGACGAACCATGGCGATATCGTAATCAAAACTTTCGATGATAAAGCGCCGGCAACCGTACAGAACTTCCTGGATTACTGCCGTGAAGGTTTTTACGACAACACCATTTTCCACCGCGTCATCAACGGCTTTATGATTCAGGGCGGCGGCTTCGAGCCGGGCATGAAGCAGAAAGCAACCAAAGATGAAATCCAGAACGAAGCGAACAACGGTCTGAAGAACACCAAAGGTACGCTGGCAATGGCACGTACCTCTGCGCCGCACTCTGCTACCGCGCAGTTTTTCATCAACGTGGCTGACAACGACTTCCTGAACTTCCGTGACGAAAGCGTTCAGGGCTGGGGCTACTGTGTATTCGCAGAAGTGGTTGAAGGCATGGACGTGGTCGAGAAGATCAAAGCCGTTTCTACCGGCCGCAGCGGCATGCACCAGGATGTGCCAAAAGATGACGTCGTTATCCAGAAAGTGACCGTCAGCGAGTAATGTCCCGCACGCTGTTTATCGCAGATCTCCATCTGTGTCAGGAAGAACCGGCGATTACCGCCGGTTTTCTGCATTTTTTACAGCGCGAAGCGCCCCACTGCGACGCGCTCTATATTCTCGGCGATCTGTTTGAAGCCTGGATTGGTGACGACGATCCCAATCCACTGCATCAGCAGATTGCCAGTGCCCTGCGCGCCCTGCCGGTTCCCGTCTGCTTTATTCATGGCAACCGCGACTTCCTGATTGGCCGACGCTTTGCGCGCGCCAGCGGCATGACGCTGCTGCCCGAAGAAAAGGTGCTGACGCTGTATGGTCATCGACTGCTGATCATGCACGGCGATACGCTCTGTACGGACGATGCGGGTTATCTGCGCTTTCGCGCCAAAGTGCACAATCCGTGGATCCAGCGACTCTTCCTGGCGCTGCCACTATGGATACGTAAACGCATTGCCGCCCGGATGCGCGCCGACAGCAAACAGGCTAACCAGCACAAATCTCAGACCATTATGGATGTGAATCAGGATGCTGTGGCCGCGGCGATGCTGTGCCAGCAGGTGCCGCTGCTGATCCACGGCCACACCCATCGCCCGGCAATCCATACGCTGAGCCTGCAGGGTGAAATGGCGCAACGCGCGGTGCTGGGTGCCTGGCACAGCCGTGGCTCGATGATTCAGCTCGACGCCAGCGGCATTCAGCTTATCGAGTTCGACTTCTGATCGCCGGTTAAATCCACGACATCTGGCCGACGCAACCGTTTTCCTTGCGTCGTTGTCATGCTATTCTCGGTGCCCTTCAAAACCTGTCCGCCCGGCCAGGTCTGTTTGTTTATTCACAGGAGTTGACCGCATGTCATCCAACGCCCCGGCCCGCATCGCCATTGTTATGGGTTCCAGAAGTGACTGGGCCACCATGCAGTTCGCCGCTGAAATCCTCACCAGCCTGGACGTCCCTTTTCATGTTGAAGTGGTCTCTGCGCACCGCACCCCGGATAAACTGTTCAGCTTCGCCGAAACGGCAGCAGACAACGGTTATCAGGTGATTATTGCTGGCGCAGGTGGCGCGGCGCATCTGCCGGGAATGCTGGCAGCAAAAACCCTGGTGCCGGTGCTGGGTGTGCCGGTGCAGAGTGCGGCACTGAGCGGTGTCGATAGCCTCTATTCGATTGTGCAGATGCCGCGCGGTATTCCGGTCGGTACGCTGGCAATTGGTAAAGCGGGTGCAGCTAATGCCGCCCTGCTGGCCGCGCAGATTCTGGCGCTGCATGACAGCGCGCTGGCGTCACGTCTGAATACCTGGCGTCAGAGTCAGACCGATGAGGTGCTGAACCATCCCGATCCGCGGGTGGATGCATGAAGCCGGTCTGCATACTGGGCAACGGCCAGTTAGGTCGTATGCTGCGTCAGGCGGGTGAACCGCTGGGTATTGCGGTCTATCCGGTGGGTCTGGACGCCGACCCTGCCGCGCTTCCTATCGCCGACAGCGTGATCACCGCCGAAATCGAGCGCTGGCCGGAAACGGCGCTGACGCGGGAACTGGCGAGCCATCCGGCTTTTGTTAATCGTGATATTTTCCCACGTCTGGCCGATCGCCTGACGCAGAAACAGCTGCTGGATCAGCTGGGACTGGCCACCGCGCCGTGGCAGTGGCTGGCGGACAAGAGCGAATGGCCAGCGGTGTTTGATTCACTGGGCGAGCTGGCAATTGTGAAAAGCCGCACGGGGGGGTATGACGGACGGGGTCAGTGGCGTCTGCGTGCTGATGAAACGCACCAGCTGCCGGATGCGTGCTATGGCGAATGTATCGTTGAGCAGGGCATCAACTTTTCCGGGGAAGTGTCACTGGTCGGCGCGCGCGGTCACGATGGCAACGTCGTGTTCTATCCGCTGACGCATAACCTGCATCAGGACGGCATTCTGCGCACCAGCGTGGCACTGCCGCAGGCGGATCCGGCACAGCAGCAGCAGGCCGAAACGATGCTGAGCGCGATCATGCAGGTGTTGAATTACGTGGGCGTGATGGCGATGGAGTGTTTCGTGACGCCTGCCGGGTTGCTGATCAATGAATTAGCACCGCGTGTGCACAACAGTGGTCACTGGACGCAGAACGGTGCGTCGATCAGCCAGTTTGAGCTGCATCTGCGCGCCATTCTTGGGCTGGCATTGCCGCAGCCGGTGGTGTTTGCGCCGTCGGTGATGGTCAATCTGATCGGCACTGCCGTGAATCTCAGCTGGCTGCAACAGCCGCTGGTGCATCTGCACTGGTATGACAAAGAGGTGCGTCCGGGTCGTAAGGTGGGTCACCTCAATCTGACCGACAGCGATGCAGAGCGGCTGAAAGCGGCGCTGAATGCGCTGGTCCCTCAGCTACCGGAAGAATACGCCAGCGGCATCGCCTGGGCCGTTGAAAAGCTGTAGTTTCCCGTAACCCGCTTGCGGATTACGGGTGCGGTCTGAATGAAGGTCAAAGGCGGCCTGGTGCCGCCTTATTTCAGCCCTGCTTTACGCCGCATCAAACTTCCTGAACAGCGCCTTTCCTTTCAGTAACCGGATCCCCAGCCAGCCGCCGCACAGCGACAGCAGCAGCGCGCCACACAACGGCAACGCCAGCCACAGTGTCCAGTCCGGCTGCCAGGGGAAGTCGAAAATCTTCGTCTGTAATCCCCACAGCGCCGCCTCCGCGCCTATAGCCGCCGCCACACCTGAAACCACGCCGAGCAGCGCAAACTCGCACCACAGCGTGGTGCGCAGCAGGCGTTTACCGGCACCCAGCGTGCGATAGACCACCAACTCCTGCCGGCGCTGGCGCATCCCGACCTGAATCTGCGCCAGCAGCAGCAACACACCGCAGGCCGTGACCAGCACCACCATGATCTCCAGCGCCTGGCTGACCTGCGTCAGTACCTGACCGATCTGCCGCATAATGCTGCCGATATCCAGCAGACTCAGCGTGGGAAAGGCGCGGTTCAGCTGCGCCAGCAGAGCAGGATTGGCCTCCATGCGGAAGCTGGTGAGCCAGGTCTGGGGCTGGCTGTCGAGCGCGCCCGGCGGGAAGATAAAGAAGAAGTTCGGCTTCAGACTTTCCCAGTCCACTTTACGCAGGCTGGTAATACGGGCGCTGAACGTCTGCGTATCGCCGTCGAACGTCAGGGTATCGCCGAGCTTCAGCCCCAGACGCTCCGCCAGTTCCACCTCCATCGACACTTCACCGGCCTTCGGCGGCCAGCTGCCAGCTACCAGCGGGTTGTGATCCGGGCGGTCCGCCAGCTCTGTCAGGTTAAGCTCGCGGTTAAGGGCATTATCCAGTTTCGGATCGGCCGGTTTACCGTTGAGTTCGCTAAGCCGCACCCGCGCAATCGGATAGAAAGTTTCGGGCTTAATCTGGTGCGCTTGCAGGAAATCGCGCACCTGCGGCACCTGATCCGCCGTCATGTTGAGCAGGAAGAAGTTCGGGCTGTCTGCCGGTAACTGCTGCTGCCAGCGATCCAGCAGATCGCCACGCATCACCAGCAGCAGCGCCAGCAGCATAAACGACAGGGAAAAGGCCGCGAGCTGGCTCAGCGTCATACCGGGCTGGCGCAGTAGCCGGTTGATCGCCAGTCGCAGCGCCAGATTACGCACCACCAGCCGACGCAGCAGCAACAGGGTTCCCCAGCCGAGTAACGCCAGTAATGCTGCCAGCACCACCACACCCGCCAGCAGCGCCCAGAGCATTTTACTGCCACCGACCAGCAGCGCTAACAGCGTGACGACCACCGCGATCATTACCGGAATATAAAATTTCAGTGGCCAGAGATTTGCCACTGCATCGCGCCGCAGTACGCGCAGCGGCTGGGTTGCCAGCAGCAGACGATAGGGACGCAGCCCCACCAGCAGCGAAATCACAAACAGCGATCCCACTGCCCAGATCCACGGCCAGACGCTGGCCGCCGGTAAGCTGGCGGGCAATACGGGTTTCAGCATCGCCATCAGGATCGCTTCCACGCCCTGCCCCACAACGCCTCCGGCAATCGCCGCCAGCAGCAACACCGCCAGCCACTGACCGATGATCAAACGCTGCAACGCGCCCTGCGTCGCGCCCAGGGTTTTCAGCACCGCAACCAGATCGTAGCGGCTGCGGCAATAATGACTCATGGCGACCGCCACGGCCGCAATTGCCAGCATCAGCGTCAGTAAGGCCGAGAGCAGCAGGAACTGCTGCGCGCGCTGCATCGAACGGCCCAGCGCATCTTCCGAGTTCTCCACGCTGATCCAGCGCTGGTCCGCTTTCAGTTGCGGTTCAATCCAGCGGTCATAGCGGGCCAGTTGCTCAGAATTACCGGAGAATTTATAGCGCCAGGTAATACGGCTGCCAGGCTGAATCGCACCGGTTTTGCCAGCATCCGCCAGATTGATCAGCAGACGTGGTGCCATCTCAAAGGGGTTAAAGCCGCCATCCGGCTCCTGAATGACCTCTCCGCTGATGCGCAGCTGGGTATCGCCGACTTCCAGCGTATCGCCCACATTCAGGTTCAGCAGCGCCATCAGGCGCGGTGCCGCCAGCGCGGTGCCTGCCTGCGGTCTCAGCCCCGGCGGCTGCGTCTGCAGCGTGCCAAACATCGGGTAGCGGTCATCTACCGCTTTGACGGAGGCGAGCTGCGGTGACTGATCCGCAAAGGTCATGGTCATGAAGGTGAGCTGAGAACTGACCGTCAGGCCGGTTTCCCGCGCCTTTTCCAGCCAGGCTTCGGGCGCAGCATCAGTGCTGCGCAACGTGCGGTCACCGGCCATAAAATCACGGCTCTGCTGATTCAGCCCTTTTTCCATGCGATCGCTGATTGATCCCAGCGCCAGCACGCAGGCCACCGCCAGCGTCAGGGCCAGCCAGACAATCAGCAGCGAGGGCGAACGCCACTCGCGCCAGAACCAGCGCCAGATCATTGCTCCTCCCACAATTTTCCGTCGCGCAGCCGCAGACGACGATCGCAGCGCGCCGCCAGTTGCTCGTCATGCGTCACCAGAATCAGCGTGGTGGCGAAGTCGCGATTAAGGGAAAAGAGCAAATCGGCGATGCGATCACCGGTTTTGCGGTCAAGGTTGCCAGTTGGCTCATCGGCAAACAGCAGACCCGGACGACCACTGAAGGCGCGGGCCAGCGCGACACGCTGCTGTTCGCCGCCTGACAGCTGAGCGGGCAGATGATGCAGACGTTCACCCAGCCCGAGCAGCGACAAAAGTTCCCGTGCCTGTTCGCGGCTCTGGCGGTCGCTGTCGCCGCGCAGGAGTGATGGCAGCTGGACGTTCTCCAGCGCATTCAGGGTCGGCACCAGCATGAATGACTGAAACACAAAGCCGACCTGCCGGGCACGCAGGGCCGCACGCTGCTCTTCGTTCATCTGGTGCAGCGGCTGCCCCAGCAGATGAACTTCGCCGCTGCTGCCATCGTCCAGCCCGGCCAGGATTCCCAGCAGGGTTGACTTGCCGGAGCCGGACTCGCCAATCAGCGCAATGGTCTCGGCTGGTTTGACAACCAACTCAACTCCGGTAAGGATGGTTAACTGATGCTCTCCCTGACCGACGGACTTAATAAGATGATGAACTTCAACAATGTTTTCCGCTGGCATTATCCCTTCCTGTTATTGATTCTTCTGATGGTGTCGCGTCTTGCTGCTGCAGATACCCTGATGGTGCTGGGCGACAGCCTGAGTGCAGGCTATCGGATGTCTGCCACCGCCGCCTGGCCCAGCCTGCTCGATAAGCAGTGGCAGCAGAAACCGAAAGTGGTCAACGCCAGCATCAGCGGCGATACTGCCGCACAGGGACTGGCGCGTCTGCCTGCGCTATTAAAACAGCATCAGCCGCAATGGGTGTTAATCGAACTGGGCGGTAACGATGGTCTGCGCGGTTTTCCGCCTGACGCTATCGCGCAGAATCTGAGTAAAGTGATCGACGATGTCAAAGCCGCCAATGCAAAGCCGCTGCTGATGCAGATCCGCCTGCCCGCCAACTATGGCCGCCGCTACACCGAGGCGTTCAGCGGCATCTATCCTGGCCTGGCACAGCAGCATGATATTCCTCTGGTGCCCTTTTTCATGGAGCAGGTCTATCTGAAACCCGAGTGGATGCAACAGGATGGCATTCATCCCAGTCCTGATGCTCAGCCGTTTATCGCCGGATTAATGGCAAAAGAACTGGCCCCCTTAGTTAAGCAGCCGTAGCGCGTCCGGATGCGCAAAAAGGGTAAAGAAATGCAAAAAACCATTCTGATTACAGGTTGTTCCAGCGGTATTGGCCTGGTCGCCGCGCACGATCTGCTGGCGCGGGGTTATCGTGTAATCGCCGCCTGCCGAAAAGCCGACGATGTCGCCCGCATGAACACGCTGGGTTATACGGGCATCCAGCTCGATCTCGACGATCCGCAGAGTGTCGATCGGGCAGCGGATGCGGTGCTCGCGCTCTGCGATAACCGTCTGGCTGCACTGTTTAACAATGCCGGTTTTGGTCTGTATGGCCCGCTGCACACACTCTCACGTCAGCAGCTGGAGCAGCAGTTTTCCAGCAACTTTTTCGGCGTCCATCAGCTGACGCTCAGGCTGTTACCGGCGCTGCAGGCCAGCGGCGATGGACGCATTGTTAATACCAGCTCGGTGCTGGGCCTGATCTCCACGCCTGGCCGGGGTGCCTATGCCGCCAGTAAATATGCGCTGGAAGCCTGGAGCGATGCGCTGCGTCTCGAAGTACGTAATAGCGGCATCCGGGTCAGCCTGATTGAACCCGGCCCGATTGAGACCCGCTTTACCGACAATGTGACGCAGGGGGAACAGCATAACCCGGTGCGTAACCCGGGTATCGCGGCACGCTTTACCCTGCCAGCGGAAGCCATTCTGCCTAAACTTCGTCACGCACTCGAGAGTAAACATCCACGTTTGCGCTATCCGGTGACGCTGGTCGCACACGTCATGAGCCTGCTGAAACGGTTACTGCCAGGCTGGATGCTGGATCGCATTTTGCGCAGCCATTAATCAGCCATGCGCAATAGCGCTTGAAGCCGGGCCGGTTGGCCCCATATTCTTAGAACACTTTTTGCAAAGAGACTTCTCCATGTCACCACACGCTTCTATCATCGACATCAACGAATCTAACCTGCAGCAGACCCTTGAGCAGTCGATGCAGCTGCCGGTGCTGTTCTACTTCTGGTCTGAGCGCAGCCAGCACTGTCAGGAGCTGACACCTGTGCTTGAGCGTCTGGCACAGGAGTACGCGGGTCAGTTTATTCTCGCAAAACTCGATTGCGACAAAGAGCAAAGGGTGGCGTCGCAGTTTGGTCTGCGTTCAATCCCGACCGTCTACCTGTTCCAGGATGGTCAGCCGGTTGATGGCTTCCAGGGACCGCAGCCGGAAGAGGCGATCCGCGCCCTGCTGGAAAAAGTCCTGCCGCGTGAAGAAGAGCTGAAAGCGCAGCAGGCGATGGCGCTGATGCAGGAAGATAAACCGCTGGAGGCGCTGCCGCTGTTAAAAGATGCGTGGCAGCTAAGCAACCAGTCCAGTGAGATCGGTTTCCTGCTGGCAGACGTGCTGATTACCCTTAACCGCAGCGATGAAGCGGAAGCGGTACTGAAAGTCGTCCCCCTGCAGGATCAGGATACCCGCTATCAGAGCCTGATGGCGCAGATCGATCTGCTGAAACAGGCTGCGGATACGCCGGAAATTCAACAGCTGCAATCCGAGCTGGAAGCGGACCCGACTAACGCCGGACTGGCTGCTAAACTCTCGTTACAGCTGCATCAGGTGGGTCGAAATGAAGAAGCACTGGAACTGCTGTTCAGCTTCCTGAAATCCGATCTTAATGCCGCTGATGGCCAGGCGCGTAAGATGCTGCAGGAGATTCTGGCGGCGCTGGGAACCGGTGATGCACTGGCTGCGCGTTATCGTCGCCAGCTCTATTCCCTGCTGTACTAACAGCACACCCACGGGCCGAAGCGACTCGGCCCGTTAATCTGACAATGCGGAGGTTGTATGATAACTGTCATTCCTGCCCTGATTATTCTGGCGCTGGTGGCGGTCTGGGCGACCGTCAAGATCGTGCCACAAGGTTTTCAATGGACGGTTGAGCGCTTCGGCCGTTATACCCGCACGCTACAGCCAGGGTTAAGCCTGGTGGTGCCATTCATGGATCGAATTGGTCGCAAGATCAACATGATGGAACAGGTACTGGATATTCCCTCGCAGGAAATCATCTCCAAAGACAACGCCAACGTCACCATCGACGCGGTCTGCTTTATTCAGGTCGTGGATCCGGCGCGTGCCGCCTATGAAGTCAGCAATCTTGAGCAGGCGATTCTGAACCTCACGATGACCAATATGCGTACCGTGCTGGGCAGCATGGAGCTGGACGAAATGCTGTCACAGCGCGACAGCATCAACACCCGCCTGCTGCATATCGTGGATGAAGCGACCAATCCGTGGGGCGTTAAGATCACCCGCATCGAGATTCGCGATGTGCGTCCGCCACAGGAGCTGGTTGGCGCGATGAATGCCCAGATGAAAGCAGAGCGAACCAAGCGCGCCGATATTCTGACGGCTGAAGGGGTACGACAGGCGGCTATCCTGCGCGCTGAAGGGGAGAAGCAGTCGCAGATCCTCAAAGCGGAGGGTGAACGTACCTCTGCGTTCCTGCAGGCAGAAGCCCGTGAACGTCAGGCTGAAGCGGAAGCTAACGCCACTAAAATGGTCTCGGAAGCGATTGCTGCGGGTGATATTCAGGCTATCAACTACTTCGTGGCGCAAAAGTACACCGATGCGCTGCAAAAAATCGGTGAAGGCACTAACAGCAAAGTCGTAATGATGCCGCTGGAAGCGAGCAGTCTGCTGGGGTCGATTGCGGGCATCGGCGAATTGCTGAAGGAATCGCGTACCGAGTCGAAACGCTGATGCTGATGGAAATCATCGCGCATCCGCACTGGTTCTGGCTGACGCTGGGTGGATTACTGCTGGCGGCTGAGATGCTGGGCACCAGCGGTTATCTGCTATGGAGCGGGCTGGCAGCAGTTATTGTCGGCATCTTTGAGTGGCTGGTGCCGGTGAGCTGGACGACACAGGGGTCACTCTTTGCCGTGCTGACGCTGGTCTGCGTCTTTCTCTGGTATTGCTGGATGCGACATCGTGAAACGCGTCAGACGCCCAATGCGCTGAACCAGCGCGGCAGCCAGATGATCGGGTTGCAGCTGACGCTGGATACCGCGCTGCATAACCGCACCGGACACGTGCGCATCGGGGACAGCAGCTGGCGGGTTGAGGCGGATGAGGATCTGCCTGCCGGCACGCCGGTCGTCGTGGTCGGCATTGAGGGGATTACGCTGCGAATTCAGCCACGCTGACCGCAGCACCCGGCCAGATTATTGATAATCGGGCACTCTGCGCTCTCATCACCCGGACAGGCAGCCGCCAGCGCCAGCAGACGAGCGCGCATGGCATGCAGCTCTTCAATGTGCGCCGCAATTTCATCGGCTTTCTGCAGAGTGCGCGCTTTTACATCGGCACTGTGTCGCGACGGATTATTAAACAGTGCCACCAGTTCGCGGCACTCATCCAGCGTGAAGCCCACCTGCCGCGCCTGACGTAACAGGTTCAGTTCATCCAGATGGTGACCGTCATAATGGCGGTAACCATTTTCACTGCGCAACGGCGGTGTCACCACCCCTTTCTCTTCGTAGAAACGAATCGCCTTGCTGGTCAGCCCGGTCTTTTTCGCCACATCACTGATGTTCATTTTCGTCCCCTTGACCTTCCCCTTGATGGAAGGTTTATGCTTAAGCATGAATCGAAACTGGCCAATCGGTCAAATGGGATTACACGAGGAGTTGATAATGTCACACACCATTTCTCTGGCACTGGACGGCTTGTCCTGCGGCCACTGTGTCAAACGCGTCAAAGAGGCACTGGAACAGCGCGACGATGTTGACCAGGCCGAGGTGTCCCAACAGGAGGCGCAGGTCTCAGGTCACGCGGATGCGTCTGCACTGATCGCCACTGTTGAGCAGGCGGGCTATCACGCGACGCTGAAAACGGCGGACGCGTTCCCAAAGTCTGAACCGTTGACAGCATCGGAGCCGCCGCCGGAGGCGCTGACAACGGAGACCCCTTCTCATCCGGCAGAAAAAACATTACCTGCCCATATGCTGCTGATTGAAGGCATGACCTGCGCCAGCTGTGTAAGTCGGGTGGAAAAAGCGCTGCAGCAGGTCGCAGGCGTCAGCCAGGCGCGGGTCAATCTCGGCGAGCGCAGTGCGCTGGTGCTGGGCGATGCTGACCCGCAGCAGCTGGTGGCTGCCGTTGATGCCGCGGGTTATGGCGCGCAGGTGGTGGATGACGAGCAGGAGCGTCGCGAAAAGCAGCAAGACAGCGCCCGCAGTGCGATGCGGCGTTTCAGCTGGCAGGCGGCTGTCGCGTTAGCCTTTGGCGTGCCGCTGATGATCTGGGGCATGGCGGGCGATAACATGATGCTCACCGACCATAACCACGGCATCTGGCTGACGCTGGGCGTCGTGACCCTGCTGATCATGGTCGTGACCGGCAGTCACTTTTATCGCAGCGCCTGGCGCAGTTTACGTAATGGCAGCGCCACCATGGATACGCTGGTGGCACTCGGCACCGGCACAGCCTGGATTTACTCCTTTAGCGTGGTGCTGTGGCCCGACTTTTTCCCGCCGCAGGCGCGCCATCTCTATTTCGAAGCCAGCGTGATGATCCTGGGCCTGATCAATCTGGGGCATGCCCTGGAACAGCGGGCGCGTCAGCGATCGTCTAAGGCACTGGAACGACTGCTTGATCTGACGCCAGCTCAGGCGAAGCTGGTCAACCCCCATGGCGACCGGCTGATCGCGGTCAGCGACGTCCAGCCCGGTATGACGCTGCGGCTGGTCACCGGCGATCGGGTGCCGGTCGATGGCGAAATCGCCACGGGTGAAGCCTGGTTTGATGAAGCGATGCTCACCGGCGAAGCGGTGCCGCAAAGCAAAAGTCCGGGTGCGGCGATCTTCGCCGGCACCCTGGTGCAGGATGGCGCGGTAGAATTTATCGCCCGGGCGACCGGCAATCACACCACCCTGTCGCGCATTATCCGGCTGGTGCGTCAGGCGCAAAGCAGCAAACCCGATGTGGGACGCCTGGCCGATCGCATCTCCGCCGTATTTGTCCCGGTAGTGGTGTTGATTGCGCTGATCAGCGGCGCGGTGTGGTATCTGTTCGGGCCGCAGCCGCAGATTGCCTACATGCTGGTGATCGCGACAACCGTACTGATTATCGCCTGCCCCTGTGCGCTGGGCCTGGCGACGCCGATGTCGATTATTGCCGGTGTTGGCCGCGCCGCCGAGCTGGGCGTACTGGTCCGCGACGCCGATGCCCTGCAGCGCGCCAGCCAGATCGACACGCTGGTGTTTGATAAAACCGGCACCCTGACGGCCGGAAAGCCGCAAATCAGTGAGGTGCTGGTCTGGGGTAACGCCAGCCGTGAATCGGTTTTAGCGACTGCGGCGGCGCTGGAGTTCGCCTCGGGTCATCCGCTGGCGAAAGCGATTGTCGCCGAAGCGGAACTGACGCAGCCAGCGTCGTTAGCGCAATTTCGTACAATACGCGGCAAAGGGGTCAGCGGTAGTCTGGATGGCAGAGCGCTGCTGCTGGGTAACGCGGCGCTGTTGCAGGATAACGGCGTCGACTACCGGGCGGCAGAAGCAGAGATTATGCGCCTGACGCAACAGGGGGCCACGCCGGTGCTACTGGCAGAACAGGGTCAGCTCACCGGGCTTATCGCGCTGCGCGATCGGCTGAGACCAGAAAGTATCGACGCCCTTGACCGGCTGCATCAGCAGGGTTATCGCCTGATTATGCTGACCGGCGACCATGAAAATACCGCACGCGCCATCGCCGCCGAAACCGGCATTGATGAAGTGATTGCAGGCGTATTGCCTGAAGGCAAAGCAGCAGCCATTGAACAGTTACAGCAGCAGGGGCGTCGCGTCGCGATGGTCGGTGATGGCATCAATGACGCACCCGCGCTGGCGCAGGCGGATGTGGGCATTGCCATGGGTGGCGGCAGCGATGTGGCGGTAGAAACTGCGGGAATCACGCTGATGCGCGCCGACCTCAACAGCGTGGCAGACGCGTTAGCGCTCTCTTCCGCGACGCTGCGCAATATCCGGCAGAACCTGTTTGGCGCATTTATCTATAACAGTATCGGTATTCCGGTAGCCGCGGGCGTGCTTTATCCGCTGACCGGCACCCTGCTCAGCCCGATTGTGGCAGGTGCGGCGATGGCGCTCTCCTCCATTACCGTGGTCAGCAATGCGAACCGCCTGCTGCGTTACCGACCGCCGCGCCAGTAATCGTCCTCTCAGCGCTGTTTTTCGCTCTCTGAAGTCGCTAGCATGGGGTTTTGAATCGCAAAGGATCGGGAATGACAGGCAACATCTGGCGCTCACTGCGCGGCTTTATCAGCCAGCTTTTTCCCGCCAGTTACCGCTGGCCTGCGATAGATATCCGGCTTGGCAATCGCCAGCTGCATCTGGTGGGCAGCATCCACATGGGAACACGCGACATGCAGCCGTTGCCAGGCCGTCTGCTGCGTCAGTTGCAGCAGGCGGACGCGCTGATTGTGGAGGCGGATATTACGCAGGGTGGCTCACCCTTTGACCATTACGGCGATCGTCCTCCGCTCTCAGTACGGCTGAAGGGCAGCGCGATGCAAACGCTCACCGCACTGTGTCAGGAGATGAGTCTCACGCTTAGCCTGCTGGATAATCTGCCCGCCTGGCAGGTGGCGCTGATGTTACAGGCACAACAGGCACAGAGGCTGGGATTACGACCAGACTACGGCATCGATTATCAGCTGTTGCAGGCAGCGAAAGACCTGAACAAACCCGTGATTGAACTGGAAGGCGCAGATGCACAGATCGCCTTACTCACCGCGCTGCCGGATGATGGCATGGCGCTGTTACAGGATACGCTGCTGCACTGGCACACAAATGCGCGACTGCTGCAGATGATGGTGAGCTGGTGGCTTGATACGCCGCCACGCCAGCCGGAAATCACCCTGCCCGCCACCTTTAGTCAGGCGCTGAATGATACATTGATCGGTCAGCGTAATGCGCAGTGGTGTGACAAGCTGCAGGGGTTAGCGGCGGGCAACTATGTGGTCGCGGTGGGCGCTTTGCATCTTTACGGCGAAGATAATCTGCCTGAGATGCTGAAGAAGCCCTGAAAAAAAGAGAGCCGATAAGTTTATCGGCCCGTCAAAGAGGAATTTGTTTATGATTTTGGTTATCGCTCAGCAATCAGATTGCTGGCGCGCGCCCAATTTTACGCAAAGAACAAAATTTCGCCACCTTTTTCCATAATTCTGCGCAATAAGATTTTTCTTAGTAAGGAACCTGTATGACGCCCGCCGTAAAATTGCTGGAAAAACAAAAGGTCAGCTTTACGCTGCATCCTTATGAGCATGACAGTAACGAAACCCATTTTGGTGACGAAGCGGTTCGCAAGCTTAATCTTGATGCACGCCAGGTCTATAAAACGCTGCTGGTGGCGCTGAATGGTGAGGCGAAACAGCTGGCGGTAGCGATTACGCCAGTATCGACACAGCTCGATCTGAAAAAGGTGGCAAAAGCGCTGGGCGCGAAGAAAGCGGATATGGCCGATCCGCAGCTGGCACAGCGTGTTACCGGCTATCTGGTGGGCGGTATCAGTCCGCTGGGGCAGAAAAAACGGCTGCCCACGGTAATTGATGACTCTGCCAGCGCATTTGACGCCATGTTTATCTCTGGCGGCAAACGGGGCCTGGATATTGAACTGGCACCTCAGGATCTTTCACGCCTGCTGGACGCGCCGTTTGCGGATATCGCCCGCCACGATTAAACGCGCGGCTGGGCGCACAGCTGATCGATCATCCAGCGGCCCGCCGGACCGGGCGGCGTTCGTCGTGACCAGACGACTTCAACGGCGATATGCTGTGGCCAGCCCGACATCGACAACTCTTTCAGCACGCCATGCCCAAACTGTTTCACCAGCCAGCGTGGCAGAATCGTCCAGCCAAATCCCTGCTCCGCCATCTCCAGCAGCAGTAAATAGGTAGGCGCTGACCAGATGCGACCCATCGGGGCGGGTTCATGCGCCTCAACCCAGGTGTTAAGCCGCAGATGTCGCACGCCTTCCAGTTCGCTTTCGCTCAGGGTATCAGGCTGTGCCAGCGGATGATCGCGATGTAAAAAGACCGCCATCTGCGCCTCAACCTGCAGCCGCGCCACTGCAATATCTACCGGCAGATTGGGCTGCGCCCGCACGACACCCAGATGTACCCGCCCGGCCTGCAGCAGATCAAGGACATCACCATCTTCAGCAATCATCACTTCCAGTTCAATCTCCGGATAACGCGCATCGAATTGCCTGAGCAGATGTTCATGATGATCGGTTTGCCAGAAATCGGACATGGCAAAACTGAGCCGGGGTTCAACGCCCTGCGACAGACGTATCGCCAGCGCATCCAGCCGCTCGCTGGCCGACAGAATCTGCTGGACCTGAGGAACAACGCGGCGTCCCTGTTCGGTAAGGATCGGCTGACGGCCCGTTCGATCAAACAGCGCAAAGCCGAGATCGTCTTCTAAATTTGCCACTGCTGCGCTGATGGTGGACTGACTTTTACCCAGCGCACGCGCGGCCGCCGAAAACGAGCCACTCGCCACGGTCTGCATAAACGCCTCAAGGGATTCTGGGGAGTATCGCATCTGTTCCATCGCTTTTTTCGATAGGTGTTCATTTTATCTTAGCATTCTGACATGTGAAAATGCGCCGCATTAATGAAGGAGAACAAACAATGCGTACCCGCTCACTTAAAGAACGTATTCTTCATGCTGTCTGCTTTGAAACGCTGGCGATTCTGACCGTTTCGCCGCTGGCGGCATGGATCATGAATAAGCCGCTGTTTCAGATGGGATCGCTGGCGATTATGCTCTCTACGGTCGCGATGCTATGGAATATGATTTACAACAGCGGGTTTGATCGGATTTATGCGCCAGGCCAGAAACGCGGTCCGGGCGTGCGCGTGTTACATGCACTGGGATTTGAAGGGGGATTTATCCTGATCGGTCTGCCGATCGCCGCCCTGATGCTGGATATCTCCCTGTGGGAAGCTTTCCTGGTCGAAGTGGCCTTTTTCCTCTTCTTCCTGCCCTTCACCATGGCTTACAACTGGGGATGGGACAAACTGCGCGAGCGCTGGATCAGACGTCACCCCTGCCGGACATGAGAAAAACGGGAGGCGCAAGCGCCTCCCGGTGAGTTCAATGCGTAGCGGCTGTTTCGTTCCCCCACGGCCAGATCCACGCCAGAATCATTTTGGGATAGTTACGCTTCCGCGCTTTCTCTGCTGCCTCCTCCCGCGCCCGAATCTGCTCATCGGTCAGATGCACGATCTCACCTTTCGGCTGGTAGTCACTGGCTTTAACCGGTGTATGCGCCTTAATGAAGTCGCGCAGCACCTGCGCATCCACTGCTCCGCTGTTGACGTATCCGGCATGATTATCCAGACGCGGATAGCCGTCGCCGCCCGCCGCATTAAAGCTGTTGGTCGCCATGCGATAATGCTGCGTATCTTCAATCGGTTTGCCGTTAATACTGACATCGCTGACATGCTTACCGTCGGTGGTCAGGCTAATGCCAGCAAACTGGGCGAAGCCGCCTGAGTCAGGCTGAATATTGGCGACCACATTCAGATATTTTTTGATCTCTGCACCAGTCAGGCTGACCGAGACGACCTGGTTGCTGAACGGCTGGACCTGCAACAGATCACGCCAGCTCAGCTTGCCCGCTTTCAGCGAGGTGCGGATTCCGCCACCGCTCATCACTGCAAAATCGGCTTTAGTATGCGCCATCTGGGCGCGCAGAATCAGCTGGCCGAGATTTGTCTGCTTAAACCGAACCTGCTCTTTTTCACCGCTGAAGTCGCCGTCAACGCTGCCGACATTCTGGGTCAGCTTCGCCTCTGCCCGCTTCTGAAACGGCATCAGCAGCTTCATCATCGCGGTATTTTTCGGGATCTCTTCCTGCCAGGTGAGCCAGGTCTCACTGCCATCTGCATTCTTCACCTGATGTTTGAGGTTGACCGGCACCAGCTGATAAGCCTCCAGCGACACCTCTCCATTACGGAAGGTGAAATCGCCACGGCCGACATATTTGCCCCACTTGTCGGCCTGCATAATCCAGACGCCGTTCTGCCGATCGGGTTTGCAGGGCTGGCCAGGCTGATAATTTTTGACGCTGACGTTCTCTTTTTCCATGCAGACCGCATCATGGGAATGCCCACCCACAATCAGATCGATGGTGCCGGCAGGCAGGCTGCGGGCCAGCGTGACGTCATCGATACCGTTGCTGCCGTGCTTACCGTCGTCATAGTGGCCAAGGTGGGTCAGCGCGACAATCACGTCCGGCTTCTCCGCGGCACGCAGTTCAGCAACCGCCTTCACCGTTTCTGCGACAGGATCGCGGAACTCGGTATCTGTCAGCCCAGCCGGATTAGCCAGTTTTGCGGTGTCCGGGGTAATTAACCCGACGACAGCGATTTTAAGCCCGAGACGGTTGAATACCGCCCAGGGTTTAAACAGGCGCTGATCGGTACCTTTCTGATAAACGTTGGCGGCGAGCAGCGGGAATCGTGCCCACTTCTCCTGCTTGCGCACAACCGCAATCGGCTTGTCGAACTCATGATTGCCCAGCGCCATCGCGTCATAGCCAATCAGGTTCATCGCGCGAAAATCGGGTTCAGCATCCAGCTCGTCGGACTCCGGCACGCCGGTATTGATATCACCGGCAGAGAGAATCAGTGCGCCGCCGCCTCTGGCCTGGACATCGTAGCGCAGGGTATCCATCAACGTTTTCTGCGCCGCCAGACCATATTCGCCCTGCGCATTAAACCAGAAGTGGCCATGCTCATCGTTAGTGTGCAGCAGGCTGAAACGATAGGTGCGATCGGCCTCGGCGGCCTGTGAAAACAGCGGCATCAGGGCCACCAGTAGCACCACACCTGCCCCTGTCCATTTTGATAACAACACGGTGATTCTCCTTAATTTACTTTCTGGCCCGATTATCTGCCGCTTTGCCCCACTGTGTCGCATATTCCCCCGGCGAACTCAAGGCCAATGCACATCTGCGTGCATGCAGGTGCTTACGCTTTTCGTCTCTGCTCCCCCCTGGCAGGGCAGGAAAGTGGCCGCAGAGTGATCCCCGTGCAACAGCAGGCTAACGTTCCAGCCCGGGTCCGCTTCTACCGACTGAGCGGAAACAGGCAGGAAAGCGTGTTGTTAACCGATTGTTTACTGCTGCAAAAGTGCCGCTGGCAGGCTTTAACCCCTCTGTATGCACATTTCTTCCTTATTCGTGCCAGACCGACGCAATTTACTGATGCGAAGTTTTATTTATCCGGCCCTGTTTAAAGCGTCAAATCAGCCAATATTATGGATAATGGACAAAAACACCCTTTCGATTGTGGTTTTGACTTTTTTTCATGGTTTTTTAAAGTATTCCCGCAAATTGCTCAGCGAAAGAAGTGATTTTGTTTTAAACTCATTTGTTACAAGCGGATACATTTGTATACAAGGAGACAGGCATGCATCACACCACACCGTTGATCACTACCATTGTCGGAGCACTGGTTCTGGCATTTCTCCTTGGGATGCTGGCAAACCGCCTGCGTATCTCGCCCCTCGTCGGTTACCTGATGGCAGGCGTGCTGGCTGGCCCCTTTACCCCCGGCTTTGTCGCAGATACCAATCTGGCCCCTGAATTGGCAGAACTCGGCGTTATCCTGCTGATGTTTGGTGTCGGCCTCCACTTCTCAATGAAAGATCTCATGTCGGTAAAGTCGATCGCCATTCCCGGTGCCATCGCGCAGATCGCCGTCGCGACGTTACTGGGAATGGGATTGTCATGGACGCTGGGATGGTCGTGGATGACCGGCCTGGTGTTTGGTCTCTGCCTCTCTACCGCCAGTACCGTGGTGTTACTGCGCGCGTTAGAGGAGCGACAGCTAATCGATAGCCAGCGCGGGCAGATAGCCATTGGCTGGCTGATTGTTGAAGATCTGGTGATGGTGCTGACGCTGGTGCTGCTGCCTGCGATTGCGGGCATGATGGAACAGGGCAACGCCAGCGCCGGACTGCTGGCCTGGGATCTGCTGTGGACCATTGGAAAAGTGGCTGCCTTTATGGTGCTGATGATGGTGGTGGGACGTCGTGCCGTGCCCTGGATCCTCGCCCGCAGCGCCGCCACCGGCTCTCGAGAATTGTTTACGCTGGCGGTGTTAGCGCTGGCGCTGGGTATCGCATTTGGGGCCGTTGAATTCTTTGATGTTTCGTTTGCATTAGGTGCTTTCTTCGCCGGTATGGTGCTGAATGAGTCGGAACTGAGCCACCGCGCCGCACGGGATACTCTGCCGCTGCGTGATGCCTTTGCCGTACTGTTCTTTGTTTCGGTCGGCATGCTGTTCGACCCGTCGATTCTGGTGACGCAGCCTCTGGCGGTGCTGGGCGCGCTGGTGATTATCGTGGTGGGCAAGTCGGTCGCCGCGTGGCTGCTGGTATCGCTGCTCGGCCATTCGCGTCGTACAGCACTGACCATTTCGGTCAGCCTGGCACAGATTGGTGAGTTCGCCTTTATTCTGGCCGGTCTGGGTATCTCGCTGGGCCTGCTGAGTAATGAGGGCCGCAACCTGGTGCTGGCCGCCGCCATCCTGTCGATTATGCTTAACCCGATTCTGTTTACCCTGCTGGAGCGTTTCCTGGCTAAAACGGAAACCATGGAGGAGCAGACGCTGGAAGAAGCTATCGAAGAAGAGAAACAGATCCCGGTGGATTTCTGCAATCATGCCGTGATTGTGGGCTATGGTCGGGTTGGCAGCCTGATTGGTCAGAAGCTTCTTGAGGCTAATGTGCCACTGGTGGTGGTTGAAAACTCCCGTACCCGGGTCGAAGCGCTGCGCGAACAGGGCATCAAGGCGGTGCTGGGGAATGCGGCCCGCGCGGACACCATGGAACTGGCACGACTCGACTGCGCCCGCTGGCTGTTACTGACCATCCCGAATGGCTATGAAGCGGGTGAAGTAGTGACGGCGGCGCGTGAAAAGCATCAGAATATCGAGATTATCGCCCGTGCCCACTATGACGATGAGGTGGAGTACATCATGGAGCGTGGCGCTTCGCGCGTCGTGATGGGTGAACGTGAGATTGCCAGCAGTATGCTGCAAATCCTGCAGGATGAGATGACGCAGGGCGAAGATTTAAAACCCTGCGACGTCGTGCGCTGATGCGTGTTCAGCAAGATCTCGCAGACTACTGATATATCCAAATCAGGATGAATTTTCCCGCAACGAATAAACTCAATGCGCAGAGAACAGGGGCAGAGGAGGAAAGCGTCCCGCGCCAGGGACGGCTTAAGCGCCTTTCCGATCTGACCGTGTTCTCTAAGCAGGCTCGATCTCACCGCTAAACGAGTCAGACGTTGCCAGTCATCTAAGGCCCTTCTGTTCAGAAGGGCCTTTTTTACGCCCTGTGGCGACCCGCGTTACCGATCCCAGTAAGACTCTTCCAGACTGTCTTCACGCTCCGGCAGGCCGCGGGTTAAACGCGGTGAATGCTGATTCAGCACCTGATAGCTGACGCGGTTAGCATACTTACATACCTGCGCCAGCGACGAATAGGTCAGATAAGGACGCGCATGTTTACTGGAGTTCGGCACATTCAGGCTGTGATAGTTGTTGGCGGTGATGTCATGCAGCAACGCCGCCAGCGCACCATCTCCGGCACCGTTGGTGTTCATGATCTTTTCAGGTCCGCCCATATAAGGCGCGATGTGCGAGAAGACGCGCAGCGGCTGCTGGCAATCCTGCTGACGCATCACGCGGCTGAACTCATACTGGTTGAACTCCGCAATCGCGCCAGGCAACAACGGATGGTTGGTTTTGCGTTTGAACTCATCTTCGGTGTAACCCGCCATATAAAGTCCAATCGGGCCAGCGGTACAGAGCACCAGATCGACCCAGTCCAGCGCCATATTGGAAGCAAGCAGCGGATCGGCTTCGCCGGTCAGCGCCAGCGCTTCCTCCTCGTTCATCGCCACGATGCTGACGTGCTCGCGCAGGAAGTCCCGCCAGAACCCGGGATTGTCGCCAATCACATGTTTGGTGCCGAGCGTCAGCACCACTGGCACGTTATGGCGTTTGGCATACTCTATCGCCTGTAACGTTGCCTGCGGCATCGGCTCACCTTCGGCACAGCGCACCAGATAGGAGGTCAGTACCAGCGCAGACGCCCCGGCAATCACCTCTTCAGGCACATTATCCGGATGCAGCTGATTCATCTGGCCGGGGCTGATCGCGAAAGTTCGCTCGCCATGTTCGCCAATCAGCGTAAAGCAGCGGCCAATAGCGCCATTGACGCCCTGCAGATAGTTGAGATCGACCCGGCTTGAGGTATTGCAGAGGTAGCGATAGGCATAGCCACCAATCTGAATGTTGTTGCACATCACGCCCAGCAGCACGGAACGGTCATCGGCCAGCACTGAGAAGTTGTGCAGCGTGTTACCGATGGTGCCTCCGGCAAACTGATGAGTGATCAGCGCATCGCGCATCAGCTCGTTGTATAACGCTTCCGCGACAGCATTATCGATAACCAGGGAGTGCCCGGCACTCAGACCGTAACGGGCGAGAAAGTCGTCATCGACTTTGGCTTCGATATCCACCAGCGTCTGGTCGATACCCACCACCCAACTGCCTGCATCAACATCGTGTTGAGCGGGCTGTAACAGGGGATCGCGTGCGCTGACGGGAAAGTAGTGTTTGGATTTGCGTTTGCCGGGAAATTTCATCGGGAATGCCGTCTGGAAAAACAGGCGGAGAATGATATCACACTCTCCGCCTCTGCTTTAACGGCGTGCGTCGACCAGTTGCACCATCATGTCGATATGCGCCTCATCGGCGTTCAGCGCAGGGATATACTCAAACTTCTCACCGCCGGCATGCATAAAGATTTCGCAGTTTTCACCACTGATCTCCTCCAGCGTTTCCAGGCAGTCAGACGAGAAGCCCGGACTCATAACCTGAACATGTTTGATCCCTTTGGCAGGCAGGCCTTCCATCGTTTTGTCGGTATAAGGCATCAGCCAGGGCTCACGACCGAAACGCGACTGGAACGTCATCATGTACTGATCTTCACGCAGACCCAGCGCGTTGACCAGTGCCGCCGTGGTATCGGCACAGCGCTGCGGATAGTCATCACCTTCGTTGGCGAAGCGCTGCGGAATGCCGTGGAACGACAATACCAGCAGATCGGGCTGACCGTGCCGCTCAAACGAGCGCTCTACCGTCGCTTTCAGTGCAGCGATATAGGCCGGATGTTCGGCGTAGTCACGGATAAACTGCACATCGGGCAGCGAACGATACCCTCTGAAGACGGTGGTCAGGCCATCCCACACCGCGGCCACGGTAGAGCAGGAGAATTGCGGATAGAGTGGCAGTACAATCAGGCGGGTGACGCCCTGCCCCATCAGCTTATCCACCGCGCTTTTCAGGCTGGGATTGCCGTAGCTCATGCCCAGTTCGACGGGCATATCGACACGTGCTGCCAGAGCGTCACGCTGACGTTTGCTGTAGACCAGCAGCGGTGAACCGCCTTCCATCCAGACCGATGCGTAGAGCTTTGACACGCGCGGCGAGCGAAACGGCAGAATGACAGTATTAAGAACCGGCCACCAGAGCCAGCGCGGTGCATCGACCACGCGCGGATCGCTTAAAAACTGTTTCAGATAGCGTTTAACTGCAGGTGTGGTTGGGGCGTCTGGCGTACCTAAATTAACCAATAACACGCCGGGCTTATCTTGCCTCATTTGAGTTCCTTGATGACAACGGGGATGCGTGAAAACAGGGAAATTGTAGCGGAATTAGTGGGAGGTAAAAGCAATTACTGCAAAAGGGGCCAGTGATACCGGCCCCATTGAGCTTAGCCGAGGATCTTAGCCAGCTCGGCACTCACTTCGGTCACTTTACGGGTGCCGTCGATTTTGTGATAGGCGGTGTTGCCCGCTTCGGCTTCTTTGCTGTAGTAAGCAATCAGCGGCGCGGTCATCTGATGGTATTCCACCAGGCGCTTACGCACGGTCTCTTCCTGATCGTCTTTACGCGTGGTCAGCTCTTCGCCTGTCACATCATCTTTACCTTCCACTTTCGGTGGATTAAAGGTGACGTGATAGACGCGGCCAGAAGGCGTATGCACGCGGCGGCCAACGATACGTTCAACAATCAGCTCGTCCGGTACAGCGAACTCCAGCACGTAATCAACGTTGATCCCGGCCTCTTTCATTGCATCTGCCTGAGGAATGGTGCGCGGGAAACCGTCCAGCAGGAAACCGTTTTTGCAGTCTTCCTGAGTGATACGCTCTTTAACCAGCGCAATCACCAGCTCATCGGTCACCAGTTTGCCAGCATCCATGATGGCTTTCGCCTGGTTACCCAGCTCGCTGCCTGCTTTTACTGCTGCACGCAACATGTCGCCAGTGGAGATTTGCGGAATGCCGTACTTCTCCATGATGAATTGGGCCTGAGTCCCCTTACCTGCGCCCGGAGCTCCGAGCAGAATAATACGCATTGCGTAAATCCCCTTGCGAATCGCATTGATCTATCTTAGAAGCGGAAGAACATACCATTATGACCCGCTCATCACAAGGAAGGGCGAGGATCACTCAGGATGACTTTACCCTCTTTATGGACCTGAACCCGACCCGGCTGGCTGGCCTGTCGCATTTTCAGATTTACCGCCTGCGCTGAGCAGAAATGGCGGGATGCCGCACAGCCATAAAAAAAAGCCGGTGATCATCACCGGCTTCAGACTGCTGAAAAACTTTATGCTTTTAACGGGGTTCATCTGCTCGAAATTGATGCTGAACAGAATCAGACAGACAGCTTCAAAGTCAAAGCGATGGGAGCATACGCCTGAAGCAAAGCATCGCGGGCCAGGGATGGCGGCTTTTTACGTCTTTGCGTAGGGCGTATGCGCCCTGAGCCAGCGCTGCATTTGTCACTACAGGCCGGTGAAAACCACCGGCCGGTTACCCTTATGCGGTCAGCAGCTGGTTCATGCGACGGATAAACTGGTTAGGATCGTCCAGCGTGCCGCGCTCGGCCAGCAACGCCTGATCCAGCAGCAGTTCAATCCACTCACCAAAGCGTGTTTCATCCTGCGTATCGGCAACACGCTTCACCAGCGGGTGATCCGGGTTGATTTCAAACAGGTACTTCACTTCCGGCACGTCCTGTCCGGCCGCCGCGAACAGCTTCGCCATCTGGGTGGTCATCTCGTTGGCATCGGTGGTGACGATCGCTGGCGTGTCGGTCAGACGATGGGTCAGACGCACCTCTTTCACGCGTTCGCCCAGCAGATTTTTCACACGCTCAACAAACGGCTCCAGCGCTTTTTCCGCCTCTTTCTGCTCTTCGGTCTCTTCATCCGCCAGCTTGCTCAGCGACTCATCCGCTTTGCTGACCGACTGGAAGGTTTTACCGTCGAACTCAGTGAGGTAGCTCATCATCCATTCGTCAATGCGATCGGAGAGCAGCAGCACCTCAATACCTTTCTTGCGGAACAGCTCCAGATGCGGGCTGCTCTTCGCAGCGGCATAGCTGTCAGCAGTGATGTAGTAAATCTTCTCCTGACCTTCCACCATGCGGCTGACGTAGTCTTCCAGCGAAATGGTCTGTGCTGAACCTTCGCTCTGAGTGGTGGCGAAGCGCAGCAGTTTTGCAATGGTTTCCTGGTTGGCGTTATCTTCCGCCGGACCTTCTTTCAGCACCAGACCAAACTCATTCCAGAAGGTCTGGTATTTCTCGTTATCCTCTTTCGCCAGTCTTTCCAGCATTTGCAGGGTACGCTTCGTCAGCGCAGCACGCAGGCTCTGGGTCACGCGGCTGTCCTGCAGAATCTCACGGGAGACGTTCAGCGGCAGATCGTTTGAGTCAATCAGACCACGCACAAAGCGCAGGTAGTTCGGCATAAACTGCTCAGCGTCATCCATGATAAAGACGCGCTGCACGTAGAGTTTCAGGCCATGCTTCTGATCGCGATTCCACATATCGAATGGCGCACGCGCCGGAATGTAGAGCAGGCTGGTGTACTCCTGCTTACCTTCCACCCGATTGTGGCTCCAGGCGACAGGATCGCTGTAGTCATGAGCGATATGCTTGTAGAACTCGTTGTACTCGTCGTCGCTGATCTCAGACTTGTTGCGGGTCCACAGCGCCTGGGCTTTGTTGATTTTCTCCCAGTGCGTTCCTTCACCCTCTTCATCTTTGCTCTCGATCTCAACCGGCAGCGCGATGTGATCGGAATACTTGCTGATGATGCTGCGCACGCGCCATGCGTCCAGGAACTCATCCTCGCCTTCGCGCAGATGCAGGGTGATCTCAGTACCGCGATCGGCTTTCTCGATCTCAGCCAGGGTATATTCGCCCTCGCCCGCGGATTCCCAGAACACGCCTTCATCGGCTGATGCGCCAGCAGCACGGGTACGCACTGTGACTTTGTCCGCCACGATAAAGGCAGAGTAGAAACCGACACCGAACTGACCGATCAGCTGGCTGTCTTTCGCCTGATCGGAGCCGAGAGATTCCAGGAAAGATTTGGTGCCTGATTTGGCGATAGTCCCGAGATTCTCAATGACCTCATCGCGACGCATACCGATGCCGTTATCACTGAGCGTGAGGGTACGGTTGTCCTTATCAACAGAGAGACGAACACGCAGCTCGCCATCACCTTCATACAGGCTGGAGTCTGACAGCGCACGGAAGCGCAGTTTGTCTGCCGCATCGGAGGCGTTGGAGATCAGCTCACGCAGGAAAATCTCTTTGTTTGAATAGAGAGAATGGATCATCAGGTGCAGAAGTTGTTTTACTTCCGACTGAAAGCCACGGGTCTCTTGTCCTTTCATGGTCATTGCTACCTCAACAAAACAGGTTGAACAAACGTTGAGGTTGATGTGGGGATGACAGGAGGAATTTCAAGCCGGTGTCTGTCACAACACCGGCAAGTGATTAAAATTTAAACTTCTGGCGGCCCGCCAGTGAATGGGACAGCGTGGTGCCATCCACCATCTCAAGCTCTCCGCCAACCGGCACACCATGCGCGATACGGCTGGCGTCAACGCCATACTGGCCACAGAGCTCCGCGATGTAGTTGGCGGTTGCCTCGCCTTCTACCGTCGGGTTGGTCGCGAGGATCACTTCCTGCAGGGTTTCACTCTCCAGTCGCTGCTCCAGACGGTCCAGACCGATATCCGCCGGACCGATGCCGTCGAGCGGCGAAAGATGCCCCATCAGCACAAAGTAGCGACCGCCAAACTGGCCGGTTTGCTCAATGGCGTGGATATCTGCCGGGCTTTCCACCACGCAGATTTGACCATTCTGCTGACGCCGTGGATTGGCGCAGATGGTGCAAATTTCCTGCTCGGTAAATGTCCGGCAGTCGGCACAGTGTCCGATCTCCGACATCGCGCGGGTCAGCGCCTGCGCCAGCCGCATGCCACCGCTGCGATCGCGCTGCAGCAGCTGAAAAGCCATGCGCTGTGCCGACTTCGGCCCAACGCCAGGCAGACAGCGCAGCGACTCCATCAATGATTCAAGCAGTGGACTGGTTTGCATCAGAACGGCATCTTAAAGCCAGGTGGCAGCTGCATGCCTGAGGAGACAGACGCCATCTTCTCTTTCTGGGTTTCATCAATGCGACGTGCGGCATCGTTGAACGCGGCGGCAACCAGATCTTCCAGCATGTCTTTGTCATCTTCCAGCAGGCTGGGATCGATTTCCACGCGACGGCAGTTGTGCGCGCCGTTAATGGTGACTTTTACCAGGCCAGCACCGGACTCACCGGTCACTTCAAGCGCGGCGATCTCTTCCTGAACTTTGGCCATTTTGTCCTGCATCTGCTGGGCCTGTTTCATCAGGTTGCCCAATCCGCCTTTACCACCAAACATAGTTTTCTCTCTCAGCTGAGGCTACAACGCTATCGTTACGATAGCAGCAGCGTGTCTAAACAGGTCGGATACTCTCCTCATCCAGATCGGCATCAAAAAATCGCTGCAGCGTCTGAATGTGGGTATCACAGGTGATCGACTGACGCGCCTGCGCCAGTTTCTCTTCGTAAATGGCCTGACGCCACTCCAGTGGCGTCAACACCGATGAATTATCGTCTTCAACGACAGAGAGTTCAACTTTCTGCCCGGCACTCTGGCTAAGCACATCGCTTAACACCTGCTGCGCCGACGGTGAATTAAGGTGACGCTGGCTGCTGCGCAGATGCAGGCAGACGCCATTTTCGGTTGTCTCTTTCCAGGCATTTAACGCCAGCTGCTGCACCAGCTTCGGCAGCGGCAGGGTTGCAATCTCTGCGGCCCAGGGATCGCGCTGCTGCGCTTCTTCCGCCAGGCGCGCCGCCAGCTCAGGGGTTTTCTCATGCTCCAGTGCGGAACGCAAGGCCTTAGGCGTCGCCACCGGTTCCGCGACTTCAACCGGCTGATTAACCGCTTTCCAGCGGTATGCTTCCTCTTTTACCGGAGCGGCCGGCTCACGATCGCGGATACGCTGCTGACTGCGCTCGGTAACCGAGGCCAGCCGCTCCAGCGCGGAGTTGGCCGGCCGCGCACCTGGCGCCGCCGGCTCACTCTTTTTTGGTTTGTTCGCTCCCTGACGCAGCAACTGCGTGCGCGCCTGCAGGAGCTGGCTGGTGGAGCTGGAGAGTGCCCTGTCAGGCGATGCATCCGATGGCGGCGCAGGCTGCGGAGCCGGGTCGGGCGCGGCCATCTGTGGCTGAGCGGCAACCTGCTGTTGCGGCGCAGGTATCGGCTGCTGAGGCTGCTGCGCTACGGGCGATCTTGACTGAGCAGGTGACGATGTAGCTGGCTGTGCTGCCGTGTGTCGTGCTACCGGCGCAGGACCGGATGGTGCCGGTGACGTCTGCGCCGGAGCAACCGGTGCCATCTGTTCCGTTAACGCGGGACGCGCAATGGGTTCTGCCACCGCCGCTTTAGGATGAAACGCCAGGGCGCGCAGCAGCGTCATCTCAACACCCATGCGGCGATCGGGCGCAATCGGCAGATCCTTGCGGCCCATCAGCAGGGTCTGATAATAGAGCTGCAGATCGGCGGGCGGCACCACGCGGGCCAGTTCACGCAGCCGGATCGCATTGCTTTCGTCATCGTCGTTGAGCGAGGCCGGCAGCAGTTGCACCATCGCAATCTGGTGCAGCAGGCGCAGCATCTCCACCAGCAACGCCTCCCATTCTACCCCGCGTGAGGCGGCCTGGCTCAGCAGGTTCATCACCTGCTGACCGTCACCGTCAACCAGCGCCTCCAGCAGCCCCAGCGGCTGCTCATCATCCAGCGTGCCGAGCATGACGCTGACCGTGCTGCTGGTCACTGCGCCCTGCCCCATGGCAATCGCCTGATCGGTAAGGCTCAGCGCATCGCGCATACTGCCATCGGCGGCGCGCGCCAGCAGCTGCAGCGCCCGGGTTTCGCTCTCAATCTGTTCCTGCTTCAGCACATGTTCAAGCTGCTGACGGATTTGATCAACATCCAGCGCTTTGAGGTGGAACTGCAGGCAGCGCGAGAGAATGGTCACTGGCAGTTTCTGCGGATCGGTGGTCGCCAGCAGGAATTTAACGTGTGAAGGTGGCTCTTCCAGCGTCTTTAACAGCGCATTAAAGCTGTGACGCGACAGCATGTGTACTTCATCGATCAGATAGACTTTGAAACGGCCACGCGCCGGCGCGTACTGCACGTTGTCGAGCAGATCGCGGGTGTCTTCAACTTTGGTACGTGATGCGGCGTCAATCTCAATCAGATCGACAAAACGGCCCTGCTCAATTTCACGGCAATTATCGCACTGACCACAGGGTGTGGCAGTGATGCCGGTTTCGCAGTTAAGGCCTTTGGCCAGCAGACGCGCAATGGTGGTTTTCCCTACGCCGCGGGTGCCGGAGAAGAGATAAGCATGATGGATGCGTCCCAGAGACAATCCATTCGCCAGCGCCGTCAGAACATGTTCCTGACCGACAACATCAGCAAAAGCCTGGGGACGCCATTTTCGCGCAAGTACCTGATAGCTCATGTGGAGTTCGACGAAGTTGGATGGAAAGATGAGCGCAGACGCTCTGCAACCCCTGTATAAGATTGCAGTAGTCTATCAGCTACGCTTTTGGCTGGCACTCGTTATCTTGACACCAGAGGCGTGACGGCCTCGCCGGGTGGCAAGGCCAAAAGCGTGGCTTAGTGGCCGGGGAATTTAACCAGGCTGTAGCTCTCAACACCCAGGGCATTAAGACGTGATTCTCCGGTCAGATCGAACAGGTTAATAATGAAGGCTGCGTCTTTCACTTCACCGCCAGCACGGCGAATCAGTTTAACAGTCGCTTCAATGGTCCCGCCGGTCGCCAGCAGATCGTCAACCACCAGCACCAGATCGCCTGGCTGGATGGCATCTTTGTGCAATTCCAGCTTATCGGTGCCGTATTCCAGCTCATAGGATTCACTGTAAACCTCACGCGGCAGTTTGCCAGGCTTACGAACCGGAACAAAACCGACACCCAGACCTAATGCCACGGGTGCACCAAACAGAAAACCGCGCGCTTCCGTGCCCACGACTTTGGTGATGCCTTTATTACGGTAACGCTCAACCAGCAGCGCAATCGACGCGGCGTAGGCTTTCGGATCTTCCAGCAGGCTGGTGACATCGCGGAACAGGATGCCTGGCTTAGGATAATCGGGGATACTTTTAATGCTGTTTTTAATGAATTCAAGCTGCTGCGCAGTGTCGGTCATAATGATACGCCTGGTAAAAAATTCTGTTTCGCGCAGCTTCAAAAGCGCTAATACCTGGTAAAAGGCTCAGCGGAAGTCAATTCACAAAGGGAAGCCACGCACGAAGACGCCCAAATCTAAGCAAATGACCGGCTAAATGCAACTTTATCGCGGCGGCGGCGGTGCGTCCGCTGTTTCTGCCACCACCGGAATACGCCACATAAACAGCAGCAGCGCCGCCAGCATGATCAACAGCATGATGCGAACCCAGAGCTGATGCACCAGAAAAAGTGAGAGACTAAAGGTGGCGACAATCAGGCAGATAGCGCGCACTTTAGCACCCGGCGGCATGGCGCGATGCTGTTGCCAGTGACGCAGATAGCGGCCAAACGGCGATTTCCACAGCAGCCAGTGATGGAAACGCGGCGATGAACGGGCAAAACACCAGGCCGCCAGCAGCATGAATGGCGTGGTGGGTAATAAAGGTAATACAATGCCCAGCGTCCCCAGCACAATGGCCAGCCAGCCGAGGGTTATTAACAGAATGCGTTGCATGAATCTCGCCCAGCTCTTTCCTCATCCGCGTACGTTAGCACAACTCAGGGCCAGACGATGAGTGCGATCGCTGTACAACAGCGGCTGCACCAGCTCCTTGTCGCCCTGCGTCAGGAGATTGCCCGCCATCCCGATGGCGTTTGCCGTCTGCCACGTTTTGATACGCAGCTATTTCAGACCAAAGGCACGCGACTGGCGGATTATCTGCAGGAGGTGGAGCAGAACTTCGCCCGGTTGTGCGACAGTAGCCATGACCTGGCCCGCAGTGCCTGGCTGGCTGAACGCCTGGTCGATCAGATTGCCGCCCTGCAACGCGAGGCGAGCACCCAACAGTTGCGTACCCGACGCGAACAGCCAGTAAAGAACCCACGCGCGACCAGATATCAGGAGTACCGTGAATTTGAACGGCGTTTACTGGCGATGATCGACCAGCGTGAGCAGCGGCTGGCGCTCGCTGAAACTCTGGCGGTGCAGCATCAGCTTAAGCAGGATCTGGAAACGTTAGAGGGACGACTGGCACGCTGTCGACAGGCGATTCGCTCAGTTGAGTGGGCCTCGTCATTGCGCGGCAGTGAAAACGCCGAATAAAGCGCAGCGTGACAAAAGCGCTTCTATACTGGGTGTAATTCAGCGCGGAGACGAAAAATGGGCTTACTGAGCTGGCTGCTATGCGGGCTGCTACTGGGATTGCTGAAGCGTCTGCTGATGCCGGGACGACCCGGCGGCCTGATGGCGACCCTGACGCTGTCGATAATCGGCGCACTGATTGGCGGCTATATCGCCACCTATTTTGAACTGGGCTCGCTGGCAACGTTGCATGCTGGCGCGCTGGGTATGGCCATTCTCGGCACAGTGTTGATGCTGCTGGTCGCCGCCCGCTTACGTATTTAGGAGAAAAGATGTCACTGGAAAACGCCCCTGACGACGTCAAACTGGCAGTGGATCTGATTCAGCTTCTGGAAGAGCATCAACTGCCCGTTGAAACGGTGCTCTCAGCTCTGGCCATGGTGCAGCGCGATTTCGAGAACAAGCGCGATGGGCAACCTGCTTAGCGCTGAGCAGTCAGCGTCGGACTAAGACGCAACATATCAATAAAGGCATTGACCAGCGTTGGCGCGTCAGCGGCTAAGTCAAAACTTTCGGGCGCAAACAGCCAGCTTTCCATCATGCCATTAACGTAACCACGCAGGATAAGTGCGGCCTGACGCGTACTGAGACTGCCTGGAAGTTGTCCGGCTTCAATGCACTGACGCAGGACATCTTCGATTTTGTCGTAGCACTCCAGCAACAGGCTCTGCTGCATACTCTTCATCGCCGCCATTTCGCCAACAAATTCGCATTTATGGAAAATGATCTCCATTAAGGCGCGGCGCTGAGGATCCTTTGCTGTCGCTTCAAAGATATAGACCAGCATTGCGCGCAACACTGAGAGTGGATCGCCAGGGTATTTTGTCTGATACTCAAGTTCCACATCGTCCAGACCGGCATCACAACGAAGCCATATTTCATGTAAGAGATCGGCTTTGTTTTTGAAGTGCCAGTAGATTGCCCCGCGCGTGACACTGGCAGCGGTGGCAATATCGGCCAGAGACGTGGCTGAGACGCCCTGTTGCGAAAACAGAACAAGGGCGGCATCAAGAATTTGATGCCGCGTTTCAAGTGCTTGCGCTTTGGTTTTTCGTGCCATAGGGGGCTTTTTTTACAAACAGGTAAGTTTACATACATTTGTGAATGTATGTACCATAGCACGACCTGCGACTTGACACAGCAATGGGTTTTTCAGTTTGTGATCCATTGACCAATTGATATCGGACACTAGAGGTTTATTTATGAATAAAATCAGAGGATTATCGCCTCTGGCGGCCGTCCTGATGCTATCAGGCAGCTTTTTGTTAACAGGATGTGACAACAATAAATCCGAACAAGCCGCCCAGCAACCGCCAGCTGTGGGTGTCGTGACCCTGAAAACTGAACCCCTGAAAATTTCGACTGAACTACCAGGCCGTACCTCAGCCTATCGTGTGGCTGAAGTCCGTCCGCAGGTTTCCGGTATCATTCTGAAGCGTAATTTCGTTGAAGGCAGTGATGTCAAAGCAGGTCAGTCTCTTTATCAGATCGACCCCGCGACCTATCAGGCCGCTTACGACAGCGCGAAAGGGGATTTAACCCAGGCGCAGGCGAATGCTCGCATCGCTCAGCTGACCGTCAAGCGCTATAAACCGCTGCTCGGCACTAAATATATCAGTCAGCAGGATTACGACACCGCCGTTGCCACTGCCGCGCAAAACGATGCTGCCGTGCAGGTAGCAAAAGCCAATGTTGAAACGGCCCGTATTAACCTGGCCTACACCAAAGTGACCTCGCCTATCAGTGGCCGCATCGGTAAATCCTCTGTTACCGAAGGTGCTCTGGTCCAAAGCGCACAAACCACTGCGCTGGCTACTGTGCAACAGCTTGATCCCATGTATGTCGACGTGACCCAGTCGAGCGAAGATTTCATGCGCTTACGTTCAGAACTGGAATCGGGTCAGCTGAAGCAGAACGATGGAAAAGCCAACGTGACGCTGCTGATGCAGAATGGCAGCAGCTATGCACAGACCGGTACGCTGGAGTTCTCTGACGTGACCGTTGATGAAACCACCGGCTCCATCACCCTGCGCGCCATTGTTCCGAACCCGAACCACACGCTGTTACCGGGCATGTTTGTTCGTGCGCGTCTGGATGAGGGGATCAACCCGAATGCATTGCTGGTGCCGCAACAGGCAGTCACCCGCACGCCAACGGGTCAGGCAACCGTAATGGTCGTGGGTGCAGATAACAAAGTCGAATCACGTCAGGTCACCACCTCTCAGGCGATCGGTGACAAGTGGTTAGTGACCGACGGCGTTAAAGCAGGCGAACGTGTGATCAGCACTGGTCTGCAGCGTGCCAAGCCGGGCGCACAGGTTATTCCACAAGAAGTCTCAGACGATGCGAAAGCGGCACCCGATTCAAAGCCGCAGTCTGACAAGTCATCGTCATAACAGGAGCCGTTGATTCATGGCTAAGTTCTTTATCGATCGCCCCATCTTTGCGTGGGTGCTCGCCATCATCATCATGCTGGTCGGTGCGCTATCGATTCTCAAACTTCCGATCGAGCAATATCCCAATGTTGCGCCGCCGGCGATTGAGATTCAGGCGACCTACCCTGGTGCGGATGCAAAAACGCTGCAGGACTCGGTGACGCAGGTCATTGAGCAGAACATGAACGGTATCGATGGACTGATGTATATGTCCTCGAGCAGCGACTCATCCGGTACGCTGACCCTGACTATCTCTTTTGAGTCAGGTACAGATGCGGACATCGCACAGGTTCAGGTGCAGAACAAACTGCAACTGGCGACGCCGCTGCTGCCGCAGGAAGTGCAGCAACAGGGGATTCAGGTTAAAAAATCCTCCAGTAGCTTCCTGATGGTTGCGGGCTTCATCAGCGACGATGACAATATGACGCAGAATGATATTTCTGATTTCATTTCATCGTCCATCAAAGATCCTATCAGCCGTACCAAAGGCGTGGGTGATACCCAGGTATTCGGTGCGCAGTACGCGATGCGTATCTGGATGGATCCGCACAAGCTGAACAACTACAACCTGACACCGGTCGATGTGATCAGCGCGCTGAATACTCAGAACACCCAGGTCGCTGCCGGTCAGTTGGGCGGTACGCCTCCGGTTCCGGGCCAGCAGCTTAACGCCTCAATCATTGCCCAAACCCGTCTGACCTCAACGGATGAGTTCGGTAAAATTCTGCTCAAAGTGAACGAGGATGGTTCTCAGGTTCGTCTGCGTGATGTGGCCAGAATTGAGCTCGGCGCAGAAAACTACGAAATTATTGCCCGTTATAACGGCAAGCCTGCATCCGGTATTGGTATCAAGCTGGCCACCGGTGCGAATGCGCTGGATACCGCTAATGCAGTAAAAGCCGAACTGGCCAAATTGCAGCCAACGTTCCCGGCCGGGTTAAAAGTGGTCTATCCGTATGACACCACACCGTTCGTTAAGATCTCGATTTTCGAAGTAGTGAAAACGCTGATCGAAGCCATTGTGCTGGTGTTCCTGGTCATGTACCTGTTCCTGCAAAACTTCCGCGCCACGCTGATTCCTACCATCGCCGTGCCCGTGGTATTGCTGGGTACGTTTGCCGTTATCAGCGCGTTTGGTTATTCGATAAATACCCTGACGATGTTCGGGATGGTGCTGGCCATCGGCTTGCTGGTGGATGATGCCATCGTGGTAGTCGAGAACGTCGAGCGCGTCATGGCGGAAGAAGGATTGCCGCCAAAAGAAGCCACCAAGCGTTCCATGGAGCAGATTCAGGGCGCGCTGGTCGGTATCGCGCTGGTGCTTGCTGCCGTATTTATTCCGATGGCGTTCTTTGGTGGTTCGACTGGCGTTATTTATCGTCAGTTCTCAATCACTATCGTTTCAGCGATGGCGCTGTCGGTGCTGGTCGCCTTTATTCTGACACCTGCGCTCTGCGCCACCATGCTGAAGCCGGTTAAAAAAGGCGAGCACGGCAAAACCACTGGTTTCTTCGGCTGGTTCAACCGGATGTTCGATAAGAGCACCAATCACTATGTCGACAGCGTCGGTCACATGATTCGCAGTACGGGTCGCTATATGGTGATCTACCTGGTGATCGTGGTCGGTATGGCGTTTCTGTTTATGCGACTGCCCTCTTCATTCTTACCGGAAGAGGATCAGGGTCTGCTGCTGGCTCAGGCACAGCTGCCAGCCGGTGCAACCCAGGAACGTACGCAGAAAGTGTTGGATCAGGTAACGGATTACTTTCTGACGCAGGAGAAAGACACGGTTAAATCGGTGTTCACCGTTAACGGCTTCGGCTTTGCCGGTCGTGGACAGAACACCGGTATCGCCTTTGTCAGCCTTAAGCCATGGGATGAGCGAACCGGCAGCGACATGAAAGTTCCGGCGATTGCTGGCCGTGCCATGCAGGCACTGGGCGCGATCAAAGATGCGATGGTCATTCCGTTCAACCTGCCAGCGATTATCGAACTGGGTAACGCGACCGGCTTTGACTTTGAGCTGATCGATCAGAACAACCTCGGCCACGATAAGCTGACGGAAGCACGTAATCAGCTGTTCGGTATGATTGCGCAGCATCCTGATACGCTGGTGGGTGTTCGCCCTAACGGGATGGAAGACACCCCGCAGTACAAACTGACTATCGACCAGGAAAAAGCGCAGGCGCTGGGCGTATCACTGAGTGATATCAATACCACGCTGGCAGCCTCCTGGGGCGGCTCCTACGTAAACGACTTTATCGACCGTGGTCGTGTGAAGAAAGTTTACGTCATGGGTAATGCGGACTCCCGTATGCTGCCGGACGACATTGGTAAATGGTATGTGCGTAACAGCAGTGGAACTATGGTGCCCTTCTCGGCCTTCTCGTCAGCGAAGTGGCAATATGGTTCACCGCGTCTTGAACGTTACAACGGTCTGCCTGCGATGGAAATTCTGGGACAGGCCGCACCAGGCAAAAGCTCCGGTGCAGCAATGGACCTGATGGAAGAGCTGGCGGCGAAGCTGCCTGCGGGCATCGGCTATGACTGGACTGGCATGTCCTATCAGGAACGTCTGTCAGGCAACCAGGCACCTGCGCTCTATGCCATCTCGCTGATTGTCGTCTTCCTGTGTCTTGCTGCACTGTACGAGAGCTGGTCGATTCCCTTCTCGGTCATGCTGGTTGTTCCACTCGGGGTCATCGGTGCGCTGATCTTTACCACGCTGCGTGGCCTGAGTAATGACGTCTACTTCGTGGTGGGGTTACTGACAACCATCGGCCTCTCGACCAAGAACGCCATCCTTATCGTCGAATTTGCCAAGGATTTGATGGATAAAGAGGGTAAAGGGCTGTTTGAAGCAGCGCTGGAAGCTTGTCGTATGCGTCTGCGTCCTATCCTGATGACGTCGCTGGCGTTTATTCTCGGGGTACTGCCACTGGCGATCAGTACCGGTGCCGGTTCCGGTTCGCAAAACGCCGTAGGTACTGGCGTTATCGGGGGCATGGTCACCGCGACTATACTGGCGATCTTCTTCGTTCCTGTGTTCTTTGTGGTGGTGCGCCGCCGCTTTGGCAAGAAAAAAGACGAATCATCCAAAAGTCATCCGGTTGAGGCTGACCAGACTCACTAAGCTATAAATTATCTGAGGCCGCTTGCGCGGCCTTTTTTTATGCCTGCGATTCTGTCCTTCTCATTTATTCACTCTTCATTTTTACTGACTTACTGCCCGTTGCAATCCTGGTCAGTGCGGCGCATAATAATGTTATATTATAACATTACATAGGCAGGCATTATGAAAGCAAATATCCATCCTCACTATCGTCACGTGGTCTTCCATGACACATCAGCTGACGTTTATTTCAAAATCGGTTCGACCATCAAAACCGATCGCACCGTAGAGTTTGAAGGTGAAACGCTGCCCTACGTCACGCTGGATGTGTCGTCGGCCTCACACGTTTTCTATACCGGCAAACAGAAAGATTTCGCCAAAGAGGGCAGCACCGCGCGCTTTAATCAGCGTTTTGGGCGCTTTCTGGGCCGTAAATAAGGAAAAGATTCATGCAGGTTTTGAGTTCGCTGCGCTCAGCAAAAAATCGTCATCGGGATTGCAGAGTAGTGCGCCGCAAGGGACGGATTTACGTGATCTGTAAAACAAATCCACGCTTTAAAGCCGTACAGGGAAGAAAGAAAAAACGCTAGTGTGTGTCGTGATGACTGGCCGGGCTTGCCCGGCCTTTTTTATGCTTAGCGCATGCTCTTCAGCATGGTATTCACGTTATGTCTAAAGGCCGCCTGATAAGTGGCTGCCGGACCAGAGGCCGTGGATAACGCTTCCGGATAGAGTTCCCCACCCGGCTCGGCTCCGGTGGCGCTGGCAATCTGTTTTACCAGGCGCGGGTCAGTCTGGTTCTCGATGAAATAGCGATTGATATGCTGCTGCTTTAATTGGTTGATTAAGCTACCCACGTCACTGGCACTCGCTTCCGCTTCAGTAGAGAACCCTACCGGCGCAAGAAACGTCACGCCATAGCGCTGTCCAAAGTAACCAAACGCATCATGGCTGGTCAGCACTTTCCGCTTGTCGACAGGCACAGCATCAAAGGCTGTTTTTGCCCAGCTATCCAGCGCCTCCAGTTGTTGAATGTAATTCTGACCACGCTGACGAATGGCCGCGGCATCTTCAGGATCGGCTTTGACCAGCGCATTCATTACGTTAGTGGCATAGATAACGCCGTTCTGCATGCTGTTCCAGGCGTGAGGATCGGTAACGGTTTTGCCCTCCTCCTCCATGCTGCGGGTGGTGACGCCCGCCGAGGCCACAACGGGCTGGCCGCGATATCCGGAGGCGCTGACCAGCCGATCCATCCACCCTTCCAGTCCCAGTCCACTGACAAAAACCAGATCGGCCTTCGCCAGTGCCTGACTGTCCTGTGGCGTGGGTTCAAACGTATGAGGATCGCCATTCGGCCCCACCAGGCTTTTCACGTTGACATGGTCGCCGCCGACCTGCTTAACGATGTCTGCCAGCACGGTAAAGCTGGCCACCACATCCACCGTTTTTGCCATCGCAAAAGGCGTGGCAAACAGCGCCGCGAGCGCCAGGCTAACCGGTAATTTCTTCATAGATACCCCTTAAGATTAATGGCGGCGCAAAATCCCGCCGCACGGCCCTGCAAGAATGGAGAGAAAAAACAGCATGGCGGCGCTCAGCACCACAGCGGGGCCAGCCGGTAATGAAAAGTGCCAGGAGAGCATCAGTCCCGCCAGCGCTGAGATCATTGCCATGAAAATGGCAACCACCAGCATTACGGCAAGATGACGGCTCCAGAAACGGGCGCTGGCGGCAGGCAGCATCATCAGTCCTACCGACATCAGCGTGCCCAGCACCTGAAAGCCCGCGACCAGATTCAGCACCACCAGCATTAAAAACAGACCATGCACCAGTGGCGCGCTCCATTTCCCCTGCGCCCGCAGAAAGTCACCGTCAAATGCGTCGATGACCAGCGGTCGATAGATGATCGCCAGCAGAATCAGCGTGAAGGCAGCGATGCCGCCGACCAGCAGCAGCGCGGCGTTATCCACCGCCAGCAGCGAGCCAAACAGAACGTGCAGCAGATCCACGCTTGAGCCGCGCAGTGAAACCAGCGTGACGCCCAGCGCCAGGGAGCCAAGATAGAACCCGGCAAAACTGGCATCCTCTTTCAGGGGCGTATAGCGACTGACCGCACCAGAAAGCAGCGCCACGGCTAAACCGGCGATCAGGCCACCGATCCCCATCGCAACCAGTGACAGGCCGGAAATCAGATAGCCAATAGCGGCACCGGGCAGCACTGCATGTGATAAGGCATCACCAATCAGGCTCATCCGGCGCAGCGAAAGGAATACGCCGAGTGGCGTAGCGCTGACCGCCAGTGCAAAGCAGGCCACCAGCGCGCGACGCATAAAACCAAACTCAATAAAAGGCTGCATCAGGGTCACGGCGCACAACTCCGCAAAGGGATAGCAGGCTGGCTGATGCAGCTGACCTCACTGTCATCCATCGACATCACGTTACTGAAGTAGCGCGCCACCAGCGGACGATCGTGCAGCACCACCAGCAGGGTTGTGCCGGCCTGCTGTTGTTGCTCAAGGATCGACATCAGTAATGTCACGGTCTTGCTGTCAATGCCGTTGAAAGGCTCATCCAGCAGCCAGAGCTGGCTGCGCTGCAACATCAGCCGTGCAAACAATACGCGCTGAAGTTGTCCGCCTGATAAAGTCGCGGGCTGCGCATCTGCATAATCCCCCATCTGAACGGCCTCCAGCGCCTGCCAGATTTCCCGGCGTAATACCCGGTTAACACCGCCAAACCAGCCGCAGCGAGGCCAGCAGCCTATTGAGACCAGTTCAAATACGGTCAGGGGAAAACGGGTTTCAAGTTCTGTACGCTGCGGCATCCAGCCGATTTCCCGACGCGGAATCTGCAATTCACAATGTCCGGTTATCGGTGGCAACAAACCCGCAATGGTTTTCAGCAGGGTTGATTTGCCACTGCCGTTAGCACCGACTAAGGCTGTCATTGAGCCAGCTGCAAGCTGCCCGGTAACCGGCGGGGTCACGCTCTGTCCCTGATAGCCAGCACGAAGCGTATTGAACCGGATCATGCGCTGATCCCCCATTTTATAGCTACGGCAAGCAGCGCGATGAATAGCACGGCTACACTTAGCCGCCCCCCCAATGACATAAGTAATCCACTCTGACGCATCGCTTCACCAATATGTTATAACATAACAAACAAGATACCGGATATTCCCGTCAGGGAAACGCGGGATTGTGTATCAAAAGATAAACAGCAACGGGACTTACGGCAGGATGCTGGCAGGTACAGTCGCCTGCTGACGCGCAGATTCTGACAGTTTTGTGCTCTGCTGGCTTGCAAAGCAGTTGCAGAAAACCAATGATAGGTTTATTAACGGTTATTAGTGGATCGGATATGCTGTCACGTATTGAATGTGATATTGCCCAGGGCGAATCAGACTGCGCAAAAATAGCAGAGATTGTTCAGCGGAATATTCTCAAAATAACAGATTTGCTGGTGGGAGATTTACGCTGGTACTCACAGAACGCACAGTTAGTTCCAGGCAGTTTAAAAATGGTTTCGGTTGAATACCTGGATATGAATAGTTTTAAATTACTTTACGATTTTGACTGGAATTTATTTAGTCCCTGTCTGGATCTAAATGAAACCGTAACGCAGTCTGAGCAGGTAAACTTTCACATTAAGCCCGGAGCACTTGAGTTTGATGTGATCGACAATCAGCAGCCCTCCCCTGGCGATGAATTGTAATATTTAGTAATGGAGGTGAGCAGAACTAATGGTTTTACACTATCTTTAAGGTATCCCGTTTAATAACTGCCCGAATAATCGCTTCCTGGCCGCGTTATCCAATATCGCCGCCCTGCGGCAACTGTGCTAGCTATGGAGGGGAAAAAGATGGACGAATACTCACCGAAACGGCATGATATTGCCCAGCTTAAATATCTGTGTGAGAGCCTGTTTGACGACAGCATGGCAACATTAACCGACAGCCATCACGGCTGGGTGAATGACCCCACTTCTGAAAGCAATCTGCAGCTTAACGATTTGATCGAACACATTGCCTCTTTCACCATGAATTACAAAATTAAGCACGTTGAAGATGAAGCGCTGATTTCGCAAATCGATGAATATCTTGATGATACTTTTATGCTATTCAGCAACTATGGTATCAATAGTCCGGATCTTCAACGGTGGCAACGTTCAGCAAAACGCTTATTTAATCTGTTCACTGAAGAGTGCGCTTTTCTGCAGCAACCAAGCCATTCATTATAGTACAGACATGAGAACGGTTTATTTATGAACAAAACCCTGACTAAAACTGATTATTTGATGCGACTGCGGCGTTGCCGCTCTCTGGATACCCTGGAAAGGGTCATTGAAAAAAATAAGTATGAATTACCCGAGGATGAATTAGCGGTATTTTACTCTGCAGCTGACCATCGTCTGGCTGAACTGACGATGAACAAGCTCTACGATAAAGTCCCAGGTTCAGTATGGAAATTTGTCCGTTAATCTGACTTGCTGCTACGGTTAATCTCTTCTTAGTACCAGATATTCCTGCCTGCCGGCAAAGGATCGGCCCGGGCGGGTTTTGCCTGTCTGCAGTTTATGGAGAAGAGATAGTGGGAAGGAGAAAATGGTGGGGGCCCTGCCAGCTACATCCCGGCACACGCGTCACCTGCTGCGGCTGCTTCCTTCCGGATCTGACCGAGTTCACAAGCTAGCATTGCGGGAGAACCAACAGGGCCCCCATTGACAAGCCCTCTTTACGAGAGCGGGGGCATTATCTGGGAAGGAGGTGGCAATTGCAAGCGTAGTCGGGACAACCGTTGTTTTCTTGAACAACCGCCGTGCTGATACTGTCTCCTCACCCTCTCCATGCTAAAGTTAAACCCTATTCCTGATGAAAAAAGCAGACGAAATAAGCACATGGATCAGCCTGACTCTTTCCAGCAACGCATCTGGCAAATTGTTGCCGCCATTCCCTATGGGCACGTCGCGACCTATGGCGACGTGGCGCGACTGGCGGGTTCCCCGCGCGCGGCACGTCAGGTGGGCGGCGTGCTGAGCCGGTTACCCGAAGGCACTACCCTCCCCTGGCACCGCGTTGTCAATCGTCACGGCAACATTTCACTACAGGGCGACCGTCTGATGCGGCAGCGGGATGCACTGGAAGCGGAAGGTATAGAGGTCAGTGATGACGGGCAACTCAATCTTGCGACCTGTCGCTGGCAATTTCAGGCAGGATGAAGGGGCGACAACGTCGCCCCGATAAATTAAATACGGGTTGGGGCAGGAACCGCAGCAGATGGCGTCACCTGAGTGGGTGAAGTCGACGGAACCGTCGTCGCTGCGCCCGGCTGGGTTGGCATCGCTACTGACGGTACCGGTACCAGCAGCAGTTCAGCTTTGGTGCCGCCCTGGTTGATAACCGGCTTCACGCCTTCAGTAACAAAGGCCAGCTTGCCGTCGATGGAGATGGCTGCGCTTAACAGAATGCGCGCGTTGGGCTGAATGTCGGCCGGGTTAAACGGTAATACAAACTGGAACGGTGCCTGTTTGCCTTCAGTACGCACCACGCGCTGCGACAGCACTTTTGATGGGGCGTCGGATACAGAGGCATCGGAAAGCGTAACGGTTAATACCGCATCCGGTGGCAGCGCAATGCGCTGGCGGATAAAGACCGAGCCACTTACGTTTGGCTGCGCAATTGCGGCCGTCTGTCCTGCAACTGCAGAACCCAGCGTTGGTGTTGGCACTGGTTTACTCTTGTCGGCACATCCCGCAACAGCAACCGCAATAACTACCCCACTGAACACATGCCTGAGTTTCATTGATGTCGTCTCCATTTGATCAAAATGATTGTCGGCAGCGAATCCTGCTTACAGCGCTTCACTCGCCGTATGTGCTTAATACTGGCACAAAAATGAAATTTTGCCTGGCACAGGCAAAGCGGAAAGTCTGATTGACGTCAACTGGTCCGCTCTTTCACACTGAGCGGGTCACTATATTGAGGAATGCGCCATGAGTCAGGCACTGCAAAATCTGCTGAATTTATTGAATCTGGAAAAACTGGAAGAGGGTTTATATCGCGGCCAGAGCGAAGATCTGGGGCTGCGCCAGGTGTTTGGCGGTCAGGTGGTAGGTCAGGCACTCTATGCCGCAAAGCAAACCGTCGCGGAAGATCGCATTATTCATTCATTTCACAGCTATTTTTTGCGGCCCGGCGATAGCCAGAAAGCGATTATCTATGATGTTGAAACGCTGCGTGATGGCAAAAGTTTCAGCGCACGCAGGGTCAGCGCCATTCAGAATGGTCAGCCGATTTTTTATATGACGGCCTCTTTTCAGTCACCGGAAAGCGGATTTGAGCATCAGAACCCGATGCCGCAGGTGGCGGGACCGGAGAACCTGTTAACCGAACAGGCGATGGCGCAAAAAATGGCGCATCTGCTGCCAGAAAAGTTACGTGAAAAATTCATTGCTGAACGTCCGCTGGAGATTCGCCCGGTGCAGATCCATAACCCGCTTCGTGGACATGTGGATAAACCGGAGCGTCAGGTCTGGATCCGTGCCACCGGCCCCCTGCCCGATGACCTGCGAATCCATCAGTACCTGCTCGGCTATGCGTCCGACCTCAACTTCCTGCCGGTCGCGCTGCAGCCGCACGGTAAAGGCTTTTTAGAGCCGGATATGCAGGTCGCCACGATCGACCACTCTATGTGGTTCCATCGCCCATTCGACTTCACTGAATGGCTGCTCTACAGCGTGGTCAGTACCTCAGCTTCTGGGGCACGCGGTTTTGTCCGTGGCGAGTTCTACAATCAGCAGGGTGTGCTGGTGGCCTCAACCGTTCAGGAAGGGGTAATGCGCCAGCGCAGCGAATAAAGAAAGTAAAAATCCGCCTTCATAGAAGGCGGCTTTGTTTTCCGCCCCATAGGGGCGTACTAAGTTCGGACTCTTAGAGCCCTCTCTTCACACCTCATGAAGCGACAGTTGTTTATCTTCAACTTCATGCT
>NZ_VWVM01000026.1 GCF_008632075.1 Candidatus Pantoea gossypiicola
CGGAGTGAACGCACCACTGGTGTTCGGGTTGTCATGCCAATGGCACTGCCCGGTAGCTAAGTGCGGAAAAGATAAGTGCTGAAAGCATCTAAGCACGAAACTTGCCCCGAGATGAGTTCTCCCTGACCCCTTGAGGGTCCTGAAGGGACGTTGAAGACGACGACGTTGATAGGCCGGGTGTGTAAGCGCAGCGATGCGTTGAGCTAACCGGTACTAATGACCCGTGAGGCTTAACCTTACAACGCCAGAGGCGTTTTTGAGAGACAGATTTTCAGCTTTGTTACCGGATAACAGTTGTGTCCTGCGGAGTGAAGTCCGAAGGATTCTGCGCTGAGGCAAGGCGGCAACCGGGCGATGTGAAGGAGCATACTGACGTATGTGACTGAGCAGCGCGAAGGCAGCCAACGCAGCATCAGCACAGAAGACACAGGACAGAGCACAAAGAATTTGCCTGGCGGCTTTAGCGCGGTGGTCCCACCTGACCCCATGCCGAACTCAGAAGTGAAACGCCGTAGCGCCGATGGTAGTGTGGGGCCTCCCCATGCGAGAGTAGGGAACTGCCAGGCATCAAATTTAGTGTGCTGATATGGCTCAGTTGGTAGAGCGCACCCTTGGTAAGGGTGAGGTCCCCAGTTCGACTCTGGGTATCAGCACCAGTTAAGACACGAGTTCGGTAAATAAAAGAATTTGCCTGGCGGCTGTAGCGCGGTGGTCCCACCTGACCCCATGCCGAACTCAGAAGTGAAACGCCGTAGCGCCGATGGTAGTGTGGGGTCTCCCCATGCGAGAGTAGGGAACTGCCAGGCATCAAATAAGAGAGAGCCCTTCGCGTATGCGAAGGGCTTTTTTCGTTGTGGCAAGTCCTCAATCTGCAATAAGGCCCCCCTCTTATCAGCCCGCTTTCCCGTGCCTTTATAACCGCATCCGCTTAATCAACTCAATGCTGCTGCTGTTCAGACCATAAAAAACCCGGCAGCAGGCCGGGTAGTCAGCGAAACAAATGTCCAATCAGTGAATAACCTGCGATAAAAACGCCCGGGTACGCTCCGATTTTGGATTAGCAAAAAACTCCTGCGGTGGCGCAACTTCGACGATCTCACCCCGATCCATAAAGATCACCCGGTCAGCAACCGTTCGGGCAAAACCCATTTCGTGGGTGACGCACAGCATGGTCATCCCATCCTCCGCCAGACCAATCATTGTATCCAGCACCTCTTTTACCATCTCCGGATCCAGCGCTGAGGTTGGCTCATCAAACAGCATAATTTTGGGTTTCATACAGAGTGAGCGAGCGATGGCAACGCGCTGCTGCTGTCCGCCGGAAAGCTGACCCGGAAACTTATGCGCATGCTCTGCAATGCGCACGCGTTGCAGATAGTGCATAGCCAGTTCATCCGCTTCCTTCTTTGGAATCTTTCTCACCCAGGAAGGTGCCAGCGTGCAGTTTTGCAAAACAGTCAGATGCGGGAAGAGATTAAAGTGCTGGAATACCATCCCCACTTCTGTGCGTACGCGCTCAATGTTACGTACGTCGTCATTAAGATGGATACCGTCAACAACAATGCGTCCCTGCTGATGCTCTTCCAGATGGTTGATGCAGCGTATCGTGGTCGATTTGCCGGAGCCGGAAGGGCCGCACAGCACGATGCGCTCACGAGGTTTAACCTGCAGGTTGATGTCTTTCAGTACGTGAAACTGTCCGTACCATTTATTCACGTTCTCAAGCGAAATCATCAACGCGTCGGAAGAGTGTGTCATAGAGTCAGTCATGTAAAACCTCAGTGCGATGTACGCCCGGTGTGAAAGCGCTTTTCCAGATACTGGCTGTAGCGCGACATGCTAAAACAGAAAATCCAATAGACCAGTGCAGCAAAGACATAACCTTCAGTCGACATGCCCAGCCAGGTCGGATCGACCGTTGCCTGCTGGACACTGCTGAACAGGTCGAAAAGACCAATGATGATGACCAGGCTGGTATCTTTAAACAGTGCGATGATGGTGTTAACCAGGCCAGGGATGGTGAGCTTCAGTGCCTGGGGAAGAATGACCAGCATCTGCGTTTTCCAGTAGCCCAGTGCCAGCGACTCTGCAGCCTCATACTGACCCTTAGGCAATGCCTGCAAGCCACCGCGGACCACCTCCGCAACATAAGCAGACTGGAACAGGATTACACCGACCAGCGCACGTACCAGCTTGTCGATAGTCGTACCTTCAGACATAAACAGCGGCAGCATCACCGATGACATAAACAGTACGGTAATCAGCGGAACGCCGCGCCAGAACTCGATAAAGATAATCGACAGCGTGCGCACAACTGGCATCCGTGAGCGACGGCCAAGCGCCAGCAGGATGCCCAGCGGCAGCGCACCGGCAATCCCCACCGACGCGATAATCAGCGTCAGCGTTAGCCCGCCCCACTGACGTGTTTCCACACGTTCCAGCCCCAGATAGCCGCCATACAGCAGGAACCAGACAATCACCGGATAGATGACGGCCCAGGCCGCAATGTAGCGTCCACGATAGGGCAGGCTTTTGAGGAACATCGGCACGATCGACAGCAGACCAATCACCAGCGCCAGGTTAATACGCCAGCGCAGCTCATGTGGATAAAGCCCATACATGAACTGACCGAACCGCGCATGGATAAAGACCCAGCAAGCGCCCTCTTTAGTGCAATCGGCGCGTGTTGTACCAATCCAGTTGGCCTGAAAGATCAGCCAGTTCAGCGCAGGCGGAATGACGTGCCAGATGATCCAGATGCAAAACAGCGTCAGTAACGTATTAAACCAGCTGGAAAATAGATTTTTACGAGCCCAAAGCCAGGCGCGACTGACAGGAGTCGTCGGGACGGGGGGCGTTTCATGCGTAGTGACAGACATAGTTATCCCGTTCTCTTAACGCTCAACCAGCGCAATTTTGCGGTTGTAGAAGTTCATAAGCAGCGATATCAGCAGACTGATAATCAGGTAAACGCCCATTGTGATAGCAATTGTCTCAATGGCCTGACCGGTCTGATTCAGCACCGATCCCGCGAACAGCGACACCATATCGGGATACCCGATAGCAGCGGCCAGTGAGGAGTTCTTCACGATGTTCAGATACTGGCTGGTGAGAGGCGGAATAATGACGCGCATGGCCTGTGGAATAATCACCTGACGCAACGTCACCGGATTCGGCAGACCCAGCGATCGTGCCGCTTCGTGCTGACCATGCGGCACCGACTGAATTCCGGAACGGATCACTTCAGCGATAAACGACGAGGTATAGATCGACAGTGCCAGCGTCAGTGCTGCCAGTTCCGGAATCATCACCGAGCCGCCACGGAAATTGAACCCGCGTAGTTGCGGCACGTCCCAGTGCGTTGCTGCACCAAACCCAAGGTGCGCAAGCAAAGGAAAGAGAATCAGCATTGCAACGGCTGCGGGCCATGTACGCCGTAACTCACCGGTTTTCAGTTGATGCTGACGGTTAAAGCGGTACAGGCCATAGCTGACAGCCACAGCCAGCAGCAGTGCGATAACAAACGGCCAGCTGCCTGGTGCATAGGTTGGCCACGGGACGTAGAGTCCGCGATTGCTGACATAGGCCAGGTCGAACGCATTCAGCGCCTGACGTGGGCCTGGCAGATTGCGTAATACCGCGAAGTACCAGAAGAAGATTTGCAGCAGAGGCGGGATATTACGGAAGGTTTCGATATAGATATTCGAGAGTTTCCGCAGCAGCCAGTTGTCAGAAAGGCGGGCAAGACCGACCGCGAAGCCGAGAATTGACGCAAAAACAATACAGAGTGCAGAGACCAGCAGCGTGTTGGTTAATCCGACCAGAAACACGCGCGCATAGGTATCTCCCTCCGTATACTCAATCAGATGCTGAACGATGCCGAAGCCAGCAGTACGTTCAAGAAATCCAAACCCTGATGTAATACCGCGATTGGCGAGGTTAATGACGGTGTTATGTACCAGATAACCCACCACACCAAGCACCGCGACGACGGCGATGAACTGATAAATCCAGGCGCGAACCGTGGGATTACCAAATGAAAAATCCCTTTTCACGGTTGGGCGTTGTGACATGTTGAAACCTCAGTAACGAAAGCTGGGGTAGGGCACCGCAGAATACGGTGCCCGATTGGTGAGGTCTGTTAACGTACCGGTGGTGCGTACTGAATCCCGCCCTGGTTCCACAACGCATTCTGACCGCGCGCGATCTTCAGTGCACTGTCTTTACCGACGTTACGGTCAAAGCTTTCCTGATAGTTGCCGACCTGTTTGATGATGTTGTAGGCCCACTTGTTATCCAGCTTCAGATCTTTACCAAAATCACCTTCAGCACCCAGCAGATGCGCCATATCTGGCGTGGTCGGCTTAGCTGTCATCTGATCAACGTTCTTCGAGTTGATGCCCATCTCTTCGGCATTCAGCATGGCGTAGAGCGACCATTTAACAATGGTGAACCAGTCATCATCGCCACGACGCACCAGCGGTCCCAGCGGTTCTTTGGAGATTACTTCTGGCAGGACGATAAATTCGTCAGGTTTGCCGAGCTTAATACGCAGGGCATAAAGCTGAGACTGATCAGACGCCAGCGTATCGCAGCGTCCGCTATCCAGTGCCTTAGCCGATTCATCAGAGCGATCGAAGGTCACCGGCGTATATTGCATTTTGTTGGCTTTGAAGAAGTCTGCCACGTTCAGCTCGGTGTCGGTTCCCGCCTGAATACAGACGGTGGCACCATCCAGCTCTTTCGCACTTTTCAGGCCAGCTTTCTGGTGAGTCAGGAAGCCGATGCCGTCGTAATAGTTTACGCCTGCAAACAGGAAGCCCATGCCGCCATCACGCGATGAGGTCCAGGTGGTGTTACGTGAAAGTACATCCACTTCGCCTGACTGCAGCGCGGTAAAACGCTCTTTCGCGGTCAGCGGAGTATATTTCACTTTGGTCGCATCGCCGAATACCGCTGCAGCCGTAGCACGACACACATCCACATCGATACCGGTAAACTTGCCACCAGCATCTGCATAGGAGAAGCCCGGCAGGCCGTCACTGATACCACATTGAACAAAACCTTTTTTCTTTATCGCATCCAGTGTGGTGCCTGCGTGTGCCTGCTGAGCAATGGCAACCAGCGAGGCGGCAGCGATCAGCGTAGAGAGCATCATCTTTTTCATAAAGCATCCTGTGTGGCGGGATCATGTTGTTATGTTTGCGCACTTTAGTGTGCGTTTTTCCTGTCTGTGGCGGTCAGCCATCCACGACTCTGCAAAGCTGATGCCAGGTTTGCGAATCCTGAATTCGTATGAAAGAACGGTTAATAATCAGAAGCACCTTGAAAGTTTCGCTAATATGGCGCACCAAAAGGAAGCAATGCGAGTCGACCCGATCACATTTAGTGCAAATAGTTTCACTATGTGAGAGCAGTGTGAGCGCTCGCTCAGGAAGAAATGTATGAAGGGAAGGCGTTGCTTTTTTATGCGCAGGAAATCACATACCCAGCAGTGACGGGCATAGGCAGCAAGGCTGGAGACAGAATATTATTTAAGTTAAATCCCGGCGGACAAAAGCGAGGGGGTGAAATATCACGCCAGCGATTGCAACTATAGTTACCATACGACAGGTAACTGTTTCACTCTCTCTGCCGTTACTTTGTGCGATGACGCACAAATAAAAACGCCAGCCCGAAGGCTGGCGTGATTAACAGACAGAACTAAAAATCAGTTCATGCCGTATTTTTTCAATTTCTTACGCAGCGTACCGCGGTTAATACCCATCATCAGGGCAGCACGGGTCTGGTTGCCACGGGTATACTGCATCACCATGTCCAACAGAGGCTGCTCGACTTCAGCCAAAACCAGCTCATACAGGTCGCTCACATCCTGACCATTCAGTTGAGCAAAATAGTTCTTCAGTGCCTGTTTAACCGAGTCACGCAAAGGTTTTTGAGTTACCTGATCCTGTGAGTTAACGGTAGAAACGGTCAGTACGTCAGAATTTACGCGTTGTTCGAACATAGTTCTTTCAGCTCTTTATTTCGTTACGCAAGATTTTCGAAGTATGCCTCCAACGCCTCCAGCTGTTCGCTGGCATCCTCTATGGCGTTGAATGTGCGCCGAAACTGGTCATTCGGGGCGTGCTCCTGCAGGTACCAGGAGACGTGCTTTCGCGCTATACGGTATCCCTTGCCTGAACCGTAAAAGTCGTGCAGCTCACGTATATGCGAAACAAGCAAGCGCTTGACCTCTGCCATCGGCAGCGGGGCAAGCAGCTCCCCAGTGTCCAGATAATGCTGGATTTCCCGGAAGATCCACGGTCTTCCCTGAGCAGCGCGTCCTATCATCAGAGCATCGGCCCCTGTATAGTCGAGCACCGCTCTGGCTTTATGCGGGTCAGTTATGTCTCCATTCGCGATAATCGGAATGGAGACACTCTGCTTAACTGTCCGAATGCTGTCATATTCAGCTTCTCCGTTGAACAGGCAGGCACGAGTGCGACCATGTATCGTCAGAGCCTGTATACCGCAGCGTTCAGCCAATTGGGCAATCGCGACACAGTTCCTGTTTTCAGGATCCCAGCCAGTACGAATTTTCAGCGTGACCGGCACATTCACTGCATTAACCACTGCGGCGAGAATAGACTCCACCACGGCGGGATATTGCAGCAAGGCTGAACCCGCCATTTTGCGGTTAACCTTCTTGGCAGGGCATCCCATATTAATGTCGATGACCTGTGCACCAGCCTCAACATTAATGCGTGCAGCTTGCGCCATTTCACTGGGATCGCAACCGGCAATTTGCACAGCGCGAATGCCTGGCTCATCACTGTGAACCATACGTAATCGAGATTTGTCGCTAGCCCAGACTTCCGGGTTAGAAGACAGCATCTCAGAAACTGCCATGCCTGCACCCATTTCGTGACACAGCGTCCTGAACGGCCTGTCGGTAATACCGGCCATCGGTGCTGCAATCAGTCGATTTCTCAGCTGGAGGTTTCCAATACGCATGAAGTCAGAATGGCCATACTGTGTCTGCAAGGCGGCGTATATTACGCATTTTTGCAGGAAGATGAAAGGCCAAACTTTGAACAATCAGCAAGAAAGATCAATGAAATCCGGGTGATGATCGGGTGTTTTTTTAATTACTATTAAATATCAATGGGTTACTTATTTATGCTGAAATTGTGAACAAAAGTTTTTCCAGAAAAGTACGGCAATTCGCCAGATAAAAAACGTCACATGCCGTGATTAACGGCACAACTCTCCATGCCTGCCTGAAAAAGCCCGCAACTTACGCTGCAGGCTGGCTGATTGTGCTGTTTAGCCTCGTTGTGCCAGCTATAGGCATCGCCGTGGGCTAAGCCGGAGGCTGACTTCAGACTTTGATTCCGGTAATCCGACACCACTCCTCTTTCACCGCAACCGGGTCAAGCGTGAACTGACTTTCATAGGCTTCGCAGACACCTTCCGCCTGGCTTTCCAGCACGCCTGACAGCCCGAGGTGACCGCCAGACTTAGGCAGTACGCTGATCAGCGGGGCCAGCTCACGCAGCGGGCCGGCCAGTATATTGGCCACTACCACATCAGCCTGCAGATTGTCAGGCTGCTGGTGGGGCAGATAGAGCGACAGGCGATCGGAGACACCGTTGCGTTCAGCATTATCGCGGCTGGCCTGAATAGCCTGCGGATCGATATCAATGCCGATTGCCTGAGCCGCGCCCAGTTTCAGGGCGGCGATCGCCAGGATCCCGGATCCACAGCCGAAATCGATCACTGTTTTGCCCGCCAGATCCAGCCCGTCAAGCCAGGTGAGGCAGAGGGAAGTTGTCGGATGCGTGCCCGTACCAAATGCCAGGCCTGGATCGAGCATGACGTTGACGGCATCAGGATCCGGAACATCACGCCAGCTCGGACAAATCCAGAGGCGTTCACCGAAGCGCATCGGGTGAAAGTTTTCCATCCATTCGCGCTCCCAGTCTTTATCCTCGATCTGCTCGATCCGGTGGCGAAAACCGTCACCCAGCAGCGGATGTTGTGCCAGTTCGGCAGTAATCAGGGCCATATCTGTTTCTGCATCGAACAGGCCGATAACGTCGGTATCGCCCCACAGGCGCGTTTCGCCTGGTAGCGGCTCATATACCGGCGTGTCGTTGGTATCCTGAAAGGTGACTGAAACCGCACCGATCTCCATCAGCGCATCGCTCAGCGTTTCCGCATGTTCACCTGAGCTGTTAATTTTGATTTGAATCCACGGCATAACGTCTCTCTTTCCGTCAATGTTGCGGCGCGTCGACCACGTGCGGCGCGCGTCCAAACAGGTTGCCCACCAGAAATGCCAGCAGGCTTAAAAGCAGGGAGGGCACAATAGGGTGAAAACCCAGAATCTGCAGGTTAAGGCTCGCCATAAAAGCGTAGCAGCCTCCACCCACTACCATGCCAGTGATGGCACCTGCGGCATTGGCACGTTCCCAGTAGAGGCCCAGAACCAGCGGCCAGAGGAAAACCGCCTCCAGGCCGCCAAATGCCAGCAGGTTGAGCCAGATAATCATATCGGGCGGATTCCAGGCCGCGATCAGCAGCAGGATACCCAGTGCGAAGGTAATGGTGCCAGATAACAGCCGCAGTCGCGTCTCATTTTCCAGCTGCTGTGGGGCAATACGCAGGTAGAGATCTTTAATCAGCGTGGCTGAAGCCTGTAACAGCTGGGCATTGATGGTCGACATAATTGCGGCCATCGGGGCTGCCAGGAACAGACCGGCCGCTAACGGTGGCAGAACAGTAATCATCAGTGTCGGAATAACGCTATCCGGCACGGTCAGATTCGGCAGGACCGCCCGACCCAGCGCACCGGCCAGATGCATACCCAGCATCAACACCACCACGACAATGGTGCCCAGAATAATGGCCCGATGGACGGCCTTACTGTCTTTATAAGAGATACAGCGTACCGCCGTATGCGGCAGGCCAATCACCCCAAAGCAGACCAGCACAACGAACGAACTGAGGAAGGTTGGCGTAATAATCTCGCCCGGCCCCTGTGGCGAAAGCAGAGCAGGATCGATGTCATGCAGTTTCTGCACGGCCGTGCTCAGGCCACCTGCCTGATGAATCACCGCGAACAGCAGCAGAAAAGTGCCAATCAGCATCACAATGCCCTGCATGGCGTCATTGAGCACGCTGGCACGGAATCCACCGAAAGCGGTATAGAGCGCGATGGTGCCACCAAAAATCAGCAGACCGGTGTCATATGGAATGCCAGCGGCGGTTTCGAGCAGCCGCGCACCGCCAATAAACTGCACCGTCATGGCACCGATAAACGCAATCAGCAGACTCAGACTCGCCAGCCAGATCAGCAGCGGGCTTTGATAGCGGGCGTAGAGCATGTCATTCAGGGTCACCGCATTATGCTTACGCGCCAGAATGGCAAACTTTTTCCCCAGAACGCCCAGCGACAGCCAGACGGCGGGCACCTGCACCATCGCCAGCAACACCCACCCCAGCCCATATTTGTAGGCGGCACCGGGACCTCCAATAAATGAGCTGGCGCTGATATAGGTAGTGGTGAGCGTCATCGCCAGTACGAATCCGCCCATGGAGCGGCTGCCAAGGAAATATTCAGTCAGGAAGCTGCCTTCACGTTTTTTTCGGACGGCAAACACCGACAGCGCGGCAATCAGTACCAGATAAATCAGTAACGGCAGGATAATTTCACTGTTCACTTTTATTCTCCAGCGGCATGTCACGGAAAATCACCCGCACCATCATCCAGCACAAAAAAATGAACAACAGGGGAGCAAACAGGCAGGAGAGTTCGAACCAGCGCGGCAGGCCGGTAACACCGATTTCACTGCCACCCAGCCAGGCAGAGAGCCCCCAGGCAACGAGCCAGAGCAGGGTGAGATAAAGCGACCAGCGCGCCTCTTTATGTGCCTGTATAAAACGAGCATCCATGATTCAACCTTAACGCCAGCGGCAAAAGAAAAAGGCCGGATTAACCGGCCTCAGACTGACTCAGCGTTGCGATTATTTCTCGTGCAAGCCGAGTTTTTTCTCCAGATAGTGGATATTGGTTCCACCGTGCTGGAAGTTTTCGTCGGACATGATTTTCATCTGCAGTTCAACGTTGGTTTTGATACCGTCGATGATCAGTTCCGCCAGCGCATTTTTCATACGAGCGATAGCCACGTCACGTGTTTCGCCATAGGTGATCAGCTTGCCGATCATGGAGTCGTAATAAGGCGGTACGGTGTAGCCTGAGTAAATATGCGATTCCCAGCGCACGCCAAAACCGCCTGGCGCGTGGAAGCGGGTGATTTTACCCGGGCTTGGCAGGAAGGTCACCGGATCTTCGGCGTTGATACGGCACTCGACCGCATGTCCGCGAATGATCACATCTTCCTGTTTAATCGACAGTGGCTGGCCCGCAGCAATACGCAACTGCTCTTTGATTAGGTCCACTCCGGTGATCATCTCGGTTACCGGATGTTCTACCTGAATACGGGTGTTCATCTCAATGAAGTAGAACTCACCGTTTTCGTACAGGAACTCGAAGGTACCTGCGCCGCGATAGCCAATCTCAATACAGGCCTGGGAACAGCGATTGCCGATAAAGCGACGCTGTTCTTCTGTGATGCCTGGGCCTGGCGCTTCTTCGACCACTTTCTGGTGACGACGCTGCATGGAGCAGTCACGTTCGCCCAGATAGATCGCGTTGCCCTGACCGTCAGCCAGTACCTGAATCTCGATATGGCGCGGATTCTCCAGATACTTCTCCATGTAAACCATGTCGTTGTTGAAAGCCGCTTTGGCTTCCGCTTTCGTCATGTTGATGGATTCTTCCAGATCTTCGTCGCCGCGCACCACGCGCATACCACGACCGCCGCCGCCGCCAGACGCTTTGATGATGACCGGATAACCGATGCGCTTAGCAAAGGCACGGTTTTTTTCCATATCATCCGTCAGCGAACCGTCAGAACCGGGTACGGTCGGGACGCCTGCTTTCTTCATCGCATTGATCGCAGAAACTTTGTCACCCATCAGGCGAATGGTGTCTGCTTTCGGGCCGATAAAGATAAAGCCGGAGCGCTCAACCTGCTCAGCAAAATCGGCATTCTCAGAGAGGAAGCCGTAGCCAGGGTGAATCGCCACCGCGCCGGTGATCTCTGCTGCAGAGATCAGCGCCGGGATGTTGAGGTAACTTTTGACTGACTGCGCCGGGCCGATGCAGACGGTTTCGTCTGCCAGCAGCACGTGCTTCAGGTCACGATCCGCGCTTGAGTGAACCGCAACAGTCTTGATGCCCAGTTCTTTACAGGCACGCAGAATGCGCAGCGCGATCTCACCACGGTTAGCAATAACAATTTTATCCAGCATGATCTGCCCCGTTACTCGATGATAACCAGTGGCTCGTCAAATTCGACCGGCTGACCGCTTTCAACCAGGATAGCTTTCACCACGCCTGATTTGTCAGCTTCGATCTGGTTCATCATTTTCATAGCTTCGACGATACACAGGGTATCGCCGGCATTCACTTTCTGGCCAACTTCCACAAAGGCTTTCGCATCCGGGCTCGGCGTACGATAGAAGGTGCCTACCATTGGTGAACGCACAATGTGACCGCTGATTTCAGCCGGTGCCGCTTCGGCAACGGCTGCAACAGGGGCAACGGCTGTCGCCAGAGCAGGCTGTTGAACCGGCGCAGCATAAGCCTGCTGCATCATCGGGTAACCCACGTTTGCAGGTGCACGACTGATGCGAACGGACTCTTCACCTTCAGAGATTTCCAGCTCAGAAATGCCAGACTCTTCAACCAGTTCGATCAGTTTTTTAATTTTACGAATATCCATGAGTGGGGTTCCGTACTCAGTTTGATTAATTAGTTTGAGACAGGCGTTTTACTGCCGTTTGTAAAGCCCATGTGTAGCCGTCAGCGCCAAGCCCACAGATCACGCCAGCAGAAACATCAGAAAGATAGGAGTGATGACGGAAGGGCTCGCGGGCATGCACATTGGAGAGATGAACCTCGATAAACGGTATTTCTACCGCCAGCAGGGCATCACGCAGTGCGACACTGGTATGGGTAAACGCGGCAGGATTAATGATGATGTAATCCACATTGCCTTTGGCCTCATGAATGCGATCAATCAGCTGAAATTCAGCATTGGTTTGCAGGTGGCTCAACTCCACATTCAACTGGTCTGCCTGACGAGTCAAATCGTCAACAATCTGACTCAGCGTGGTATGACCATACTTCTCTGGTTCACGTGTTCCCAACAGATTCAGATTGGGGCCGTTTAAAAGCAGAATATGTAATTTATGCGCCATCGTGCTGCCATCTCCCGCAATCATTGAGGCATCGCGTAAAATACCTTGCGAATCTTCATTTGTCACCTTTCAGGCTGAAAAAGAAGACCCGACGAGCAATAAAGCCGGGCATTATATCCGTTTCGTGTCATTTCGCAGCAAAATACTGGTCTTATCTGCGAAGATGATCGGATGTAGCCTGCGGGCCACATCTTTTATCAGAAAACAGCAGAGGAAAACAACGGGTGAAGCGCTAGCGGGGCCACCATTTGAGAAATTTTTTGTAACGCCAGGCTAACAGCAGTGCAGCAATGAGAGCATAGATAAGTGGCTGTGGGGACACGGTTTTCACCGACCAGATATAGTGAATCGGGACCAGAATCGCCACAAGATAGACCGCGTTGTGCAGGGTTTGCCAGCGTTTACCGAGCCTGCGCTGAGCGCGCTGAAACGACGTTAACGCCAGGGCCAGTAATATTAGCCAGCTGATAATCCCCAGTGTCAGATAGGGCCGGGAGATGAGTTCGCTGCCCAGCAGACGCAGATTGTCCGCACCCAGCTCCAGCAGGTAATAGCTCAGCAGATGAAGAGAGGCCCAGACAAATGTCCAGACGCCCAGCAGGCGGCGGGTGCGGATTAGCAGCGGCTGCCTGCCGTAACGCGCCAGCGGTGAGACCAGCAGCGTTCCCAGCAGCAGTTTCAGCGCCATTCGTCCGGTAAAATGCTGAATATCTTTCGCCGGATCGGCACTCAGCCCGCCCTGCATCGCGGCAAAAATCAGGTAAATTAGCGGCAACAGGGCTGCCAGGTGCAGGATCACCTTGAGCCACATGATCTGTTTTATCGACAGGCGCACCACTTAGAAATTCTCCCGTAAATCCATGCCGCGGTAGAGCGACGCCACCTGTTCGGCATAGCCGTTAAACAGCAGCGTTGGCTGACGTTCGACCTTCAGACTGCCGCCTGGGCCAATAAACCGCTCTGTCGCCTGTGACCAGCGAGGATGATTAACGTGGGGATTCACATTGGCATAAAAACCATACTCGTCGGCGGCAATCTGGTTCCAGGTGGTTGGCGGCTGTCTGTCGGTCAGCGTGATTTTGACGATCGACTTAATGCCTTTAAAGCCATATTTCCACGGCACCGTCAGGCGAATCGGCGCGCCATTCTGAGGCGGCAATGCTTTACCATAAACGCCAGTGGTGAGTATCGTCAGCGGATGCATCGCCTCATCCAGACGTAAACCTTCGACATAGGGATAATTGAGGCCTCCGCCAATAAAGCGATCCTTCTGGCCTGGCATCTGCTCGGGATCGTAGAGCGTCTGGAAGGCAACAAAGCGCGCTTTGCTGGTGGGTTCCGCCAGGGAGAGAAGTTTATTCAGCTCAAAGCCTACCCAGGGCACCACCATCGACCAGGCCTCCACGCAGCGCATGCGATAGATTCGCTGCTCCATAGCAAAGCGTTTAAAGATGTCATCCATATCCAGGGTTATGGGCTTCGCCACTTCGCCATCAATGGTCAGTTTCCAGGGCTCTGTTTTCAGTGTTCCGGCATTGGCAGCCGGATCGGCCTTATCCAGTCCGAACTCATAGAAATTGTTGTAGCCGGAAACTTTATCCGCAGGCGTCAGCGTCAGATCGGCCTGATATTGCGCCGGTTTGGTGAAGTCGAGCGGTCGGCCTGCTGGAGCAGGTGGGCGATCGTTGCCTTTGAACCAGCTGAGAATATCGGCATTAGCCACACCCGGCATACCCATCGCCGCAGCGCTGAGTCCCAGCGTTTTCAGCACCTGGCGGCGCTTCATATTAAATATGCTTTCCGGCGTTACGTCGGCTTCGGTCAGACAGGGTATGCGTTTCATGGGGCTTCTCCAGACAGGATGACATCAATCAGCATGATGACTATCGCTGATATCAGCCAGTTTCGCCCTGAAAATGTGAAATTTCCTGGCTGGCCTGTGCGATGAGAATGCGCTGAAAAGTGTCGGGATCAACGTCAGCAATCCTATCCCGACGATATACTTCGGCTTCATGCGACTCGGCGCTGTCGGCAGCGGCAAATTATGCTATTTTGCTCGCGTTTTCGTCAGGCTGACGGTACAAGGTGGGGTGATCCGGTTATCACCGCAGCAATACAGGCACAGGGATGCGATTAACCACAAAATTATCTGCGTTTATTACCTTTTTAAGCCTGCTGGCGATGTCATTGATGCTGGCAGGCTGCGCATTCAGTATTTTCTGGTTCAGTCATCAGCGGGTTGAACATCGGGCGCAGGTGCTGGCGACCGAGATCGATCAGGCGATGTTCTCCGAGACGCCAGAACAACTTCATAACTGGCTTACGCGTATGATGCCAATAATGAATGCCGAGCAGATTTCCCTTCATAACGGCAGGCAGACTTTCCTCACTCTCTCCCGACACGAAAACCAGATGCTGGAAGACGAACCCAATCGTTTTATCCAGGTCGATGTACCTTTGATGCACCAGACCGGCTTACAGCTGCGGGTTGTCACTCTTGATCCTGCCAAAACCTGGCTGCGCTCAATCACCGGCACCTCTACGCTGGGTATTCTTTTTACCGTCATGCTGGTGATGAGTCTGCTGCTGCTGCTGCTGCATCGCTGGCTCAGTCGTCAGTGGCGTGGCATGGAGCACCTTGAAGTGCGGGCAGAGGCGATTATCAATGGCGAACGCGGGGTCGTGCCGAAACGGGATGTGGATGAGTGGCCACCCAGGGCAAGTCGCGCGATGGATGTACTGCTGGCGGATCTGCAGGAAGCGGGCGAACAGCGTCTGCGTATCGACACGCTGATCCGCACCTTTGCCGCGCAGGATGGACGCACTGGCCTTAACAACCGGCTGTTCTTTGATAACCAGCTCGCAACCCTGCTGGAAGATCAGGAAGCTGTCGGCACCCACGGTGTAGTGATGATGGTGCGCCTGCCCGATCTGGACGCACTGAAAGATTCACTGGAGCCAGCGCTGGTTGAGGAGTACCTGTTCAATTTTGTCAACATGCTCTCTACCTTTGTGCTGCGCTATCCCGGCGCTTTGCTGGCACGCTATTTTCGCAGTGATTTTGCCGTATTACTGCCGCATCGCAGTCTTAAAGAGGCAAACAGTATTGCCGATCAGCTGATCAATGCTGTTGATTCTCTGCCACCGATGCGCCTGGTCAATCGCGATGATCTGATCCACATCGGAATCACCGCCTGGCACAGTGGGCAGACCGTCCTGCAGGTGATAGAAAATGCCGAAATGGCCACGCGACGTGCAGCACTGCTGGGGGGGAATAACTGGACTAATGGTGAAGGAAATCCTCAGGATGCCGGGCGGGGCAGTGTGCGCTGGCGAACCCTGCTGGAGAATACGTTAAGCCGCGGTGGTCCGCGGCTGTACCATAAACCCACCGTTAATACCGAAGGTAAAGTACAGCATCGGGTCATGCTGACCCGTATCTTTGACGGCGATAAAGAGGTGCTGGCCGCTGAATATATGCCACTGGTGCAGCAGCTCGGTATGGCTGATGGCTGGGATCGTCAACTGGTCACGCGCATCGCGGCACTCTCTGAACTCTGGCCGGAAGAGACGCTGGTAATGCCGGTGACGATGACCTCGCTCCTGCAACGTTCATTTGTCTTCTGGCTACAGAATATGCTGCTGCAGTGCCCCAAATCACAAAGAAAACGATTTTTATTTGAACTTGCCGAGGCAGATGTCTGTCAACACATCGACCATTTAACGCCAGTATTCCGCGCACTTAAGGCTTTTGGCTGTCGGGTAGCGGTGAATCAGGCGGGTTTAACCGTCGTCAGCAGCGCCTATATACGACAGCTGCCGCTGGAACTGATCAAGCTTGATGCGGGTCTGGTACGCAACATTGAACGGCGGACCGCCAATCAGCTGTTTGTACAGAGTCTGCTGGAGGTCTGTAAGTCCACAGGTATTCAGGTGTTTGCCACCGGTGTCCGCACCAAAGCGGAGTGGCAGACATTAGTGGCGCTGGGGGTGGCAGGTGGGCAGGGCGACTTTTTTGCCCCTTCGCTTCCGGTTAACAGTAACGTGAAGAAGTATTCCCAACGTTACCGTATTTAATGATTTGCTGTCGTAATGACAGAAAATGACGGTTTTTTTTAATGTTAAGCCGCATCTGAACCCATAACTATCGTGCCGGAAATGTTAAATTTTATGTCGGGCATGGTGAGCGGAAATCATGTGCAATGCAGTACTGATGGCGTCTGGTCGCCATTCTGCTGCTACGGATCGCGGGTTCAGATGACTTAAACGCAATCAGGCGTCTTTTTTCACCGAAGCAGAACGTTTTTGCGCCTTGTGGCAGCTTCGTGTGGTTGGTAAAGTAAGCGGATTTTATTTTCCGCCCCCAGCTTGCAGGATTATCCCTTAGTATGTTTAAAAAATTTCGTGGCATGTTTTCCAACGACTTGTCCATTGACCTGGGTACCGCGAATACCCTGATTTACGTAAAAGGACAAGGCATCGTGCTGAACGAGCCTTCTGTGGTTGCTATTCGTCAGGACCGTGCCGGTTCACCGAAAAGTGTCGCGGCCGTGGGTCATGACGCTAAACAGATGCTTGGTCGTACGCCAGGCAATATTGCCGCTATCCGTCCGATGAAAGATGGCGTTATCGCTGACTTCTTCGTGACCGAAAAGATGCTGCAACACTTCATCAAGCAGGTTCACAGCAACAGCTTTATGCGTCCCAGCCCACGTGTGCTGGTCTGCGTACCCGTCGGGGCCACGCAGGTCGAACGTCGTGCGATTCGTGAATCCGCTCAGGGTGCCGGCGCGCGTGAAGTCTTTTTGATTGAAGAGCCGATGGCTGCAGCAATTGGTGCAGGTCTGCCCGTTTCTGAAGCGACCGGTTCAATGGTCGTTGATATCGGTGGTGGTACTACCGAAGTGGCGGTGATCTCCCTGAACGGTGTGGTCTACTCCTCATCCGTACGTATTGGTGGCGATCGTTTCGATGAAGCTATTATTAATTATGTGCGTCGTAACTACGGTTCACTGATTGGTGAAGCGACCGCAGAACGTATTAAGCATGAGATCGGTTCAGCTTATCCGGGGGATGAAGTCCGTGAAATCGAAGTTCGTGGCCGTAACCTGGCAGAAGGTGTGCCGCGCGGTTTCACGCTGAACTCCAACGAAATTCTGGAGGCGCTGCAGGAGCCGTTAACCGGCATCGTCAGCGCGGTGATGGTTGCTCTTGAGCAGTGTCCGCCTGAGCTGGCCTCCGATATCTCAGAGCGCGGCATGGTGCTGACCGGTGGTGGTGCGTTACTGCGTAACCTGGATCGCCTGCTGATGGAAGAGACGGGTATTCCGGTTGTTGTTGCTGAAGATCCGCTGACCTGTGTGGCTCGCGGTGGCGGCAAGGCGCTGGAAATGATCGACATGCATGGCGGCGATTTATTCAGCGAAGAATAATTGCCTCAACCGGCTGAGAACGCAATGATCATGCGAGGGAGTGGCATGTGAGCCGGCGAAATCTATGCCGGTACAGTGCGTTCAGCCCAGGGAAGCACGGTGTTTGGCCGTCGCTTCCTCTCCTGTTGTCGAGGATCACGCAGATTATATGAAGCCGATTTTTAGCAGGGGACCTTCCCTGCAGTTGCGTCTTTTCCTGGCGGTCATCGTGGCAATTGCCATTATCATTGCCGACAGCCGTGTGAGCTCTTTCACCCAAATACGCAACTATCTGGATACGTCGGTCAGTCCGTTTTACTTCCTGGCTAATGGGCCACGTCAGTTGCTGGATGGCGTGTCGGAGTCGCTGGCGTCGCGTCAGCAACTGGAGCAGGAAAACAAAGCGTTACGTCGTGAGCTCTTCCTGAAAAACAGTAACCTGCTAATGCTGGGGCAATATAAGCAGGAAAACGCACGCCTGCGTGAACTGCTGGGTTCACCGCTGCGTCAGGATGAGCAAAAGATGGTGACGCAGGTGATCTCTACCGGCACCGATCCTTACACCGACCAGGTAGTGATCGACAAAGGCAGCGTTAACGGTGTTTATGAAGGTCAGCCGGTCATCAGTGACAAAGGCGTGGTCGGTCAGGTTATCGCCGTTGGACAGCTCACCAGCCGTGTTCTGCTGATCTGCGATGCGTCACACGCGCTGCCTATTCAGGTGTTGCGTAATGACATTCGTGTGATTGCCGCGGGTAACGGCTGTACTGAAGATCTTCAGCTTGAGCATCTGCCGGGTAATACGGACATTCGGGTCGGCGATGTGCTGGTGACGTCAGGTATCGGGGGTCGTTTTCCTGAGGGTTATCCGGTGGGCGTGGTCTCCTCAGTGAAAGTGGATACTCAGCGCGCTTACACGGTGATTCAGGCGCATCCGACCGCGGGTCTGCAGCGTCTGCGTTATCTGCTGCTGCTGTGGGGTGCGGATCGTAATGGCGATATGCCGCTGCCGCAGGATGAGGTTCATCGCGTTGCGAATGAGCGTCTGATGCAGATGATGCCGCAGGTCTTGCCGCCTGCGGGTGAAATGGGTCCGCCTGCGCCTGCCACACAGATGGGGCCGCCTGCTCCGTCGACAGTCAGCAGTGGCAGTAGCGGACAGAGTAACTCCTCGCGTTCACGCGGGGGTCAGCCTTGAGTCGATATCGCAGCCAGGGACGTTGGGTCATCTGGCTCTCTTTCCTGGTCGCGTTAGTCCTGCAGATCATGCCATGGCCGGATGAGATTTATATGTTCCGGCCTTCATGGCTGCTGCTCATCCTTATCTATTGGGTTCTCGCACTGCCGCATCGTGTCAACGTCGGCAGCGGATTTATGCTGGGTGCCATCATGGATTTGATTGCCGGGTCCACGCTTGGCGTGCGTGCGCTGGCGCTCAGCATCATCGCCTACCTGATAGCCTTTAAATTCCAGTTATTCCGCAACTTAGCGTTGTGGCAGCAAGCGTTAATGGTTATGGTGCTGTCACTGGCGATGGATGTGATTGTCTTCTGGGCAGAATTCCTGGTAATCAACGTTTCATTCCGACCTGAAATTTTCTGGAGCAGTGTTGTCGACGGTATTCTCTGGCCCTGGCTATTCTTACTTATGAGAAAAATTCGTCGCCAGTTTGCTGTTCAATAAGGAAATTTATGTTAACCCTCTATCTTGCTTCCGGTTCACCGCGTCGTCGTGAGCTGTTAACTCAACTTGGCCTGACATTCGAGCGCATCGTGACTGACGTTGAAGAGCAGCGTCAGCCGAATGAAGCGGCGGAGTGCTATGTCCGTCGCCTGGCCAATGACAAAGCGCAGGCGGGTGTAAAACTGGCCGCGCAGGATTTGCCGGTGCTGGGCGCAGATACGATTGTCGTGCTGAATGGTGATGTGCTGGAAAAACCGCGCGATGCCGCCGATGCCCAGGCAATGCTGCGTAAACTCTCCGGTCATACGCATCAGGTTATGACGGCAGTAGCGCTGGCCGACAGCCAGCAGGCGCTGGATTGCATCGTGACCACTGATGTGACATTCCGCACCTTAACTGAGAGCGACATCGACGACTATATCGCTACCGGTGAGCCGATGGATAAAGCGGGTGCATACGGCATTCAGGGCAGGGGAGGAAACTTTGTCCGCAAAATTAATGGAAGTTACCATGCAGTGGTCGGATTACCGTTGGTTGAGACAGCGGAGCTGCTCAGCCATTTCCAGTCACTGCGTGCCGTAAGGGGTCAACATGACGGCTGAATTACTGGTTAACGTCACGCCTTCTGAAACACGCGTTGCCTACATTGACGGCGGCATCCTTCAGGAAATCCATATTGAGCGTGAAGCGCGGCGCGGCATTGTTGGCAATATTTATAAAGGGCGGGTAAGCCGTGTTCTGCCAGGCATGCAGGCCGCCTTTGTCGATATCGGCCTGGAAAAAGCGGCCTTTCTGCACGCCTCTGACATCATGCCGCATACGGAATGTGTGGCGGGCGACGAAAAGAAAAATTTCATCGTGCGCGATATCGCCGAGCTGGTGCGTCAGGGGCAGGATCTGGTGGTTCAGGTGGTCAAGGATCCGCTTGGCACCAAAGGTGCCCGGCTGACCACGGACATTACCCTGCCTTCGCGTTATCTGGTCTTTATGCCAGGCGCATCGCATGTCGGTGTCTCTCAGCGCATCGAGAGTGAGAAAGAGCGCGATCGGCTTAAAGCGGTAGTCGCTGACTACTGTGACGATTTGGGCGGCTTTATTATCCGCACCGCTGCAGAAGGGATTGGCGAAGAGGAGCTGGCGCAGGACGCGGCTTTTCTCAAACGTCTTTGGACCAAAGTCAGCGAGCGTAAAAAGCGCAACCAGACCCGCTGTCTGCTCTATGGCGAGCTGGCCCTGGCACAGCGTATCCTGCGTGATTTTGCGGGTGCAGCGCTGGATCGCATCCGGGTTGACTCGCGTCTGACCTGCGACATGCTGGTGGAATTTACCAGTGAATATATCCCCGAGATGGCCGGTAAACTGGAGCTCTACAACGGTAAACAGCCTATTTTTGACCTGTTTGACGTTGAAAATGAAATTCAGCGCTCGCTGGATCGTAAAGTTGAACTAAAGTCAGGCGGCTATCTGATCATCGATCAGACCGAAGCAATGACCACCATTGATATCAATACCGGCGCATTTGTGGGTCATCGCAACCTCGATGAGACGATATTCAACACCAATGTTGAAGCCACTCAGGCGATCGCGCGTCAGCTGCGACTCCGTAATCTGGGCGGTATCATCATTATCGACTTCATCGACATGAGCAATGAAGACCATCGACGCCGGGTACTGCATTCACTGGAAAGCGCGCTCAGTAAAGATCGGGTTAAAACCGGGATTAATGGTTTCTCGGCGCTGGGTCTGGTAGAGATGACGCGTAAGCGTACCCGTGAAAGCATTGAGCATGTCCTGTGCCAGGATTGCCCGGTCTGCAAAGGGCGCGGCACCCTGAAAACGGTTGAAACAGTCTGCTATGAAATCATGCGTGAGATTGTACGGGTTCACCACGCCTATGATTCTGACCGTTTCCTGGTCTATGTTTCACCGACAGTGGGTGAAGCGTTAAAAACCGACGAGTCTCATGCGCTGGCTGAAGTGGAAATCTTTGTTGGTAAGCAGGTTAAAGTTCATGTTGAAGCGCTCTACACTCAGGAACAGTTCGACGTGGTAATGATGTAACGTCAGCCCGTTATCGGGCTGAATAAACGCCCTTGTTTGGGATAAAATGCGCGTTTCAACGCTTTTATCTGAAGACGGTCGGGTATGAGAACCAACTATCCGTCGTTTACGGAACACAAGGAGAGGCGTGAGTGAGGCAGTTGCCGAGGATTTTGTTACTGCTGGTCGCGGCAATCATCGTGATTGTCGCGCTGCTGGTCAGCGGATTGCGTCTGGTTATGCCGCATCTCGACAGCTATCGCAACAACCTTCTGCAATTCATCTCCGACAAAACGGATGTGCCGGTCAACGCCAGCCAGTTACAGGGTAAATGGGAGAATTTCGGCCCAACCCTTCAGGTTCGTGACCTCAGCGTCGATCTGCATGAAAACGGCAAACTCACGATTAAACGTATCAATCTGGCACTTGACGTCTGGCAGTCTCTGCTGCACTGGCGCTGGCAGTTCCGCGATCTGACCTTCTGGCAGCTGCATCTCGACACGAATCGCCCCTTACTCGACAACGACAAAGAGAAAAACAGCTTCCGTCCGGCACAGATTAACGAGCTCTTCCTGCGTCAGTTTGACCACTTTGACCTGCGCGACAGCACTATTCGTTTCCGTACCCCTTCCGGCCAGCATGCTGAGCTGGCGATCCCCCGACTCACCTGGGTCAATGAAGATAACCGCCATCGTGCCGAAGGCGAAGTCAGTCTGTCGAGCTTTACCGGTCAGCACGGCGTGGTTCAGGTACGGCTTGACCTTAACGACAGCAACGGTTTACTTAATGACGGCCGCATCTGGATGCAGGCTGATGACGTCGACATGCGTCCATGGCTGGGCCGCTGGGTGCGCGACAATACCCGGCTGGACAGCGCCCGCTTCAGCCTGGCGGCCTGGGTCAACCTGCGCAATGGCGACATCTATGCTGGCGATCTGCTGTTGCGCAAGGGCGGTGCCAGCTGGCAGGGTGAAACCGGACGACACCGCATAGAGGTTGATGGGCTGACCGCGCATCTGTCACGCTTCCAGAATGGCTGGGTGGTCAATGTGCCGCAGACCCGGCTCAGCACTGACGGCGAGGCCTGGCCCGCCGGCCACTTCTCGCTGTTATGGCGTCCTGAAGATAAGCAGTTGCTGGGGCCGGATGGTCAGCAGGAAGTGCGGGTGCGCGCCACACAGTTGGTGCTCAGTCATATTGCGCCGATCGTTCCGCTATTTGCGCCGCTCTCTCCGGCACTGTTTGAAAACTGGCAGACGCTGCAGCCACAGGGCACCATCGATGGCCTGGCGCTGGATATTCCATTACAGCAGCCTGAAAAAACCCGCTTACAGGTGAAGTGGCGTGATTTCAGCTGGCAACACTGGAAACTGCTGCCGGGCATCAGTCACCTGAGCGGAGAAGCACGCGGCAGCCTGAGCCATGGTCAGGTCAGCGTGGATATGGGCGCGGCAACCGTCCCCTATGGCGATATGTTCCAGGCTCCGTTAGAGATTAAGCGGGTGACCGGGGCGCTGCGCTGGCTTAAAGATGAACATGGCCTGACGCTGGCGGGTGAAAATCTTAACCTTGAGGCTCGTTCGCTCTGGGCACGCGGCGATTTCAGCTATCAGCAGAATAGCGGCGGCGAGCCCCGTCTGGATATTCTGGCGGGTATCCGGGTGACCGATGCAGGCGATGCGTGGCGCTATTTCCCGGTACCGCTGATGGGTAACGGGCTGACGCACTATCTGAGTGGGGCAGTGAAGGGCGGTAAGGTGGACAACGCCACACTGCTGTTTGCCGGTAACCCGGCGCTGTTCCCGTTCAAGCATAATGATGGCATGTTCCAGGTTTGGGTGCCGCTTCGTCAGGCAACTTATGCATTTCAGCCCAAATGGCCAGCGATCAGTCATCTCGATATCGACCTTAACTTCCTGAACGACGGTCTGTGGATGAATGCGCCAGTGGCCAGACTGGGCGAGGTGGAAGCACGCAACGTCAGCGCGGTAATCCCCGACTACCTGAAAGAGAAGCTGATCATTGATGGTGATATCAGTGGTGAAGGCCAGCAGATCGCTGACTATTTCGAACAGACGCCGCTCAAACCTTCGCTGGGTGCTGCGCTAAAGCAACTGGAGATTAAAGGCCGTGTCGGTGGCCATCTGAATCTGGACATTCCACTGGATGGAGAGCAGGTACATGCCCGTGGTAATGTCGATCTGAACAATAACGCGCTGTTTATCAAACCGCTAAAAACCACCCTCAACAACCTTTCTGGCCGCTTCCGTTATGATAACGGCAATCTGGCCAGTGAGGACCTGCGTGCGAACTGGTTTGGACAGCCGATGGGCGTCCGTTTCAGCACCCAGGAGAACCCGGATGACTTTGGTGTTAACGTCAAACTTCAGGGCGACTGGCAACCCGCGAAAATCAGTCAGATTCCGGCAGTCGTCAGCAAGCAGCTCGGCGGGCATCTGCCGTGGCAGGGCGACGTCAATATTACGTTGCCCCATCATGGCGGGGCACGTTATGACGTGGCGCTGAACGGTAATGCTAAAGAAGTAAGTAGTCACTTACCCGCGCCGCTTGATAAGAAAGCCGGTGAGGCGATGCCAGTCGCCATTCAGGCCAGTGGGGACCTGAACCATTTCGATCTCAGCGGCAGCGTCAATGCAAACCACCGTTTTAACAGCCGCTGGTTGCTGGAGCCGACGCTGCGCGTAGATCGTGGCATCTGGCTGAATGATACAAAGAAAACGCCTGCGCTACCCGACCATGAGGGGATGATACTGAATCTGCCTGCGCTGGATGGTGAGGCCTGGGTAGCGCTGATGGCTGCAGGCGGCTCTGCGGGTGCGTCAGACGGCGACGGCGACTTCCAGACCGGTGGCGTTACAGTGCCGGGTAACATCACGCTGCGCAGTCCGGCGGTCACGCTGGCCGGACAGCAATGGCATGAGGTTGAGGCGACGCTGGCACAGCGTTCAGGTGGCAGAGGACAGGTCAGCGTCAATGCGAAAGAGCTGCGCGGTGAACTGGCGATGGCTCCCAAAGCGCCATGGCAGGTGAACCTCGATTACCTTTACTACAATCCGCAGTGGGAGAACGATGCAGGCAAGGGCGGCAAAGCGGCTTCTCAGCAAACCACAAACATTAACTTCAGCCAGTGGCCCGCCTTACAGCTGCGCTGTAAAGAGTGCTGGGTACTGGGCCAGAAATATGGTCAGGTATCCGCGACGCTGCAACCTGAAGGAGATACGTTAGCGCTTACTAACGGGAAAGTGGATACCGGCAGTTCGCAGCTGAAAATCAATGGTGAGTGGGTCAACCGTCCGCAAGACCAGCGCACCTCGCTGAAGGGCACGCTTAAGGGGCCGAATATTAATAATGCGACCAACTGGTTTGGCGTGAATACCCCGCTGCGTGATGCGCCCTTTGATATTACTTACGACCTGCACTGGCGCTCTGCACCCTGGCAGCCCTCCGCAGAGACGCTGAGCGGCACCCTGAAGACCCACTTTGGCAAAGGCCAGATCGCAGATGTGAACACCGGCACGGCGGGGAAAATTCTGCGGCTGGTCAGTTTTGATGCGCTGCTGCGCAAACTGCGCTTCGACTTCAGCGACACCTTCACCAACTCTTTCTATTTCGATTCGATTAACGGCACGGCCTGGATCGAAAACGGCGTCATGCGCACCGATAACCTGCTGGTGGATGGACTGGAAGCGGACATCGCCATGCAGGGCAATCTCGATCTGGTGAAGCGTCAGATCGATATGGAAGCAGTGGTTGCGCCTGAGATTTCTGCCTCTGTCGGCGTAGCGACCGCCTTTGCGATTAATCCGGTGATTGGCGCGGCGGTATTTGCTGCCAGTAAAGTTCTGGGACCCCTGTGGAACAAGATATCGCTGCTGCGTTATCACATCAGTGGCCCACTGGATAAACCGGAAATCAATGAAGTCCTGCGTAAACCGCGAGAAACAGACAACAAGTGAATTTGACGCCGTACCGGAATTACCGCAGGCTATGATTATCTGAGCACATAATGAGTGAGAAACGATGACTCTGAACCTGGTAAGTGAGCAGTTACTGACTGCTAACGGCATTAATCAGCAGGACCTATTTTCCCTGTTAGGGCAGCTTTCAGAACGTCGTCTGGATTATGCCGATCTCTATTTTCAGTCCAGCTTCCACGAATCCTGGGTACTGGAAGACAAAATCATTAAAGATGGCTCATACCATATCGATCAGGGCGTCGGCGTGCGTGCGGTCAGCGGTGAGAAAACCGGCTTCGCCTATGCCGACCAGATTACGCTGAATGCGCTACGTCTCTCTTCTGAAGCGGCTCGCAGCATCGTACGCGAACAGGGAAACGGCAAGGCCCATACGCTGTCTGCCGTGATGAACCGTCCGCTCTATTCGACGGTCGATCCGCTGAGCAGCCTGACGCGTGAAGAAAAAATTGCCCTTCTGCATCGCGTCGATAAAGTCGCCCGTGCGGCTGATCCGCGCGTGCAGGAAGTCAACGCCAGCCTGACCGGTGTTTACGAGCAGGTGCTGGTGGCGGCCACTGATGGCACGCTGGCGGCAGACGTTCGTCCGCTGGTTCGCCTCTCTATCAGTGTTCAGGTTGAAGACCAGGGCAAGCGTGAGCGCGGCGCAAGCGGCGGCGGTGCACGCACCGGTTATGCGTTCTTCCTTGAAGATGAAAATGGTGACGTGCGTGCTGATGCATGGGCGCGTGAAGCAGTGCGCATGGCGCTGGTTAATCTCTCTGCGGTGGCAGCTCCTGCTGGCGCATTGCCGGTAGTGCTGGGTGCGGGCTGGCCGGGCGTATTGCTGCATGAGGCGGTCGGTCACGGTCTGGAAGGTGACTTTAACCGCCGTGGCACTTCCGTGTTCAGCGGTAAAATCGGTCAGCAGGTTGCGTCTGAGCTCTGTACCGTGGTGGATGACGGCACCCTTGAAGGGCTGCGCGGTTCACTTGCGGTGGATGATGAAGGCGTTCCCGGTCAGTACAACATGCTGATTGAGAATGGGGTGTTAAAAGGCTACATGCAGGACAAGCTGAATGCGCGACTGATGGGCGTCAGCCCGACCGGTAACGGACGCCGTGAATCTTACGCACATCTGCCGATGCCGCGCATGACTAACACCTATATGCTGGCAGGCAAATCATCGCCGCAGGATATTATTGAAAGCGTTGAGTACGGCATCTATGCGCCGAACTTTGGTGGCGGTCAGGTGGATATCACCTCCGGCAAATTTGTCTTCTCCACCTCAGAGGCTTATCTGATTGAGAAGGGCAAAATCACCAAACCGGTTAAAGGTGCCACGCTGATTGGCTCCGGCATTGAAGCGATGCAGCAGATCTCGATGGTAGGTAATGACCTGGCGCTGGATAAAGGTGTCGGCGTCTGCGGTAAAGAGGGCCAGAGCCTGCCGGTTGGTGTCGGTCAGCCCACCCTGAAGCTGGATAAACTGACCATCGGCGGCACCGCCTGATGTGACCTCAGCAACCCGCCGCCCGGCGGGTTGTCAGCTTTTACGGTGCTGCTGATATTGTTCAGCCACCTGTTCAAAATAGTCGGTCAGATAATCGATGCAGACCTGCACCTTCAGCGGCAGTTTATCCTTCTCGGTATAGAGTGCATACACCGGACGCGGATCAGACTGATAGTGCGGAAACAGAATATCGATCTCGCCTGCGGTGATCTCATCAATCACCCACATCATCGGCACATAAGCGATGCCATTGCCCGACTTCAGCCAGCGGATCAGCGTCAGCGAATCGTTGGTCACGAAACGTCCCTGTGGCGCGAGGCGGGTCACCAGGCCTTCCGGCGCAATCAGCTCAAAATTGTTGTCGGGCCGTACGCTATATTCCAGCCAGGAAAAATTATCGATATCACCCGGCTTCTCCGGCGTGCCGTGCTGGGCCAGATAACTTTTTGCGGCGCACACCACCATCGGCATCGCGCCAAGGCGACGCGAAAAGAGGCTGGAGTCTTTTAATGCGCCCACCCGAATCACCAGATCCAGACCATCCGCAATCAAATCCGGGGCCGGAACGCCGGTAACCAGATTTACACTCAGCCCGGGATACTCCCGCAGCATATCGCTGGTCATACCCGCTAACACGTTCTGCGCCATAGTCGAGGAGCTGCCAATCCGCAACACGCCAATCGGCGTATTGTTAAACGCGTAGAGCTGTTCATGCACCTGCGTCGCTTCCGCCAGCATACGGCGGCAGCCCTGATAATAGATTTTACCCGCTTCGGTCAGCCCGATACTGCGGGTACTGCGATTCAGCAGCTTAACCTGCAATGCATCTTCCAGTTTCGCGACAATCTGGCTGATAGATGAGACGCTCAGATGAAGCTGACGCGCCGCTGCGGTAAACGAACCCAGTTCGACCACTCTGGCGAAGACAGACATACCTTTCAGTCGTTCCATTATTTACTCTGGCTTAAAAGTGATTTAGATCACATTCTGTAGAAAACGTATAGTCAGGCGCGTTATTATAAGCGCGCCGGGGTATTTCCCGGTGATTCTTCATTGCCTGATACCCTTCGATGATACGCTATTATTAAGCCAGCTGCGGTTCGGATAACGCTGCCAGAGGGTTTTCCTGCGACATCTGAAAAGGCAACGAAGTATCCCGGCAAGGTCGAACTAAGGATTTGTGATGAGTGTGCTTCCGGTATTTGTCATGTTTGGGCTCTCTTTTCCGCCCGTTTTCATCGAATTGATTATTTCACTGATGCTGTTCTGGTTAGTGAAACGCGTGCTGACGCCGAGCGGCATCTACGATCTTGTCTGGCATCCGGCACTCTTTAATACAGCGCTTTACTGCTGTGTGTTTTACCTTGTCTCCCGTTTATTAGTCTGAGGTTGAAGTGAAAGCACTCATAAGAAAAATCGCGCGCTACGCGATCACTATTCTGCTGGTCATCATCGCAGTGGTTATCATCTTCCGCGCCTGGGTGTTCTATACCGAATCACCCTGGACCCGTGATGCACGTTTTGCAGCTGACGTGGTGGCAATCTCGCCTGACGTCACTGGCCTGATTACCGAGGTTCCGGTACACGACAACCAGCTGGTGAAGAAGGGCGACACGCTGTTTGTGGTTGACCGTCCTCGCTATCAGAAAGCGCTCGATCAGGCACAGGCGGATGTTGAATATTACCAGGCCCTGGTGAGTGAGAAACGTCGCGAAGCCGGCCGCCGCAACCAGCTTGGCACCTCTGCGATGTCGCGCGAGGCTATCGAACAATCCAATAATGACCTGCAAACCAGTGAGCATCAGCTGGCAAAATCGGTGGCGACGCGTGATTTGGCGAAGATCGATCTTGAGCGCACCACCGTGAAAGCGCCATCCGATGGCTGGGTCACCAACCTTAACGTCTACCAGGGCGAATTTATTACCCGTGGTTCTGTGGCGGTGGCGCTGGTTCAGCAGCACTCTTTCTATGTGCTGGCTTACCTGGAGGAGACCAAACTGCACGGCGTTGAGAAGGGCTTCCGCGCGGAAGTGACGCCACTTGGCAGCAACATTGTGTTGCGTGGCACCGTGGACAGCGTAGCTGCGGGCGTCACCAACAGCAGCAGCTCGGTTGACAGTAAAGGCATGGCAACGGTGGACTCCAACCTGGAGTGGGTCCGTCTGGCACAACGTGTACCGGTGCGCATCCGGCTTGATCAGCAGCCCGGCAATCGCTTCCCGGCCGGAACCACTGCGACCGTGGTCATTACCGGTCAGGCCGATCGCCAGCCTGAACAGGTTTCACCGATGGTCCGCCTGTTTAATCGCCTGCGTGAGTTTGGTTAAGAGGGCGATATGATCGAGTTCCTGCGGTTCCCGGTAAAGCTGACCTTTGCGCTGGTGTTAGCGCTGATGGTCGGCTTTCACTTCAACCTCGAAACGCCGCGCTGGGCGGTGATGACTGCCGGGATCGTAGCGGGCGGTACGGCATTTGCGGCAGGTGGCGATCCCTATTCCGGGGCACTGCGCTATCGCGGCGTTTTACGTATTATCGGGACATTCATCGGTTGTATCGCCGCGCTGACCATCATGATCGCCACCGTTCGTGCGCCGGTTGTGATGCTGCTGCTGTGCTGCATCTGGGCAGGACTCTGCGTCTGGCTCTCTTCGCTAATCAAAGTCGAGAACTCTTACGCACTGGGTCTGGCAGGCTATACCGCGCTGATTATTGTAGTAACCGCTAACGCCAGCGGCGGTCTGACACTGGTGCCCCAATATGCGGTAGAGCGTTGCAGTGAAATCGTACTCGGTATTCTGTGTGCCATCCTTGCCGACATGATCTTCTCGCCACGTTCGATTAAAAAAGTGATCGACGCGGAAGTTGATTCATTGCTGGTGGCGCACTATCAGCTGCTGCAACTCTGCGTCGCACACGGTGATAAAGAAGAGGTCGATAAAGCCTGGAGCGCGCTGGTGCGGCGCACCACGGCGCTGAACAGTATGCGCAGCCAGCTGATGATGGAATCGTCACGCTGGAAGAACAGTAACCGCCGCTTGCAGATGCTCAACACCCTGTCGCTGACGCTGATTACGCAGGCCGCTGAAACCTTTCTGATCCAGAATTCCCGCCCGGACTACATTCCGCCACAGTATCGGTTGATGGTTGAAAAGCCGGCCTCGACGGTTGAAGAGGTACATAAGCGGATGAAGGTAATGCGGCGGGTGATTGGTGCGAGTGGTAAATCAACGCCGGTCACGCTGGCCAGTTGGGTAGGCAGCGCCACCGAATATCTGCTGCTGCTTAAAGGCATCAAAAGCAACAGCCGGATAACCTCGCTGGAAGAGGAGATTCTGCAGCGTGAAGTGGTGATTCAGGCGCGTTCTGCTGAGACACATCATGCGATGATTAACGGCATCCGCACCTTCGTTGCAACCGCGCTGGGTTCGCTGTTCTGGCTCTATACTGGCTGGACGTCTGGCAGTGGTTGTATGGTCATGCTGGCCGTTATTACCGCGCTGGCGATGCGTATGCCTAATCCACTGATGATGGCAAAAGATTTTCTCTACGGCATGACGGTCGCGGTGCCGCTGGGCGCGCTCTACTTTATGTATGTGCTCCCCTCGACCCAGCAGAGCGCCCTGCTGCTCTGCATCGCCATCGGCCTGCTGGGTTTTATCGGCGGCATCTTCATTCAGCGGCGTCAGCTCGGCACGCTGGGTGCGTTGATTGGTACGCTCAACGTGCTGGTTCTCGATAATCCGATGGAATTTCACATTAACGTCTTCCTCGATAATGTGCTCGGTCAGGTTATCGGCTGCTTTGTCGCGATGATGGTCATTCTGCTGATTCGGGATAAATCGAAGGCGCGCACCGGCCGCAAACTGCTGAACCGCTTTATGTATGCAGCTGTTTCGGCCATGACCACCAATCAGGCGCGTCGGCGTGAAAATCATCTGCCAGCGCTCTATCAGCAACTGTTTTTGCTACTGAACCTGTTTCCGGGCGATATCAATAAATATCGCATCGCCCTGACGCTGATCATCGGTCATCAGCGATTACGCGACGCAGAAGTGCCGGTTAACGCCGATCTCTCTGCGTATCACCGACAACTGCGTTACACCGCCGACCGGGTGATCTCCGCCAGCAGCGACGACAAGCGCCGTTACTACTTTGAACGTCTGCTTAAAGAGCTGGATGTCTATCAGGAAAAACTGGTCCACTACGAGGCACCCGTCAGCGTGACGGAACCGGTCAAACGACTGGCGACGATGCTGGATAAATACCAGAATACGCTCATCCAAATCTGAATCTGGCCGCTGCGACCTGCAGCGGCCTGTGCAATCCCCATCCATCACAAAATCTGTCGCTTTTGCCAACTATACTCTCCAGACGGAAGAGCAAAACTGACAGGAGCGAATCAATGAAATCACTGCAAGAGAGCGAACTGTTCCGGACCGGCTACTTAGCGGACGGTCAGTGGCATCAGGCTGCGTCTACTTTTGATGTGACCAATCCGGCCACCGGCGAGGTGATTGCGCAGGTGGCAAAAGCCGGTAAGGCGGAAACGGAACAGGCTATCGCCGCAGCGGAACGCGCCTTTCCCGCATGGCGGGCACAGACAGCAAAAGCGCGCGCTGAAATTCTCAATCGCTGGTACCAGCTGATTATTGAGAACAAGCGCTGGCTGGGACAACTGATGACCACCGAACAGGGCAAACCCCTTAAAGAGGCCGAAGGGGAAGTGGAGTACGCCGCCAGTTTCATTCAGTGGTTCGCCGAGCAGGCGAAACGGGCGAACGGCGAGATTATTCCGCCGGCAAAACCCGGCTCCCGTATTCTGGCGACCCGCGAACCGATTGGCGTTGTCGCTGCCATTACGCCCTGGAATTTCCCGATGGCGATGCTGACCCGCAAGCTGGGACCAGCGCTTGCTGCGGGCTGCACCGGCATCATTAAACCGGCCAATAACACGCCACTCTCTGCTTTTGCCCTGCTGGCACTGGCGAAACAGGCGGGCGTACCTGATGGCGTACTGAACGCAGTGGCTGGGGATACCCATGCCATCAGCGATGCGATCATGGCCAGCAAAGCGGTACGCAAAATCTCCTTCACCGGCTCAACGCAGGTGGGCAAGCTGCTGATGCGCAATGCCGCCGAAACCATGAAGAAAGTGTCGATGGAGCTGGGGGGCAATGCGCCATACATCGTGTTCGATGATGCTGACATTGATGCCGCCGTACAGGGTGCCATTGCCAACAAATTCCGCAATGCGGGTCAGGTGTGCGTCAGTGTTAACCGCTTCTATATTCATAACGCTGTCTATGATGCGTTTACTGAGCGGCTGGCTGCTGAAGTCAGCAAACTCAAAGTCGGCAATGGCATGGAAGAGGGCGTGATTGTCGGACCACTGATTGAAGCGTCGGCGGTGGAAAAAGTTGAGCAGCACGTTAAAGACGCGGTAGCAAAAGGCGGTAAATTACTGGCAGGTGGTGAGCGCCATGCGCTGGGTGGCAACTTCTGGCAGCCTACGGTCATTAGCGAGGCGCATGAAGGCATGCAGCTTGCGCAGGAAGAGACCTTTGGTCCGGTGGCTGCCTGCTTCCGCTTTGATGACGAAGAGGATGTCATCCGCCGCGCCAATGATACGCCATTCGGCCTTGCCGCTTACTTTTATACCCAGAATCTGCAACGGGTGTTTCGCGTTTCAGCGGCGCTGGAAAGCGGCATGATCGGCATTAACGAATGTGCCGTTTCCACCGAGGTGGCACCGTTTGGTGGTGTGAAAGAGTCGGGTCTGGGCCGCGAAGGTTCGGTACTCGGTATGGAAGAGTATCTGGAGGTCAAAGCGCTGCACCTGGGCGGTTTGAGCTAACGGTCACGACCGGGCGGCAGAGGCCGCCCGCAGACGGAGCATGGGAGCCGTCAGCATGAAAATCGAGCGTTTTGATTTTAATGAAATAGTCGACCAGGCCCATTTCTTTCGCCAGTTCAGCGAGCGATTTGCGCTGGAGGAACGCCGCATCTGCGATCTGGATGGATTGTGGGATGTTGTGACCGGGGGTCTGTTGCCAATGCCGCTGGAGATTGAGTTTGTCAATCTGGGCAGGGGACAGCGACGGCGTTATGGCGCGCTGATTCTGTTATTTGATGAAGCGGAAGAGGAGCTGGAAGGTCGGCTGCACTTTAATGTCAGATAACACATCAGATGAAAAAAGGCCCCGGCGAGCGGGGCCAAAGGGTTCGTCATTAATCTGACGAGGAATTACTTATAAAGCTGTGCGGTGATGTGATAGTTATCACCGGTACGCGCCTCGATCACTTTGTAGGCGCTGGCACCCTGTTCATCCGCTTTCTGTGAAAGCTCTGCGCGGTAATCCATAGGCGATCCCGCGGTTCCACTGATGGTCACGGTACCCGCAGGCTGCAGATTCTGCGCCTGGTCGCCGGTTACGAGCTGTGCGGCAGAAGCGCCGAACGCCATAACAGAAAGCAGACTGACTGTAGCGATGGTTGTTTTGATATTCATGGTTATCTCCTCAATACATTCAACAACCTGCGGTTACTCGTAAGGGCGGGTCGTCGAGATCTGTTATGCGCCTTCAGGCGTCATCACGGTGAATTATTTATAAAGCTCAGCGGTGACATGCCAGGTGTTATCCTGGTTGTTTTCGATGATGCGATAGTGGCTTGCGCCCTGTGCATCTGCTTTCTCGGACAGCACCTGACGGATATGCGTCTGGTCGCCGTTACGTCCACCAATGCTGATGGTCTGATTCATGGGCTGCAAACCCTGCGCCTGTTCATTCGATACCAGGCTGGCGGCGCTGGCTCCCACTGAGAACAGGGACGTCAGGCTAAGAGCAGCAATCGCTAATTTCATTTTCATGGTCAACTCTCCTGAAGATTTTGCTTCAGCTCTCCGGAGCGCAAAATGGCGCGTCAGACAGAAAGCCGCTGGCATTATCGGGTTTAGTTATATAGCGCGGCGGTAGCGTGATAATTACCGTTGTTGTAAGCCTCGATCACGCGATAGGCTTTTGCGCCCTGCTGATCAGCTTTGTCACTGAGCTTCTGTTTGATATCCATCGGTGAACCCGCGACGCCACTGACACTGATGGTGCCGACAGCCTGCAGATCCTGTGCCTGTACGGCATTAATAGATTCTGCTGCTACTGCACCAAATGAGAGTGCAGAGAGAATGCTCAGGGTAGCGATGGTAGTTTTTACGTTCATAGATATTTCCTCGTCGTCTATTTTTATCTTTCTAGTTAGTGTGATTTACATCACGAAAAGAAGTATAGAACTAATAACGAGAGAAATTAATATTCGGCTAATAATCTTTTTTTGTGATTCTTTATCCTTATGTCTACTTTTAATAACTTAACGTTATAAAAAGAGCATAAAAAATAGCCTTTTCGATGATTTTAATCACAAAAACAGTGAGATAGATCACTTTAACGTTTAGTGCGAAACTATGAGGTGTATTGGACTGGAGTTTGATCTGGATCCGGGCAATGGTGTCGGATCAGTGATGTAAAGCAGTGTAAAATAGCGCAGAAGGTTAAGCAGACTAAGCGATCTGACCAGGAGCAAGGTGTATTAAATCAGGCTTATTAGTATTAAACAGCGGGGCAGAGTGACACAAACTGTGGGCAGAGAGAACAAACTGACGACCTGGGGCGGGATAGCAGGCCGTCAGTCAGCGATCAGAGCTCCTGTTCAAACAGGTTGAGGATCGCGCTGTGCAGCTGCTTAACCGTAAAGTCGCGCGCACGGGTAATAAAGATTGTGTCATCGCCAGCGATCGTGCCAAGAATCCCATGCGCTTTGCCCAGCGAATCCAGCATACGTGCAATCAGCTGTGCTGCGCCCGGACTGGTATGAATTACCACCAGCGCATCGTTGTAGTCGATATCCAGTACCAGGTTTTTTAACGGGCTGGTGGTGGTCGGCACGCCCAGTTCAGCGGGCAGGCAATAGACCATTTCCATCCTGGCATTACGGGTGCGCACTGCGCCAAACTTGGTCAGCATCCGCGAGACTTTGGACTGGTTGATATTTTCAAAGCCCTCATCCTGAAGCGCCTGAACAATTTCGCCCTGGGAACTGAATTTTTCTTCTTTTAATAAGGCTTTGAAAGCCTTGATCAGATCGTCTTGTTTCGATGGGTTTCGCATAGGTTACCAATAAATAAAGAGAATAACCGCGAATCCGCCCGCGGCAGAGTGGTGATTATGCATTTAAATGCATTTTTATGCAATCGGTCGATTGATGAGCAGTGTTCGGGCGGCTAGCGGGCGGCGATAATAGCAAATAAATCCGCTCAGACCAAAACCCCCATCACAACCCCGAAAGGCGAAGGTTGCAAAGTTGTTATATTATTGGTGGTGTAGTAACAGAAGTAGTAACAGAAAACGCACATAGCCGTTCTCTGTCTGACGACGGCAAAGTTGTCGGTCATTCAGGCGCAATGATAAGTAACTTTTGAATCCGGCGAGCAAGCGTGAAAACACGTAGAATTAACAGCGGATATTTATCATCGCCTGAGCAGTTGATTAAGGTCTGACACAGATAGAATTTCGGCCCATCTCTGCCCCACCTTAATAAGGAGTTAAGAATGAAAGTTGCCGTTCTCGGTGCCGCTGGCGGCATAGGCCAGGCGCTCGCACTTCTGCTCAAAACCCAGCTTCCCGCAGGTTCAGAACTCTCACTGTATGACATTGCGCCGGTTACGCCTGGCGTTGCCGTTGATCTCAGCCATATTCCTACTGCTGTATCTATTGAAGGTTTTAGTGGAGAAGACGCCACGCCTGCCTTACAGGGTGCCGATGTGGTACTGATTTCTGCTGGCGTCGCACGTAAACCCGGTATGGATCGCGCTGACCTGTTTAATGTGAACGCAGGCATTGTCCGTAACCTGATTGAACAGGTTGCCACAACGGCCCCAAAAGCGCTGATTGGCGTTATTACCAATCCGGTCAATACCACAGTGGCCATCGCGGCAGAAGTGCTGAAAAAGCACGGTGTCTACGACAAAAATCGTCTGTTTGGCGTGACCACGCTGGACATTATTCGTGCTAATACCTTTGTGGCCGCGCTGAAAGGAAAGCAGCCTGATCAGGTGGAAGTCCCGGTGATTGGCGGCCACTCTGGCGTAACCATTCTGCCGCTGCTGTCACAGGTCCAGGGCGTCAGCTTCAGCGATCAGGAAGTGGCTGATTTAACCAAACGCATTCAGAATGCCGGCACAGAAGTGGTGGAAGCTAAAGCGGGTGGCGGATCGGCTACGTTGTCGATGGGCCAGGCGGCCGCGCGTTTTGGTTTGTCGCTGGTACGCGCGCTGAAGGGTGAGGCGAATGTTGTAGAGTGTGCTTACGTGGAAGGCGAGAGCGAATATGCCCGCTTCTTCTCTCAGCCGCTGCTGCTCGGTAAAAATGGTATTGCTGAACGCAGGCCAATTGGCACACTCAGCGCTTTCGAACAGCAGGCGCTGTCAGGCATGCTGGATACGCTGAAGAAAGATATCGCTCAGGGAGAAGAGTTCGTTAAGCAGTAACAGACGGCTCAGACCTGAAATAACGCCCGGCTTTGCCGGGCGTTTTCATTGCCAACTTAAAACCACGTCCTATGGACGTGGTTATCGCCTCGGTTCTGGCTCTGCCTGTAAAGACCTGCCCATGTCAAACTCCTCATCTGTTGTCCCCACAACTGATAAGGAAATTCAACATGAGCAGGTTTCAAAAAGCTTCCCACGTGCTGTGGCATTGTCAATACCATATAGTCTGGACGCCAAAGTGTCGCTTCGGGATATTAAAAGGAAATGTTGGTAAAGAGGTTT
>NZ_VWVM01000027.1 GCF_008632075.1 Candidatus Pantoea gossypiicola
AGTTTTTCGAGGGCGCTACGAACTTCTCCAACTGTGACATTCGTAGTTTTCCAGCGGCACAAAATTAATTCAGTCTGCTTTTCGTCAACTTCAAAGCGAAGAGTCTGCTCTTCAAATATTTTTTTTAGCTTAGATAGATTGTTGACAAGAATGTTATTGCGCTGACGGCGTTTACAGAGAACCCGTGCCTTGCTTTTCTCAGCTCGCTTGCTTAACAACAGATGAAAATCCACTTCATCGCTAAGTTTTTCTAACAAAGTCATCATCATATCTGCTCTTGGATAACGATCACCACGGCAATAAGCAGATAATGTGGTGGCATTGACACCCAGTTTTCTCGCCGCAGATGCTATTGATCTTTCGCTTTCAACCCATTGCTGGAGACTGATCTTCATAACCACACCTCGAATTAACAACACATAACGAAGTTACAGAAAATTCATATTGTGTGTCAACTCAAATTGAAGTAGTTAATTCAATTTGTAGCGGTTTTTTTTCACAGCTAGGATAAAATTTGCCACCCAAAATGCGAACATTTCACGGTTAACTAAATGACAATCCAAACGCCAGAAATCATAGGGAAAAGAATTAAAGCGGCGAGACAACAAAAGGGCATAACAATCAAAGATTTATCTTTGTTAGTTAATTTGGCTCCATCCTCTATCCAGAACTATGAATCGGGGATCCGCCAACCTTCGCTTGACACACTCAAAGTTCTTGCAAAAGCTTTAGAGTGCTCTGCCGTTTGGCTTAGCACTCTTTCTGACATAAATGAGGGTGCTGAAAATTACTGCTACAGCCTGATAAATCCAGTTGTACCCGGCAGACCGCCATTAGAGGTTGATTCGGTGATGTTTTCTGCAAAGCACATCGAAGCTCACGGGGCCTCTCCTGCTCTGACAAAATTAATTAAGGTTACAGATGATTACTTATTTCCCGATATTAGAGAAGGGGATGAAGTTTTAGTTAATACCGGCGATAAAAATATATCAGTCAAGGCTGATTTTTTTTGTTTCTCCGATGCTGCCCAGAAACCAATAGTTAGATGGGCACGCAGAGATATAGGACAAGAAGGTTTTCATGTTTATTCGAATAACAATACTCACTCTCCCGAAGTATTTATTTCAGATAATACATGTACAGTTTTCATAATCGGAAAAGTAATCAGTCTTGTCAGATGGGTATAAGTAATGAGTTTGCTCCTCAAGGGTGAAGCATATCACCGATATGTAATCTCTATGAGGTGGAAAATGGAAGAAAACCTTTATCAGGTTATCGTTAATATCGATGCAATCGAAGCCTACTGTGATGCACTAGATTGCTTTCTTAACGACGCTCATACTCTACAAAATTTACTACCATCAGCGTTTACCTTGACTGTGGTTCAACACGAAAAGATAGCCAGCCTCACGACAGCATATGAGGCTTTATCTTTGCTTGATGATGCAACTACCTTATCTTTTCTTCTCAAAATAGCCAACCTAAACGTAGCCATAAATGCGATTCTGAATCAGTACGCAGAAGACAAAAGTGATATTCATATCAATAGCTTAAGAAGCATTAATGCTGACATCCTCTCTTTTCTGAATGAGTTCAGGGAATGCGTCGGATAGTGTCCAGGCGAAGGGCGGGCAACCGCCCAATCTTTAATTAAATAATTATTTACTGGTTTTGCGAGGTGATGTAAACTCCCTCAAAACGTTAATTCTTTAATTATTTATCAGGAGGGAATCTTAATGACGCTATCCATAGCTCTAATTGGAGGCAAGGGCGGGGTGACTAAATCAACAATCGCCCGCGCACTTGGCGTTGCATATGCTGCGGCTGATTGGCGTGTGCTGGGTGCCGATTTAGAACTAGGCCAGGCCACTATCAGAAAATGGGCTAAGCGGCGTGAAGAAGCAGGTTTTTTACCATCTGTGCCCGTTCAGTCCTTCGGTGCAGTATCAATGGCCGCGAAAGAAGTTAAAAACGGTTCATGGGACATCGTCATTCTTGACTGCCCGGCTTTCGCGTCAAAGTCGTCAATTGAAGTCGCAGAACTGGCTGACATGGTTGTACTGCCTACCCGCTTTTCTATTGATGATATGGAAAGTACCGCCGAAACGGCAAACTCACTGGTTGTAGCGGGCGTTCAACCAGAGAAAATAGCAATCGTGTTTTCAGGGGTAGCGGAAGCAAGATCCAGTGCAGAACGTGAGCGAGATAACGAAGACGCACGCGCATATTTCAGTACAACACCCTATTTTGTGATTGATGGCTACATCCCCCACCAGAAAGCCCTTAGCACAGCTCAGGATGTGGGAAGAACTATTACCGAATGTCAGTACAAAGGGCCACGAGAGAAAGCAGATCGTGTGATCCAGGGCATCATTTCACGTTTCGAAAGCATTACAGAGGACAAGTAATCATGGCATCACCTAAAAGACCACCACGCACTGCACCAACCATCGAACAAACAGCATCAGCAGTGCAGGCCACCAGCAGAGGGGCCAGAGAATCGAAAGGCGGAAAAGCCATGAATTTCAATGTTGATCCTGAGTTTTTTACAGAATATAAATCGTTCGCATCAATGAACAACCTGTCTATGAAACAGCTACTTGAAAATAGTTTCATGGAATACAAACGTAATCACAGTTGATTGTGACCGGACACGAAGCCCACTAAGTGGGCTTTTAGTTACGATATAAATAATATCCAAGTGTTTATGCAAGCATGTTGTTAATCAATCGACCATACCTAATTTGCACTTTATCTTTGGTGATTCATCCTCTCCTAAAATTTGGGACTGTACCGTAATTTTTCCGCTTTTCCATACGGAAATATAGATATGTCCCTTAGGCATTGAAAAGGTGAAAGTTTCACCTATTGCAATGAAGTCTTTATCAGAGAAAAAATCGTCTTCGTTCGTGACCTCTGGAATTAAAGAGGTCAACTCACCATTATAAATAGATTCGGGTTTATTTATTAATAGGGTTCCATTGAATTTTGTATTCAAGTCATATCCCACATGATTTAAAACGATTGTTCCATCGAAAGAATTTTTAGGGCATATAATCGAAAAAGCGCTAGACAAATTACCGTCCTTACGTGCTGCACTATCGATTAAGTTGACGATGGTAGTTGATAATTCTTTTTGTTCTTTATTTGTGGCTGAATGGGAAAATATAGATACTGTCGATAGCGAAAAAAGTAATATAAGTTTATATAGTCCGTTCACAATCGTTCCTTTTATCTTGTAATAAGCTTATTAGCCCGGTAAAGATAAGCATATTGTTATCAACAAAAGGTCTACGAACCGCAAATTTATTTGAAGCAGCAAAAGCCCGCAATTAGCGGGCTTTTTTATGTCAGCTCAAAATCGTCATCGAACAGGTGCGCGGTTATGGCGACTCTGTCAGCAGTGAGCGTGTACCTTATTCCCTCAGCAAGTGAGACAGGGCGATCAAACTCCAGCATGAAACAGTAATCGTACGTGCGGCCAAACCAGTAGCCGCCGCCACTCTCTCGGCTACGCTGAAAAAACACCCAACCCCCAGGCTGGTAACTCTCCAGCCGTTCGCCCCTGTAAACCACCTGATAATTGACGTCGCGTCCCATGATTCCCCTGTTTAAAAAATACTGTGTATTTAAACAGTATTACTGAAAAGGGAAAGCGGTCAAGTGGGGGCTTGCCGGACATAAAAAAGCCTGCTAATCGCGGGCTTTGCTGGCTTAAAAATAGAGCATCGCAGACTCGACTCCGCACGCTTTGGCGTAGCGGGCGACCGTGTCGACACTGGCCGACGTTATATTTTTTTCCATCCGGGACACAGTAGGCGGCTTAACCCCCATGCGCTCGGCGACTTGTGCGCTCGTCAGTCCGGCATGTTTGCGCCACTCCAGCAAAAGCGCCTGTAGGCGCTCTTTCCGTTCTTCGGCTTCGTATGCGGCGCGATATTTATCATCGCGCATCATTTCGGCATGGATCTCTTTATGTGTTCTGTACTTCACGTTTCATTTCCTCCAGTCGCTGCCAGGCTGTTTCGATTTCGGCGGGGGGCGTTTTCGGCGACTTTTTAATGAAAATCCTCAGCATATAGATTTTTTGGCCCGCCTGATAAACCCACAGCCCCCGCGATATATCTCCGCCCATTGTTCGCACTTCGAAAAGACCACCGCCTAACGACTTCGTGTGCGGCTCCCGTAACAGTCGGGGATCGGCTTCCAGTTTTGTGACCAGCTTGTCGAACTTCACGCGGATGGCCACGGGCAAACTTTTTAACTCTGCTTCCGCTTCGTCGTGGTAAATAACATCAAACAATTGGCGTCCCTCCCTGAAACGAACATTAGCCTAAAGGCTATCATAGCGCAAGGGCTAATATTCATTCAGTACGTACTCTATTTAACATATTGTATGTAACGCGCATCACCCGACCGGCACTCGCAGCCGGAATGCTTCCAACACGGTAAAAGGATCGATTATCCTGGTCGGAAACAGCCCTGTTTTATGTTGCTGATTTGTTAATGCGAGCAAGATTCATATTTGGCGTCGATTTTTTATCGAAGTGCGTGTTTTGGTCAGTTTGGGGTATTATTCTCAGCGGAACGAAAACTCACGTTATTTATTTCAGAAAGTTCTATTCTGAATCTCAAAAGGCACATTTTCTAATATAGGGATGCTGGGGCGATATTTCCGACCAGATGCGGCAGTTCTGCTGCTTGTGTCCCGGCTCCTTTTTAGCCCTTTCCTTTGCTAAGCCATACGGCCTTACAGGCGACTAATTTGCTTATCTAAGCCCTTTGCCCCGGTGAGCGGGCGAAACGGCGCGTAGCGACGTTACGTGCGTGATTTCCGGGGTCTTAGGCGAACGGCGCGATAGCGGTGTTGGCCTTAGAGGCTTAGTTACACCATTCCCATTGCCCCATGTGGAACATGGGGTGCTATTTCATAGGCGCTTGCGCCGCAGGCTGTTCAGTTATCCACTTACTAAAGGGGATAACAGTAATGTTTTTAATATTGGTTTCTCTTTTAAGTTTTTTTAAAAGAGAAACCAACAGAGTATTTGCACGGCTTCGCTTGCACTTGCATGTAACTTACGCACAGGGAATACCTGGCTTATGCGCGGAGAAGAAAAATGCATAGCCAAAAATATTGATGTAGAACGAGCAGCCGGCGGTGCTGGCCAGCTGCTGCAGTTGGATTCCGGCAACTCTATGAACCCATATTTTTTAGTAGCTTAGGTTGTTTAGGGTGAGCAAGAAGATAGTGAAAAAATTTGAATTATGACTGTGGCGCTTGGGGGGCTACCTCTGGCAGCTCTGCCGCCAGATTGCGGTTAAAATGATACCAGCTAGCAAAGGGCGTGCGGAATCACCGCCAGCTAAGGCGGTAGGTGAGGCTATCAGGCAAGGGTTGGAGGAGAGTAATAATCTAACTTGCGTTGGCGGGCGGTTTCACGCTTTGCTTTCATCCGGGCTAACCCGGCTTCAGCTTTACGCTTCCAGTTTGCCACCCGGATCGAGATCAGACGAGCGTCCCATGAGGCAATGACTTCTTCTGGCGGGGCTTCCAGTAAACGCGCACGTTCTCTGTAAACTTGCTTAAGCGGTATGCCCAGTGCAGCAAAAAAATCTTCTGTCACCTCAATATTTTTACAGGCACAGCGTGCATCGTAAGGATTAAAAGGGGCTTTTTCGGTAATGATCAGATTAAGCCATTGAAGGCGATCGCAACCCCGGCTTGCTCTTGAAGTCTGCTTACGACCCGTATCACTACGTGTTATGAGTCCAGCCCGTTCGGCCAGCGTTTCAAGATTGTGTCTGGTCTGCCAATCCCGCAAATCGAGATCGTCCAGAATAGCTAAGGCCAACTCACAAAGCGCATCCAGCCCAAACTGGTTTGCCTCATTGACCCAATAGCGTGACAGCCTGATTCTGCGTCGAAATTCATTTCTGATTTTCTGACGACCGGCAGTTGTTGCGAGTGTGCGTATCCACCGGCTCAGAAAGCGGCGGCGTTTGCGCGAAGCAACGTTATAGCAGGGGGTTTGCTTTGGTATGCCCGCAGGAGAGCATGAAAGTTTTAGGCTATCAGACATGTCCTCCTGCGCTTATTCTGCGCAGAAAGAGCATATACGGAATGTGTTGAGTTTTTCCGGGCATTAGTTATACTCCCCTTCAGGTAGCAGAATACCTGAAGGTTGTTGTGATAGCCCCGTTAATCTTTCCTCGCCGGCCAAAGTGAAGAGAAGATTATCGGGGTTTTTCCTTTTCTGGCTCCAAATAATTTTTTAGAACCAGCCCCGGCCACTTAACGGTGTGGCCAACCATGAAATTTTCAGAGACAAAGCTAATTACTGATATGCTTTAGCACATCCCGACACATAATTTCACTTCAAAGTGAAGTGTCACCACAGATACGAAATATAACCCTAAAGCACACGAAGATCCACCAGCAAACAAGCCTTAGTCCTTCGTTTCGGTTAGATTTTGCTCTTTAAGCAGTAACTGCCTGATACTCAAGCCCCGTATCATCCTTCAGATTCCACAAGCGAACAAGCAAAAGATCCTGGATCCTTGAAAGGATCCAAAGATTTTACGCTATCGGCTTCTCCGGCCAGACAATCGCGTTATATCCCGCCTCATCGTTGACGCTGCTGAGATCCACCGCCTTAAGCGCTTTGATATAGGCCATCCACTTGACCAGGCTGGCTTTGTCTTCGTCACTGATGGTGTCCAGCTGAAGCTCTGTGCGCCAGTCTGCGATAGTCGCGTTCGCTGCGGTTAGCAGATTTTGCCGCTGCGCCTCCGCTTTGGCCTGCCATTCTTCTGCTGTATATGTGCGCCGCACAATATTTTTGCCGTCAAACATCCAGTTGCCGGTGATATCGATCCCGTCAGGCACATCAGCTGCGGCGACTTCTGCGACAGAGTTGTCTACCGGCCAGAGTGCGGAAACATCCTTACTCATCGAAATAATTACACCACCGCTGTTAAAGACTACTTTCAGCGTATCGCTCTGGAATTCTTTTTGTGATTCGTACCAGTCCCGGTCCATGTTATCTTTAAGAAACAATGTTGATTCTGGATAGCCTTCGGGAATATCTTGGCGCTGGTAACGGGTTAAATTCTTCAATATTTGCATAAAGATCTCTCTTTTCTAATCCTGACCAATCGTGACCCACTGCCCATTGACTGCAATCATGAGGGGGCGATAGAAAAAACCCAGCCCCGCCAGATTGGAAGTTTTGTTATTGGTGCCACCAATAACGACACATCCCGCAGGCGTGGTTTGCATCGTACCGCCGCCGCCTGTGTAACCATTGCCTGGTCCATCCGCAATTGATGCCAGCCAGCCCATCGCCCCAAGCTTTACACTGCTTACATAATTTTGACTCACCCAAGTCTGTACTGCCCCTACCTGTGCAGCAATCTGACCCGCTATCCAGTTATTGAGAAATCCACCCCATACAGAGCCATAGATATTGCCGTCTGTAGCTAAACGGCTGGCTCCACCTCCACTGTAAACATTGCCGCCCGCACTGAAATCATGCCCGGTTGATAGTTTACCTGTTGCAAAATCAGCAATGAGTGGGCGCAGATCGTTAAAGCCACCATGAGGATCGCCATCATTAGTGAACATCAGATACATGTTGCTACTGTCAAACCGCCAGAACGCGCCCCGGTTGCCTGCAACTAAACGATAGTTATTATCAACCGCAGACCACACCTCTCCCTCTACCTCTCCACCCGATAATGGATAGGCACCTGTCTGTGCTGCTGTAGGCGGATTCTTCTCGTAAAACAGAGCGCCCATTTGAGTAGAGTCAACCTGAGCAATCAGTTTTGTGCCACTCCAGCCCAAATAGACCTTATTATCTTTCATGCCGGTGCCACCGCCCTGCTGTACAGCAACCCAGTTACCGACCTTATCAAGCGCAAGGGCTTCCCGGGCTTTGGCAGAGTCAGTCAGATCGGACAGGTTTTTATCTTTCTGCAGCGCACCGCTAACGCGGCTGTCGTCTTCTGCAAGAAACAGGACTTTCAGCGCCGTTAGTAGCTGATTAAGTTCACCTTTTTTTAGTGTTATATTCGCGGCCTCAATAACGGCGCAAACCTCTTCCTGAAGCGCATCAAACATGTCTGCATTAAGGTCTGTAGACTGCCTGCCAGTTGACGGATCGCCATCTGTGAAGCCGTTTTTACCCTGCCCAAATTTGTCTTTCTGAGCCGTACTGGTGTCAATTCGATGCATTTTTTTTGTACTCCGTCACTTCATCCTGCCCGTCGTATGCAAAAACAACTACGGTGTGCGACGGGCAAAGCTTGTCTATTACGCACTCAACAACGGTGTCGCCCCACGTTCGGAGCGCTTCGTTACACTTGCTGCGACACGTCATGCGCTTTACGTTCGCATTTTCTGGAATGTTGACTTTCCAGTAATAGCGCCAGTATTCGCCCCAATCCGCATCAGGGGATTTGTCATCGTTTTGGTACTGCGTGATTGTGGTCGTCGTGTACCCCAAGGCGTCAAGCTGTCGGCGGTAAAACGCCTCATTTATCCCACCATAGCCGTTGACCTTCGCATCGAGGCGGCGCTGTCGTTGCGCCAGTGTCTGTACGCCATCCGGCGCACATGCATCAGGAAGGCCGCAAAGTGCCTCATAGCGGTCGATAAGCTCCACTGTAGAACCGGGGTCTATTTCTGTGGTTAAGTCCTGTGTGCGTTTATGTACGCGAGCCAGAGAAGGGGCTAACCCCTCCAGCAACGCGTTATCACCCTCCCATGCAGGACCTGGTGGAAGAAGGTTCACCAGCAATCGGGTGTACTCATCCTGAAGAGCCATCAGCCGTTGTCCTTCTTCTCATAAGTTACCCAAGTGATTTCACCCAATACCGGTAATTCATATTGGGAAAGCTCGATGTCGCCGGTAGGAACCTCAATTCGGTGTGCAACGTCTCCCGAAGCAAGGCTGATCGCTTCACTGAAATCAGAGTAAAAAAGTTTTTCGGATGGCTTACCGGCACGAAGAAGGAAAGATTTAAGCTCTTTCTGTGCAGCCTGACGGATAGCGGCGGTGTCTTTGGCTAACGCTATAGTCATGTCGATTTTTTTGGCCGTAGGCGCAAATATCGTTAAGCCAGAACCGGCTACCGGCGCTAACGGCAAAATGTGTTGTCGGACTGCGGCAATCAGCGTGTCATCGGGGATAGGTGAATCAGGATTACTGGTTGCCACCATCACGCCAACAGTGCCAATGCCTGAATAGTGACGATACGTCCACGCCCGACTGATTCCGGCGATATCGGTAGCCCAGATAACATAATCCTCATCCGCGCCGCCCTGCGGGGTGTAATACCAGCGGGCCATAATCCGTGATCGCCATTCCTCTATGCTTTCGATATCCGTACCGCCTTGCACGGTATCGGCATATCCGGTTGATGAAAGCCCGGAGACAGGCTCCAGCAGCCTCAAGGCTACCCCATCGTCCGTGTTCGCTGCTGTGCCTGCCGTCTCTGCCTCAATCGGCGCTCGCAATACCCCATCAGCAACAGTTGCATCTGCGGTCGTGGAAAATTCTGTTTGATCGTCTCGCTGAATAAGCGTTCCTGCTGGCAGAGTAATGACGTTCTGCACGCCCTCCCAGCGCACATAACCCGCCGCTGTTGTAGCCTGCTTACGTGGGACTCGTTTCAGATTACCGTGACGCACAAGCCAGCTTTCGTCGGCCTGATCGGGTAAAATATTGCGGGCCAGATAATCGAGGTATCCATAAAGCGTATGCACCGCTGCGGCCATTACTCGCGCATAAACCTCAGCATCGAGACGGCGCAACAATACGTCATCCTCAAAGCGGGTTAACAAATCACTTCTGATCGTGCTGATCAACTCAGGCAGTTCAGGACGAGAAAAATCACTGTCAGCCATTCAAAACTCCTTGCCAGATATCGTCAAAAATCAGAGCGTGCCTGCTGCCGTCACGCTGCCAGATAACAACGCTCAACTTCAGCGATGAAAGCCCCGTGCGTGAAACATCAATATCAATCCGGGCCGCTACGCCGTCTTCAGTCATCCAGGCAAGCGCCTGTTCGGCATAGTTCCGCGCACTGGCAACGGTGTTATTAGTAAGTTTGCTACGACTAAGCAGCCACAGGCGCGAACCAATGCGATCATTGGCTACTGTCGGGTAACTGTCGCCCCACCAGCCAAAAGGTCGCTCTGTGTCATCGTCAGGCTCAGCTCTGCGCCAGGTGAAGAGAGATATAATTACTGCTCGTGTTAAAGGGTCGGTTATGTCGCTGGAATCAGTGAGTAAGCCATCAACGTAATAAATCATCAGTTACCTCAGCCCATAAGTTGACCGGGTTTCTTGGTCGTGCCGCCCGTTGAGTCCACATGATCGTGATCGTCGTATACCTCCCGGATAGCGGCCATTGTTCCTTTGCCGTCACTCATATCTTCAGCCGCTTTAGCGCTACCCGACATATCCACCAGCGGGGTATTCATGGCCGCTTTGTTAGTAGCGTTAAGCTCAATATCAGGCGCAGTAAGGCCAATTTTCTTTGTTGCGGTGACTTTCAGCTCCCCCGTGGACATTTCGATAACATTTCCGCGCTTCAGCACTATGCTGTCGCCCTCGTCGGTATAAATGGCTACCTCACCCTGTTTAAGCCCTTTAAGCCGGTAGCGGCGGTCTCCTACGGCCAGCACAACACCATGAGAGCGATCCCCTCCCGGAAACAGAATTACAGCCTCTGCACCGTTTTGAGGGGCAGACGTGAAGCCGTAAGATTCGAGGTGCTCCACATTTTCTTTAAGCGAACCGGCCAGCATCTTCACCCCAACCATCTGACACTTCTTAGCTGTATCGAGGCCAGTTATCACGACGCGGGAAACGATGTTCGCTATGCTGCTTCTTATGCTCAAAATGAATCGTCCTCCTGCTTTTTATGCTTTTTGAGTTTCGGCGGTTTGGGCAGGTACGCATCAGCAGGGCCAACCCTCAGCTCTGAAAGCGTGCCACTCTGGTTCAGGGTGTAGGTGACTTCAGCGATAACCATTTCGCGGTTGTTAAAGCCCAAAACGGGGTCGTACACAATAACGCGCATGTTCGGACGCCATAGATCGCCACCACCCTGACGCCAGCCCTGTACGGTGTAAGTCGTTTCGTCAGTTTTGGCCGCACGTTGCTTTGCCTCAAATTCGCATCGATATTTGCAGGTCGCGGTTGTCGCCATGCCGGTTTGCTGTATCTGGTGTGGACGGTAACGCCCTACAGCTGCGTCTCTGGATGTGTTCTTAATGGCCGCAATCGTAGCCTCTCCAAAATCATCATCGTTCCCGGCTCGCTGGCCGCTTACCTGATAATCAGAGAAACGCTCACGAATACTACGTTCGGTATCACAGGACAGGATGTTATCGCCCAGCACCAGCGCCGTGCTGGCCTTGCCTGAACCTACCGTTCCAATAATCAACTGACCTTTCTCGTCGTCGTAGGCCAGCGCCTGACTCTGACCCAAAAGCCGGTTAAGAACGTCAACTACCGTTTCACCATGTTCAGGCTGCGCTTCAATAAGGGAATCGGTAGGCGCGCCATTGTCTATCACTGTGACGCCAAACGGCTTTGCCAGCGTGGTAGCGATCTGGATGAGCGTTTTTCCTGTGTGCTGATTGGCTACTGCTGAACAGTCAATCAGGTCAGCCGTCAGACTGCGGCCAACTATCGACATTGATATTGAGGTAGCGTCATAGCGCACCGGCAACGCCTCAACCCAGCCCGTTAAAACAAGGTCTGTTCCAATCAATACCTCAACCCGGTCACCATTTTTTATTTTGGGAACGGCTTTGTTTTCGTTATCGCCAGGCCACTGGCTGGTTATCTCAACATTAAAATCCCGCGCCATGCGATCAATGCCCGCACTGATACGTATCGACGTCCAGCCGCACCATTCACGACCGTTAACACGAAGGAATACTATGTTATTCATCTGACCGGCACCCTCAGTTGTTCAACAGGAACAAAGCCCGGATGCGTGACAGTGTTACGTGTGAGTATGTCTGTCTCGCGGCTGGCATCGTCGAACCACTCAGCGGCCAGCACCAGCGCTGGCAAAACATCTTTAGGGGTGCGCGTGACCGTCTTTTCAACCTGAGCCAGACGAGAAGCAATGTCCCGATTAACAGAGGCCCGGAGGTTTGTCAGTGATAGAAAAAGAGTGTCGTTCGTCGTTCGCAGCTGTTCTTTGTCTATCGCGTCATTGAGCGCCGTTCTGATATCACTGAGATCATCCCAAGAGACGTAATCTGCGGGTTTGCTCGTTGCTGCATCTGCGTCCAGGGCAGGATGCGTAACATTCACGATATCGGAAACGTTACGATTGATACTGCTGGCCGTACTATTACCGCTGTTTAATGAAGCAGCAGACTGTGCCGGCTGCGGAAGAAGCGCGACCGTTCGGGCCGCTTCGCTGATCGCTGTCGTTCGCACTGTTGCAGCAACAAGATTACTTAGCGACTTTTGCGTTTTTTGTGTGCCTGAATCGTTACCCCATACGCCACGGGGCGACAGGCCGCTATCCAGTGTTACGCCGGAGAACGTCTGGATCATCGTCGTCAGGTCTTTAGAGTCACCAGAGAGACGGGAACCGGTGCGCCACGCCTTTTGCAGTGCCTGAACAAAGTCATTTGAAGTGCTGGGCGGGCTAAGAAGAACAGATAAATCACCCTGCATTAAACGCATCGCTGCCGTTACGCCGGAATCGATCATCTGAAAAGTGTTCGCTACATCATTCAGCATGGCCGTAGCGTTGCTGATTACATCGTCCTGAATGAAATGAACAACGTCATCCAGAGAAAAGGATGAGAACATGTCACTGATCGCGCTATCCAGTGAATCAGCATCACCCGATAGCTTTTGTCCCGACGCTGCGCCAGCAGTAGGAAATGTCAGTTCGCCAGACTCAACAAAAGCGAACGAGATCCGACACATTCTCCCTTCTGTGGTGCTGTGAGTAACCCTCACTTGCCCGTCAATATTGCCCTTCATTTCTCCATAGGTCGGGTGAACAAGCGTACCGGAACCTGCCGTTTCAATCGCGGTAATCAGCTTATCCCGCTGATCAATATAATTTTCCCCGATAATATAGGCATTAATATTGAAACGTCTGGTTGCGCGGCCTAAGTCTTCTGTCCAGGGCTTATCCCGGTTAGGGTATTCATGTACCTGAACGCGTCGCCCAAACGTGCCTTCATCATCGACCATACTAAATTTAACGCCGCGCCATGAAGCAGGGCGTAACCTTGAACGCCAACCTGAATCTACATCCATAAATTATCTCCAATAATAAACCCGCAATGCGGGTTTATTTTTCGATGTAAACATTTTCATCACGACTACAGCATTACTGAGGTTTTCGGAAAGGTGAATAACCAACATCAGATGTAACTCGCATATATGGATCACCTGCTTTTGGATTGTCGAGCACTCGCATCCCTGGAGGAGCATTATCAAACGTTACTTTAAGTTCAGTCTGCTGTTTAGTTGGCGATACAGCACGGTCAAGTGGAACTAACGGTTTATAATCGTAAATATTATCAACTGGCCTTCCCTGCTTGTTAGCAATATTTACCTCGTTCTGATACCAACCGCCGTGCATCCTATTTTTAAGTGACGTCCAAAAAGAATCAGTCCCATCCTTTTGCTTCACAGCTTCTTCAATTTCTTTGAGTTGGTTAAACATTTCAATAGCGACAGCTATATATATTGTCGTAGCTCCAAGTCCACCAATTTTTGACAAAACACCCTGTAACTTTGTAGCCACCGAAAGTGCGTCTTTAAGCGTACCCACAGTATTAAGAGCAAACTTCCCCCCCATATACAGAGAAACACCACCAGCAACAGACTCCCACCCACCCAATGCCTGAGCAACACCATCAATATCGCCCCACACCTCCCTGATAACAGGACCAACCTGATCCCAATTGTCAATAATAAGATACGCACCACCCACCAGCGCAGCTATTGCCAGTTTTGCCGGTGACAAATCCATAACGTTATTAAGTATTTTCGATGCCTTAGACACTGCGCCTAATGCAAGACCAGTTCCGATAAGGGATTTAGAAAGATTCGCTATCTGCGAGATTGTTTCTGGATTTTTTTGCACAAACTCATCGAACTGTTGAATAAGTGGCACCATATCTTTAACTGCATCATTGATAGCAGGGAGAAACGTACTGCCAACATCAACCCCAACAATATTTAAATTATTGGAAAGTATTTTTAATTGTGATTGAGTATTCTTAGTTACCGCTTCAAATTCTTTCTGGGTAGAGCCTGTATATTTCTGCGCATCTGAAACATCGCTAAAATACTCTTTCAACTTATCAAGATTGTTAAGCAATGGAGTAATAGCAGCTGAGGACTCACTACCAAAAAGCAGAGTTAATGCTTTGGCTTTTTTTGCTTCCGGTAATTTATTTATTCCTTCCAAAACCTTGACCATTGTTCCACGCGCATCTTTCACCATGCCATTAGCAACCTGTGAAGGGTTCATATGTATAGCGTGGAAAACTTTTTTAGCATTACCAGAGTTAGAACTTGTAAGTGCTTTAAAAAAGTTTTTAATACCAGTTGCAGCAACGTCGGACTGAACACCCACGCCCATTGTTGTTGCAGCAAGTGCCGCCAGGTCTTCTGCTGAAACATGTGCAGCTTTTGCAATACTTGATACATCTGTTACCACAGATGCAATCTGTGCCCCCGTGGCCTTACCATGACGGCCAAGATAACTAACCTGATCTGATAGTCTCTCAATATCAGCTTGGGGCATCTTGAAGGCTGCACGCCATGCTGTCATAGCCTGCCCGGCATCTTCCGCAGACATACCAAACGCCACACCTGTTTTTGCCGCATCTGTGGCGAATTGTTTAAGTTCAGTATGTGCAACACCAGCCTGGCCGGCTGCGGCAACAATCTCAGCTATGCCATCCGCTGACATTGGGATAGAGGAGGAAAGATCTAATATATCTCTGCCCATCTTTGCGAAAGCTTTCTGATCGTCCATCCCTTCGACAACCTTTCTGACCTCCGACATCTTTTCATCGAATTCAATGGCTTCATGAATGGGAACGGCAAACATTCCAGCAATACCAAAACCAGCTGTTGAAGCGATTTTAGAAAGAGAAGCCATCTCTTTCTTAAAACCTTTAACCTGCCGCTGCATTCCCTGTAGCGGCCCGGTTAATTTGTCAACGGCGGTTATAATGGCTTTTAGTTCAAAACTATCCACCCTTTATATCCTCATTGATGCGCACAGCTTCCGATTCTAATTCAAGAAACTGTCCGATTGGTTCCTTCATTAAAGAAAGAGGATTTATTTTCCAGAAGTATGCTGTGTTGAAGATTCTTCTTCGGAGCCTTCCACTTCCGACGCATTCTGGATCCCCGACTGAGTAAAAAAACCAACTATTAACATTGACGCTTTAAAAATATCGAAAAGATTGATTTTTTTAGCAGAACTTTTAGGGATTCCTGCTAGCACAGGTATGTACTCCAGACAGGCAGAGGAAAGTGGTTTAACCTCCCCATCACCTATTGAAAAAGGAAAGCCATATTTAGTTATTTCATCATAAGTCGGCTGCCTTAATTCCAGTACATGCAGTTTTTCGCCATGTGCAGTAATAGGAGAGGACAAAACCAACTCTTTCTTTTCTTCAATCATTGGAAATCACCATTTTCACTGTGGAATTCTACTTCTACCGTACCTTCTTCGGGGTTGTAATTCATTTCCCCATGAACCCATGCATCGGAAAGCACATAAACCATTCCGTTAGCGAACTCAGAAGTTACTGTCATATTTTCAGAAGACGCCAGTTTTGAGAACGGAAATGTTTTAGGTACTTTTAGCGTAGCCTTTGTATACGCTGCCCGGTGTGTTTCCTTATAATCAACAGAACCATCGAGGCCAATAATATCATCCTTAACTTTAGTGTTCATCGGAACTTCAATACCACCAGTTGCGGATAATTGCTGTCCATCGACTTTGATATAACATGTACCAGCTAACTTAGGCATTAGCAGCCATCTCCTCATCGCTATATTGCAGACGGAATTGATTCAAAAGCGCAAAGACGCGCAACTGATTCACATAATCAGGTGGGAACAATACATCTACGCGATTAACGTTATTAGCATTGCGCACCACTTTAAGATTTGATTTGAACGTGTCGAAGTTCTCAACAATGCCCGCTGTTTCTAACTGACGATAAACAGCGCAGATTTCCCCTTTAAGTACGGCTGGCGTAACAATTGCCTGTCCTGCGCCATAGCGTGTGCCGTCATCTGCCAGTTTGTGACGCGGGTATTTTGAAGTGATAGCACTCTTTAATTTCCGAATAACATACGCTGAGGTATGCAGTGTTTCAGAATCAAGGTAGCTGTTATCACTTACGCCATATTTGTTTTTCTTGTAAGTCGTAATATCTCGCTGAATTAACAACGCGCCAGACGTTACAGAAGCTGTAGCGATACCGTGAGTCAAAAGTGACTGCTGTTCCGTAAGCGTAAAACGGCTTCCCACTGGTGCAGGTAATGCGCCTGTTAGCTCGCCCGTTTGCGTGGGCCGTGCCGGATCATTACGTAAAAACACCGCCTGACGGCCCAGACGATAGCCAATCAGCTCATCATAGGGCGTCTGCGTTGCTACCTCATATCCGCAAATGGTGAGGTGTTGCTTATTGAACGAATCACCAAACTCTACCAGCTCCGATAACGTCCCGGTTCGGGCCGTGTAAACATGGCCATAAAGCTGTCTTGCCCAGCTCCAGCGCCCGGATGAATCGTTCATTTCAGCGTCCATAGTCGCCAGAGACGCCGAATCATTTAACGCCAGCCCGATAAAGTCGAATGCCTCATCACCCATTGCCGCTATAGCGTCGTCCGGCGTCAAGCTGGCCTCACCGCCTTTCATGCCATCAATAATGATGGTGAGTCCATCTGGTGTCTCTTCACCACCTACCGTTCCATAATAATTCAGCGTCAGAGGAATGGCATTACCGGCTTTGCCAGCATATTTAGCAGTAAGCGTAACCACCGCTGTTGTTACGCCACTTTTTACCCCGGATGCTGATTTAACCTGCGCAGTAACTGTCGCGGCACAAGTAGCCGTCTTTTTGCCATCCTTAGTTGTCACCGTGATATTTGCCGCGCCCGCTTTAACGCCAGTAACGACGCCATCAACAACAGTTGCGATAGTTTCATCGTCTGAAGCCCAGGTAACAGCCTTGTTCGTCGCCGTAGCAGGCGCAATGGTTGCTGCCAGTGGGTCAGAGGAAGCGCCAACGGCTACACTCAACGTTGTTTTATCAAGCGTTACGCCGGTGACAGCAACACTCTGGGCTGAGATAACAATGCTCTTATCTGCTGTTTTATTACCATCCTGTGTCGTGACCGTGACTTTTACCGTCCCAGCCTTAACCGCTGTTACTTCGCAGGATTCGTTATTGCTACCGGATGGTGCGAGCGTTGCCAGGCTGGAATCATTCACCGTCCAGGTAACAGTTTTATTCGTGGCATTGTTGGGGGAAACGTTAGCAGTAAGCGTGGTTTTATCACCCACGGCCAGCGAAGAAGACCCTCCCGACACACTAACGCCATCTACGCTAACAGAGGCTGCTTTAACCGTGGCCGTAACCGGCAAATCGGCTTTTGCATTAATCGCATCAGCCAGCGCCTGAGCACTTTGTATAGGCGTATCATCAGCTGAAATAACCGCCTGAACCCGATTAGTGCCGATATATACACTTATAGTGCCAGCCGCATTAGCAGTACCTGATATCGATACAGTACCAGTGGCGTTTGTACCCTGTTTATCATCATCTACAGCAATAACGTAAAGTTCGCCAAACGGATCAGTTGCGCGGTATGCGGCAACCATCCGTGCTAATTGTGAACCGCGCCCACAGATTTTTTTAGCCAGATCAGCAGAAGGCATAATAACCGGCTTGTTACGATCGATACTGGCTTCAGGCAGAACCTGACCAATCAAAAGTGAAGGCCCGGAATCCTGAGCAGTATTTGCCTTACTGTTGTCCATTTCTGCATAAAACAACGGCACTTGTACATCTGAAGGCAAATTTTCAAACGAAACTGAATCAGCCATTTAACTTTCCTTTGGTGGTTTTTCTTCTTTCACGTCACCATCTTTTAAGCGACGCAACCAATAGCCATCTTTGGGGACATTTCGCCCTTTTTCGGGCAACAGGTCGCCACGGGCGGGATCAGGAACTGATCGCCCTTTTTGAGGGACTACATACATGGGGTTACTCTTTTTTAGGGGAAGTGGATTTCTTCGTGGTGCTCTATCTCGCCATCCGGCCCGCCGCCAGGACTGGCATAATCGAAATCTATCATGACAGTTTTGAGCGGTGGCAATTTGCTAAGGTCGGCACCATGACGAGTATCGACGTCACTCACCTCACGTACCGCTGAAAAGTCGAACTGATAGTAGAGTAGCTCGCGGTTAATGCTGATAACCTGCCCGCCTTCGTACTTGATGGGATAAGTGTTCTCATCGACTTCCCATCCCAGCAGGGCCGCCCAGATTTCAGCCCTGATATCGTTGACCGAATCATATGCATTTTGTCCGCGCTGATCGGCCCGGTTATCTAAGGCAACTATCACCGCGAAACCTTCCGTCACCAGCTGATCATAATCTGTCTGTGATTTCTGTTCGCCAGCGTTATCACCCGTTGGGACGACATAAGCAGCAGGCGCTTGCATTTGAGAGACATTATCAATGGCCTTAAACTCCGCAGCCCCACCAACACGCCCACCAAATGACTGTGATATTTCGCGCAGTGCTTCAATAATTAAAGATAACTTCATTTAACCACCCTTTTTACTCTCGGTGGCCGCAGCGATTCCCGCAGCGCCCTTTGCAATATATAGCGTGTCCATGCTTTACGGCTCTCCAGCACATCAACCATAAAGTTATTGCGTGGAGCGATACGCCATTCAGATGAGCCGGTTGTGTTTTTATGGTGTTTTTTCTGCCTAACGGCCCCCTGGTGAACTCCATAAAATAGCGCTGCAGGATAAAAAACATTACCACCATGCCGATCCTTCTTCTCTGGCAGAGCCTGACCGCCGCCATCCCCGCGCAATTCACCCGGTGCAATTCGCACCATCAGCCCTGAACGGCGTGATGAAGCATTAGGCACCCAATAACCAATAGATCGCGCTAAAGCCCCGGTCTGATACCCTGGATTCTCTCCCGGAGCAGAGACACCACGACGCATAACCAGGCGGCGGGCATCTCGCATGTGTATCTGACCAATTTTAAAAAAAACACGCCGCATTTTGGCCCGGTTAAAAACCAGATTTTCCGGCGTATCAAAATCAACGTGAAAAACAGGTCTAGCCATAAGCACCCCCACTGTAATTTTCCGCAGCGCCCTTCGATTCACACTCAAGCAGCAGGAAGCGTCCCGCGCTATTCAGATCACGTATTCGCCGAATTCGCATCACTTCACCAGATACAACCGCTTCCCACTCTGAAGAAATATCAGTGCGGTAACGAATAGTGAGATAGTGCGTTACTGTCGTATCCGTCTGCACCGTTCCCTGATAAGTAGCTGCCCCGGTTTGTCTGACCTTAGTCCATGTCTCAAACGTCGAAAGGTCTTTTGATACCAGAGTGCCACTATCACCGGGAACACTGATCCGCTTACGGTATGCCACGCGCTTGTTTAATTCCCCAGGGTCAGGAAATGAGTAATTCGCACTGGTTAGTGCTGGCGCTCGTTTCATAGCGGAATAAACCGGTAGGGGCCAACCAGCCAGTTAAAGGACTGCGGCATTTCAGACATTTCAACATCAGAAACGGATGATCGGCTTTCATAAAGATGCGTAACCAGCATCAAAATACCCTGTCGCACATCGGCGGGCAGAACCAGACCATCAGGATCACTATCAGGCACTGAATCGGCGTACAATTTGCGGTTAAGATACGTAGATGTTCTGGTCTCAGCCGCAGCTCCCAGAGCCTGAAGTAAACCATCTTCTGCCGTATAATCTGGTTCAAGCCGTAACTGCGTCTTAATCTCTTCAAGTGTGATTATCATGCTCTCACCCAAATAAGCCTGCCCTCCAAGGGCAGGCGCACATTAAGCAACTGTCGCGGCACAAGTAGCCGTCTTACCACCATCAGCAGTTTTAGCCGTGATATTGGCCGTACCTGCTTTGACGCCAGTGACAACACCGTCAGCAACCGTGGCGACTTTTTCATTATCGGAAGCCCAGGTAACGGCCTTATTCGTCGCCGTGGCGGGCGCAACGGTCGCTACCAGTGCGTCAGATGAGGCCCCAACGGCAACGCTCAGCGTTGTTTTGTCCAGCGTTACGCCGGTAACGGCAATACCTGTATCAGGACTGGTTAATCCCTTAATGGCAGAGACATCTTCGAGTACACAATCAAAGCGATGAAATGCCAGAAATCCTGTTTGATCATACTCGGCGTAACGTTCAACTAAGCGACGTAGCAACATATATTCGACACGGCGAACGATAAAGTGGCTGAAATCGCCGCAATACATAAAGGATTTACCAGTGCCAATATCCGCAATGCCCTGATCAACAACATAAGGGGTCGCAAAAACAGTAGCGGGGGCGATCCCCACAACATCAGGTAACCAGATAGGCCGATTCTGGTCATCTTTCATTTTGCTTATCTCAAGCAAAGTATTGTCATTAAAAGCGAAACGGAACTTTGGCGAATTTCTATAGGCTGGGTCAACGCTATGCTTGAGCGTGAGAACGTCTTCCCATGACAGTGAGCTACCTGCGATACCCTTTGTCTTTGAAACCCACTTATCGAGTCCCTTCGGAGTTTTAGTGTCACTACCATCACCGTTAATGATGTACTTTGCCTCACCACGCCCAATACGTTGCGCAATGCGTCCAGCTAAGAACCCTTCGATATCGATTCCGCTGTCTTGTAAAAGCTCATTCGGCACACGAATGATTTTTGATGTGAGTTTTTTTGCACCTAACTGCACAGACCCAAAATTTGCCGCTTCTTCTTCTGCCGCTTCATTTTCGCCAATCAGCATCCCTTCTTCTTCAGTACCATCACTGAAGACCCAATCGATTGGCTGCCCATTTGGGGTCGTCAGTATTTGCGCGACTGAAGCAATACCGCCGTATGCCTTCATTGCCTCCACAACGCGATTCCAGAATTGAGTAGGTACGGTAAACCCCCCTTTCTCATTCGATCCCGTAGACTGCCAGTCGCCGGACGCACGTAATTCTTTCAACGCCTGTCGTTCTTCCACAGTCATTTCCGAAAGACCAACACGGATAAACTTGTTAAACGCAGCAGCACGACGGTCTACATCCACGTCCCCCGGACGATTTATTAAACCGCGCTGTTCGGGGTTGAGTTCCTGTACAAAAGTATCGTCGAGAGACTGGATTTCCTCCTCCCGCTTAATAAACTGATCTAAACGAGTGAGTTCGCTGTTCGCTTCATCCCACTTACGGCTTTGCTCTTCCGTCCAGGAATTATCCCCAATGTCGTCATGCAACTTACGCATTTCGCCAGCAATGGTTGAGCGTTTCTGTTTTGCTTCATAAAGTTTCATTCTGATATTTCCTTTGGGTATAAAAAAACCCCGCCTAAGCGAGGTTATTTCTCGATAAATAATTATTTAATTAAATATTTAACAATCGCATGACACGCTCTCGCGCCATCCGCTGGTTAACAGCCTTTTTCATAGCGCCACTATCATGTGCTTCTTGCCATGCCTGCATTGAACGAACAGAAGAGCCTGCCTGCTGATATGCAGGATACGTTACTGGTGATACATCAAACAGGCGGGATACCTGATAGATTTCGTGTATCAGCACGCCGTCGTCGTCCTGATACCAGTCATCGCCATCACGAGCGATGCGAAATGCAAACGAACTTTGGCTAATATCTCCACGCTGCATGGGTGCGATTACCAGATCCCGAATCGTCTGTGTTTCAGGGGCGGTAATTTCATAGCGCAGCCCCTTATCATCTACAGAAAGAGCCAGCGTTCCCGCAGCACTTCTCCCCAGGATAAAGTTAGGGTCGTGGTTAAATAACGCCCGAACATCGTCACCTAAGACATTATCGAAAGCGCCAGGCTTTATGATTTCCCTGAACCCAAAGATCACCTCAGAAAGAGTGTCAAAAACAGAACCATACCCGACAATTCTCGTCGGCTCGCCATCATCCTGTGCAGCCCTGATTTCCCCTCCGTAGCTACGTTTTTCAATATCACTCATTTAAACCCAACTCCTTTTCAACATCTTTAGCTACAGCCCCAGAAGGCGTGGCCGCATTTACACTAATGAGCATTTCATCGAGACCATCACAAGGGTTCAGGTCTTCAAAAACGCGCACCTCATTTCGACTCATCCAGCCATCAGTAATCGCGTAGTGGTACAAAGCGGCACGTTCTTTCGGCGTACCACGTAGCAAACCAGCCAGATTGAATTTTACGTAGTAGCCTGCGGCCCGCTCCTGACGAGTAAATATTCGGCGATTTAGCTCCTGCTCCCAGTTAACTACCCAGGGCATGACTGAAAACCTGACGAACTGAATAGACTGTTCGGAGATATTGGAGTACGTAGCCGCTTCAAGGTCATTAATCATGTGTGCCGGCACGTTAAAAATCCCGGCGATAATGGACCGATTAAGCTTCATCATATCGATTAACTGAGCGTCAACGGGTGATACTGTCAGGGCCTTATAATCAAGATCTGCAGGAAGTAAAAGCGTCTTATTCTCCTGGCCTTTGAGTGCGGCGGCGGCCTGCTTCCAGACCGATTTTAAACGGTTCCAGGACGCATCTTTAATCTCATTTTTTACTGTCACTATCCCTGCTGGCCGCGCATTACCATTAAAGAAACTTTCCGTATATGCCTGCCCAGAAAGACCTAATCCAATTGTCTGCGCATGCTGCATGATCGGAGAAAGTCCATACTTGTAATCATTTCCTAATGCCCGGATGTGGATCATGTCATCCATTTGCACAGCCCAGGAACCATCCTCCGTATAAACCCCGTACACATACCGCGTACCGTTGCGAACAAGCGAGGTTTCCCACGGCATCCGATGAGCCAACTGGGTAACTTCGCCCCGCCTGCTTCGTATGACTTCGGTATAACCGTTTCCCCAGCCCAGGATATGACGCTGTTTAAGCTCCCGCCATTTGTAGGACGTTTCCCAGGCGTTGGGTTCATCGTGAATAAGATAAAAGGCCGGGTGATCTGTTGCTGCCTCTATATTCCTGCCGGTCTTACGAAGGACGCGCACCGGCATCTGCGCAATACTCGACGAGAGGACATAAATACACGCATAAACAGCAGCAAGTTTCATCGCTGTTTCAGGAGATACATAAACGCCACTGAGTAGGCCGCTTACCGCATCTATGGTCTCGCCGTTCAACGGCACATTAGGGTTTTCAAGTGAGCCGGGGCCGCTGTTTATATCAGCATCGGATCTAAAAAAGGCATCCAGAAGCATCATTGCCCCCTTTTACGCGCCAGCGCCAGACCAGTAATCAGCATTCCTGAACCAGCAACAGCAAGGCCAGCAACAATCCCCCAGCGAAGATAAGCCGCAGCAATGAGCATTCCAAAGCCAACAAGCCCCAGGTAATCGTGTAGTTTCATAAAAAAAGTAAATCCTCATCAGGATCGAGATTTGCGAGAAAATCGGTAGGTTCATGCAATATGGCGCGTCCAATCGCCATTATTAGCGCTACAGCTCCGTCAATCTTGTTTTCTGACTGCTCTTTGATGGGTCGAACAACGTCATCATTTCCGGGAAGTGTTTTGCCTACAACATTACTGATACACCAGCTCAGTATTGGATTTCCGTCATGGTGAAATCGCCCGGATTCTATAGCCGCTTCCAGCTCCTTCATGGGATCCGACATACTGGTGTAATTCTGGATGATGGTAATGGGATTAAGCCCTTCATCCTCCAGATCGTGGGATAATCCTGTAGCACCAGACGGATCGATGGGGGACTCTGTAACCGGGTTTAGCCGATTGGCCGCTTTGGCCTCTTCCAGGATATACCGATAATCCACCTCCGCGCCGTCAGTGACGGTCAGCAGCCCCATTTCTACCCACTTCTGAAATCGTTCAGCTGTTCGCCTGTCCTCATTTTTTTCAGTACTGTAAACCGTGTCATACGGCACCCAAAACTTAGGCGAGACACTGTAGAAATGACGCTTCCCGTCAATTTCTCGCGTAAACAACCGCGCCATGCTGTTGAGATCGAGTTTCCGCGCAAGGTCAAAAGAAAGAATGCAGGGTTGTCCCTCAAACATCTCAAGAGTAAGGGTTTTGTCCTCGCATTTTTGCCAGCTAATAAGGTTGTAATAAGCAGCCCTTGCAGCAACCCACACATTAAGATGTTTCGTCTTAAAAATGCTGGCCTGCCGGGCATTGTTTATTGCTCGCTGTTGCTGGCTCAGGAGGAAATCACGATAAACCGATACGCCCATATTGGGATTGGCTTTCGCCAGCACTGCCGGAGAAGTCCAATCATCGCCCTCATCTATCGTATAAATCACGCCAAAAAGCTCATCGTTCGGCACAGAGCCGCTTAGCATTTCAATTACTTCACGGCGCTTGTCATAACACGGGCCTTCGATATTGAAGCCCGCTGTAGTGATAGCCCACATCAGAGGCTGACGACGCGCCCCCATACCAGTAAGCATTGTGGTATAGAGCGCATCGGTCTGGTGCTCATGGTACTCATCGACGATGGCGCAGTGAGGCGAGGAGCCATCGCCAGGATTGCCTATCAATGGCTCAAAACGAGCGCCATCTTCAGGCCGGTTTAAGTTTGAGGCATTGACTTCTATTCCGAATGCCTCAACCAGCATCGGGGTACGTTTACACATTATTCGGGCGGGGCGGAAAACCTCCCATGCCTGCTTTTCGGTCGTTGCGCCAGAGTAAACCTCAGCGCCAAATTCTGAATCGCATGTAAAGCAAAACAGCGCTACCCCAGCTGATATGGCTGATTTACCGTTTTTCCGTGGAATCTCGGTATAAACTTCACGGAAGCGGCGCAATTTGGATCCTTTATGAACCCAACCAAAAGCACAGCAGACGATGAACAATTGCCAGGGTTCAAGCGTTATAGGCATACGCTTAAACGCCCACTCACCCTTTGTGTGAGGCAATAGCTGGATAAACTTCGCCGCCTTTTCGGCACGGTCTTTATCAAACCGAAACCGAAATTTTTTACTCTTCTCGACGGCCAAATCGTCAATATGGCGCTGGCAAGCCTGAATGACATAGCTACAAGCCGGAATCTTCCCCCTGACCACATCGCGGGCATACTGATTCGCGGCATTGACGCTAGGGTAAGTTTTACGACTCATGAGTTAATCATCTTGATAAAGGGGTTATCTGTCTTTTTGGCACTTGGGCCAATAAGACGCTGGCGACTTGAAGGATCAAGCCCCAGCAGACTACCGAACGTGACAATTTGCCGCATAGCTTCATTGGCCGCCGTCAACGCAGGGTTCTTCTTTGGCCCACTTTCAGAAGCAACAGTGATCCCATACAGCACCACTTCTTTTTGGGCCTCATGCCAGTTTCTGAATGCAGTGCAAAAGAGCACAACATTATGTAGATCAGTCACACAGAGCACCCCAGCAGTGCATAACTCTTTCATCACTGTGTCCCACATCTGGCGCTGAACATCATCAAACCACTCTGGCGGCTCAGCTTTTGTTACGGGCGTGAAGCTGGGTTCATCTTTATTCAGCGCACGTTTGCCGGGATTGCCAGCAAGTGCCTTTTTGGCCGTTGGCTTAGGCTTTCTCCCCCTTCCAGGCACTGTAGATTTCCCGGTCATGGGCATTTCCTGAATTTTTTAATTTCGCGGGTGCAAAAAATCGTTGGGGCGGGCAGTCAATTAGGGCTTTGGTCCTGGTGATTTTTATACCCCCCTACCCAGTCTCGGAGCCGCACGCACCATCTTTGATAGTCATGACCTATCATCATTTGAGGCGTTCTCTGGCCGTTTTGGCGCGATGGTGATCCGTGCAGATGCATTCGAGATTGCTTAGCGCATCCGTTCCACCGTGCGCTTTAGCAATCACATGGTCAACACTTGAGCCGGGGCGATAAATACCTTCTCGCTTACACTGCTGGCACAGCCCTTTGTCACGCCTCACCACCTGATTACGTAGCTTGCGCCACTCTGCGCCATAGCCTCGCTCAGTGGCGCTCTGGCCTTTAGAATAGTTTTTCCATCCCTGCCCAACGTGCTTATCGCAGTAGCCGGAAGGATCGACAGTGACAAATCGGCAACCTCGCACACGACAAGCCTTTTTGATTCTTGGGGGCATAAGCACACTCTTATTTAGTGAAGAAGAAACAGCGCTTTTTCAGCAGCGCGGCGTTTGACCAGTCCAGGCTGCAAAACGTTTTTGGCAAATACCCAGCGCCCGAACTGGTCAGCAGCGGCAGTAAAGCTGCCCGCGTTCAGCCGGGTCAGCAGCGTAGACGAGGCCAGATTGCCCCTGCCCAGGTTGAAGGTGAAGCTCACCAGCGCGTCAAACTGATGCTGGTTTAGCTCAACTTTCACCAGACTTTTTACTGCGTTTTCTGCATCCACCACGTCAGTTATTAGCCAGGCTTCGGCCTGTGCGGCTGTGCAGGTGTCGCCCTCCTTTACGCGAGCAGTGTGGCCGTAACCAATCGTCCATACGCCAGCCGGGCAGAGATACGCTTCAGTCCGCAATCCTTCGAACTGCTTAATCAGGTCGAGGCCAGTTTGACTCACGTTCACTTTTATTCCCCTTCACCAGATGACCGACATTGCCCCGCGCACGCCAGATGGCCATGCACAGCAGGAGGTTTATCAGAACCTCTGTCCAGTCGGTGTAAAAGTATTCGCCGGTCAACACCCGGATAGTGACCGAAGCAGTAGCTACGGCGAGCAACCAGGCCAGCCAGCCCATTAAGCGGTTATGTTTTGCTTTGCCGCGCCGGAACGTCAGCAGCCGCATAGATGTGATGGCACAGATAATGGCGTTGGTATTCAACATCAACCATTCGTAGTGCTGTCCGATCCATCCAATCGGATCACTAATGAAACTCATGAAGCCATTCAGGAAATTCATCAGCCACCCCCGCGAAATCTGGATAACATCGACGGGCCATCTTTGCTGCTGATTGCCATCAGGATTCGGACAACTGCCGCCGAAGCCACCAGCGCCCCGATGGGCATATCCACTGCTGTGTTATGCGGTGTTACTGCTTCAATCAGGCTTGCAGTAAACGGTGCGGCCACCAGCCCAATAGCGAAGGACAGCGCACCGAGGAAAAGACGCCACCAGATTTTGAAATCACTGGCTGACGCAACAAAAATTGCAGCACCGGCAAACGCGCCAATGACAGTCGGGCCGTCAAGCGGGCCGAACAAACTAACAAGGGTTATGCCGGTTACTGCTGCCGTAGTCGCGCCAGCGCCGGTAACGGGTTCGGCCACATTAATTACTCCAGAAATGAAAAAGCCCACATGCGCGGGCTTTTAAATATTTATTTAATTTGTTATTTCTGATTTTAAGCCTGAACGTCAGGCACTGGCTCATTTACATCAGCAGCGGCGGCCTGATCCTGCCCGTTATCTTCGGAATGCTTGTATTGCAGATTGTCTACGTACTTTTGAACAATCGCTTTTGCCGCTTTCTGGTCTTCTTCCACAATCTGCGCGGCCAGTGTTTGAACAAGATCGGTCTCTTCGGCAGTAGCTGCTGCCTGTAATGGTGCGAAGTAGTCACCGCAGGCAGCCTGAACTGCATCAGCATTGTGCAGCGTGATATGCGTCAGAACTTCATTTGCAGCAGCGGCGGCATCATCTGGCGTTACGCCGGTATAGACTTTGCTCACAAGAAGCGACACAACAGCATCAGAACGCAGCGCCTTTAAAGCGCTTTTCTGTAAGGTTGAGGTTAATGACATTGGTTTGTCCTCTTTGGGTTTGATGAACAGGCTTAACAGCCTTCTGATAAAACTCACGGGTTATCCCTTTTTCAGGGCACAAAAAAACCGCAATTAAGCGGCATTCTTTCGGTTAATGATGGCTATCGGCTATATGAAGCCCGTTTCGACTCAAGCCCTTTAAGGTATGGCTCAGCCTCCACCAGCTCTTTCATAATATTTGTTTGCTTATCCACCTCTAAGGCAATATCCAGAATTGCATCCAGTTCCTTCTTAAACACCTCAACGGATCCTGGAGTTATATTCTCAGGGCCGGAAGCGCCATAAAAGGTCATTTCTGAAAATTGATCCCAGAGACGGCTTCGGATTGCATTCCCTGACTTGCAGAGTTCAGTAATATTTTGGCTTGCCTCAGTGTAACGGCCAATTGCGTCATAATTCTTGTTCATAACACCCCTTAAATAATTAAATATTTATTTAAAAACTTGTCACTTTTGGTCATAAGCAGCACATATCAACCTTCTTTCTTATCAGCTCGCTCATTAACAGTCGCAAGCCATCCCACTACTTCATCATGCGATTTAAGTGCATTGGTAAGTAATAATTTGATTTCGTTCATGGCGCTGTCTGTTACAGATTGATGGTGATAAAAGCGTATGTCTGCAATCGCCTTCTCTGCCCTTTCCAGGTCTTCGAGCATTGAAGTCCGAAGCTCAGAAATTCGCGCCTGCGCATCTGGATACTGACTGACTGCTTCATAGTTCTTAATCACAGCACACCTTTAATTAAAGATTTATTTACTGAGTCGTGTTTTTTCTGCCTGCTGGATAGCGTACAGCTTGCCGTTCGCTTCATCCAGCGCACTCAATAGCGGGTCTATCCAAAGCACTGCCTGACGGTATGTCAGTTTGCAGGCGGTAACGGTGCGATTACCAGACTCGTTAGCGTTTTCGGAAGTTCCTCGCACTGCTGCGGCACGTAAACGCTTCGCGTAGTCGAGCAACCCGCAAGCAACAGAATTATCAATAAGCTCATCAGCAGCCTTAACCCTGACCAGCTTTTCACGGTATATGACAACACGTTTTTCACTCTCCATAGTGGTTGTTTGCGTCTGGCGCTCTGTCGCTGCGGCTATCTCATTAAATCGCTGGAAGGTTAATGCCCGCTGAGCAATCACCCTAGACTGAAGGTCATTGTCACTTTGCAGTTGACTAGACCTGGATTCAGCCGCCGTTGCTCTGCTGTGAAAAATAACCACCAGCACACATAACCCAGCCACCAGCCCAATGAGTGATACGCACAGCCATAACCTGAACGCCTTAAATAGTCCAAACACTGCATATCTCCACAGTAAAAAGCCCCGCTGCAAGGCGAGGCTTTAGCCGATACGTAGATGTTGGCGTGGGTCATGGCTCAACCGGCGCACGTAAAGGTTTCCGTTGAGGCGTGGCACACGCCAACATCTACGGATCGGGTTTTGAATAAAATAAGTCTTTAAGAATGTTGTAACTAGCTCGCCCATTCCAAATAAAAAGCCCGCACTGAGTAAGTACGGGCTTTCATAGAAGCTGTGAGGAATCAGGTCGCGGACAAACGCCCTTCACTCTGGGCGCGACTTCGTCACGTTAATAAAAACACTAAAGTAAAAGCTCACCTAATTCAAACGAAAAATCGCCTATTGAAAAGCCCGGCGCTTATATTTTGATAAATATCAAAATAATTAACCCATACATCGCTTCAATTTGAATTAAAGAAAGATTTCCTATTTAATCCGAATTGAAGCGGTTAATTCAAAATGGAGCGATTCGGGCAACAGGTTCATTTCCGTGTCCGGTCACAATTGAGCGAGAGGCTACAATAATGAAAGTTAACCACGTCGATTACCTGGTATTAGGCGGTGCTAATCACGGCGAAATCTACAACGGGGAAAGAAGGGAAACTTTAACTTTGCGCTCCAGAGAAGCTATTCGGTCTTTGCCACCCTTCTGTGCCCCTGTATCTGAAGCCATGACGGTAATACCACCCGCAGTAACCTATAAAGTTCATGAGCATCAGGGGCTGGACGGGAAACGCTACCTGATTGCTACGAATCAGCCACTGACAGATTTCGATATAGACAATGAAATAAGGAAAGCAGGCATTGCGCCCACAGACTGATCTTTAATTATTTAATTAAATAACTAAAGCGATAGCGCCAGTGTCAGCGGGCCATAAGTGCGCCAGCAATCAGAATCGCCTTCACAAATGCATTCCGTAACTGGCGCTTTATCTCCGCACTTCCTGCAATGCCCCACCAGCAATAGTTGCTCCTGATAACGCACAAAATCCTGACGAAGCAGTAAACCAATATACTCTGACGGCGTATAGGCACTACGCCCCGGCCTTCGGGCTGCTGCAAGCTGACTCAGCATATCAATTTCAGCAGCATCAAGACGAAGCTCATAGCGCTTAACACCGGCTTTCCTGTCCCGCTCCCGCTGGCAGGCTTTGCGATCAGCACTCATATCAGCCTCAGTAGTTAAAGCGCTTAACAACGAGAACCAGCAACGCAATCAGAGCCAGCACACCAACAAGACCAGCAGCAACTTTAACCATCAACATGATTATCTCTCCTATCAACACCCACCAAACGGATCGCCGTTCGTCATGCAGGACGGACACTCACAACCTTCCCAGTAGTACGGAAAGGCACTATCCAGAAGTACATACCAGCGACGGTGCCGGTCACACCAGAAACATTCCCACGGTAATTTATACTCGCGCATCAGTCCACGAATCATCGCCGGGATTGTCTCTGACGGTAACTCCTCTGGTAACAGCTTGCCGGACAACTCCCTTTCCATTCGTGAGAGTTGCGCCCCCATAGCGCTTACTTCTCGCTTAAGGCGGCTGTTCTCCTCCTGCAACTCAGACTTAGTTGGCATCGCTTATCCGGCATTCTTCAAATCGCGCAACGTAACGCCATTCAAAGCATTAACCACCAGCTGCGGGGCTTTGTTTGAAGACAGGCAGGCAAGCGTATCAGCAACAGAAATCCTCGCCAGGCTTCGTGCGGGCATGTATCCACCACCAGGGCCGCGAAGTGATTCGATTAATCCCGCACTGCGCAGACACCGAATAATCTGCTCTATATAGCTAATAGAAATGCCGGTAGCTTCAGACAAATCATGGGCTGTACAAACGTCCAGCTCATCAAGACTTATCATGATTCTTAAGGCATTAATCTGTTTGTTAGTTAACATCACCCCCCCCAAGCGACACGGCGATCAAATAAATATTTAAATAATTAAATGCTCATGGCCGCGTGTTAGCATTCAGGCGTTGCGCTTCTGCAATGTTGCGCAGGATGGCGGCAACGCAGGCGTTCCAGCCATCTGCTCGATGTGGGTTGCAAATGCTTCCATTAACTAGCCCGTGCCGGACTCCCTCCGTGACGGTAATTTCAATCTCCCTTGGCACCAGCTCAGCCAGGTTGATAACGGGCGCGGGGCGGGCGTAAACAATACGGCCAACATTTCCGTAGGATATATTTTCGTAATAAATGTGCGGTGCGGCGTCGTACCAATGTTCATCATCCATCAATTGGTAGATAGGCTCCTGCTTCTCCAGCTCTGCCAGCCGCTGCTCCAGCGCACCGAATGCGTCGGCAATGGCGAGGATGGTTACCGGATTGGCTGCGGCGATGAAAGCCGCGTTGTGTGACTTGTCACAGCCACTTGCGGCACAAATGACAAAACCATTATTGACTTGATCGTTCACAGCCACGACGGAATTTCTAGCATCAGTTGTCCAATCGCCGCTGGTTGCCTTCTTTGCCAGCTCAACTAACTCATTCAGCTTTTCCATTATTCCTGCACCTCATAGCCTGCTGCTCGGATGGCTGCGATAGCATCTTCTACAGAGATAGCCATGCAGGTCACATAATCCTGGTCAATGTCTTCACGGGTCAGCATGGATCGTCGCGGAGGCAACTTCACCGGCTGCGCGGTCAGGGCGGCGAGTGCGATTTCATAAATCTGCTTATGCTGCCCAGCGCTACCCGCCACCAAAAATTTGAGGAACTGAATCAGCGCCTGCTTCTCTTCTGCGTTCACCGGTCACCCTCCACGCGTTCTGCTGATTTCAACTCTATAATTTCCAGATGCTCAGGGCGTACGCGGCTGACTTTGACTGTCATGCTGCAACAGCTACAAGGGGCAAACTCCAAGTTGAAACCACGACTAACACCGGTGACCACAGCCACTGAACCCGCTGGCATTTTTGCGTAGCCGTTTTCCATTGCGTATAGCGTCTTCACGCGCGAACCTACCCAATCGGCCATGCGCTTTGGTGATTTGATAGCCATCACTTACCATCCTTAACCATTTCAGTAATGGTGATAGGTGAGACACTTTCCAGCAGCAGGCGTGCGCGAGTTCCGGCTATACCACCGCGGCGGCCAGCCTCTTTGTAGTAATACTCTTTGCCGCTAACCACCCACGTTGTGGCGCTTTGGTGCAGCTTGACGCACTTTTCACCGTCTCGCGTGATTACAGTTCCTGTATGGGTTTTAACAGTCATCACTCCGCATCCTCTGCAAGCCTGCCAGTAATCTCGACTTCTGGCGCTTCAACCGCCACATGCGGGTTTGCCCTGGCATCGTGGGGCTGTTCATACATTGCAGCAATATCAGCACGGGCTTTATCGGCATAGTCGCGTGTGAGTTCTTCGGCAGTGGCACTGGGCAGAAATTCAAGCGCTGACAGAACCGCCCCGGAAACATCAGCAACTTCTGAGGGCGTAGCTTTGATAAAACCCGATTTCCATGCTGCCAGTATACGGTTAGCTGCAAAATGAATACCTTCAGCCCGAATGGCGGTTAGCTTCTCTCTGCTTTCTGCTGTTTTGGTTACAGCCGCGTAAGCGTCCCGCTGCTTGCGAAGATTCACTATAATCTGTAAAGCATCAGCGGCCAGCTCGGTAATATCGATATACGAGGAGGCTTCGCGGCCTGCTTCATCCTCCCCATAAATTTCAAATTCCCCGGAATCAATGTCGCTCATTTCCACGGCTGATATTTCGTGCAAAAACCATTCAACGTTTGATCCATAACGTAACTCGCGGTCGTTGTTATCCATCATCATCACCTTTAATTAAAGAATTAAATATTTATTACCGAATCGCATCGTTTATGCTGATTAGCTTCTGCCGCTTCAGGTAGTTCATGGCGTCGTTCGCCATCATCACGCCGGGTGGGTTCGCGTTATTCCTCATCGAGAAAGAAAGACGTTTAATCCACATGGTCAGCTCAGCCACCAGCATTTCATTGTTGAGGCTGTCTGACTGCTTCTCCTCTGGTTGCCGCACAACAGGCGACACAATCACCTCCTGCCCGGATTTAACAGATTCAACCGCTGCAACGCCGGTATTCAGCAAAACGCCCAGCACTGACAAAACATCATCGTTATTGTTGCAACGACAGTCGTTGATAAGCCGCTCAATGGCCGCTGCGGCCATTACCTGTACCTCATGCCTTTCAGGGCATAGCCCCGTTTCGTGATTTACATTGGTCATAACATTATTCCTTTTAAATAATTATTTAATTATTTAACGGCTCGCTAGCTATGAGCCGGATATCGCAACAGCAAAGGCGACAAAAAATGTCAGAATGAAGATGAATAGGGTGCCGCCTACGCATACGGCGATAAATTTCGCCCTACATAATAAAGAATTAAATAATTCAATATTCACACAGAATCCCCAGCCGCTTAGCAAGATATTCAGCAACGAACCGCCGCGCCTTCTCCAGCTTGCGCCGGTAACGGATTAGCGGAATCCCCATCGCAGCAGACTTACCCAACTGTGTCTGAGGATTGCTCCTGAACCGCTTAACGCCATACTCAACACGCAAAACCCCGGCTGATAACTCATCCTGAATCTTCAGAAGCGCTACCGCCCCCTCGACGCTGGTTTCTACCGCGTCATTAGGTGCGCCGCCACCGCCTGAAAACTGGCAGTGCGTCACCATCATCATTTCTAAAATCGAAGCGAAACTACTTCCATATCCATAGCTGTAACCAGCAATCGCCCATCTGGCCCAAAGCTCCAGCAACTGATCCAGATCGCGGCGGTTCACGGTTAAACCTCCGTAATTACGACCGGGTAATGAAACTCCACCAGCTTTTTCTTCGTTTTATATTCGGTAGTTCTCACACCTTTAACGTCGATTACAGCCACCTCTCCAGAGGCATAAAAAACAAGGAAGTCGGCTACATACTTAACGCCACCGGGCAGGTGAAAAGGGGTCTGACGGAGAAATGTCACCACATCGCCTGCCATGACCTGACGCTTTAGCTGTACGTAGTAATTACACTCCTTCATGCTGTCGAATCTGAAGCCGTCCAGCTCACAACGCTTATTGCGGTATTTGTTAGCAGTTGGCGCTTTGAATTTCGTGTAACTCAGTGTCGGGCGGGTTGTCGCTAATTGAGAGGTCAAAACCTATCTCCTCTTTAATGTGATCGGGTATCTGCTCCCATGCATAAGCACACAGAAAAGCATCATCACCGTAGCGCTCACTGAAGCGTGGGCCATTACTCAGAATGGGATGGCGAACAGCTACATCTGACGCCGAACGGCAGGCACCAGGAATAACGCCGCGATGATGGACAGCACATAGACCAAAACCCCGAAAGTGTGCGTTTCGGTCTGTGCTGCCATAGTCGGGATCATGATGAAACTCAGTCCATACAGCCGGGTTTTCAATATCGCGCCCATCAAGACGACAGGCCACGCAGCCCACTTCTGATACGCAGGCACTTATATAAAGTCGCTCTGCCTTAGTTGGCGTTCTTCCGTTCATTTGTGACGAATGCAGTAGCGGTTAAACTGAAAAATTAAATCGGTATAACGGCTCTGCGCCTCTTGATTGGTGTTCAGCTCACTGCGTGAAGCTATACCGCAACGGCGGCGAAGGGCTATAGCAGCTTCTGCCTCATTAGTTACGGTGTCACCTGTGCAGGTAAGGAATTGCCAGAATCGAGGCATCTGGCAGAAACGTACCGCCCCCTTAACAAGCTGCTGCATGGCGAAGTCTCCCGTTACGTCTCATCTCCGCAACTAAACAACGTGAGAAAGCCTCCTCCGGCGTGCAATACATCTTTCTCTTTGCTTCCGTTCCGCATTTGCCCGGACTCGACGTGACAAAAATAAACTGATCGTCGATTCCAACACGGCCAGACAACAGCACTCTGGGCAGAACGCCAGGAAGCACACAGAAAAACGCGCCCCGCGCCCTTAACAGCGCTATTTCTTCCTCCCGAACAATGCCAGTAAATACAGTAAGCAGTTCAGGCCCGGCACCAGCAGCCGTCGCCGTGCGTATCGTGTTCAGCGATGCGCCTTCTTTACGGGATGAAAAGGTGATTTTGTGCAAACGGTAGTCAGGTTTGATGGCACGTTCCATTAGCGCAATCAGTGAGTTTTGCGCAGGTAAGTCGCTACCCATAAAGGCTAAAATCATCATGACGCTAAAGCCCTCAGATTTTCACGGCGGGTTACTGCAATGGTTTCGTGAATGAGATTTATATCGGACGGGTTTTTACCCAGTGAAGAGAGTTTTTCGAGGGCGCTACGAACTTCTCCAACTGTGACATTCGTAGTTTTCCAGCGGCACAAAATTAATTCAGTCTGCTTTTCGTCAACTTCAAAGCGAAGAGTCTGCTCTTCAAATATTTTTTTTA
>NZ_VWVM01000028.1 GCF_008632075.1 Candidatus Pantoea gossypiicola
TCCACTGTAGTCAGTAAACGCCGTTATTCCGGTCAGCTGAAGACAGCAGCTGCTGTGCTGATTTTACCTGTGCTTGTGTTAATTCAGATTTTTCTGCCGTCAGCACATAAAGGCCGGACGGCCTTTCGCTGGCCATCTGCCATCCACAGCGGTTAAACAGCGTTTCCAGCCCCTTCACGCGCCCGGTCAGGCGCGCCATTAACGGGCTGACCTGCCAGCCGTCGTCGTCAAACGCCGCGTCCAGGCTGGTCCGGGACACGTAAATGCCGTTGACATCAGGATTCAGGGCAGCGGCATGGCGTCCCGACCACTCCCGGTCGCTGAGCAACCGGTAAGCCCAATGCATGTCCTTCGCGGTCTCCAGGGCATACGTCAGCCGGAAAAGGTCGTTCTGCTCCAAAAGCGAGCCGGTGCAGGAGCGCCAGAGGTAGTCCAGCTTGTTGGCAAGCTTTGCTCCGGCCCCGTACCGGCGTCCTTGCTTAAGCAACCATTCAATGTCGGGGGCAACTTCGCGTGGAAAGCGGTGCTGCTTCATGGCGGTGGCAAGCCAGCGGGTCAGAAAGAGGTTTTCCTGTGCCGGTGACCGCACATCACCGTTCTGTCTGGCCAGCGCAAGCGCCACCAGGGCGCACCATGCCAGATGGCCCGATTTTTCTGTCCGCGTCACTGCCCGCCCTTTTCCTTATTTATTTATCCCGCAAAATTTTGGCGGGTTTCCGCTTACGGTCATGCTGACGTATTTTAACCTGAACGACAACAGAGTCGCATCCGGAACCGTCTGCATCCATTTATCGCATGGCCACTCGTTTTGCACGTACTGTTCCGTACACGCTGTCAATGTAATCTGTCAGTAGCATTGTGTTGATTGTCGGTAGTTTATTCTGGCTCCAGGCAAAGAAACTCAGAACCTCTCTCAGACGTTCCCATAACTTCAAAGCCCCGTCGTTTAAGCATTCCTGACATCAGAACTGATCCCGGATAACACTTTGCCGTTACGATATGTGATCGATATTCGTCAAGGGCAATGGACAGCAGCCGGGTGCCACAACCTTTACCGCGCATTGATTTTGTGATGTTGATTGTTCGGATTTCGGTACATGGTCTGCCGGCCAAATCCTGCACAGCACATAACCATAAGAAACCAACTTTCCTGTCATCGGATTTGCGGAACAGCATGAGAATGGAATGGCCGGTGTACTGGCCAGAATCATTCATCCGGATGAACTGCCGGATCTGTTTTTCAAAAATCTTGTTACTTTTTGGGTAAGCGTCACACAGAGACCGTCTGTGCAGAAGACTCCTGTTCCGGGAAAATAGTGTCCATCATTTTTTAATGGACACTATCGCGTGAAACACCGGACATGGCTCCTTGAGGCCCTTCACCTCCATTTTGATGAAAAACTGTCGCGCATTGAGGCGGGACGCCGGTTAGGTATCCCCAAGACCACCGTCTGCGATCTCTTCGTACGCTTTCGCAAATCCGGGCTACCGTGGCCCCTGCCGGTCAGCGTCAATGCCGGAAGTCTGGAAAAACGCCTTTATCTGCCGACATCATGTAAAGGCGCCGTTCTGCCTGCTGCCCCGGAACCGGCGCCCCGCAGGCGGTCACGTCGTCCCAATTTTCCCCGCGAATTCAAAATTGCCCTGGTGGAGCAATCGATGCACCCCGGCGTCAGCGTGGCACGGCTGGCCCGTGAGAATAATATTAATGACAACCTGCTGTTCAACTGGCGGCGTCTTTATCAGCAGAGACTGCTCGCTGCACGAACGGATGCGCCAGCCATACTGCCCGTCACGCTGACTGCCGGCACCGGCAGCCAGGCCCTGCCGTCCGGCGTTCCGTCCGGGGAGTCATCCTGCTGCGAACTGGTTCTGCCCGCCGGTACGCTGCGTATCGGTGGAGCACTGACGCCTGAACTGCTGCAGATGCTCATCCGGGAGATGCAGGGGAGTTCGCAGTGATATCACTCGTTGCGGGTTCCCGCATCTGGCTGGTTGCCGGCGTGACGGACATGCGCAACGGCTTTACCGGCCTGGCGTCCAGGGTACAGAACACGCTGCAGGATGACCCGTTCAGCGGGCATCTGTTCATCTTCCCCGGGCGTCGCGGCGACATGATCAAGGTGCTGTGGGCAGACCGGGACGGCCTGTGCCTGTTCACCAAACGCCTGGATCGCGGTCACTTCGTCTGGCCAACTTGCATTCTTTGAATTAAAGAGGAAATAATTCAGCTTTTATGGTTTTGTGGAGTGCGCAAAAATGTTACAATGTTTAATCCTTGTGGTGGAGGATGGAAATATAGACACGCCATCGTTTACATATCTCTATGCGACTCCTTAAGGAGTGCATTAAAAAACATGCTCATGGTTACCCTGATGAACGACACACGGTTAAGAGATAAAATCGAGCATGTCAGTTCCGTACTAATGTTGTAACACTATAACAACGCATGGTTTCAGTATGTCTAAATTATTTTACCTTATTATTTTTTTTCTGTGCCCTGCATTGTATGCAGAGGAAGACGTACCGAAAACAGACATAAAGATTAGCGCTGAACAATATTCTGCCATGTTGGGGCGCATTGATTTTGCATGGTCTGATGATGTCACTATGTCCCTGCCGGCCTATTTGCTCAAGGGAGCATCACAGGTCAGTCTGGGAGTTCAGTGGGCAGATACCTGTTCTCCCGTCAATGGTTCAACAGGGTTAAACATTAAGGTTAAGGGTTTCAGGAATAAGGATGAACAGGCTGACAGTCTGGAATTAAGCAATGCGTCGCTTTTTTTTACGACAAAATTATGGCTGAGTGTCTCTCAAAGTGGCCAGTCAATGTCGACGAAGCAACAATACGAATGCGATGTAAAGGGGACTGAATACTGGCCAGTAAGTATCAATAACGCTACAGTCAGTAAATTAATATTAACCTTTGAAATTGCTAGACCTACCTGTAGCATTTCAACACTTAAGGCTGTTAAGCTGCCACCTGTGTCCAAACTCAGTCCGAGTTCATCAGCTGAGCTTCCGATTTCTGTAGACTGCAGTGATTTTACCTCGTCCCCTACTGTCTTTTTAACGCTCAATGGTGGACAGGCCAGCGATGATGGCAGTCTGTATGACGATAGCAATATTACCATTGAAGCGATCAGCGATAAAACCGGACTGCGCTGGAAAGCTGACGGAATCGAAAAATATCCTGTTGGGCGAGTAGATACAGTCACAAAGATCACCCCGTTGGTCAGATCATCTATTAAAGAAGGAGCTAACGCTGGTTCGTATAAAGCCACAGCGACGATAACACTTGGCGTGGAATAATATTTCAGGTGGCTGAATGACCAAACCGTAGTTAACGACGGTTCATATCTCTCCCAGCACTCCACAAGAAGGGTGTTGCTGTCATCGAGCCTCACTGACGCGCCCGGCATGGGAAAATACCCTGTCAGTGCACGGTTCCTGCCTGCGTTAACTCCGGAAAGTTCACTCGCGATTACGTCGCCACTACGCGCCATATGCTGCTGCGTTGTCATCCGCTATGGCTGCCGGACGCGACAGAGAATCACTGCTTAGTTCCTCATCACTGCCACAAAGAAAACTCTGCACTTTTTCCAGTGTTCAGGTTGGCGGCGGGTCCTGGGGGCAGGGAATTCGATAAGACGCTTTTAACCCTTGCAGTTCTTCTGCCATATAGGGAAAAGCATATTTTTTCACTTCGGGTTGAGCCTACAGGCCGCCTCAGTAAGAAATCGGGCACTGTTATTGAGGATAACCGCTTCAAATAACGCCACCTTGGAAGGGAAATACTTATAGGGGTTTGACGGTCAATCGTGTAAAAAACCACGCTAAGGCAATAATCCATTGTTTAAATTGAAATTTAATGGTCTCAACTCTCCCCTCAGAATATCCTCCGGCAGCATGAACGTATAATGCCCCAGCATATTGATGTGCCCGTGCATCAGCGGTGACAGGCGGGCAATATGTTCATCCTCTGGCGTTTCCCCCATAATCCTGAGATGTGAAAGCGCTTCCTGCATGTAAAGCGTGTTCCACAGCACTACCGCATTCGTAACCAGGCCCAGCGCACCAAGCTGATCTTCCTGTCCCTCACGGTAACCCTAACTGGGCAGCCACATAGCGCCGTACGCCAGCAGGGGTCTGCATGAGATCATTCAGAAACGAGCCCAGAAAACGGGCGGTGGTGAGCTGAAGAGCAATGCCAAACCGGTTATGCCTGCCCCGGCGCTGATAAACGAAATCCAGGTCGCGCTCATCAAGATGAAAATACTTTGCCAGCTGAACTTCCTTTGGCTCGGCGACATAGCAGCCATAATTCTGAATCTGGTCATCGATCAGAAAATCACTGGTCATTCGCGCATTTCTTTGATATCCGTTCTTCGTATCCTATTTTTGGCAGTATCAGATATTATGATATCTGATACCCGTCAAAACCAGAGTGGAAACAGGTATCACAAATCGCATTTTATACATTATGATACACTCATGTATCATAATCGATTTGTGAGACTGAAATGGCGTTACTGGGCTATGCCAGGGTATCAACCAGTCACCAGAAGCTGACGCTCCAGGTGGCTGAGCTGAAAAATGCCGGTGTGCGGGAGGACCGAATTTTTACCGACATGATGATCGGGGCTACAGACGAACGAGAAGGGTTACAGCGGCTGCTTGGCCGGGCTGAAAAAAATGACATCATCATCTGCACCAAAATGGACCGGCTCGGCCGCAACACCGCTGACATGATCCATATCGTGGATGCCTGCTATAACCAGCCAAAATCCTTCAGACGATCAGTAATCTAGCATTGAACATCAAAAAGTAAAGCCTTTACTTCAGCAGCCCCTGTTCACTAAGTTCCCGCTCGATGAGTTTTTCAATGAACTGGGCCTGAGTTATCCCTTCCTGATCACACAGCGCAATCATGCGATCTTTAAGAGGGTTACGGATAAAGACTTTCACTTCTTTGTGTGTAATCCGCTTTCGAGCTACAGCCGCTAACTGCTTCTCAGAAGCAGTTAGCGGATTACCTTTTCGGTAAGAACGCTTTTCTTTCGATGAGGAAGTTACTGCATTTTCGACTTGCGACATCTCTGCCTCCTCAAGGATCAAACAAGGATCGTTTCGCGGAGGATACTACAGATTCGTGAAATCAGCGACTTAACTTTACGCGAAAGTGTGAGCCATGTTGGCGCATGACTCACCTGAATAGATGTAGATTGCGAATCAAATGACGATGCTTATTAGTATGAAGAATGCCAGTCAGTTCCCCCGTCCCAGCGCGACTGCATGAATGAAAGGGTTTTATTCATGTTCATTCTGTATTTTTCTCTTCTCTGCAGTTATCTGTTCATATCGTGCACGGGCGGGGTGGCTTCCCTCGCCGCCCTGCGCTGTCGTTTAGCATGCTCCTGAGCCCTGCGCGCCACCGCATATGCCGCCTCCTCCGCACTCACCGGTGCGACTGGTTCACCGGCAAGGTTTTTACGCCACGCGCCCACCGTCATGGCACCCAGATACGCATCCGAGCGGGTGACGGCGGCAAGGCAGCGTTTCAGCGTCTTCACGGAGATATCCAGCCCGCGCTGACGAATATCATTTACCATCGTTTCCCGGATGCTGACCGCCAGGAGCTGCGGCTGGCCGTCCGTAACGAGGGCTGGCCAGCAACGTTCCAGGAGCGCGATCGCGTCCGTAAGCGGCATGACCTTCCGGTAAACCGGTTCCGGGGCTGGTCTGCGCATGGCCTCCCGCTCCTGCGCCTGTCGCTCTGCCCACAACCGGGCTTTCTCTGCTTTTCGGGCGGCCTTCTCATCTGCCTGTGCCTTTTTCGCGCTCTCATCCACCGCCTGCTTCCTGACCTTCCAGGCAGGAGTCGTGTTCACCACCACGGTCTTTTTACGCGTGACCAGGCCCGGTCCCGCACTGTCCGGTTCACTGTTGTTTACGGCACGCTGACCTTCTGGCTCCGTCTTATGGCGCAGCGTCAGCGTGGGGCGCCCCTGCACTTTCATCCTGCCTCCGGATAAATCTGTTTCACGTGTATTCTCCTGACTGACCCTATTCTGACACGGCAGATATCACATCACCATCAGTCCGATGACGGCCAGGTGCACCGCGTAGAACAGCGGGAAAAATTCGCGCGGCCAGAACCTCGGCACGCGGCAACAGGTCCGGCTCAGCACCGTCAGGGTAACGCCGGGTATCACCAGACCCGCGATGGCAAAGGCAGCGCTGTCCGCAGCATTCAGCGCGAGTGTCGCCAGCGCCAGACACAGCGCCAGTCCCGTGCGCGTGGTGCGCCGGCCCGCCATACAGACGCCGCAGGCCAGCATCAGCATGACTACCCCCGCCAGCCCGTAGCTTCCCGCCGAAAACGGCAGCCAGGCCAGAACCAGCATTAGGGAGAGCGGCCACGCACGCGGCCCGTGCCGCTGCATCAGCGCCAGCGCCTGTCCGCTGACCGCAAAGGCAAACAGGATATTGCCCAGGTCCGGGCGAAGCCCGGCCAGTATCCAGCCGCCCTGCGCCACCCCGGCCCATATCCAGAGCCGGTTCAGGGTGCGCTGCTGAATCTGCGGATGGCGGGCGAGGTTCATGGCCCAGACCAGGCCAAAGAGCGGAAACGCTCCCCGACCGGCTAGACGTAGCCAGTCATTATCCAGTCCGCACAGCATGCTGATGTGGTCGGCCACCATCAGGAGCAGCGCCACGGTTTTGATAAGGTCAGTCTGGCCCGGCGTCCACACAAGCAGACGCTGCAGCCAGCAGTCGGCCACCACCACAAGAGGGAACAGCGGATGGTTTTCAGTGCGCATATCAGTCGCCTCCCAGGGTCTTTTCACGCTCAAGGTCGCGCACCGTTTCGCGCTCCATCTGCTGCAGGCGGTCCCGCTGCACGTTCTCGCGCACCACCTGAGACACCGCCTCATCCCGGCGGCGTTCTTCCGGCGCATCCGGCAGCGTGAGGGGAGATGCCGGCGTTTCTTTTATCCGATCCATATCCCGCACCACATCCCGGACGGCGACGTCAGCCCCTCCGGCCGGCCTGTCGCCGCTGCGGGCCATCTCGCGGACCGCCTCTTCAGCACGCTTATCCAGCTCCCGCTGCACCTCAGCCTCCCGGGCCTGCTGCGCCAGCAGCTCCGGCGGAACCGTCTCTCCGGGCTGCGTACCGGTGCCGTCGGCCCAGACCCGACCGCCGGTAATAGCGCCAGGGTTCCACGGTCGCGCCTCGCCTTCGAGCCGCACCACCACGCCGCTCTGCGGATTCTCCCGCGCGAGCCGCACGCCCTCTTCCATATCCCGCGCCAGCAGCGACTCGCCGTTACGGCTGACCTGCAGACCCGCAAACGCCGCATCCCCGCTGCCCATCACCCGACCTTCACCGCCCAGCCCCTTAAGCTGCCCGTCTCCGGACGTCAGGGCGCTCAGCCAGACGCCCGCCTGCCTGCCGTTGCGGTCAAAAGCGGGCAGCGCCACGTGCGGCTGCGGGTATTTACGCCCCGGCGAAATAAATTTCGCCATCGAGCCCTCGGGCTGCAGCCCGGCCTGGCGCAGCGCAGCGCGACCGGCAGGCACCTCACCCAGCGCTTTTGCCGTCGCCGTCAGGCGGGCGGCATTCGCGACAGTACGGTCGCCGCGCGGCTCGAGAATGTCATGCGCCGTACTTTTCGCCTGCGATTTTTCCATCGCGGCCACCCACTTATCCCGGTTGTCGGTATAGACCTGCGCGTGCTGCTTCATGCGGCTCAGCGCCACGTAGGCTGACTCGAAGCTCACCATCCGCTTACGTCCGCCGTCCGTGCCCTGCAGGGAGATGGAGAAGGGTTCGCTTGCACCCTGTGAGCCTTCAACGGTGACGGCATAGGCCAGGTCAATGTGCTGTTCTGCCTGCTCCGCTGACGGCGTGAGCGTACGCGTCTGTTTTCCATCCGACAGCGTGACGCTGTCACCTTTTATCTCACTGACCGACCAGACGCTGTTGGCCACGAAGCCCCGCTCGTTGTCGCTTTTCGAAAAGCGCATCCGGTCGCCCTCCGATACGGTGATGGTGTCCTGACGGTAGAGCGTGACGCCCTCTGTCGCCGCCTGCGCGGGCGACAGGCTACGGGTGTTGCCCTGCGTATCCTTCAGCGTCACCAGGTGCGCACCCCCGTCCAGCGACTCAATGTTGTAATAGGTGCTGTCCAGCAGGACCAAGCTGTCGCGGGACGCCTCCCACGTTGCCATGCGCCTCAGCTCCCCGTCGCGGATATTGGCAGGCGTAAGGACCGGCAGCGTGACCTCTTTTTCACCCACCTCACCGGCATCCTGACGGGCGTCATGAATCATGGCGTTCACCTGGCGGCGGTCGGCGTTCAGGGCGGTGATAACGATGGTCTGTGCCTGCGCCTCCGGCATGCGCCCCGTGTAGTCCTTCACGATGGCCTCCAGCAACGTCGCGGGCTGCCCGCCGGGCATCATGTCGCCGGCCGCCACGGCTTTCGCGATGGCCTCCTCCCGTTCGCGGCTAAACTCCATGACGGAGCTGTCCGGCTGCCAGGCATCCGCCCTGCGCGGCACCTGTGCCGGCACCACGCACTCAATGGTCGTCAGGGCGCTGCCGATATCGCGGTTAATCAGGCTGTAGACGGCAGGTTTAAGCTCCGGCGTCTGGCGAACAATCTCCTGCATCACCGCCACGTCAATGGCGCTGCGCTTCTGCAGCAGGCGGAAGGGCTGGCCCGGGGCAATGGACTGCAGCTGGTCGGTATCCCCGCTGGAGACCGCGCGTCCCCCACCCCCGGCAATCAGGCTGTACGCCTTCGCCATGTCGGCGTTACCGACCATCGAGCTTTCATCCACGAGAAACAGGACGTTGCTGAAGTCCGGTCGTTCGCCGCCGCGCAGCTGCTGCTGCGTGTCGTGAATAAAGGCCGTCAGCGTCTGCGTTTCGGGTACGCCCGCATCTCGCATCTCGCTCACCGCCCGGTGGGTGGGGGCCACGCCGATAACCCGCGGCCGCTCCCGTTCCGGCAGCGTGCCGATGGCCGACATGACCGCCCGGAACTGAGTGGTCTTACCCACGCCCGCGTAGCCCTGCACCAGGGTAAAGCGGTCGGGGGATTCAGGTATCATGCGCGTGGCGTTCCGCTGCCCGTCGGTCAGGCCCGCCAGCTGCGCGTCCGGAACCCTATCCATCAGCGGGGTGACGGCCTCCTTTCCCTCAAGGACGTGGCGGATAATGCTTTTTTCAGCGTTGTACGACTGGCGTGAGACCAGCAGCTGCAGGCCGTTTCCCGGCGATACCGGCACCGATAGCAGGGCGCCGCTGCGCACCTGCCGGTCCGCCTCCTTTTCGATGGCCTGCAGGCTGAGGCTGTCCTGCTCAAATTCTTTCGCGGCGGCCATCAGCTGCGGCTTCGTGAACGCCAGGCCGTTCCCCTCCAGCACCGGAATGGCCAGATGGATAGCCTGCTGCTCCGGCGTGTGCAGCCCGGCTTTCTGGTGCGCCAGGGCATCATCGAGCCTGTCATGCCCCGCCGCATCCTTAATCTGTTCAGACACCACGCTCCAGGCAGACTGACGCGACAGCTTCTCCGTCGTTTTCTGCGCCGTCTGCGCGGAATAGAGCTGCACCGCCCGGCCGCTGAGCGCCAGTCTGTTCAGCGTGGTGTTATCCAGCTCGCGCTGCGACAGCGAGGCAAAGACCGTGGCGCTGTCGCTCACCGAGCGGCCCGGCGACTCCACCCAGCCCTGACCCACCTTCGCGGCAGTAAACGGACTGTCACCAGCGGGCAGGACCACGTCCGCCTTACGCCCCGGCAGGCTGACGACGAGCCCCGCCTCCCCGAGCGTCTTAACGGTCACCGTATCGCCTCCCTTGAGCCGCGTCCCCTGCGCCTGACCCAGCACTGCCAGACGGTCGCCTTCGGCCACCTGCAGCGTGCCGGTGCGGTACAGCGACCAGCTGCTGTTGAGTTCAGACAGGCGAGTCACCCGCGTCTCACCCTGTGCGTTGCGCAGCGTCAGGCTGTTGTTGCGGCCCGTCACGCGGTCAATGACAAAGCGTTCCCGGCTGCGTGCTTCGGCATTCCAGCGCTCCATGACCATCCCCTCCCGGTAGTGGTCGCGCACCTGCTGATGGCGGCTGTCGAGCCAGACCGGCTCCAGCGTAGTGATAGTGACCTCCCGCTCGCCCAGCACCTTTTCCGCCTTAAGCGCCTCGCGGACAGCGCCTGCCAGCACAGCCTGCTCGCGCGGGCCGGAGACCTGCGCCACGCTGTGTTCACCTGCGCGGACGCTTCGGGCAAAGTCAGCGGCCAGGCGGTCATACCGCTGCCGCCGGTCAGGCTCGCTGATAACCGAGACCTGCGTCTTCTCACCGCCCTGCCACGCGAGCGTGCTCACTCCCGCCTCCTTCATGACGGTGAGGGCGCTGCCGGTCCCGGTGCGCTGGCCGCTGTCGGCAATCAGCAGCTGGACGTTATGGCGCAGCGCGCCGTCGAGCAGCGTGAGCGTTTCTTTCAGGGTCAGCTTCTCCCCCTGGTCCACAATCAGCGTGCTGCCGGGCGTAAAGGCCATGCCCTCCGTCAGCCCCCGCCTGTCGGTGATATGCTCGCCACTGAGGCGCTCATCCTGCATAAGGGCGCTGCGCGAGCGCCTGTCGGCGGCGATAATCTGCACGTCACGCCCCTGTTCGCGCGCCATCATCGTCAGCTCCGCCACGCGCTCACGCTGGCCGGCCGCCCCGCCCTGACCCGAAATGATGGCCACCGGCGGACGGTCCTGGGCCAGAACGCTCACGGCATCGCTGTATGACCGGCTGCGGGGCACTCCCTTCTCCGGAAAAATGTCGGCCTGCCCCGTCCGCTGTAAATCGCGGGTCATCGCCGACACCGACAGCTCATCCAGCACGTGGATGTTCGAGGTAAACAGCCCCTTCTCTTTATCCAGCGGGATGAGCTGCTCATTTTTTATCGCCGCATCGATGCCGTCACGCGCCATCTCCACCATGCCCGACCGCGCGGGCAGCTGTCCGAGGGTGGTGGCCAGCAGTTCGGAATACGTGAACCGCGCCCGCCGGTCGCTCAGCATCGCAATGGACTGTCCGACGCTGCTGTTAATATCAATGGCTTCAGGCGCCGTGACGGGAATATTCCCCTGCACAACCCGCAGGTCTGCCGCCTCGCGGTAGGCTTTAATGTCAAACCCCGTCTCTTTCAGGGTCTGCATCCACTCGGCCATGCGTTGTTCGGGGTCAACCTTCTGCTTCGACTGGCGGGTGTCGAGCGCCGCCACGTCGCGGGATTTCAGGGACGCGTCATCCCCGACCGCCTCGCTGATGGTCCTGCTGCGGCTGGAATACGGCTCCGTCGGTACGCCCTTCAGCTCCCACATGCCGTGTTTGCCGACCGTCTCAGTCTCATAGCCCATCGCCGCGACGTCATCCTTCAGCGCGGCACGATACAGGCGGCCAAAGGCAATCTGGTTCGCGTAGATATTCTCTATAAACCCGGTTTTGCCCACCCTGTCGCTGCTGAGTGTTCGCCACTCATCGCCATGCTGAGTGGCATTGGCCACCACGGCGTGGGTATGCAGCTGCGGCTCCTGGTCGCGGCTCGTATCGTGGTTAAACAACGCCATCACCAGGTTGCCGGTCAGCTGCGTCTCGCTCCTGCCCTCCGTCATAACCCGCGTGGAGGCCATCGCCTCTATCTGCTTAATGGCCGTATCCACGGCGCGATTGTGGGCCTCAATAAGACGCTTGTCGCCACCGAGCATCGCCATCACGGAGACACTTTTGGGCGCAGAGAAGGTGAAGTCGTAGCCCGGACGGTGCTTGTTCGCCCCGTCATGAGTCCGGCTGAGGTCGCTCCCGTCCGGCAGGCGTCCCTCCAGAACCTTTGTAAAGACCTTCTGGTCCACTCCGCCGCAGAGCCCCAGCGCTTCAGCCCCTTTTCCGGCCCAGCGCTCGCCCATACTGCCGATAACGTAGTAGTTGTCCTTATCGGTGTAATAATTGCCCGCGCTGCCGGCGGATTTTACCGACCCGATGCTCATCATCAGATGTATCCTCCCTGGTGCTTACCCTCCCTAACGGAACGTATATTCCATTGACATATACAAAACCACCAACCATAATGGATATACACCGCGTATATCCCAAAAAAGGAGAGAGTCATGCATACAACGCTTTTTTTGAGTAACCGGACCCAGGCCGTCAGGTTGCCTAAATCGATATCCTTTCCGGAAGGCGTGAAACACGTTGAAGTCATTGCCGTTGGCAGAAGCCGGCTCATTACACCGGCCGGAGAGTCCTGGGACAGCTGGTTTGACGGTGAAGGTGTCAGCGCTGACTTTATGAACGTCAGGGAACAACCCAAAGAGCAGGAACGGGAAGGATTCTGATGCTGAAATTCATGCTCGATACAAATATCTGTATTTTCACCATTAAAAATAAGCCAGAACACGTCAGGGAACGCTTCAACCTCAACACGTCCAGAATGTGTATCAGCTCCATCACCCTGATGGAGCTGATCTATGGTGCGGAAAAAAGCCAGGTGCCGGAACGTAATCTTGCAGTGGTGGAGGGTTTTGCCTCCCGCCTGGAGGTCCTGGACTATGACGCGCAGGCAGCGATACATAGCGGGCAAATCCGGGCTGAACTTGCCCGCAAGGGAACGCCTGTCGGACCTTACGACCAGATGATTGCCGGACATGCCCGTAGCCGCGGACTGATAGTTGTCACAAATAACCTTCGCGAGTTTGAACGTATTCCGGGTATCCGAACAGAAGACTGGTGCTAGTACCTGCATCAAATGTACCCTCCCGGCTCCAGATCCTTTTCAGGCGCCCGGTGAACGTTGATGTTCACTTCTTCACGACGCTGCCTATCCTGAGGAAACAGTTCGTCCTGCTCCGCCTGCCACGCCTCCCATGCCGCCATATCCACCACTTCACCGCTTTCACTGATGCCGGGCGGCAGCTGCTCAGCCTCTTCCGCTTTTGTCTTCAGCTCAGGCTCCACGCCGCCGACGCCTGCTACACCCGCTACGGATGCCGCGTCTGCAGCGCGGGGCGCGGGCGTCAGTTGCTGTGGCTGCTGTGGCTGGCCGTCATTCTCTGCACTGACCTCCGGCGCGATAACGTCGGCATCCGGTTCAAAGAGCATGGCGATGCTGCGGGATTCATGCTCACGTGCAGCCAGCGCGGCATTCAGACGTTCTTCCGCTTTCCCGTCGATGGTGCGCGGAATGAATTCCGGTGCCACCTTTGGACGCTGCTGATACTTCAGCGCCATCTTCACGGCAGGATAAGGTCCGGGAAGCGTGACGTAGCAGGAGAGATCCGGCAACGTCTGGACGTCGGAGTAACTCACCAGAGTGACGCGCTCCATGTCCTTGCCGACCGAGGTACCGTCGCGTACCGGGTCCACACCGTAGGAATACTGCTCGGATGCCTTGAGGATTTCTTTCTCACCAATTTCACCGGCGGCGAACTCGGCGATATTGCGCGACGGCGAGCGGAAAAAGGCACGGGTGTTCAGCACGTCGAACAGCGTTTCCGCCGGTTTCTGCCCGTAAATATCTTCCAGCTGGGCGTAGGACTGGATGCCAATGACGTAGCAGCCGCCAAACTTACGCGCCTCCGGCAGGATCTCAACCAGGTCCGGCAGCTTGTGCAGGGTCGGCAGCTCATCGGCAAAGATCCACACGCGGCGGTTACGATTTTCCCCCATCGCCAGCAGCCCGCGAATGGCGATGGACAGCCACATGGAGATAACCGGCTTGAGAGAAGCGTGGGTGTCAGCATTGGAAGAGATAAACAGCCAGCCGTTTTTACCATCCTCACGAACGCCTCGCATCCAGTCGCGTATGGTGAATGACTCGCCGTTATTTTCGATGCCCTGCAGGTAGCGGATGGCCTTGACGTAGTTGGTCAGCACGGCGCGGATGGAGATGGCCGTTTTCTCGATTTTCTCTTCCACCAGGTTCGCCGCCGGGGAGTTTTTCAGGTACGAGCGCAGCTTCTCAATCTTGATGGAAAGCAGCGTGTCGACCAGCTTGCTGTAGCTGCGGTCCTTATCGTTGCGCATCAGATAAGCGGCTTCGGCAAAGATGGTACGTCCCGACCCCTGCCAGAAGGGGTCTTCCTTCGTGCCCATAGGAATAAGCGTGTTGGAAACGTTGTCGAAGTCAGGCTGTGTCAGGCACTCCCGCCACAGGTCCCATGCGGCGCAGCGCGCATCCAGCGGGTTAAGGATTTTATCCGTGGCCGGATCATAGTAGCTTTTGACGAACTCACAGGAGCGGTCATACACGATGACCATATCGCCACGCTGGCGGGCGTAGTTCATCAGACGGCGGATAACTTCTGATTTACCGGCCCCGACAGTGCCGTGCAGACAGAAGTTCTGGATCTCCGAGTCCTTAATAAGCGGCAGCTCACCGATTTTGATGTCGGATGCGAGACCGTCGCGCCTGAGCATTTTCGCCACCGCTTTCGGGTCGTCAGTCAGCTGGCGCCCTCCCGTTATCTCATCCTCACTCTGCTGTTTACCCTGATGGCCCAGAATCCAGGTGGTGGCAAAGAAGGTAATAACGCACACCACGGCCGCGATGATGGCGGCAAGAATAAAGGCCGTCCAGACCTGGTCGGCGCACCACTGGATATATTTGTCCTGCAGTATTTGCTGCGCGTTGTACTTCAGCTCATGGCCGTAATAACGGATGGTATAGACAGGCTGGGATTTGAAAATATCGCGCATGGGGGCCAGCGTCTGACACCAGTAATAAACCATGCCGTTCACGAACGTCTGCCAGGTCAGTTTGAGCGACAGCGTAATCGCAACAATGACGCCGAAGAGAATGACGAGACAGTACACGATGATATTGGCGATCTGACTGAACATACGGATACGCATGCTCGCGATCTGACCGCCCTGGGTCATATCTTTAGCATTAAAACTCATAATGTAGGTCCGATGGAGTGTGCCGTCACAGACGGCAAAAGCAAACTATTCCGGCGTTGCCGGCAACCCTTTATGACCGCACAAAGAATTTGCTCAGCCATAAAGCGTTAGCGTTGAAAAACGAGAGGTTGTGCTCCAAACAGGGCGGTGGGTCCGCCCTGCTGATACCTGTTAGAGAATATTAGCGACAGATTTGGCCAACTGATCTTCCAGGACCGGCTGTGCTTCCGGGAACTTCAGGTTGACCTTGTTCGCGTTAAATACGATACGGGTCTGGTACTTATGCTGATCTCCCAGCTCTGAGCTGGTCTGGATTTTAGAGCCGGAGGTACCCTGGCGCAGGGCCGCAACGTTATCGGTGGTGACAACTGCTTTGGTGCGTTCGGCAATCTGCACGTCGGTTATCATGGTGTAGTTAACATCCTCAACCATCGCGTCCGCCGCCATACCAGCCAGCCCGGCAGCAAGGCCCACGCCCAGTGTCGCGCCCGCTGAGCTGGAGTTGTATGCCGTAATGCCCGCGCCGAGCGCAGCCCCTGCTGCTGCCCCTTCGTAACCACGACTCAGCCAGCTCTGGGCGTCTCGCAGGTCCATTTTATCGGCTTTGAGCACGTTGGCCTGAATCCAGTAGTAGGCTTTATCCGGAGAGGAGACGACCTGATAGCCTTTAGCTTTTACCGCGTCGGCAATTTTACCCTGTAGCCCGCTCATGTCCTTGTCGGAGGTATTTTTGATCTGCAGATAAACGGTGCGTTCCGAGGAAGGCTCCAGCCAGATGGTTTCGCTCATCTGAGTTTTAACCTCAAGGTTACGCTTCTTGATTGCTGTGCTCATCGCGCCACAACCTGAAAGAGCCAGAGTGGAACTGACCAGAGCAATCACCATTATTTTTTTCATTTTCATAAAAACTTCCTTGTTGTAGTTTATATATACTTTTGAAATGTCGTATAATAAAAAATGAGTTTTGTTCACCATAATAAAATGCGCAGGGTATTTATGGGATTATTTGATAGTAAACTAGATGTCACCACCATCACTCATTTTCAGATTTTTACTTCGGTCCCACCGCAAATTAAAATCTTGAAAAATTTTGGCCTTGTAAAAGCCACCACATCAGAAATAACCGCCAAATACCGTAATGAAGATGATGAACTGCTTTCTGCTCTTTTTACCGAAGCAACAAAATTAGGGGCTAATGCAATCATTAATCTACAGTATATTTCTGGTTCATATCAGAGAAACGGACATGCCTTTGTTACAAGTTATCTAATAGCTACTGGTGATGCTGTTCTACTGGAGGATATATAATTCAGCTATTTTTATCCTGATACTCTCTGGCCTTGTTAAGAAGCTCATCCGGGGTGTCAGCCCCCGGCAGTCGCTCTTGGGCAGTTTTTTCTTCATGATACTTACGATTTTGGGATAACTCTTCCTCTTTATGATGATTCTGTAACCCACTATACTGCTGTTTTATGTCTTGCTCCTCGTCACGAATATTTCTACCCGTCGTATTAATTTCTGAACGATACCCGGAGATGGTATCTTCAACCTGATCTTTCACATCATTACGGATATTATTGTCCTGCGTTCTTTGGTCGATAATATTTTTATGGGACTGGTAGTCAGCCATAACAGCCTCTTTTTTTCCGCCCGAGGAAATACCATCCATCGAAGCCCCAATTTCCGAGCGCCCTGAGGAATAGACCGCATCAATACTTGGTTGAACCTGCTCCTGAACGAACGACCAGGCAAGCTCTCTGCGCTTATTAGCCACTTCAGGTGAAGACGTATCTGTCAGCAGCGTGTCGGCATCATGTGGGGCCTGTTTACGAACATACTGAGCAAACTGCTGGTTCAGGTCTTCATTAATCTGGCCGCTCATGCTTTCAGTACGGGACGCCATTTCCGCAAATTCCTTGCTGCGTGCCTGGCTGGTCGAGTACTGTTCAAGGCTTTGTTTTGCAGAGCTCAGTGATGCGGACAACTGGTCCGCGCGTGAAGCTGCATTGTTATCCGTATGGCTGCCGGACTCACTGACTTTGCGGCTGGTAAAGTAATCACTGGCTTCTTTAAAGTCCTGAGAGGCTTTGGCGTCTACATCATGACGGGCATCCTGACTAACTCGAGAACCATTTGATGCGTTATGAGAATCATTATCTTCGAAATCTCGCCCTGCTTTAACTCCGGACTGTCCTCCGACCTGAACACCAGTACCCAGAACACTAACCCCCATGCTTCCCTTAACATGAGCATCACCGTAAAACCCAAGTGAATCACGTGTGCTTCTGGTCGCCAATTCCTGAGTCGCCTGATCATTACTGATGTTATGCGCTTTCGCATAACTCTCGACCGCACTGCGCATCTTACTGGCCATCATGGAGTCCTGCGCGCTCATCATGCTATCGGCGCCCTGCGTCATCGAATCGCTGCCTCCCCGGTTGGTGCCAAACTGGCTGAGGGTCTGCCACGTGCTTGACATGCTGCTACTAAAGCTCTGCATCGCGCTCTGGGACTGAGTCTGGGCCTCGCGCGCCATCTCCTGCTGCGCTGAGGCCAGTTGACGGGCAAAATTAATACTCACGGGCAGCTTACTCGCGGCCTGGGTGGAGTCAGTCACGGTACTGCCGTCACGCATCTGTGTGGACGTCGCTCCGTTGCCCAGCTGCTGACTCATCTGGCCAAACATGGTCGAACTGTTGGTATTCCAGCTGTTGCCGCTCACGTTCTCGGTCTGCATGTTGGCGTATGAATAGTTCCCGTCGATTGACCCTGCCGCCGCCGTTGCCGCCGGACTGATGGCCGAGGACGCCAGGTGGCTGTAGAGATTCGAGAAGCTGGAGCCCAGACCTTTCAGCATCCCCCATGCCAGTGGCGGGATAAGCATCGACAGATAGCCCGCCGTGGTGGCCAGATCCGAGTATTTAAGTTGCACCTGCGACAGCTCAGAGAGCACCACCGGCGAGCCGTTGGCTTTCGCATAGAAGGTCATGCAGCTGTTGAGGATGGCGTAAAGCAGCGGCCAGCTCTGCACCCACATGATGGCCAGCACGTACCCCTTCAGCACGTTAAGAGTGACGGCGTTAAACATCCCGCCCAGCACCATCAGGGGGAATATCCCGATAATCAGACCGACTATCAGCGTCTGGGACATGGGCAACGAGCGCAGGGCCACCTGCCCGACCGTTGCGTGCGCGAGCCGCTGCTTCTCCATTGAGGACGTGGTGGCGATGTTGAGCAGGCTCGAGGTATCGCCGTTGCGGGCCGCATAGCCCATGATACCGTCGCGCAGGGCATTCATCGTCACGTTCTGGCGGATAATTTGCGAGGCGCTCTGCCCGGAGTTATAAAAATAGTTATAGCTTTCACCGAGCATCTGGCTCAGGAGCAGGTCGGGATTCGGACGTCCGCCAAACAGCCAGCGTGCGTAGTAGCTCCAGCTTTTTCCTCCGGTCTGGGTATCAAGGCCCAGTTTCTGTTTGAGGATCACTGCGGCTTCTTCGCAGGATAAAAACGCCTTTATCTCCGTTTGTCCGTTATCACCGCTGGTCGTAAACTTCTTATAGTTCTGTACCTGACGCAGCGGACTGGGTTTAGAGAAGATAATGGTGTAGGGGTCGGTGCTGTTCATCAGTTCGTCCAGGGTGTACTTCCCGTTGAGGAAGATGTCGCCCATCACGCAGTTCTGCACATAGTCCGCAAAAAGCGTGGTGATTTCAGGATTTTTTGACAAAAAGTCTGTGCTGCACGCGACCAGATTCGCGCCGAACAGCATCCCGGTCTTGCTGTAGGTCACGCTGTCCGGCTGAGAAAAGACCATCTCATAGCCCTGCACCAGCGCGTGCCCGATGGTGGTCGTCAGCGACGCTGGCAACGCCAGCCCGACGGGCACGTTGTCAACCTGATAAACCTTCGTCAGATCGCTGTTGTCAATAATCTGTACCGGCGTGCGCACGCTCACAAGAAGAGACATCAGGACGATGGTACCTATCCAGCCCAGCATATCCATCACGTTGTGACGGCGTATCCAGGTGATGGCCACGACGAGCACAGACAGCGCGGTCACGATCCGGCGGATAATGACCCAGTTGTCCGTGTTCATAAAGGCCACAATGGCGTTCAGCGTCTGGCTCAGCCAGTCGCCGCCCGCGATAACGTAAATCGCCTGCATCAGCGCGCCCCCCCGAAGTGATAGTTGTTCTGATAGCGCTGCAACATCCGCGCCGAAACCTGCTGGCGCATGTAGCTCATCTGGCGGTCAACAACCAGAAGCGCGTCCTGCTGCACCTGCACCTGCGCCTGGAAGGAGGCTATCTGTCGCGTGGCCTCGTTGAGGTTGTTATTAATGCTGTCGATAACGGCCTGGTCATAGTTGCCCGTTGCCATCAAGGCGCGCGCCTGCTGCACCATCTCCTGGATGTACTGGAGCAGAATGTCGTAGCCAATATAGTCCGTCAGCTGGTAGACGAGGCTGTCCGAGACGCCCAGCATCATCGGGTCCACCAGGTACTTGAACACCGGGATAGTGGTACCGGAAATAAAGCCCTTCTCCTTCTCGGTCAGCTTTGTGTCGGTTGCAGCCTTGTTCTGGATGCTGGAGAGAATGTCCTTGATCTGATTTTTCAGCGCGTTCTTTTCGGTAATAGTAACGGTCGCGTCGGCCACCACCTTCAGGCACTTCTCGCTGTCGTTGCAGTGGTAAATTTTCGCGGTGCCGCCCTCCATCACGGCCTTAATAATGTCACGATCGGTGGTGCGGGCAGGCAGCGGCGTGATGTTACCCTTCTCGTCAAAAATCAGGGTGCCGGTGAGCGTCATGATGAACTCCCTGAGTTCTTTATTCCCGCTGAACATGCCGTTCTTGCCGAGCGCATTCCAGATGATATTGATGTTTTTAGTGATGCGCTCTTTATCGGCGGTACCGGCCTTGTCGCGCACCTTGTCGAGGCTGCCGCCCACGGTGCAGCCCTGGCGGGATGCCGCCCAGTCCGCAAACATGTTGCTCTCGCCGGCAATGTCCTGGCAGACCTTCTGCTGGGAGACCTGGGTGCGCGGAAACAGACCGCCGACAATCCCCTGCGCCGCCTGGCAGGAGCTGAGGTTCATGCTGTTAATATCGCTGGCCATCTTCTGCAGAAAGTCTTTTGCGGTCTTGATTTCCGGTACCGTGGTCTGCAGCGCCAGATCGAAGAAGTATCCGGCCGCATTGGACATAATCTGCTTGGCGAAACGCTGCAGCTGATCGCTGTTAATAAAGCTGAAGGAGCCCAGATAGGCATCGATGCCGCCGCAGCCGGCGTTGATGTCGGGCAGCGTCATGGAGATAAGCTGGACGGTTTTCACCTGCGCGCGCGCGTAGAGTGAGCCGCCAGTGGCGTAACCCGCAGCCTGCCCCTGCCAGACCTGAGGCTGGCTGGTGTTGGACGCAAAGCCTAGCTTATTAAAGAAGGTATTCATGTCACTGTTCACGTCGGCACTCACGCTCGCTGAACACGCAAGAAGGAGGCCACACAGTATGGAGAGAGGTTTACGGACGAACATCGGCATCCTCCCGGCTCGCCTGCAGGGCGAGTTTTCCCATTTTTCGTTTTAGTATGAACATTTGCCCTTTCGTATAAAGCGAGTTCAGGATTGCATAAACGCCACCTGCAACGGCAAGCCCGCCGCTCAGCGCGATAAATATCAGTGGAATGGCGTACATCAACACGTTCCACAAATCTTTCAGCTGCAGGTGACCGTCCCTGAGCCAGTCGCCGACGCAGGCATCGAAAACGTATGTCATAAAGACGCGCGACAGCACGCCAGCAATGAGCAATATGCCCGCCCACTCAGCATAAACGCCGAACCGTGCGTCATCTTTCCGTGCCCTGAGCGCGATTAACTCTGGCGTCGTAGCTCTCTGAAGCATTCCGGAAGTCATCATGTCGTGTTCCTCTGCATTGTTCTGATCAGCCATTGTTACCCACTCCGCGTATCTGAAGGACCGTATCCATACGGGCCATAAAGCCCTGTTCGTCGGTTGCGCCCTGCAGCAGGGGCAGGGCTTCAAGGGTGTTTACGTTGACGAGAAAGGTGGTTGGCGTGGCCACAGGCAGGTTAGGGAAAAAGGTTTTCATCACCTCCGGCGGCGCGGGCAACGCATCGGGAAAGGACGCATCCCCCTGACCGTCGATGGTGTAGGCCATCACCCCAAACCCCACCCGTGCCGACAGCGACTTCAGGACCGAATCAAACTGGTGGCAGTACGGGCAGTGTCCCTGCATAAACAGCACGACCTTCCAGTCGGCCAGATTGACCTGGCTGCCGTTGCTGAGGCGGTACCAGACCGGCTGCTTCGCCGGAAGTGGCTTAGCTTCAGGGTCTTCCGGGGATGTAGGCAGAGATCCCGACGCTCGCGCCCCCTGTGGATGCCATAACGATTTGATCTCGTCCATTGTGGAAGCCTGTGTGGCCAGACTGAGGGTCATGAGCGCCACGGTAAACACGGTATGTCTAAGGTTCATGTCGGCATCCTCCGGCATCACGGGCCTTTTCGGCCTCACGGGCAGCATCAATCCAGCGGTTGATAATGCGGTAGCCCCCCCAGAGCACCATCGATACGCCGATTATCTGCGCCAGAAGAATGGCCATCTCCGGCTCGCGCCGGACCAGGCGGGAAACAATGTGAAACCATATCCCAAGGCTCAGCACCCATAATCCGGGCACGTCGAACTCAGGCAGGCGAAAACGGAATTTACGCATGCGAACTCTCCCTGTATTAAAAGTTGGGGGCAAAATCTGTGGAAACGTTGAGGAACTGCTTCGCCAGGTCATCCTGGCTGATAAAGCCATACGAGACGGGTTTGACCGTCCCGCTTTTAGGGTCGGCCAGCATCAGCGCCGGGAAGTAACGAATACCCAGCCGGCTGGCCTGTCCACCGTCCATTCGGGTATCCGGCAGGAGTGGATTCACGATACCGTCCACGGAGACCGGAATGACGCTGAGGTGATACGTTTCGCGGAAGTTTTTAATGACCTGAACCAGCTGGCCGTCGATCGGGTCCTGTCCGCGGTAAAAGAACATCACGCCATAGTGCTGAGCCAGCGTTTCAATGGCGCGGCGCTGGTCGGCAAAGTCCGCCGCCAGCTGGTTGCGCACGGTACCGTTGTAGTGGCTGTGCTGCAGGTTGTAGTCCAGCTCGGGGTGCTCGAGCATCGCCTTTTTAGCACTCATCGAGAACAGCCCGGCCTGCTGCGTCCAGTAGTTCTGCAGGCGGAAGTAGCGGGTAAAGTTCTCCACGCCCGGATACAGAATGGCCTCGTACATGGCGCGCTTCGTGGCCTGCTGAAGCGTGGCAAGCTTCTCCATGATGTCCGGCGAGGCCTGCTGAGGCTGTGCTGAAGAGGATTTGTCGTCCTCCGGCGTTCTGTGCGATTCGTTGTACCACTGCCAGCCGGCATCTTTTCCTGTGGCGGAAAAAACGCTGCCAAGAAGCAGCAGCGCTAACGCTGTCTTTCTCTTTTTCACTGGAACCTTCCTTATCCCGAAGCAGGTCGGTTATCGTTTGAAAAGCGGGTTTAACAGCCACGCCAGCAGAACTCCCGCCACGAAAAGCACAATCATCAGCGCCATAAAGAACACATCGATGCGCGATGTTTCATCAACGATATTCCCGCACCAGTAAAGCACCGGTGAGGCGACAATCAGGCTGATGATAAGGCGTCCAGTAAATCCTTTAATTTTCATGATGGAGTGTCCTGAGTGGGTGATGAGTGGCTTACTTTTTGTTCTTCAGCTGTGCGGCGATTTCCTCGCGGACGCGCTTCGTCAGGGTGTCGTTATCCGGGATTTTCTTGTTCTTTTGCAGATCGTCGAAAAAGTTTGAGAAGTCGAGCGCTTCAAAATTAATTTGCTGCAGCTCAGTCTGGGTGATGCCGCGACAGTCCGGGCTGCTGGCCTTGCCAAAGCCGACGTGAAGCTGACCGTTACGTCCCTGCTGCTGCACAATCTGGGCAAGCTTTGAGTCAAACTGACAGTAGCTGCGCTTCTTCTCGAGACAGACGCCGAGCACTTTTTTTGAACAGAACTCACCGATACTGACCGTGAGCTTATTCTCTTTGGCCTTGCCCAGCGCTTTCTCCTCGCTGCTGCACCTGGCAAGCCCGACGTCCTGGCCCCAGCCGCCGTCTTTACAGCAGTTGCTGAAGCCTGCCGCAAACTTCTTGCAGAACTTCGCGCTGCCGGTAAAGGCGCGCACGTTAACGCTGTTAATGGCGGCCACGTCCTTGCCCGCAGCGGCCAGCGCGGCGAGTGCCGAAACGACAGGTGCAAAATCGTTATTTTTACCGTTCTGCGCCCGCGCACAGTCACCATCAAGACAGAAGGTGTCGCCGCCGCATATCATCACCTGACCGGAAGTACGTGTTTCACAGGAGTACGTCGCGTATTCATGCAGGCAGCCGCTGCCGTCTTCTGCCGTGAAGGCGCAGGTGCGTGAGGCAAGCGTACAGGCCGGATTGTTCATGTAGGTTTTGCAGGTGCCATTGTCAGCAGCCTGGGTCATATATGTGTCTTTGTACTTCCAGCATGCCTGGGTAACCTGGTAGGGCTTGCCCTCAACCACGACAGTCTTAGTACTGCCCGGATCAATACACTCTGTTTTCTTGAGCGTACCTTCGCTTTTGCTAAACGGACAGGATTCACCCCATTCCACTCTGGGTATCCAGACCCGGCTTTTAACCTGCATGATCAGAGTCAGAGTAAAACGCGTTTTTCCGCTGGCCATATCGTTATAAATAATATTGTCGACCGTCCCCGTACAACTGCCGTTTCCGCTGCAGCTACTACCCTGTACGGTTTGACCTTTAGTCAGAGTCAACCCCGTTGCTCCTGTGAGGCCAATAGTGGCATTCCAGCCAAGATTGAATATGGTATTCATAAAATTAGCGCGGGAATTCCAGAGATAATTTTGTGTGGTGACATTCAGGCTGGCACTGTTCACCATACCCGCCTCAGGAGAGGTAAAACTGAAGACGATTTGCTTGCCGGATCGACTAAAATTAAATGAAGTGATGGTGTAGGTTTTAGTCTCAGTGGTTTCCTTCCAGTCACCTGTGATACTGGCTGTCCTGGTACAGGCCTGCTCAACCAGCAGGTCGCGCTCGCAGGTATAGTTGGTGAACTCGCTGCGGCTGATGTTCTGCGCTTCGCACTGCGTCTGCCCCGTTTTGCCGATGAGGGTATCGGCGCGGGACTGGACATCCTGGCTGGCCTTAATAAACGGCGCGTCGGGTGAAATGGGCTCCTTCGGGTTGTTAACAAACGAGTCGGTGACGGCCTTTGTGGCCTCATTAGTAGTCCAGCCAGTGGTACCGTCCGCTTTCAGCGCACCATCACCGGTCGCCGTCACGCCGCCATAGTACTTCTTCTCACCGGGTGAGGCGGTATAGTTGGGAATAGACGCTGAGGGGTTAAAGTTTTTCAGGCTGCTCTCACCCTGCCCCTGTACCTGACGGGCAAAATCAGCCCCCGCCCTGTACTGCGCGTCAGCATCAGCAAATGCATTCACGCCCGCCATCGTGGTGGCGATAGCCACCACCGGCATCAGTATTGCTCTTCTCATCTGGCCTCTCCTTTATTAAGCAACTGGTGCGCTTCATCCCTGCACTCGCCCTTCTCCACCACCTTTTCCAGCGCCTGCTTCAGATGAATATTGCCGCGAATCACGTCGTGGCCCGCCTCGCAGTACACCACCAGGGACGGCACGCTGGCGATCCCGTACTCGCGAAAGCGGGTCGGATCGATGGCAACGCCGCTGGCTGAGCCGTCCTGAACAAGCGCCATCACGGCGGTTGCCGTCGTTTTCATGTCGTTGTTGACCATGCCCCGCAGGGTGGCGGGGATTACCGGCTCCGTTTACGACAGCGCCGGTTCCCGCCAGGGAAGTCGCCCACAGGCAGACACAACTGGAAGAAAAACCGAAAGAACAGCTATATCAGCCAGTACGCCACCGGTATGGCCACTATTGGCAGCAGCAACAGCAACAGCAACAGCAACAGCAACGCAGGCATTATCGCCAGAACAGAAATATCGCCGACCCGCTGCAGCACACTAATATTCATACCCTGGCACCACAGGAGCATCAGGCACTGGCGGAGATGCGCGGCGCCGCAGGCGCGGCGAACTTCGCCGGCAGGCAGAGCCTGCCAGGGTTTAGCGCGCGGGCTGACAGGCGGCTAAACCGCCTGCCGGGGAAAATCAGTTGCTGAAGACGTGGCCGTCATGGAATACATAACCGCTGCTGAACAGGTCACGCGCCCAGGCTTCAAAATCGAAATAGCTGCGCAACGGCTCCGGCACCTCATTTAACAGGCCGTTGTCCTCCACCATCTCCCGCGCATAGTCTTCCTCGCTTTCCGCCTCGCCGCGGTATGCATCATCAAACGCGTCATAGTCACATTCGCCGGTATACTCCGCCCAGGCGATAAAAGCGGCTTCCCTGCCCTCTTCTTCGGCGCATTTGTAAGCGGCGATAAAATCCCAGTCTATGGCGCTTTCAGAGACAAACCGTGACGGAATGCCTTCCCAGTCCTGGAACATAAATTCGGCATCCCATTCATCGGCATGCAGCGCCTGACAGGCCTCGTAAAAATCCTCCCTGCCGTCAAACTCCGTCAGGTCAAACCATTTGCCGAAAATGCTGCCGCAGTTGTACTTGTGATAAGTGCCCACGTAGACAGCAGGCGTGGTGGTCGTAGTGCTCATAAAAATTCCTCCGTGATTGATGTCGTCTGAGTTCCGGCTTACGCCGTGCCGACACGACAGCCGGGCGAAAAGCGGAGGATGCAAGGGCGTCACCGAAGCCGCAGCGCAGTAAAAAAGCAGGAGCAGGCTGGACGGTTTGACGGCGAAAAATGAGCCGGAAAACGACGGGAAGACGGCGGATAATGCCTTTGAAATAAACTGCGACCGGGTGAAGGTGACGGCGTTTACGCTTCCCTTGCATCAGCCGCGGCCCGGCTATAGTAGAGGCACGGCGTTTGCCGCAGGCCGCACGGCGCGTTACTCACTGCGAAGCCGGAACAGCGTGGAGGGTGAGCATGAAAAGCGGAGCGGCAGCGCGACATCCTTATAAGAAAAAAGCCGGAGGTTAACCCTCCGGCCTCATCTCACGCTGCCAGCAGCGCTTTCAGCATTTCCAGGTCCGCCATGCCCTGACAGACACGCGCGGGGGTCGGTCTGCCGGTCTCCCACGCCAGCCCCTCCTGGCGGTTCAGCTCACATTCTGCGTTACGCACCAGGCGTGAAAGCACCTGCGCCGGAACCATCACCTGCCGGGTAACCGCTTCACGGTGGCGGGTCAGCAGATCGCAAACCGACGCATCCGTGACGCCTTTCCGGCGATAAACATTCATCGTGTTGCTGCCGATAATTTCCAGCAGAGCCGAAATCTCTTCATCTGTCGGGTGCAGCTCCCGACACGCGGTGTGAATCCCCTCTTCCGTCCAGACCAGCAGTGACAGAGGTTCATCCGGGGTAAACATCCGCGTCAGTTCATCACAAAGCGCTTTACGGTTTCCGTACATGGTTAATCTCCTTACATTCGGTTCAGAAGACCGGGCGGAACACCGCCCGGTCGCAATCAGTCGTGAAAACAGTCGCTGAACGCCAGTACACGCATGTAAACGGCGAGATACTGCTCGTTGAGATTGCGGAGGAAATCAGCGGCCAGCGCATCAACCAGCGCGGGGCATCCGTCGTGATACTTTACTTCCAGCGTCCGGATATGCAGGCGCAGGTCGCTCATGGTGTTGGATAGCACTGCCAGGTCGTCACGCAGTTGTTCATGTCCCTGATAATTCATTACGCGGCCTCCGGCAGGTCGTCGTTAGCGGCCGGGTACTGCATGGCGCGCAGGACGGCGGCCAGACGCTGCTGCCCGGCCCGGTGGTACTGTTCCCGCAGTTCGATACCGATGTAGCGACGGTCAGCCTGAAGCGCAGCCACGCCCGTGGAGCCACTGCCGGCAAAGGGGTCCATGACTATCGCGCCGGGATGTGTGAAGGACTCAATGAGTGGTTGCAGGCTGGTTACGGGCTTTTCGGTCGGGTGGTGCCGGTTGCCGCTGTATTTCCAGCTCAGGACGTCCGGTAATGGATTCTGAGGCAGTGCCGGACGGCCTTTCGCCAGGATATAGGCGCATTCGTGGCGGTAGTCCACATAGGCAGATTTAGAGGTGTAGGTTTTGGCGAACACCAGGTGGCCGACAACTCTGAATCCCGCATTTTTCCAGGCGGCCATAAAGCGATCAACGCGGTTCCAGCCGTAGAAACTTACCATGAGCGCGTCTTTTTTCAGTACACGGTACATCTCATGGCAGGAGGGTTGCAGCCATTCATCGGTGCGGTCGCCGGCAATCGTGTGCCCGGAACGGTCGCGAAAACCTACCAGATATGGCGGGTCGGTCAGAATGAAATCGACAGCATTATCCGGAAAGCCGGACATTATCCGGACGCAGTCACCCAAAATAAATCGGGACATGGTATTTCTCCTTTCTCAAATGCGGCACCCTATGCGCCGTGCCGATACGAAAGCCGGGCGCAAAGCGGAGAATGCAAGGGCGGTGCCGCAGGCCGCAGCGCAGTGAAAAAGCAGACGCTGGCTGGACGGTTTGACGGCGAAAATTGAGACGGAAAACGACGGGAAGACAGCGGGTAATGCCTTTGATATTAACTGCGACCGGGTGAGGACACCGGCAGAGCGAACCCTTGCATTCGAAGCGGCCCGGCTATAGTAGCGGCACGGTGGTCACATGATGGGAGGAACCTGAAATACAGCCTATGTTCCGGACTGAAGAATACATGGATTTCGCATGCGAAATCTTTTGATTTAATCACGTCGATGCAGCTGTATAAGAGCCTCAGAAGGACGATAGTGCTGCTTTGCCCATCGCCCGTAATTATTTACGGACTCATACTGACGTTCTGTAGCACCATCACGGTAATAATGTATATGGATAATTCCATGAAACTGCAGGTAACTGGCTACAGTGGTTACGTTATTACGAACGAAGCGCGTGTGGCTCTGGAAGGTATCAAGATCAACTCCATCCTGTCCGTCATCAAGCGCATCAAGAATAAAAGCGATTAATGCCGAAGCGATAGAACGTCTGCCAGAGCCCGCGATACAAGCATCAAGTTCTTGAAAGGTCATGTGGATTTCCTGTTGTAACGGTAGCTGGCATCCTCTTCAATTGCTGCTACGAACCATCCGGTAGCAGTTTGCCTGTCTATGCTATCAGGCAAGGAAGCGACTAACTGCTCAAGCGGAAGTGTACGATTAGCTCTGAATATCAGCGCCGACATACCACACCAGTCCTGGTTACTTTCGGGTTTCCAGCCGATGCTGAGCATCAATGTTAACGCTGTCTGAGCTGCCCAAAACGGAGTTTCAGCCGGGTTAGAGGCCCATGAAAGTAACGCCGTGCCGGGTACGGGCCTGCTTCTTGTAACGTATCCTAAATTAATAGCCGCTTCTGTTAATGCGGCAGCTGCTTCGGATTGCGTTCCGGGATAACGAAGCGCCCAGAAGCGAACAATTTGGCCACGGAATGCCGTGGCCATTTCGGTGAACGGGGTTGATTTCATCACTAAGCTCGCATCCCTTTGACGCATAGTTCAGAAGCCTCAACTGAAATCTCACCAATTTCCATTTTCACCCACACATACCCATCTTTGTCTGGCGCACGGTCAGTCATTATTACCCCTTGCTGACCGTCTATCTCGACAACAACCTGCCAGGTTTTTACATCTGAATTGCTGCCCAAAAGCCTGGTTGGTTTTTTGTTCTGAGCCTTAGATTTCGCATGCGAAATCTCACCTTTGCTTTTGTTCTTCACTCCATCAAGAACCGCTTTAACCTGCGCGCGTGAAATACCAGACACCCGCGCAGCTGCGACAAGTTTCTCGGCCTCTTCAGGAGACTTTTCATTTACCTGTATCAGTGTGTATGCCAAATCGACATCGGATGTGACTTTATCCCGGAGAAGGGCGGTAACATTTTCCGGTGCATCAATGAGACGAAGGTGTTTACTGACAAATGAGGTAGGCTTACCCATTGTTTTGGCGATCTGCTCACCCGTCATATTGAACTGATGCTTGAGCTCATAGAACGATTTTGCGGTCGCTAATGGTTTCAAACCAGACTGCTGCAGGTTTTCAATGAGCTGGCCGATGATGCGTTCTTTTCTTTCCCGTGGTGGTTTACCAACATAAATATCAATATGGGTATCACCACGTTTACGAGCAGTACGAACACGCGTTTCGCCTAACCATATCTGGTAGCCACGTCTGTCGCGAGGATAACAGCGAGGCGGGGTAAGCATCCCTATAGTTTCGAAGGTATCAGACATACCATCGATGATGTCTTCCTCGAAGTCATCTTCAGGTCGCACTTGTTCTTCAGCATAAACCAGATCTATATCTACGCGGATTATCTGTCCATCAGGTTCGATATCCGGGCGGGCAATATCCGCCATAATCTGGTGCGCAGCTTTATCATGGCTCTGCTCATCTGGCTGTTTATTTGCAATGACCTGTTCAATATCAGAAACAACGGCAGCATTTTTTTTCATTTCCTGCTGCGCCTGGAGTCGCTTCATAAAAGGTTTCTTGGCCATTACTTGCCTCCTGCGAGCATAATAATTTTTTGAGTAAGTTCCTTATACTGAATTGCAGGAAGACACTTAGGGTCATATTCATCAAAGGAGAGACCAAGTTCAATCGCTTCTTTTGCAGCAGCAGGTACAAATGATATATAGGCGAGAATGTATTCTTCGGAATAGCCTTTACCTTGAAGAATCTCGATGAGGAGATTTAGATTCAGTGTATCAATAGGCCCCAGATATCCTTCTTTAAGCGGTTTTTTATAATTTTTCACCTGCGTCTGAGTTACATAAGTCCCCATGAATTGCAACGAAGGATTATAGTTCCGCTTAATTTTCTGCATATAAGTAAGTTGTTTACCAACTGCATTACGGGCCTGCTTCTCCAGCAGGGTAGGAATAAGAAGGTAATCAGCTGACATATGCGCTGCGATCATAACATTTGAATATGATGGCGCTGAATCAGCAATAATAAAATCAAACTGTTTCTTCAGTTCTTCAATACGATCCCTGAAGTCGAACATGCAGTCGCTGTTGCGGTAGTTAATTTCATTAAGCTCACTGGTTGCACCGATAAAGAAACGCCCGCCAGGAAGTTCAATCGGTCGAATCTCTGTTTCTGGAAAGAAAAGCTGATATGTATTCGCCTCGCCGGGGGTAAAACTGTTACTTAAAGGTTCTCGTTCTATCTCATAAGGTAAGTCATCGGGGAAAGCTCTCTCCGTCAGACCAGTTGTCCAGTCCATATCAATTTCAAGCACACGAAAGCCAGCACTACGAAGGTCATGTGCAATTTCACTGGATGACTGCGATTTAACGATTCCGCCCTTCTGGCTGCATACAACGATGAGTTTTCCGATGGGTCCAATTTTCAGGGTCATGGATCTGTCCTTAAGATTTCGCATGCGAAATGTTTGAGAAGGGGCGGCACGACTTGAGAGAGCATTTCAGTAATCTAATGAGATGATTGCAGTATTTCATACACACTCCTATGAGTCAGGCGTTTCGCCAGATGCAGAAGCAGCTATCTGCCTCTGCGTTGATTGTCGTGCTTTCGGGACGACACAAGTAGTATACAGAAAAACCATTGGGTATCAATAATGATACGCAATAGATTTCGCATGCGAAACCACATATTGAGTATTTCTGGTGATCATATTTGATTTTGCGCCGCAATGGGTTGGACATTCAGGTAATTCTGCCCATAAATATTAAAGGGCGAAGAGTGGTTAACCCTTCGCCCTTAGTTACGTTTCCGGTCTTATCAGTCGATAAGTTCGCGGATCAGTTCCAGAACTGCAATCAGCGCATTCGCACACGCGACTACAGCCCGCAGAACGATGATTAACAGGTTAATCATCCGTTTCTCCATAAAATGGAGCGAGAGAGACTCCGCTTACTCTTATATTGCCTGTCACGAAGCATATCTCATTGTTAGATGATGATGTTCTCACTCCGGCCAGAGCACCAGTTAACAGCACCACCTGTACTACTGATCAGGGCTTTAAAATCGTTCATGCGCGATTCCGGAGCAAAAATATCACAGCGCTAACTCGATGATTATACAGCGTGTATCTTTGACTTCTACCCCATACTTGAGAAATTACCCCAAAGGTAATATTATTGAAGCGTTAGATGATGATGTTCTCAACCGGTCAGGGTTCCTGCTCAGGCCGAAGTAAAAAAACCGACCTCACCAGTCGGTTTTTTTACGCCCATATTGTGCTGGCAAATGGTGTGCTCCAGCTGCGCGGCCAGCGGCAATGTTGCTGGCATAACCCGGCATCGATGCGCCAGTGCGGTCGCAGAACTGCTGGCAAATACTCTCTGATACGTAATCCCCGCGTCAGCCTGGACGTTCAGGTGTTTCTGCGCAACTACCCGCGATATGGAGTCTGTGATAATTCCACTTCAGTATTCCTGTATCTGTACTGATCCAGTAGCATTCTGATTCCGTTCTGCATGAACTCGGAATTAGAACTAGGACCGATGATTACTTTTTCTATCGGCATTCTCCCCCGGTACTTATCTCCCTGATGGGCTTTAATTTCAATATAGGGTATCAGCCCATTTTTCCCGACGCGGAAATTAATTTCATGGACACCCTTTATGGGATACAGAACAAACCTGAACTCTTTTTCTTCCATGAACCGGTCATTTTTAAAGAAGGGTGTTACCGTACTGGCAAATTTTGCAGCATGAAGAGGTTCCAAAAGCATCCGGTATTCTTCATTCTCCACCTGCTTCAGACTATTAAAGAAGTTAATTATTTGTTCTTTAGCCTGTATGGTTTCTCCCTTCTCACAATATATCACCCTGTTCGAAACATACTCGCAATCATCGAAATTAAGAGACTGTAGCAGATCGTCGCTCTCAAACTGGAGGCACACTCCTTGCGAACTGGCATAACCTCTCCACTGGCTCAGCAATTCAGGCTCAAGGCAAAAGGAAATGTTATAAGCATTCTTTGACTGTCTCAGATCATACTTATTCATTGACTCGACAATGTAATTTACGTAATCCCGCGGAAGGCTGTCTGTGATAAATGGGATTGCCTTTCGGATACATTCCATGCCGTGAAGCAATTCCTGACTGTCATTAAGAAAATAAAGATTAGTCGCCCACAGTGAGCCATTTTCGATAATGCCTTTCAGTCCATTGAGATCAGTATAATGGTACAGTTTCATGCTGAGTATCCGCTCTGCTCAATAACAATGTTCTGGCCGGGATTATACCGTGTTCAGCCTTTACCGTGCTGGCATTTCGTCCGCAGCAGCTGCGCGGCCAGCGGCAATGCTGCTGGCATAACCCGGCATCGATGCGCCGGTGCGGTCGCAGAACTGCTGGAAAATACTCTCTGATACGTAATCCCCGCGTCAGCCTAGACGCTCAGGTAATTCTGCCCAGAATAAAACGCAGCTAACAAATTTCTAGCAGGTGAAGCACTTATGGGATAACGTTTCGTGGCGCCTTGTAAGCTCCATGTAATCATCTCCATCTGGCCTGAAATCGGTGAGCATATATTTCTACATCATCATTCGTGAACTGGATAAAAAATCTACGTAGCGCTCAGTTTTAACGTCGAAATCTTTACGTCGCTGAATTAAGGCTTCTTTCCTTAACTCGTGCCGCTGTGATAATTTGAGCGTCAGATACCTACCTAATATTGTTAGCGCTGATCCAAGCCCAATTTCAACGGCGTTATCAGCTACATTTACCCACTCAGTCGCCATTTGCTACCCCATTCTTCCTGTGGCGATCATGGTCGCTAGTATAAATCCGCATGCACTTGGACATACAGGTCATTCTGTCCAGTAGATAGGCAGTTACCCTCCAGATAGGGTATACCACCATGATTCAGTCTCTAGGTACAATTATGAGTTCGTCTGCTGCCGTAACCGTTCTCACCGGTGTAACCGTTTTTGTTGTTGGTCAGCTCATCGCAAAAAGATTCATTGAGCCTTATATATCATTCCGGGAATAATTAGGGAGGATTACAGCGCTTTTATTACGTGAACAAGCAACGATAACAAATTTTAGAGCCAATCATGAAACCATCCACGATTTGAAAGACGCTGCGTCTCAGTTAATGGCGAAGTATTCGGCCTTGCCTAGCAGCCTCAAAAGAGACTATGTGGTTATAAAGTTTGTACCATCAAAATCTGAAGTCCTTGGGGCAGCGCAAAATCTGAATGAGATCACCTCAATACTTGCTGGCAACAGCAAGGAAAATACCTACGTTCTCATAAAGGAGATTGGACTCAAGCTCAATATACCAACTACCTATTCTCATTAATCCTTCGCCACATTGGACACTCAGGTAATCCTATCTAGACCGATCGAAGCATCCCCCTATAGCTTTCAGCCTTGCACTAAGAATGTGCAAAAAGTGCTTTTCCACCTGGACATTCAGGCACTATCGGAAAAAGTGTCCAGGAAATAGTTCTGGTGATCGTATTTAAATTTGTTGACCCAAAGTGCAAACCGTGAGTCTGTTCAGAATTCGTTTCTGAACAGGCGAGGGGTTGGACAAGCCCGCCGGGCGCGTCAGGTTGTAACAATTGGGTATACCCGTCTTCCGGCGGAACTCCCGGATTTCCTGGCAGGTCACGCAGGTCACCGCCGACGGCACTCGCGCCCGCCGGTATCACCTCCCCCGCAGACCTCGCACGTCTTCCGTCCCGGTCCCGCCAGCCGGCTGCGCATGTGGTGGATTTCCAGCTCTTCCGTCAGGGCTATCACCTTCATCGCCTTTTCCACAACGTCTGCCATTTCCCTTTCCCTCCTCATGGCCGACCTCACGCCCCACGGCCAGCTCCGCCGTCAGGTTTACCTGCTGTGCGCTGGCCGCCAGCAGCCGCTCCCGGTTTTCATGCCTCATGTTGATGCCCCCCGTAAAAAGGGCGCCGCTGCGCCCAACCCGACATGGGCGCATCTTCCTGCGCGGCAGGAGCAAGAAGGACACGGGCACGGGCACGGCGCGCGAGTTCGTGCCGTTCGCGGAGGTGAACTGGATTTATCAGACCGGTGAGACCGGGGTGCGCATGAACGGGGCAGAGAACCACCTCACGGGCGTACGTAACCTCGGGCGAGGAGGCCAGGATTGAGGGGCAGCCGACGAAGAACCTGACCCTGGACGTGTCGGTGGTGCAGCAGACGGCCGGAAAGGGCTACAGCGACACCGCGGGCGTACTGGGGGTGGTGTCAGCTTCTGACGGCCTGACTCAGCACTTATTGTTATGCATGACAGTGACATAGGGCGCAGTCGCGTGGCAACACATAGGCAGTGCGGCATGGTCTCCCGCCTGCGGTCCTACCTGTTCATGGTGCAATCAATAATACCATCGGAACCGTGAAGCGGTGACGCTCGCCCTGTAAGGGCGCTACTGTCCCAGCCCTGGTCTTTCAGGGTTTTGGAGGCGCAGGTGAGTCGGAACAGGTCGGACTGAGCGGCCAGGTTGCCGCTGCAGGGGCGAAAGAGGGAGTCAAGATGCTGGCGCAGTTTGCCGGCCGGGCCGTGTTTGCGACCATGTTCGAGTAACCACTGGAGGTCAATTGCGACGCTCCCGGGGAAGCGTTTTTGCTTTTGGGCGGCGGCCAGCCAGCGGATCAGGAACAGGTTTTCGGCACAGGGCGCGCCAGCCCCAGCGCTGCCAGGGCGCAGAACGCCAGATGGCTGAGCGCTGAGGTGGTGTTTTCCGGGGAAACGGATGAGTTTTTTTCAGTCCATGGCTGCCCTGTCCCTCGACGCAACGGATTAGTGGCGGATCTGCGCCAGGTCGTCTTCAGACAGACCTGTCATTTTCATGACGGTATTGCGGTCGGTAAGTAATCCATAGATGCAAATGTCAGATTGCGATGCGCCTGTTAGGGCGCGGCTGGTAACAGAGCCTTACAGGTGCATTTGAAAAACCTCCGGCTATGCCGGAGGATACTTATTCCGTTACCCCAGTTTCAGCCCTACAACCAGTGCATTCAGGTCCATGATTTCATTGCTACTATGAAAGGTGTAATGCCCGTTCAATAAATTGCCCGCACCATGCTGCAGAACGGCATGGACCGTAATACCGTCATGAAAATGACCGGCCTGACCGAAGACGACCTGGCCCACATCCGCCACTGACTTATTCAGCGGCCCCGGCAGCCGCCCAG
>NZ_VWVM01000029.1 GCF_008632075.1 Candidatus Pantoea gossypiicola
CAACCTGCTCAACGACAGCCAGTTTAAAAGACAGAGAGTAATCGCGTTGTGTACGTTTAACATACTGTTTCATCACATTCTCCTGAAAACACCGGGTAAATGTGTCAACGCTATTCAGGACGGGTCAAGGCAATAAAAAAGGATGGCAGATGCCATCCTTTTTATGCTGTCTCACAACAGGTTAGCGATTAAGCGTAGACCGGCAGACGGCTGCAGATATCCAGCACTTTCTTTTTGGTGCGCTCAATGGTTGCTTCGTCATTGATGTTATCCAGCACATCGGCGATCCAGCCAGCCAGCTCACGTACGTCTGCCTCTTTGAAGCCACGACGGGTAACCGCTGGTGTACCGATACGGATACCGGACGTCACAAACGGGCTTTTCGGATCGTTTGGCACGCTGTTTTTGTTAACCGTGATGTTGGCACGGCCCAGCGCCGCATCGGCTTCTTTACCGGTCAGATTTTTGCTCACCAGATCGATCAGGAACAGATGGTTATGGGTGCCGCCAGACACGATGTCATAGCCACGCTCGATCAGCACTTCTACCATCGCTTTGGCGTTTTTTGCCACCTGCTGCTGGTAGGTTTTGAACTCCGGCTCCATCGCCTCTTTGAAGGCAACCGCTTTACCGGCGATAACGTGCATCAGTGGACCGCCCTGACCGCCAGGGAAGACAGCAGAGTTCAGTTTCTTATAGAAATCTTCGTCGCCGTTTTTCGCCAGAATGATGCCGCCGCGCGGACCCGCCAGCGTTTTATGGGTGGTAGAGGTCACGATGTGCGCATGTGGAATCGGGCTTGGATAGACTTCTGCGGCAATCAGGCCAGCAACGTGTGCCATATCCACAAACAGCCAGGCACCCACGCTATCCGCGATTTCGCGCATTTTTGCCCAGTCGCAGACGCCGGAGTACGCTGAGAATCCGCCAACGATCATTTTTGGCTTGTGGGTTTTCGCCAGTTCAGCCAGTTCGTCGTAGTCGATTTTACCGGTCTCATCGATACCGTAAGCCACTACGTTATAGAGTTTGCCGGACAGGTTAACCGGTGATCCGTGAGTCAGGTGTCCACCGTGCGCCAGGTTCATCCCGAGGATGGTATCGCCCGGCTGCAGCAGCGCGGTGTAAACCGCGAAGTTAGCCTGTGACCCAGAGTGAGGCTGCACGTTAGCGTAATCAGCGCCAAACAGTTCTTTTGCACGGTCGATCGCCAGTTGCTCAACGATATCAACGTACTCACAGCCGCCATAGTAGCGTTTGCCCGGATAGCCTTCAGCGTATTTATTGGTGAGCTGAGAACCCTGTGCCTGCATAACACGCGGGCTGGTGTAGTTTTCAGAAGCAATCAGTTCTATGTGCTCTTCCTGACGCACTGTCTCCTGCTCCATCGCCTGCCACAACTCGGCATCGTAATCGGCAATGTTCATATCACGCTTTAACATCCGGATCTCCTGACTCAGCTAACTTTCTGACGGTATTTACCCCCCTTCAGGGGCGAAGGCCCACAGTGTAAACCGTTTTAACAGGTGAAGGTAGGGTGAACAGCCTCTTTTTACGCAAACGATTGGCTGGCTGCTGGCATGGCATTTTTACACCTTTTGACCCTGTTCAGACACCACGATTTTTCTTCAGGCTGTGACAAAGGTTTTTCATGATGCACTGAAAAGTTGCCACTCAGACAACCAGAAAGTTCATTGGGTTATTTACACCGCAGACGAAGCGGCTATAAGATGCATTTAAAATACATGTTTAATAAGAGGCCGCCTTTATGCTTGATGCACACACCATCGCTACCGTTAAATCGACTCTGCCAGCCATCGCCACCTGCGGTCCAAAGCTTACCGCCCACTTCTATGACCGCATGCTGTCGCACCATCCGGAACTTAAAAACGTCTTCAACATGAACAACCAGCGCAATGGCGATCAGCGGGAAGCGCTGTTTAACGCCATCTGTGCCTATGGCGCGAACCTGGAGAATCTGGCCGTGCTGCTGCCTGCGGTGGAAAAGATTGCGCAGAAACATACCAGCCTGAATATTCAGCCTGCGCAGTACGCCATCGTCGGTGAAAATCTGCTGGCCACCCTTAAAGAGTTGTTGGATCCGGGCGAAGAGGCGCTGGCGGCATGGGGCCGGGCCTACGGCGTGCTGGCAGATATATTCATCAATCGCGAAGAGGAAATTTATCAGGCCACTGAGCAGCAAACCGGCGGCTGGCGCGGCACCCGGGCATTTCGCATCAGCGCGATTGCGCAGCAGAGCGAGTTGATTAAAAGCTTTACCTTCACGCCGGTAGATGGTGGCCCGATAGCCGCCTTTAAGCCCGGTCAGTATCTGACGGTCTACCTGCAGCCTGCCAGCTTCGAACATCACCAGATTCGTCAGTATTCGCTGACGCATCTCAGCAACGGTAAAGATTATCGCATCGCGGTGAAACGTGAAGCGCAGGGCACCGTCTCCGGCTGGCTGCATCAGAATGGCAAGGTGGGTGATGAGCTGATGCTCGCCGCGCCGCACGGCGACTTTTTCCTTGAGGTCGATCCTGCCACACCGGTAGCTCTGATTTCCGCAGGCGTGGGTCAGACACCGATGCTGGCGATGCTCCATGTGCTGGCAGCAAGTCAGCACGGCGCGCCGGTCAGCTGGCTGCACGCGGCAGAGAACGGCAAACAGCATGCGTTTAGCGCGGAAGTTCGTGCCACAGGCGCACAGCTCGCCGATTTCGTCAGTCATGTCTGGTACCGCGAGCCCGAGGCTGAGGATGCCGGTCGCTATGACACACAGGGTCTGATGGATATCACCGTGCTTTCAGCACGTCTCACCTCACCTGACACCCACTTCTATCTCTGTGGCCCTCTGCCCTTTATGCAGCATGTGGTGGCGCAACTGCGGGATGCCGCTGTGGCAGATACTCGTATTCATTACGAGCTGTTTGGGCCGCACAAAGGCATGTGATTGAGCCATAAAAAAGCCCGCAGCGCGGGCTTTTTTTTGCTGATAAAGAGCTAATAAAAAGACAATCAGATTGCCTCTTCATCCTCTTCACCCGTACGGATACGCACCACGCGCGCCACGTCGAAGACGAAAATCTTACCGTCACCGATTTTGCCGGTCTGTGCCGTGCGCATAATGGTCTCGACGCAGGTATCTACGATATCGTCGCCCACCACCATCTCGATTTTCACTTTAGGTAAAAAATCGACCATATACTCTGCGCCGCGGTACAGCTCGGTGTGCCCTTTCTGGCGACCAAAGCCCTTCACTTCACTCACGGTCATCCCGGTGATGCCCACTTCCGCTAAGGCTTCACGAACATCATCGAGTTTGAATGGTTTGATAATCGCATCAATCTTTTTCATGTCAGACCCTTTTTCACTCCCTCCATGGTCAGAGGGTTTATCAAGTATAAATGTTACTGGCGCTGTCGGGCGGTAATATCCGGGTTTCTTCAGGTTGCCGCAAGCGCTGTCAGAGTGTGCTGATTGCATCCATTCTGCGTCGGGCCTGAGCAGTCAACGTCCCGGTATCACTTCGCCGCCCCCGCTACTCTTTGAAATCACTGGCGTCCAGTTCATGACGAGACAGCAGCTTATAGAACTCCGTGCGATTACGCCCGGCCAGACGTGCGGCATTGGTCACATTGCCTTTGGTCATCTGCAACAGCTTACGCAGATAGTTCAGTTCAAACTGATTGCGCGCCTCCGCAAAGGTCGGCAACGCGCTGTTTTCACCGCTTAACGCCTGCTCCACCAGCGCATCGCTAATCACCGGCGATGAACTCAGTGCCACACACTGCTCAATCACGTTCACCAGCTGACGCACGTTGCCCGGCCAGCTGGCCGCAATCAGACGCTTCATCGCATCGACGGAAAAACTGCGAATCTGCGGTTTATGGCGTTCAGCCGCCTGACGTAACAGATGATTAGCCAGGAGCGGGATATCTTCGGTGCGCTGATGCAGCGCCGGAATCTTCAGATTCACCACATTCAGACGATAGAAGAGATCCTCGCGGAATTCCTTCTTCTCCATCGCCTTTGGCAGATCGCGATGAGTAGCTGAAATGATGCGCACGTCGATCTCAATATCGTGATCGCTACCCAGCGGCCTGACCTTACGCTCCTGCAGCACCCGCAGCAATTTAACCTGCAGCGGTTGCGGCATATCGCCAATCTCATCCAGGAACAGCGTGCCGCCGCCAGCGGTTTTAAACAAACCGTCACGGGCACTGACCGCACCGGTAAACGCCCCTTTAGCATGACCGAACAGCTCTGACTCCAGCAGCTGCTCCGGCAGTGCGCCACAGTTAATGGCGACAAACGGCTTGCCGTTACGCGGGCTGGCGGCGTGAATCGCCTGCGCCAGCATCTCTTTACCGGTACCGCTCTGACCGTTAATCAGCACGCTGACGTCGGACTGCGCCACCATGTGCGCCTGCTCCAGCAGCTTCAACATCAGCGGGCTGCGGGTGACAATCGCTTCGCGCCAGCGGTCATCACTGACCGGTACCTGCTGTGCCAGCGCCTCATCAATGGCTTTATAGAGCGCATCCTTGTCCACCGGCTTGGTCAGGAAGCTGAAGACGCCCTGCTGGGTGGCAGACACTGCGTCCGGAATAGAGCCGTGCGCCGTCAGGATAATCACTGGCAAGTTGGTATGGCGTTTCTGGATTTCGCCAAACAGCGCCAGACCGTCCATTTCATCCATCCGCAGATCGCTGATCACCAGCTCAATTTTCTCTTTCTGCAGCAGACGCAACGCTTCAGGTCCGCTGGCCGCGGTGGTGACCTGATATCCTTCGCTGCGAAGACGCATGCCCAGCAGCTTCAGCAGGCTGGGATCGTCATCCACCAGCAGCAATTTTGCCGCTTGTTTCATCATCATTGCTCCTCATCCTGCGGCAACGCCGTGCCATGACCGCTGTCAGACACATCCGGGGCTTTGCGTGATGAAAGCTGGCGCTCAATGTCAGTCAGCCGCTCCAGCTTATGCTGCGTGTCGCTGAGCTGCTGCTGCTGTTTCACCATCTGCTGGCGTATCGCCTCAAGCTGCGTATCACTGCTCTGCTGCAGATGGGCATAACGGGTGCGCGCTTCACTGAGGTCAAGCTGCGCGGTCTGATTACTGCGCCACAGCTGAATCAGTGGGCGCACAGACTGTGGGAAATCGCCGCTGTAGCGATCCAGCGTTTCCACATAGCGACGTCGTTCAACAGGCGTCACGTTGCCGTTGGACATCAGCACGCCCTGCTTAAAGGCGCGCGACCAGTTCTCAGCCGGCCAGCGATGGGCTTCGGCACGGGCCTCCGCGGGAGACAGACGCTCAGCACAGTCGATCGCCCGCATCCAGTAAAGGGTGTTGCCCAGCGCCGCGCTCTTTTCTATCGGCCACAGGTCACTGCAGCGGGTCGCCAGGTAATCAGCGATTCTGACCTCGGGTTCCGCCACCTGATGGCCTGACGGCAAAGAGGAGGTGGCCGGGGAGGTCGTACATGCGCTGAGGAGCAGCGTAGTCAGCGTGCTCAACAGCAAAGCGGGTAAATATTTCATCAGTCAGACTTTCCCGGCTGTGGTGTTCAGTTCAATTCGAAAACAGACGTCAGCCTGCTCGCAGGAGACCAGCATCAGGTCGCCCTGCATCCGGCGCAGGCAATCTTTGGCGATACTCAATCCCAGCCCGCTGCCTTTCACCGGCCCTTTACGCTGCTGGCTGCCCTGGTAGAACGGTTCAAAAATCATCGCCTGCTCTTCCGGCGGGATTGGCAAGCCGCTATTCGCGACCTCAATCCAGACCTGATCGCCCTGCTGCTGACTGCGAAGCCAGATGGTACCGGATTCGCTGCCGTAGTTCACGGCGTTCGAATAGAGGTTGTCGATTACCCGCATCAGTAACATCGGTTCTGCGAGGCAGTGACTGACCTTAAGATCGACGACCGTCTGCATCAGTTTGGCGCGCGCCGAAAGCGCATGTGCGTTAACGACGCCATCCACAATCTCCGCCACGCTGACCGGCTCCAGCGCGATCGGGCCATCCGCCAGTTTGCGGTTGTAATCGAGCAGTTGTTCAATCAGCTGCTGCAGATGGCGGCTGCTGCTGTCGAGGATGGTGACCACCTCTTTTTGATCGGCATTCAGCGAGCCGGCGACTTCATCCGCCAGCAGTTCCGTGCCTTCACGCAGGCTGGCCAGCGGCGTTTTCAGCTCATGAGAGAGATGACGAAGAAATTCATGACGCTGCGATTCCAGCCACTGAAGCCGCTCGCTGAGCCAGACAATGCGCTGTCCCAGCGAGCGCAATTCGCGCGGACCGCGAAATGTCCCGCTGTTACCCAGCTCCCGCCCTTCCCCCAGCCGGTTGATCATCCGTTCAATGCGCTTAACCGGACCGATAATCATGCCGGTAAACAGCATCATCAGTGCCAGACTGATGATAAACAGAATCAGCGCCTGCCAGCCAAAAAACTGGCCGCGATCGGCAATTTCGCGCTGCAACTGTAAGCCACGCGAAAAGACCACCTCGCGCGTGTCCTGCACCATCTGCGCATTGGTCGCAGAAAAGCGATCCAGCGCCTCTGCGGCAACCGGCACCGGATTGCCATTGTCACATTTTAGTGGCGTCAGCAGCGGCAGCGTCGCCTGTAAGGTCTGGAATGCGGGCAGTTCGGGCAGGCTGGCGCTGTGTGAGCTCAGCATCTGACTGTAGCGGGTATGCTGAGTCTGATAGAGGCGCGCCAGCGAGGCATCATCCAGCACACAGTACTGGCGATAGCTACGCTCCAGTTCAACTGCCGTTCGCGCCATCGCCTCACTTCTGCGCACATCGGTGAAGGTATTGCGGTTGGTGTCCGCAGCCTGTTCGCTTAACGCAGAGAGACTTTCCCACGCCTGCCAGGCCAGTACCAGCAGGGGCAGCAGCACCAGAACAAACGCCATCAGCACCAGCTGACGCAGAGAACGGGGAAATAAACGCCATTTTTTCACGCAGCCGCTTCCTTAAGATTTGCTGTCTGGATGCTAGCGGACTCTGTCTGCGGAAGAAAGGGGAACAAAAGAAAACGGCAGGCTCAATGGCCTGCCGCTGGCACGACGCGTGATGCATCGCGTAAGAATGGGTGGAGCCTTACTCAACGTTACGTCCGGTGTTTGATAACGCAAGCGATTATCGGTCAGGTGGACGGCAGGCTCCGTTTGGTGCGTCATTCGGGCTTTATGAGCTCTTATCCGCTAAGCGGGGCAATCATAAACAGGTGAATGAGCAGCTGGATGATTATAGCAAGTTCCATGCCATAAAATAAATCATTATATTTTTCAGCAAATTGAGCAGGACCGCCCGCTGACTGTCGCGAAAAATCTTATATCAGCACAGGCTGCCTGTCTCCGTAAGGCGACACTAAATCCAGCCTGAGAAGCAGCGATTAAAAATCAATGAGATAAATGTCGCCATACAGCGACATCGCAACGACTCTGTTGTCGCCATTTGCCAACAGCAACGCAAAAAAGAACAGGAGGCACGCTGGCCTCCTGTTCATTTCAGTGGGTTAAATTAACCCAGCTGTCTGCGCGCATTGCGGAAAATGCGCATCCACGGACTGTCTTCGCCCCACTCGGCCGGATGCCAGGAGTTACTGACGGTACGGAACACACGCTCCGGATGCGGCATCATAATGGTGACGCGGCCACTTTCATTGGTCACAGCAGTGATGCCATTAGGGGAGCCATTCGGGTTAGCCGGATAGGTTTCTGTCACCTTGCCAAAGTTATCGACAAAGCGCAGTGCCACCAGCCCTTTCGACTCCAGCGCTGCCAGATGCGTCGCATCACGGACTTCGACAAAGCCTTCACCGTGCGATACCGCGATAGGCATATGCGAACCGGCCATACCATCCAGCAGCAGTGACGGACTGGCGGCCACTTCGACCAGGCTGAAGCGTGCTTCAAAGCGCTCAGACTGGTTACGCACGAAGCGCGGCCAGAGATCGCTGCCCGGGATCAGTTCGCGCAGATTGGACATCATCTGGCAACCGTTGCAGACGCCCAGCGCCAGGGTTTGTGGACGGTGGAAGAAGGTTTCGAACTCGTCGCGCACGCGTGGGTTGAACAGAATCGATTTCGCCCAGCCCTCACCGGCACCCAGCACATCACCGTAAGAGAAGCCGCCGCAGGCCACCAGCGCCTGGAACTCTTCCAGACCGCGACGTCCGGCCAGCAGATCGCTCATGTGAACGTCAATGGCGGTGAAACCGGCCCTGTCAAAGGCGGCGGCCATCTCGACGTGTGAGTTCACGCCCTGCTCACGCAGCACCGCGACGCGTGGACGTGCGCCCGTTGCGATCATCGGTGCAGCCACATCTTCCTGCGGATTAAAGGTCAGAGTCACGTTCAGGCCCGGATCGCTGTCGTTCTTCTTCGCTTCATGTTCCTGATCGGCACACGCCGGGTTGTCGCGCAGGCGCTGCATCTGCCAGGTGGTTTCCGCCCACCAGGTGCGCAGCGTGGTACGGCTTTCGCTGTAAACCGCGCTGTCACCGGCACGGATCACAAAGCGATCGCCCGGCTGCGCGCTGCCCAGCAGATGCGTCGAAGCGGCAAGGCCGTGATCCGCCAGGATCTGCTCCACTGCCGCGCGATCGGCGGCATTGATCTGGATCACCGCGCCCAGCTCTTCGGTAAACAGAGCAGCCAGCGCATCGTTGCCCAGCGAGGCGATATCAACGTCAATACCGCAATGACCGGCAAACGCCATCTCGGCCAGGGTTACAAGCAGACCGCCGTCGGAGCGGTCGTGGTAGGCCAGCAGTTTCTGCTCAGCCACCAGCGCCTGAATCGCATTGAAGAAGCCCGCTAGCTGTGTGGCATCACGCACATCGGCAGGTTTATCGCCGAGCTGACGATAGACCTGCGACAGCGCGGTTGCGCCCAGCGTATTCGCGCCGTTGCCCAGGTCAATCAACAGCAGCAGGTTATCCTGATCGGCCTGTAGCTGTGGCGTGACGGTACGACGAACATCTTCGACGCGGGCAAACGCGGTAATCACCAGCGACAGCGGCGAGGTCATCTCACGCTGTTCGGTACCTTCCTGCCAGCGGGTTTTCATCGACATCGAATCTTTACCGACCGGGATAGTAATCCCCAGCGCCGGACAAAGCTCTTCGCCGACCGCTTTCACCGCCGCATATAAACCGGCATCTTCGCCCGGATGACCAGCGGCAGACATCCAGTTAGCCGAGAGTTTCACGCGCTTCAGCGAACCAATCTGCGTTGCCGCCAGGTTGGTCAGGGCTTCACCCACCGCCAGACGACCCGACGCCGCGAAGTCCAGCAGCGCAACCGGTGAACGTTCGCCCAGAGCAAAGGCCTCACCGTGGTAGCTGTCGAGACTGGCGGTGGTCACCGCACAGTTGGCAACCGGGATTTGCCACGGACCGACCATCTGATCGCGCGCCACCATGCCGGTCACGCTGCGGTCACCGATGGTGATCAGGAAGGTTTTCTCCGCTACGGCAGGCAGATGCAGCACGCGATTCACCGCATCGACCAGCGTAATGCTGTCGCGCTGCAGTTCGGTACCCTGTGCCTGCTGTGTCACCACATCACGCGTCATCTTCGGCGTTTTGCCCAACAGTACGTCAAGCGGCATGTCGATTGGCTTATTATCGAAATGGCTATCTTCCAGGCTCAGGTGCAGCTCTTCGGTCGCTTCACCAATCACCGCGAACGGGGCACGTTCGCGCTGGCAGATCGCCTCAAACTGTGCGAGCTGATCGGGCGCTACAGCCATCACATAACGTTCCTGTGATTCGTTACACCAGACTTCAAGCGGGCTCATGCCTGGCTCGTCACTCAGGATGTCACGCAGGTTAAACCGGCCACCACGACCGCCGTCGCTGACCAGCTCAGGCATGGCGTTGGAAAGACCGCCCGCGCCTACGTCGTGAATAAACAGAATCGGGTTCTCATCGCCCAGCTGCCAGCAGCGGTCGATCACTTCCTGACAACGGCGTTCCATTTCCGGGTTGTCACGCTGAACGGAGGCGAAGTCGAGATCGGCATCCGACTGGCCCGAAGCCATCGATGATGCCGCGCCGCCGCCCAGACCGATGTTCATGGCCGGACCACCCAGCACCACCAGCTTCGCGCCGACGGTGATTTCACCTTTCTGCACGTGATCGGCACGGATGTTACCGATGCCGCCCGCCAGCATAATCGGCTTATGGTAGCCGCGCAGCTCGGTGCCGTTGTGGCTGGTGACCTGCTCTTCATAGGTACGGAAGTAGCCATTCAGTGCCGGACGACCAAATTCGTTGTTAAACGCAGCGCCGCCCAGAGGCCCGTCGGTCATGATTTCCAGCGCGCTGACGATGCGCGCCGGTTTGCCGAAGTCCTCTTCCCACGGCTGTTCAAAGCCCGGGATGCGCAGATTAGAGACCGAGAATCCAACCAGGCCCGCTTTGGGCTTGGAGCCGCGCCCGGTTGCGCCCTCATCGCGAATCTCACCACCGGAACCGGTCGCTGCGCCCGGCCACGGCGAGATGGCCGTTGGATGGTTGTGCGTTTCCACCTTCATCAGGATGTGCGCGGCTTCCTGATGCCAGCGGTATTCGCTCTCACCGGCATCAGCAAAGAAACGGCCGACTTCTGACCCTTCCATCACGGCGGCGTTATCTTTATAAGCAGAGAGTACGAAGTCTGGCGTCTGCTCCATGGTATTTTTGATCATCTTAAACAGCGACTTCGGCTGTTTCTCGCCGTCGATAATCCAGTCGGCGTTGAAGATCTTGTGACGACAGTGCTCAGAGTTCGCCTGCGCAAACATATAGAGTTCAATGTCGTTGGGATTGCGGCCCAGCGCGGTAAATGCCGCCACCAGGTAGTCGATTTCATCATCTGCCAGCGCCAGACCCAGCGAGATATTTGCCTGAACCAGCGCCTGACGGCCCTCACCGAGCAGATCGACACTCTTCACCGGCTGCGGCGTATGGTGCGCAAACAGCTGCTCTGCCTGCGCCAGATCGCTATAGACCGTTTCCATCATCCTATCGTGCAGCAGTGTACCCAGCGTCTGCCACTGCGCTTCCGTCAGTTGCGGAGCCTGCACATAAAAAGCCAGACCGCGTTCCAGACGACGTACCTGCGGCAGACCGCAGTTGTGAGCAATGTCGGTGGCCTTAGATGACCAGGGCGAAATGGTGCCGGGACGTGGTGTCACCAGCAGCAGACGTCCCTGAGGGGCATGTTCAGCGAGAGAGGGACCATACTTCAGCAGGCGTTGCAGGCGGCTCTGTTCGTCAGCGGTTAAGGGCGTACTGACATCAGCAAAATGGATGTACTCAGCGTAAATATCACTCACCGGCAGATGAGCGTCCTGAAAGCGGGTCAGCAGTTTGTTTACACGAAATGCCGACAGGGCGGGCGAACCACGCAGAATTTCCATTAATAAGTCTCTCGTCAGGGCGCCGGGCGACGCTTGATTGGGCGCAACAGGGAAAACGGGGCGTATTATAGAGAAAGCGACCTCGTGACGAAACCGTTTGCGCACAATTTTTGGTAACCCGGATTTGCCTGAATTTTGCGCAAAAGCTGCTATAAAAGTTGCTCAGTGTGATTTTGTTGCGCAAAATGCCCCTCGCTCTGGGAGTTCAAAGAAGATAAATACTGCCTTTAAAAGACAGAGGCCTTAGAGCCAGCGAGAGATAACTATTTGAAACGCCTAAAATTTAATTATCTGTTTATCGGTCTGGTTGCCGTGCTGTTAGCGTTAGCGCTGTGGCCATCCATTCCCTGGTATGGGGGTGGGCAGGACAGGATTTCACAGATTAAATCACGGGGAGTCCTGCGGGTCAGTACTATCAGCTCCCCATTGACGTACTACACAGTTAACCAGTTACCGGCCGGTATGGATTATGAGCTGGCAAAACGCTTCGCCGATTATCTTGGCGTCAAACTGAAGGTGACGGTTCGTCCTAACCTGAGCGATCTGTTTGATGACCTTGACGATGGTAAAGCCGATTTGCTGGCCGCTGGCCTGAACTACAATAATGAACGCCTGACGCGCTATCAGACCGGGCCAGGTTACTACAACGTTTCACAACAGCTGGTCTATCGCGTGGATAAGCCACGCCCTAAAAACCTCGGTGACTTAAAGGGGCGGCTAACGGTTGCGTCAGGATCGGCCTATCTGTCAACGCTGAAGAGTGCGCGTTCCAGTCAGTTCCCCGATTTGGACTGGGCGATCTCCACCGATCAGAGTCCTAAAGCTCTGCTGGAAGCGGTCGCCGACGGCAAGCTCGACTATACCATTGGTGATTCCGTTACTATTGCCCTGATGCAGCGCATCTATCCGCAGCTGGCGGTGGCGTTCGATGTTACCGATGAAGAGCCGGTAACCTGGTATGTGCGGCACAGCGATGACGACAGCCTGAATGCTGCAATGCTCGACTTCTTTAATGGTATGGGCGAAGAAGGCGCGATGGCGCGGCTGGAGGAGAAATATCTCGGTCACGTCGGCACCTTTGACTATGTTGATACCCGCACGTTCCTGCGCGCCATCGACAATACGCTGCCCGACATCAAGCCGCTTTTTGAGAAGTACGCTACCAGCATCGACTGGCGACTGCTGGCTGCGATCTCCTATCAGGAGTCGCACTGGAACCCGCAGGCTACCTCGCCGACCGGCGTGCGCGGCATGATGATGCTGACGCGTAACACGGCTGACAGCCTGGATGTGGGCGACCGTACCGATCCCGAACAGAGCATTCGCGGCGGCAGTCAGTATCTGCAGGATATGATGGCGAAGGTGCCGCAGACCATCCCGGAAGATGAGCGCATCTGGTTTGCGCTGGCGGCTTATAACATGGGTTATGCCCATATGCTTGACGTCCGCAAGCTGACGGCACGCCAGGGCGGTAATCCGGACAGCTGGGCGGATGTGAAGCTGCGTCTGCCCATGTTAAGCCAGAAGCGCTACTACACTCAGACAGCTTATGGCTATGCCCGTGGGCATGAAGCCTATAACTACGTGGAGAATATCCGCAAGTATCAGATAAGCCTCGTGGGCTATCTGCAGGAGCAGGAGAAGCGTCTGGCGCGGCAGGCTGAAGCCCAGGCCGAACTGGCGAAGGGCTATCCGGCGGTCGAACCGAAGATCGCCATGAACTAACCCTGGCGTTGCGCCTGACGCAGCGCTTTTTTCTGCTCGCGACGCATACGGAAGAAGTCGCTCAGCATGGCGGCACACTCTTCAGCCAGCACGCCGCTGTGCAGTTCAACCTGATGATTCATGCCTGGATGGCCCAGCACATCCAGCAGCGACCCCGCCGCCCCACTTTTAATATCGTGCGCACCATAGACCAGTCGGCTAATGCGGCTGTGAACCATGGCACCGGCACACATCACACACGGCTCAAGCGTGACGTAGAGCGTAGTATCCAGCAGGCGGTAGTTTTCCAGTATTTTACCGCCCTGCCGCAGCGCCATGATCTCTGCATGCGCGGTCGGATCGTGCTGGCCGATGGGTCGGTTCCAGCCTTCGCCAATCACCCGGTCGTTCTGAACCAGCACCGCACCCACCGGCACTTCGCCCTGCTCCCAGGCGCGGCGCGCCAGGCTCAGCGCGTGGCGCATCCAGTATTCATCTTGTTGTTTCACGCTGACCACTCCGGGCGACTGAAAAGCGGCGCATTATAGCGATCTCTGCGAGCGTGTCGAAACTTATTCCAGCTGTTGCAGTTCACCCGCCGGGGTTACCCGCCAGCGATGCTGACAGAAGAACAGCAGCGGATTGTCCTGTTTGCTGTCGCTGTAACCGCTATAGAGCTGTAACGGCGTGCCGATTTTCTCTTCAAGCTGGGCCACTTTCTCATGCCCGAGGCAGCGCATCGCCAGCACACGCCCGCCCCAGCCGCGCCGCATCTGACTGGCAATCAGCTTCACGCGTGGCAGAAACGCGGAGTCGTAATAGACCTGCTCCACCAGCGACTGTGGCGATCCGGTGATGAGCCAGACGTCAGCGTCATCACTGCCCAGGTAATCCGTCAGGCGCTGCTGCACCACCGGAAAGGCTTTTACGCGCAGGCGAAACCACTGGGCAAACTCGTCTTCGAGGCGCAGCAATGTCTGCTCGGAGCGGCCAAAGGTAATTGACCAGAGCAGCAGGCTCATGGGCCAGCGTGCCGCGCGGCCTTTGAACAGCAGACCGATGCCCACCACCGGCAGTAAGGGCACCACCAGCAGCAGATTAAGCGGGCGGCGACGCAGCAGATAGCGCATAAAGGTGCCGAACATGTCCTGCTGATGCAAAGTGCCATCGAGGTCGAAAAATACGATGCGACGTTGTGTTCCCCTGGTCAAACAACTCTCCTTAACGGCTGATTCCGGGATGATAAAGAGTAGTGTAGCCATCATCAGGCGGTACGGCGATGACGGTCATTTTTAATTCCGATGACTACAATGTCCGATGAATAGTTTATTCTTCACTGATTATCCCTGAATTACGAGGATTGGGCATGAGTTCATTGCTGCGCATTCGCCAGCTTTACCCACGTCTGGCATTGAACGAGCGTCGGCTGGCGGATTTTTTACTGTCGCAACCCGATAAGGCACGTCACCTGAGTTCGCAAAAGCTGGCTGAAGAGTCCGGCGTCAGCCAGTCGAGCGTGGTGAAGTTTGCTCAGAAGCTGGGATATAAAGGTTTTCCGGCGCTTAAGCTCGCCCTGAGTGAGTCACTGGCGGACAAGGATGCCATTACCGTGCATAACCACATTCTCAGTGACGACCCGCTTAAAATGGTGGGTGAAAAGCTGCTGACTGAAAAACTCTCGGCGATCCGCGCCACGCTGGATATTAATAGCGAAGAGAAGCTCAACGATGTGTTACAGCTGCTGAAAAATGCCCGGCGCATTTTACTGGTCGGCATCGGCGCATCGGGCCTGGTGGCAAAGGACTTCTCCTGGAAGCTGATGAAGATTGGCATTAATGCGGTGGCGGAACAGGACATGCACGCCCTGCTGGCCAGCGTGCAGGCGATGGGGCCAGGCGATGTGCTGCTCGCTATCTCCTACACCGGGGAACGGCGCGAGATTAATCTGGCGGCGCAGGAAGCGGTTCAGGTTGGGGCCGATGTGGTGGCGTTTACCGGCTTTACGCCGAACACCCTGCAGCAGAGTGCCAGCTACTGTCTTTACACGGTGGCGGAAGAGCAGAGCACCCGCAGCGCAGCGATCTCTTCGACTACGGCGCAACTGGCCCTGACCGATCTGCTGTTTATGGCGCTGGTGCAAAACGATCCGGAACGCGCGTCGAGTCATATTCGTCACAGCGAAGCGCTGGTGAAAAAGCTGGTCTGATCAGTGGCAGCGCGTATAATACCCGCGTTTTTTCTGTTGTTACCAGGTGGGATAAATGGCGCTGTTGATTACGTCCAGATGCATTAACTGTGATATGTGCGAACCGGAGTGCCCGAACCAGGCGATTTCACTGGGCGATGCGATCTATGAGATTGATGTCAGCCGCTGCACGGAATGCGTCGGGCATTACGAAGCGCCAACCTGTCAGCGGGTCTGCCCCATCGACAACACCATTATCACTGACCCACAGCACACCGAATCACGCGATGCGCTGTGGGATAAGTTCGTGCTGCTGCACGGCTAGCTTTCAATGATTACCGTGGCGCAGGCGTAGTGACGCTCGTCGGCCAGCGTTACGTGAACGTGGTTAACGCCCAGCTTCTCTGCCACGTCAGCGGCCTGCTGAAAGAAGCGTAACCCCGGTTTACCCAGCGCATCGTTGTAAACTTCGAACTGATTAAATGCCAGACCACCGCGAATGCCGGTGCCGAAGGCTTTGGCTGCCGCCTCTTTAACCGCAAAGCGTTTGGCGAGAAAGCGCACCGGCTGTTTGTGCGCCTGATACTGCTGCCATTCGGCTTCACTCAGCACCCGACGCGCCAGCCGGTCGCCGGAGCGCGCTATCACGTCGGCGATGCGTTCAATCTCAACGATGTCGCTGCCCAGTCCCAGAATAGCCATCAGCGGCGGGCTTCACGCAGCAGTTGCTTCATCTCTTTGACCGCATCCGGCAGGCCACTCATCACCGCACGACCGATAATCGCATGGCCGATATTCAGCTCATGCATTTCCGGCAGCGCAGCAATCGGCAGCACGTTGTGGTAGGTCAGACCGTGACCGGCATTCACCTTCAGCCCCAGGCTGGCGGCAAAGGTCGCGGCATGGCGAATGCGTGCCAGCTCTGCGTCACGCGCTCGTCCCTCGGGAGCCTCGGCATAAGCACCGGTATGAATTTCGATGTAAGGCGCACCGGTAGCAACGGCCGCTTCGATCTGACGGTGGTCAGCATCAATAAACAGTGAAACCAGAATGCCCGCGTCACGCAACAGTCGTACGGCCGCGTTCATCTTCTCCTGCTGCCCTGCCACATCCAGTCCGCCTTCCGTAGTCACTTCCTGACGCTTTTCCGGCACCAGACAGCAGAAATGGGGCTGGATATCACAGGCGATGCCGATCATCTCATCGGTGACCGCCATCTCCAGATTCATGCGCGTCTGGATGGTATCACGCAGAATACGCACGTCGCGGTCGGTAATGTGACGGCGATCTTCACGCAGGTGCACCGTAATACCGTCTGCGCCTGCCTGCTCGGCGATGAACGCCGCCTGCACCGGGTCGGGATAGTTTGTCCCACGGGCATTACGCACCGTGGCAATGTGATCGATATTGACGCCTAACAGCAACTCAGCCATAACCATCCTCACTTCTTTTCCATCGTGATGTTGAGTGTACCGCGCAACTATAAACCGTCGGTACACCCTGCGCTATTCATCTGCCTGTTCGGGCTTTTTCTTCGGGATAAACTGGCGGAACAGCTCCTGACTTTTTAGCGGCTTGCCACCCAGGTAAGGCTTCAGGGCAATACGGGTAAACCGCTTCGCAGCGCGCAGCGTATCGGCGTCGGGAAACTCACGTTCGCACAGGGCGTGCAACTCACGACCGGTAAAGCTGCGCTGATTAACCACCAGACTGGCGGTAAAACCGCGCTCTTCACGGTAGCTGTACGTCATGTCATCGCTAATCGGCTCGCCGCTACCGGCGCAATGCAGGAAGTCGACGCCATAGCCCAGGTGTCCGAGCAGCGCCAGTTCAAAACGGCGCAGTGCGGGTTCGGGCTTGCCGTGCGTTGAGGCTAATGCCTGAAGGCAGTTGAGATAGTCGAAAAAGAGTTCCTGGAAGGGCGATTCCGGCTGCAGTACGCGAGAGACCAGCTCATTGACGTAGAGACCGCAGTAGAGCGTAATGCCGCTGAGCGGTAAGGCCAGCGACACTGCTTCGGCATTACGCAGGGTTTTGACTTCCCCGCGACCGCTCCAGCGAACCAGCAGCGGGGTAAAAGGCTGTAACGCACCTTTCAACTGAGAGCGCCGCGAGCGTGCGCCCTTGGCCAGCACCCGTACCCGCCCTTCGTTTTCGCTGAACAGGTCGAGCAGCAGGCTGGTTTCGCTGAAGGGACGACTATGCAGCACAAAGGCGCGTTGCCAGCCTTCCATTGAATCAGAGATCGTCTGTATAACCCAGGCTACGCAGCGCTCGTTCGTCATCTGCCCAGCCGGATTTCACTTTTACCCACAGTTCGAGATGCACTTTCGCTTCGAACATCTCTTCCATGTCCCTGCGTGCTTCTGTTCCGATGACTTTGATTTTGGCACCTTTGTTGCCAATCACCATCTTCTTCTGCCCTTCGCGCTCGACCAGAATCAGACCATGAATGTCATAACCGCCGCGTTCGTTGGTCACGAAGCGCTCAATCTCCACGGTGACGGAGTAAGGCAGTTCAGCGCCCAGGAAGCGCATCAGTTTTTCACGGATCATCTCTGACGCCATGAAACGCTGTGAGCGGTCGGTGATGTAATCTTCCGGGAAGTGATGATCGGCCTGCGGCAGATGCTTGCGGGTAATGGCCGCAATGGTATCGACGTTTTTGCCGCTCTCAGCAGAGATGGGCACGATGTCGAGGAAGTTCATCTGCTGGCTCAGGAACTGCAGATGCGGCAGCAGAATGGTTTTATCCTGGATGTTGTCGACTTTATTCACGGCCAGCACAACCGGCACTTTATTGTCGCGCAGTTTGTTTAACACCATCTCATCATCTGGCGTCCAGCGGGTACCTTCAACGACGAAGATCACCAGCTCTACGTCGCCAATCGAACTGCTGGCTGCACGGTTCATCAGACGGTTAATGGCGCGCTTCTCTTCCATGTGCAGTCCGGGGGTATCGACGTAGATCGCCTGATAGTTGCCCTCGGTGTGAATGCCCATGATGCGATGGCGCGTGGTTTGCGGCTTACGCGAGGTGATCGACACCTTCTGCCCCAGCAACTGGTTCAGTAAGGTGGATTTACCGACGTTCGGTCGGCCAACAATCGCGACAAAGCCGCAATAAGTAACGTTTTCGCTCATTCGAGTCCTGAATTGTTCAGCGCCTGATGCGGCACCGAAGAGTGCTATTTGAGTCATGTGTCATTCAGCGTCTCCTGACGCCGGGATAGTGCTGTCAGAGGGTGAGTGATTTAGCGCCGGTTCCGGCACTGTCACCCCGACAGACCTATTCGAGACCTAATTTTATCAGTGCCTGTTCAGCCGCTGCCTGCTCGGCTTTACGACGGCTGGAGCCGACGCCGACGACCGGCTCGGCCATGCCACTCACCTGACAGTGAATGGTGAATTCCTGATCGTGGGCTTCGCCACGCACCTGCACCACCAGATAACTTGGCAGCGGCAGATGACGTCCCTGCAGATACTCCTGCAGGCGTGTTTTGGGATCTTTTTGTTTGTCGCCAGGACTGATTTCATCCAGGCGCGTCTGATACCAGTCGAGGATCAGCTGCTCTACCCGCTCGATGCTGCTGTCGAGGAAGATACCGCCAATCAGCGCTTCCACCGTATCCGCCAGAATCGATTCGCGACGGAAACCGCCGCTTTTCAGCTCACCCGGCCCTAAGCGCAGGCACTCGCCAAGATCAAATTCGCGTGCCATTTCAGCCAGCGTATTGCCGCGCACCAGCGTGGCACGCATGCGGCTCATGTCGCCTTCATCAACCCGCGGGAAGCGGTGATAAAGGGCATTCGCAATCACATAGCTAAGAATAGAATCGCCCAGAAATTCCAGGCGCTCGTTGTGCTTACTGCTGGCGCTGCGGTGAGTCAGGGCCTGCTGTAACAGTTCCGAATGAGTAAAAGTGTAGCCCAGTTTGCGCTGAAGCTTGTTAATCAGGATGGGGTTCATGCGATTCCAGTTCTTTGTTGCGTCTGTGACTCTGCATACCAAACGGGGCTGGCAGTCCAACACGTTCCGTTTGGTGTGCAGTGGCCTCCCTGAGGAGGCCACCCGATTTGCCTGTTAATCAGACAAAATTATTAGTGGATACCGCCGATGCGACTGAATCGCACGCCGGTTGGCCACTGACCTTCCTGCTTCTCAAAGCTCATCCAGATAGCGACCGCTTTACCAACCAGATTACGCTCCGGGACAAAGCCCCAGTAGCGGCTGTCGGCGCTGTTATCACGGTTGTCGCCCATCATGAAGTATTGCCCTTTTGGCACGACCCAGCTCGCCTGCGGCTGACCCGGCTGCTGATAATACATGCCCGCCTGACTCTGCGCTTCATTAACCAGCAGAATGTCATGGGTCACGTTATCGATTGTCTCTTTGCGGGTTGCCATGCGCAGACCACCGCGCAGGGTATCGCCCTGTGGCACCTGATAAAAACCGTTGCCGGTTTCGTTGCCATCAAAGCCGCTAAAGGTCTGAATAAAGTTGCTTGGTTCAACGTCGGTGTAAGTCACTGCCAACGCTGTGTCACAGGCTTTATCGTCACCACAGGTCGGTTTCACCGTCAGCGTTTTGCTATAAGGATCATAGATGACTTTATCGCCTGGCAGGCCAATAACGCGCTTAATGTAATCCAGGCTCGGATCTTTCGGGTATTTAAATACCGCAATGTCGCCGCGCTTCGGCTGACCGGTTGGGATCAGCGTCGTCTGGGTAATCGGATCTTTAATGCCGTAAGCAAACTTCTCCACCAGGATAAAGTCGCCAATCAGCAGCGTTGGCATCATCGAGCCAGAGGGAATCTGGAACGGCTCGTAAATAAACGAACGCACGATGAAAACCACGGCCAGCACCGGGAACACGGAGGCGGTCGTCTCAACCCAGCCTGGCTGTGAAGAGACTTTCGCCAGCGTTTTGCTGTCGAGCGCGTTACCGGTCTGGGCCTGCGCCGCCGCCTGTTTCGCGCGACGCTCGGGTGCCCATTTGAAACGATCAATTACCCAGACGATGCCAGTAATCAGCGTCGCTATCGCCAGAATCAGGGCGAACATATTAGCCATTGGAAATCCTTATTTGCTGTCCTTACCGACATGCAGAATGGCGAGGAACGCTTCCTGTGGCAGCTCAACGTTACCAACCTGCTTCATACGCTTCTTACCCTCTTTCTGTTTCTGCAACAGTTTCTTCTTACGGCTGACGTCACCGCCATAACACTTGGCGAGAACGTTTTTACGCAGCTGTTTAACGGTTGAGCGCGCGATAATGTGGTTACCGATGGCAGCCTGAATCGCAATATCAAACTGCTGGCGCGGGATGAGATCTTTCATTTTCTCAACCAGATCACGGCCGCGATAAGGCGCATTGTCGCGGTGGGTAATCAGCGCCAGCGCATCCACACGTTCAGAGTTAATCAGTACGTCGACGCGCACCATGTCTGAAGGCTGGAAACGTTTGAAGTTGTAATCCAGCGAGGCATAGCCGCGCGAGGTGGATTTCAGACGGTCAAAGAAGTCGAGGACCACTTCTGCCATCGGAATTTCATACGTCAGTGCAACCTGATTGCCGTGGTAAACCATGTTGGTCTGCACGCCACGCTTCTCAATACAGAGCGTGATGACGTTGCCCAGATACTCCTGTGGCAGCAGCATGTGACATTCCGCGATCGGCTCACGCAGTTCTTCGATGTTGTTCAGTGGCGGCAGCTTGGATGGACTATCGACATGAACAATTTCGCCACCGGTGGTGACGACTTCATACACTACCGTCGGTGCAGTGGTAATCAGATCGAGATCGTATTCGCGCTCCAGACGCTCCTGGATGATCTCCATGTGCAGCAGACCAAGGAAGCCACAGCGGAAACCAAAGCCCAGCGCCGTTGAGCTTTCTGGCTCATAAAACAGCGAGGCATCGTTCAGGCTCAGCTTGCCGAGCGCATCACGGAACGCTTCATAGTCGTCAGAGCTGATCGGGAACAGACCGGCATAAACCTGCGGCTTCACTTTTTTAAAGCCTGGCAGCGCTTTGTCTGCCGGGTTGCGTGCGGTGGTCAGGGTATCGCCCACCGGTGCACCGAGAATATCTTTGATGGCGCAGACCAGCCAGCCTACTTCACCACAGTTCAGTTCATTACGATCGACACGTTTCGGGGTAAAGATGCCCAGGCGGTCAGCGTTATAAACCTGACCGGTGCTGAGAACTTTAATCTTGTCACCTTTACGCATGGTGCCGTTTTTCACACGCACCAGCGAAACAACGCCCAGATAGTTATCAAACCAGGAATCGATAATCAGCGCCTGCAGCGGAGCTTCCGGATCGCCTTCCGGCGGGGGAATATCGCGCACTAAGCGTTCCAGCACGTCCGGAACGCCGACGCCGGTTTTAGCGGAGCAGCGCACCGCATCAGCAGCATCGATGCCGACGATATCTTCAATCTCCTGCGCAGCGCGATCGGGATCGGCTGCAGGCAGGTCAATTTTGTTCAGAACCGGCACTACTTCCAGATCCATCTCCATCGCGGTGTAGCAGTTCGCCAGTGTCTGCGCTTCAACACCCTGACCCGCATCCACCACCAGCAATGCACCTTCGCAGGCAGCCAGTGAGCGGGAAACTTCATAAGAGAAGTCTACGTGGCCCGGAGTATCGATGAAATTGAGCTGGTAAGTTTCGCCGTCTTTCGCGTGGTAATCGAGTGTGACGCTCTGTGCTTTGATAGTAATGCCACGCTCACGCTCCAGATCCATGGAGTCAAGAACCTGCGCAGCCATTTCACGGTCAGAGAGGCCACCGCAGATCTGAATAAGGCGGTCAGAGAGCGTAGATTTACCATGGTCGATATGAGCGATGATGGAGAAATTTCTTATGTGCTTCATTTATAGGGATATCTTCGCTTAAAATTCAGTTGAAAATCTGAGCACAGACACATTCAGGAAGATCGCTCTTTACCCACAATCCTGTCAGCCTCATTAATGACGACGCATATTACACTGTTAATGCCGCGCATAAAAGAATGGAACGTGGTGGAAGCGAAACAGATATCTGCGCAAGGCAGAACGGACAAAGGCCGCGGGGTGCGCGGCCTGGACGTACATTACGCTTCGCTTTCAACACGCAGCGCATCGGGAGGCAGGGCGATGTTCAGAATGACCGGCTGAAAGGCTTCGCGATCGCCAAATTTCATCGAAACGCCTTTTGCGACAATAAAGCCGCCGATGCCACCCAGCAGCGCACCGCAGGCGGCCGCCAGGTCGCTGCTGAACAGCGACTGAAACAGGCCGGCAACCACGAACAGGCCAAACAGCGGCGTCATGTAGACCAGCAGCGCTGAACCCAGCAGGCTGCTCTCTTTGATGCCTAACTCAATGCGCTGTCCCGGCTGCAGCGGCTTGCTGCTGACAATCTGCATCACATGAGCATTCTTCGGGCCGAGTTTATTCAGCATATGGCTGCCGCAACCTTTGCGTGCCTGGCAGCTGTTGCAGGAGGTTTTTGCTTCGGTATGCAGTGTGGCAATGCCATCCTGCCATGCCACCACGGTGGCCCATTCTCTCATCATTTTTGTGACCCCAGATCGATGCTGTCCGCAATACGTTTTGCGGTTGAGGGCGGTAGTTCGCCGATCACCGCAATTTCGTTATTATGGCGCACAACGGTCTGGACCGTACGACGCCCAGTGCGCAATGTCTGCGTTGTGCTACTTTTATCAGCTGGCGTCACGTTGATGGCGAAACTAAACAGCCCATCGCTGTAAAGCTTCGACTCAATATTTTTGTTCAGCCCCGGCAGCGTGCGGCGATTTTGCGACACCAGCGTCATGCCTGCGGGTATCCAGCCTGGCTGCCATGCGACAGTCACCGCGTCCCCTTTTGGCACGGAAAGCGACGGTGGCAGATTCGCTTTCTCCAGCCCCTGCATCAGATTGCGTACCCCTTCATCCACCGCAAAGCTGATAACGCGGAACTGTTCCAGCGTTTCACCGTCACGATCAAGCAGGTCGATACGGAGCGGTAGCCTGGTATCCACATCCAGCCAGACCACATAGCTGTAACGGGTGCCATCGCGAGACACGATACGCAGCACATCACACATCTGATCGGCAATGCGCGAGCGACCCACAGTAATAAAATCGTAGGCAGTGGCGAGTTTGTTGAAGTCAGCAAAAATCACCGACGGCAAAGCGTCGATAATATGATTGCCCGGGAGCGAAAAGGGATCAAGGCCTGGTTCGAAGTAGCTGATATCGTTACCACGCTGGATTACTTCCCGACGAGGCCCGTCCATTTGCAACAGCTGTGCAAATATCCGGTTATCGACCACAGCATGGCGATAGCGCAGCGATTCAATACCGATGCGTGAGACGTTGATATAGGCAAATTCGTAGTTGAGGTTCTGACTTGCCTGCTCCATCTGCTGCAATAGCGCCCCGGATGCAGTAGTTTGCGCCGGGGCGGCAGATGACCATAACAGGCTGCCTGTCAGCAGGCTAACAGCGTACCAAAACGGCTTCATTACTGCTGCTGCTGTCCTAATGACTGGTTTCCGGGAACATCAACCTGCGCCTGTTTTGGCGCATCGGTTTCAAACTGGAGCTGATCAGCGTGCAGACGGCGTTGCAGTTCATAATCCTGCAGCATGGCGTTCACGCGACGACGCTGATCCTGAACCTGCTGATTAGCGCTGTTCGTGTCAAAGGCATCAGACGGCACGCCCAGGCTAACCGGGGAGGCTTTACCCATCATCGGCAGCGTATTGAACACCGGAGAGTCAGAGGTCTGCGTGGCGCTACCCTGCGGCTGGTTGTAGTGCTGAACACCCACGATCACGGCCAGTGACACACAGGCAGCCACACCCACCTGAGTCAGTTGCGCAGCCCACGGACGCGCCTTTTTCCAGAACGGCATTTTTTCCCAGCGGGAAGGTTCTGGCTGAGCTTCAGGAATCAGCGTGGTAACCGTACGCAACGGTTCTTTTTCGATAGCAGCAGCGACGCGCGCAGAGATATCAAAATGCAGGACATCACCCACATCACCGCGCATGGTATCGCGAATAAGATGATAGCTCGCCCAGCTTTTCTGTAGTTCTGCGTCCTTAGACAAGGCGGAAAACAGCTCGTTATCTAAGGTCTCACCATCCATTAAAGCGGAAAGTTTTTCTTTCTGCATGCCTATGTACCCTTCCAGTAGCCGTTATCACTAACGTTGGATAAGCGGTTGAACTTTGTTATCAATGGCCTCTCGCGCACGAAAGATACGTGATCGAACAGTGCCTACCGGGCAATCCATAATGACGGCGATCTCTTCATAACTCAGACCGTCCAGTTCCCTGAGGGTAATTGCCATACGCAAGTCCTCGGGTAGCGCCTCGATGGTACGAAAGACAATTTGTTTCAATTCGTCAGACAACATTAAGTTCTCAGGGTTCGAAATTTCTTTTAATGCACCCGCACTTTCGAAATTTTCGGCGTCAATAGCATCCACATCACTGGATGGTGGACGACGCCCCTGAGCAACCAGGTAATTTTTCGCTGTGTTTACCGCAATGCGGTACAGCCAGGTATAAAACGCGCTATCGCCCCGGAAAGAGTCCAGTGCGCGATACGCTTTAATAAACGATTCCTGTACAACATCAGGCACGTCGCCCGAGGGAACATAGCGTGAAACCAAACTCGCCACTTTATGCTGGTAACGAATCACCAGTAAGTTGAACGCTTTTTGATCTCCCTTCTGTACCCGCTCGACAAGGACCTGATCCGTTAACTGCTCGCTCATCCGAGGTAATGTCTCCCCAAATTTTTCATATGCATAAAGTAACTGCCAGCACATCTCATGTTCTGAGCAAGCATGCGCTTAGAGTTGTGATGTGGTGCGAAGTTCACTTCCCGCCGTGATATTTACCGCTCCGATGGAGATAACACAGGTTGTTCGTTTTCGTTCAGTGTCAGGAGCGTAAATCGCAGGCAGAGTAACCTATGACAACAGCTTTTTCATCATTAAATCCTTTAGGTTTAATAAGTTTGCTATAAAAAACCAGGGCTGAAGCAGCCTGTTCTTAACCTATTGATTATATAAGGATTTTCATCAGAGCCAGATGAACGCTCGCGTCGTGTGTTTAAAATACTTCACAGAACACCCCATTGCGCTTATGCTCAGGCCTGGTCTTGTTTAGTAAATTAAACATTATGATGAATGCGAATCCGGATTATCAGTGTGATGTGTTGATTGTGGGCAGCGGTGCGGCCGGCCTGTCGCTGGCGTTACGGCTGGCAAAACAGTATCAGGTAACCGTTCTCAGTAAAGCGCAGGTCAATGAAGGGTCAACTCTTTATGCGCAGGGTGGCATTGCTGCGGTATTTGATGAGACGGACAGCATCGAGTCGCATATCGAGGATACGCTGATTGCCGGCGCGGGATTATGCGACCGTGAGGCCGTGTCGTTTATTGCCAGTAATGCCCGGCATTGCGTGCAGTGGCTGATCGACAACGGCGTTGCGTTTGATCTCGATCCGCATGCGGCGGGTGACATGCGCTATCACCTGACTCGCGAAGGCGGCCACAGTCATCGCCGCATTCTGCACAGCGCTGACGCTACCGGCCACGCGGTTGAAACCACGCTGGTGAGCCAGGCATTAAGCCACCCTAACATCCGGATTCTGGAACGTACTAACGCGGTCGATCTGATTCTTTCAGATAAAATCGGGCTGTCTGGCCCACGCCGGGTGGTGGGTGCGTGGATCTGGAATCGTAATCGCGAGCAGGTCGAAACCTGTCGGGCGCGGGCCGTCGTCGTTGCAACAGGCGGTGCCGCCAAAGTCTATCAATATACCACTAACCCTGACATTGCTTCCGGTGATGGCATCGCGATGGCGTGGCGCGCGGGCTGTCGGGTGGCCAATCTGGAATTTAACCAGTTTCATCCGACCTGCCTTTTTCATCCGCAGGCGCAGAATTTCCTGTTAACCGAAGCGTTACGCGGAGAAGGTGCCTGGCTGTTACGTCCCGATGGTAGTCGTTTTATGCCCGACTTTGATGAGCGCGCCGAACTGGCCCCCCGCGATATTGTTGCCCGCGCTATCGATCACGAGATGAAACGGCTGGGTGTCGACTGTATGTATCTGGATATCAGCCACCAGCCTAAAGAGTTTGTGCGCGCACATTTCCCGATGATCTATGAGAAGTTACTGACCTTTGGCTTTGACCTGACCAAAGAGCCGATCCCGATTGTACCCGCCGCGCACTACACCTGCGGTGGCGTCGTCGTCGATCGGCACGGTCAGACCGACGTCAATGGCCTGTATGCCATTGGTGAAGTGAGTTATACCGGCCTGCATGGCGCTAACCGGATGGCCTCCAATTCGCTGCTGGAGTGTCTGGTGTATGGCTGGTCCGCGTCAGAGGAGTTGATGCGTACCCTGCCCGGCATTGAAGCCGTCACTACCCTCCCCGCCTGGGATGAGAGTCAGGTTGATGACGCTGATGAACGCGTCGTGATCCAGCATAACTGGCACGAGCTGCGTCTGTTCATGTGGGATTATATGGGAATCGTCCGCACCACCCGGCGGCTGGAACGGGCGTTGCGCCGCATCAACCTGCTTCAGCAGGAGATCGATGAATATTACCGCCATTTCCGCCTCTCCAATAACCTGCTGGAGCTGCGAAATCTGGTGCAGGTCGCTGACCTGATGGTGCGCTGCGCGCTGGAACGAAAAGAGAGTCGCGGCCTGCACTATATTCGTGACTACCCGGATTTACTGCCAGAAGCGCTGCCGACCCTTTTGACCCCGCCAGGTTACATGAAGAGGTAAAAGTTCTGCGTCAGGCTACACCACTCATCGGAATAGCGGGTATCTGGTGCGCGGATTGCGAGACGCTCCAGCAGCGTTTCCCCAGCCTGCGGCGACAGACCCAGTACCACGCGGTGTGGCGGACGATGGGCATATTCTGCCACGTCCAGCCGGAAACGCAGATGCCAGCCATCGGCCTGCGCCAGGGTGATAAACGTCTGCCCAATATCGACGGGCAGCACCACGCAGAACATCCCCTCCTCTTCAATTAATAAGGCTGCACTGCGTAACAGCGTCTGATGATCGAGCGAGGCCGTTGCACGTGCGTTGTCCCGTGCCACGGTAGAGCAGGCTACGCCCGGCGCGAAATAGGGGGGATTACTGACAATCAGCGAGTAACGTTTATCACACTGCTCAGCCCAGCTGGCGATATCCTGCTGATGAACCTGAATACGTTCAGACCATGGTGACTGCTGCACATTCTCCTGCGCCTGCTGTGCGGCTTCCGGTTCTAACTCCACCGCATCGATTTGGACCTGCGGTGGCGTACGCTGCGCCAGCATCAGGGCAATCAGCCCGCTGCCGCTGCCGATATCCAGAATGCGCCTGACCCCGGCCACCGGTGCCCAGGCCCCGAGCAGAATGGCATCGGTTCCCACTTTCATCGCACAGCGATCGTGCGCGACAAAAAATTGTTTAAAGGTAAAACCGTTTTTATTTAACTGTGGCCGTTCACGCGGCTTATCCTGCATCATTCGTTACTACCATCGTTTTTTCCTGCCGTCCGGCAGCGCATGAGTGTAACGTGGCAACAGAGGGAATTCACGCGGCAGACAACCCCAGGCGCAGCGGAAACGGATTAACAGATGAAGATTCAGTCTGATCTGTCTATAATCAGCGCCCCAAACTGAGGTAGACCATGACAGTAACCACATTTTCCGAACTCGAACTCGACGAAAGCCTGCTACAAGCGTTGCAGGAAAAAGGCTTTACGCGCCCAACAGTGATCCAGGCCGCTGCAATTCCGCCCGCGCTGGAGGGTCGTGACGTTCTGGGTTCGGCACCTACAGGAACCGGGAAAACCGCCGCGTATCTGTTACCGGCGCTGCAGCACCTGCTTGATTTTCCGCGCAAGAAATCCGGGCCGCCGCGCATATTGATTGTGACCCCGACCCGTGAACTGGCGATGCAGGTTGCCGATAATGCGCGTGAGCTGGCGAAACATACGCATCTGGACATCGCCACGATCACCGGCGGCGTGGCTTATATGAACCATGCCGAAGTCTTCAGCGAAAATCAGGACATTGTGGTCGCGACCACGGGCCGTCTGTTGCAGTACATCAAAGAAGAGAACTTTGACTGCCGCGCCGTAGAAACCCTGATACTGGATGAAGCGGACCGCATGCTGGATATGGGCTTTGCTCAGGATATCGAAACCATCGCGGCTGAAACGCGCTGGCGCAAGCAAACCATGCTGTTTTCCGCCACGCTGGAAGGCGACAATATCCGTGACTTCGCCGAGCGTCTGCTCAACGAACCGGTTGAGCTGGAGGCTGATCCGAGCCGTCGCGAGCGCAAAAAGATCCAGCAGTGGTACTACCGCGCTGATGATCTGCAGCATAAAACCAAATTACTGATTCATCTGCTGAAGCAGCCGGATGTGACGCGCAGCATTGTATTTGTGCGTAAGCGTGAACGTCTGCATGAACTGGTGAGCTGGCTGCACGAAGCGGGGATTCGTAGCAGCTATCTTGAAGGTGAAATGGTGCAGGCCAAGCGTAACGAAGCGATTAAGCGTCTGAGTGAAGGACGCGTTAACGTGCTGGTTGCGACGGATATCGCCGCGCGTGGTATTGATGTTGAAGATGTCAGCCACGTCTTCAACTATGACATGCCGCGTACCGCCGATACCTATCTGCACCGCATTGGTCGTACCGGTCGTGCGGGCCGTAAAGGCATCGCCATTTCACTGGTTGAAGCGCATGATTACGTCCTGCTGGGTAAAATCACCCGCTATGTGAATGAGCCGATCAAAGCGCGCGTGATTGATGAACTGCGCCCTGAAACGCGTGCGCCTAATGCTAAAACCACGGGTAAACCGTCGAAAAAAGTGCTGGCGAAGCGTGCAGAGAAGAAAGCCAGCGAAACGGAAAAACCGCGCGTGAAAAAACGCCATCGTGATGCTAAAAATGTTGGCAAACGCCGCAAGGCAAGCGGCACTACGCCAGCTAACGAGAATGCGGAATAAAACATCACACGTATAAAAAAATCGCCTCACAGGAGGCGATTTTTTTTATCTGATAATCAGTTACGGCCTTTTCAGAATGTTTCTTCTGCCAGTGCGCTTTCTTCACAACACTGGCATCCGCATGCCGGGTAGTTAACTGCTTATCTCCTTCATTATAAAAATAAAAATTGCTGTGTGCGCTTTGCGCTAATTTTCAGCACCCCGATAATTCAGGCGGTTTACAGACTTTCTGTAAAGGTGCGGGTGATTACATCGCGCTGCTGCTCAGGCGTCAGTGAGTTAAAACGCACGGCATAGCCTGAAACACGAATAGTCAGCTGTGGGTAATTTTCAGGATGTTTAACCGCATCTTCAAGCGTTTCACGACGCAGCACGTTGACGTTCAGATGCTGACCGCCTTCAACGCGCACCTGCGGTTTAATGTCAACCGGCACTTCACGGTAAGCGAATTCGCCCAGTTCGCTGATGGCGACAACCTGATCTTCTTCATAGCCCGCTTTTGCACACAGGCAACGCGCTTCAGCTTTCTCTTCATCCAGCAGCCAGAAGGAGTTCAGAAGTTGTGAATTGTTAGTTTGAGTGATCTGGATACCAGTGATCATGATTGCGTCTCCCGGATAATACGTGAATAAATCAAATTTGAGGCCCCGGTATACCATCGTTCATTCACAACAGCCTTGACCTGTATCAATATTAATCAGCCATTCAGCGTGCTTTTCAGCTAACCCATTGATCTCAAAATGTCTGCCAACTAAAAATAATTTGTATTTTTCAAATTATTTTTGCCTTCAGGTCAGCGGCAGGAACGGCTAAGCTTACTCCACTAACGTTAAGGGAGTTAAACATGGCTGAAAAGCTGACCTGGCACGACGTGCTGGCTGAAGAGAAAGAGAAACCCTATTTTATTGAGACGCTGAAGCAGGTCGCCGATGAACGCGCCGCGGGTGTAACCGTCTATCCGCCGCAGAAAGATGTGTTTAATGCGTTTCGCCTGACGGAACTCGGTGACGTCAACGTCGTGATTCTGGGGCAGGATCCCTATCACGGGCCGAATCAGGCGCACGGACTGGCTTTCTCAGTTCTGCCAGGGGTTCAGGTGCCTCCGTCACTGCAGAATATCTACAAAGAGCTGGTGCAGGATATTCCCGGCTTCCGGAAACCCGATCACGGCTTTCTTGAGAGCTGGGCAAAACAGGGAGTGATGTTGCTTAACACGGTATTAACGGTTGAAGCAGGTAAAGCCCATTCCCATGCGCGATTCGGCTGGGAGACCTTTACGGACAACGTGATTGCGGCGATTAACCAGCACCGTGAAGGGGTGATTTTCCTGCTGTGGGGCTCACATGCGCAGAAGAAAGGCAGCATTATCGATCGCAAGCGCCATCATGTGTTGCAGGCGCCCCATCCCTCACCGCTCTCTGCGCATCGTGGATTTTTCGGCTGCAAACACTTCTCAGCGACCAATGAATTGCTGAGCGCTGCCGGTAAAAAGCCGGTGGACTGGACGCCGGTCTTACCGGAATAGCGCCCAAACGCACACGGCCGCGTCAGTGCGCGGCCGTGTAACAGGATTCAGGGGTTGAATCAGCTCTTAGCCTTAGAAACCGCAACCATCGCCGGGCGTAGCAGGCGACCATTCAGCGTATAGCCACGCTGCATCACCAGCATGACATGGTTAGGTTCAAATTCTTCAGACTCCATCATCGACATCGCCTGATGAACTTCAGGGTTGAATGGCACGCCAGTTTCGCCAACCACTTCAACACCGAACTTACGCACGGCACCGAGCAGGCCCTTCAGCGTCAGTTCAATGCCTTCGATCATGGATGCCAGCTGTGGGTCCTCTTTATTGGCCACTTCCAGCGCACGTTCCAGGCTGTCGATGACCGGAAGCAGCTCGTTGGCAAACTTCTCAAGCGCAAATTTGTGCGCCTTCTCAACGTCCATCTCGGCACGACGACGAATGTTTTCAACCTCAGCCTGCGCACGCAGCTGTGCATCGCGTACACCGTTCTGCGACTGCGCTAATTCAGCTTCGAGCTGGGCAATACGCTCATCACGCGGATCCACCTCTGCTGCCGTCTCCGCTTCCTGAGGTTGCTGCTGATCCTGCTGAATTTCGTCTGAGACTTGCTCGTTTGGGGTGTTCTGTTCTTTACTACTCATGAATTTCTCCGCGTTTTGCACATTCATTTCGCTGGTTGGCTTATTATGGGGATTGGTATGACGGATTCAAGGGAACCTATCACATTGCCTTGCCGTTTTGGCTTATAAGGAACACCGACCAGATGAACAAACACTTTAACTGCATTGGTATCGTGGGTCATCCGCGCCATCCCACTGCGTTAACCACGCATGAGATGCTCTGGCGCTGGCTGACAGCCAAAGGTTATCAAGTGATCGTTGAGAAGCAGATTGCGCAGGAGCTGTCGCTTCACGACGTGCAGACCGGCACGCTGGCGGAGATTGGTCAACAGGCTGATTTAGCGGTCGTTGTGGGCGGTGACGGTAACATGCTGGGTGCCGCGCGGGTGCTGGCGCGCTATGATATCAAAGTGATTGGCATTAACCGCGGTAATCTTGGTTTTCTCACCGACCTTGACCCGGACAATGCGCAGCAACAGCTGGATGAGGTGCTTCAGGGTAACTATTTCGTCGAGAGCCGCTTTCTGCTGGAAGCGCAGGTGTGCAAATCTGACTGCTCACCGCGTATTGGCTCCGCCATCAACGAAGTGGTGCTGCATCCCGGTAAAGTCGCGCACATGATCGAATTTGAAGTTTACATTGATGAAGTGTTCGCCTTTTCCCAGCGCTCTGATGGGCTGATTATTTCAACACCCACCGGCTCTACCGCCTATTCCCTCTCAGCGGGTGGTCCGATTCTGACGCCGTCACTGGAGGCCATTGTGCTGGTGCCGATGTTCCCGCATACGCTGTCAGCGCGTCCACTGGTTATCAACAGCAGCAGTACCATCCGTCTGCGCTTTTCTTCACGCCGCAGCGACCTGGAAATCAGCTGTGACAGCCAGATTGCGCTGCCAATCCAGGAAGGTGAAGATGTACTGATTCGACGTAGTGCCGGCCATCTTGATTTAATTCATCCTAAAAACTACAGCTATTTCAATACGCTGAGTTCAAAGCTAGGCTGGTCAAAAAAATTGTTCTGAAAACCGGCCTCTCCTCTTTACTGGATAAAAAACCAGTTTATACTGTATGAAAAACCATATGTGTTTATTCGTACAGGTGAACCTATGCTGGCCCAACTGACCATCAGTAATTTCGCTATCGTTCGTGAGCTCGACATTGATTTCCAACGCGGCATGACAGCAATCACTGGTGAAACCGGTGCCGGTAAGTCTATCGCGATTGATGCGCTGGGATTATGTCTGGGCGGCCGTGCCGATGCCGACATGGTGCGTCAGGGTGCCAGCCGGGCTGACCTCTGCGCCCGCTTTCAGCTTAAGTCCTCCCCTTCTGCTCAGCGCTGGCTGATAGAGAATCAACTCGATGACGGCAATGAGTGCCTGCTGCGCCGTGTCATCAGCGCTGATGGTCGTTCCCGTGGCTTTATCAATGGCACGGCGGTGCCGCTTTCTCAACTGCGCGATCTGGGCCAGTTGCTTATCCAGATCCACGGTCAGCACGCCCATCAGCTTCTGCTCAAACCCGATCATCAGAAGCATCTGCTGGATGCCTATGCCGGGCACGACGATCTCCTGCAACAAATGCGCGCCAGTTATCAGACCTGGCACCAGAGCTGTCGCACCCTCGCGCTGCATCAGCAGCAGGCGCAGGAGCGCGAATCACGCCGCGAGCTGTTGCAGTATCAGTTGAAAGAGCTTAACGAGTTCGCGCCGCAGCAGGGCGAATATGAGCAGATTGACGAGGAGTACAAGCGCCTTGCCAACAGCGGACAGCTGCTGTCGACCAGCCAGCAGGCGCTGCAGCTGTTAGCAGACAGCGATGACAATAATCTCAACAGCCTGCTCTATAGCGCACGTGAGATGATTTCAGAACTGACCTCGCTGGATGAGAAGCTGAACGGCGTTCATAACCTGCTGGAAGAGGCGGCGATTCAGCTGAGCGAAGCCAGCGACGAACTACGTCACTATTGCGACAGCCTTGATCTGGACCCAAATCGCTTGTACGAACTGGAAAAGCGTATTTCCCGCCAGATTGCGCTGGCGCGTAAGCATCACGTCACGCCAGAAGGTCTGCCTGAACTGCATCAGCAGCTGCTGGCGGAAGCGGAGTTGCTGTCACAGCACGAAAGCGATCAGGAAAGCCTGCAATCGCTGGTGGGTGAACATTACCAGGCGGCACTGCAAAGTGCAGAGCAACTTCATCAGCAGCGCAGCCACTTTGCCGATGAACTGCAGCAGCTGATTACGCAGAGTATGCATCTGCTCTCTATGCCACACGGTCAGTTTAAAATCGCGCTGACCTTTAATCCGGATCAGCTGACAGTAGATGGCGCGAGCCGCGTCGATTTTCAGGTGACCACCAACCCGGGTCAGCCTCTGCAGCCGTTAGGCAAAGTCGCTTCGGGCGGTGAGCTGTCACGTATCGCACTGGCGATTCAGGTGATCACCGCGAAGAAAATGGAAACGCCGGCGATGATTTTCGATGAAGTGGATGTTGGGATCAGCGGCCCGACCGCTGCTGTCGTCGGTAAACTGCTGCGTCAGCTGGGTGAATCGACCCAGGTTATGTGCGTCACTCACCTGCCGCAGGTTGCCGGTTGCGGACATCAGCACTTCTATGTCAGCAAAGAGACCGATGGCGCGATGACCGAAACCCATATGCAGCCGCTGGACAAGCGGGCGCGTCTGCAGGAACTGGCGCGACTGCTGGGCGGCAGCGAGGTGACACGCAATACCCTGGCCAACGCAAAAGAACTTTTAGCCGCATAGCAGCGCACTTTTTTAACGTACCGTGGTCATATGCTTGCTCTGTAGAGGTTTCCAACGGCGAAAAGGTTTATTATCATCGGCACTTATGTCGCCAGAGTAATAAAGCCTGCCGCAGGCAGAGTTCAGATTTTGATGGCAAGAAAGCCGCCTGTTAAAGGCGTTTGGCCCCGGAAAAGGAATGTATAGATGCGCTGTAAAACGCTGACTGCCGCGGCAGTGGTAATGTTGATGATGACCGCCGGATGTTCCACTTTAGAGCGCGTGGTCTATCGTCCTGATATCAACCAGGGGAACTATCTGGTTGCCAACGATGTGGCCAAGATCCATAACGGTATGACACAGCAGCAGGTAGCTTACACGCTTGGTACGCCGATGATGAAAGATCCGTTTGGCAGCAACGTCTGGTATTACGTTTTCCGTCAGGAGCCTGGTCATGAGCGCGTGAAGCAGCAGACGCTGACGCTGACCTTTGATGGCAACGGTGTTCTGACTAACATCGATAACAAGCAGAATCTGTCAAAAAACAACGACTGATTGCACAACAGACCGTTTGAAAGAGAGCAAAAAGGCGCACTGAGCGCCTTTTTTTATGCCTGTGACCCGTCCTGAATAGCGTTGACACATTTACCCGGTGTTTTCAGGAGAATGTGATGAAACAGTATGTTAAACGTACACAACGCGATTACTCTCTGTCTTTTAAACTGGCTGTCGTTGAGCAGGTTG
>NZ_VWVM01000003.1 GCF_008632075.1 Candidatus Pantoea gossypiicola
AAACCTCTTTACCAACATTTCCTTTTAATATCCTGAAGCGACACTTTGGCGTCCAGACTATATGGTATTGACAATGCCACAGCACGTGGGAAGCTTTTTGAAACCTGCTCATGTTGAATTTCCTTATCAGTTGTGGGGACAACAGATGAGGAGTTTGACATGGGCAGATCTTTACAGGCAGAGCCAGAACCGAGGCGATAACCACGTCCATAGGACGTGGTTTTAAGTTGGCAATAAAAAAGCCGGGCAGAGCCCGGCTGATTCGTGTCACGGCCGCAATGACGCCTGCACGTTATTTTTCCGTGTCAGGAGCCTGCGCCATACGGTTCAGCACCGGTGCCGTAATCAGCATCAACAAGGCGATAACGGCGGTCACAATACCGATCTGCTGGAATACACGGCTGTAGGTCGCCAGTGAAATCAGCGGGTCGGTCACGTTTTCAGGCACCGCCATCAGGTTAGCCACTTTACCGGCAATGACCGCCGCGCCTGCGGTGGTCAGGAACCACGCGCCCATGATAAAGCCCATCAGACGCTGAGGCACCAGCTGTGCCACCATCGCCAGGCCAAGACCCGCAATCATCAGCTCACCGATACTCTGCAGTGCGTAGCTCAGGATCAGCCAGTTAACAGAAACGATACCGGCATTGCTGGCAAATTTCGCGCCCATCGGCAGTACCAGGAACGCAGCGGAGCAGAGCACCATACCAAAGGCAAACTTGTGCGGCATAGGCAGCTTATCGCCCAGCTTATTATAGAGCGCAGCCAGCAGCGGGCTGGCCAGCATGATCCAGAACGGGTTCAGTGCCTGGAACTGCTCGGGCGCAAAAGTAATGCCGAGAATCGTGTGTTCAACGTTGCGGATAGCAAAGAAGTTGAGTGATGTTGGCATCTGCATATAGAGCACGAAAAACAGAATCGCTTCGACCATCAGCAGGAAGGCCACAATCATTTTACGACGCGCCGCGCCCTGCAGCGAAAACGTCTCTTTAGCAAACACCAGCACGATACCCAGCGCAATGACCGCCAGCACCAGGCGTGCAATGGCCTGATGATGCAGCATCCAGTTTGCCAGCGCTATCAGCACCACGACGCCCACCAGGGTCATCAGCAGTTTTCCAACCTGTAACGGCTCAAAATCGGGTTTAGAACCATAGTCTTTGACCATGTGTTTGCAGAACAGGAAATTAAACAGAGTAATAACCAGACCGATAACGCACAGCGAGAACGCGACGCTGTAACCATATTTCGCCGCTAACCACGGGGTCAGCATCATCGAAAACAGTGAACCGATGTTGATCGACATATAGAACATGGTGAAGGCACCATCAATGCGCGGATCATCTTTTTCATAGCAGGTGGAGAGCAGCGCAGAGGGATTAGCCTTGAACAGGCCGCTACCCACGGCGATGGTCGCCATACCGAGATAGACGATGCCTGCATGGTGACCGGAGAAGGCCACCAGCGCATAACCCAACGCCAGCACCACTACACCCAGGACGATCACGCGTTTGGTACCCAACACCTTATCGCCGAGCCAGCCACCAATGGCCATCAGTCCATACACCAACGCACTGAAAGAGGAAAACAGAGCAATTGAATCCGATTCGGACATACCAAGCTGTTTGACAAGATAAACCGCGATGATGGCTTGCAGACCATAGAAACCAAAACGTTCCCATAACTCAATTGAGAAAATTAAGTAAAACGCCTTTGGCTGTTTAAACGCATTGAGACTGACGGCCTCATCGGTGTGTTTGTTTGCAGTTGACACATATACCTCAGTTTTTTCATACCCTGTTTCGGGACAGCAATTAAGTCCGCGTCATGTGAGTTTTCATGCGCGAGATTGTTATTAGAAGGGAAAAGCGGCGACTAATTTGGCTGATTACGGGCGGCAGGGCAAGAATTTTCTGACAACCTGCCTGAGCTGATAATCCATGGTTAAAAACCTTATAATAAACTGTTGCCCAGATTTAAATATTGATGACAAAGAGCATATCAGTATAAATCAACTGAATGCGAGTGAGGCGCTGGATGAATTTAACATTAACTGCTAATAGAGGGTAATTCAGATGAAACGTTTGCCGCAGATTTAATCGGCAGCATGTACAGGAAGTTTCAGGCCATTAACCAGGCAATATGACGACAAAGTAAACGTAAGGCGTCTCATCTGGCGGCAAAGCATACAATTCCTGAACGAGAGCATAAACCAGCGATTTAATTCAGAAAGCAAAACAAGAAACCGATTGCGTTGCTGCGCAGGAAAGGTGAAAAGCCTGTGGACAGCATAAACCTGCAAAAAATTTTCCGCTGAAGAAAAGGGGAGCAGGCTGTGATGAAGAGATGATGCTTCCTGTACTGAGTAGCAACATTATGACGCGGCTTTCAGGCTGCTCGACTTAAAATTAACATTCCTGTAACCTCTCAATTTCACCGAGAAGGATCTGTTTATGTCGTCCCCCCTGCGTTTATCTCTGGCTGGTGACTACCGCGCGAATGCGGTTGCCCATCAGGCCATACCTCTTGCTCTTGAACGTGCTGCCCGCTGGCTTAACATAACGGTTGAAGCTGAATGGATTGCCAGCGAAAAACTCGCTGAATCCGACCTCAGGCGCAGTGACGCGGTCTGGGTCGTGCCTGGCAGTCCCTACCATAATGATGAGGCCGTTTTTGACACCATTCGCTGGGCGCGGGAAAGTGGAACGCCTTTCCTGGGCTCCTGCGGGGGATTCCAGTATGCGGTCATCGAGTATGCGCGCAATGTACTGGGCTGGCACGATGCGAGTCATGCCGAAACCGACGCCGGCGGGCGCATGGTCATAGCGCCGCTGAGCTGCTCGCTGGTGGAGCAGCGCGGCGCGGTCAGGTTTGAACCCGGTTCACGTATTGCTGCAGCCTACGGCACGCTGGAGAGCGATGAAGGCTATCACTGTAACTTTGGCGTCAACCCGGAATTCAGTGCGGCGCTGGGCGATAACACGCTGCGCATTACTGCCTGGGATGACGCGGGGGACGTACGCGGTGTGGAGCTGCCGGATCATCCTTTCTTTGTTGCCACCCTGTTCCAGTCAGAACGCGCTGCGCTGCAGGAAAAAGATTCTCCTCTGGTGATTGCCTGGATGCAGGCAGCGCTGGCACAACGCTAAAAAGAGAGCAGCCTGTGACACTGTCACAGGCTGCTGTTCTTCAGCGCAGCAGCGCCGGGCGTTTGGCGTTAAACGACCAGTTTTCAATCAGAAACTGCATGCCCAGCGCATCGTTACGGTTTTTATCCGGCAGCGAAGTGTAGAGTGCGTGTGCCGCTTCGACCCGTTTCATATTCAGGGTAATACCCAGCCCTGGCCCCTCTGGCAGTTCCAGATGCCCATCACGAATCTGCGGCGCATGCTGCGTCAGCTGTTGTCCATCCTGCCAGATCCAGTGCGTATCAAAGGCCGTCAGGCGATCGCCGGGTGCAGCCGCCCCCAGATGCGCCACCATCGCCAGTGAGACATCAAAATGATTGTTTGAATGGCAGCCGGTGGTCAGTCCCCACTCCTGACAGAGCTGTGCCACGGTGTGCGCATGGCGCATCGTCCAGAAGTGCGGATCGGCCAGCGGAATGTCGATAGCATTGAGCTGTAACGCATGCTGCAACTGTCGCCAGTCATTGGCGATCATATTCGTGGCGACCGGAATACCGGTGGCCCGTTTAAACTCGGCCAGCGTTTCCCGGCCGGAATAGCCCTGCTCCGCGCCACAGGGATCTTCCAGATAGGGAATGCGGCCCGCCAGCTGTTTACCATAATAAATGGCTTCATCCAGCGACCAGCTGGCGTTGGGGTCGACCGTTACCCGCGCCTGCGGAAAGCGTTGCAGCAGGGCGTTAACCGTCTCTACCTCCACTTCGCCGTGGTGTACGCCGCCCTTGAGTTTGAAGTCGCGGAAGCCATAGCGTTCCGCGGCGGCCTCAGCCAGCCGCACGACGCTTTGCGCATCCATCGCTTTTTCATGGCGCAGTTGCAGCCAGGCATCACCGCCAGCCTGGCCTGCCTGATAGTTCATGCTGGTCAGGTTGCGGTCGGCGATATAGAACAGATAGCCGAGCACCGGCACACGATCGCGCTGCCTGCCGCTGGCAAGTAAATCGGCAACCGGCAGATTGAGGTGCTGGCCCATCAGATCAAGCAGCGCGGCTTCAATCGCCGCGGCGGCGTTGTAGAACTTTTCCGGGTTCATCTGTGGAATGTGGATGTCATCGGTATGCGCGGTCTGCTGATGGCGTGCATCACTGGCAAACAGCGTGGCGATCGTCGCATTCAGCCGCAGCAGCTCGCTGCCCTCAATCTGCGATTGAAAACGTGCCAGCAGCCCCAGCGTCGAAGCGTGACAGGGACTTTCGCCCACGCCGGTACGGCCTGCGGAATCGGTCAGGATTACCAGGATGCGGGTAAAGTAGCAGTTATGCGCGCCACCAATGTTCAGCAGCATGCTGTCATACCCGGCGACCGGCACCACCCGCATTGTTTTAATGACTGGACTGTCTGACATGGTGATTCTCCATAGGGTCAAGGGACGGCGGGGATGGCCTGCGGCGCAGCAGCAGCCACAGCCCGGTCAGTAGCGAGACGCTGGTCAGGGCATAGAGACCGCCGGTAGTGGAGCCGGTCTTCATCTCCAGATAGCCAAACACCGTCGGTGCGAAAAAGCCGCCAAGATTGCCAACAGAATTCACCAGCGCAATGCCCGGTGCGACAATTGAGGCGGGCAGTTCTCCCTGTGGCATCGGCCAGAAAAAGGTGGCGCTGACTTTAGAACCGATACAGGCCACGATCATCGCCAGGAAACCAAACCACGGGGAACCCAGCGTCGCCATATAGGTGCCACAGGCGGCGACCAGCATGGCGACGCCCAGCGCTTTATCGAGTCTGTCGCGGTGGCGGTCTGAAAAGCGGCTCAGCAGGTTGATGGCGATAATGGCGCATAGCCATGGCACAGCGGTGAGCATCCCGATGCCAAAACTGCTGAAGCCCTGAATGCGCTGAATAATCTGAGGCAGCCAGAACACCAGCGTATAACCGGTCATGGTCATGGTGAAGAAGATTGCGCAGAAGAACAGCAGGCTGCGATTGCGTAACAGCGACATTTTGCCCGGCTCGCGATTAAGCGCGTCACGCTGTGTCTCTTCACTATCCAGTTGCTGTACCAGCGCCTGTTTCTCCGCGTCAGTCAGCCAGCGCGCCTGGTCGGGACGTGATACCAGTACCCAGGCGGCGAGGATCCCGACCAGCACCGAGGCACCGCCTTCGAGAAACATCACCCATTTCCAGCCCGCTATCCCCAGAAAGTTGTGCATCATCAGGATGGCACCCGTGATCGGCCCGGAGAAGAGAAAGGCACCAGCCGTGGCGCTCAGCACCATCGCGGTAGCCCGGCCGCGCCAGGCATTCGGTACCCACTGACGGAAATAGAACAGCACGCCGGGAAAGAAGCCCGCTTCGGCGACGCCAAGTAAGAAGCGCAGCAGGTAAAACTGAATGGGCGAGGTGACGAATCCGGTCAGGATCACCACCAATCCCCAGGTCATCATGATGCGTGTCAGCCAGACACGTGCGCCAAAGCGCTTCATCATCAGATTACTCGGTACTTCAAACAGCGCATAACCAATGAAAAAGAGGCCCGCACCCAGACCAAAGGCGGCGGCGCTGATCCCGGCATCGCTGCGTAGCTCGGCTTTGATAAAACCAATATTGGCACGGTCAATCTGATTAATGATCAGCATGACCACCAGCATCGGGATGATATGGATGAAGAATTTTTTGATGGCGGAGGCGATCAGCTCATCGTGCTGCGGGGACAAGGCGCTATCCATCGTGCTTCCTCATAAGAAACGTAAAGAAGAGCAAAGTGTAGAGCGCGGCTAAGACAGGCTCTATGGGCATCCGCCCTGGACCGGATGGGCGTCCGGCCTGGGCGATTTTGTTATCAAGAGGTTACCGGAAAGGCGAGGCGCAGCGGCTGAGCAAAACTGTGGCAGCGATCAACTTCGTGTGTGTCTTTCGGCCACGCGGAGCGTGCCGGCACGACAGGATAAGGTGGTGTCAGCAGGCAGACTTCAGCCGCTGAACTGGCGGCGTTGCGCAATCTCTTCAGCGCGCAGCAGCAGCGCCTGCAAATCATCTTCGTCAATATCCAGCAGTTCCCCACCCTGTAAAGCCTGATGCAGATCGGCACGCGTCAGCGGGACTGGCATGGCAACCGGCTCGGGTTTAATTTCCTGAGGCGCCAGCGGATGAGGGTAGCGACGACCGGCCAGATTATTTAACAGCAGGGCCAGTAGTGCCAGCGTCAGTGAGTTGAGCAGAATCGGCGTCAGGACAAACTGATAACCCAGCTGCTGCACCGACGGCCCGCCCAGAATAGCGGTCAGGGCCACTGCGCCGCCAGGCGGATGCAGACAGCGCAGCTGGAACATCAGCAGGATCGCCACACAGGCCGCGACGCCGCAGGCGATGGCTGGTTCGGGTATCAGCTGGCTGACGGTGACGCCAGCCAGCGCAGACAGGCTGTTGCCACCGACGATTGCCCACGGCTGCGCCAGCGGACTGGCAGGCAAACCAAAGAGCAGGACGGCTGATGCGCCAACCGGGGCGACAAACCAGAGGTTCAGCTCGCCCAGCATCCAGTGGCTCAGCAGGCTGGTCAGCACCAGGCCAATGCCTGCACCCAGTCCGGCAATCACCACATGTTTTTGACTCACCGCTAGCGGATGTGGCCAGAGTCGCGCCAGAAACAGGCGCAGAGGATGCCTTCCGGCAGAAGGGCTTTTCTTCATTACGTTACTCACCGTGTCATAACTTTTTCTTATCGTCAGGGGCGGCGATTTTCCATCATCAACATCGATGTAACAACCCGACAAACTGTGCCGGTATTCAGGCGCGTCAGATAGCGTGGTGAAAAGGGGGGATCGCGCAGGAGAGGTCATGCAGCGGGCACAGGCAGATAATAAAAAACCCGCCACAGCGGGTCAGGTATCAAATCACTCGACTTTGTCGGGATACTCACAGAGATCTTCAATCAGGCAGGCACCGCAGCGCGGTTTACGCGCCACGCAGGTGTAGCGGCCATGCAGAATCAGCCAGTGGTGACAATCGACCTTGTAGGCGGCCGGAACCACCTTCAGCAGCTTCTGTTCCACCTCTTCGACATTCTTACCTGGCGCAAATTTTGTGCGGTTGCTGACGCGAAATATATGGGTATCAACGGCGATCGTCGGCCAGCCAAAGGCGGTATTGAGCACCACATTGGCAGTTTTACGGCCAACGCCGGGCAGGGCTTCCAGCGCCGCACGATCTTCCGGCACTTCGCCGTTGTGCTGCTCCAGCAGAATGCGGCAGGTCTTAATCACATTCTCCGCTTTGCTATTAAACAGGCCGATGGTTTTGATGTACTCCTTTACGCCATCCACACCCAGCGCCAGCATCGCGGCGGGCGTGTTGGCCACCGGATAGAGCTTCGCGGTGGCTTTGTTCACGCTGACATCGGTCGCCTGCGCCGAGAGCAGCACCGCAATCAGCAGCTCAAACGGCGATCTGAAGTTCAGCTCGGTGGTCGGATGCGGATTGTTCTGCTGCAGCCGATGGAGAATTTCGGTGCGTTTGGTCTGATTCACACTGGCTTCCCGACAACGTTCTGAGGTGCCGCGGTTTCAGCCGCCTGAGCACGCAGCGCTGCACGCTGTTTCATCTTCTGGTCAATCAGATATTTGCCCGCCAGCATCATGCCCAGGCCGATAAACGCGCCAGGCGGCAGCATCGCCAGCAGCATCGGCGAATCGAAATGAACCACTTCGATACGCAGCGATTTCGCCCACGGACCAAGCAGCTGATCGGCACCGTTAAACAACGTGCCGCTGCCGATAATTTCACGTAGCGAACCCAGCACCACCATGGCGCAGGTCGCGCCCATGCCGATGGCAAAACCATCCAGTGCGGCAAGTGGAATGCTGCTCTTAGAGGCGACAGCTTCAGCACGGCCAACCACGATGCAGTTGGTCACAATCAGCGGGATAAAAATCCCCAGCGACTGATAGAGACCGTAGGCATAGGCGTTGATCAGCATCTGCACGCAGCTCACCACCGAGGCGATGATCATGACATAAATCGGGATACGGATTTCCGACGGCACCCAGCGGCGCGAGGCGGAAATAAAACTGTTGGTCAGGGTCAGCACCAGCGTGGTCGCCAGCCCCAGACCGAGCGCATTGGTGGCCGTTGCGGTAACCGCCAGCAGCGGACAGAGGCCCAGCAGCTGTACCAGTGCCGAGTTGTTTTTCCACAGTCCACCAACCAGCAGACTTTTAGCTTCACTCATTTGTGTCTCCACATGCTGGTAACGAAGAGAGTCTCTCCGGAAGCGTTTTCATCAACAGCGCGGTGCGTTTCGTCGCATTGACCACCGCGCGTGGGGTAATGGTGGCACCGGTAAACTGATCGAAGTCGCCGCCATCTTTTTTAACCGCAAAGGCTCTATCCGCCGGACCCTGCACCACTTTGCCATTAAAGCTGTTGATCCAGTCAGAGATGCGCAGTTCGATTTTATCGCCCAGGCCAGGCGTTTCATGGTGTTCAATCACCCGCACGCCCAGTACTTTACCCTGGAAATCAGCACCGACCAGCATCTGGATCGCACCAGAATAGCCGTCAGGCGCGGTTGTCTCCAGTGCAGCCGCGACCGGCTGGCCACCTTTACGCGCCAGGAAAAGATGATGCGGCGCACTGTTGCCCAGTGCTGCATCCGTGACAACGTAACAATCCTGCTGGATGTTATTGTCATAAAGCTCAACAGGCACCACCTGATCCAGCAGATTTTTCTGCTGTAACTGAGTCTGATGCTCTACCGTTGGTTTGGTCACCGTATTGATAACTGCCGTAGCGGCCGTGGTAATCGCAGCGAAAATCGCCAGCGTGACGCCATTTTTGCGAATCGTCTCCAGCATCGCTTAATCCTTCTGATGGCCGTAAACGCGCGGCTGGGTGTAGTAATCGATGAGCGGCACGCAAATGTTGGCCAGCAGCACAGCAAACGCCACGCCGTCAGGATAGCCGCCAAAGCTGCGGATCAGCCAGACCAGCAGTCCGATCAGCGCGCCATACACCAGACGACCTCGATTAGTGGTCGACGCGGTTACCGGGTCGGTGGCAATAAAGAACGCGCCCAGCATGGTGGCCCCGGAGAAAAGGTGAATCAGCGGACTATTCAGTGATTCCGGGGAGAAGAACCAGCCCAGCGTGGCGCAGAATGCCAGTGACAGCAGCATGGCGACCGGGATATGCCAGCGAATCGCACTCTTCCACAGCAGGAACAGGCCGCCCGCCAGATAGCCGACGTTAACCCACTGCCAGCCGAGCCCGGCCAGCACGCCGCTGTAAATCGGCTGCGCCAGCAAATGTTCGGCACTGTGACCGGCACGTAAGCCGGTTTTGAAGGTATCCAGCGGGGTCGCCTGGCTGATGCCATCCACACCCATCTGCAACTGCTGCATGGTATCGCCCGCCAGCGTGTGGCCACGGAACACCATGTTCAGACTGTCCATCAGGCCGGGTTTGATCGCCTGTAACGTGTCAGGCGGCAGCCAGCTGGTCATCTGCACCGGGAAGGAGATCAGCAGCACCACATAACCGACCATCGCCGGATTAAACGGGTTCTGGCCCAGTCCGCCATAGAGCTGTTTGGCAATGACCACCGCAAAGAGGGTACCAATCACCACCAGCCACCAGGGTGCCAGCGGCGGCAGGCTGATACCGATCAGGATGGCGGTCAGCAACGCTGAGTTATCCGCCAGCGTGCTGGCGACAGGCGCTTTGCGCAGACGCAGAATCGCTGCCTCGGTCAGCCAGGCGGTAAGGGTCGCCAGTAAGACCTGCAGAACGGTGCCGTAGCCAAAGAAATAACACTGTGCAGCAAAGCCCGGCACCGCGGCCAGCACCACCAGCAACATGATGTTGCCGGTACTGCGGCGGTTATGGGTATAGGGAGAACTTGCAATACGAAAAGCCATTTAATCCTCAAGCGTCGTAGACGACTGCGCTTTACGCGCTTTGGCACGGGCGATGGCGGCGGCAATAGCGGCCTTGCGCGCATCATCGGGTTGATTCAGTTCAGGTGCCTGTTCAGGTTCAGCATTGGCGTTGTTGGCCTGCTCCTGAGCCTGTTCCGCTTTCTCTACCGCAAAGTGTGCGGCGGTGGCGAGCGCGGCGGCGTCACGTGAAGCGGCATCCGCATCACTTTCAGCCTGCGCGGCTCTCTTCGCTTTGGCGCGGGCGATAGCGGCCTGAACCGCGGCTTTACGCGGATCGGTTTCCACGGCGGCGTCCGGTGCGGCGTCAGTAACGCGCTCCGTTACCGCCGGAGTCGTGGCATCAGCGCCTTCAGCCTGCGCGGCTTTCTTCGCTTTGGCGCGGGCGATAGCGGCCTGAACCGCGGCTTTACGCGGATCAGTTTCCACGGCGGCGTCCGGAGCGGCGTCGGTAACGCGCTCCGTTACCGCCGGAGTTGTGGCATCAGCGCCTTCAGCCTGTGCGGCTTTCTTCGCTTTGGCACGGGCGATAGCGGCCTGAACCGCGGCTTTACGCGGATCGGTTTCCACGGCGGCGTCCGGTGCGGCGTCAGTAACGCTCACCGTTACCGCCGGAGTTATGGCATCAGCGCCTTCAGCCTGTGCGGCTTTCTTCGCTTTGGCGCGGGCGATAGCGGCCTGAACCGCGGCTTTACGCGGATCGGTTTCCACGGCGGCGTCCGGTGCGGCGTCAGTAACGCGCTCCGTTACCGCCGGAGTTGTGGCATCAGCGCCTTCAGCCTGTGCGGCTTTCTTCGCTTTGGCGCGGGCGATAGCGGCCTCGACGGCGGCTTTACGCGGATCAACACTGGCGTCAGCAGCCGTATCAGCCGGTGAGACTTTCTTCGCTTTTGCCCTGGCAATCGCGGCTTCAACCGCCGCTTTACGCGGATCGACTGACTGACGCGTCACCGGCTGAGTTTCAGCCTGCGCCTCGGCCTGACGCAGACGCGCCTGCGCATGGCGGGCTTCACGCTGCGCTTCAAGCGTCGCTTCATCCGGTTCAGCGGTCTGACGGGCTTTCACCCGCGCTTTGGCTGCCGCCAGTTCGCTGGTATCGGTGCGGGCCACACGCTGTTTCGCCTCTTCATGACGCGCTTCACGGGCCTGTTTTTCACGCTCCAGACGCGCCTGACGCGCTTCGAAGCGGGCTTTGGCCTCCAGCGTACGTTTCGCTTCCAGATCGATGGCGCGCAGTTCCGCTTTTTCCTGACGGTAATATTGCACCAGCGGGATATTACTCGGGCAGACATAGGCGCAGGCACCGCATTCGATGCAGTCATCAATATGGTGTGCACGCGCTTTATCGTGATCGCCGCCCTGGCTGTACCAGTAAAGCTGCTGCGGCAGCAGCTTAGCCGGACAGGCGTCGGCACAGGCGGAGCAACGAATGCAGGACTGCTCTTCGTCGTTATTACCCATCTCACTGGAAGAGGGCGCAAGAATACAGTTGGTAATCTTCACCACCGGCACATCCAGCGATGGCAGGGTAAAGCCCATCAGCGGACCGCCCATAATCACCATCTGCCGCGGTGCAGGCGTGAAACCCACCTGATGCAGCAGATGGCTGATTGGCGTGCCAAGACGACTCCAGACGTTACGCGGCTGGGCAATCGCCTCGCCAGTCAGCGTCACCACGCGTTCGGTGATCGGTTCACCATTGATAATCGCCCGCTTAACCGCCCAGGCGGTGCCGACGTTCTGCATCAGTACACCAATATCGGTCGAACGCCCGCCATGTGGCACTTCCATGCCGGTCAGAATGCGGGTCAACTGCTTGGCACCGCCGGAAGGATATTTGGTCGGGATCACCCGGATTTGCAGATCGCGCTCGCTACCCAGCGCCTGTTTCAGTGCGGCGATCGCTTCCGGTTTATTATCTTCAATGCCAATCAACACCCGCTCAGCCTGTAATACCCAGGCGAGAATGCGGCTGCCTTCCAGCACTTCGGCGGCATAATCCTGCATCAGGCGATCGTCAGCCGTGATGTAAGGTTCACACTCTGCCGCATTGATAATCAGGGTTTTAACCCCCCGCAGGCCGCCTTTCAGTTTGGTGGCGGTCGGGAAGCCTGCACCGCCCAGACCCGCGATGCCCGCATCATGAATTCGCTGCACGATGTCGGCGCGCGGATGCTGACGGTAGTCTGGCAGCGGATCGAGCGGCATCCAGCGGTCTTCACCATCGGGCGTCAGGAAGATGCAGAGTTCGGACAGACCAGAAGGGTGCGCGGTCATATGCTGACCGATATCCTCAATCACGCCAGAGGTGGGCGCATGGACCGGCAGCATACGGCCGGTACCAAAGGTCAGGGGCTGACCGCGCAGCACCTTATCGCCAGGCGCAACGCAGATCTCACCTTCATGGCCGATATGCTGTTTTAACGGAATAACAAAACGGTCCGGCAATGGCAGTTCGCTGAGCGGCGTGCCGTTGGACTGGGTTTTCATTTCTGGCGGATGAATACCGCCCTGAAAATCCCAGACCTTCTCTTTTTTCAGGAGGTTAAACAGATTAAGCATGAGTTTCTACCGGGATCACCCGTACAGGAATGGTATTCAAATCCCACTTCCAGTTAGCTGGCGTGGTGGCGACCGGACGCATTTCAATACAGTCAGTCGGGCAGGGCGCGACACAGAGATCGCAGCCGGTGCAGACATCGCTCAGCACGGTGTGCATGGCGCGGGTTGCGCCGACAATCGCATCCACCGGACAGGCCTGAATACATTTGGTGCAGCCAATGCAGTTGGCTTCATCGATGAACGCCACGGTGCGCACCGGCTCTTTTGCTGTTTCATCGCCATCAATCGGCTGCGGTTCAACGTTAAGCAGCGCAGCCAGCTTGAGCATGGTTTGCTCCCCGCCCGGCGCGCATTTATTGATTGCTTCTCCGTTGTTACCGACCGCATCGGCATAGGGGCGGCAGCCCGGATAGCCGCACTGACCACACTGGCTCTGTGGCAGAATGGCATCAATCTGCTCAACGATAGGGTCTTCTTCGACCTCAAAACGGCGCGAGGCGTAACCCAGCAGAGCGCCGAACACCAGGCTCAGGGCACTTAATACGGCTACAGCAATCCAGATCGCGGTCATCAGAATTTCACCAGACCGCTGAAGCCCATAAACGCCAGCGCCATCAGGCCTGCGGTAATCAGGGCAATGGAGTTGCCTTTGAACGGGGCAGGCACGTTGGCCAGCACCAGTCGCTCACGCATCCCGGCGAACAACACCATGACCAGCGAGAAGCCGATAGAGGCACTGAATCCATACAGCGCAGCCTGCATAAAGGTGTGGTTAAGGTTAACGCTCAGCAGAGGCACACCCAGCACCGCACAGTTGGTGGTGATCAGCGGCAGGAAGATACCCAGCAGACGATAGAGCGACGGACTGGTTTTACGCACCACCATTTCGGTGAACTGCACGACGACAGCGATCACCAGGATATAGGCCATGGTGCGCAGATAGATCAGATCCAGCGGCAACAGGATCAGGTGGTTAACCAGCCAAGCGCAGATAGAGGCCAGCGTAATCACGAATGTCGTGGCGAGGCCCATGCCAATCGCCGTTTCCAGTTTTTTGGAAACGCCCATAAAAGGACAGAGGCCGAGAAACTTCACTAAGACGAAGTTATTCACCAGCACGGTGCCAACAAAGAGAAGCAGATAATCGGTCATTTTTTCGCCTGGGAGCCGGAAAGCGGCTTATTATCATTGATAGCGCGGCGTATCTCAATATCCGCGCCTCCTGCAAGGCGGCAGACAGCACTCAGAATTAAATTCCTGACATAACTCACAGCGTTACGGCGCGATAAAGGTGGCTTTAACCCGCTTTGAACGTTTGAAATAGGGCACAAATACCGCCGCCGCAAGCAGTGACAGCAGTAACGTCTGAAGGGCACGGCTATCGGCAACCGGCGTAAAAGCGAAGGTTTTCAGCGCCAGCAGCACGGTGATCAGCAGCCAGAGCAGATAGTGGCGCGGCAAACGGCGGGAGCGTTTAAAGAAAAGCCAGCTGATCCAGAGGCTGTAGGCCCAGACCGCCACGGCGGTAAGCAGCGAAATAGCCCAGTAAGAGAGGAGTGTGCTGCCGTGTGAAAACAGCGCCACACGCCATTCCGGATTAAAGAGAGGGGTCAGATACATCGCCAGCACCAGAACGGTGGTTAACAGGGTCATTATCAGCCAGGCCAGCGGCAGCAAAAGCCAGCCACCAATTCGCGGCGCAGCAACCTGTTCATTCATCGTGGTTATTCCTGTCTCGGGGGAGTCGAAGCGCAGCAGGATAACATGTCCAGAGGGGCACGCCCATCCGGACAAGGTCAGAGGTAAAGAGAGCGATTAACCAGCCGGAAATCAGACCACGTAGCGCCACACCGTTTTAGGGACACAGCCAAGATCATATAACCGTCCGCCAGAAACCAGCTCGGCACGACGATGATCGGCAGCCCGATACATATTGATGATTTCCATATCATTTGTAAGGGAGTAGTTAAGGTGATCGAAAAGCTTTTCCAGACTGTCTGAATTATTTACTTTGCGGAATTTAAGCAGGTAATCGTGCGCAGTCATCATTGCCATAACAGATAGAAGTACAAAGGAGTGCTCAGTATAGGGGGCAAGCCAGGGCTGTCCAGATCGAGCCGGTTAAAAAAAACGAAAATCAGACTAAAGCACCTTACCAGCGATTAAAAGTCCAAATCTGCTATTTTTATGGCAGTCAGTGCCAGCCTGCCCGCACGATGATAGTAAATAGGGCATTGGCTCACAGAAATCCCTGCCGGAATGCATCGTTGAACGCGTATTTTAAATATTATTTTACATTCCTTCAGGCCAGCCAATGCATCAACGCCTCCTTTCTGACAATTTCGGGCAGAAGAATTAATCCTTTTTAAACCACGCGCATAGAAACGTTTCGCGCCCATTCAGCACGCGCAAACGACTGTGCGGGCAATCACAAATCCCATTTTTTGTTCAACGCAGGCCGGATAACCCATTTAGTACGCCTGTCTGTAATCGTTTCCAGTGGCGTTAAGCATAAGCGATTCTGTTTATTACAATTATTTAACGAAGATTGTTTTATTACTCAGCCGTTTTATCCATAACGCCGTAGCCAGCGAACCCGTACTGCTGCACGTAAGCCCTTTAAATTGCTCTGTTTTGTGAAGTATGTCGCCATTATGCACGCTTTTTTAGTCCAGTCTAAGCAGGCTCTCTACCCTAAACAGCAAACGCCTTTCAGAGGATTAAAAACTATGTGGAAACGTTTACTTCTGACCACGCTGGTCAGCGCCGCGTTAACCGGACCGGTGCTCGCTGCAGATATGACGGTCGGCTTCTCGCAGGTAGGTTCGGAGTCTGGCTGGCGTTCGGCAGAGACCAGCGTGGCGAAAAGCGAAGCCAAAAAACGCGGAATCACCCTGAAAATCGCCGACGGGCAGCAGAAACAAGAGAATCAGATTAAGGCAGTACGTTCGTTTATAGCGCAGGGCGTTGATGCCATTTTCATCGCGCCAGTCGTACAGACCGGCTGGGAGCCGGTTCTGGAAGAAGCTAAAGACGCCAAAATCCCGGTTTACCTGCTGGACCGCGCCATCGTGGTCAAAGACAAATCGCTCTATCAGGCCGTAGTGACGGCGGACAACGTGCTGGAAGGCAAACTGATTGGCGACTGGCTGGTGAAAACCGTGGGCGACAAGCAGTGTAATGTGGTGGAACTGCAGGGTACCGTCGGTGCCAGCGTCGCGATCGATCGTAAGAAAGGCTTTGCTGAAGCGATCAGCAACCATCCAAACATTAAAGTGATCCGCTCGCAGTCCGGTGACTTTACCCGCAGTAAGGGCAAAGAGGTGATGGAGAGCTTTATCAAGGCTGAGAACAACGGCAAAAACATCTGCATGGTTTACGCGCATAACGATGATATGGCGATCGGTGCTATTCAGGCGATTAAAGAAGCTGGCCTGAAACCGGGCAAAGACATTCTGACCGGCTCGATTGATGGTGTACCGGATATCTATAAAGCGATGCTGGCAGGGGAAGCCAACGCCAACGTAGAGCTGACACCGAACATGGCGGGTCCGGCGTTTGATGCGCTGGAGAAATTCAAAAAAGATGGCACGCTGCCGCCAAAAGTCATCAAAACCGAGTCGAAGCTGTTCCTGCCTGCTGACGCGCAGGCGGAGCTGGATAAGAAAAAGGGTATGGGTTACTGATCCACAGACCCGTCCCAGACCAGCCGCAGACCGCCTCTCGGGGCGGTTTTTCATGACGTAAGGCGGAGTGAGCAGAATGACGACGCAAAATGATACACCGCTGTTATCCATCAGCGGCGTCAGCAAAGGGTTTCCCGGCGTTAAAGCGCTGAGTAATGTTTCCTTTGATATTCGCAAAGGGGAGATCATGGCGCTGCTGGGGGAAAACGGTGCGGGGAAATCGACCCTGATAAAGGTACTGACCGGTGTTTACAGCCGTGATACCGGGACGATTAACCTCAATGGTGAGCCGATTACCCCGCATAACACCGCGCAGGCGCAGGAGATGGGCATCGGCACCGTTTATCAGGAAGTGAATATGCTGCCGAACATGTCGGTGGCAGATAACCTCTATATTGGTCGTGAGCCGCGTCGCTTTGGCATGATCGACCGTCGCCGCATGGTGCGTGATGCCGATGCGCTGATGCGGAACTACGGTTTTTCGCTCGATGTGACGCGCCCGCTGGGACACTACTCGGTGGCGATGCAGCAGATTGTTGCCATCTGCCGCGCGGTGGATCTTTCGGCACAGGTGCTGATCCTCGATGAGCCGACAGCCAGCCTGGATGCCAGCGAAGTCGAAATGCTGTTTACCCTGATGGCGCAGTTAAAAGCCAAAGGGATGAGCCTGATTTTTGTGACCCACTTTCTCGACCAGGTGTACCGCATTACTGACCGGATTACCGTGCTGCGTAACGGGCAGTTTATCGCCACCCGTGATACCGCCACGCTGTCGCAGATTGAACTGATTAAGCTGATGCTGGGTCGTGAACTGCTGGAGACGGCATTACAGCGTCAGGGCAGCACGCTGCGCAGTAATCAGCCAGTGGTGTCGTTTGAAGATTACGGCAGGAAGGGCACCATCGAACCCTTTAACCTGGCGGTGCGTCCCGGTGAGGTTGTGGGACTTGCTGGTCTGTTAGGTTCTGGCCGCACAGAGACCGCTGAAGTGCTGTTTGGTATTCGTCGGGCCGATCGCGGGACCGCGAAGATCAAAGGCAAAGTGCAGAAGATTACCAACCCGGCGATAGCCTCGCAGCTCGGCATGGGTTTTTGCCCGGAGGATCGGAAGACGGACGGGATTATTGGCGCAGCCTCTGTTCGCGAAAATATTATTCTGGCGTTGCAGGCGCAGCGCGGCTGGTTAAGGCCGATTAAGAAGCGCGAGCAGCAGGTGATTGCCGATCGTTTTATTAAGAGTCTGGGCATTCGCACGCCGCACGCAGAGCAGCCGGTGGAACTGTTATCGGGCGGCAACCAGCAGAAGGTGCTGTTGTCGCGCTGGCTGGTGACTAAACCGCAGTTTTTGATTCTCGACGAACCGACGCGCGGCATTGATGTAGGCGCACACGCCGAGATTATCCGTTTAATTGAATCCCTTTGCGCCGATGGTCTGGCGCTGCTGGTGATCTCCTCTGAACTCGAAGAGCTGGTCGGTTATGCCGATCGGGTGTTGATCATGCGCGATCTGAAGCAGGTGGCCGAAATTCCGCTGGAGCAGCTTTCGGTGGCGTCGATCGTCAATGCTATCGCTGACGGAGGGGCAAAACATGCCTGATTCCTCTATGACAACTGAAAAAATGCCACGTCGTAAGCTGAAGTTCCCGCCAGGGATGCCGCAAATCGCCGCGCTGATGCTGGTGCTGCTGATCGACAGTCTGGTAGCCAATAACTTTTTTGCCGTACACCTGCAGGATGGCCGTCTGTTCGGCAGCCCGATCGATATTCTTAACCGTGCGGCCCCGGTTGCCCTGCTGGCAATTGGCATGACGCTGGTGATTGCCACCGGCGGCATCGATCTTTCCGTCGGGGCGGTGATGGCGATAGCGGGCGCGACTGCCGCCACACTGACCGTCGCCGGACACGGTGTGCCGTTTATTATTCTCTGCACGCTGGGAACCGGTTTAGCCTGTGGGTTATGGAATGGGGTGCTGGTGGCGCTGCTGCGTATTCAGCCATTTGTTGCCACGCTGATTCTGATGGTCGCCGGGCGCGGTATCGCTCAGCTGATTACGCAGGGGCAGATTGTGACGTTCGACAGTGACAGTCTCGGCTGGTTTGGTAACGGCTCGCTGTGGATGTTACCGGTGCCGGTCTGGATCACGCTGGTGGTGGCGCTGGCCGTCTGGCTGCTGACGCGCAAGACCGCGCTGGGTCTGTTTATCGAAGCCGTGGGGATTAATCTGCGCGCGGCCCGCAACGCGGGCGTGACCGGCTGGCTGGTGGTGATGTCGACTTATGCGATCAGTGGCGTCTGTGCCGCCGTTGCGGGTCTGATTGTCACGGCGGATATTCGCGGGGCGGATGCCAATAACGCCGGTTTGTGGCTGGAGCTGGATGCGATTCTCGCCGTGGTGATTGGTGGCGCATCGCTGATGGGTGGCCGCTTTAATCTGGTGTTGTCGCTGATTGGCGCGCTGATTATTCAGTCGATGAATACCGGGATTCTGCTCTCCGGCTTCCCGCCGGAGCTGAATCAGGTGGTGAAAGCGGTGGTGGTGATGTGTGTGCTGTTGCTGCAGTCACCGCGGTTTATTGCGATGTTGAAACGGAGACGCCCGACATGATTAAACGTCATCTTCCGCTGATGATCACCTTGCTGGTGTTTGTGGCGGGTTACCTGTTTTGTCTGAGTCAGTTCCCGGGCTTTGCTTCAACCCGGGTCATCTGCAATATCCTGACCGATAACGCCTTCCTCGGGATTATCGCCGTCGGCATGACCTTTGTGATTTTGTCGGGTGGTATCGATCTGTCTGTCGGCGCGGTGATCGCCTTTACCGGCGTTTTTCTGGCGCGGGCAATTGGTGATTTTCATATCGATCCGTTGCTGGCGTTTGCACTGATTCTGTCACTGGGTGCGCTGTTCGGTGCCATGATGGGCTGGCTGATTGATGCCCTGAAGATCCCGGCCTTTATTATTACGCTGGCGGGGATGTTTTTCCTGCGCGGCTGTTCTTATCTGGTGTCCGAGAATTCGATTCCCATCGATCATCCGTTTTACACCCTGCTGTCCAGCCTGGCGTGGAAAGTGCCGGGCGGAGGGCGTCTTAGTCTGCTGGCGGTGATTATGCTGGTGGTGGTGTTGGGCGGGATTATTCTGGCGCACCGCACGCGGTTTGGTAACCGGGTTTACGCCATCGGCGGCAATATGACGTCGGCTCAGTTGATGGGGGTTTCAACCCGAGCCACCACCATTAAGATTTATATGCTTTCCACCACGCTGGCGACGCTGGCGGGCATCGTGTTCTCGATCTATACCTCGGCAGGTTATGCGCTGGCCGGGTTGGGTGTGGAGCTGGATGCAATTGCGTCGGTGGTGATCGGCGGCACGCTGCTGTCGGGTGGTGTGGGGACGGTGCTGGGCACGCTGTTTGGTGTGCTGATTCAGGGGCTGATCCAGACCTGGATTAATTTCGACGGCACGCTGAGTTCGTGGTGGACCAAGATCGCCATCGGGGTCCTGCTGTTTGCGTTTATCGCGTTGCAGCGGTTGCTGACGGTAATCTGGGATCGTCAGCAGAACGCGCCGGTTAAACGCATCCCTACCTGAGTACTGAGTATCCTGGATAAAGGCGGCTCTCAGGAGCCGCCTTTTACTACGCCAGATGCAACACCATCACCGTGACGTCTTCACCCGCTATGTGCCGCTGTTCGACCACCCGCCATCCTGAACGCTGATAGTATGCCTGTTGATCGGGTGTATAGAGCCAGAGCTCGCCAATCTGCTGGTGTTTTGCCCGGGCAATCGCCCGCTGGATCAAGGCTTTCGCCACGCCCTGGCCCCGGAATTTCTTATCCGTCACCACTTCGCCAATCCAGTATTCCCGTGCCGCGATGTCGTCCAGTTCATAACGGATGACGCTACAGGTCGCGATAACCGTTTCGCCGTCCGATGTGGCGACGAGGGTAAATTCTGCCCAGGCGGTCTGATTCCGTTTAGTTAAACGCGTAAGTATAGTGGGCTGATGCGACCATGCAGGAAGATGTGACCATTCGGTGTGCAGCAGTTGTGCGGTTTGTGAGGCGTAGTCAGGATGCTGGTTCAGATCGGCAATTTGCATGGCGCTTTCACCTTGTTTTATCAGGTATGTAGCAATACAGGCTGATGGAGGAAAGTTCAAGATGATGAAAGAGTAGGGTTATAGCAAAGACTAAAACGCTCTTTTGTATGTCCGTAAAAACAATCGCTATGGGATTTGGGTGCAAGGTCAGGAATGGTATGCCTGATCGCAAAGAATTCCCGCATCCATGCGGATCGGCCGCGCCATCCCTGGCGCGGACGCTTTGCTCTTCAGGCATACCATTCCTTCCCGATTGGGCTTAATCATTGCTGTAAAAGGCAGTGCGAAATTGAAAGAGTGGAGTGCACAGTTGCAGCGAAATGGGACTTTCGCAGTAGGGGCTTTTATTACATGCTGAGCTTTTGAATATTCGCAAAAATGCAAAATTAAGGAGGGGATGGCGGGCAGTGGAGTAAAGCGTCCGCCGCATGGATGCGGCGGCAGAGCCTACAGGGATGTATTTACGGCGTCTTTACGCAACGCCCGCCATTTCCGACTGAATTGCACTGATTCTCAACCAAACGGCGCTTTGCCTTTCCTGAAACTATCTTTTAAAGAGTCCTAAAGTGCCAATGATCGCTAATTAACGTTTTAACCGGTAATAAGCTTCATTCCAGCGCAGCGCGTCTTTAAACGCAGGCAAGGTGGTGTGCTCATCAATCACCAGCACTTCGATATCGTTCATCTCACCGTACAGATACATATCGTCGAGCGTCAGCGCCTGACTGAACACCGTATGGTGCGCACCGCCGCCCAGAATCCACGCTTCGGAAGCGGTCGCCAGTGAAGGCTGCGCTTTCCACAGTGCGCGGGCAACCGGCAACTTCGGCAGCGGTTTCGGCTGCTCGATAGCATCTACCACGTTAACCAGCAGACGGAAACGGTCACCCATATCGATTACGCTGGCGTTAACCGCACGGCCCGCTGGCGTGGAGAAAATCATCCGCGCCGGGTCGGCTTTATCGCCAATGCCGAGGAACTGCACATCAATCAACGGTTTCTCTTCAATGGCGATCGACGGACAGACTTCCAGCATGTGTGAGCCAAGCACCAGATCGTTGCCCGGTGAAAAGTGATAGGTGTAATCCTCCATAAATGAAGTACCACCTTTACGGTCGCCAGCCAGCACTTTGAAAATGCGCAGCAGCGCAGCGGTCTTCCAGTCACCTTCGCCGGCGAAACCATAACCCTGACCCATCAGACGCTGAACCGCCAGACCGGGCAACTGCGTCATGCCGTGCAGCGTCTGGAAGTTAGTGGTAAAGGCGTGGCAGCCTTCCGCGTCCAGGAAACGCTTCAGGCCCAGCTCGATGCGCGCGGCATCCAGCACGTTCTGACGTTTTTCGCCGCCAGATGAAGCAACATCGGTAAAGCGATACAGGCTTTCATATTCGTCGATCAGTGCATTCACGTCGCCATCGCTGACGCCATTGATCACCTCAACCAGATCGCCCACGCCCCAGCCATTCACTGAATAGCCGAACTGAATCTGTGCGGCAACCTTATCACCTTCGGTCACGGCCACTTCACGCATGTTGTCGCCAAAACGGGCGACTTTCAGCTGCTGGCTGGCCTGTTTTGCCAGCGCTGCACGCATCCAGTTCCCCAGACGCTGCTGACTGGCGCTGTCTTTCCAGTGACCGGTCACCACGCTGTGCTGGAGGCCCATGCGCGCCCCGATGAAACCGAACTCACGGCCGCCGTGCGCGGTCTGGTTCAGGTTCATAAAGTCCATGTCCATGCTGTCCCATGGGATCTCCGCATTGAACTGGGTATGGAATTGCAGCAGCGGCTTATTCAGCACGCTCAGACCGCCAATCCACATTTTGGCCGGAGAAAAGGTGTGCAGCCAGGTAATGATCCCGACGCACTGCTTGTCATAGTTGGCGTCGCGGCACAGGGCCAGGGCTTCATCCGGTGACTTCACCAGCGGTTTCAACTCCAGATGCACGGGTAAGCCGGCCTGATTCAACCCTTCGACGACCTGACGTGCATTCTGTTCAACCTGGCGTAACGTCTCCGGCCCGTAGAGGTGCTGCGTGCCGATGACAAACCACACGCTGTAGTTGTTTGACTGTTCCATAAAACCACTCCTTTACTTTGAGCCGACCTTAGTGGGCTAATTTATTTGTCAGTCTGAACCCGGGCAGTGCTCACACAGGCTGCTTTAGCAACCCGAACGCCCTGAAGTGCGACCCTGAAGGACCGAGCACCGCGAGTAATCCTCACGTACTCCGTGTACGCCTGCTTGTTCCGCGCTGTCCGTGTCCAGACTGCCTGCAACAATTACGCCTGTTGGGCCAGGCGCGTAGCGGAAGCGGGGCGGGCGGCGTATTGCGGTTCTGCCGTCACGCACCATTGTTGATAGCGTTGATAAAGTTGTTGATAGCGGGCGACGCGCGCCGGATCAGGCTGCAGCGTCACGGCAATCGGACTGGCCATGACCTGCTGTGCATCCGGGACGCTGGCGTGAACGCCGGCGGCGACGGCGGCGAAAATGGCTGCACCCAGCGCACAGCACTCGTCAGAAGCGACGATATCCAGTGGCCGGTTCATCACATCGCAGCAGGTCTGCATAATTGCCGGGGATTTCCGCGCGATGCCACCGAGTGTCAGAATGCTCTCTACCGGGATCTGCTGCTGCTCGAAGCACTCCATGATGGCGCGTGCGCCAAACGCGGTTGCCGCGACCAGACCACCAAACAGCGCGGGGGCATCGGTGCCCAGATTCAGGTCAGTAATCACCCCTTTCAGCCGCTGATTGGCGTTTGGCGTGCGCCGACCGTTAAACCAGTCCAGCACCACCGGCAGATGGTCGAGTTGCGGATTGGCAGCCCAGGCCTCGGTCAGATCTTTAATCAGATTCTTTTGCATCTCCGCCAGCTGAGGCTTCAGCTCAGGATGCTGCTGCGCCGCCAGCTGTAACGGCCAGCCCAGTAAACGGCTGAACCAGGCGTAGATATCACCAAAGGCAGACTGACCCGCCTCCAGTCCGATAGCACCTGGCATGACGCTGCCATCGACCTGACCACAGATGCCTTTGATATCGCGATCGCCGACTTTATCTGCGTCAGCAATCAGGATGTCGCAGGTGGATGTGCCGATCACTTTCACCAGGGTATAGGGTTTAGCTCCGCCACCGACTGCGCCCATATGGCAGTCAAACGCGCCACCGGAGAGCGTGACGGTTTGCGTCAGGCCCAGACGCTGTGCCCACTCCGGGCTGAGCGTGCCAACCGGCAGATCGGCGGTCCAGGTATCCCTGAACAGCGGCGAGTCGAGCTGCTGGGTTAACAGCGGGTCGAGTGCATTAAGGAAATCAACATCGGGCAGGCCGTTCCAGTCGCCGTGCCACAGCGCTTTATGCCCGGCCGCACAGCGACCACGGCGCAGCTTATCTGGCGCGGTCGTGCCGCTTAACAGGGCAGGTATCCAATCGCACAGCTCGACCCAGGAGACCGCGGCCTCACGCACTGCCGCATCTTCACGCGACACGTGCAGAATCTTCGCCCAGAACCACTCCGAGGAGTAAATGCCGCCGATATAGCGGCTGTAATCCTGGAAGCGGCCGCTGTGACACAGCTGATTGATCTCTTCTGCTTCTTCTATCGCCGTGTGATCTTTCCACAACACAAACATCGCGTTGGGGTTCTCCGCGAACTCCGGGCGCAGCGCCAGCACGTTGCCGTCGCGGTCAATTGGCGCCGGGGTTGAGCCGGTGCTGTCAACGCCAATGCCGACCACGGCGGCGCGTTGATCGTCGCTCAGTGCATTCAGCACGCCGAGCAGCGCCTGCTCCATCGCGTCGATGTAATCCTGTGGATGGTGACGAAAACGGTTAGTGTGCGGATCGCTGTATAAGCCCTGCTGCCAGCGCGGATAGCTGCACACCGCACTCTGCAGCTCTTTGCCGCGATGACAATCTACGGCCAGCGCACGCACCGAATCACTACCAAAGTCCAGCCCAAGGGTGATGGCTCCAGCACGCATCGGAATCTCCTGTCGTTAGTTAACTCCTGTATCCTGGGTTCGGCGCGCCAAATCAGTTAGTCATGACTGGCTGACAATATGCACTTTCCTGCCATCGGCAGTGATTTTGTGATCCATTGCAAAAGTTAATCTCCGGTTAAATTTGCTGAATATATGGATCATTTTGTCGTGATTTTAAGATGTGATACCGCTCTACATTTTTCTCCGCTAATACCGCTAAAACTAGCCCAGCGTCTGGACAGGCTGACAACACATAGCAACCTAACGCACTGATTTATGGCTGTACCCTCAAAACAAGACCAACTGGTAGCGCTTACACCGATTCGTTATGAGCAGCGAAAAATAACCTGGTACCGGAGAGCATCATGCATAAATTCACTAAAGCATTCGCGGCCATCGGCCTGGCAGCGGTTATGTCACAATCCGCTATCGCCGAGACCATGAAGCTGGGTTTTTTGGTCAAGCAACCCGAGGAACCCTGGTTCCAGACTGAATGGAAATTCGCCGACAAAGCGGGCAAAGATCTTGGCTTTGATGTCATCAAAATTGCCGTGCCGGATGGTGAAAAAACCCTGAATGCCATCGACAGCCTGGCGGCGAATGGCGCGAAAGGTTTTGTTATCTGTACCCCCGATCCGAAACTCGGCTCGGCCATCATGGCGAAAGCACGTGGCTACGGTCTGAAAGTCATCGCCGTGGATGACCAGTTCGTGACTGCCAAAGGCAAGCCAATGGACACCGTGCCGCTGGTGATGATGGCGGCCACCAAAATTGGTGAGCGCCAGGGCCAGGAACTCTATAAAGAGATGCAGAAACGCGGCTGGGATGTGAAAACCACCGGCGTGATGGCGATTACCGCGAATGAACTTGATACCGCACGTCGTCGTACCGGCGGCTCAATGGACGCGATCAAAGCTGCAGGCTTCCCGGCAGCGCAGATCTACCAGGTGCCAACCAAATCTAACGATATCCCAGGCGCGTTTGACGCCGGTAACTCCCTGCTGGTTCAGCATCCTGAAGTTAAACACTGGCTGGTTGTCGGCATGAACGACAATACCGTGCTGGGCGGCGTGCGTGCCACCGAAGGTCAGGGCTTTAAAGCGGCTGACGTCATCGGTATCGGTATCAACGGCGTGGATGCCATCAGTGAACTGTCGAAAGACAAGGCGACCGGCTTCTACGGTTCGCTGCTGCCAAGCCCGGATATCCACGGCTACAAAAGCAGCCAGATGCTCTACAACTGGGTCAGCAAAGGTGAAGAGCCACCGAAATTCACCGAAGTCACCGATGTGGTGCTGATCACCCGTGACAACTTCAAAACTGAGCTGGCGAAAAAAGGACTGATGTAACTCTGAGCCTGTCGGGCTGTCCGCAGCCTGGCATCCTTAATAGCCGATTTCGCGCCGCCCGCCCTGACAGGCCGGTGGCGCGAAAGAGTGAGGATCAACATGAACACTGATTCAGCATTTCTGTCGTTTCATGGCATCAGTAAAACCTTTCCTGGCGTGAAAGCGTTGCAGGATATCTCCTTCGACTGCCGGGGCGGTGAAGTCCATGCGTTGATGGGCGAAAACGGCGCAGGCAAATCGACGCTGTTAAAAATACTCAGCGGCAGTTATCAGCCGAGCGGCGGTGAGATTCGTATTAAAGGCAAGCCGATGAGCTTTCAGCGCACCACAGATGCGCTTGACGCGGGCGTCGCCATTATTTACCAGGAACTGCATCTGGTACCGGAAATGAGCGTGGCGGAGAACATCTATCTCGGTCAGATTCCGCACAAGCACGGGCTGGTCAATCGTAAGCTGATGCGCTTTGAGGCGGGCGTGCAGCTGAAAAATCTCGGCATGGATATCGATCCTGATATGCCGCTGAAATACCTGTCGCTGGGACAGTGGCAGATGGTTGAGATTGCCAAAGCGCTGGCGCGCAACGCGCGCATTATCGCCTTTGATGAGCCAACCAGCTCCCTGTCGGCGCGAGAAATCGACAACCTGTTCCGCGTCATCCGCCAGCTCCGCGAGGAGGGCCGGGTGGTGCTCTACGTTTCTCACCGCATGGAGGAGATCTTTGCCCTCAGCGATGCCATCACCGTCTTCAAAGATGGTCGCTACGTGCGAACCTTTACTGATATGGCCAACACTCATCATGACGATCTGGTGCAGGCGATGGTGGGACGTAACCTGGGTGATATTTATGGCTACTCACCGCGAGCCAAAGGCGACGTGCGGCTGGAGCTGGACAAGGTTGAAGCGAAGGGCGTGCGGACGCCGATTTCGCTGAAAGTTCATGCTGGTGAAATCGTCGGGCTGTTTGGCCTGGTCGGAGCCGGACGCAGTGAACTGCTGAAAGGATTATTTGGTGGCACGCGGCTGCGTGGCGGTCAGGTGATCCTGGACGGCAAACCGCTGCCGCTGCGTGAACCCATCGATGCTATTCGTGCGGGCATCATGCTCTGCCCGGAAGACCGCAAAGCCGAAGGCATTATTCCCGTGCACTCGGTGCGCGACAACATCAACATCAGCGCCCGTCGTCATAATCTTACCGCCGGGTGCCTGATTAAAAACGGCTGGGAAAACAAAAACGCCGACAGCCATATCCGCTCGCTGAACATCAAAACGCCCAGCGCCGATCAGCTGATCATGAACCTCTCCGGCGGTAACCAACAGAAGGCGATTCTGGGACGCTGGCTCTCCGAAGATATGAAAGTGATCCTGCTGGATGAGCCAACGCGCGGTATCGATGTCGGTGCCAAACATGAAATTTATAACCTGATTTATCAGCTGGCAAACCGGGGCATTGCGGTGCTGTTCGCCTCCAGCGATTTACCGGAAGTGATGGGCCTGGCCGATCGCATCGTGGTGATGCGTGAAGGTGCCATTGCCGGTGAACTGCTGCACGACGACGCCACGGAGCAGCAGACGCTGAGCCTGGCGATGCCCAAAACCACTCAAGCGGCCGCCGTGGCCTGACAGGAGATCATCATGGCTTCATCCACGACCTCAAATACGCCGCAGCCTGCTTCACGCGGCGGCCTGCAGTTAGGTCGCATCTGGGACAACTTCGGCATGCTGGTTGTCTTTGCACTGCTGTTTATTGTCTGTGCGATTTTTGTGCCGAACTTCGGCTCGTTTATCAATATGAAAGGCTTAGGGCTGGCGATGTCGATGTCCGGCATGGTCGCCTGCGGCATGCTGTTCTGTCTGGCCTCCGGGGATTTCGACCTGTCGGTCGCCTCGGTTATCGCCTGTGCGGGTGTGGTGACCGCCGTGGTGATTAACATGACCGAAAGCCTGTGGATTGGCGTGGCAGCCGGTCTGGTGCTGGGTATGATCACCGGCTTTATCAACGGCTTTGTGATTGCCCGACTCAAGATCAATGCGCTGATCACCACGCTGGCGACCATGCAGATCGTGCGCGGCCTGGCCTATATCTTCTCTGACGGTAAAGCGGTCGGGATTGAAGATGAGCGCTTCTTTGAACTGGGCTTTGCCAACTGGCTTGGCGTGCCTGCACCCATCTGGCTGACGCTGGCGACCATGCTGATCTTCGGCTTCCTGCTTAACAAAACCACCTTTGGCCGTAATACCCTGGCGATTGGCGGCAATGAAGAGGCCGCACGACTGGCCGGTGTGCCGGTGGTGCGAACCCGTATCATCATCTTCATTCTTTCCGGCCTGGTGTCGGCGGCGGCAGGCATCATTCTGGCGTCGCGTATGACCAGCGGTCAGCCCATGACCTCCATCGGCTATGAGCTGGTGGTGATTTCTGCCTGCGTACTGGGCGGCGTGTCACTGAAGGGCGGCATCGGCAAGATCTCCTACGTGGTGGCAGGGGTGTTAATTCTCGGCACCGTCGAGAATGCGATGAATTTATTGAATATCTCGCCATTCTCACAGTATGTGGTGCGCGGTCTGATACTGTTAGCTGCGGTGATATTTGACCGTTACAAACAGAAAAAAGCCTGATTGCGCGAGCCGTTGGCCCGCAGACGCTGACGCCTCTGCGGGCTATCTGAACAATAACAGACTGAGTGAGGACGCTATGTATCACCGCGAATTACCGGCCGGGCAGCAAAACCCCTTGTTGCCGGGCTATTCATTCAATGCCTGGCTGGTGGCGGGGCTGACGCCCATCACCGCTGATGGCCCGCTCGATTTCTTTATCGATCGCCCACACGGCATGAAAGGTTACATTCTGAACCTCACCATCAAAGGTAAAGGGCGGGTATTCGACGGCGAGCGGGCATTTGACTGCGAGCCCGGCGAAATGCTGCTGTTTCAGCCAAAAACCGCGCACTATTATGGGCGAGCGCCGGACAGCCCGCAGTGGTTCCACCGCTGGGTCTATTTCCGTCCACGCGCCTACTGGCACGACTGGCTGCGCTGGCAGGATGAGCAGGAGGGCGTAGGACGACTGCTGCTGCCGGAATCGCTGCGTGGCGAGTTCGACCGATTGTTTGCCAGTATCGAACAGACCCACAACTCGGGCCGCCGCTTTGCGGAAGAGCTGGCGATGAACCTGCTGGAGCGGCTGCTGCTGCGCGCCGTTGAAGAAGATCCGCGCAGCCATCAGTTAATCCGCGATCCGCGCGTCATCGAAGCCTGTCAGTATGTCACTAATCATCTTGCCAGCGAGGTCAGGATTGAAGAGGTGGCGCGCCACGTCTGTCTGTCACCGTCGCGGCTGGCGCACCTTTTTCGCGAGCAGATGGGGGTGAACCTGCTGCGCTGGCGCGAAGATCAGCGCGTTATCCGCGCGAAACTGCTGCTGCAAACCACCCAGGAACCCATCGCGTCGGTCGGGCGTGAAGTGGGTTACGACGACCAGCTTTATTTCTCACGCGTCTTTCGCAAGCGTGTTGGCGTCAGTCCCAGCGACTTCCGCCGCCGCAATCAGGATGCGCACGACAGCCTGGCGGCGCAGACAGCCTGGCCCCTGGCGCGAAGTGCTATCTCTTAGTTTTTTCGGGGGATTCCGCCTTGTTCTCACCTGGTTAATAGTCTTAAATCAATCAGGTTATCAACTAAGAGCCTGCCAGGCAGGCTCTGAGAGGAATCCAAATGAGCGATAAATTACGTGTTGGTCTGATCGGCTACGGCTTTGCCAGTAAAACGTTTCATGCCCCGCTGATTGCGGGAACGCCGGACGTCGAACTGGCCGCCATTTCCAGTAGCGACGCCAGCAAAGTCCACGCCGACTGGCCCGCCGTGAAGGTGGTGGCCGATCCTCAGGCGTTGCTGGACGATCCGACTCTGCAATTGATTGTTATTCCTACCCCCAACGATACGCACTTCCCGCTGGCTAAAGCGGCGCTGAATGCCGGTAAACATGTGGTGGTCGATAAGCCGTTTACCGTGACGTTGTCACAGGCACGTGAGCTGGATGCGCTGGCTAAAGCCAAAGGGCTGCTGCTGTCGGTATTCCATAACCGCCGCTGGGACAGTGACTTCCTGACGCTTAAATCCCTGCTTGAAGCTGGCTCACTCGGTGAAGTGCGCTATTTCGAATCGCATTTTGATCGCTTTCGTCTGGAAGTGCGCAATCGCTGGCGTGAAATGAAGGGCGCAGGCAGCGGGATCTGGTATGACCTGGGACCGCATCTGTTGGACCAGGCGCTTCAGCTGTTTGGCCCACCGGTCGCCATCCATGTTGACCTGGCCGAAATGCGTCCGGGCGCGCAGACTACTGACTACTTCCACGCCACGCTGACTTATCCGCAGCGCCGCGTCGTGCTGCACGCCAGCATGCTGGTGGCGGCAGAATCCGCTCGTTACACCGTCCACGGCACGCGCGGCAGTTACGTTAAATATGGTCTGGATCCGCAGGAAGATCGCCTGAAGTCGGGCGACTTCCCGCCGCAGGAGGACTGGGGCTATGACATGCGCGATGGTACGCTGACGCTGGTTGAGGGCGACTCCCTGACCGAAACCACACAGCTGACCCAGCCGGGCAACTATCCGGCTTACTATGCGGGCATCCGCGATGCGATTGCCGGACGCGGTAATAATCCGGTGACGGCGGAAGAGGCGATTCAGGTGATGGAGCTGATTGAGCTGGGTCTGCAATCCGCCGAGAAACGCCAGACGATGTCGCTGAAGCGCGTCTGATTGGTGAGTGTATAATGCAAAAGCAGAACGGGTCGAATATCCGGCCCGTAATGTTCGCGGAATCAGCGGTGAGATCGAGCCAGCGAAGGGAACAGGGTCAGATCGGAAAGTCGCAAAAGCCGCCATCCCTGGCTTGCTCGGCCCGCGCGATTACGCACCTCATCCCTGAGGTGCGCCCGTAGCCGGGCCAACGCGTTGCGTTGTTCAAAAACGCTCCCGGCGTTTTTGTCCCTTGCGCGGGACGCTTTCCTCCTCTGACCCTGTTTCCTGCGCGTTAAGCCTTTGCGTTGCTGTCAGAACTTCCGGGATTGGGTTTTGGCAGCAAAGTATCGGGCCGGATTTCTGGCCCGTTTTTTATTCCTGATGCGGCAGATTACTGCACGCGAGCGCGAATAGCCGCTTTCTCAGCGTCGCTGAGGAAGGCAATCGTCAGACCATTTTCCTGCGCCTGACGGATCTGTGCCGCGCTCAGACCGGCAGCCGGTGCGGCATGATGATATTCATGCGCCAGTTCAATGCCCTGAACCGCGGGATCATCGGTATTGATGGTCGCCAGAATGCCATGCTCAAGGAAGGTCTTCAGCGGATGCTGCGCCAGTGAAGGCACGGTGCTGGTCTGGATGTTGGAGGTCAGGCAGGACTCAATACCAATATGGTGCTCCGCCAGGAAATCCATCAGCGCGCGATCTTCAATCGCTTTTACCCCGTGACCGATACGTTCTGCGCCCAGCTCACGAATCGCCTGCCAGATGCTCTCCGGGCCAGCCGCTTCGCCCGCATGCACGGTAACGCGGAAACCGGCATCGCGCGCCTGGGTAAAGTGACTCAGGAACTCGCTGCCCGGGAAGCCCAGCTCATCACCCGCCAGATCGACTGCGGTAATGTGATCGCGATGAGCCAGTAAACCTTCGAGTTCGGCAAGGCAGGCATCTTCGCCAAAGGTCCGGCTCATAATACCAATCAGACGCACGTCGATATCGTGCTGCTGACGGCCTGCGCGTACGCCGTCAATGACCGCTTCAACCACACCGGCAATGGGCAGGTTGTGGGTCATCGCCATATAACCGGGCGAAAAACGCAGTTCAGCGTAATGAATGCCCGCGCGCGCGGCATCTTCGACATTTTCCTGCGCAATGCGGCGGCAGGCATCCAGATCGCCCAGCACTTTCACGCCCCAGTCGAGTTTCTGCAGGAAGCTCACCAGATCAGGTTCATTCTGGCCAACCTGTACATGCGGACGCAGCGTCTCCAGCGTTGATGCGGGCAGGGCGAGATTAAACTGGCGGCCTAAATCGAGAATGGTTTGTGCACGAATGTTGCCATCAAGGTGGCGGTGAATATCAGTCAGAGGAATTTTAGAATCGATCATGGCGCACTCGCTGAGTTGTCGGTGAAGTGCAGAGCATTATAAAAATATCTTGCGCAACCACGCCAGTTATTTGCGCAACAGCCGCACCGGATGCTGCTTAATTGCCCATAACCGGCGGGCAAATCAGCGGTCAGGCATAAAAAAAGCGACCCGAAGGTCGCCTTTGATGGAAGACAGCGCTTACTGCGGCATGCCTTCGCTGGTCGGCATACCCAGCATGTAGCGGGACATAAACTGTTCCAGCGTCATCTTGTCGCCGTTCATGTTCACCTGACCGTTGGTGTACTGCAGGCTGGTCACGATGTTGTTATCCTGCTGCTGAGTCAGGCGGAACATCTGACCCATCGCCGCCAGACCTTTCACCTGCTGATCCGCCAGCTTCTGTGCGTCATCCGCCTGATACCCCTCAGCCAGACCCACTTTGTGCATGGTTTCAGTCGCCATCGGCATATTGATGACCAGCTTGCTGTCCAGGCTTTTCAGTACCCGATCAACCATAGCGCTCAAAGTCTGGGCTTCACCAGTAACGGCAGAAGGGTCGTTGAAGCTGGCCGTCAGATTAAAGGTGCTTTCACCTTTGTCATTCTTCCAGCTCAGCGGAGCGATGCTGATGGATGGCGAGCCTTTTAGCAGCATCGGCAGATTGGCCATCAGAATCTGATGCACGCCTGCCTGATAGCGGATAGGATCTTCTGCAACGCCAGGCTGGGTCAGCAGTTCCTGCATCTGTTGGTTATAACGATCGGAGAACGCTTTGACCGCCTGCGCATCAAACTGAGACAGCTTCATCTTAAGCGCAGCCTGACCGAAGTCCTGCTTCTGCAGCTGAACGCTTTCCACTTTGTAATCAATATCGCCGCCAATTTTACCGGCGCTGTTGTCGAAAGAGGAGGTGCCTTTCATTTTGTGCAGCGTCAGGGCGTCCTGACCATTAATGCTGGCATTCACCTTCTCAATATCGACCGACTGATCGCCGATGCGCACGCCTTCCGGGCTGAGGTGCGTGTTACCGCTCAGCTTCAGACCATTGACAGTGAACAGTACCGGCTGGCCCATCTCATTTTTACTGGTGAGCGCGAGACTATCCACATCGCTGTCCAGCGACACTTTATCGCCTTTATTATCGGCGCTGACGTTGAAGGTGCCGCCATTAGTGGCAAAACGCTCGCCGGTTTGCGCATTCTGATAGTCAACCGGCAGAACACGAAGTGCGGTATCGGTAGCACCGCTGTAGCCGATGCGGGTGTCGGCGCTAATCAGCGATTTATTGCCGGTCAGCTCAAACAGCTTCTTCACCGCATCGGTGTTAGCCAGTTCGGTATGAACGGATGCCATGCTCGGGATCAGATTGAAATGCTTCAGCTGCGCAAACGGGAAAGGGCCATGATCGATGGTTTCATTCAGGATGATGCTCTGACCCGGCTTCAGCAGCGGATTATCTTCCGTCTGCGAATTGGCCTGAACCACCAGATTCACTTTGCTGCTGAACACGCCGCGCTGATAGTCCTGATAGCTGATCTTCAGTCGACTGTTAGGGGCATAAGCGTTCAGCTGTGCATTGGCGTTCTGCACCAGCTCATCCCTGTGGCTTTCAATTTGCTTGCCGGTGAACCACGCCGCACCCGTCCAGACTACGCCCAGTGCGATGATGACACCTACGGCAACATTGGTCTTTTTCATTGCTGATTCGTCCTTATCCTTGAGTCCGCTTATGCCGCAGGTTAACCCCAGCGACCGAAGAAAAACGCCCGCAGGCGTTTAAAAGCTAATAGGTTGAAATAATAGCAGTTAACAGGGATTCCGTCAGCCGCGCAGCCCTAAGTCGTTAAATACCCGCGCCAGCCGGCCCGCACCGGCGACTGTTACCGGCGATTCGCTGGCGGCAATAAAGCAGGATTCACCCGGTTTCAGCGTCAGTTGCTGGTCGTCTTTGGCGATAACCGCCTGGCCTTCGATGCAGAACAGCAGGGCAGCGCTCTGCTGCGCCAGCGATTGCGGTTCTGCGTTCAGGCTATGGATGGCAAAGGCGAAATCTTCGACCGGAATCGGGAAGCGCAGCGCATGACCCTGTTGCTCTGGCTTCGTCAGCAGCGAGCTGGCAGGCTTCTCCTCAAACTTCAGGTTGGCCATCAGCTCGTCGATATCGATATATTTCGGGGTTAAACCGGCCCGCAATACGTTATCAGAGTTGGCCATCACCTCCAGCGCCACGCCTTTCAGATACGCGTGCGGGGTTTCAGCGTAGAGGAACATCGCCTCGCCGGGCTGCAGGGTGATGACATTCAGCAGCAGCGGTGAAAACAGGCCGCTGTCGTCAGGATACTCTGCCGCAATCATGCGAATGGTTTCCCACGGCTCGCCCTGCTGCGCATCAAGTGCGGATTTCAGCACACCCAGCGCCAGCGATTTCGCCTCGCCCTCCAGTGACAGCAGGGTAGAGAAGAGCGCAGCCAGCGTCTCCTGATCGGGATGCTGCAGAAAATGGGCAATCTGAGGATGTGCGCCCGCGACCGGCTCCAGCAGTGAGACCATCTGCGTCAGCGTGCGAAAACCGTTCATCGCCTGAAAGGGCGTCAGCGCATAGACCAGCTCCGGCTTGTGGTTAGCATCTTTATAGTTGCGCTCGGCTGCTGTCAGCGGGATCCCCGCCGCATTCTCACGGGCAAAGCCCACTTCGGCCGCACGTTTGCTGGGATGGACCTGAATCGACAGGGGCTGATCGGCACACAGCACTTTGAACAGGAAGGGCAGTTCACCAAAGCGCTGTGACACCGCGTCGCCCAGCATCGCGGCGGGCGCGGCATCAATCACGTCGCGTAAGGAACGCTCGCGGCCCTGATCCATCACAGTTGAGGGACTTTTCGGATGTGCGCCCATCCACAGCTCTGCCATCGGCAGACCCTCGGGGTTGGCAATCCCATACAGCTCAGTCAATGCCGTTTTGCTGCCCCATGCGTAATTTTGCAGCGAATTGTTCATTTTTTGCATTGTATAACCCTTTTTCACGGGAAATTATTGCGGCTATTAAAGCAGAAACTACCGGTAAAAATACATATCCAGCGCAAAAGGACGCTAAGCTCTGATAATGTTAAATTATTGTGTATCAGTATCCTGACCGCCGGGTTATCGGATGCGATGACAGAACGGGCGATCATTCTTTTAAAAAACAGGTGAAGGAGACGTATTCATGGCAGCCAATCGCATTGAGAAAGATTCAATGGGCCCCATCGATGTACCGGCAGACAAACTGTGGGGGGCGCAGACGCAGCGTTCACTGGAACACTTCCGTATCTCAACCGAAAAAATGCCGACCGCGCTGGTGCATGCGCTGGCATTGACCAAACGCGCGGCGGCCAGCGTCAACCGCGATCTCGGACTGCTGCCCACTGACCGCGCGGATGCGATTGTCAGCGCGGCGGATGAAGTGCTGGCGGATAAGCATGCGGACGAGTTCCCGCTGGCGATCTGGCAGACCGGCTCCGGCACCCAGACCAACATGAACATGAATGAGGTGCTGGCGAACCGCGCGAGCGAAATCCTCGGCGGGGAGCGTGGGATGTCGCGCCTGGTCCATCCCAACGACGATGTGAACAAGAGCCAGAGCTCCAACGACGTCTTCCCGACGGCGATGCATGTTGCCGCCGTGATCGCGCTGCGCGAACAGTTAATCCCTCAGATTCAGGTACTGAAAAACACGCTGAGCCAGAAGTCTGACGCCTTTAAAGACATCGTTAAGATTGGTCGTACTCACCTGCAGGATGCGACGCCGCTGACGCTGGGCCAGGAGATTTCAGGCTGGGTGGCGATGCTGGAGCATAACCTGAAGCATATCGAACAGAGCATTCCGCACGTGGCGGAACTGGCGCTGGGCGGAACCGCGGTGGGCACCGGTCTGAATACCCATCCTGAATATGCAGTGCGCGTGGCGAAGGCGCTGGCCGATCTGACGCAGCAGCCATTTGTCACCGCACCAAATAAGTTTGAGGCACTGGCAACCTGTGATGCGCTGGTGCATGCGCATGGCGCGCTGAAAGGGCTGGCCGCCTCGCTGATGAAAATCGCCAACGACGTACGCTGGCTCTCTTCCGGCCCGCGTTGCGGCATCGGCGAAATCGCCATTCCGGAAAACGAACCTGGTAGCTCCATTATGCCGGGCAAAGTCAACCCAACGCAGTGTGAAGCGATGACCATGCTTTGCTGTCAGGTGATGGGTAATGACGTGGCGATCAACATGGGCGGCGCGTCGGGTAACTTTGAGCTTAACGTCTTCCGTCCGATGGTGATCCATAACTTCCTGCAATCGATTCGCCTGCTGGCGGACGGCATGGACAGCTTTAACCATCATTGCGCCGTCGGCATTGAGCCGGTGCGTGAGCGCATCGATCAACTGCTCAACGAATCACTGATGCTGGTGACCGCGCTGAACACCCACATCGGCTATGACAAAGCGGCTGAGATTGCCAAGAAGGCACACAAAGAGGGGCTGACGCTGAAGGGTTCGGCGCTGAAGCTGGGCTATCTGACCGAAGAGGAGTTTGATGCCTGGGTCCGTCCGGAAGAGATGGTCGGCAGCATGAAGTCGTAAGGTCAGCCATAAGGAACAGGCCAGCGGATGCTGGCCTTTTTTTATATCGGGCAATCGACCCACAGATGCAGTCGGGGTATCAGCAGATTAAGCGGTTCAGCGGCGGGTTTATGACGATGCGTGATGTTATCGGCATCGTAATTGAGCAACTCGCCCAGCACCGGAACCTGAGTGCGATCACGACAGATCACCAGAATCGGTGACGGGCAGGCCAGCTGGGTCTGCTTTTGTTCATCCGCGCGCCAGACGCGTGCCACCGGCTGGACTTTCACCGGACGCTTGATTTTCAGTCGTGCCGAGGCGGGCAGGGCGCGCACGCTTGCCAGCTCCTCCTGCACTTTTTCCGCCCACTGTTCGCGTGACCAGGGTGCCTTCGCGCGCCCCGACTTCAGACTTTTTTCCAGCTGGGCGATCACCTCTTCGCGCTTGAGATTTTTAATGATGTGCTTGTTGGCCCAGCCAAAACGCAGGCTGTCAGGAGCGCTGAGCAGGGTGATCGTGCGATAGGCATTCAGGGTAATCAGGCCGCGTAAATGCTGGTGGACGAACTCAAAACGCGCTTCGCTCGGCAGGCCCGAGTCCACCGTGATCAACTGCTCCAGCCGGGCTTTCAGCTGGTTGATGAGGTCGACCAGCGAGCCGATCTCCGCTTCGCGCTGTTCATCACATTCGATACAGAGCGCGCCGGGTAAGCGCACGGCTGCCTTGGTGCTCAGCTGTTCAGACTGATGCTGCATAAACAGGCGGCAATAGTGGTCAAGTGCCATCTTCAACGCGCGCTCACCGAGATGCTGCTCAACGGCAATCTGAGTTATCGCTTCATGTTCACGGCCTTTCACCACCGGCGGCAGGCTGAAGACGCGGGCGATGAGCAACGGCTGCGCCTCAATCTGCTGACGGAGCGCGCCCAGCGCCAGTTCCAGGTCGTTTACACACTGATGCATATCAGCCACTAAGTCGTAGCGCGTCATGTTGTGCCTCCATAGTTACAACGTCCACAATGTGGCAGAAGCCTGCCAGGGATGCAAGCTCTTTATAGTTACAACATACTATTATTGTCACAATAAAAATCGTGCGGCCTGCCGGGCGGTCCAGTGAAATGAGCGTCACGCATTCTGGCTTCTGGCAGAACATGTTATAAAAAGGTTCGCCTGCTAATGAAGAGATCGCCTGTGAGTCAGAACAATAAACCCGGTATCGCCGCCATTTTTACTCTGGGCCTGGTGCAGATCCTCTCCTGGGGAGGGTCGTTCTACCTGATGGCGGTGATGGCGAACCCGATTGCAGCTGAGACGGGCTGGTCGCAGCAGTGGATCTACGGCGCGCTCTCGACGGGGATACTGGTGTCAGGCCTGCTGTCACCGCTGGCTGGCAGGCTTATCGCCCGTACCTGTGGTCGTCTGCTGCTGGCGCTGAGCGGTCTGGTAATGGCGGTGGGGCTGGTGATGATGGCGGTCAGCGACTCGCTGCCGCTGTTTCTGTTTGCCTGGGTGATTATCGGCATCGGTATGGCGATGGGCCTTTATGATGCTCTGTTCGCTACACTCGGCACCTGCTATGGCGGTCAGGCGCGTTCAGCGATCACCGGTATTACGCTGATTTCAGGCTTCTGTACCACGCTGGTCTGGCCCGGCACAGCGTTGCTGATTCATGGATTCGGCTGGCGGGATGCGTCACTGATTATTGCGGCAATGATGGTGGTCTGCGTGCTGCCTGCCTATCTGTTTGCTTTACCGGCGAGCCATGCTAAGCCGCCTGCGAAAAGGGTGGTTAGACAGTCTGCTACGCCGGAGATTGAACCTGCGCTGTTCTGGCTGCTGTGCGCCATTTTTACCCTCGCGTCGGTGATCATGACGGCGATTTCCGTGCAGCTTATCGCCCTGTTGCAGGCGAGTGGCCATACGCTGACGTCGGCGCTGGCGATCAGCGCTGTGCTCGGCCCGTGTCAGGTAGGCTCGCGCATCGTCGATATTGTATTCAAACGCAGTCATCCGATCCGCACGACCTTTTTTTCTGTCGGGCTGGTGGCGCTGGGCCTGCTATTGCTGGCACTGTTTCCGCAGATGGCGCTGCTGAGCATGGTCCTGTATGGCGCAGGTAATGGCTTACGCGCCATCGTGCGCGGAACTTTACCGCTGGCGATGGTCAAACCAGAGTCATACGCAATTGTGGTGGGTAAAATGGCCCGCCCGGCGCTAATGGGACAGGCACTGACGCCGCTGATGGGTGGATATGTGTTTGAAAAGATGGGAGCATCGGCGACGCTATGGTTGCTTTGCGCTTTAGCAATCTTTAACGTGGTGCTGGTTATGGCGCTAAAGCAGCGATTACCGGCGGCAGCGGTCACCACCGCATGACCGAACGGCTCACCGTGTCCAGCAGGATAAGGATGAGGAGCAGGGTAAGCACCTTGTGCTATCAGGCCTACGCCTTTGGTGAATACGTGCCTTGTCATTGCCGGCTTGCTTCAAAAAAGCAACAGTGTTTGTTATATTTATTGCTCATTGATTGTTCACTTATGCGGCAATAAAACAATAAGATGCACCGCAACTCAGGATAAAGAAATGCTTGATTACCGCTTCCCGACAGCTTTGCAAATGGTTCTGAGCGTAGCGATGGCGGAGCAAATGGGTAAACGCTCTACCAGCGCGATTCTGGCCTACGGGCTGGAAGCGAATCCCAGTTTCATTCGAAAATTAATGGTCCCGCTGACCCGTGACGGCATTATCGTCTCAACGCTGGGCCGTACCGGTTCGATTCATCTCGGCCGTCCTGCTGCGGAGATTACCCTCAAGGATATCTATGTCTCCGTCATCGAAGACAAAAAGATCTGGGCCGCGCGTCCTGATGTCGCGCCTCGCTGTCTGGTCAGTGCCAACCTCTGCTGGTACTTCAAATCGATAGCCGATGAAGCCGAGCAGGCGTCGCTGGATGTGCTGGCAAAACGCACCGTGGCAGATGCGCTCAACGAGCTGAAGAAACGCGATACCAGTAACTGCACCGCCGTACCGGAACCTGAACCCGAAGAGAGTGAAGAACTCTGCAAAAAAAGCCGCTGATGAGCGGCTTTTTTTATGCGTGTCAAATGCACATTTCTGACCCTTTTTTCACCCAACCTGCCTTTCAGACACCTGTCTCCATTAATCCCCACTTGACCTCTTACTTCAGCAGAATAAAATGACTTCACTGTATGAAGTCGCGGAGATCAGGATGAACGACGCCGTCAGGAACTTAAGGAAAAACAGCGTGAAACGCTGGAGCAGATATTTCAAACGCCGCCGCCGTCCGGCTTAAAATGGCAGGCTGTTGAGTCACTTATCAGGGCACTGGGCGGAGAGATTAAAGAGGGTAGCGGTTCACGGGTGCGTTTTCTTCTCAGAGGAAAAATTGCGCGGTTTCATCGCCCACATCCTTCGCCAGATACTGATAAAGGGGCTGTTGTTAATCTGCGTGAATGGCTGGAAAGTATTGGAGTCGATCCCTATGAATAATCGTTCAAATTCATCAATCACCGTCGCCGGGCAACCCGCAGTTATCACCTATGCTCCCGAAATCAATATGTTCCGTGGACGCTTTACTGGCCTGTCTGGCTATTGTGATTTTGTCTCTGACAGCGTGCAAGGTTTGCATAAAGAAGGGGAAATTTCGCTGCGTGAATACCTGGAAGATTGCGCTGCCTCCGGCATTAATCCCTATGCGGAGCAGGAAAAAATTAAGACCTTCACGCTGCGCTACCCTGAATCGCTGGGCGTGCGGCTGTCGCAGGCTGCGGCCCAAAATGAAACCTCGCTGAATGCGTTTATCATTGAAACGCTGAATGAAAAATTAAGGCAGCGTTAATCAACATGCTGCCAATCTCAGACAAAAAAAGGGGCGATCATCCGATCGCCCCTGTTAACGTTTACGGTTTACGCCGTCACGGTTTCGGCATCTCCTGACCGGCGCGTCACCAGCTTGCGCAGGGCGACGTAGAACACCGGCGTCAGGAAAAGGCCGAACAGCGTCACGCCGAGCATGCCGGAGAAGACGGTAATCCCGGTCACGCCGCGTACTTCTGCACCTGCGCCTTCACCCAGAATCAGCGGTATGGTACCGGCGATAAAGGCGATGGAGGTCATCACAATCGGACGCAGACGCAGGCGACACGCTTCCAGCGCCGCTTCGATAATCCCTTTGCCCTGAATCTCCAGCTCACGCGCAAATTCCACGATAAGAATCGCGTTCTTACAGGCCAGCCCCATCAGCACCACCAGTCCGACCTGTACGAAGACGTTGTTATCACCGCCGGTCAGCCAGACGCCAAACAGCGCAGAAAGCATCGTCATCGGCACAATCAGGATCACCGCCAGCGGCAGCGTCCAGCTCTCATACAGCGCCGCCAGCACCAGAAACGCCAGCAGGACGGCCATCGGGAAGACAATCAGCGCGGTATTGCCCTGGGTTGACTGCTGATAGCTCAGGTCGGTCCACTCGATGTTCATACCGTTAGGCAACAGCTGACCGGACATTGCTTCCAGCTGACTCATCGCCTGCGCCGAAGAGAGCACGCGCGGGTCGGCATCGCCAATCAAATCCGCCGCCGGATAACCGTTATAGCGGATCACCGGGTCGGGACCGTAAGTGGTGGTGATATTAACCATGCTGCCAATCGGCACCATCTCACCGCGATCGTTACGGGTACGCAGGTTAGCAATATCTTCGACACTGTCGCGGAACTCACCATCTGCCTGCGCCATGACCCGCCAGGTGCGACCAAAGCGGTTAAAGTCATTCACGTATGACGAGCCAAGATAGGTCTGCAGCGTGCTGAACAGTGCGGTCAGCGACACGCCCTGGGCTTTGGCTTTATCCCGGTCAACCTGCACATCAAGCTGTGGAACGTTGGCCTGATAGGAGGAGATAGGGAAGTGCATCCCTGGCGTCTGCATTATGCTGCCTGACAGCGTATTAATCGCCGTTTGCAACGCGCCATAGCCCAGGCCGGCACGGTCCTGCACATACAGTGAATAGCCAGAGCCTTGTCCCAGTCCCAGAATCGGCGGCGGCATAATCGAGAAACCAAAGCCCTGCTGGATTTGCGCGATCTTCGCATTGATCTCCGCGTTGATCTCCGCCGCGGTGTGCCTGCGCTCACTGAACGGCTTCAGGCCGAAGAACACCGTGCCGCTGTTCGGGGTATTGGTGAACTGCAGCGCATTCAGGCCGGGGAAGGCCACCGCATAGGCGACGCCTTCGGTCTGCATACCGATTTCGCTCATCTTACGAATCACTTCATCGGTGCGGGCCAGTGAGGAGCCTTCCGGCATCTTCACGCCACCAATCAGATAGAGCTTATCCTGGGTTGGGATAAAGCCACCCGGCACGGTGTGGAACATAAAACCGGCACCAGCCAGCAACAGGATATAAACGCCAAATACCGCGCCACGGCGACGCAGCGTGCGGCCTACCAGCGATTCATAACCGTGCGCGCTGCGCTGGAAGAAGCGGTTAAACGGACGGAACAGCCAGCCGAACAGGGCATCGATGATCCGCGTCAACCGATCTTTCGGCGCGTCATGTCCTTTCAGCAGCATCGCCGCCAGCGCAGGCGAAAGCGTCAGCGAGTTAATCGCCGAGATCACCGTAGAGATCGCGATAGTGGTGGCGAACTGCTTGTAGAACTGCCCGGTCACGCCGGAAAGAAACGCCATCGGCACAAATACGGCGCACAGCACCAGCGCAATGGCGATGATCGGCCCGGAGACCTCGCGCATCGCCTGATGGGCGGCGGCGCGCGGAGACAGCCCCATCTCAATGTTACGTTCGACGTTCTCCACGACCACAATGGCGTCATCTACCACGATACCAATTGCCAGTACCAGCCCAAACAGGCTCAGGGTGTTCAGTGAGAAGCCAAGCAGATAGAGCACGCTAAAGGTACCCACCACCGACACCGGCACCGCCAGCAGCGGAATGATCGAGGCGCGCCAGGTCTGCAGGAACAGAATCACCACCAGCACCACCAGGATCACCGCTTCCAGCAAAGTCTGAACCACGGCCTTAATCGAGTCGCGGACAAACACTGTCGGATCGTAAGGCGCAGCCCATTTCACATCGTTGGGGAAACGGGTTGCCAGCTCATCCATTTTGGCGCGCACCGCATTAGAGAGATCGATGGCGTTGGCACCCGGAGCCTGGAAGATGCCGATTCCGACCGCATCTTTATTATTGAGCTGGGAGCGCAGGGCGTAACTGCCCGATCCCATCTCAATCCGCGCTACATCGCGCAGCCGCACCAGCGAACCATCTTCAGACGTTTTCAGGATGATATCGCCGAACTGCTGCTCGCTCTCCAGTCGCCCCTGGGTGTTGATCGACAGCAGGAAGTCACTCTGCTTTTTCAGCGGCTCTGCGCCCAGCTGACCGGCAGAGACCTGGACGTTCTGCTCCTGCATCGCCGTCACCACGTCAGCGGCGGTCAGGCCACGCGCAGCGACTTTGTTGGGATCAAGCCAGACGCGCATCGCATATTCGCCCGCGCCAAAAATCTGGATCTGACCGACACCCGGCAGGCGCGCCAGCTCATCTTTCACCTTGAGCGTGGCGTAGTTACGCAGGTAGAGCGAATCATAGGTATTGTTGGGTGAGAACATGTGCACGACCAGCGTCAGCGTCGGCGACATCTTCTGGGTGGTAACACCCAACCGACGCACATCTTCCGGCAAACGGGCTTCCGCCTGTGCCACGCGGTTCTGCACCTGCACCTGTGCCTGATCGGGATCGGTGCCCGGACGGAAAGTCACGGTCGTCACCAGCACGCCATCCGAACCGGCCACTGACTTCATGTACATCATGTTTTCGACGCCGTTGATCGCCTCTTCCAGTGGCGTCGCCACGGAATCCGCAATCACTTTCGGGTTAGCGCCTGGATACTCGGCGCGTACCTGCACGCTGGGTGGCACGACGTCGGGGTACTCACTGATTGGCAGCAGCGGGATGGCAATCATGCCGGTGACAAAAATCAGAATCGACAGCACCGCAGCAAAAATAGGCCGGTCGATAAAAAAGCGGGAAAAGTCCATAGCGGCCTCGAATTATTGAGCGGCTGCCGCACGCATGGCGACCTGCTGAGCAGTGACCGGCATGCCGGGCATAAATACTTTTTGCAGACCGGCAATGATGACTTTGTCACCGGCTTGCAGACCCGATTTAACGATACGCAGGCCATCCACCATCGCGCCGGGTTGGATATCGCGCCGCTGTGCTTTACCTTCCCCATCCACCACGTAGACATATTTGCGATCCTGATCGGTCAGGACGGCTTTATCGTCAATCAGCACCGCCTCAAACTGCGCGCTGCCAGGCAGACGCACACGGGCAAACAGCCCCGGCGTGAACTGACGCTGCTGATTGTCGAGCAGGGCGCGCATACGAATGGTGCCGGTACTGGCGGTCAGCTGGTTATCCATGAAGTCGATCCTGCCCTGATGCGGAAAACCCTGTTCGCCGACCAGCCCAATCTCAGCGGGAAGGGCATGGCGCTGCTGGCCCTGACGCGCCATCGCCTGATAGTTGAGGAAGGTGTTTTCATCGACATCGAAGTAGACATACATCTGTTGCTGCGACACCAGCGTGGTCAGCACACTGGCGCTGTCGCCAGCGGTCACCAGGTTACCCGCGGTGATCATCGCCCGGCTGGCGCGACCATCAATCGGTGCGGTAACGCGGGTGAAGTCGAGGTTCAGCTGCGCCATATCGACCGCGGCTTCGGCAGCCAGCACATCGGCCTGCGCCTGGCTGGCAGCAGAGCGACGCTGTTCCCACGCCTCGCGCGAAATCGCCTGCGTGCCAATCAGCTTCTCGCTGCGGCCCGATTCGCTGCGGGCCAGACTGGCCTGACTGCGCGCCCGCGCCAGTTCCGCTTTAGCCTGCTCCAGCGCCGCGCGGTAGCTCCGGTCATCAATGGTAAACAGCACCTGACCTTTTCTGACTTCATCGCCTTCGCGATAGTTAACGGCGTCGATATAGCCCGAGACGCGTGGCCGCAGCTGTACGCTCTGCACCGCTTCCACCCGGCCATTGAAATTGTCCCACTGGCTGACCGGCTTGATCAGCACCGGCGCGGCACTCACCTCCGGCGGTGGCGGTGGGGCATTTTGCGCCACACCTTTATCGCAGCCGCTCAGTTGCGTGATGAGCAGTACCATCCCTAAGAGGGTTAAACCCTGACGAACCCGGTTCGTAATCATTGTTGTTATTCCGCGATAGATATAAAAGACGACCTGCAGGCCAATATTTGCAACTTTTAAGATTGCAATTAATCGCAGGGAGTGTAGGCTTGCGTCGCGGGCAACTGCAAGAATAACAGATACACTTTATGTGCGGTTTTAGGCAGAGCGATGAAAGCCTGACCAGTTGCGCTAAAACCCTATAAACAGTGCGGCATTTAATGTACTAATAAAACTTGCATTAAATGGCATAGTCAGCCACCCTTAAGTGTAACTGCAACTGATACTAATACTTTTCGCTACAGCGACGGGAGAGACTGGAATGATGAGTGACGCCTTTATTCACGATTTAATCGACTGGATTGATAACAACATTGAAGCACGCCTGGACCTGGATACGGTTTCAGAACGCGCGGGTTACTCCAAATGGCACCTGCAGCGTATGTTCAAAGAACATACCGGTTACCCACTGGGTGAATACATTCGGGTTAAGAAGCTGAAGAAATCAGCCGATCGTCTGACCAGCACCGATGAACCGATTCTCAATGTGGCGATCTCGTTAGGGTTCGACTCCCAACAGTCCTTTAACCGCAGCTTCAAACGTCAGTATGGTGTCGCGCCGGGTGCATGGCGTCGTCACAGCGGGGAATCGCACGCCGCATAACCTCGCCAGGGCCAGCTTGTCTGGCCCGCGCTTTTCTCCGCGCGCAAAACTGGTATCATCTGCGTCCTGTTGTCTGGGATGCCATCATGTCAAAAAAACTCTGGATTGGACTTTTCCTTGTCCTCGCGGCCTGTTTCTACGGCCTTAAACCTTATCTGAACACCGTTTCAGCCCCTGCCGAGGCGGATATCGCCACCCTGACTGACGCCCATACCGTGGCGCGCTGGGTGTTGCAGCATCAGCAATTACCGGACTACTACCTCACTAAAAGTGATGCGCGTAAGCGTGGCTGGAATCCGGCCAAAGGGAATCTGTGCGAGGTGCTGCCGGGCAGAGCTATCGGCGGCGATCGCTTTTCCAACCGTGAAAAGCGTCTGCCAGCACGTGCGGGCCGTCAGTGGTATGAAGCGGATGTGAATTATCGCTGCGGTCACCGCGACGCCGACCGCCTGGTTTACTCCTCTGACGGGCTGGTATTCCTCTCCACCGATCACTACCGCAGCTTCAGACAGGTGCCCTGATCATGCTTAACCTGACCTTTGACCTGCGTCAGCTCACTACGCGTGCGGCCTTTTATCAGCAGTTTGCTGAGCAGAGCGGCTGCCCGCAGAGCTTCGGACATAATCTGGATGCATTGTGGGACTGGCTGACGGGCGGGATGGCGCTGCCTGCCACGATGTGGCTGCAGCACTATGCTGCGCATGAAGCGGATTTAGCGCCGGTGCTGGCGCTGCTGGAAGAGGCGGCGCAGTCGCTGGAGGGCGAACTGCGCCTGATTATTGATTAAGTGCGCAGGGGCTTAAGGAGCGCAATCAGCGCTTCGCGGGCCGCCAGCGGCAGATCGCCGCCGCCGGTGTAACCATTGTTCTCAATGATCACCTGATTCAGCCCCACCAGCCAGTCGTAGATATAGTATGCGGTGTGGTTGGCCGGCGCAGCAGAGAGTTTGGTCAGGCGCTGACCGGCACTGAAGCTGACGCTGGGTGCCGGAGGACGGGAGAAAATCACCTGCCCCCGGTTAACCCGGCTGGCCGGACGTTCCGATTCAGGCCGCTGTAAAAAGCCGAGCCAGGCCACAAAATCCCCCAGCACCGTCATCGCCCGCGTCACCTGACGATCGGCGCGGGATTCATGGCTGACGCTCTGGGTATCCGGCTCATGCAGCGCCTGCTGCAGCTTCTGCGCGATATCGGTGCGGAATCCGGCCGTGATCAGCTCCTCTACCAGCCACTCCATCGTCGCTTTGTCGACGTTCAGCAACGCCAGCAGGCTGCGATTCTCGGGTAGCTGACGCAGATGATCCAGCCACAGCAGCAGCACCTGACGCGGATACTGCTGAGTGCTTTGCAGACTCTGACGCGACTGAACCGGCGCTTCCGCCGGACTTTCGCTGAACAGGTCAAATTCAAACCCGATACCAAACTGATTTTCCGGTGCCTGAATCGTGGCCGGTTTACTGCCTGGCTGGGCCGACTGATTGAGCCAGAGCTGGCGCAGCGCTTCACGCGGCGGCTGCAGGCGCTCCAGCAGCTCGCCATGCAGGCCGGTGCGATGCTGTAAACACTTCAGCAGCGTGTCGGCGATATTCTGTTTGCGTGCCGCCTGCTCCGGGCTGGCACCCGCTTCGGTCCAGGGCAACAGACGTCGCTCCACCACGGTGTGCTGGATCTGCGCCAGCTGAGCCAGCAGCATGTCGCGACGGGCTTCCGGCTGCATCTCTTCCAGCAACCAGTTCGCCATGCGATCGACGCCTGCGCGATCCAGTGCCAGCATCGATCCCCAGTGTTGCCCCGGCTGTCCCATCTGACGCTGAACGGCTTCATCGACGTTGACCTGCTGATGACGGGCATCGAACGGGGTAATCGCCCAAATCAGACGCGGTTTCTCTGCGGAGTCCTGGGCAGGCTGGTGACGCTGCCATTCGCGCAGCGTTTCGCTGGCAAGGTCAGCATCCTGACGCTGGCTGGCGGCGGTGCAGACCAGCAGCAGATCAATAGCCTGCCGCGCGGCATAGAAGCCGGGCAGCAGGGCGCGTTTCTGTTCCAGCAGCAGTGCACGCAGCGGATCCTGCTGCTGCAGGCGCTGACGATCTTCCTGCGTAGCCGCATCACTGGGCTGACCCGGCGCGGGCAGCTCCAGCATATCGGCATCATCATAAAGCGCGGTTCGCGGTGTGGAGCTCAGCGGGACCAGTACCTCCAGCGTCAGCAGCGCCAGTAATCCCAGCGGCACGTTCTGCGCCTTGCCGATGCGATTACCGTTCATCGGGCAGACTTCCACTGACTGCTGCTGATCCTGTTCACTGCCTGGCACAATCAGCTGCTCGGCGGGCAGCAGTGATGCGTTGGTCAGCAGGCTCAGCGGCGCGAGTACCCGGCTGCTGTTACGCAGCTGATGACGCAGGTGCAGCAGGGTACGCAGCATCTCATTCAGGTCAGGCTGAGCAGGCCACAGCAGTGAAAAGAGCTGCACCCGGTCGTCAACGCTGAGCCAGGGTGCCAGCTCAACGGCCTGCGGCCAGAAATGGCGATCCAGCCGCGCATCGTGATGCGGGCGACGGCGGCACCAGGACCAGAGCGTCACCAGCGCGTCGCCTTCCAGACCGGCCAGCGGCGTGGTGAGACGATGACGCTGCAGGCGCTGCAGGGTGCTGTCGATTTGTGTGGTGTCGGGCGTGGACGCTCTGGCACAGGCGACCATCAACCGCACCAGTTCCGCTTCGCTCAGCAGCGTCAGTTCAACCGGCCATTCGCCAGACAGCGGCTCGCGCTGATGGCTGAAGCGGGTGGCGGTCGCAAAATCGAGGTTGCCGGGATTGATATGCTGGAACCAGCTCAGCTGTTTATCGCCCATCCGGGTCACTAACTGGCCCTGGGCATCGGCCACCATTTCGTTCAGCAGCCAGGCTTTACCCGCCTGTGACTGGCCAAACAGCGCCAGCGTGACCGGACGCGCGACCTGCTGCGCCAGCGCCTGAGTCTGCACGCGCGCCTGGCGCAGTTGCAGCGTCAGGGTTTCGGCTTCCAGCGCCAGACGCGGCGACTGCTCACGGGTGGTCTCAATCCAGTTCAGACTGTTATTCAGTGCGTCCTGCAACAGGCTAAGACGTTTTGCCAGCGTTTGTGGCTGACGGGGTTTTAACGCTTTCATCGTTTACACACGCTCCCGCTGTCAATCCAGTATTGCGCATTGGCATTGCCGGTTGCTGACAGGGTGTTCAGCTTCAGACTTAACTGCTCCAGCGGCACGCGGGTACCATCGTCCAGGCGCGCATCGCTCAGCACCAGACTTTCCGGGCCGGCGGCGTCGGGACCGGCTTTGACAGCCAGACGAATGCGCAGCACGCTTTCACCGGCCACTTTGCGCGCCAGCGTAGCGTCGTTCAGCGTCAGGCTGTAGAGCGGCGAGGCGGGCCAGCGTTCATTGTCCAGTTGACGGAAACCGAGACAGACGTTGCCGCGAATACGGAAACTGCTTTTTTTATCCAGCGCATAGCCGGGATCGTCGAGGTCAATTTCGCTGTAGCAGAGGTTCTCGTCTGTCAGCGCCTGGTTTTCATCGAGCATACCAAGGTAGCGGATGGTCGAATAGGGTTCAAAATCGCCCGCGCGGAACCAGAAGCTGCTGAGGCGCAGATCCAGCGCCAGCAGGCAGAGCATCGCGCCGACCGCCGCAGTCGATTTCGGGTTATCGATGCGGCCATGTTTGTTAAACGGATACCAGTCGCTGGTGTGATAGCCCTCCAGCGACAGAATACGGCTGCCCGGCAGCGGCTGCAGATGGCGTACCAGCGCCTGAATACCCGGAAAGCGCGACGGGCGTCCGGTCAGTAGCAGCACGTCACACTGATAGAGCGACACCACTTCACACATGGAACGCAGCGCCGGAATAATAGCCATGCGGTGCTGCATAAATTCGCCGTGCAGCTGCGACAGGCTCACCACCAGCGGCACCTGCAGCAGGTCAAAGCGGCTGTTACCGCCCAGTTCGCGCTGAATTTCGCCGTTAACAAACGCCAGCACCGCCTCGCCCGGTGGCTGATCGACCAGCTCACCAAACAGCGCATTTATCTCCGCATGGCTCTCCAGCGGATCCCAGTTTTCGTAACGCTCAAGCACCGCCTGCGCCAGCGGAATAAACAGCTGTAAGGTGACCTGCTGACGCAGCGTCGCCTGACCGTCCATGCGGCTGTCGTGACCAAACAGCTTGTTCATCAGCGGTTCTGCCAGGGTCAGACCCGCTTTCTGCAGATGCTGTTGCAGCGCCGGTAAAATCCACAGCTGAATCACATCCAGCAGGATGTCGTCGCCCGCCACTTTGAAACCTTCACGGAACAGCAGCCGTGGCGTGATTTTGACGTTGTTGCCCTGACCATCATCCAGACGATACTGGGTGATGGCGAGGTCGGTGGTGCCGCCGCCGATATCAATCGAGGCGATCCGCAGGCTTTTGCCTGGCAGTTCGTCGGCCTCACGCGGACGATCGGGACGGACCATGCTGCTGAAAAAGTCTTCGGCGCGACCGGCAAAGTTGACCTGGGTTTCATTGAACAGCCAGACCATCTGACCACAGGTCGCTTCATCCCACTCCATCTGCACATCCGGCAGCGGTTTCGGGTTCTGACGCGGCAGAGAAGGTGACAGGTCATCGTCGTCCGCCAGCCAGCCCTCGGCTTTCCAGACCAGCGCCAGCGCTTCCTGCATCCGGCGGCGGAAAATTTCCCGCTCCGGCTTCGGCATCGCTGACGGCAGCGTCAGGATCACATGGCGCAGCTGACGCGGCGCGTGGCTCTGCGGCATCCGCTGACGCTGTGCTGCACTGTTCATCTGCATCAGCGCCTGTGCCAGCAGCTCACACAGCATAAAGGTCATCAGCGAACTGCGGCTGTAGTGCGGTGAAAAGACCGGCAGACGATCGTCGGGTGCCAGTGAAGAGAGCGGCTGGCCTTCGTCGTTCAGCAGAGCGGTAAAGGGGGCAGCATAGGCCAGGGGTTCAGCCTGATCGCCAGGCGTGTTAAAACGCCAGCCTGGCTGATAGCGGGCTTCATCCCACAGGTAACGACGCGGACTGGAGAGGCCGGTGCTGCCTTCCAGACCCACACGCTGCAGGGCCAGACGGCTTGCTTCACGTCCGACGCGCGTCAGTGACGGCCACATAAAGGCCTGCTCACGACCGCTCTCCAGCGAGAAGTTCGCTTTACCGAAACGCGCCTCAGCAAACTCCAGACGGCTGTCAAACAGCTCATTGTAAACCTGATGCGGCTGGGAGAGATCGCGCAGCTGCAGCTCATAGGTCTGCTTCAGGCCGTTGCTCTCTTCCGGGTGATCTTCCACCAGAATGCCGCAGGTATGGGAGTTGCCGACATCCAGAATGATATCGACGTTGACCGCCGGAGTCTGCAGCGTGGCGGCCTGGATGTAGATCTCGCTGAGGTCGAGCTGCTCGCCCAGCAATTCCAGCAGATTGAGGTAGTGCGCCTGATACTCAAACTCGCGCAGGGCCTGATTAATCGCCTGTTCACGGCGATCGGAAACGCGGTCGGTAAAAGATTCGCGCAGCCAGCCGTCAACCCAGGTCAGGTCAAGAAAATCACCCAGCTCGTAGTTGTGCCAGGCCAGCGCAAAGGTCACGCCGTTCTGCGCATCGGCAGTGCTAAGGCCGAGCTGTTCGCCGCCATCCTGTTCCGCGACACAGCGGGTATCAAAGGCCAGGGTGACGCGATGGGTATTGCCTGCCGCATCGGGCGCGGGCAGGGCCACCAGACGCATCCGCGCCCAGTTTTCCGGGCCGCCGATGAAACGACGACCGCTGGCGCAGCGCAGCATCGGCAGCGGCAGCCAGCAGGCCGCCAGAAGAGTGAGTGAGTCTGCCAGGGCGATATCGGACTCCGGGCGCACGACTTCAGCAGCACCCCCATCTTCCGGGTAGAGCAGGAATTTACCGCTGTTGCCATCGACGTTCAGGCGCAGCAGCGGGCCGTTAGCGGTCTGGCGCACAAACTGCCGACGCGCCTGGGTAGCTGAGAGTTGCAGGCCAAAATCCAGAAACTGCACACCGCTGTTTTCAATCAGCGAAATTTTTTGTTTGTCATCGATCAGGGGAGCCAGCATCGTTATTTACTCTCACGCTTAATCGTCATCGGGAAGACCCGGTCTTCAGCATACTGTGCTTCACACACGGCGGCACCCATACTCGCATGGCAGACCAGCAGCGGCATACGGTAGCGCGAATTGTTCTGGCACTTCGCCGTGTAGCGGCTCTCAATCACCATGTTACCGGCGCTGGTCATGGCGGCGCTGACATCCGCTTTACAGGTGGTATTACCCTGGGCAACCTGCACGGTGCCTTTGCCATTTTTAAACTGGAAGCGCATCACCGGCGGCTTACCGGTCGGCGTTGGCATCTGGTCGATAGTCACACGCCAGCGGCCATCAATCACCTGTACCTGACCTTCGCGCACGGCGTCCGGCGTGACAATCAAATCATCAGGTTTAGCCGGAACCGGCGGGGTGACCACACTGGCAAGGGTAGCAGATGAAGCGGCAGGTGCGGCTTCGGTCGTGCCAGCGCTGGCTGGTTTTTGCGGCTGTGACTCGGGTTGTTTCTCCGCTGTTGCTGTCTCCGCCGGTGTCGTCGCTGACGGTGTAGCAACAGGTGTGTTCGCCGCCTGGGTCTGATTCGCCACAGGTGTCGGAGTAGAAACCGCGGCGGGCGCTGAAACAGCCGCAGGGGGGGCGGCTGGCTTTGTTGATGCCACCGGTGTGGCGACAGGTTCAGGACGATGCAGCAGCACGGCCACCGTCACGGCGGCAGCAATCGCCACTGGCGGGACCAGATACCAGACGCGGAAACGGCGGCGAGCCGCCACAGGTGCAACCGGCTCTGGCTCAACGGCTGCCACGACCGGCAGCGGCTCATCTTCAGGTTCAGGTGCAGGTTCAGCGACGATGACCGGCTCGACGGCAACCGGTGCGGCAGGTAGCTCAGGCAGCGGTTCAACCAGCGCCACCGGCAGATTCTCCTCCAGCGTGTCGCGCAGGCAGGCCAGCGCATCGTCGCGGCTGCGCGCCTGAGCATCGACAAAGCCCCAGAAAGTAATAACCGGTTTGCCATCAACCAGATAAACATACTGCTGATCGGGGAATTGCAGGGTTTTGCTCAGCAGCGCACCAAACAGCCGCATCGACGGGTTCTCTGCCGCGCGCGCGCGTGTACTGAGATCCTGCATATCCTGCTGGCAGGCGGTGAGCTGCTGCAGCGCCGCCCGACGTTCATGATCGCTGGCACCCAGCCAGGATTTCACCCGGCCGCTGAAAGGGGCATACCAGTCGAGGCGATCGCCCCGTTCATTGGCCTGAGGAATGGCCAGGCAATCTGCCAGTGCGCTCTGACGGCGCAGGCGCAGGGTTTCACGAATTTGCAGTGCCGAGGCGTAGACCGGCTGGCCATTTTCACCTAATGCCAGAACTGCATCTAAATTACCGCTGCGCAGAAAAGTTTTTGCCACCTGTTGGGCCCTTATCGGTCGTTGTCTGAGGCAGAAAATCGCGTGTTATCGACGATTAGGTTGATTTTACGCGGGGCAATGACAAATCAAACGGCAGAAAAGGAGGCAAATCCAGTGTTTTTTTCAGCGGCGGGCGGAAAAAAAACCGATATTTCAGCAGCTATCACGCAATCAGGTGGTTTTATGCACCAGCACCAGGTGAGCGATAACGCCACCGATCAGTCCCCAGAAGGCCGGGCCAATGCCCAGTAAAGAGACGCCTGATGCGGTGATCAGAAACGTGATCAGGGCGCTGTCGCGTTCGGCAGGCACATCGAGTGCGCGATGCAGACTGCCGGCCAGCGTGGCCAGCAGAGCCAGACCCGCCAGCGCCTCAATCAGCACGGCGGGCAGGGCACTGAACAGCACCGCGATCAGCGCACCGGACGCGCCCGCCAGCAGATAGAACACCCCGGCCAGCACCGCTGCCCGCCAGCGTTGCTGGGGATTTGCATCGACTTCATCGCTCATGCAGATCGCCGCCGTAATCGCCGCGACGCAGACCGAAAAGCCGCCAAACGGCGACAACAGCAGCGCCGTAACACCGGTCCAGCTCATCAGAGAAGAGACCGGCGGACGGTAACCGTGCGCCTGTAACGTCGCGATGCCGGGGGCATTCTGCGACGCCATGGTCACCAGAAAATAGGGCACGCCGATCCCCAGCAGCGTGGTCAGGGTAAAGTGCGGCATTACCGGCTCGGGCAGCGCCAGCATCATCGACTGTGGCGGAAAGTGGATGGCGTGCTGGGCCAGTGCCACGGCAATCCCCACCATCAGCGTCACCAGAATGGCATACCGTGCCAGCCAGCGACGGGCCAGCAGCCAGGCGAGACACATGCTGCCACACAGCACAACGTTGTTCTGCAAATCGGCAAAGGTCTGCAACCCAAAGCGCAGCAGAATGCCCGCCAGCATTGCCGCCGCCAGCGAGGCGGGAATATGGTTCATCAGCCGGGCAAACAGGCCAGTGACGCCGCACACCACAATCAGCAGATTGGCGAAAACAAACACGCCCACCGCCTCATTCAGCGTAACGCCGTGAAAGCTGGTCGCCAGCAGCGCGGCACCCGGCGTGGACCAGGCGGCCAGCACGGGCATGCGGTAGCGCAGTGAAAGACCCAGCGAGACAATCCCCTGCGCAAGACCCAGCACTGACAGCCAGCCACCAATCTGTGCCGGCGAGGCACCCGCCGCCTGAAACATCTGATAAATAATCGCGCCGCTGCTGCTGTAGCCCACCAGCACAGCAACAAAGCCGGAGACCAGCATCGGCAGGGTAAAACGGGACTGTTCGGCTCTCGTCATGGTCAGGCTCATCATAAAGTGTGCGTTATAGCGCACATGTTCGCATAGTGCGCTATAACGCACAAGTGTTACACTGTCGGCATAACGTCACCAGCCAGGGTGACGAGAACACAGGAGAAAAAATGGCAGATTTTCAGCAACACCTGAGCGATGCGCTCAGACAGTTGCGCCAGGCCAATGGCTGGAGCCTCACGCTGACGGCGGAGCGAACCGGCGTCAGTAAAGCGATGCTGGGGCAGATTGAGCGGGGTGAATCCAGTCCGACGGTGGCAACGCTGTGGAAGATTGCTACCGGGTTCAACGTTCCCTTTTCCTTTTTTATCGACGGGAGCGCGTTACCTTCTGGCACCCTACCGGGATTCAGTCAGCCCAATGCTGATATGTCGGTGCGCTCCGTGCTGCCCTACGATCCGCAACTGCGATTTGATCTGCTGGCGGTGGAGCTGGCCGCAGGCGCGCAGAGCCATTCCTCGCCACATGAAGCGGGCTGCGTGGAACAGGTGGTGGTTATTGAGGGTGAACTGTTGCTGGGGGTCAACGATCGCTGGCGGCGTCTGCTAAAAGGCGAGGCGTTTCAGTTCAGCGCCGACGTGCCGCACAGCTACCGCAACCCGCTCAGCACGCCGCTGCGCTTTCACAGCCTGATTCACTATCTGCAACGCCCGGACGTTACAAATTGATACCGGAGCAAACTACACAGTTTACCTTCGTATCTTTATACTTTCGCTTATCGATGGAGACGGGAAATGCGCGATCTGACTGAATCTGCTGCTACGCTGCGCATGCTGGTGGGCAAGCTGGGCCGCCGGTTGCGCGAGTCAGCACCGCCTGGGGAACTCACCTGGTCGCAGGTGGCGGTGCTGGGGCATCTGGTGCGCGATGGGGCGATGACGGTGACGCAACTGGCCGCCGCCGAGGGCGTACGCACCCAGTCGATGGGGGCGACCGTCGCCGGATTAGTGGCGGCAGAACTGATAACGGGCGAGCCCGATCCCCATGATGGCCGTAAAACACGCTATCTGCCCACCGCGTCGAGCCTGGCGGTGATTACGTCGAGTCGCGCAATGCGCGATGACTGGCTGGTCCGGACGCTGGACGCGCGGCTCAGCCCGGCAGAGCAGCAGCAACTGACCGACGTTCTCCCTCTGCTGCAACGACTCACTGACTATTAAATCCGAGGATCCAACATGGCTGTAACCACACTTGATGCAAAAACTGCGCTGATTGTTATCGACCTGCAACACGGCATTGTCGCGCTGCCGCTGGTCCATGAGCCGCAGCCGGTGATTGAACGCTGTGCCGGTCTGGCTGAGGCATTTCGCGCGCACGACCTGCCGGTGGTGCTGGTTAACGTGGCCGGTGGGGCACCTGGCCGTAACGAGCAGGCGCGTCACAGCGGCGACCTGCCTGCCGACTGGGCCACGCTGGTGCCGGCGATGACGCCGCAGCAGAATGATCTCACCATCACCAAGAAAACCTGGGGCGCGTTTCATAACACGGCGCTGCATGAGGAACTGCAAAAGCGCGGCATCACTCAGGTGGTAATTTGCGGTATCGCGACCAGCATCGGCGTGGAGTCAACGGCACGTCAGGCGTATGAATTGGGTTACAACGTCACCTTAGCAACAGATGCGATGACCGATCTCAATATGGATACGCACAACAACAGTGTGACGTTGATCTTCCCGCGCCTGGGTGAAACCGGCAGCTGTGAAGATATTGTGGCGCAGCTGAAATCCCGCGCCTGATAAGCGTATGACGGTATGATCCGGGCCACGGCAAGGGTGGCCCGGATGGTTTTTAGCGGAAGGCGTAACCCAGCGTTAAGCCAACGCTATAGTTACGGCCCGGCGCAGATTCGAAGTAGCGACCATTGCTTTCGTTCACAATTACTGAACCCACGTAGTGCCGGTCAAACAGGTTATCGACCCGGCCAAACAGATCCAGCGTCCAGTTTTCCACCAGCCACTTATAGCCGCTGTTAACCGCCGCCACGGTGTAAGACGGGGTATTCACGTTGTTCTGATCGTCAGCGGCGATCTGGCTCAGATAACGCACTTCACTGCCTGCATAAAAGCCCTGTTCCGGCAGATAGCCGAGTCCGGCATAAGCCATATGGCGGGCAATGCCCGGAATGCGGTTGCCGTCACAGCTGTCACTGCCGCAGGCGTTGCTGCGATAGCGCGCATCCAGCAGGGTATAGGCCATTTTCAGCCGCCAGTCCCACCCAAACTGCTGATCCAGACTTAATTCCAGACCGCGTCGGCGGGTCTGACCGGCATTTTTATAGGTAGTCCGTCCGCCGCTGCTGGCATCCGCCACAATCTCATCGCGGGTATCTGTCTGGAACAGCGCCGCGCTGACCAGGCCATTGCCGATGCGTTTTTTGCTGCCGATCTCCAGCGTGTCGCTGGTGGCCGGTTTCAGCCCCAGGTTCAGGCCGTTCGCGCCATCCGAGCGGTAAGAGAGCTCATTAATGGTCGGGGTTTCAAAGCCGCGACCGGCGGAGATCCACGCGTTCCAGCTCGGGTCAAAAGCGTACTTCAGCGCGGCAGCGGGCAGCCATTTGTGATAACGCGCCTCGCCGCTGTCGTCGCCGTTATCGGGCCGGATATAGAAGTCATTGGAGTCAAAGTTGACGGTGCTGAAGCGCACGCCTGCATCCAGCGACAGTTTATCGGTGAGCTGCCAGTTGGTCTGCACATAAGGATCGAGCGTCCACATCAGGTTGCGCTCGTTGCGGCGCAGATTGCCCTGTTCGCCCAGCTGCGTGACGCCGTTGCTGACGGTGTAGTTTTCATAGCCCTTGCGGCGCTCGGTCATGGTTTCGTAGGCGAGGCCACCGGTCACCGCCACCGGCATCGACAGCAGCGTGTCGCGATGGGTCCAGCGGGTATCGACGCCCTGATAGTGGCGGGTCAGGTCGATCACGCCTCCTGGATGGGACGGATTACGCTGAACGGCGGCGGGAATGGACTGGAACTGCGTGGTTTCGCGCACTCCTGCATAGAGCATTACGCTGAGGTCATCGTTTTCACTCATCTGGCGCTGATAACGCAGGCCGCCCTGGGTCTGATCCACCGTTTTACGGGTGTTGTAGAGAGTAACGTTGCTGACCACCTGGCGCGGATTGTCACGCCACTGTGCCTCGGTTAAGCCGCCGGGATCCTGGGCGTCGATGTGCACGCTGTTAAACAGTAGCGTTAGCGTGCTGACATCATCGATGCGCACGCCGAGCCGGGCGTTGCCGAGGTTCTTCTGCGCAGAACTGTGATCGCGATAACCGTGGGTGGTAAAGCGGGAAGCGGAGACGGTGTAATTCACATCGCCGGCGTGCGTGCCGTCACCGGTTGCGCCGCTGGCTTTAACGCTGTTGCGCCAGCTGCCGTAACTGCCGTACCAGCTGCTGGCTTCCAGCGTGGTCGGCTGCTGACCCTGCCGGGTGGTCACATTGATCACGCCGCCCGAGGCATTGCCGTAGAGCGCAGAAAAGGGGCCGCGCAGTACCTCGACATGATCAATCGAGCCGATGTCGATATTGGAGGTCTGCGCCTGACCGTCCGGCATGGTGGCCGGGATGCCATCCACGTAGATACGTAAGCCGCGCACGCCGTAGGTTGAGCGGGAGCCAAAGCCGCGCATCGACAGCTGCAGGTCCTGGGCATAATTCTGGCGGTTCTGGATCTGCAGACCCGGCACGCTGCTGAGGTTTTCCGACAGGTTCACGCGCGGTGCCGCCTGACGCATATCGTCGCCAGTGACCACACTCAGGGCGGCGGGGGTATCGAGTTCGTTAAGACCCGTTTCCGGCGGGGCGGCCGTCACGACCAGGGTATTGTCATTGTCTGCCGCCAGCAGCGGCAGCGGCAAAATGGCAGGCAACATCAGCAGCGTCGCCTGACGCAGAGAGAGTATTTTCATTATCAGAGGCCTGAAAAAAGAAGCGTAAATGAACCAGGTAGAACCATTGCCGCATAGGGTAAGGCTTCGGGGTGCCGGGGTACACCGTTTCACGCTGGATTTTTTCTCTGTTTACCGCCAGGCTGGAATCCATCTTTTGCAGTCATAAGGCATCCAGCGTTGACGGATGCAGACACAAACTTATGGGAGTCAGCATGAAACAACCTGAAGTGGCGGTTCTGGGATTAGGCGCAATGGGGCACGCATTTGCCGCCAATCTGCTGAAAAAAGGTTTTCGCGTACACGGCTGGAACCGCACCCGCGCGCGCGGCGAGGATTTGCTGGAGGCCGGATTGCAGCTGGCTGATTCACCGGAAGAGGCGGTGCGTGAAGCCGATGTGGTGATCGCCATGCTCTCCGATGGCGGCACCACAGAGCAGGTGCTCCATCAGGCGAAAGCGGCGTTTAAACAGGGCGCGACGCTGTGCCAGATGGGTACCATCGGCGTGGAAAAAACCGACGCGCTCATCGCCTTTTTCACAGCGAAACGACCAGATCTGCTGTTTATTGACGCGCCGGTTTCCGGCACCAAAGCACCCGCAGAAAACGCACAGATTCTGGTGCTGGCCAGCGGCGATCAGAGCCGTGCCGAGGCGGCAGAAGCAGTGTTTGCCGCCATCAGCAAAGGGACAAAGTGGCTGGGCGAGGCGGGCAAAAGTACCCGCATGAAGCTGGTCATCAACAGCTGGCTGATCGGCATGATGCAGAGCCTGGCGGAGAGCACCCGGCTGGCGGAGGATTTCGGCTTTTCCACCGACGATCTCTGGCAGGTGCTGGAGGGCGGTCCGCTGGCCGCGCCCTATGCGAAGATGAAGCTTGGGATGATCGCCAGCGACGACTATACGCCGCAGATGCATCTGATCTGGGCGCTGAAGGATGCCCGCCTGGCGCTGGATGCGGCTGAAACGCCCTTACCGACGCTGGAGAACATTGCGCAACTCTGGCAGCAGGCGGTAGACGCCGGACACGGTGACGAGGATCTGGCGGTCATCTACCGCTACCTGAAGGCGCAATGAGTCAGCCGCCGTTTGACTTTAACACCCGCCCGCGGGTGCACAATTACCTGCACGGTGCCAGCGCACGCTGACCCACACCCTGCGTGCGCGCCTGTTTGATGAATCCACCAGGCAGGGTTAGCATGGTCGCCTGTTTATTCGGGTGAACACTTATGCTGATTTTTGACGGTCATAACGATCTGTTGCTTAACCTATGGCTGCATCATCGCGATGCGCCCGCGCAGGCGTTTTATCAGGGCATTGAACGGGGCCATCTCGACTTTCCACGCATTCAGCAGGGCGAGATGGGCGGCGGGCTGTTTGCGATTTTTGTACCGCCGCAGGCGTACATCGCCAGCACGGTTCCGGCCCGCGCCGATGAGCCTTATGAGCCGCTGGAGATCATGTGGCAGCAGCTCGATATCCTGCAGCAGCTGGCTGATGCGTCCGGCGGACGGGCGCGACTCTGCCGCAGCAGTGACGAGATTGCCGCCTGCCGCGCGGAAGGCGTGCTGGCGATGGTGGCGCACATTGAAGGTGCCGACGCGCTGGACGAGGAGGGCGAGCAGCTGCGCGCCTTCTGGCAGGCGGGGGTGCGCAGTATCGGGCCATTCTGGAATCTGCGCAGTCGCTTTGGTGAAGGCGTCAGCGGCTCGTTTCCCGGCACGCCCGATACCGGACCGGGTCTGACCGCCGCCGGTGAAAAGCTGATTCAGCAGGCGAGTGAGCTGAAGATGATGATCGACGTGTCGCACATGAACAGTAAGACGTTCTGGGAAACCGCCCGGCTTTCCCGTGCGCCGCTGGTCGCCAGCCACTCCAACGCGCATGCCCTCTGCCCGCAGCCGCGCAATCTGACCGACGATCAACTGGTAGCGATCCGCGACAGCGGCGGTCTGGTTGGCCTTAATTTCGGCAATGCGTTTCTGCGCGCCGATGGAAAACGCGGCGCTGACACGCCATTAACAGAAATTGTTAAGCATTGTGATCACCTGTTGAAGATAATGGGCAGCGACCATGTGGCCTTTGGCTCTGATTTCGACGGGATTACCCCTCCGGCCGCGCTGGGCGATGTCAGCGGAATGCCGCGATTGCTCGCCGCTTTTCAGGAAGCGGGCTATGATCAGAGACTGACAGAGAAGCTGGCATGGGGAAACTGGCAGCGGGTTTTACATCTGACCGGGCTGTGATAACAATTTCCTTACGTTCCGGGCTTGATCCCGACGCGCCATTGGCGCAACATCTGCCTGGAAATTGTGACGGTGCTCTCATTTAACAGCCGTCACGCCGATTTCAGACAGCACATTTACTGTTAACCAAGAGGAAGTAACTCATGTGGAAAAAACCAACTTTCGTTGATATGCGTCTCGGTCTGGAAGTGACTCTTTACATCTCCAACCGTTAATCGTTCTGCCCGCCCTCTGAGCGGGCATTTTTTTTCAACTTCTGGTTTTCCTCTATGTTTATCAAAATCCTCGGCTCAGCCGCGGGTGGCGGGTTTCCGCAGTGGAACTGTAACTGCGCCAACTGCCACGGCGTGCGTAATGGTACCATTCAGGCTCAGGCACGCACACAATCGTCGATTATCCTCAGCGATAACGGTGAAGACTGGGTGTTATGTAATGCGTCACCCGACATCGGCCAGCAGATCCTGCACACGCCAGAGCTAACCCGCAAGGGCGTACTGCGCGGCACGGCGATCGGGGGAATTATCCTCACCGACAGCCAGATCGATCACACCACCGGGCTGCTGAGCCTGCGTGAGGGCTGTCCGCATCAGGTCTGGTGTACGCCGGAAGTCCATGCCGACCTCAGTACCGGCTTCCCGGTCTTTCCGATGCTCACCCACTGGAACGGCGGTTTACAGCACCGACCGATTGCACCCCTGACGCCGTTCAGCGTCGATGTCTGCACCGATTTGCAGTTCACCGCGATTCCTATCATCAGTAATGCACCGCCTTACTCGCCCTATCGCGATCGGCCGCTGCCGGGCCATAACGTGGCGCTGTTTATTGAAAACCGGGTGAATGGCCAGACGCTGCTCTACGCGCCAGGTCTGGGCGAGCCGGATGCGGTGATCCTGCCGTGGCTGCAAAAAGCGGACTGCCTGCTGATTGACGGCACCGTCTGGCAGGATGATGAGCTGCTGACCACCGGCGTGGGTCACAACACCGGCAAGGCAATGGGTCATCTGGCGCTGGCGGAAGAGCAGGGGCTGATGGCGCTGCTGGCGTCACTGCCGGCTAAACGCAAAATTCTGATCCACATTAACAACACCAATCCGATCCTTAATGAGCAGTCACCCCAGCGTCAGTTTCTGACGGAGCAGGGAATAGAGGTGAGCTGGGACGGAATGGCGATTCATCTTCAGGGCTAAATCATGCAGATTACTGACACGCTGTCGCCGCAGGCTTTTGAACAGGCCCTGCGCGACAAAGGCGCTTACTACCACATTCATCACCCGTATCACATCGCGATGCATAACGGTCAGGCCACACGGGAGCAGATTCAGGGCTGGGTGGCGAATCGCTTCTATTACCAGACCACCATTCCGCTGAAAGATGCGGCGATCATGGCTAACTGCCCGGATCCGGCCACCCGGCGTAAATGGGTGCAGCGCATCCTCGACCACGACGGCAGCAACGGTGAAGAGGGCGGTATTGAGGCCTGGCTGCGGCTGGGCGAGGCGGTCGGGCTGACGCGTGAAGAATTATTGTCTGAGCAGCATGTGCTGCCGGGCGTGCGCTTTGCGGTTGATGCCTATATCAACTTCGCCCGCCGTGCCAACTGGCAGGAGGCGGCCTGCAGCTCACTTACCGAGCTGTTCGCGCCGCAGATCCACCAGTCACGACTCGATAGCTGGCCGCAGCACTATCCGTGGATCAAAGAAGAGGGCTACTTTTACTTCCGCAGCCGCCTGGGTCAGGCGAACCGCGATGTAGAGCATGGCCTGGCGCTGGCGCTGGAGTACTTCACCACCGCAGAAACGCAGAACCGGATGCTGGAAATTTTGCAGTTTAAGCTCGATATTTTATGGAGCATGCTGGATGCCATGACCATGGCTTACGAGCTGAAACGTCCGCCTTATCACACCGTCACCGACAAGGCGGCGTGGCACACCACCCGACTGGTATAACAGATGAATGAAAACTCGATTGCCGTGTTTCGTCGCGGCTACCGTATGCAGTGGGAAGCTGCTCAGGATACCCATGTGGTGCTCTATCCCGAAGGCATGGCGAAGCTGAACGAAACCGCCGCCGCCATTCTTGAGCTGGTGGATGGCAAACAGGATATTGCCGCGATCATTGCGACGCTGGATAGCCGTTTTCCGGAAGCGGGCGGCGTGGGGCCGGACGTTTTAGAGTTCCTGCAGTCAGCCTATGAACAAAAGTGGATACAGTTCCGTGACCCCGCATAAACCCGGCGTGAATCCCCCGCTCTGGCTGCTGGCCGAGCTGACCTATCGCTGTCCGCTGCAGTGTCCCTACTGCTCCAACCCGCTGGATTTCGCGCAGCAGGAGAAGGAGCTGACCACGGAGCAGTGGATTGAGGTCTTTCGTCAGGCGCGCGCCATGGGCAGCGTCCAGCTTGGATTCTCCGGCGGCGAGCCGCTGGTGCGTAAAGATCTGCCTGAACTGATTAAGGCGGCGCGCGATCTCGGCTTTTACACCAACCTGATCACGTCGGGCATTGGCCTGACGGAGAAGAAGCTGGATGCGTTCAGCGAGGCCGGTCTGGATCATATCCAGATCAGTTTCCAGGCGAGTGACGAAACCCTGAATGCGGCGCTCGCCGGGTCGAAGAAAGCGTTTCAGCAGAAGCTGGAGATGGCGAAAGCGGTAAAAGCGCACGGCTATCCGATGGTGCTGAACTTTGTGCTGCATCGCCATAACATTGACCAGATTGATAAGATCATCGAACTCTGCATTGAGCTGGAAGCGGATGACGTAGAGCTGGCGACCTGTCAGTTCTACGGCTGGGCGCAGCTCAATCGCGAAGGCCTGCTGCCGACGCGTGAACAGATCGCTCAGGCGGAAGCGGTGGTCAGCCGCTACCGTGAGCGGATGAGCGACAGCGGCAATCTCACGAATCTGTTGTTTGTGACGCCTGACTACTACGAAGAGCGACCTAAACCCTGCATGGGCGGCTGGGGGGCGATCTTTCTCAGCGTCACACCAGAAGGCACCGCGCTGCCGTGCCACAGTGCGCGCCAGCTGCCGATTGAATTTCCGTCGGTGCTGACACAGCGCCTGGATGATATCTGGTACAACTCGTTCGGCTTCAACCGCTATCGCGGTTTTGACTGGATGCCGGAGCCGTGCCGCTCCTGTGATGAAAAAGAGAAAGATTTTGGTGGCTGTCGCTGTCAGGCCTTTATGCTGACCGGTAATGCTGACAACACCGATCCGGTCTGCAGCAAATCACCGCATCACGGCAAAATTCTCGAAGCCCGGCGTGAGGCGGATTGCAGCGACATAAAAATTGGTCAGCTGCAGTTCCGCAACCGAAGTAACTCGCAACTGATCTACAAAACCCGGAACCTCTGATGACCACGCGCGGACTGGTGATAGAGGGTCTGACGGTGGAACTGGTGCATCAGGCTGATGCCAGCCAGGCCGCCGCCCTGATTCGGGTAGGGGCAGGGAGTCACGACGAGCCGGATCGCTGGCCCGGACTGGCGCATCTGCTGGAGCATCTGCTGTTCACCGGCAGCACCGGCTGGCCCGATGAGGGCCGGCTGATGAGCTGGATCCAGACGCAGGGCGGCAGGGTTAACGCCACCACGCTGGCCCGGCGCAGCGCGTACTTTTTTGAGGTCACGCCGTCGCTGCTGGCAGACGGGCTGGCAAGACTGCAGGATATGCTGGTCTCTCCGCTGCTCGATAATCAGGCGATTGCGCAGGAAGTGGCGGTCATCGACGCGGAGTATCAGCTGTTGCAGCGCCATGAGCCATCCCGCATTGAAGCGGCATTGCTGCACGCCGCGGAAACCTCCGCTGAATTTCAGCGCTTTCATGTCGGCAGCCGGGCGAGCTTTGGCGACGAGCTCTCTGCGCTGCAACGGGCATTGCGCCAGTTTCACCAGCGCTACTACGTTGCCAGCAATATGCGGCTCTGGCTGCAGGGACCGCAGTCGCTGGATGAGCTGGAACAGCTGGCGCATCAGTTTGCCGCCGCGCTGCCTGCCGGTCAGTGGCGGCAGGATTTGACACCGCCGCAGCTCAACAGCGATACCTGCTGGCAACTGGCGGAGACAGCCCAGGCAGCGTTATGGCGCACCTGGCTGCTGGACAATAGTGACGGTGTCACGTTATGGCGTGAATTTCTGTTGGATGAAGCGCCTGGCTCGCTGCTGGCGACTCTGCGTGAGCAGGGGCTGGCCGAGGGACTGGAGCTTAAATGGATTTATCAGGCTGAAGATGCGTGCTGGCTGGCGTTGGGTATCGAAACCAGCGAGCCTGAGAAGGTAAATCATCTGGTTAACGGTTACCTCACTGCGCTGCGCCAGACGACTGCACAGCAACATCTGCACTATCATCAGCTTGCATATCAGCAATTTGTGACATTGTCACCACTGGAGCAGTTGCGTCAGCGCGCTATCGGCTTCACACCTGATATAAGCCTGCCTGCGCTGCAGCCGCTACTGGATAAACTCACCCATGCGCCTGGCACAGTGCTGTGCTGTACGTCGCAACCGGCAAGGGAACAGATCGTCACGCAGGGCTTCACGCTGGCGCTGACGGCCTGTGAGCCAGCCCAGGATGAGAGGCTGCCCGCTGCCCGTTTCACCTTCTATCCGCTCGACATCACTGCCACGCCTTCGCCGCTGCCCGCGCAGGCGGTGGCATTGCCGCATCATCCGTCAGAGGACCCGCAGGCAACGCTGATCCTGCGCCCGGAATTTTATTCAACCTTTACCGCCGAAACCGGCGAAGCGCTGGGACGACGGTTGCGTCCGCTGTTTGCAGCGCTGCGTCACCAGGGCGGTCACGGCAGCTGGCAGGAAACAGAGGGCGTGTGGCAACTGACGGTCCGGCTGACATCGGATCAGGCGGTCGCTGACCAGGCGCTGAGCCAGATTGTCTCTGCCCTGGCATTGCCGGTTGAGGCAAATCTGCCATTGCCTGTTGAAAGCATCGCTATCCGTGCGTTGCTGCGACAGTTGCCTTATCAGCTGGCAGCCAACGTTACGCCAGGATGCTGGCGGGCGGCGCTGAAGGGCGGCGATGCGATGCTGCACTCAGTGATTGCCCGGCGGCTGAGCGCGCTGTCGCTGCCGGTCAACCCTGACACGTCGCCCAAACGTATGACTACGCAGACCGGCATGACGCGCCTGCCGCACGCCAGTGCAGACAACGCGCTGCTGCTGTTTATTCCGCTGCAGCGTCCTGAGCAGCTGGCGGCATTGCGCGCGCTGGCGCTCATCTATGAGCCGCGTTTTTTCCAGCGCTACCGCGTTGAGCAGCAGATAGGTTATGTGGTCAGCAGTCGCTATATGCGCTGTGCCGATGAAGATGGGGTGTTATTTGCGCTGCAGTCGCCCGATTACAGCGCATTGTCACTGCTGCGCTACTGCCGCAACTTCCTGCGGTCACTGAACGAGACGCTGGCGGGATGTGATCTGGTGGCCCTGAAAGCGCGACTGCTGAGCCAGCAGGCTGAGCAGCCACTGGCCCTGTTGCGCCGTGAAAATGGCCTGGCCGAACCGGACGCGGCGCAGATTGCGGCGCTGACCCTTGCAGATTTACAGCAATTGCACCGCACGCTGATTCAGGATCGCCGCCGCTGGCGGGTGCTGTTCACCGGCAGGAATGCATAGTGACCGGTTTTAAGGTTGCTGAATTTATTTGAAAATTACCGACAAATCTCTTCACTGTCTATTCCGGGAAAACTGGACCACACTCAATTCACTTTTGTCCGCATAAGGAATTGACCGTGAAGAACTTCAAACGTATTGCACTGCCCCTGTTAGCCGCTGCTACCCTCTACGCTCCGTTATCTCAGGCCGAGGCGATGCACTACCAGCTGAACCCTGAGCATACGTCGGTAATTGTTGCCTGGAATCACTTTGGCTTCTCAAATCCTACCGCGGATATCCCGGATGCAACCGGTACGCTGGTGTTTGATAAAGATCATCCTGAGGCCTCACGCGTTGACGTGACCCTGCCCGTCAGCAAAATCGACAGCCACGTTGCCGCGCTGACCAAAGAGTTCAAAGGTGCTGAATACTTCGATACCGCCAAATACCCGACTGCGACCTTCCACAGCACCAAAGTGGTTGCGAAGGGCGACAACAAGTTTGACGTTGAAGGTAACCTGACCCTGAAAGGCATCACTAAGCCAGTGACGCTGCACGCGACGCTGAACAAGCAGGGCGAGCATCCGATGGTCAAGAAGCAGGCGATTGGTTTTGACGCCACCGGCACCATCAAGCGTTCTGACTTCAAGCTGGACAAATATGTCCCGGCAGTCAGCGACGACGTTACGCTGACGCTGTCTACTGAAGCTTACGCGAAGTAACAAACGGCTGGCGCAGCCCCTCTGGCTGCGCCATCGCTTTTCCCTTTAATTCCTCAGCCTTGCAGACTCGCCAGGGTAACTGAAGCCCCCCCACAGACGATAACCAGCACGTTATCATCCGGTTTAAAGCCGATTTTCCCGTCATACAGCATCGATAATGAGACGCCACAGGCTGGCTCTGTCAGAACACGATGATCGTCCAGGAAGCGGCGACAGGCATTCACAGCTTCATCATCGCTCACAACCTTTCCCCTGACATCTGCCCGACGTGCCACGTTAAACGCATTTTCACACACCTGACTGGCTGCCAGCGTGGTGGCGATACCGCTGACCCGGTCCAGCGTGACCCGCTCACCGGCTTCCAGTGCGGCGTTAAGCGACGCGGTTCCCTCAGTTTCAACCGCATAAATCGGGATATGGCTGAGCTGATGCCTTTTCAGACCCTGGACAATACCGGAGAGCAGACTGCCGCCGCCCACGGAGAGGATTATCGCATCCGGCCGCAACCCCTCACTGATTACTTCATCTATCAGCGTGCTGATGCCGTCCCACAGCAGCGGATTGTCAAAGGGATGGATGTAGATATGTTCGTGCGACGCCAGCGATAACGCGTACGCATTGGCCTCACTCCAGACATTGCCGTGTACGATCAGCCTCGCACCTTCCTGTTCGATAAGCTGTCTGGCGCGCGCGGAGGTGGTTTCAGGCACCACCACCGTGACCGGTAGCCCCAGTCTGCGGCCGCTGTGCGCCACGGCAATACCCGCATTGCCGCCGGAGGAGCTGACAAACGCCTTAGCGCCCTGTGCAGCATAGTGTTGACAGATATGGCCTGCGCTTCTGAGCTTAAACGATCCGGTTGGCTGCGCTGATTCCATTTTCAGCCAGACGTTGCTGCCGCTGAGCTGACTCAGTGGCAGGGAGTGAATGAGAGGGGTACGGATAGCTATTTCCATGCGTCTTATCCTGGTCAAATGGTGTCATAGGAAACCGGTTTGTCGTCACGGTGAACGTCGGTCTTGCCGTGCGGAATAGCAGCGTCGAACGCAGAAGAAAAAGTCACCCTTTCAGAAGAGCGTGGAGAATTTTCCTTAAAAATCATTATCGTCGGGCTGCGTTTTTGTCTGCAGTGAAGGTTATACCGAAGAATGCTACTCGTTCGCAACAGAGATAATAAATCTGCTTAACATCTGACTGCAGATTTTCTTTCTGCACCTTAGTTGCGGTTTCTGCTCTGTGAAACCAGGAAAAATGAGGTGAAAGTCACAAATCTGCAACGCCACCTGGATGACCGATTTTACCCCCTCCGGCTTTCTGACAGGTTCACCCGCGCCAGCCGCTAACCCAATGATTTATATCGATTCGCCTTAAGCACAATAAGTTGGAATAGTGTGAGTCATATCACAAATAAAGCGATGTTAAGAGCACTGTCAATATCCCCGTCTGAAAAATACCGCGCGTAACTGTGATCTCCTCTGCAAATAGCAACCCCGCGAACCGGAAGAATGGCCCTCAGCAGAGTAAGCCAGCGAGGTGAGGGAAATGCGAATTGGAATGGTGATCAGTGGCGGTGACGTGACCGGCATTAATAATTTTGTCTTTCAGATTGGGCGTATGGCGCAGGCTGAGATGGTGATATTTGACGGCGGTATTCCCGGCCTGCTGGAAAATAATCATCGTGAGATCAGCCAGCGCGATCTGCTCGACTTTTCCATCGCCTCTATTCCGGTTATGCAATCGGGACGCACTGAAAAGAAACTGGTGCGCAGCGAATATGAGTTAATTGCACGCCAGCTGAAAAGTGCCCGTATTGATATAGTAATTATGGCGGGGGGGGACGGGTCGCTGCAATTTCTTCATACCCTGTCGGCATATGGTGTGAATTGTTTTGGCGTCGGTATGACCATCGATAATGATGTCTTCGGCAGTGATTACACGCTGGGATTTTCTACCGCCTGCGAGCAGGTATTAAAAGAGGTCGCGAAACTGCGTAATACCGGCCGCGCCTTACCGGGCCGGGTTTTTATGCTGGAATTACTCGGCGGCTATTGCGGTGAATTGACCCTGCAGTCCGCGATTAAATCTAACGCGGATATTGCGCTGATCCCCGAGTGCCAGATCCCGCTGCCACAACTGGCGCAGCGCATCACCCGGCGGCTGGCAGAGCAGAACAGCGTGGTCATCCTCTGTTCAGAAGGCTACACCCGCGAATACTCGCCCGGTTTTCAGGGGGCGATCGACACCTTAATCAAACAGCTTGAACCGCTTATTGGCGTGCGCATCCGTAAGACCATTCTGGGTTACGGGCTGCGCAATGGTGATCCGACCTGCGAAGAGATCTTTCAGGGCACCATTATAGCCAGTGAAGTGGTGCGTTGTATTCAGTCAGGTATGCGGAATAAAGCGGTCATTATTAATGGCAGCAATAAACCGATCCCGATTGATTTAATAAGCATGCAAAAACGCCTGGTCGATATTGACGGGCACCATTACAAACTCGCTAAGCAACTCAATATAGTGTGAGGAAAAAACCATGCTGAAAATACTCTGTGTCTGTGGTTGTGGATTAGGTTCCAGTTTTGCAATTGAGATGAGCGCAAAAGCAGTATTAAAAAAGCTGGAAATTGAGGCTGATATCGATCACACCACCATTTCAGAAGCGAATGCCTTTAAGTCAGATATGATCCTGACGCAAAAAGCCTTTGCCGATGTTTTAAACGCCGACGCCAGTCCGGAGCAGATTAAACGGGTCATTATTCTTAACCGGCTGACCGATAAAGCGGAAATAGAGCAGAAGATCCTGGCCTTTTTAAAAGAACGCAACCAGAAGGTCGCCGCCCATGAATAGTGTGATCGACTTCCTGGTAAAAGATCTGCTGGGGCAGGCGTCGATTCTGATCGCCTTTATTGCCCTGATTGGTCTGCTGCTGCAAAAAAAATCGGCAGGCAAGGTGGTGGAAGGCACCTTTAAAACCCTGCTCGGCTTTTTAATTATGATGGCGGGTATCAATATTATTGTGGGCACCCTGACGTTCCTCAATACTATTTTCACCCATGGCTTTGGCATGCGCGGCTATATCACCGATGTGGCCGCCATTGCCGGGCTGGCTAACCGTGAGCTGGGGTCGGAAGTGGCGCTGACACTGCTGGTGATCTTTATCGTCAACATCATCATCGCCCGACTGACGCCGTTTAAGTACATCTTCCTGACCGGCCAGGCGTTGCTGTGGATGGCGACCATTGGCGCGGTGATCGGCTATAAAGCGGGGCTGACCGGCCTGCCGCTGATTCTGACCGGCGGCATCTTTGGCGGGATTATGGCGGTCGTGATGCCCGCGCTGGCGCAGCCAGTGGTGCGGCGCATCACCGACTCGGACGACGTGGCACTGGGTCATTTCTGCACCATCGGTTATCTGGTCACGGCGGCGGTCGCCAAAGTGGTTGGCAAAGGATCGCGTTCCACCGAAGACCTGAAGCTGCCCGATAACTTTAAGTTTCTGCAGGATACCTATCTGTCGATGGCGCTGGTGATGGTGCCAATGTACCTGATCCCCGCCGTGGCAGCCGGTCCGGCCTTCATTGCCCAGTACAGCAACGGCATGAACTACCTGATGTACGCCTTTATGCAGTCGATTCAGTTCGTGGCCGGGGTCTTCGTGCTCTACAGCGGCGTCCGCCTGCTGCTGAACGAACTGGTGCCTGCCTTCCGGGGTATCGCGATGCGCGTGGTGCCAGATGCGAAACCGGCGCTGGACTGCCCGGTGATGTTTCCGTACGCCCCGAATGCGGTGATTGTCGGCTTCCTTGCCACCACCCTTGGCTCCATCGTCGGCATGCTGGTCTTCCCGATGTTTGGTCTGGCGATGATCCTGCCTGGCCTGCTGACCAACTTCTTTGCCGGTGGCACCGCCGGAGTATTTGGTAATGCCATGGGCGGGCGGCGCGGCGCGATGATCGGCGGCTTCGTCCACGGTCTCTTTATCACCATTCTGCCCGCCATCCTGGTGCCGATGCTGGAGAGCTACGGCTTCACCGGCGTCACCTTCAGTGACTCCGACGTGATCAGTACCGGCCTGGTGCTTGGTCATGCCTTCCAGAATAACTGGCTGTTTGTCGCCCTGTTTATCGCCTTTATTACCGCGCTTGCCTGGTTTGTTAATGGCAAATCGACCAAACCTCAGGAGGAAAAAATTCATGAAACTTTATAACTTCGCCGATCTGTTACAGCTGGCCAAACAGCGTGACTTTAAAGCGGTCGGTTCGTTTAATCTCCACTGTCTGGAGATGCTGCCCGCCTATTTTAAAGCGGCAGAGAAAACCAACAGCCCGTTAATGATTCAAATCTCCACCGGCACGGCGAAATATCTCGGCCATAAACTGCTGGTCGATGCGATTAAATCGCTATCAGAGAGTACGAATGTGCCGACCTGCCTGCATCTCGATCACTGTTCCGATTTAGCGGCGATTCAGACGGCGATTGATGCCGGATTCAGTTCTGTCATGTACGACGGCTCACATCTGCCCATTGATGAGAATATTGCGAATACCCGTCGTGTGATTGATATGGCGCGGCCACACAATGTCTCGGTAGAAGCGGAGCTGGGTGCCATCGGCGGGTCGGAAGATGGTCAATGCGTAGAGATGGAGGCGATAGCGTTCACGCCGGTGGAAGATGCTCGCCGCTTCGTTGAAGAGACCGGCGTCGATATGCTGGCGATCTCCATCGGCACCGTGCACGGGCTTTACACCGGTAAAGCGCATATTCAGCATCAGCGGCTGGCAGATATTACGGCGGCAACCCATACGCCCCTGGTGCTGCACGGCGGTACTGGCGTCAGCGATGAGGATATGCGGCTGGCGGTCAGCAGCGGAATTGAGAAGGTGAATGTCGGCACCGAAATGAATGTGCAGTGGGTGGCGCAGTGCAAATCGACCTTCGAAAAAGGCAAAGTTAATGACAGCGTACGTAATTTCCTGGTACCGGCTAATGATGCGGTGACGAATGTGCTGGTAGAGAAAATGCAGTTATTCCGGTAATTACCCGTGCCGCCATCACCGGGTTAATGCGTTAACGATCTTTTATTCACTGTTTAGATTAGCTACCCCAATATTATATGGGGCAGGAGAGCCTATGTTTGGATTTCTCAAAAAGTCTCCGGCTGTGGAACCACTCAGCGAGCAGCAGCAGGATCATCTGGCGGAATTAAGTCGCGAGAAAATAACGCAACTGGAGCAGCAGCTGGCAATGAATCCGCGTGATGGCGAAACGCAAAAACAATTAATGCTGGAATATAACCGGGCATTAAGCCTGTTTGCGAAAAGCCGTCGCTACCGCAATGAAATTGATGCGCTGTTTGTCAAAATCGATGAATTACGCAATGTGGTTCGCCAGTCGATTTAAGGAGAGCTGATGACGATAAAGCAGTTATTGCAGGAGGCCAACGCCATTCAGATTGGCATCGATGCCACGGACTGGCGTCAGGTTATCGCGCTGGCCGCCGAACCGCTGGTCAGCGGCGGTTATCTTGATGCCACCTATCCTGATGCCGTGATCGCCAATACGCTGGCTCACGGCGCTTATTATGTGTTTGAGGAGGGGATCGCCATTCCCCATGCGCGACCGGAAGCGGGGGTGATCCGCGACTGTTTCAGTCTGATCCTGCTGAATGAGCCGATCTCATTTGAGGGCAGCGATAAGGCGGACATTGTGATTATGTTTGGCGCACGCGACAGCAACGCGCATATTGAAGAGGGGATCCGCGCGATTGTGTCGCTGCTGGAGGATGAGGAGACGCTGGTCCGGCTACGTCAGGCCAGCAGTGTGGCGGAGGTTATCGACATTCTATGACGCAAAACATTCCCCCCAAACGTGTGGTGCTGGTTAACGGCATCCCCGCCTCAGGTAAAAGCACCCTGACGCACGCGCTGTCACAATACTTTGGCTGGCCGGTGCTGACCCTCGACAGGCTGAAAGAGCCGTTTATGCAGGCTTTTGCGCCGGTCGATCGCTCGCGTAACCGGCAACTGGGCTGCGCGGCTTATCAGGCGATCTGGAACATCGTCGAACAGGCATCCGCCAGTCAGGTCTGGCTGATTGATGCCTGGTTTGGGTTTCAGCCGCGCACGCTGCTGGAGCAGGGACTGCAACAGGCTGGCGTCGAAGAGGTGCTGGAACTGTGGCTGAAGATTGCGCCGGAGGTGGCGGTGGCGCGCTATCAGGCGCGGCTGTCGCAGCGGCTGCCGGGCCATCCGGGGGCTGAGTATCTGCCGGAGTTGCGCCAGCTGGCGCAACAGGCCAGGCCGATGGCGCTGGGTCCGGTGTGTGAAGTGGATGCCTGCGCTCAGGATCACGCGGCCATTATCCACTGGCTGCAACAGCAACTGACCAGAACCCGCTACACTTCAGCTCATCATCAGAAGAGTGAGGAGTTGCAGGATGTCATCACCCCCGTATCTGCAAACCGGTGAAAGCGCCGTACTCTATGACGGCGTCTGTAAGCTGTGTAACGGCTGGGTTCAGTTTCTGCTGCGTCACCATCTGGCGCGGCAGGTCCGTTTTGCCTCGGTGCAGAGCGAGCAGGGCAAAGCACTGTTGCGCTGGGCCGGGATGCCGGAAGAGAACATCAGCACCATTGTCTACATTGATGGTAATCAGCACTGGCTGCGGGCGCAGGCGGTGTTCCGCGTGATGCAGCATCTGCCTGCCCCGTGGCGCGGGCTGGCAGTGCTGCGCCACTTTCCCGACGCGATCGGTAATTTTGCCTACGATCGCATCGCCTTAAACCGCTATAAGCTGTTTGGCCGCTACAGCAGCCAGCACGCCATCCAACCCGATTATCCGGGTCGATTCCTGCATAAGGTGGAGCCGTCCCATTAAGGTTTTACCTTCAGCTGCAGGCGGCAATGAGATCAGTGAGAGCAATGATGTTATTGTTACGTTTCCTCAATGTTAATCGCCAGCACTGACAGACCACGGATAGAAGGACTTATGCCGGTTAATTTCGATCTCAATGACCTCTACGCGTTTCGCGCGCTGGTGGAGTTTGGCAATTTTCGTCTGGCGGCGGAATCGATCTGCCTTTCGCAATCGGCGCTGAGCCGCCGCATCGACAAGCTTGAAACCACGCTGGGAATCAAACTGTTTGAGCGGACCACGCGCCGCGTCACGCTGACGCTGAAAGGGCATGCGTTTGCTCAGCGTTCGGAGAAGCTGCTGGCCGATTTTGAAGAGGTGATGGCCGATCTGAGTGAAATAAGCTTAGCCCGCACCGGCCTGATTACTGTGGCCTGTGTGCCGTCAGCCGCCTACTACTTTATGCCCAGCATCATCCGGCTGTTTCAGGCGCGCTATCCAAAGGTGCGGGTGAAGCTGATTGATAGCAGCGCGGCCAACGTCTATGACGCGGTTATTGGCGGGCAGGCCGACTTCGGCATCAGTTTTTCCAGCCGCTCGCAGCCGGATGTGCACTTCCAGCCGCTGATGGACGACCCATATGTGGCGGCCTGTCGGCGTGACCATCCGATAGCAGGCAAAAAGAGTCTGAGCTGGCAGGCGTTTTATCAGTATGAGTGGGTCGGACTCGATAAGACTTCCGGCAATCGCAACCTGCTGGACCAGGCGTTGCAGGCGATCATGCCGGAGAAGCCCTGTGTCTGTGAAACCCGGCACGTGACTACCATGCTGGGGATGGTTGAGGCGGGGCTTGGCATTGCTGCCGTCCCCGCCATGTCGATGCCCGGCTACGATCACGCTCTGCTGATGGCGGTGCCGTTAACCGATCCGCAGGTGAAGCGCACTGTAGGCCTGTTGCGTAAAAATGGCCGGATGCTCTCGCATATCGCCAGCGAACTGGAAAATCTGATTATTGAACAGTATCAGCGACTTTAGCCGGTTTTGACGCCTTCACGCTGTGCAGGCCGCTGGCGTGTACTGCCTGCTGTGCCTCAGGCGAGGCGAGCCAGTGCAGCAGCTTCGCCGACTCGTCGGGCTGCGCTGAGCTGCGTACTACGGCACCGGCAAAGCGGGTAGTGTATTGCAGCTTGTCCGGCAGTTCGCCAATAAAAGTAACGCCCGATACCGGCAGCAGCTCACTGACCTGCTGAAAGCCGATGGCGTAGTTACCGGCCGCGACCTCAGAGGCCACCGGGATGCGCTCAACTTTGACCGCCTTCGCTTTCACCTGATCCTCAATGCCCAGTCGGCTGAAGAGCTGGCTGCTGACATATTTGCCGCTGGCGCTGTCAGAGTAGGCGATGGAAGAGGCGTTCAGCAGGGCAGTACGCAGCTCGATTTCGCTGCCGATTTTAACCGGTGTGGCACCCTGTTTAATCACTGCACCGATGCGCGAGTCCGCCAGCTCAACCCGTGAACCCGGCAGCGTTGCGCCCTTTTTTTGCAGATCGCTTAACGCATCGCCCACCATAATCACCACATCAGCCGGTTCACCACGCGCCAGCCGCGCCGGAATCGCCTGTGGCGTCTTGCCCATCGACGGACCGGCCACCGTGTTAATGGTGATCCCTTCACGCTGGGCGAAGCGGGGCGAGAGCGTATCCCATGCCGCTTTAAATCCGCCCGAGATCATTACCGTCAGCTCTTTTGCCTGCGCCGTGGCACTGCCCGCCACACTGAACAGCAGGGCAGCGTACAGCGACATCGTTTTCAGTTTCATCTTCAATTCCTCAGCTAACGGTTTTATGGACAGGTGATACGGCACTGCGGGTGCGGCGATAGAGATACAGTGTTGCGCCCAGTGCGCAGAGAGCCGCGAAACTCATCCAGTAACCTGGCGAAGCTTTGTCGCCGGTCAGCTCGATCAGGCCAGTCGACATCACCGGGGTAAAGCCACCAAACACCGCCGTTGCCAGGCTATAGGCTAGCGAGAATCCCGCCACACGGACTTCCCCTGGCATGATTTCGGTCAGTGCCGGGATCATCGCGCCGTTGTAGAGGCCATAAATCATTGAAAGCCACAGCAGCACGCCCAGCATCATGGAAAAGCCCGGTGCCGCTGCCAGCATGCTCAGGGCTGGATAGCTGGTAGCGATCGCCAGCAGGGTCATGGCAACCAGGACAGGTTTGCGGCCAAAACGGTCGGAGATCGCGCCGCCAATCGGCAGCCAGATGAAGTTCGACACCGCCACCAGCAGCGTCACCAGCAGGCTGTCCGAGGCGCTCAGCAGCAGGACTTTCTTGCCAAAGGTCGGCGCGTAAACCGTAATCAGGTAAAACGCCGTGGTGGTCATCGCGACCATCAGCATCCCGGCAATCACCACCTGCCAGTTACTGAGCAGAATGCGGAACACCTGTTTCACATCAGGATGACTGCGACGACTGCTGAACTCCTGCGTCTCTTCCAGCTTGCGACGCAGCACGAAGATAAACGGCACAATCAGGCAGCCAAACAGGAACGGAATGCGCCAGCCCCATTCGCGGATAGCACTTTCTTCCAGCACGGCGTTAAGGATAAAGCCCATCGCCGCCGCCACCATAATCGCGACCTGCTGACTGCCCGACTGCCAGCTGGTGTAAAAGCCTTTGCGGCCCGGCGTCGCGATCTCGGCCAGATAAACCGACACGCCGCCCAGCTCTGCACCGGCGGAGAAACCCTGTAGCAGTCTGCCGATCAGCACCAGCAGCGGTGCCCACAGGCCAATGCTCTGGTAAGAGGGGATGAGCACGATCATAAAGGTGCCCGCCGCCATGATGGAGAGCGTGACGATCAGCCCCTTACGACGGCCGACCTTATCGATGTACGCCCCCAGCACCACTGCGCCAATGGGGCGCATCAGGAAGCCTGCACCAAAGACGGCAAAGGTCATCATCAGTGAGGCAAACTCACTGCTGGCCGGGAAGAAGGTATGGGCGATATAGGTGGCATAAAAACCGAACAGGAAGAAATCGAACTGTTCGAGAAAATTGCCGGAGGTAACACGAAATATAGCGCCAATCCTGGCGCGGTGAGTCATGGGTGAGGTTGTCTGCATCAGTAACTCCAGTAAGGTATGACGCTTTTTGCCGCGCCTGTGACTGAAGAGTGGATCAGCGCCCGGCGCTAAATAAGTGCAAAAAGGACAATGATTAATGTGTGTTCCGCATGATTGCCTGGTGTTATCATTTAAAACCTCTTTGATTCAAAAGGTTAAACTAACAGTCGATTTTTTGAATGTGTTGGCAGGTCTGAGACGAGTTTGCGGAATTGTGACAGAATTCATAAGCGTGTTACGGGCTGGAGCAGTCGGAAATCACTCTCAGGCTCCGGTTCTTAGTACCCGTCACCCTCGATAAACAGGAGCAGACCATGTTTGCAGGACTCAGTGCCTTTCCCCTTACTCCCTTTGCAGAGGGTAAACCCGATGAAGCGGCCTTTCTGCGGCTGCTGAGCAGGCTGACGGAGGCAAAGGTCGACTCCCTTGGCGTGCTGGGATCAACCGGCAGCTATGCGTATCTGACCCGCACGCAGCGCAGGCGCATCGCAACGCTGGCAGTGGAACATGCAGATTCGATTCCGGTGATGATCTGCGTGGGTGCGGTGAGCACCGATGAGGTGCTGGCGCTGGCGGAAGATGCGCAGCAGGCGGGTGCCGCCGCGTTACTGCTGCCGCCGCTGGGTTATCAGGCATTGAAAGAGGAGGAAGTGTTCACGCTTTATGAGACCGTGACGCGTCACGCCTCGGTGCCGATCTGCATTTATGACAATCCGGGCAGCACCCATTTTACGTTTTCGGATGCGCTGCTGGGCCGCATCGCTGAACTGCCTGGTGTGGGTTCAGTGAAAATTCCGGGTGTACCGGCGGAGCAATCCGCGGCGAATGATCGCCTCATGCAACTGCGCGGCACGCTGCCTGCTTCCGTGTCGATTGGTGTTAGCGGTGATGCCTCTGCTGGCAACGGGTTGATTGCGGGCTGCGATGGCTGGTATTCGGTGTGCGGCGGGCTGTTTCCGCGCGTGGCAAAAGCGATGACCGAGGCGGCAACCGCAGGCAATTATGCAAGCGTCAGAGCACAGTCCGATCGTCTTCAGCCGTTGTGGGCACTGTTCCGCCAGCACGGCGGGAGTTTCCGGGTAATCAGCGCTGCGGCAGGGCTGCTGGGGCTGACCGAACGAGACTGCCTGCCACGTCCGCTGTTGCCGCTTTCCGCTGCCGACTGTCGGGCGATTGCTGACGTGCTGGCCGCTCTTGAACTCACCTGATATCAGAAGACGTCAACCGTGGCGCACCAGGTTAAAACCTTCTGCCTCGTGTGGCGGTTCAAAATAGCGGGTAATCAGCGCGAACTGCTCGTCCGTTGCAGCAAAGGCGTGTTCGCCACCCTGATTACGGGCGTGCAGACGCGATTTACACAGCGCGTCTGGCACGTCCAGATAATGCAGGCGATGATCAGCAGAAGACGCCTCTATCACCGAGCGCAGCCAGTCACGATTGGCTCGGGTGTTGGCCGGGAAATCGAGCACCACCGATACCCCTGCCTTAAGCAGCGCTACCAGATGGGGCGTTATCGCCTTCCTGAGTTTTGTCGCAACGCGCACGTAATCGGCCACTGAATGCATCTCGTCCTGGTAGAGCGCGGCCAGCCACTGATCCTCACTGATGACGACGTAACCGGGCAACGTACCCAGCTGAGCCGCCAGCGTCGATTTCCCCGAAGCCATTTTTCCACACAGCAGATGCAGTGTGGCAGGTGCAGAGGTCATGAACATGTCACTCCTTTAACAGACGGGTAATAAACCGTGCGGCCGGAGTAAGCCACGTCTCGTCGATGTGCGATTCAGGCTAACAAAAGCGTGGAGGGATAAGCAATGAGAGGATGGGGGATTGTAAGCAAACCTGCATTGACCACCCGGATCAGCATCCGTTGCTACAGGCAATTGGGTGTTGGGAACAGCAGGTAATTTTTAGATGAACATAAATACGCCTGAACGGCGAAGTGCGGTCAGGCGAATGTGCAAAATATCGATTGAGGTCCCGAAGCGTAGTGAATCTGCGCTATACAGCCAGCCACAGCCATCATTTTTGCGCCATCAGCAACGTCAGCAGTTCGCGACAGCACGCTTCTTCTTCGGCGCTGTCCGCGGAAGCCAGATGACGCAGCAGTTCCATGCAGCTTTTTTCTTTACCTGCTTCCAGTAACTCCTCAATCAGAAAATTGAGTTTGTCCTGCTCAGAAGCGGCAAAGGATGATGTGAACTCATTTTTGACCGGGATGGTAGGGTTCACCGGCAGGGTCAGCGTGTTTTGCATTGGCATATTATCGTCCTGTTTCGGGTTAAAAAATGGACTGGTGTGGTTATTAAACTTATACAACGATCCGGTTTTTGTACAGAAATCTGCCTGAATGATTTTTAAGCCGGCGCTAAGCGTAGCGCGGTTCCAGAGGAAGTACCGGCTAATCATTCAGTTAGCAGTGAAGGGAATGTCAGAGAAATTGCACCGGTTTTAAGTCAAATCCGGCGGGCAGGTCAAAGACACAGCACAGGTCAGTCAGACAAGCGGCCCATCGGGCCGCATGAGTTATTTAGCGGCGAGAAAATCTTCGCGTTGCGGCGTAAAGGTATCCAGCAGCACACCCGCCTCCAGACAAACGCAACCATGAACCACATCAGGAGCTTTGTAGAGTGTATCCCCCGGACCCACTTCCCGCGTTTCACCCTCAATGGTGAAAGCAAAGCGTCCGCTCAGTACATAGGTCAGCTGCTCATGGGGATGGTGATGCAGCGGGCCAGTCGCCCCTTTTTCAAAACGGACTTCAACTGCCATCATTGTGCCCCCATGCGCCAGCACGCGGCGGGTCACGCCACCACCCAGATCGTCCAGTGGCTGGTCTTTATGATAAATAAACATCGGAACCCTCATGCGGTAACAGGCACTGCAATGGCCGTTTTGTGATGGCTCTCACAGCGCGCAGGTGAATTAGCCCATGCACTTTAGTGCTTTTTCATTAAAATGAAACGGTGTTTCAATTAATTTATAAGGGTAGATCATGAAAATCGCATTAATGATGGAAAACAGCCAGGCCGCTAAAAACGTTACCGTGCTGAAAGAACTGGAAGGCGTCGCACAGCCGCTGGGCCATCAGGTCTTCAACGTCGGGATGAGCGATGAGCAGGATCACCATCTGACCTACATTCACCTCGGTATTCAGGCCAGCATACTGCTCAACAGCCAGGCAGTGGATTTCGTGGTCGCGGGCTGCGGTACCGGGCAGGGCGCGCTGATGTCGCTTAACATCCATCCGGGCGTCAACTGCGGCTACTGTATCGATCCGGCGGATGCCTACCTGTTTGCCCAGATTAACAACGGTAACGCACTGGCGCTGCCGTTTGCCAAAGGATTTGGCTGGGGCGCAGAACTGAATCTGCGCTTTATCTTTGAAAAGGCGTTCACCGGTGAGAAGGGCAATGGCTATCCGCCAGAGCGTAAAGAGCCGCAGGTACGCAATGCCGGTCTGCTGAATCAGGTTAAGGCTGCGGTGATCAAAGATAACTATCTCGACACCCTGCGCGCCATCGATCCTGAACTGGTACGTACCGCTGTCAGCGGCCCGCGTTTCCAGCAGTGCCTTTTTGAGCATGGTAAAAATCAGGAGATCGTTGCTTTTGTGCGTCAGCTGACGCACTAAGCCATCCGATTTCACGAGGCCGGTCTGACCGGCCTTTTTTATCTTCTCTCTGCGACCATTACTCTTCAGCTCTGCTGCGCAAGTGCCGGAGGTTTGTGGCGACTCGCCTCTACCAGCATCCGCGTATAGGGCATCGCGGCGCGATCGGCCACCAGCGTCGGCACATCCAGCGTCTCCAGCACCTTACCCTGTTGCATGACCGCCACGCGATGGCAGAGATGCGCCACCACGCCCAGATCGTGCGTTACCATCAGATAGGTCAGGTTCTCCTGCTGCTGCAGATCGCTGAGCAGATTCAGGATCTCCGCCTGCACCGAAACATCCAGTGCAGAAGTCGGCTCATCCAGCAGCAGTACGCGCGGCTCTAAAATCAGCGCCCTGGCAATCGCCACGCGCTGACGCTGGCCTCCCGAAAGCTGGTGCGGATAGCGCGTCTGCCAGGCGCGATTTAGCCCGACCTTATCCAGCATCGCCACCACCCGCTGCTGGCGCTGCCCGATACCCTGAATCTGCAACGGCTCTTCCAGGATGTCACCCAGCGTGTGACGCGGATGCAGCGAACCATAAGGGTCCTGAAACACCATCTGCACCTGACGACAGCGTGCCCGATCGATGCGGTGCGTCAGTGGCTGGTCATTAATGCTCAGCTCACCCTGCCAGTGAGTAAATAATCCCGCCAGGCACTTTAGTACCGTAGTTTTGCCCGATCCCGACTCGCCCACCAGCCCGAAAATTTCACCCGGTTTCACCTGCAGATTGACGTCGAACAACACCTGACTCCGGCGATCGTCATCACCAAAACTCAGGCTGAGATTTTTCACGTTAATCATCGCGAACTCCTTAGTCCGTCAACCAGCTGGCATGACGTTGTAATACCGGCAGGCGCGTACGCCGGTGATCAAGGTCGGGCAGTGCCGCCAGTAATCCCTGCGTATAGGGATGCTGCGCGCGATCGAGTTCACGGGCGGCCAGCGACTCCACCACGCGTCCGGCATACATCACCAGCACCCGATCGCAGAAGCTGCGCACCAGACTGATGTCGTGGCTGATAAAAATCAGCCCCAGCCCGCGCGCCTTCACCAGATCGTCCAGCAGCGCCAGCACCTGCAGGCGCACCGAGACATCCAGCGCAGAGGTCGGCTCATCGGCAATCACCAGTTCCGGCTCGGTGATCAGCATCATGGCGATCATCACCCGCTGCCCCTGACCGCCGGAAATCTCATGAGGATAGAGCTGATATACCCGCTCAGGATCGCGGATCTGCACCTCTTCCAGCATCGCCAGCGCCCGCTGACGGGCCGCCGCTTTCTGGCCGCGATGATGACTGCGCCAGGCTTCGGCAATCTGCTCGCCCACCCGAATCACCGGGTTCAGGGAATATTTCGGGTCCTGCATAATCATGGAGATGCGTTTGCCGCGAATGGCGCGCATCTGCGCCGGGCTGGCGTGCAGCAGGTCGATATCACCAAACTGCATCCGGCTCGCCTCGATGCGCGCCCTGGCCGGATGCAGCTGCAGCAGGGCGCGGCCCACGGTCGATTTACCGGAGCCGGACTCGCCGACAATCGCCAGCTTCTCCTGACCGAGCTGAAAGGAGACGCCGCGCACCGCCGGGGTGATCTGGCGTCCGTTAACAAAGTTCACGTGCAAATCGCGCACGTCGAGCAACGGCGAGGCGTTACTCACTGCGGGGATCGAGCAGGTCACGTAGGCCATCTCCTAAGAAGTTAAATGCCAGGCTGTTAATCAGGATCGCCAGACCGGGCACGGTAACCACCCACCAGCACTCCAGCATGTAGGTACGGCCGCTGGCGATCATCGCGCCCCATTCCGGATCTGGCGGCTGCGCGCCCAGTCCGAGAAAGCCCAGCCCGGCGGCGGTAAGGATAATGCCCGCCATATTCATGGTGATGCGGATAATCACCGACGGCAGGCAGAGCGGAATAATATGTTTCCACAGTACCCGCAGCGGCGACGCACCCTGTAAGCGCACCGCCGAAATAAAGTCCGCCTGACGCAGCGACAGCGTTTCGGCGCGCGCCAGACGGGCAATCGGTGGCCAGGCGGTAAGGGTAATGGCGATCACCACATGCTCCAGACCCGGACCCAGCGCCGCCACAAATGCCAGCGCCAGCACCAGGCTGGGAAAGGAGATGAAGATATCGGTGACGCGCATCAGCACGCTATCGACTTTGCCGCCAAAGTAACCCGCGGTAACGCCCAGCAGCAGGCCCAGCGGTCCGACGGTCACTGAGACCAGCAGCACGATGTAGAGCGTGATGCGCGCACCCCACACCAGACGGCTGAATATATCCCGGCCAAACTCATCAGTGCCGAACCAGTGGGCCGCACCGGGCGGCGTCAGGGCGTTGTTCAGATCCTGAATCAGCGGATGATACGGTGCGATCCAGGGGGCAAACAGCGCCACGATACAGAGCAGCAGCACAATGCCACCGCCGATGGCGGTCAGGGGATTACAGGCCATGCGCCAGAGGAAAGACCCGCAGCGGGCAGCAAATCGCCGACAGCGCGCCAGCCGCTCGCGGGAAGGACTGACAGACGCAGCATCAAACGAGATAGTCATACTTTGGTCCTCGGATCGAAGACCTGGTAGAGCAGGTCGGAGATCAGGTTAAGCAGCACAAAAATCAGACCCACCACCAGCACGCAGCCCATTACCGCATTCATATCGCCCAGCATCAGGCTGCACGTGAGATAAGAGCCGAAACCGGGCCAGGAGAAGACCGTTTCAATCAGCACGGCACCCTCCAGCAGCGAACCATAGGCCAGCGCCACCACGGTCAGCAGCTGAACCAGGATATTGCGAAACGCGTGCTGCCAGATCACCTGCCATTCGGTCAGGCCTTTGACCCGCGCGGTCAGAATGAACTCCTGCGACAACTGCGCGAGCATAAAACTGCGCGTCATCCGGCTGATGTAAGCCATGGAGTGAAAGCCGAGCAGTGAGGCGGGCAGCACCAGATGATTCAGCGCATTCCGGAACACCTGACCGTTATCCGCCAGCAGGGCGTCAATCAGCATAAAACCAGTGCGGCGCGGCACGATGCCATCCAGGCTGAAGTCCACTCGTCCTGCACCGCCGACCCAGCCGAGATGGGCATAGAACAGCAGCAATCCCATCATGCCAACCCAGAAGATCGGCGTGGAATAACCGGCCAGGCTGAGCATCCGTACCAGATAGTCGATGACGCTGTTACGCCGCGCCGCCGCCAGCACGCCCAGCGGGACGCCCAGCCCTGCGCCAATCACAATTGCCAGCGTGGCCAGCTCAACCGTGGCGGGAAAGACGCGCAGGATGTCATGCATGACCGGCTGGCCGGTGAGCAGCGCGTGGCCCAGGTCGCCATGCAGCAGCGCATTGAGATAGATGCCAAACTGCACCCACAGCGGTTTATCAAAGCCAAGCTGGTGGTAGACCTGCTGATAAGTGGCCTGGTCGGCATCGGGACCGACTATCGCCAGCACCGGATCCAGCGGCATCACCCGGCCAATAAAAAAGGTCAGCAGCAGCAGGCCGAACAGCGTGATTAACACCTGCACCGCGCGATGGCTGATGCGGCGGCACTGATTTCGTGTCAGGGTCAGTATCATGGTGTGCCTCCCGCCAGGGCTTCAGGCGTTTTCCAGACGTCGCGCAGGAAGGTCGTTGCAGAAGGATGCGGCTGATACGCCTGCACACGGTTACTGACCACCACGGAGTCGAGCATTTGTGAAATCGGCATCAGCGCAGGCACCAGCTGGTCATAGCGTTGCTGGATGGCGTAATAGGCCTGCTGCTGGCGGTTTTTGTCACGTTCCACCAGCGCCTGATCGATCATGCGGTTGAGCTGGGCGTCGTAGAAACCGGTTCGCCAGCCCTGGAAGTTAGTCAGCCGGGCGTTGTCGGCATTGTTCGGGTTGTAGACCAGCGCGCGCAGGCTGGAGTGGGGGTGTGGCTCGACGCCGCTGCCGCCGCGTCCGACCAGCAGGCTGAACTGGCGATCGCGCATCGCGCCATAAATCTGGTTGCCGGTGCCGGTAATGATTTTTGCCCGGATGCCGCCCTGCAGCAGCGTTGACTGAATGGCGATGGCAATATTCAGGAACGGCTGATCGGCCAGCACCCGCAGCGTGGTGTCGAAGCCGTCCGGATAGCCGGCTTCAGCCAGCAGCGCACGGGCGCGCGGTACATCAAGCCGGTAACCCGGGTCAGGCAGCGTGGCAGGCATGCCCGCCTGAATCGGGCGCTGATGCAGTTCGCCGTAGCCGGTCATCAGGCTCTTGTTGATGCCCTGATAATCGACCAGGTAGCGGACCGCCTCACGCACCTTAATATTGTCAAAGTGCGGATCTTTCATGCTCATCGCCAGGTAGTAAATTGTCCCTTTTCTGACGGCATCAAGGGTGAGGTCGGGATCGTGACGCAGGGCGCGCACGTCGGGGATCGCCATGTTGCTGGCGATATCGAGATCGCCTTTCTGCATCATCAGCCGCAGGGTCTGCGACTCCTGCAGGTGGCGGAATACCACCCGCGACATCTTCGCCTCACCGCGCCAGTAGTCTGTCGCGCGACTCATGCGCAACACGTCTTTTGCCTGCCAGACATCCAGTCGGAACGGGCCGGAACCCGCTTCATGCGTGGTGAGCCAGCGGTTGCCCCAGTCGCCATCGACTTCATGCTGCTGCACCGTTTTACGGTCCAGCACCACCATGCTGCCCAGCGCCGCCAGCGAGTAGATCACCAGCTGCGGATCGTTGGGTTTAGGCAGGGTGATCACCAGCGTGCGGTCGTCGGGTGCGGTGACCATCTGGTCCACATTGTCGCGGCTGAAACCGTAGGACTTCCACACCGACGCCTGCGCCAGATTCAGATGCAGCACCCGGCGCATCGACCAGACTGCATCGGCGCTGGTGAGCGGATTGCCGGAGTGAAACCTGACGTTGTCGCGCAGGTGAAAGGTCAGGGTGCGGTTATCCGGACTGACTGACCAGCGTTCCGCCAGCGCCGGGCGCACCTCGGTGAGCTGCTGCGGATTCAGCTCCACCAGGCCGTCATAGAGATTCACCACAATGCCGACCACCTCGTTGCCGGTCATCGCGGCCGGATCCAGGGTGAGCAGGTTGTTCATGTTCATGCCGACGATCAGCTGGTCATCCGGGGTCTTTGCCTGGATTGACGCGCTGCCCGTGAGCACCAGCAGCGTGATCAGCCACGCGCCACATCGTTGTGTCAGGGTCATAGGTAAAGTCCAGCAGGTCAGAGGTTTTTCCCGTTTACCGCGTCATCAGGGCTGCGCGGCAACGGGGTTATTATTGTTTGCCGTACTTCATTACCAGCGGTTCAGCGTGTGGGTCTCAATCCAGCTGAAGTTGATATCCTCTCCCAGCCCGCTGCGGGTGGGCAGGGTGACAAAGCCCCGATCGTCCATCGGATCAATCAGGCTGTTGAGATACGCAGGCGGCGTCTCATAATCCAGGAAGGGATGCAGCAGGCCACGCTCATACCAGCGGCAGTTACGGATTGCCCCGACGACCGCCAGGCTGGCTGCGCCGTTGCCGTGAACTTCGCAATCCATGCCGAAGGCTTCCGCCAGACTGGCCACTTTCATCGTGGCGGAGATGCCGCCTACGCCATTGGCCCCGGCACGCAGAATGTCGCAGGCACCAGCACGGACCCAGTCGGCGCGGCTGTGATGTTTGCCGCCCAGGCTCTCCGGGCCGAGCACGTCGATAGAGAGGTTATCCGCCAGCCAGGTGTAAGAGGCCATGCTCTCTTCCTCCATCGGCTCTTCAAACCAGGTGAAGTTAAGCTTCTCCAGCGCCTTGCCGATGGTCAGCGCGTCGCTGCGACTGTACCAGTGGTAGCCGTCCAGCATCAGTGCGATATCCGGGCCAACCGCTTCACGCACCGCGGCGCAGGCTTTGATGTCCATGGTCGGACTGGGTGCAAAGGCGACCGGCGGCATCCAGGTGTGCAGCTTGATTGCCCGATAGCCGCGTGCCACCAGCTTTTCCGCGAACTGTGCGTACTCATCCGGTGTCGATAACCCACCGCTGAGTTCGTCGCCACACATGGTGCTGCCGTAAGCCGGGATCTTCTCGCGATAGCCGCCCAGCAGCTTGTGCACCGGCTGTTTCAGCCTGCGCCCAATCAGATCCCACAGCGCCTGCTCAACAGCGGAGAGCGCACGCTCGGTGAGCTGATGGGCGCTGCCGCGCTGCCAGTGCACCAGATCCTGCCACAGCCGCTCGCGGTCAAAGGCGTTCTGACCGATCAGCACCTTGCGGAAGAAGGCGTTAACGACATGAGATCGCACCACTTCCGGCGGCGCAAAGGCGTAGCCGCAATCGCCATCCTCGCTGGTCAGGGTCAACAGTGCCATCTGCGCATCATTTTCCGGGCCGGGATGGGAGTGGCCGGCGCTGTCGGCAACGCGCCGGGTAGGATAGGTAAAGAGGGTGACATCTATGGCGCTGATCTTCACGGTTATACTCCTGTGGATGACTTTCCCAATGGATTATTAAAACGCTGTTTCATTTTTAATCTAGCGTTCACAATTCATTAACGCATTGGCCAAATCGATACGATTAATGGCTAATATGTGTGCAGCCGCCCAGGGTGTTGTGAGCATATTCACGAAAGCTGTCTGTTTTGTGAGCAGCAACACGCTGCGCTTGTTCGCTGATTAACAGCCCTGTTATTGGCCAATTAACCCATTAACCTCGCCGCAAAAAACATTTAACCGGATGACTTCCCCTGAACGTCGTTTTAGGTGATAGTAACGCCGCTTTACATTAATAATTCTCATTATCATTTGTGCGGGTTTTCATAATGAAAAAATGGTTTTTAGCGCTGGGGCTGCTCACGCTGGCAGGGACAGCTTCGGCCAAAATGATTACCGATGTCGCAGGCCGTCAGGTCGAGGTGCCGCAGGAGGCAAAGCGCATCATTCTGGGTGAGGGCCGTCAGATCTATCTGCTGGCCGCATTTGACACCGACGCCCCGTTCAGGCGGGTGATTGGCTGGCGTGATGATCTCCACAAGGCGGACTGGGACGGTTATCAGGCTTATGAAAAGCGCTATCCGGAAATTAAAACATTACCGACCTTCGGCGGCGCGAAAGATGGCACCTTCAATGTCGAGCAGGCGCTGACCCTGAAGCCCGATCTGGTGCTGATGAATCTGGAATCGAAAGCGGCGACCGATGAAGGCAAGCTGATTGAAAAACTGCAGGCGGTCGGCGTGCCGGTGGTGTTTATCGATTTCCGTGAAGCGCCGATGATGAACGCGGAGAAAAGTATCCGCATCATGGGCGAACTGGTGAACAAACCGGCGCGTGCGCAGGAGATTATTACCTTCCGCCAGCAGCAGATTGACCTTGTGACGTCGCGCCTGAAGAACTTTACCGGCTACCGTCCGAAAGTGATGATCGACCGCGCAGGTGGCTACAGTGACGAATGCTGCATGTCGTTTGGTAATGAGAACTTTGGTCAGATGGTGGAGATCGCAGGGGGTCGCAACATCGCAAAAGATCTGATCCCTGGCACCTTCGGCACCGTTAACCCGGAGCAGATTATCGCCAGCCAGCCGGATGTGGTGGTGGTAACCGGCGCGAACTGGAAGAACTACAACACCGTGGGCAAATGGGTCGGCGTCGGTCCTGGCGCGAATGTCACCGACGCGACGGCGCGTCTTAAGGCACTGATGATGCGCGATGCCTTTAAAACCCTGCCGGTAGCACACAATGGCAACGTCCACGCCATCTGGCATCAGTTCTACGACAGCCCGTATCAATTTGTCGCTATCCAGGCGCTGGCGAAATGGCTGCATCCGGATCTGTTTGCCGATGTCGATCCGGATGCCACCTTCCGCACGTTCCACGAGAAGTTCCTGCCGCTGCCTTACCAGCCAGGCTACTGGGTCACCTTACCCGCTGATAAGCCCTGACTGACCGGCGATGACAGGGACGTCATCCGCCTGATTTGCAATTCCCTCCGAATAAACCCTCTGTTTCTCTTCAGATTTACTAATCTTTTACAGGCGCGGGGTCGGATGCTCTGAGCAGCGCGACATCTGACCTGGTCCGCATTCACGTTAAAAATGGAGAGAAACATGCGCAATACCCTGGGAAGATCGGCATTTGCCGTGACGCTGTATGCTCTGCTGGAGCCAGTACCGCTTGGATTCTTTGTGGCGGCCTGGCTGTTTGACATTCTCTACATGCAGACCTTTGTGCAGTTCTGGACGGATGCCGCAGGCTGGCTGATTGCGCTGGGACTGATACTGGCCATCGTGCCACGTCTCATTGCACTGGTTTATCTGTTTCGCGGCAGTGACAGCGCGGAAAAGGGCCATTTCTGGCTCTGGCTGGTGGCCATCATTATCGCTATCGTCAATGCGTTTATTCACAGCCGTGATGCTGCCGCGGTGATCCCGCTGGGCGTAACGCTCTCGACGCTGGTGGTAGCGCTGCTGCTGCTGGCGAATGTGCAACTTGCGTTACGTCAGCGTAGCGCTTAAGGAGGAGCCACCATGAACATACCGCATAAAACGCTGCTCGCGCTGACCCTGACCGCATTGCTGGCAGGCTGCGATGATGGTGCGCTGGTCGATCCGCAAAAGCAGATCGGACCCAATCCCGAACTGCCGCAGGCGCAGAACTTCTTTATGCCGCCGATGCAGGTACCGGAAGGCACGCCCTGGAAAGCCGGTGAAATGCCAAAAGTGGCTGACGGGTTAAAGATTGAAAAGATTGCTGAGAATCTGCAGCATCCGCGTCAGGTCTACGTGCTGCCAAACAATGATGTGCTGGTCGCAGAATCCAACGGCCCCTCAAAACCGACGACCCGACCTAAGCAGCTGATTATGGGCATCGTGCAGAAAGCGTCAGGTAAGGGTGGCGCAGGCGGCAACCGCATTACGCTGCTGCGCAACGTCAATGGCAAATGGGAGCAGCATCGTTTTATCGAGAATCTGCACTCACCGTTTGGCATGCAGTTGATTGGGAATACGCTCTATGTGGCGAATGCTGACAGCCTGGTGAAGTTCCCCTATCGCGAAGGGGACACGGAGATTCGCACTGCTCCTGAAGAGGTAACGGAGCTGCCGGGCGGACCGATTAACCACCACTGGACCAAAGCCCTTTTAGCCAGCCCTGACGGCAGTAAGCTTTATGTGGGCGTCGGCTCCAACAGTAACGTCACCGAAAACGGCATTGGCGCAGAGTATCGCCGGGCAGCGGTGCTGGAGGTGGATGCGGCCAGTGGTGCCAGCCGTATTTACGCCAGCGGTCTGCGCAATCCGACTGGCCTGCAGTGGGAACCGCAGAGCGGCAAGCTGTGGGCGATCGTCAATGAGCGTGATGAAATCGGCTCCGATCTGGTGCCGGACTACATGACCTCGGTGCAGGATAAAGGCTTCTACGGCTGGCCCTACAGCTACTTTGGTCAGCATGTGGATACCCGTGCCGAACCGCAGCGTCCCGACCTGGTTGAGAAGGCGATCAAGCCGGATTATGCCCTGAGTTCGCATGTCGCGCCACTGGGCCTGCTGTTCTACGGTGGTGATAATATGCCGCAGTACCGTGGTGGTGCGTTTATCAGCGAGCATGGCAGCTGGAACCGAACGCCGCTGAATGGCTATAAAGTCGTATGGGTGAAGTTCGAAAACGGTAAGCCGGTGGGTCAGCCGCAGACGGTGGTTTCAGGTTTCCTGACGGACGATGAAAAGCAGGTACGTGGTTTGCCGGTGGGTCTCGCCAGCGATAAACAGGGCGGCGTGCTGATTGCTGACGACGCAGGGAACACCATCTGGCGTATCAGCGCCGCGAAGTAAGTTCTGCGCGGCCTGGGTTATCGCCGTAAAACAGGCATAAAAAAAGGATTTGGCATCGCGCCAAATCCTTTATTTTTTTGTTCGCTTCCCGGCTGGTAACCGCGTTGCGAACGAGGTGCTCAGCACTCTCCACAAGCAAGATTGTAAAATGTGCGGCTAAGGATTTCAAGTTTCGCCAAAATACTGTATGTTTATACATGTGTTGAGTGTTGAGCATCGCCTCATTGTCGACTGGCCGCTCCCAGGGGCACGGTTTTAAAATCCCGGCAGGCATCAGGTGGTGCTGGCCTGTGGCTTTAACCATGAGTGCCGCTCAGCCCTCTCCACAAAGATGTGCTTAGGCGCCCGGCGGGTAGAGTCAAAGCCCTGGTTGCCGAACAGCGCGCTCCTGAAAAAGGAGAAGGAAAGTGATGGAACTGACTAAGCTGATTCTGGATCTTATCCGGGTCATCTTGCAGATCATCGTTGCCCTTATGCAACTGACCGGTCACGCAGGTTAACCGGAACTTGAAACAAGGCGGAGCTAACCACTCCGCCTTTTTTCTGTGTCAATTCTCTGTCATTAAAGGCGGGTAAGGTGGTTCGGCAAAAGCACGCCGCCGGGGTGCTGCTTATCCTGACCGGGAGTAATATGTCCATTGCCGCCGTTATGCCCGCCCGATTAACGCACACCTGGATTGATGAGAGTGTACGGATGCGGGAAACCACCGTGGGTCAGCAGTGTGAGATCCTGGCGCACAGCACGCTGGAGTACAGCGTGCTGGGTGACTTCTCCTATGTCGGCGAGCACTGCTGCCTGGCTGATACCAAGGTGGGGCGTTTCTGCGCCATTGCCAATCAGGTGCGTATCGGTGCGCCGAATCATCCTATGGATCGGGCTTCGCAGCATCGCTTTACCTACTGCCCGGAGTATTATCATCCCGACGCACGGCGCGATCAGGGCTTCTTTGCAGCCCGCCGTGCCGATAGGATAGTCATCGGAAATGATGTCTGGATCGGGCACGGCGTGATTGTGCTGCCTGGCGTCACTATTGGCGATGGTGCGGTGCTGGCCGCGGGCGCAGTCGTAACCAAACACGTTGCGCCTTACACCGTGGTGGGCGGTGTTCCGGCCCGGCCGTTGCGGGTCCGATTTACGCCCGCGATTGCCGCCCGCCTGCAGCGCATTGCCTGGTGGAACTGGCCACTGGAAAAACTGCTCGCAAATCTGCCCGACTTTCAGCACGGCGACATCGACGCGTTCTGTCAGCGGCACGGGGAGTAATCATCTCAACGTCAGCCGGTTCGCACACCGATTCAGCACGGCGAGTAGCAGATGTATGAATTTCATGATTGACGTGCGCCATACCAACAGAGAAAGGCAGAGGCGCTGACGGCTGCCCCACCATCCTCTCTTAATCTGGCAGGCCTGACACTCCACGCGATCCCGATCATCATCGTCAGCCTGTCGGTATCATCACATTTTCCAATGACAGGTTACCTTGTAACTTGCCCATGCCCATGACATTCTCGCTGATTGTATAGACATGTATCTTCAATCCTGGGTCGGGCACTTCACTTTTTCAGTTAACGCGTCTCTCACTGTTTCAGCGAGGAATCTATGTCGGTCAAAACATCTGTAGCAGACTATTCAGGCGCAGAGAAACAGCGCCTGTCAGAAACCCGTTCCATTGATTACATCCCATTGCGCGAACGGCACGGTCATCCCTTCAGCCAGTTCACGCTCTGGTTCGGTGGCAATCTGCAAATCACGGCCATTGTCACGGGCGCGCTGGCCGTGGTGCTGGGTGGCGACGTTGTATGGTCGCTCATCGGGTTACTGGTGGGGCAGATTCTGGGTGCAGCGATCATGTCTTTACATGCTATTCAGGGCCCGCGCCTGGGCTTACCACAGATGATCACCAGTCGTATGCAGTTTGGCGTATTTGGTGCCGTCATTCCGCTGGTGCTGGTCTGCATGATGTATGTAGGGTTCTCAGCCAGCGGGACAGTGTTAGCGGGGCAGGCGCTGGCTAAACTTATCCATGTCAGCAATTCAGCCGGAATGATCCTGTTCAGCATCCTCATCGTGATTATTGCGGTTCTGGGCTATCGCGTCATCCATCAGCTGGGGAAAGTGGCGAGCGTTATCGGCGTTTTAGCCTTTGCTTATCTGTTCATAACGCTGTTTTCTGCGCATGATTTATCCGCCGTCTGGCAGAATCAGCACTTTACCGTAGCGAATTTCCTGCTGGCGGTCTCCCTTTCTTCGTCATGGCAGATTGCTTTCTGTCCCTATGTCTCGGACTATTCGCGCTATCTGCCGGCGGATGTCTCTGCAAAGAAACTGTTCAGCGCGGTCTTTTTCGGCACTGTGCTTGGCACGCAGGCTTCAATGACGCTGGGGGTGATCGTCGCGGCGATTGCCGGTAGTGCGTTTGCAGGTAATGAGGTGGGTTACATCGTGAGCATGGGCAGCACGGCGACCATGGCGATGGTGATTTATTTCGCAATTTGCTTTGGGAAAATCACCTTTACCACGCTGAATGCCTACGGCAGTTTTATGTCACTGACGACCATTGTGTCTGGCTTCCGGCAGCAAACCACGCTGAGCCGGGGCGCACGCATTCTGTTTGTGGTGCTGATGGTGGCGCTGGCCTGCGTCATTGCTCTGCTCAGTGAACCGGCGTTTTTGAAATCCTTCACTCACTTCCTGCTCTTCCTGCTGGCTTTTTTTGTGCCCTGGAGCGCGATCAGCCTGACCGATTTCTATCTGATCACCAAAGGCAGGGTTGATGTCCCGGCGCTGTCGCAGCCCGATGGACGCTATGGACGCTGGAATCTGGCCGGTATCACCGTCTATTTCCTGGGCGTGCTGGTACAACTGCCGTTTATTGATAATCCGCTGCACCATGGCTCGCTGACCTGGATTTTTGCCGGCAATGATGTCTCGTGGATCATCGGCTGGTTTGCGACGGCGCTGTTATGGCTATTCACCAGCCGCTGGGATCGCCGTGGCAGACCTGAACAGTCAATCTATACCGCGATATGAAAAGGTAAAAGCCGCCCTGGAGGGCGGCTTTTTTTCAGGGGCTGGATGTGTGACAGGCAGGGTGTCAGGCTGAGGCGCAATCCGTCAAATCAGAAAATCTCGCCGCCTGAGATTATGCCGCCGAAACATCCGCCGCGCCGGTCTGCGCTTCGGCCACCAGCGGTTTCTCCGGCTGTAACAACGTCATCGCCAGCATGCTGCCAAAGGCGATGACTGCAGTGACGGTAAACATCGCGTTGTAACCGTAATATTCCGCCAGCCAGCCACAGAGCATCGGAGAGATAATTGCCGCCAGGTTGGCTATGGCCAGTGTCATGCCGCTATAGGTGCCAACCGACGCTTTCGGGGTGACATCGATGACTACCGACCAGTAGACATTATTCACCAGCGCATTCAGCGCATTGCCCAGGGTCATCAGCGCGATAATCCCGGCGGCCGACTGCACGTAGGGGATCGCCATAAAACAGCATGCGGTGCCGCACAGCGTGACCGCCGCAAACAGATTGCGCGCCAGCCGCAGATTACCGAAGCGGGCCAGCAGGGCATCGGCAATACGACCGCCCAGCAGCACGGTGATGCAGGCACCACTCCAGGGGATCATCGCCACGTACCATAGTGAGTGCAGGTCGTAATGGAAATTATCCTGCAGATACTTCGGCATCCAGGTCACCAGGGTAAAGGTGATGTAGAGGAAGGAGAAGTAGCCCAGCGCGTTGCAGACCAGCGTGCGGCTGGTAAAGAAGCGCCACCAGGGCAGGGAGACGCTGTCGCCTGTGCTGCGGCGCTGACCGTTCTGGATCAGTGTGCGTTCAGCCGCGCTGGTGTGAGGGCTCTTATCCGGGCTGTCACTGAAGGTGCGGGCAAACAGCGCCATCGCCAGCAGGGAGAACACACCCAGCAGGATAAACATCATACGCCAGTCATGAGTCAGCAGCAGCAGGCCAACCGCAATCGGCGCAGTCAGCAGTGCGCCAACCTGAGTAGAGAGCAGGCCAATACCCAGTGCAAAGCCGCGCTCGTTATCGGGTGCCCAGTGGGCAATCGCTTTGTTCATCAGCGCATAGGCCGGGCCTTCAGAAAAACCAAACAGGATGCGCAGAGCCGCAAAGCCCATAATGGCAGAGCCGCCAAACAGTGCCATGCCCAGTTCACCCGCCCAGGCGGTGGCGATCTCCAGCAGCGACCAGAGCACGCCGGCCAGCAGCCAGACTTTCTTCGTGCCGATACGGTCGGCAAGGAAGCCACCACACAGCGAACCAAACAGATAACCGAAGCCAAAGTAACCCAGCACGGCACCGAGCTGGACTTTGCTGAAGTGGTACTCTGCCGCAATGGCGTTGGCCGCAAATGACAGCGCGCCGCGATCGATGTAGTTGATCAGGGCGATCAGGAACAGCAGTGAAAATATTGTGTAACGGTAACGGCTGGATCTCATCTCACGTCTCCTGATTAGGTATCTCAGGAGAGCCAAAGCAAGATTAATGCCGGAGAAGAGCTCTCTCCGACAAAAACACCGCTGACAGAGGCTGCGGGCTGCTGAGCCTGCGTTTAACGGGTTAACTGATCCCGCTAATTATTCGCCTGCGCATCAATGCGGTGCAGTCATTGCCTGTCGATGGTGAAGCTCATGCAGCGTTATGATGCGTGCTGCTGACGTGGGGCAGCGGGATAACCAGGGCTTCCGCTTCAGCCGTGACTTTATCCTGTGGCGTTTCGCCAACATGCTGCAAAATCTGCCGCTGATACGTCGCATCAGCCACTGTTGTCTGTTCACTCAGCAGCACACCCGCTTCATTAACATTTTTTCCTGCCACTTTTACTTTGCTGGTGGCACTGACCAGCATCCACTCATATTCAATATCGACATGACCGCTATCAATACAGCGAACTCCACGCTGACTTAAATCATAAGCCAGCACGGTCGCCGTCGGACCTAAAGAAATTAAGACCAGATCAAAGTCGACGGCATTCGCTAATACCGTATCGAAGAGACGATCATAAACGGAAAAAGCATTACGGTTCAGCGTTGTAATACGTTTTATTTCGCTGGCCCCCTCCAGTAAATCATTGCCTAATCCCAGACGTGTGCCACTGCCCTCAACAATTAATACCCGGCGACCCTGGTAGAGCTGTTTAAATTTATCGAATATCGTCCTGGATAAGTGTTTGCTTTTATAGTCGTGATAAGGGCGGGTCACCGAGGTATTGCCATACTGGTATTGATGATTCAGCAGATCATCATAATGTTTAAAGTAAAATGATTTATGGAAGAACCAGAACAGGGCCGATCCATTTTTCATATTGCGGGTGGTGCGAAAAGCATCCGGCAGGCAAATCAGACAGTTCGGGTTGTCCCGGGGCTCCTGCTGCAGCAGCGTCTTGAGCCTTGCCGACAGTTTTGGGTCAAATGGCTGAAAGCCAATGTTTTTATACCAGGTCATCTCCAGTTCCCCGTCGCCGTAACGGGCCAGTGATAATTGCGGTTTACGTAATAGCAGATCGATTGTTTCTTCTATCGACATGACGGAATAACGCTTTACCCGTGCCTGCGCGGCAGGATAGCGAATGGCCGCATTAATGAATTTAAACGGGAAACGAAACTTACGATAAATAGCATGAAGTGCGGACATAGTTAGCCTGCCTGGGTTATTGTTGCCAGAGAAAATCCCGCCTGCTTGCCGGATAAATTCTTATAAGAGTGATGATATATATCACAGATAAAAGTAGGGTCGGGCTACGGAATATCTGAAATCGTTTTATTCAACAGAATCCCTGACATTATTAATATATTCCTCACTGAAGGCAGCGCTAAAAAATAATGTCAGAATAAAGTCAATTACCAGAAATAATAATCTGAAAATCATTGAAACCGCATGAGCACTGATAACCTGACGGTATAAGACATCAGCGCACTACGTTTTCTGATTTTAGCATTAAGAGTTGTTGCAGCAAGACGTTAATAAACCATTATGCTTATTTGACACTCATTATCCCTGTCTGATCAGACTTAAGCTGGCGTTAATGAAGCGTGGCTGGTCTGTCAGTTATTCACCTTTGAACAAAAGGTGCGATAATTCACGTCCTATCGTTAATTTTTTGTGATGAATATCGCGTATTTTCCCCTTAGGAAAGTAAATAAAGCGGTCTTAACGCTTCTGCAATCGCTATTTTTAATCAATATTACTAATGATTTACGCCTGTACACGTTTTTACATATTTCACATGTAAGTTAAAATCTCGTTGAATTTATGTTTCCAGCTTAACTTTCTGATGACCGCTAATGACCCGAGGAAGGATCATGATCAATAAAATAACCAGTGTAATCATGGTGATATTTGCTATCGCCCTGATTTACATGGGAGGACAACTTCTGCTTGCGGGAGGCAGCGCGTTCTACGCGTTGATGGGTGTTGGCGTTCTGCTCAGCGCGATTCTGCTGATGATGAACAAACGCAGTGCACTGACGCTGTATGCGCTGCTGATGTGGGTCACGCTGTTCTGGACGATCTGGGAAGTGGGCTTCGACAAATGGCAGTGGATTCCGCGCGGCGATCTGTTTGGTGTGCTGGGTGTCTGGCTGGCTCTGCCGTGGGTGGTTCGTCCTCTTTATCAGGGACAGCGCCGCTTCCATCCTTTCCTTGGCGGCTCAGTGGTGCTGATGGTGCTGCTGGTGATTGGCCTCTGCTTCTACGATCCGCTGCCGCAACAGGGCACCATTAATACCCAACGTAATAGTTCCGCGACCGGCGGTGCTGCTGAAGAGTGGAACGCCTATGGCGGGACAACGGATGGCCAGCGTTTCTCGGCACTGAAGCAGATTACTAAAGATAATGTGAAAGATCTGGAAGTCGCCTGGACCTATCACACCGGCGATCTGCGCCAGGGTGATGATGCGACTGAATACACCTTTGAAGCGACGCCGCTGAAAGCCAACGGCATGCTCTACTTCTGTACGCCGCACAACGAGGTACATGCTCTTGACCCGGAAACCGGTGCCGTGAAGTGGAAAACAGCGCCGGATAAAAACCGCTCTTATCTGCAGCAGCACCAGACCTGCCGTGGCGTGAGCTACTTCGATGCGGGTCAGCAGGTGGAGCAGCAGACAGGCGCATCCCCGGCTATCTGCCGCAAACGTATCTTTAATGCGACCACCGATGCCCGCCTTCTGGCGCTGGATGCCGACACCGGCAAGCCCTGTGCTGACTTTGGTAACAACGGTGTGGTAAACCTGCGTACCAATATGGGCGAAGTGCGTCCGCATGCACTGATGCAGACTGCGGCACCACTGGTGGCAGGCAATCTGGTGATCGTAGGCGGTTCGGTGATGGATAACGGCTTCAACAGCGGCAACCCATCGGGTGTGATCCGTGCCTATGATGCCGTTACGGGTCGTCTGGTGTGGAACTTCGATCCGGCTAATCCGGATAACACTGCACCGGTCGCCGCAGGCGCAACGTATCCGCAGGATACCCCGGTTGCCTGGGCCACCCTGAGCGCCGACCTGAAAAACGGTCTGGTCTATGTGCCGTTTGGTAATGCCTCGCCGGATGAAGTAGGGATTAAACGCGATCCTGCCAGCAACACCGAAAAATTCCGTGATGCACTGGTGGCACTGGATCTGAAAACCGGCGCGTTCAAATGGCGTTATCAGAGTTCGAACCACGACCTGTGGGATCGCGATAATCCGTCACAGCCGTCGCTGGTGGACATCAACTATCAGGGCAAACCGCAACCGGCGGTGATCCTGCCGACCAAAACCGGCAACCTGTTTGTGCTCAACCGCCTGACCGGGGAGCCGGTTTACCCGGTAGAGCAGGTTAAGGTCTCCACGGATGGTATTAAGGGTGAGCAGTATGCGGCGACCCAGCCGGTCTCCAGCCTGAACTTCATTCCGCAACCGCTGACTGAGAAGTCGATGTGGGGCATTACGCCGTTTGACCAGATGGCCTGCCGCACGACCTTCCGTGAACTGCGCTATGACGGTAACCCATGGACGCCGCCAACCGAGAAAGGCTCGCTGATCTTCCCGGGCAATATCGGCGTGTTTAACTGGGGTTCCGTGGCTGTTGATCCGCAGCGTCAGATGCTGATTGCGGCACCGGTGCGCCTGGCCTACAAATACAACCTGATTAAGCGCACGCCGGAAACCGAAACCCAGCGTACCTTCACCAAAGATGGCACGCCGTACTGGAATGAAAACTTCCACGGAGATTACGCTATCCACATCCAGCAGATGGCGTCAGGTCTGGGTATTCCCTGCATCGCGCCACCGTGGGGACGGATGGTGGGTGTGGATCTGACCACCGGCAAAACCGAATGGCTGCGTCGCGTCGGCACCACCAAAAACCTCAAGACCAGCTTCCTGCCTGGCCGCTTCCCGCTCGGTTTCCCGATGGGGATGGTGGCGCACGGCGGACCGCTGCTGACGGCGGGTGATCTGGTGTTCCACGGCGCAACGGCAGATAACTTCTTCCGTGCTTACGACAGCACCACCGGCGAACTGCTGTGGCAGACGGAACTGAGCGCGGGTGCGCAGGCCACGCCATCCACCTTTATGGGTAAAGATGGCAAGCAGTATGTCGTGATTGCAGCTGGCGGCCACGGCTCGCTTGGCACCACGGCGGGCGACAGCGTTGTCGCTTTCCGTCTGAAGTAATCCTGACCCGCTGAGCGCCGCCCCGGCGCTCAGCTTTTTTACGCGCTTGCCTGGCTGACTTTCCTGCCATATTACCTCTTCGCTTTTTTACCTTCTGAATATGTTTATTGCTAAGCGTCGTCAGTAACAGGTGCGCCTGATGTGAGTGAGAGTCTTTGAGTTACGCGCGGGATTGAGGCCGGAGAGGTCACACTGCGGGAACAGGGATATGGCATTCATTGCAGCGTGCCACGTCAGTGGCGTGGCACGCTAACGTCATTATGCGCCGACGTTCACCACGGTTTTACCGAAGTTTTTGCCATTCAGCATATCGATAAACGCCTGTGGTGCGTTATCCAACCCTTCAATCATGTGCTCGCGATAGTGGATTTTTTTGCTCTCCACCATAGGACGCATTGCCTCCAGGAACTCCGGATAGCGGTCACCGTAATCCTGGAAGATGATAAAGCCCTGCATACGGATACGGCGCTTCAGAATGCCCGCCATGATCAATGAGGTTCTGTCCGGGCCTTCCGGCAGCTCACGCTGGCTGTAGGCGGAGACCAGGCCACAGACCGGCACCCGCGCGGCGGTGTTAAGCAGCGGGAATACCGCATCAAACACTTTGCCACCCACATTTTCGAAATAAATATCGATGCCATCCGGGCAGGCGTTTTTCAGCTGCTCTTCAAAGTCGGCACTGTGGTGATCGAGGCAGGCATCAAAGCCCAGTGTATCAACTGCATAACGGCATTTCTCTTCACCGCCCGCGACACCGACGACACGACAGCCTTTCTGTTTTCCTAACTGACCCACTGTTGCGCCTACCGGACCGGTTGCCGCGGCGACAACCAGGGTTTCACCCGCTTTAGGCTGACCGATATCCATCAGGCCCATATAGGCGGTAAAGCCTGGCATTCCGAGAATGCCCAGCGCCCAGGACGGATGCGGCAGATCGTTGCCCAGCTTCGCAATCTCTTTACCATCGGAGACGGCATATTCCTGCCAGCCACTCTGCGCCAGCACCCAGTCACCGGTTTTAAACTCGCTGTTTTTTGATTCGACGACCTGACAGACGGTACCACCGACCATCGGCTGATCCAGCTCTGCCGGTGCAGCGTAGGATTTACCGTCATCCATCCGGCCACGCATGTAGGGATCCAGTGAGAGGTAGATGGTCTTCAGCAGCACTTCGCCTTCTTTGATTTCCGGCAAGGGCTGCGCCACATGGCGGAAATTCTCTTTGGTCGGCTCACCGTGAGGGCGTGAAGCCAGTAACCAGGCGTGGTTCTGGGTTGCTTGTTCAGTCATATTGTCTTCCTTTTATAGCCGGGCGATGCACAGGGCATTACCGTATGAATACCGGAAAAGTGTAGATGACTGCGGCAGGAATGGGTTTAGCGCTGTGAGCGGTAAGGTGATATTAATCCTTACCGGGAGCAGCGGGGCGTGACATTTATCGACAGGGATGGTTATCGTGTTGTTATCCAGCATGCCTTGTGGCAACCCACACACTGACCCTGCACCTGTCAGAAAAGGAACTCACCCTGAATATTCTTTGCTTTCACACTGCCGCCAGCAATATCCCGATATTTGATGATGCCGCCACCACACTGACGGGTGACAACGCGCCGCTGAATCATCTGGTGATGCCTGCACTGCTGGCCGAGGCGGCGCGCAGTGGCGGGATGACGACTGCGTTACGCCGCCGTATTGCCCAAATGATTGAAACGCTGCTGCCGCAGTTCGATGCGGTGCTGATCACCTGCTCGACGCTGGGGCCAGTTGCCGATGATTTCTCTGTGCAGGATCGGGTCATGCGCACCGACGGGATGTTAGCGCAGGCGCTACAACGCCATACGGGGCCGACGGTAGCCCTCTGTGCAGCAGAATCAACGCTGACGGCGACGCGGGCGCTCTTCTGCCAGCCGGGCAGCCAGACAGAGGTTGCGCTGGTGGAGGGCGCGTGGGCGGCGTTTAAAGCGGGGGACACAACAGAATACTTTACACTGATTGCGGCAGCCGCCGAGCAGGCGTATCAGCAGGGTGCCGTTGCGGTGGCTTTGGCGCAAAGCTCAATGACGCCGGTTGCCCGGCAGTTTCCCGCGGCACGGCGACCGCTGACTGGCCCGCATCTTGCGTTGCAGGCCTGCTACGATCTCAGATGATCGTTACGTTATGCGGGCAGAGCGCCATCTATGCGCTCTGCCCATAAAGCTTACTGATCCTGCGTCAGAATGCCTTTGACATCGTGCGGTTCAGAACGCAGATATTGCGGCGGAACCTGGACTTTGCCTTCCAGCACAGCCGCAGCGTGCCACGGCCAGCGTGGATCGTAGAGAATACCGCGCGCCAGTGCGACCAGGTCGGCATCGCCCTGTTGAAGCACACCTTCCGCCTGCTGCGGTTCAGTAATCAGGCCAACCGCAATCACCGGAATCGACACCTGTTCACGGATATCGCGTGAGAACGGCACCTGGTAATTAGGTCCGACGCTGATTTTCTGATCTTCCGACAACCCCCCACTTGAGACGTGGATATAGGCGCAGTTCAGCGCTTCCAGCTCACGTGAGAAGGCGATCGACTGCTCGATTTCCCAGCCGCCTTCGACCCAGTCCGTAGCGGAAATGCGCACGCCTACCGGCACGGACGCGGGTACGGCTTCACGGACGGCTTTGAACACCTCCAGCGGGAAGCGCATACGGTTTTCCAGCGAATCGCCATATTCGTCACTGCGCTGATTCGACAGCGGCGACAGGAACTGATGCAGCAGATAGCCGTGCGCTGCATGGACTTCGATCAGCTCAATGCCCAGGCGTACCGCGCGATGGGCGCTGTCGACAAAGGCCTGTTTTACACGCTGCAGATCGTCAATGCTCATCGCCAGCGGTTTCACTTCGTCCGCGCTGTAGCTCAGGGCAGATGGTGCTACGGTCTGCCAGCCGCCGGCATCCGGTGCAATCTGCTTACCGCCTTCCCAGGGCACGGCGCACGATGCTTTGCGGCCCGCATGGCCCAGCTGAATACCCACCGGAATAGAAGAGTAGCGGCGCACATCTTCCAGCACCGTTTTCAGTGCGGCTTCATTGTCATCATTCCACAAGCCCAAATCGCCGGGAGAGATACGACCAATGTCCTCGACGGCCGTGGCTTCGATAATCATCAGACCCGCACCGGAAAAAGAGAGCTGGCCAAGATGAATACGGTGCCAGGCGGTGGCATTGCCTGCTTCAGCCGAGTACTGGCACATCGGCGCAATCACAATGCGGTTATCCAGCGTAAGTTCGCCCAGTGAGACAGTGGAAAAAAGTTGGCTCATGTTATCTCCGTGGTTTTATGACTGACGTGACAGGCAATAACTATAGCGGGAGATCTCACAGGGCGGGGTTAAAGCAACGTGTCATTTTATGACGACAAGCCGCAATCAGTGCAAAAGCAGCGTACCCTGCAGCAGCAGCAGGGCATGTGGCACGTTCAGTTGGCCTCTGATTAACGGGGAATGCCTGTGATGCTGAGTGACCAACCCCTGTTTACTTTTTCGCTCAACTTCAGACCTGCGCCATTCCGCCATCAACAAACAGCTCTGTCGCATTGATAAAGCTGGCGGCATCAGACGCGAGAAAGGCAACGGTTCTGGCCACTTCCTGCGATTCTCCCAGACGGCCAAGCGGTATCTGTGCAGCCAGCGCATCAAATAGCCCCTGACGCTGATCTTCACTGACCAGATCACCCAGCCCCGGCGTGCGGATTGGGCCGGGACTGACGACATTAACCCGGATGCCGCGCTCTTTCAGATCCAGCGCCCACGAACGGGCAAAGTTACGCACTGCTGCTTTACTGGCGCTGTAGACGCTAAAGGCCGCTGTACCCTGTGAAGCAGCGGTTGACCCGGTCAGAATCACTGACGCGCCATCAACCAGCAGAGGCAGGGCTTTCTGTACCGTAAAGAGCACGCCGCGCACGTTGGTGCCAAAGATCCGATCAACGTGCTCTTCAGTAATCGCGCCCAGCGGCAGCATGTCGCCGCCTCCGGCGTTAGCAAACAGAATATCCAGCCGTCCAGCCTGCGCCGCAATGCGCGAGTAAACATTGTCGAGATCGTGCAACTGAGAGGCGTCGGCCCGGATGCCGCTGATGGTTCCGCCGATTTCAGCGACCGCAGCATCCAGCTCCGCCTGACGTCGGCCGGTAATAAAGACCTGTGCGCCCTGTGCCGCCAGTTCACGTGCGGTGGCCAGGCCAATTCCGCTTGTTCCGCCTGTTACCAGAGCAATTTTTCCTGCAAGTGATGCGTTCATGAGCGTTTCTCCGAAGAGTGGCATTAACAGATTTATCTCTTTCCGGTCAGCGGGGCTGCCGGACTGATTGCTACTGTAAGAGAGGAGGATTGACGGATAAATCCGCAAAAATGAAAATGACTATCCATGTGGGTGGATAATAGGGGACGTGAATGGATCAGTTGCTGGCGATTAAAGCCTTTTCACGGGTAGTGGAAAGCGGCAGTTTTACCCGTGCGGCGGACTCGCTTAACATGCCGAAAGCCACGCTGAGCAAGCTGGTTCAGGAGCTGGAAGCGCATCTTTCCGTCAGGCTTCTGCAGCGTACTACCCGACGCGTGACCGTCACCGCGGAAGGGCGGGAATACTACGAGAAGGCACTGCGTATCCTGCGCGATCTGGAGGATATCGATGCCTGTTTCAATGCGCTGCGCAGTAAGCCGCGCGGACACTTACGTGTCGATATTGGCGGATCGACCGCGCGGGATATCCTGATTCCGCTGCTGCCCGATTTCTTTGACCGCTATCCGGATATTACGCTCGACCTTGGCGTCTCCGATCGTCCGGTTAACCTGATTAGCGATAACGTTGACTGTGTAATCCGTGGCGGTCCCCTGGCTGACTCCTCACTGATCGCCCGACTGATTGGGCATGCAACGCTGATCACCTGCGCGACACCCGCCTATCTGAAAGCGTCTGGCGTGCCTGCCTATCCTGATGAACTGCGTAACGGGCACCGACTGGTGAGTTACCTTTCGCCGCTAACCGGCAAGCCATTTCCGCTACGATTCGAACGACAGGGAGAAAAAGTTGAGATCACCAGTGCGCATCGTATTGGCGTCAATGAGAGTAACGGGCATCTGGCTGCGGGGCTGGCAGGGCTGGGGATTATTCAGACGTTCAGCTATTCGCTGTCGTCGATTCTGCGGCGGGGTGACATGGTTGAGATCCTGCGCGACTGGCGTCCCGCGGGTTATCCGTTTCATCTGGTCTATCCGCAAAATCGGCACGTAACGCAACGCTTAAGGGTCTTTATTGACTGGCTGGTGGCCCGTTTTCCGGCGCGTGTCGCGGGAGAGGGGGAATCCGGCACCTGAGTGCCGGACTGTCATCAGTTGCCGCGATAGGTTGAGTAACCAAACGGACTAAGCAGTAACGGGATATGGTAGTGCTCACCGTTTGCTTCCATGTTGAACTCAACCGGGATTTCCGGGAAGAAGGTTTTCTGGTTGCTCTTTTTATAGAAGTCACCGGTTTTAAATACGACGCGGTAGCTGCCTGCGCTGGCCGTTTTGTCCTGCGGGAACAGGGCGCTGATACGACCATTGTTATCGGTGACGCCTGACGCCAGCTTCACCCAGTTATCCTGCTGCTTCTGGTCCAGTTCAACCTCAATACCGGCTGTCGGCTGGCCAGTCTGCAGATTCAGAACGTGTACGCTCAGTGGGTTTTTTGCGGCAGTCGGCTGAGCTGCGATAGTGGACGCGGCAGAGGTCATCAGTAATGTAGCAATCAAAGCATATGAAGTTTTCATCAATGTTTCCTTTATTGACTGTTTGAGGACGGGTGACAATGCTGAGAGAGTAATGTGCCTGAGGACAAAAGGATAATGAGTGGAAGGAAATGTGAAATTTCCGAGAAAAAGGAATGTATTTAGTTACATCATACAAAGGTTGTCTTAACCGATTACTCAACATTTGTGCGGTTGAAGCTAACCAGGAAACGAGGGTGCCAGGTTAAATTTTCTGTAAATCCAGCAAAGAAAGCAGGGCGGCAGCAGGCTTAAATCGGCTTTATATGACGTGAGTCAATGAGTTACAGAACTCACTAATGAAAATACCCAGCGCGGCGCTGCCGAAATCGCCATCATACATGAGCGATCCCACATTCAGGACGACAATTAATGATTAAAAATAAACTGGCACTAGCCATGATGTTACTGGCTGGTGCGACCAGCGTTTCGACGGCAATAGCGGCAGAACCAGCGGCTGCCGATCCTGCTGTGAATACCGTTATCCAGCCTGAAGCGGCTGCATCTGCTATTTCGCAACCTGATCAGCAGCCAGCCCGTTCTGAAGCGCCAGCCGTTACAGCAACTCATGAGGCCTCGCAGCAACCGGATGATTCTGTGGCGACAGCGCCATCCAGTCCGGATTCGGCAGAGCAGCCATCCGTTGCGACTGCGCCAGAAGCCAGCGCCGCTCCGGTATCGCAGGAAGCCGCGACTTCTGTGCCGGTTCAGCCACAATCTGAGAGCAAGCAGTCGTCACAGGCTGTTAATCCGTCTGCTGAGGCAGCTTCCGTGGCGGAAAAGAGTGAGCCGCAACCAGCAGTAACCGATATGGATGCCACACAAAAATCCGCGCAGACGCCAGCTGCTGAACCTCTGTTTACGCCAGAACAGGAAACGCGCATTGGTGAGCTGGCGAAAGCTTATCTGCTGAAGCACCCTGAATTACTGATTGAAGTGGATCAGAAACTACAGAAAATTCAGTATGACGAGCAGATAAAAGCGATGACCACAGCAGCTATTCAGCATCAGGACGACCTGCTGAATGATAAAACCGTGCCTGCCATCGGGCCGGAGGACGCAAAAGTCGCGGTGATAGAATTCTTCGACTATCAATGCAGCGTCTGTGCACGACAGGCACCCATCATTCAATCGCTGATGAAAAATAATCCTCAGGTACGCTTTATCTTCAAAGAGTGGCCCATTTTTGGTTATCGCTGGAAACCCTCTTTCCAGGCGGCCGAAACAGGTTTAAGAATCTGGCAGCAAAAGGGCGGTGATGCCTATATGAAATACCACAATGCGCTATTTGCCAGTGGTCATATTGAGGGTGCGCTGACACAGAAAGATATCACTAAAGCAGCGTCTGCAGCCGGTGCCGGTAAGTTAAAAAGCAATGATATGCTCGACACATTATCCCACACGGATATCCTGGCGAAAAATACCGGTTTTCAGGGTACGCCGGCAATGATTGTTATGCCTCTGTCGGGTGCGACCGCAGAGACGGTAACGATTTACCCAGGCGGTGCGATGGAAGAGATGTTGCAGTCGGCGATTAATAAAGCCCTTGGTCAGGCGGGAAACTAAATCATTGTCCAAAACAGGATGCCGGAAGGTGAATGATAATCCTTCCGGCATCTTTTTATTTTTCGTTTTTTGCTGACTGAGATGGCCTGATTATTTTTGGCATCATTGACAGGCCGCTGGCAATGCATCCCTTAATCAATTTGCCAGGTTATGTTGCGTGCCTGAGTTGTTGAGAAAATCGTCTTAACTGGCTCGACCTTGTTTCACCAGATTCAGGCTATATTTGACTACGTCGCAAATTTTCAGTCATGACAACAAAGAAATGCAACGTCAGCAGGTTCGGGCATGTAGCTACAGTAATCAGGTGGGGTCAGATGAATAAAATAACTGTAATTCAGGGCGATATCACTAAAATCTCCGCAGAAGCGATTGTTAATGCAGCCAACTCTTCATTGCTGGGTGGTGGTGGTGTAGATGGCGCAATCCATCGCGCAGGCGGACCTGTGATTCTGGCTGAGTGTCATTTAATCCGCAGTCGTCAGGGTGGATGCAAAGTCGGTGATGCCGTGATAACGGGTGCAGGTAATTTGCCAGCGGATTATGTCATCCACACTGTAGGCCCACGCTGGAGCGATGGACGACATGACGAAGATGCACTGTTAAAACGTGCTTACCTGAGCTGTTTTAAACTTGTCGACCATCACGGCATTAAAACGGTCTCGTTTCCCAATATCAGCACAGGAATTTATGGTTTCCCTAAAGAACGTGCTGCGGCGATTGCCTTAGATGTCATTAAACATTGCATCGCTGAAAACCGCACAATCGAGAACGTTAACGTAGTCTGTTTCGATGCAGAAAATTACGATCTCTATCTTAAGCGACTTAACTGATAATACGCATGAGAAGGTCAGGGGAGACGTCTTTCAGTCAGAGGATCGCAATCTGCCAGAAGAATGCAGGCAGAAAAAAGGAACCTGATACCTTATTTAACATAATATACATTATGCGCTCTTTAGTGCGTGTCTGATTATGATGCCCGGACATCCCGACATTGCTGGATTCTGACGACTGGATCAGCTTTACCACCCAACTTGTCTCTTTCATCAAACACTGCTCAAACTCTGGATTGTTCATGAGACGCTGCCATTATCAGGTTTACCTTGATCTCCTGAAAGAAAAACGTCCCTTTTTGTTTTATGACTTGCGTCTGATGCTGTGATGACTATTACAGTGCTGCGCCTGATTACACCGCAGCACTCTCGCTACGGTATCTGGTTGCAGCGACAACCTGGGGATCACACTGCTGAATCTGCTCCCCAGGTTTCCAGGATGACGTCATCCCTGAGCTTTGTGCTATTACAATGGCGTCACGGCTTCAACGTTCTCAGGTCAATCGATCTTCACAGCTCACTGCACTTTGCTGGCGTTAACGTCTGGCAAAGAAAACGCTGTTATTTTCCTGCTTCCGGTTACGGCCATGGACTCGCTCATCGAAAATCACTATGCCGTTCTTTCATGCATTCTGGCTTTCAGGAGACATCATTACAGATTACTGCCCGCAAAATGGCAACGCTACGTGAATTCTGAGACGTCCGCGTGGCTCATGGACCGCAGAATTAACGACAGCCCGTCATTTTTACCATGGCTTCTTGCCTCATTTCAGGAAATCCCCACAGCCACATGACATCTGATTTCAGGCACGTTAAAGTTGCGGGCTTCGACGGATTCCATGATGAAAGAAAATGAAACGCTTATTTGTCTACGGCACGCTCTGTCCGGGCCGCGAGAACGCCCATATTCTGGAAAACATTGGCGGAGAATGGCTGGCCGGTTCGGTGAACGGAACCTTCTACGAGCGTGGCTGGGGTGCGGCGGCCGATTTCCCAGGCATCGTACTGGATGAGCATGGGCCCGATGTGCCGGGCTATCTGTTTGTCTCTGACCAGCTGGATGCGCACTGGCCGATGCTGGATGCGTTTGAAGATGGCTATGATCGCGTCGAAGTTCGCGTGTCTGCCGGAGATAATCAGCATTACACCGCATGGATTTATCAGCTCCAGCCACGGGTAAATAGCTGAATCCTGACACAGCCCGCTTAAAGATGCGTGCGCCCTGCTCTGATTACTGGCTTCAGGCGCGACAGGATGCGTGTCGTACCTGAAGACTCAGGCTTGTATCTTTTTCTTACTGACTGGAAATAGTATGCAACATACTGATTTTAAACCGGTATAATGCCAGGTTGAATCACCGCTCCGTTATCTCTGCTTTTCCCCTCAGCCCCGCCTTTTTTACTGACAGACCAGATAAACAGGCACAATGCCTGCTCCTTTTTGAATCAAGAGTTATTGTATGATGTAACTAAAATGCACCTCCTTTATATCTTCCGGGCGCTGTTCACGCCTCTCTCTCCGCCACCAGCTACTCTTCTACACTTTATTCCGGCCAGCGTTGATGGGGAAACAGAGAAACCCGAATATTAAACAGATGGATTAACGGTGCGACTGCAACACTCTCCTGTCTCGCAATCGGCTCCAGCCGCAGCAGTAACAGGTCCAGTTCATCCAGCAAATCCTGATGCGGCGTTAGCTGTAGCGACTTCATCTTACGTTTCAGATAGAGCGCCAGCTCGTGGAACATCTGCCCGCTATCAATCCGATGCCCTTCCAGCACCTCTCGATGACGTGCGTAAAAGTCATAGCAGTTCGCACCCAGCCAGGTTTCAGTAATCAGATAGCCCCCCACCACGATATCCGGCACCGGATCGAGCCGTTTGCGCGGCAGAATGACGTTCACCCTGTCGAGCATCCGCGCAATAAACTGCTGGCGTGACAGCAGCGTGGCGGAATTGCGCTCCACCATTTTGATAAACCCTAACAGATCGCGTAGTCCGCGCTGTACCGCTCTTCTGGCAATCCATGATGGCCGTTTGTTACGGATCAGCGCCGTCAGCACCACCGCAAACATAATCCCCACCATTGATGAGATGGCCGCATTCAGCGTGACGATCAGGTTCGGTACAAAGTGATGGCTCAGGCCGATAAAGCCAGGGATCTGAATGGCAACACTCAGCCCCACCATATTGGTCGCCGGATTAGCGATGACCAGACTCAGCAGCATCAGGCCCGGCAGCAGACAGATCATCAGCGCCTGTAAGGTATTGGCCTGCGGGATCAGAAAGGCGATATAGAACAGACTGACCACCAGCGCAATCATCACTCCTTTCACAAAAAGTTTCATGGGTGTTACCGGGGAATCAACGCCGGCAAAAAATGAGCTGATGATCGCCGCCATCAAAGGCGCATTCGCGCCATCGGCCCAGCCGCTGCCAATCCAGAACAGGCTGGAGAGAAAAGTTGCCAGAAAAGCGGTCAGTGCAGAGAGTCTCAGCAGCCCCTTGTCGATATGCCGGTGTTCGCGGATATTGCGGATCGCCGCCCCATCCCCATGACTATAGAGATCTCCGGCGCGCGCACTGACGTTCTCAAAGGCATCGGCAATACGGACAAAGTTAGCCATCCGCTCCAGCAGGCCGATCAGCAGCAGGCTCTCTTCGGTGGCCAGCTGCCCTGCCCGCCATTGATTTTCCAGGGTGGCCTGACTGGCAGCAATCGCCTCACGCAGTCCGGCGATATCATTAATCCGGTCATGATGCAGCCACAGCAGAAACGCCTGAAACACATCGGTAACGCATTGCGGAAAACGAATATTCAGTTCGGCCAGCACGCCCAGCCGTGCCTCAATCGCAGTCAGGGTTGGCAGCAGATAGGTCAGATGCTGATACTGCACGCTGACCAGACGAATGACATTACGCGCCGCTTCGCCTTCATAGACACAGTGGGTCAGCAGCGTTTCAACACTCAGTGGATAGCCCGCCATCTGGATTAGGATATCCTCCCGCTCCAGCGATTTGTTCCTGGCCATCCCACTAATCAGTTCATCGCATAATTTGCGCGCGTTCTGAAACCAGAGATTGACGCTCTGCCCCAGCAGATGGTGCATCGACACCGCGAATACCAGCCTGTGAACCAGCGTGCTGCAAAGGATCCCCAGCGTGATCTCCTCAATACGTGAGATCACGGTATTGATAATCGCAGACGGCGTATCCACATCAGGAAAGCCCATAATCGCCGCGCTGTAACCCGCCAGCATGAAGATATAGCTCTTCGGCGTGCGGTCATGCAGAGAAAGATACAGGCAGACCGTCACCCACAGCGACACACAGAGGCTGAACAGCACTGGCGACTGCACGGTTTCGGGATAGATCAGCAGAATAAAGATGCCGCCGAGCAGGGTGCCCATCAGACGAAACAGCGATTTCGAGACGGTCGAGGCGGCATAGAGTTGTGAGGTGACAAACACGGTGGTCAGTGCCCAGGCCGGTTTTTCAAAGTTGAGTAACAGCGCCACAGAGAGTGCGATAAACGCGGCAAGGGAGGTTTTGCAGGCAAACAAAACCGCGTTTTTGGTAAACCATTTCATCGAATGAGAGCAACCAGGAACTTTCTGAGGCGCGTATCCTGACAGAAGCGCCTGCGTTTTACTCCCAGTTAAATTTTACAAATTATTACCGGCCTGTTGCAGCTTGTTTATTCTCTACTGGCGAACCAGCGCACGCTGCTTATCCAGTAAGAAAGGGCGCAGATACCCTACTGTGTTCGAGAGCAAAATCACCTCCCCGGACAACCGGATTTTAAGTACGTCGGTCAGGTAGGCTTTGCGCCGGGTCATACGCTGCCAGACCTCCGGAAAATGGCTCGCCAGCTCCTCACGTAATGCCGCATCTGCCAGTCCAATCGTATCTTCAATACTGCAGCCGCCATAACCCGGCACCGATGGGATGATATCAATCTGCAACAGCATACCGCTCTTCAGGGTCACGGCTGAATCGGGATAGATGGGCGAGCTTAACCACTCTTCGTCAGCCACCAGATGCCCCGGATTGAGATGCCAGCCATATTGCGCTTTGGGCAGTACCGTTTCGATAAGCGTATAGAGTTCGCCGCCGGTAATGCCGATTCGCAACTGCTCCAGCCAGCTGACCACAGCATGATAATAGGGGATCGCCAGCCGGGTCAGCCAGTCAGAAACGTGACACTGTAACTCAGATGCCTCACTGACGACATATGCAGAGCGGCTGGTCAGGCCGCCTTTGTAGCCGACCGTCAGTGAAAGTTTGTCGCCAGTTGAAATCGGTTTATCTGACGGATAGAGCCGGGCCTGGGCGAAACGATCGCCGGTCGCGGCGATCGTGACAACGCTGTTTGGCTGCCCTTCTGCATTCAGCTGTGCGCCTGACGCCTTCTCCGTAACGCCCGGCGTAATGCTATCCAGCGCAGTCAGCATCGCGGTTGACGCAAGATTTGCTCCCGCCTCATAAAAGGCGACTTCATCGGCGCAGTTCACGCAACGCGCACCGTTGTCAGGCGAGATAAACAGCCCGGTGGCGTTAACCAGGTGCACATCGCCACCCGCTGCCTGAGCCGCTGCGCTATAGACGAACTGCGGCAGATCAAATAACGCATGCTGACTGCCGTTAAACAGCTTCCAGCCCACCAGCCCGGTGCGTTCACCTGCCGTAATGCCTGCCTCTGTTAACAGCTGATCCAGCGGCTTCTCCCCATTCATCGGCTGATTGGGCAACGAAAACACCGGCGCATGCAGACAGCGTCCCGGATTGCGGGCAAAAGGCACCAGCTTGAGGTTCTCATTTCCCATGATATAGGTAAGCCCGCCCTGCTGATTCACCACCAGCAGCGCCTCCTCAAAACGCGGAATAAATCCCGCCAGGTACTCAAAGTTACTGCCATGCTCTTTGTCGGTATAGATAATCAGCTGCGTAATCTGCTGCTGCTGCATCCGCTGAATAATGGCAGCCAGACGGCGATGCAGTGTGTCATCAGACATTACCGGACTGGTGGCACCAGGGAAAGTCGGCGGTGAAGGGATTATTGTCAGGGCATAGCGATTGGCATCCATAACGCACTCCAGCAGCCAGATTGATGTGATTGTGATTTCCGTTCCCAGGGTAAACCTGATGTTTCTCCTGTACGGTGCCACCCTCACACAACTTACTCGTTGCGTGTTATCAAAAGATGGACATTCCCTTGTAACGATTTTGCCTGCCTTGTGCAGGCTTTTTTATTTATGACGCGCCATTGCGTGGAGCAGGATAACGAAAGCCCGCACTAAGCGGGCTTGCTGTATCATTTAACAGGCACGCCTGCATTCTCCAGCGCTTCCGCCTTTTCGGGGTACAGCTCCGACGTTCCGGCATTCATAATCACCGCGCCACAGCGTATGCAGTGATCGCCCTTCACATCCGGCACAACATCATCGGGATTCCCCGTATTCAGACTGACGTCACGCGTGGCGTAAACAAACGCCTCTCCTTCACATCCCGGACACTTCATACCCTTACTCCCTTGATAAGCCTGTCAGATAAGCATAGCTGACAGGCGGTTTGCCAGAGAGCAGTGAGAGGCGTTTTCAGGATAGTGCCAGCTCATACCCGCCATCAATCGTTATACCGTAACCGCTCCAGCATAATCAGTGAATGGCTGAAAATCGCATCCGCGATGTGCTGCGGGAAATCGGCCGGTAAGGCTTCGCGCACTGAGACCACCGCCCTGGGAAACTCACGAACGAAGAAGTCGAAGATCTGCTGCAGGCTGTCACGATCAAAATTTACCTGCTTCGCCGTGGCGATAAAATGGCGCGGAAAGATTTTGTCGATTTCTGTCTTCTTCCCTTTAGTGGCTCGCAGCCCCATCGCCAGTTTAAGTGCACGCCTGTTCAGGCCGGTACCGCCCAGCACCGGATAAGCGGAGATCACATCATAAAAGGGTGTCAGTCGATAACTGCCGCCGCGCTCGATAAACAGCGAGAAGTTTTTAGCGTGACCGTCGGTTGCGCCTGTCAGCCACTGAAACACCTGAAACATCATAAAGCGATAGCGATCCTCAATGGCGTTGCTCGATCCCATCAGTATCTGCATTATTTCGGCGATGCCCGGCCCGCCGTCCGACTCATATTTGGTCGAGGATGGCAGCCCAAGCGCCTGACAGAAATCCTCCTGTGGCAGACGAATCAGCCGGGTTTTGTCGCGTGACCAGCGGCGATCAAAGCGCTCAACGGCCAGGGCGCGCATCTTACCGGCCCGGATAATCGTCGCCTGCGGCACATCAATACCCAGTGCGCGGGCCAGCGCCAGACAGAGATACTCATTCTCTACGCTTTCACGCATATCCAGCGTCGCGGCTGGCTGCTTAATCTCACCGATCGGCAGCTTAATAATGTGCGAAGTGGGGGTGGCTCCGGCAGGAATGCTCCAGCCCTCTTCGGTCAGCAGCAGCGCCGTTTTCTCCTGTGCGCCCGCCACTGAAATGCGGAAGTCAGTCTCTTCGCGCAACATCCCCAGCGGGATATCTGACTGATAGGCTGACAGCACACTCTCAAGCCGGGCTTCATCCAGCACCTCATAGCGAGCCTGCAGCGCAGGCAGCGGCATATCGGGCGGCAACAGCATAGTCGCGCCGACGCTGTCACGTCCCACTTCCTGCAACAGGTCAAACGGCTGACGGGATTTAATCTGGTAACGCGCCACGATTCTGTCACGAATCAGTGGGCTATCTGGCAGCAGGTTGTCGAAGAAATTAATTACGGCGTGTGAGGTGATTGCCTTAACCTGCAGCGGCAGTGAGAGTGACAGCGGCCTGGAGAGCGGGTTACTCAGCCATCCTGTGTCATACTGAAACTCATGAGCGCCATTTCGCTGCCGGGTAAGTACGCCTACCCGCTCACCGTTCATCCACGCAATCAGCCTTTGCATTACCAATCATCCTCATCATGCAACTGAGGCGCACTGGCCTCCTCTTTTTCCACTACGGCCAGACTCACTTCCAGCGCCTGTAAAAGCTTAAACAGCGTGGCCAGCGAGGTACTGTCAGGCGCATTTTCAAAGTGAGAGATGGTCGCCTGTTTCAGGCCAACCTTTTTTGCCAGTTCACTCTGGGTCCAGCCGTTGCGCTGGCGGATAAGCTTTAGCCGGTTTGCCAGCTGTAGCGGGCTATATATCATGAGGTGACTCCTTCAGGATCACAGGCTGTAAGCATAGCGCAGAGAGATTATCCCCGACAGGGTATAAAGAGTATTTTATACCCATAAAAGGATAATATGCAATTTATACCCTGTAGAGGATAAATTCGCAATTATCCTCTACAAGGTATAAAGGCAGTATGTGGATAGCAGAGGAACAGGATGCGCACATTTACCCTTACCCATCAGCAAAACGACGACGTTCGGGAAGAGTTACTGGCAGGGTTAGGGGCTTATAACCGGCAATTTATCAGTCGGGAGAACGAGGGCCCGCTGTCGGTTTATCACCGGGATGCAGAAGGTGTGTTACACGGTGGATTGATCGCCTCGCGCAAAGGAAACTGGCTCTGCATTGATTATCTCTGGGTGGATGAAACGCGGCGTGGCAGTGGTCTGGGTCGTGCGCTTATGGAAGCGGCAGAGCAGGAGGCGGCTAAGCTGGGCTGTCTGTTCGCGCGGGTGGATACCTTCAGTTTTCAGGCGCTGCCGTTTTATCAGAAACAGGGTTATCAGCAGCAGATGTCCCTGTCCGATTTTCCGCAGGACGGAATGCAGCGCCACTAAGCGCCACCATCTGACGAAAACGCTACGACCCTGTCACGCTGACCTGAGTAGAGCCAGCGTGACAGGGTCACCAACCTACAAACCCGCAATGTGGCGAAGGTCTGCTTCGGCACCGGGTGCCACAGCAAGCACCTGCGCCCCTTTAGTGATGCGGTCGCCTTCGATGTTAAACGGGTGGTACCAGCCGCCCGCCTCTTTCACCAGGCAGTAACCCGCCAGGCAATCCCAGGCATGCATATAAGGTTCGTAATAACCCACGACCCGACCAGCCGCGACCCAGGCCAGCATCAGCGCGCCGGAGCCAATGCGGATAAAGTTACCGCCCGCCGACAGCAGCGCCGCCACAATCTCGCCAACCTGTTGCGGACTGACATAGCTGTTGGCACCAAAACCGGTGACGTGGTTTTGCAGTGTGCGAGTGGGATCGACCTGCAGACGCCGGCCATTTAGCGTCGCGCCCTGCCCCAGCGCCGCCACGTAGCACTCCTCATAGGTGGGTGCAAAAATCACGCCGATAACGGGCACATCGCCACGCAGCACCGCGACTGAAACACACCAGCTCGGCATCCCATTGAGAAACGGGCTGGTGCCATCTATCGGATCAACCACCCAGGTATAGTGAGAGGTTCCCGCCTGCAGTCCCGTCTCCTCGCCAAGAAAACCATCATCGGGAAACGCATCCCGTATGCGGCTGGCGATGAGCTGCTCGACGTCACGGTCAGCTATCGACACCACATCCTGCAAATCGTACTTCGTTTCTACCACCAGCGTCTCGCGGCGGTTGAAGTAAGATAGCGCGGTCGCGCCACCTTCGCGTGCAACGGCTTCCGCTAACGCCAGTCGCGCCACTATTTCCTGCGATTCCATGCGAACTCCTCGGATTAATCAGATTAACGGGCTATCAGGGCTAACCCCTGCGACTTAAAGTTGACGCCAACCGTGGCGGCAAGCGGCAAACGCTGTTCCATCTGCGGGTCGATAATGAACAGCGCGCCAAGCTCGGTAGCGACTTCATATTCAATATGATCGCCCAGCCAGGTGCTGTGGATCACTTCACCCTGTAACGCGCCCTGACCGTCGCCGGACAGCGTAATAAACTGTGGCCGCACCGCCAGCTGAGCAGTGCCGGGTTTAGCGCCGGCACCCCGCACCCGGAAGCGCTGATTACCCAGCCGCACCAGCGCGTCATCCGCATTCGCCTGTTCAACTTCACAGGGCAAAATATTGGCTTCCCCCATAAAATCCGCGATGAAGACTGAATTGGGCGAATGGTAAAGCGTCTCCGGCGCGCCCTGCTGAGCAATATCCCCCTCTTTCATGACAATAATCTTATCGGAGACCGCCAGCGCCTCCTCCTGGTCATGGGTCACGTAGACGGCGGTAAAGCCGAGCCGCTGCTGCAGATCACGAATATCGGTGCGCACCCGACGGCGCAGACGCTCATCAAGGTTCGACAGCGGCTCATCGAGCAGCAGCACCTGCGGTTCCAGCACCAGCGCACGCGCCACCGCAATACGCTGCTGCTGTCCGCCAGACAGTTCGGACGGCAGACGCTGGCCCTGACTCTCCAGCCCCACCAGCTTCAGCCCCTCGCGCGCCCTGTCCTGCGCCTCGCGTTTGTTCATGCCCGAAGAGAGCAGCCCGTAAAGAATGTTGTCGAGGGCGTTCATATGCGGAAACAGCGCGTAGGACTGAAACACCATCGCCACGTCGCGCTCGTTAGCGGGCAGATGGGTCACCTCTTTGCCACCAATCAGAATCCGCCCCGAGGTGGGATGCTCCAGCCCGGCCAGCAGCCGCAGCGTGGTGGTCTTGCCGCAGCCGGATGGGCCGAGCAGCGTCACCAGCGTGCCCGGCTCTACGGTGAGCGACAGGTCCGGCACCGCAGTAAAACCGGCAAAACGTTTCGCGACATGTTCAAACACCACCGATCCGGCGTTAATGGTCGTCATATGGCTCTCTCCTGAGTCAGCGTGGATGCAGAGGGTGCGGCAACAATCACCGCCGGTTGGGTTGCGCGACGCAGGCGGCGTTCACCCACCAGCAGCTGGAACAGGCCAATGATCAGGAGCATCACCACAATCAGTACCGAGGAGTAGGCAATCGCGACGCCATACTCACCGTTCTCCACCAGCCCGACAATATAAGAGGTCGCCATGTTGTACTGGGCGCTCACCAGAAAAATCACCGCACTGATCGACGTAATGGCCCGCACAAAGGCGTAGACCAGCGCGGCGCTGATCGCTGGTTTCAGCAGCGGCAATACCACTTTACGCAGCGTGCGGAAACTGTTGGCACCCAGCGTCAGTGATGCTTCATCCAGGCTTTTATCCAGCTGGCTCATCGCCGCAATCCCACCCCGCACGCCCACCGGCATATTACGAAAGACAAAACAGGCGATCAGGATCATCGCGGTGCCGGTGATCTCCAGCGGCGGCAGGTTATAGGTCATCACATAGCTCACGCCGATGACCGTGCCGGGAATGGCGAAGCTCAGCATCAGCATGAATTCAAAGGTCTGTCGGCCGGCAAACTTCTGCCGCACGATCAGCCAGGCAGTCAGCAGCCCCACAATAGCGGTAAGCGGTGCGGCAATCAGGGCGATTTCCAGCGTGGTCCAGAAGGAGTTCCATGCGACGCCGCGCCAGACCAGTTGACCCTGATTCACGCTGACGCTGAAGGCGCGGATATAGTGATCCAGCGTCAGGTTATTATTCAGCCCCCAGGACTGCACAAAGCCGCCAATCATGATCATGCCGTAAATCACCAGGGTGAAGAGTCCCCACGGGATCACCATGCCATAGACGCTGTAGCGTACCGGACGTGGCAGCATCACATGACGGCCGCCGTCGCCTTTGCCGGTTACGGTGGCGAAGCTTTTGCCGGAGAGCCAAACGCGCTGCAACAGAAAAGCGGTAAGGGTAAAGCCCAGCAGGATCATCGCCAGCACCGCCGCGCGGCTTGGGTCGTTCTGAGCGCCGACCACCGAGAAGAAGATCTCCGTTGAGAGCACGCCGTGACTGCCGCCCAGCACCATCGGGTTACCGAAATCAGCCATGCTTTCGATAAAACTGATTAAGAACGCGTTGGCCAGACCTGGCGCCATCAGCGGCAGCGAGATGCGGGAGAAGGTGCGCCAGCGGCTGGCGCGCAGGGTCTGCGACGCCTCTTCCAGTGACGGACTGACCCCCTCAACTACGCCAATCAGCACCAGAAAGGCAATGGGAGTAAACGACAGCACCTGGGCAATCCAGATGCCGGTCAGTCCATAGAGCCAGCGACCCGGCTCGATACCGAACAGCGTCGCCAGCGATGCAGTCACCACGCCGGAGCGGCCAAACAGCAGGATCAGTGCCAGACCGATAACAAACGGCGGCGTGATAATCGGCAGAATGGTCAGCATCCGAAGCGCTTTTTTATACGGCAGCGCCGTGCGCGTGGCCGCCAGCGCAAACGCCAGGCCCAGCAGCGTGGAACCACTGGCGGTCATCAGCGCCAGTCCCAGCGTGCGCCAGGCCGTGCCGCAGGTCCCGCCGGTGAAACAGGCGAGGCTCCAGATGGCGGGGTCCTGCATATTGGCAATCAGTCCGTCCGGTTTAAAGCTGCCGTCACTATCCTGCACCGAGGCAACAAACAGGCTGAGCACCGGATAGAGCACAAAAGTCGACACCAGCGCCACCAGCAGCACAATCGACGCCACCACAAAGGCATCGCCTTTCAGCACGCCGCGCTCCGCCAGGGCAAAAGCGAAGATCAGCAGAAAGACGGTCAGCAGCAGCAGTGCGCCCGCGCCCATCGCCGGTTGACCCTGCGCCAGCGGCCCAAAGAGGTTCTCCAGCCACAGCCAGTTCCAGCCACTAAACCCAATGGCATGCCCTTCCAGCACCAGAAACAGAATGCCCGCCACGCTGAACAGCAGCAACAGCGTGCTGCGGGAGCGGCCTGGCGGCAGAAAGACGCTGGCCGCAGAGAGCAGCCATAGCGCGACGGCGATCCCCAGCCAACTGCGTAACGCAAGCTGTCCCAGCGCCGGTGTGCTGTTCTCATCGGCCCAAAGGCTGAACAGCCAGTCACCCGCAAAGAAGCCCTGCTCCAGGCTATACCAGGGCAGTAGCGTCAGTGCAACGGCACCCGCCAGTAGCGCGCCGGTTAAGCGACGATTATGCGCATTCATAAATCACCTCCATCAGGAAGCGGACATCAGGCTTACGCCACCGCGGTCTGGCACAGATCCGGCTCAGGCGGCCGGGCGCACACCACCGTTATTGTGCGCTGGCACCGATCTCTTTATCCCAGCGGCCCAGCAGCGCTTTACGTTTTGCCGAGTCGCCATAGGTTTTGAAGTCATAATCGATCAGTTTGATGTTCTCAAAACGCGGCGCATAGTCAGAGATCGCCGCCTTGCGGTTAGAAGGCAGCTGAAACGATTTCGCCTCTTTCATGTGCGATTGCGCCTCCGCGCTGAGCGCCCAGTCATACCAGCGTTTAGCATTCGCCAGGTTGCGCGCGCCTTTAATGATCGACATTGAACCAATTTCATAGCCGGTGCCTTCGCAGGGTGCGACGGGTTTAATCGGGAAGCCATCCACCTCCATCGCCACGGCATCATGCATAAAAACAATGCCGACGGTGGTTTCACCGCGCGCGGCGGCCTTGACCGGTGCAGAGCCGGACTTGGTGTACTGAGAGATGTTGGCGTTGAGCTTCTTCAGATAGTCAAAGGCTTTGTCTTCACCCATGATCTGCACCAGCGTCGCCAGCGTGTTATAGGCCGTGCCGGAAGAGTTAGGGTTGGCGATCTGAATCTCCCCTTTAAAGCCAGGGTCGAGTAAATCCGCCCAGCAGGCCGGGACCTTCAGCTTTTTCTCCGCCAGCAGTTTCGTGTTGTAGCCCCAGCCCAGCGCACCGGCATAGACGCCCACGGTGCGATACCCGGAGATGCCCGCCACTTTCTGTGACCAGGGTTGCTGCTGATCGAGCAGGGGTGACTTGTAGGCCTGGGTTAAGCCCTCTTCGGCGGCCTGCATATGCGGGTCACCGGTGCCCGCCCACCAGATATCGGTACGGGGATTGCGCGCTTCACTGCGGATACGGGCATAGGCTTCACCGGCAGAGAGCCGCACCATGCTGAGTTTGATGTCGGGATGACTCTGGCTGAACAGCGTGGTCATCTGCTCGCACACCACCACATCAGCAGAGCAGATCATATTAAGGCCTGCCGCCGGGGCAGCAAACGGCACCATAGGGCAGACGATGACAGCAGCGAGCAGAGAGGGATAACGCATGGTGTTCTCCTGGGGCTGGATGACGCGGATGCGCCAGCTTTTGCACATGCGTGCAAAGATGTAAGCAGAGTAATACGGCGACCCGGTGGCACTGTCAATTGAGTTGTTATGCAATTGTCAGGCTCTGTCACAAACTTGAAACATCTGATAAGCAGGCACCCTTTGCACACCCTTGCAATTTCAGGCAGACTCAGTGCAGGCAACACAGGGGCGAGGGAAAAAGATGCAGCAGCTTAAAGCGGTAGTGAGTGCGCAGGATGTTGCTGACCGGGCGGGCGTCTCCCGGTCAGCAGTCTCACGCACATTTACAGAAGGTGCCAGTGTGTCGGAGTCCACCCGTCAGCGGGTGATGAAAGCGGCTGAAGAGCTGGGCTATCACGTCAATCATCTGGCTCGCGGCCTCGTACGCAACCGCAGCGGCATTGTCTGCTTAATCGCCTCCGAAGTGGATACGCCCTATCGTGCCAGCCTGGTGCGCTGGATGACCCAGTATCTGCAGGAAGCGGGAAAAGTGGCGATGCTGATCAACACCGACCGCTCGGATGCACGGGTTTCCGACGCACTGCAACAGGCGATTAATTTCCGTGCCGACGCCTCAATCATTCTTTCCGGTATGCCGGACAGCGGCATTACGCGGCTCTGCTACAAACATGGTCAGCATCTGGTGCTGATTAACCGCGACGAATCCCTGCCCGGCACACTCAATATTAATCTCGACTCCCGCCCTGCCGCCGAAATGGCGGTCAACGCCTTTGTCAGGGCGGGCTGCCATCGCATCGCCTTTGTCAATTCGCTGGCGGGGACGCCGAGTCTGCTGAAGCGCGAAGCCGATTTTCTGGCGGCGGCGCAAAAAGCGGGTATCACAGTTCAGGTGGAGCGATTCGGTACGACCTCCTATGAAAGCGGCCAGATTCTGGCCCAGCGTCTGCTGACGCGTAACATTCGCCCGGATGCGGTTTACTGTGCTACCGACCTGCTCGCCTGCGGCTTTATGGATGAGGCGCGTCACCGCTTTGCACTGTGTATTCCGGAGGATCTGTGCATCATGGGGCATGACAATATCCCGCAGTCGGGCTGGTCCTCGTATAACCTCACCACCTTTGCCCAGCCAGTGGAGCAGTTTGCCCGCGATGCGATTGCCTGGCTGGCAGAGACAGAAGCGCAACCGGAAACACTGGCACCCAAAAATGAACAGCAGCAGGAGCGGAGAATATATCCGGTCGATGTGGTCTGGCGGGGTTCAGTACGGGGCGGTTAACCGCCCTTTTTTTATTTTCAGCCGGAACATTTCACCTGCTGAAATAATTCCCATCCGGTTTTACGCTTCGCTTTAATTATTCCCTGGCCCTTTGAAAATAATCGGACAGTGCCGCACATAATATCGATTTCCTGACTACGCTTTATCTGCATTATTAAGTTCTTCTGGTTTTATCTGCTCAATGAATCAGCAGTCAGATGTGACAAATATCACATTTGTGCCAGGCTTAATGTCTCAGATAACTTTGTTCAAGGAGCATACAATGGCTACACCAACTAACAAGACGCTCGATCTGGATCACTTTCCTAAGCCTCCGTTTGAGGACCAGCCACAACAGGCACCAGGCCTGGCCAGCAAGATGATCCCGGTTCCGGATCACGGGGAAACCAGCTACCGCGGTACTGGCCGACTGACTGGCCGTAAGGCGCTGATTACGGGCGGTGACTCTGGTATTGGCCGCGCCGTAGCCATCGCTTACGCCCGTGAAGGTGCAGACGTGGTAATTAACTACCTGCCGGAAGAACAGCCCGATGCCGATGAAGTGATTAAATTAATCGAAGCGGAAGGCCGTAAAGTTTTCGCTATTCCCGGCGACATTCGTTCTGAAGAATTCTGTCAGCAGCTGGTTAAAGACGCCGCTGATAAATTAGGCGGTCTGGATATTCTGGTGAATAACGCGGGTCGTCAGCAATTTAATGAGTCCATTCGTACCCTGAGTACGGAAGATTTCGATGCAACGTTTAAAACTAACGTTTATGCGATGTTCTGGATCACCAAAGCGGCGCTGGAATATCTGCCACGCGGTGCGTCTATTATTAATACCTCATCAGTACAGGCCTTTAAACCCAGCGATATTCTGCTCGACTATGCGCAGACCAAAGCCTCTATTGTTGCCTTCACCAAATCGCTGGCTAAGCAACTGGGTGGCGACGGTATTCGCGTCAACGCCGTAGCACCTGGCCCATACTGGACGCCGCTGCAATCCAGCGGCGGACAGCCGATGGAAAAAGTGAAGCAGTTTGGGGCCGATTCACCGATGGGCCGTCCCGGTCAGCCGGTTGAGATCGCCCCACTCTACGTTACCCTGGCCTCAACCGAGAGCAGCTACTCCTCCGGTCAGGTCTGGTGCTCTGATGGCGGCACCGGCACGCTGTAATCACACTCTGATGGCCGCATAGCGCGGCCATTTTTTTGTCCCGCTTTTGGTCACAGAAGAATTCTCGTTACCGTGAAATAAGGAAGCAGACCATGGAAAACCCGATCTTTCATTCGCCGGTCAGAGAAGATGGCTTTGCGGGTCTGGGTGATTATGCCGCCATTGGTGAAGGTCGCTCGGTGGCGCTGATCGCGCCGGATGGGGCTATTGACTGGTGGTGCGCGCCTAATCTCGACGCGAAACCGCTGTTTGATCGCCTGCTTGATGCCGGACTTGGTGGCTATTTTCAGATCGCGCCGCGCACGCCCTATCAGGTTTCGCGCCGCTACCGTGACAACAGCAATGTGCTGGAAACCCGTTTCGAAACGGACAGCGGCAGCGTGCTGCTGACGGAATCAATAAACAGCACGCTGGCGGGCCGTCTGCCGTGGTGTGAACTGGCGCGCCGCATTGAAGGCGTCAGCGGTGAAGTGGAATTAGCGATCACCCTGCGCTTCGGCACTGCCGCCGAAACCCGTTCGCCGTGGGTCGCCGACAATGAGAAAGGCAAGGTGTTTCACATCGCGGAGATCATGGCGATGTTCCGCACCAGCGAAGATATTCAGATCACCGAACTGGATGATGAGCAGGTCTGCGCCACGCTGCGCACGACGGCCGGTTCCCGATCGCTCTGCGCCCTGCTGGTAACCGAAAAAGAGCCGCTGGCGGTGCCGCCACTGGAAGCTATCGATCAGCGAATTGAAACCAGTCACACCGGCTGGACCAGCTGGGTGGAGAGCCTGAGCTACGCTGGCAGCTACCCGGCACTGGTAAAGCGCTCTGCCCTGTCGCTGAAGTTTCTCTGGTACTCCCCAACCGGCGCGCTGGCCGCTGCCGCGACCACCTCACTGCCGGAAGGTATCGGCGGCGAGAAAAATTATGATTACCGCTACGCCTGGGTACGCGATGCCTGCCTGATTATTAAAGCGTTCGTTTATATCGGGGCGCTGGAAGATTGTAAGGCGGCCTTTTCCTGGCTGTCGCAGACCATTATGCGTCACGGTGTCAGGCTGCGGGCCTGCTATGCCCTGAACGGCGATGAGGTGCCCGCCGAGCGTTATCCGCCGCTGAGCGGCTATAAAAACTCTCAGCCGGTGCGGGTCGGCAATAACGCCCGCGACCAGCTGCAGCTCAGCATGTATGGCGACATGCTTGTCACCGCACAGCACTTTATTGAAGCGGGACACGTGCTGGATATCACCACCTCGCGCATGCTGGGCGAGCTGGCAAACTGCTGCGCCGATCACTGGCGGCAGAAAGATTGCGGCATCTGGGAACTGCCGGAGCTGCAACATTATACCCACTCCAAGATGGCCTGCTGGATGGCGCTGGACCGGGCGGTCGCCCTGGCCGAAAGCCATCATATCGAACCGACGTGGCTGGGGCGCTGGCAGCGGGAACGTGACCGCATTCGCGACTGGATTGAGTCGCACTGCTGGTCAGAACAGAAGCAGGCTTATCTCTTCTACGCCGGCAGTGACGACCGCCTTGATGCGTCGCTGGCACTGGTTCACAACTACGGTAGCGCGGTTAATCGGCAGCGGATGCTCCTGACCTACCGCGCAATCCAGCAGGAGCTGGGCGACGGCAGCGCCATGCTCTACCGCTACAGCGGCGTCAGAGAGGAAGAGAGCACCTTTCTCGCCTGCTGCTTCTGGCTGGTGGAAGCGTGGGCAGAAATGGGCGAGACCGGCCAGGCGGAACAGGCGATGCAGGAGATTCTTGATACGCTGGACGGCCAGGGTAACGTCGATATCTTCAATGAGATGTATGACGTCCGCAGTCAGAGCTGGCGCGGCAATATGCCGCAGGGGCTGAGCCATCTGGCATTGATCTGTGCGGCGCAGGCGTTATCGGAAGCGCAGTCGTCAGCATGATGCATCAGTCATGTTACAGGGAGGTCGGGGAACCGGCGTCCTGTTGCAGTCGGAAGCGCGGGTCGAAGAAAAACGGTTCTGCACCGCTTTACTGATGATGCCCGCCGCCGAATGACGGGGATTAAACAGCGGGTTCCATTTACCCGTCAGCGTGCCCGGCACCTTCAGCAAAAGGCCGTTGTCCGGGCTGTGTAGATGGCGATGGACATAGCAGCCCTCCTGTTCATTTGATTTTTGTTTCAGCGCAAATGAACAGAGGGTGCCAGCCTGCTCCGGCTGAGCAGGCGTGAGGCACATTATTCAGCCGTACCCTGTTGGAGCGCCTGCAGAATCTGCCACGCTATCCGGATGCGAAGCGGATTGGGGTAATTTTTGTTGGCAAGTAGCACGATGCCGCTGTTCTGCTCAGGAATAAAAGCGATATAGGCACCAAATCCATTAGTGGAGCCGGTTTTATGTACCCAGCTGGCGCTCTGCGACGGCCCGACCGGATTGATCAGAGTCGCCGGACGCGGTTTCAGCGCCACGCCATTATCGTTGTCGTTGAGCAGCGTCTCAGCATCGACGGGCCAGTCGTAGATCTCCCAGCCCAGCCCCTGATAGAGACTCCCGACTTTGAAGTAGCGTGACTGCGCAGTACGGATGGCATTCCGCAGCACCGCGTTGCCCGCCGATAAACGGTTGGGATCGACGTTGGCCTGCATAAAGGTCAGCATGTCACGCGCGGTGGATTTGACGCCATAGGCTTCTGCATCCAGCATGCCGGGGGACACCCGAACCGGCTGACCATTTTTATAGCCCCAGGCGTAGTTCAGCATCATCGACGGCGGCACAGTAATGTAAGTGCGCGTCAGGCGCAGCGGCTGAAACACATGTCGCTCCATCGCCTGCTCATAATCGCCCTTCACCATCAGCGAGCCAAACAGACCAATACTGGCGTTAGAGTACTGGCGCTGCAAACCTGGTGCTGCCGTTGGCTGCCAGTTCTGATAGAAGCGGAGCAGAGAAGCCTGGTCGGTGACCTCATCAGGCAGCTGTAAAGGCAGGCCGCCTGCGGTATAGGTCGCCAGATGTAGCATACGCACCGCATGCCATTGCTCACCCGTCAGCTGCGGCCAGCGCTTTTGCACCGGATCGTTAAGACGGATTTCGCCGTTGCGGATCATGATCCCGGCCAGCGTACCGGTAAAGGTTTTGCTCACCGACCCCAGTTCAAACAGCGTATTTTCCGTGACCCGGCGGCGTGACTCAAGATCGGCCACGCCGAGATTCACAAACTGCGCCCGGCCCTTGTAAAGCACCGCCACCGACATTCCGGGGATCGCCTGCTGCTCCATCAGCGGTTCAATCGCGGCTTTAACCAGAGAAGCGACCTGCTGTGAGGAGAGATCGGCGGCAACACAGCTGGCAGAGAGAGAAAATAAAGCAAGGTAAAACAAGGACTTTTTCATCGTTAACTAAGCGTTCTTCACTGAATCGAATTATTTACACTGGCTGGAACAGGCCTGTACGCACATCTGAGCCTTTGAGCTACAGGCCCCGCTATCCCGGGTGTTGCAATGGGACTGCTCGACGTAGCAGTTGGTCTGACAGGTGGAGAGATCGCAGCGGTCAGCGACGGGCGTCAGCTGCACCAGCGGCGCGCGGGCCGGAAAAAGCGCCGCAGGCTGAGCGAAGGCGCTGCTGCCCAGTAATCCGGACAGCAGCAGAGTGAGGATAATTTTCATAACATTTCTCCTGAGGTACGCAGCACTAAGTATGGCCAGTCTGGCGCGCGCCGTCAGAGAAATCTCATCAAATTGAGACAACAGGAGGGTGTTGAGTGACATTCATCACGCCACGACTGTAGATTTCGTTGAGCCGGGCGATATAACGCTGAGTGTCATGCTGCTCTTTGATGCGCAGAATGGCCGCTTCCCCTTTCTCCTGCAATATTTCAGGACGTTCAATGATGGCGAGCAGCGTCGATTTCAGCCCGTCAACCAGCGAACGGCGCAGCTGCGATTTTTGCTCTGCCGAGGTGATGCTGTATTCGCGATCGGCGTTCAACGGACTCGCAATGACCCAGCCCGCATTGGCTGGATTGATTTCCGGCAGCGCACGCACGTTGCTGGTGATCACCGGACAGCCGTTGGCCTGCATCTCCAGCACGGAGAAACCGTAAGTCTCCTGCCAGGTCGGTAACAGACCGGCATCGCTCTGACGGAACAGCTGCATCAGCGCACTATTTTCCATCTGTGAATGATGCGTAATGCAGCGATAGCGCTTGATGCGGTTCTCAATGTCGCGGCAGAAAGCATCATCATCCTGGAACTGACGATGAGCAACATTACGACGTTTGGTGAGATCGCCAATCAGCTGCAGGTCCAGCTGCGACTCGTCCAGCCGGTGCTCTTCAATCAGCTCACTGATTGCCAGCACCACTTCCGCCCCGCCTTTACGGTAGAACTCATTACCGGCAAAGATCAGCTTCAGAACACCTGGCTGACGCGGCGTTTTTTGCTGAACGAACAGCTTTTGCGGCGGATGCAGAACCAGGGTTTTACGACGGATTTGCTGCGCAACATCCGGTTTGAACAGTTTCATCTGAATGTTCAGCGTAGCGTCTGAGATAGCAATCAGCCCCAGACAGTTATCTTTTAACAGATAAGGAATAAGCCGTTGCAGCTCAGGATTATCCTGCTTGGCAACACCCGCGACCGGCAGCACGCGCGGCAGCTCGGTTTCAAACGAGGCGACCCACTTCTGCTGAGTAATGGCGACTTCGTTGAACAGATGGAGGATGTCAGCCCGCGATGCCCCGGAAAAAGGCACAGGCTGAAAGACAAAGGTTTTATTCTTTTTCAGCAATCGGGTACGTAACGGATTAATAAAATAGAACAGATTGCTCTTTTTCAGATTTATATATTCGTTATCCGGATTAACTAAGATATTACGTTGCTCCGGATACTGGTTATTCGTGATTCCAATTTTCATGATCGTCTTCCAGAGTCCTTTATGTCCAGAGTGATCTATATCACGCGATCGCGGCTGATACGTTTGAGCAATTTCCTAAAAGCCTTTTCTGATGCGGCTTAAGCAGTTTTGCTAATGATTGCGCCCGGTGATAAAACAACCATAATTATGTCTGTTTATGAATATGCATTTTTGATTAACAGGTATGTTTAATTGTTTCAGCCTAACTGCCTGTTGACCATGGTGAGAATTTTCCAGGCAATATTTCTGCCAGTTGTTGTTTATATGTATAATTATTTGTCAGAAGTGTTATCGAAGCGAGGCGGTAATTTAGTTTATAACTTTTAAAGTAATTTCCAGGGTGGGTTAACGGGATGTCGGCTCTCTCTGACTGATAACTGTCCCGGAGGCCTGACATCGATTACTAACCAAATGATGAAACAAAAGATACAGCCAGATCGTTTCTGCACCCTTTTTGCGCCCTGATTTGCCACATTAAAGTGCATTACGTCAGAAAACGCATGTTAGCTGCATACCTTAACACTATAAATAACCTGATGTTTTAGTTAGGTTTTATAGTGAAATCCAACCTGACCGCCTTTCTGGTACAAAAGTTGCAGGAGTCTCTCCATGCAGACAGGAGAGCACTATGAAAGCAATCGTAATTGGTGGCGGTATTGGCGGAATGAGCAGCGCGATTGCGCTGGAGAAAGCCGGAATCGATGTTGAGGTGTTTGAAGCCGTTCAGGAGATGAAGCCCGTCGGCGCGGCGATTTCCATCTGGCCCAACGGCGTTAAATGCCTGAATGCGCTGGGAATGAAAACCGCGCTACGTGAGCTGGGTGGCAATATGGCCTATATGGCCTATCACGACGGCGCAACCGGTGCGGCCCTGACCCGCTTCAGCATGGCACCGCTGGTACAGCAGGTGGGCGAATATCCCTGTCCGGTGGCACGGGCAGAACTGCAGGCGATGTTGATTGATACCTTCGGGCGTGAACGGGTGCAGTTTGGTAAGCGGGTGATCCAGGTCGAACAGTCTGAAAATGGCGTCATCGCAACCTTCTCTGATAACAGTCAGGCGCACGGCGATTTTCTGATTGCCGCCGATGGCACCCATTCCGTCGTCCGCGACTATGTGCTGGAGCAGAAGCTGGAACGACGTTATGCCGGTTACGTTAACTGGAATGGTCTGGTCACCATAGACGAAAGCATTGCGCCCGCCGATCAGTGGACAACCTTCGTCGGTGACGGTAAGCGTGTTTCACTGATGCCGGTTAGCGGCAATCGGTTCTACTTCTTCTTTGATGTGCCGCTACCGAAGGGACTGCCGCAGGATCGCAGCACGGTGAAAGCGGACCTGACCGGCTATTTCCATGGGTGGGCGGAGCCGGTGCAGCAACTGATTGCGGCAATTCATCCTGATAACACTAACCGGGTTGAGATCCACGACATTGAACCGTTCAGCCGCTTTGTCAAAGGGCGTGTTGCGCTGCTTGGCGATGCGGCCCACAGCACCACGCCCGATATTGGTCAGGGTGGCTGTGCGGCGATGGAAGATGCCGTGGTGCTGGCGGCGACGCTGGCCTCTCATTCACTGGGTATAGAAGATGCCCTGCTGCGCTATCAGGCGCGACGGGTTGAGCGGGTAAAAGATTTGGTGCTGAAAGCGCGCAAACGCTGTGACGTGACCCATGGGCGCGACCCGGCAGTCACGGCAGAGTGGTATCAGTCATTGAAAAACGAAACCGGTGAGCGAGTACTGGCTGGAATGTGCGAAACCATCGAAGGCGGTCCGCTGGGCTAACCAAAAAAAAGGGGGCTGTCACCATGGCAGCCCTTTTAGTTATCAATCCGCCAGACCGCGATTCTTCAGCATTGGCTCAAGCTGAGGTGCTGCGCCCCGCCAGCTTTCATACAGTGTTTTAAGATCGCTGCTGTTACCCCGTGACAGAATCTTCTGCCGGAAGATGTCGCCGTTTTCACGGGTTAGTCCGCCATGCTCCGCAAACCACTGATAGCCATCGTCGGCAAGCATCTGCGTCCAGATATAGGCGTAATAACCTGCGGCGTAACCACCGCCCCAGATATGCTGGAAATAGCTGGAGCGATAGCGCGGCGGCACCGCCGTCAGCGCCATGTTATCGCTCTGCAACGCCTGCTTCTCGAACCCTTCTACGCTTTGCGGTGCGGCATCACGGTTAAGGCTGTGCCAGTGCAGGTCCAGCAGCGCGGCAGCCAGCAGCTCGCTCATCTCATAGCCTTTGTTAAACGTCGCGGCCCGGATAATCTTTTCATGCAGCTCAGCAGGCATTAACGCCTGAGTCTGATAGTGACGAGCGTAGTTGCGGAACACCGCCGGCTCGCTGGCCCAGTGCTCGTTGATCTGCGAAGGAAACTCAACGAAATCGCGCGGGGTTTCCGTGCCCGACAGGCTCGGATAGCGCTGGCTGGCAAACAGGCCGTGCAGCGTGTGGCCGAACTCATGAAACATCGTGATGACGTCGTCCCAGCTCAGCAGCGCCGGTTCCCCCGCTGGCGGTTTGGTGTAATTACATACGTTGTAGATCACGGGTTTGCTGTCGAGCAGCGTTGACTGGTTGACGAAGTTACTCATCCAGGCACCGCCGCCTTTGCTGTCGCGCTTAAAGAAATCGGTGTAGAACAGCGCCAGCGGCGTGTCACCGGCATCGAAAATCTCATAAACCTGAACGTCGGGATGATAAACCGGCAGATCCTGACGCGGTGTAAAGCGGATGCCGTAAAGCTGGGTTGCTGCCCAGAAGACCCCATTCCGGAGCACTGAGTTCAGTTCAAAATAAGGCTTAATCTGGCTCTCATCGAGATCGTAGCGGGCACGCCGCACCTGTTCGGCATAAAAACGCCAGTCCCATGCCTGCAGAGTAAAATCGCCCTGCTGCTTATCGATAGTCTGCTGAATGGCCGCCGCTTCACGCTCCGCACGGGCGCGTGCGGCGGGCACGATGTTGCGCATAAAGGCCAGTGCCGCATCGGGGGTTTTCGCCATCTGATCCTGCAGCTTCCATTCGGCATAGCTGGCAAAACCCAGCAGCCGGGCCTGCTCCGCCCTGACCTGCGCCAGCCGTAATACCAGCTCGCGGGTATCGTTCTCATCGCCTTTTTCCGTACGCGTCACACTTGCTTTAAATAGCGCTTCCCGGGTTGCGCGATCGGCCAGGCTCTGCAACGCCGGTTGCTGCGTGGTGTTCTGCAACACCAGCAACCCGCTTTTTTCCAGTCCACGCGCCTGCGCTTCCGCCTGGGCCACTGCCAGGTCGGCCGGTGACAGTCCCGCCAGCTGCTGCAGATCATTAACGACCAGTCCGCCCGCTTTGGTGGCAGCCAGCAGTTTATTGGTAAAACGGGTACTGAGGCGCGCCGCTTCCTGATTCAGGGCTTTAAGCTGCTGCTTCTGCGCTTCCGGGAGATTGGCCCCCGCCAGCTGGAAACGCTGCCAGATCACCTCAACCAGCCGTTTTGATTCGGCATCCAGTTTGGCGCGCTGCAGATAAACCGCATCGAGTCGTGAAAACAGCGGGCGGTTCAGCATGATGTCGTCGTTAAGCGCAGTAAGCTGCGGCGCAATCTCCTCATCCACCTGCTGCAGATAAGGGCTGGTATGGGCCGAGGTCATCGCGCTGAAGACCAGGTTCACCCGGTTGAGGAGCTGTCCGCTCTTCTCCAGCGCCTCAAAGGTGTTGAGAAAAGTGGGCGCTTCGCTGTTCAGGGCGATAGCCTCGACTTCCTGACGCTTCTCCTCAATGCCAGCCTGCAGCGCGGGCAGGAAATCCTGCTCCTCAATCTGGTCAAAGGGAGGAGCCTGGTAAGGCAGTGTGCTGACGCTAAAGAAGGGATTCTGACGGGCGTTCATGGTTCGCTCCTGATGGGCATCGCAAAGTCTTATCCTGACAGGTTGCCGCGAAAGCGCAACTCAGGCAACGTGCTGCTGATACACGCTGATGATTTCACCGGCAATCGCTACCGCAATCTCGGCGGGCAGCTTGCCTTTAACATCCGCCAGGCCTATCGGACAGCGCAGGCGCGCCAGTGGCTCGCTTGCCACGCCCCTGCCTGCCAGCCGGTAGCGGAAACGCTGATTTTTCGTCGCTGAACCGATGACGCCAGCATAGCGAAAATCGCCGCGTTTCAGCACCGCTTCGCACAGTTCAAAGTCGAGCGGATGGTGATGCGTCATAATGATGAAGTAACTGCCCGCAGGTGCCTGGGCCACACAGTCGAGCGGGTCGTCAGGCTGCAGTGTGACCACGCCAGGCGGAACAGAGCTGAACTGATCCGGACGGCTGTCGATCCAGTTAATGTGACAGGGTAACGTCGACAGCAGATTCACCAGCGCCTGTCCGACATGGCCCGCGCCAAACAGGTAAATTTCCGGCTGCGCCTGTAGCAGCGGCTCAAACAGCAGCGTGGTTTTACCGCCACAGCACTGTCCGAGCCGTGCGCCGAGGCTGAAATCCTCGGTGTGTGGCGCGGTCGCTCCACTTTGCAGCATCGCTCTGGCCTGGGCGATGCATGCAAATTCCAGATGACCGCCCCCGATCGTGAGAAAGCTCTCGTGCTGCGTGACAACCATTTTGCTGCCGCTGTCACGCGGCACCGAACCGTGCTCACTGAGCACGGTAATTAATACGCAGCTCTGGCGTTTTTCACGCAGCTGATGCAGCACACCGATCCAGTCATGATAGTCCATCAACAACTCCCGTCAGGCGCTGTACGCCCCAGAAGATCCGCTCCGGCGTCGCGGGCGCATCCAGCCCAGGGTGCTGACGGTAACCGGCGACGCTGGCGACCGCATCCTGCAGCGCACACCAGGCGGCAATGCCTAACATAAACGGCGGTTCGCCTACAGCCTTGGAGTGGAACACCGTGTCTTTCGGGTTTTTGCGGTTCTCCACCAGCGTCACCCGCAAATCCGCCGGGACGTCACTGATGGCGGGAATTTTGTAGCTTGCCGGACCATCGGTCAGCAACTGGCCTTTGTCGCTCCACACCAACTCTTCGCAGGTGAGCCAGCCGACACCCTGCACAAAGCCCCCTTCGACCTGCCCGATGTCAATGGCAGGGTTCAGCGAGGCCCCGACGTCATGCAGGATATCGGCGCGCAGCAGGCGGGACTCACCGGTTAAAGTATCGATCACCACCTCGCAGCAGGCAGCCCCAAAGGCGTAGTAGTAGAACGGCGTGCCGCGCCCGGCCAGCCGGTCGTAATGAATCCCTGGCACACGATAGTAGCCGGTGGCAGAGAGTGGCACCTGATTAAGCCACGCCAGCTTCGCGACCTCCGCAAAGGTGTAATGCTTTTCGCCAGCGCGCACTACGCCATTACGAAAGCTCACCGTCGACGCGTCGCACTGATGCAGCTCACAGAGCATGGCGATCAGGCGGTCGCGCAGGATTTCCGCGGCGTTCTGCGCTGCTTTACCGTTAAGATCAGCGCCGCTGGAGGCCGCCGTCGGCGAAGTGTTGGGCACTTTGCCGGTGTCGGTGGGGGTGATCTGAATTTTATCGGTTTCAATCTGCAGCACTTCGGCGACAATCTGAATCACCTTGGTGTTCAGTCCCTGGCCCATTTCGGTGCCGCCGTGGTTAAGCTGCACCGTACCGTCGGTATAGATCAGAATCAGCGCGCCCGCCTGATTGAGGAAGCTGGAGGTAAAGGAGATACCGAATTTTACCGGCGTCAGCGCCAGGCCGCGTTTCAGCAGCGGACTGCGGGCGTTAAACGCCGTAATTTCCGCACGCCGCGCCTGATAGTCGCTACTCAGCTCCAGCTGTTCAGTGATCTCATCCAGCAGATTGTCCTCGACCTGCTGGTGGTAATGGGTGATGTTGCGATCCTGCTTGCCGTAATAGTTACGCTTGCGCAGCGCCAGCGGATCCAGCCCACGGTCGCGGGCGATGTGATCCATGATCTGTTCAATCGCCACCATGCCCTGCGGCCCGCCAAAACCGCGATAGGCGGTGTTCGAGGCCATATTGGTGCGGCAGCGGTAGCCGGTTACCCGCGCATCGCCGAGATAATAAGCGTTATCGGCGTGGAACATGGCACGATCGACGATCGATCCGCTCAGATCCAGCGAATAGCCGCAGTTACCGGCCAGATCGATTTTGATGCCGCACAGACGCCCGTCCTCTTCCACGCCCGCGTCGTAGCGCACAAAGAACGGATGCCGTTTACCGGTCACGCGCATATCGTCGCGGCGCGAGAGCCGCATTTTTGCCGCACGGCCGGTCTGCCGCGCCACGATAGCGCAGAGACAGGCAACCCCGGCCGCCTGCGTTTCTTTACCGCCAAAGCCGCCGCCCATCCGGCGCATATCGATGGTCACCTGATTCAGGCTGATGCCCATCACTTCCGCCACCAGCTTCTGCACTTCGGTGGGGTTCTGGGTTGAGGAGAAGACCTGCAACTGCTGATCTTCGCCAGGAATGACCATTGCCGTCTGGGTTTCCAGATAGAAATGCTCCTGGCCGCCGATATGGAACGATCCACTGACCCGATGCGGCGCGCGTGCCAGTGCCGCGTCAACGTCACCGCGCTGGTGAATGTGCGGTTCCTGTACAAAGCTGCCCTGCGCCAGCGCCTGCTCCACATCCAGCAGCGGTTCCAGCACGTCGTACTCAATCACCGCCGCGGCCGCGCCCAGACGCGCAGCGTCAGGAGATTCTGCCGCCACCGCAATCACGATCTGCCCCAGGTACTCTACTTTGTCATGCGCGAGCAGCGGATCGCCCGGCTCCAGCGGGCCAACATCATTAATGCCCGGCACATCCTGCCAGGTTAAGACGCTGACAACGCCAGGCACGGCATAACAGGGCTGCACATCTATGCGCAGGATGCGTGCATGCGCATGCTCACTCAGGCGCGGACAGAGATGCAGCAGACCCGGCAGTTCCGGCTTGTCGTCGATAAAACGCGCCTCGCCGGAGACATGTTTTTCCGCGCTTTCATGACGGTGACTGCGACCCACGCCGCTCTGTAAATCCGCGGCATACTGCGCCTTGATCACCTCTTCGTTGAGTTCAGGACGGTTATGAGACATAGCGGGAGACCTCAAGACAGGTTATTTCGCCATTATGGCGATGCCAGTAGCGGCGGAGCAGATTGCGTGCCACCTGAAGGCGGTAGTCACTGCTGGCGCGGAAATCAGAAAGCGGCTGGAAATCTTCAGCCAGCGCGGCGGCTGCCCGTGACACCGTCACGGCATTCAGCGGCTGACCGATCAGCGCCTGTTCACAGTGCCGGGCGCGTTGCGGTGTAGCCGCCATGCCACCAAAAGCGATGCGGGCGGAACTGACAATGCCCTGTTCCATTTGCAGGTTAAAGGCAGCAAACACCGCCGAAATATCATCATCCAGCCGCTTCGAGACTTTCCATGCCACGAAATCAGGTGACACCGTCACTTTATTGATGCGAATGGCACGGATAAACTCCCCTTTTTCCAGCTGCGTCTGCCGGTAGCCGGTAAAGAACTGATCCAGCGGCAGGCTGCGCTGCTGCTCTCCGCGCTGCAGCAGCAAGCTGGCATTGAGGGCCAGCAGCACCGGCGAGGCATCCCCTATCGGAGAGGCGTTACCGATGTTGCCGCCGAGTGTCCCCTGTAAACGGATTTGCAGTGAAGCAAAGCGCTGCAGCATCTCACTGACGCCGGGAATGCGACTGGCGAGAAACTCGCTGACCTGCTGCAGCGATGCGCCTGCACCCAACAGAAAGTGATCGTCAAATTCGCTGCAGACTTTCAGTGCGGCAACCTGCTCCAGTGCAATCAGCAGTGGTATTTTTTTATGCTGCTGGGTGATCTGCAGGCTGAGATCGGTGCCACCCGCAAGCAGCTTCGCATCGGGATGCGCCAGATAGATTTCGGCCAGCTGTGACGGGGTTTTAGGCAGAAAGCAGCGGCGACCCTCATCGCCTATCTCCTGCATCTCGGGGGTGGCCAGCGCCGCCAGCCGCTGCACCGTGGCAGCAGCGCCATGATCAAACTGGTCAGTGATCGGCTGCGAGCAGAGCTGTTCGGCCGCAGCCATAATTGGCCGGTAGCCGGTGCAGCGACAGAGGTTGCCCGCCAGTGCGGTTTCCGCCTGATGCCGATCCCAGCCCGCCGCCTTTTTTTGCAGGCTGAACAGCGACATCACAAAGCCTGGCGTGCAGAACCCGCATTGCGACCCGTGGCAGTCGACCATCGCCTGTTGCGCCGGATGCAGTGCGCGACCGTGACGCAGATCCTCAACCGTGATCAGCTGTTTGCCCTGTAACGCAGAGACCAGCGTCAGGCAGCTGTTAACCGTTTCATACTGCATCTCACCGCCGACAGCTTTACCCAGCGTGACGCTGCAGGCACCGCAGTCGCCGGAGGCGCAGCCCTCTTTAGTGCCAGGCCGATGCTGACGAGTGCGCAGGTAGTTGAGCACCGTGAGATTCGGGTCGAGCGCATCTTCGCTGACCAGCTGGTTATTTAACAGAAACTGAATCATGCGGCTTGCTCCTGTGCATCGCGCTGCCAGACCGGACGACCACCGACCCAGGTCTGGGCAATGTTCCGGTCGTCGCCCAGCGTCATTAAGACAAACAGTTTTTCCCAGATATCTTTGCTGTTGCCGATGCGGAGTTGCTGAAGCGCAGAGACCGCCGGATCGAGCACCACAAAGTCCGCCTCTTTACCGACGCTGAAATTCCCGATTGCATGGTCGAGATCCAGCGCGTGCGCCCCGCCCAGCGTGGCATGATAAAAGGCTTCAGCGGCGCTTAGCCGGTAGTGCTGCAGCTGGCCTACCTTGTAGGCTTCGCCCAGCGTCTGCAGCATATTAAAGGTGGTGCCTGCGCCAACATCGGTGCCAATCCCCACTTTTACGCCCTGCTGCCAGCTGCGTTTGATGTTAAACAGGCCGCTGCCCAGGAACAGGTTTGAGGTAGGACAGAAGGCAATGGAGGAATCGGTATCGTGCAGACACTGCCATTCCTGCTCTTCCAGATGCAGACAGTGCGCAAAGACGCTGCGGCGACCGGTCAGCTGATGATGATGATAAACATCCAGATAACCCTCGCGCTCCGGGAACAGTTCTTTCACCCAGGCAACCTCCTGCGGGTTTTCGCTGAGATGGGTGTGCAGCCAGGTATCCGGGAATGCCTGACGCAGCTGCTGCACTTTCTCCAGCAGCTGCGGGGATGACGTCGGCGCAAAGCGCGGCGTCAGGGCATAATTCAGCCGTCCACGCTTGTGCCAGCGTTCAATCAGCGCTCGCGTCTGCTGATAGCTCTGTTCAGGGGTTTCGATGAGATTGTCGGGCGCATTACGATCCATCATCACTTTGCCGGCAATCAGCCGCATGTTCAGGGTTTCAGCCGCGCTGAACAGCGCCTCCACCGATTGCGGATGCACGGTGCCAAATACCAGCGCGCTGGTGGTGCCGTTGGAGAGCAGCTGATGCAGGAAAAAGGCGGACATCTTTGCGGCGTGATCCGGGCAGTGATACTGCGCTTCGACCGGGAAGGTGTAGTGATTCAGCCACTCCAGCAGCTGTTCGCCAAAGGCACCAATCATCTCCGTCTGTGGATAGTGAATGTGGGTATCGACAAAGCCCGGCACGATCAATTTGCCGCGCAGATCGATAACAGGCTGTCCCGCCAGCTTCGCCTCGCTGTTCTCCCAGCTATCCAGCCCAATTACGTGTCCGTCGCGCAGCAGCAGCACCCCATCCTCCAGGTAGCGAGCCTTTCCGGTCAGGTCGTCGGGATGATCCACCACGCCAGTGAAGTCAAAAAAGCTGGCGCGTATCGCCGTATCGGTTGCTGATAGCATGGTATGTCCTTTCTGAAAGCGCGATTAATTATCTGCAGATGATTCTCTGTTAAAAACCCTGCAACCTGCGTGCCAGATCTGAAATACAAAAAATATCTTAAATATCAATATATTAATGAAATAAAGTGAGCGTTGCGCAACAAAGATGGCCTTCGATAGCGTCGCAACCGTTTGCGAAGCCGATGCAAACGGTTGCGATTACATATCGCGCAGATAGGTTAACCTGAGTATGGCCTGCCACCCGATAATCTGCCCTTTTACGGTGCAGACTGCCCTGAAAAGGCGCAGCGGGATGCCCGTTAAAATCCGTTTACAGGCCAGGCTGCTTTTCTCCGCGCAGAAGCAGAAATGAAATGCTATGGTGAAGCCATCGACTCTGAAAATGGCATAAGGAACAGTGAGATGATTATTTTTGTCACCGGCGCAACCGCCGGTTTTGGGGAAAGCATCACCCGCCGCTTTATCGGGAACGGTCATAAAGTGATTGCCACCGGACGACGCGCTGAACGTCTGAAAGCGCTGAAGGATGAGCTGGGCGACAATCTTTATACCGTACAGCTGGATGTGCGTAACCGTGCCGCTATTGAAGAGGCGGTGACGCAGTTACCGGCGGAATGGCGCAATATCGACGTGCTGGTCAATAACGCCGGTCTGGCGCTGGGCATTGAGCCTGCGCACAAAGCTAACGTTGAAGACTGGGAAAATATGATCGACACCAACACCAAGGGGCTGGTCTATATGACCCGCGCCCTGCTGCCACAGATGGTGGAGCGGGATGTGGGTCATATCATCAATATCGGTTCCATTGCCGGCAGCTGGCCGTATGCCGGGGGCAACGTTTACGGAGCGACCAAAGCCTTTGTGCGTCAGTTCAGCCTGAACCTGCGTACCGATCTGCACGGCACCGCGCTGCGTGTGACCGACATTGAGCCGGGTCTGGTTGGCGGCACCGAGTTTTCTAACGTGCGCTTCAAAGGCGATGATGACAAAGCCGGTCAGGTCTATGAAGGTGCTACTGCTCTGACGCCGGAAGATGTGACAGAAGCGGTCTGGTGGGTCGCTACGCTGCCTGAGCATGTCAATATCAATAGCCTGGAGATGATGCCGGTCAGCCAGACGCTGGCGGGTCTTAAAGTGCATAAGCCGTAAGCCTCTGCCGCGCCAGCCATTATGGCTGGCGTTAACCGCGTCCCCAGCCCATGACGATGATCAGCATGCCGCTTAAGGCAATCAGTGCCCCGCTCCAGTCCCACGCACTTAACTTCACACCATCCACCACCCGTAACCAGAGCAGTGCGGTGAGCACGTAGACGCCACCGTAGGCGGCATACACCCGTCCGCTGGCAGCCGGATGCAGCGTCAGCAGCCAGACAAACAGCGCCAGACTGGCCGCGGCGGGCAGCAACAGCCACGTCGATCCCCCTTTCTTCAGCCACAACCACGGCAGAAAGCAGCCGGTGATCTCCGCCAGCGCGGTTATAAAAAACAGCAAGGCGGTCTTAATCAGCACGCTTACCTCTCCTGAACATAAACAAACGACTCACCGCTGGTGAGCAAAGAAACGGCGATGATATACTATGAGTACTCGCTGCAACAGCCGTCCCGGATGGCGATGTTTGCGTTAACTAAAGGAAATTGTGATGAAAAAAATGATCCCTGCCGTGCTGATGGTGCTGCTTTCCACAGCAGCTGTGACTGCCACTGCGAATACTAATCGTCTGATCATTGAAGATGGCAGTTCTGCGCTGAGCAATGAAGCAGCGCGTCAGGACAAAGAGCAATGGAATGACACGCGTATGCTGCGCCATAAAGTGAATACCCGCGTCGAAAAAGAGTTTGATAAAACCGATCGCGCCTTTGATACCCGCGACAAGTGCGAGCAGAGCCTCAATCTGAACGCGTACTGGGAACCTAACACCCTGCGTTGCCTGGATCGCCGTTCAGGTCGCCCGGTAGCGCCGTAAATTTGAGCTATAGTAATGACGGACGACTAACATAAGGAAGACGTGATGAAGCTACAGAGGGTTTTGTTAAGCGCGGCGTTTTTAGCTCTGCCGCTGATGGCGCAGGCATCCTGCGAATCGGTAAAAGCCGATATCAGCCAGAAGATTATTCAGAACGGTGTACCTGAATCGGGTTTTAGTCTCGATATCGTTGCCAATGATCAGGTTGATCAGGCGGGTGGTCAGGTCGTCGGACATTGTGAAAACGACACACAAAAGATTGTTTACAAGCGTACAGGCCGTGACGATGAAGCCAGCGTCCCGGCCAGTGCCGGCAGTTCTCAGGACGCGCCAGCACAGTAGTAAACGTCAAACCAGGGCGACATCCTGTCGCCCTGCCACTTAGTCCGACTGTTCCGGCCGCTGACGCGGCATCATCCATGCCACTCCCACCGCAAACAGCGCAATCACCAGTGCTACCACGAACACCCAGTGCAGTGATGCGGCTATCGCCGCCACCATATGCTGCAGGGTTTCTGGCTGCAACTGCTGGCGACTGGGTTCAGACATGATCTGCTGCACCGGATCCTGCACCTGCGGCAGTCGCCACTGCAGATTAAGATTCAGCACCGCACCCATAATCGCCGTGCCCACCGCCGAACCGATCATCCGGCTGAACATGATAGACGCGGTACAGATGCCGCGAATCTGGTAGTCCGCCTGGTTCTGCACAGAGACCAGGAAGGTAGTGCTGGTCATGCCCATGCCAGTGCCAATCAGAAACGCCGTGAAGCCCGCCTGATAGAGTGAGCTGGCGGGCTGCAGGAACAGCAACAAGGTGCTGCCGGCGACCAGCAGTAACGCGCCGAGCTGGGCGGTAAAGCGGTAGGAGGTGTGCAGCATCAGCCTGCCGCTTAGCGTGCTGGCCAGCGGCCAGCCAATCGACATCATCGCCAGCACACTGCCTGCCTGTAATGGCGAACCGCCACTGATCCCCTGTATCCAGGTGGGCAGAAACGCACTGATGCCCATCATCGCCGCCCCGATAATCAGGTTGCCTGCATTGCCCGCCACAATTAGCCGGCTGCGCCAGATGATGAGTGGAAACAGCGGTGCCGCTGAACGCTGCTCATGGCGCTTGAGCTGCCAGCCCGCGAACAGAGAGAAAAGCAGGAACGGCACCAGCCAGAGGCCCAGCTGTTCCGCCTGCAACAGTGCAATCAACAGGGCCGTCACGCAAAGCATCAGCCAGCTGCTGCCCGCCAGGTTCAGTGGCTGCGACGTCTCCTCTTTCTGATGCGCCGGTAACCAGCGCGCCAGCATCAGCATGCTGATCAGCCCTATCGGCAGATTGACCCAGAAAATTACCGACCAGCTAAAGTGCTGCACCAGCCAGGCCCCGGTCAGCGGCCCCACGATCGCCGCCACACCCCAGACACTGGAGAGCCAGCCCTGCACGCTGGCGCGTTCACGCGGCGAGTAGATGTCGGCCACGATGGTGGAGCTGAGCGGCATAATGGCCCCCGCGCCAAGGCCCTGAAAGGCCCGGAAAAGGATCAGCCAGGTCATGGTATGGGCAAAGCCACACAGCACCGATCCCACCAGGAAAATCGAGGTGCCGATAAAAAACATGGTTTTGCGCCCCACCATATCCGCCAGACGCCCATAGAGCGGCACGCTGACCGCCTGAGTCAGCAGATAGATGGAGAAGACCCAGCCAAACTGCGAAAAACCGCCAAGGTCAGCAATGATGGTCGGCATCGCGGTGGCCACAATGGTGACTTCAATGGCCGCCATAAACATCGCCAGCATACAGGCGATTAAGATCCAGTGGCGATGTCCGGTCTGAAGTTGTGCGCTGTCAGTCATAGGGTTCCTTTTTTAATCTGCAAGGCTAGCTCAAAAACAGCCCGTGCAGTTTCCCGCGCGTGCGCATCTTCTGCGCCATCTGTGACGGTGTCACTTAAAGTCGATGAATTTTTTTTATTGTCGCATTAGCCCAGCGGCTACGCGGCTTTAACACCCTTTTAACCCGTTTCTATCTGCCTGATTTTGGGCTTAAAAGCTGGCTTGTGCAAAAAAGGCCTGCTATAGCATTACTCCATCTTATTCGGTATTCACTGAAAAAGAGTGGATAAACAGTCATTTTATCTACATTTTATCGCAGTTTCGGTATTGGGCGCGGCGGCAGTTTTTGTCGCACCTGTCGGACTGTTTAGGGTTGTTATAACAATTGAGATCGTCATCAGGGAGATTCTCCTATGCAAAATGCTTCACTGGCCCGACGCGCCGGTCTGGCACTGCTTGCCGTGGTCGCCGTGATCGCAGTACTGATCTGGGGCTTAGGCTGGGATCAGCTGGTCGCACGTAAGGTCGATCTGCTCTATCTCGGGCAGCAACACCTCTTCTTAGTTTTCTGGTCAATGTTGTTCGCTCTGCTGGTCGGTATTCCCAGTGGCATCCTGCTCAGCCGCCCGTTTGCGCGTCGCTGGGCCGAGTATGTGATGCAGATTTTCAATGTCGGTAACACCCTGCCGCCGCTCGCGGTTCTGGCACTGGCGATGGTTATCATCGGGATTGGTGACCGTCCGGCGCTGATTGCGCTGTTTCTGGCGTCGCTGCTGCCCATCGTCCGCAACACCTTCTCGGGTCTGAGCGCGGTTCCTCCGTCGCTGATTGAGGCCGCCAACGGCATCGGCATGACCAAATGGCAACGTCTGCGTCAGGTTGAGTTGCCCAACGCGATGCCGGTGATCCTCTCTGGCGTGCGTATCGCCACCGCCATCAATGTCGGCACCGCGCCACTGGCCTTCCTGATTGGTGCCAGCAGCTTTGGTGAACTGATCTTCCCGGGTATCTACCTGAATGACTTCCCGACGCTGATTCTGGGTGCCGTTGCGACTGCGCTGGTAGCACTGGTTCTGGATATGATGCTGGCCGCGCTGGGCCGCTTTCTGAGTCCGCACGCTGCGGCCTGACCACAAGGAGCTTTGCAATGCTAACGAAGTGGATTAAGAAAAGCGCTGTCGCGCTGACCGCGACCCTGCTGCTTAGCCAGACGGCACAGGCGGCTGCCCCGCTGGTAATGGCAACCAAGAGTTTTACCGAGCAGCATATTCTTTCAGCCATGACGGTACTCTGGCTGCAAAAGAAAGGTTTTGAGGTCGTTCCTAAGCGCAATATCGCCACCACCATTGGCCGTAACGCGCTGCTGAATAAGCAGATTGATATGGTCTGGGAGTATACCGGTACCTCACTGATCATCTTCAACCACATCAGCCAGCCGATGTCTTCTCAGCAGGCGTATGAGACGGTGAAACAGCTGGACGGAAAACTGGGACTGGTCTGGCTGAATCCGGCACCAATGAACAACACCTACGCCTTTGCCATGACTCAGCAGCGGGCCCAAAAAGAAGGCATTAATACAATGTCACAGTTAGTCGCGAAACTGGAACAGGTTCGTCAGTCTGACCCGGACCACAACTGGCGGCTGGGGCTGGATCTGGAATTCGCAGGCCGTTCAGACGGTCTGAAACCGCTGCAGAAGACATACAACCTGGCACTGGATCGCCCGCAGATCCGTCAGATGGATCCGGGCCTGGTCTATAACGCCATTCGCGACGGATTCGTAGATGCCGGTCTGATCTACACCACCGATGGCCGGGTTAAAGGCTTTAACCTGAAAGTGCTGGAGGATGATAAACACTTCTTCCCGAGCTACAACGTGACGCCTGTCGTGCGCCAGGATGTGCTGGCGAGCCATCCCGGGCTGGAACCCGCCCTTAACCAGCTCTCTGCACAGATCACCAATGAGGCGATCACCGAGCTGAACAAGCGGGTCGATATCGATCATCAGTCACCGGAAAAAGTGGCGCGTGATTTCCTTCAATCCAAAAACATGCTGTAAGGAGGCACTGTGGATACCCTTCACTACATCATGGATAACTGGAGCACCCTGCTCACTCTTAGCTGGCAGCACAGCTGGCTTGTGCTGGTGGCGGTCGGTCTGGCCATTGTAATTGGCGTGCCGCTGGGCATTCTGATCGTGCGCGTCAGATGGCTGGCAACGCCAATTCTCGGTATCGCCACCGTAGTACTGACCATCCCGACCATTGCGCTGTTTGGTCTGATGATCCCGCTGTTTTCGCTAATCGGTCAGGGCATCGGTGCGCTGCCAGCCATCACTGCCGTGTTCCTCTACTCGCTGCTGCCGATTGTACGTAATACCCACACCGCGCTGGAGAATTTGCCGGACGGTCTGCGTGAAGCGGGTCGCGGCATTGGCATGACCTTCTGGCAGCGTCTGCGCTGGGTTGAAATCCCGATGGCGCTGCCGGTGATTTTCGGCGGCATCCGAACCGCTGTGGTGATGAACGTTGGCGTGATGGCGATTGCCGCCGTGATTGGCGCAGGCGGTCTGGGCCAGCTGCTGCTGGATGGCATCAGCGGCAGTGATATTCGTATGTTAATTGCCGGCGCATTGATGATTTGTCTGCTGGCTATTTTCCTTGACTGGCTGCTGCACCGTTTGCAGCAGGCGCTGACTCCAAAGGGGATTCGATAATGATTACGCTGGAAAACCTGACGAAAACCTTTACCCAGAAAAACGGCACCACTAACAAAGCCGTCGATAACGTCAGCCTGCATGTGCCAGCCGGTGAGATGTGCGTGCTGCTGGGTCCATCGGGCTGCGGTAAAACTACCACTCTGAAGATGATTAACCGTCTGATCCCGGCCACCAGTGGCCGGATCCTGATTAATGGCGAAGACACCAGTACGCAGGACACCACCACCCTGCGCCGCAACATTGGCTATGTGATCCAGCAGATTGGTCTGTTTCCCAACATGACCATCGAGGAGAACATTACCGTCGTGCCGCGCATGCTGGGCTGGAATAAGAAGCAGTGTCATGAGCGCGCTACAGAGTTAATGAGCATGGTGGCGCTGGACCCTAAAAAGTTTCTGCACCGCTATCCGCGTGAGATGTCCGGCGGTCAGCAGCAGCGTATCGGCGTCATTCGTGCGCTGGCGGCGGATCCACCGGTATTGCTGATGGATGAGCCGTTTGGTGCTGTCGACCCGATTAACCGTGAAGTGATCCAGAACGAGTTTCTCGACATGCAGCGTCAGCTTAAAAAAACCGTGATGCTGGTGAGCCACGACATTGATGAGGCGCTGAAGCTGGGCGATCGCATCGCGGTATTTGGTCAGGGCAGGATCGTGCAGTGCGCCAGTCCGGATGAATTGCTCGCGACGCCTGCGAATGAGTTCGTCGGCTCGTTTGTGGGTCAGGACCGTACGCTTAAGCGCCTGCTACTGGTGCAGGCGGGCGACGTAACCGATCAGCAGCCGACCATTACTGTGCGCCGCTCGACGCCGCTGGAAGAAGCCTTTGGCACCATGGATGAGAACGACATGCGGTCGATTACCGTGGTTGATGAGGATGGCAAACCGCTGGGCTTCGTGAAGCGTCGTGAGGCGCGTAACGTGAGTGGCCGCTGTGAAGAGAAGCTGCATACCTTTAAGGTCACCGGTAAAGCCGAAGAGAACCTGCGCGTAGTGCTGTCAAAACTTTATGAGCACAATACGGTCTGGATGCCGATTGTTGATGAAGAGGGGCGCTACAGCGGCGAGATTTCGCAGGATTATATTGCGGATTACCTCAGCTCGGGTCGAACCCGTCGTCGTCTGAGTCCGTAATTTCGTCACATGATAGGGTCTCATAGACCCTTTAAAATAGCTGGCATACTTAGACTCTGATCAATCTGGCAGCAATAAATAAGCCTGACGCGATGGGAACTGGGTCAGAGGAGGAAAGCGTCCCGCGCTTGGGACAAAAACGCCGGGAGCGTTTTTGTCCATGGCCCGCTATGCTTTGCTACTGGCGTATGCTCCCATCGCTTTAATTTCTATGTTGTCTGTAAGAAATACATCGATTCTTCTGTATTTCTAAACTTCCTGATTATCTGCTTTTAACTTTCAGTCAGCGTTTCCGCCTCAACCTCTTCCACCGCAGGTGCCTCGTCTGGCAGGACCAGATTGAGCACAATCGCCAGAATGCCGCCGGTCGTCACCGCGTGACCAAATAAATTGTTAATCAGCGGTGGGAACTGCTTCAGCACCTCCGGCACCGCTTCCACCCCCAGTCCAATCCCGAATGAGATCGCGACAATCAGCATCTCACGGCGGCCCAGCGGCGTCTGCGTCATCACCCTGATACCGGCAGCGACTACACTGCCAAACATCACCACTGTCGCTCCGCCCAGCACGGGCGGCGGGATCTGCTGCAACAGCGACCCAACATAGGGAAAGAGCCCCAGCAGCGCCAGCATAATCCCCAACAGCATACCGACATAACGACTGGCGACGCCGGTCATCTGGATCACCCCATTGTTCTGCGCAAACGTGGTGTTAGGAAAGGCAGAAAAGAGTGCGGCCAGCACGCAGCTCAGGCCGTCGGCAACAATGCCGCCCTGCAACCGTTGCTGAAAAGGCTTACCTGTGATTGGCTGCCGGGAAATCAGGCAGTTAGCGGTAAGATCCCCGACCGCCTCAATCACCGCAATCACAGACACCAGAGCAATAGGCAGAAAAATGGTCCAGTCAAAGGCAAAACCAAACCGGAAGAAAGCTGGCAGCACCAGCCAGCTGCTCTCCGGCGCGGCTCTGAGTTGCAGATGACCGGTTAAGGCTGCTGCAATACATCCCACCGCAATGCCGGCCACTACCGCCACCAGTCGTGCCCAGCGGTTACGCGAGCGGTTCAGCGCCACGATCACCAGCAGCGTCAACGCACCCAGCGCCAGATTCCCGGGCGAGCCAAAATCTGTAGCGTTGTGACCACCCGCCCAGTCAGTGATGCTGACTTTAATCAGGCTGATGCCTATCAGGGTTATTACCGTACCGGTTACCACGGGTGTCAGCACTTTGCGCAGCGTGCCGACGTAGCGACTGATCAGAATCGGAATCAGCGCTGCCACCAGATTGCAGCCAAACAACATCGCCATAATCTCTTCCGGCGAACCGCCGCGTCCTTTTACCATCAGGCCACCCGAGAGAATCACGCCCAGAAATGCGAAGCTTGTTCCCTGCAGGCAGATCATGCCCGCCCCAACGCCATAAAAACGTCTGGCCTGCATAAACGTGCCTAAGCCGGAGACGAACAGCGACATGCTAATCAGATAAGGGATATAGGCCTGCAATCCCAGAACCGAGCCAATAATCAGGGGGGGTGTGATGATGCCCACTACACTGGCCAGCAGATGTTGCAGCGCGGCTAAGAACGCCGGGACGGGACCTATGCGGGCTTCAAGCCCATATAACAAACCTTTCTCGTGCGAGTGCGACATGGTGGTGCTCCGGCTCTGTGTGATAAGCGGAGTTAATGCATTTTCTGCGCCATGACATCAGAATTTCACGATATCCGATCCAGGTCTTTCAAATTTAAACAGAAATAGTTACAGACAGGTCGCGGTGAGCCTGTAACTTTAGGCTCACTGCTGACTCAGATGACTTGTTTTGTTTCATAATCAGGCGATCTTTGCACTCACAGCGTGCAGAGCATCCTGTTCCAGCAGAGAAATATCCATCCAGGGGGTGAGATCGCGCTGTTCAGCGCGCGGCAGATAAGGCAGTTCTCCCAGCAGTGGCGCGTCAATTTTCTCGCGCAGAATTTCAATAATATCGCTGTACTGTGCCAGCCCTGGATTAATGCGATTCGCAACCCAGCCGACCAGCGGCAGTCCATCCCGCGTTATCGCCTCTGCTGTTAACAGAGCATGACTGATACAACCCGACTGGATGCCGACCACCAGCACCACCGGAAGCTGCTGCTCAACGACCCAGCAGGAGAGCGGACATCCATCGTTCATCAGGCTGCGCCAGCCGCCTGTGCCCTCGACAACCACACGATCGGCCTGCTGCGTCAGGCTGGCTAAGCCCCGGGTCAGCATTCCATAATCGATAATCTGCCCCGGATGGGTGCAGATCTCCTCTTCCTGGAAAGCCAGCGGATTAATCGCCTGGTATGCCAGGTCGATTGACGACGCGCTTTGCAGAACCTGTGCATCTTTGTTACGCAGGCCATCAGCGGTTTTGACCGCACAGCGCGCGACGGGCTTGAAGCCCACAGCACTCTGTCCGGACTGGATAAAACTTTGTAACAGCGCGCAGGACACTACCGTTTTGCCTACTGCGGTGTCGGTGCCGGTAACAAATAGTCTGTTCACTCAACTTCTCCTCTCGAACCGTTGCGGTTAATCGGTGATTAACCCTGCTGCGAAACAGCATTTTAAGGAATGGAGGATGAGAACGGATTGCGTTAGCGCAAGTTCAGGCCTGCTTAACCTTGCAACAGTTTCACTAACAGGTGCCCGTTGTAGAGCGCATCTTTAATTAACGCGGCTCCGCCCAGCGTTCCAGGCTCGCTGAATTCAGTGGGTGCCAGCTGAATGCCTGCACTGTAGGCAGGCAGTGACTGCTGCAGAATAGTGTTGCTCACCGCGGGAAACAGCACATCAGCGGCGGCATTGAGAGGAGAACCGATAAGAATATGTTGTGGATTGAAGATGTTGACCATCATTGCCAGGATCCGTCCAACGTGATGCCCGACGCTGGCAATGGTGTCACGCGCCAGACGGTCGCCCGACTGCGCGGCCGCACACAGGGACTGAAGCGTCAGCGGCTGGTTATTGAGCAGGCTGTCAGGCTGGGCAGGCAGACGCTGCGCTGCCAGCGCCAGCAAACTGCCAGTGCTGGCCACCGTCTCCAGACAGCCATGATTCCCGCAGTAGCACTGCTGGCCATAAGGGTCGATCTGAGTATGCCCAATCTCAACCAGCGCCCGGCCACTTTTATGCAACAGTTGACCGCCGCTGATAACGCCCGCCCCCACGGTTTCATCAATCACAATCTGAATCACATCCTGCGCCCCCCGGGACGCACCAAACAGCGACTCCGCCAGCGTCCAGGCTGAAATGTCGTGCTGCACAAATACCGGCAAGCCGGTTCGCGCTGCCAGCGCATCGCCCAGCGGCATATCCCGTACCTGATAACCCGGCAGCCGATGCACCACACCTGACGCAGCGTTGATCAGCCCCGGCAGCGTAATGGCGATGGCCGTAAGACGTTCCAGCTTCTTCTGATGACGAATAAAGAAAGCATCGACCTGTTCAATCAGCGAAGTCAGTAAGGGCTGGGCAGTTTCATCCGGCAGCGGGAGACTCTCTTCTGCCAGCTCACGGCTACTGAGATCGCGCAGCGTAAAGGTCATGGCACCGCGATGCAGACGAATCGCCAGATAATGCCAGGCATCGGTATCCAGTATCAAACCAATTGCCGGACGTCCACGGCTGCCGGGATCCTGAAACTCGGTCTCCTGCACCAGATGCGCATCCAGCATCTCACGCACAATTTTGGTTATGCTGGCCGGCGCAAGCTGGGCACGGCGGGAAAGTTCGATACGCGAAATGGGACCGTAACGGTCAATTAATCGATATACGACACCTGCATTGGTCTGTTTGATCTGGTCAATGTGGCCAGGCTGACTGTCCGGATTCACAACCCTGCTCCCGGTTATTTTCGCGCTTCTAAATAAACATGCGCCATGGTGAGGCAGATCAGGTGACAGCGTCAAATATTTGATTAGAAATGTGATTTATCGCACAGATTGATGCTGTGTTGCGCTCGCTTCAGACACGGTTTTCCCGCAGCAACGTCATCATATTCTCCATCTGCGCATTTATTTCGCGTCCCGCTGACCAGACCAGCCAGAGTTCTGAAATCGCATCCTCTTCCGTTAACGGCAGCCAGACAAGATCGGCCAGCCGCGCCCGGCGAAAAGAGGCGGGCAGAATGGAAACGCCTAAACCGGTTGCCACCAGCCCCAGGATGGTCATCGCCTCGCCGACTTCCTGGGTGATGTACGGCTTGATGTGATAGCGGTGCAGCAGCGCCAGAATGTCGCTATAGAGCGCGGTTCCGCCCTGAGGATCGAAAAAGACAAAGGGTTCAGCCGCCAGCGCCGTCACAGAGATCTTTTCAGCCTCAGCCAGCGGATGTGCCTTGTGCACCACAGCATAGAGCGGCTCGCTCAGCAGCAGCTGATGACGCAGGTCGGCGGGCAGCGGCGTGTTGCGCATCACGCCGAGATCGAGCCGTCCGTCATGTAACGGGACCAGCTGCTGGCGGGTATTAATCTCCTGCATCTGAATATGCACCTGTGGCCAGCGCTGACGGAACCGGAAGAGTGCATCAGAAACCACAGCGGTGAAGGGTGCCGACGAGGTAAAGCCGATACGTAGCTCTCCCTCTTCACCACGGTGCAGCCGGGCAGCACGATCGGCGGCCTGCTCAACCTGCAACAGTATGGTGCGGGCATCACTCAGCAGTTGCTCTCCGGCAGCGGTAAGCTCCACGCTGCGGTTAGTGCGATTGAAAAGTCTTGCGCCGGTCTCCGCTTCCAGCTGAATAATCTGCTGACTCAGCGGCGGCTGGGAAATATTCAAACGCTGGGCTGCCCGCCCGAAATGGAGCTCTTCCGCCACCGCAATGAAGTAGCGCAGATGACGCAGTTCAATATTCATATTTTAAACGTCTTATTTGAGATTATTAATATATTAGACAGCATAATGCCGCTTTCCTAAGCTGACGACAGGTATTCTGACTGAGAGGAAGATGTGTGAGTCGCTCAATACAGGCAACAGTGGATGAGAAAGCGGTGACTGAACCGCAGGAGTCCGTTGCCGCGGCAGGTTATATCCGGCGGGGAACACCCGCCTTTATGCGCGTCACGCTGGCGCTTTTCTCTGCGGGGCTGGCGACATTTGCCCTGCTCTACTGTGTGCAGCCGATTCTGCCGGTGCTGTCACAGCAGTTTGGTGTTTCTCCGGCGACCAGCAGCCTTTCGCTCTCTATTTCTACCGGCCTGATGGCGCTGGGCCTGCTGATGACCGGGCCGCTCTCTGATGCCATCGGGCGAAAATCGGTGATGGTGACTGCTCTGATGCTTGCGGCCATCTGTACGCTGATCTCCGCCACCATGACCAGCTGGCACGGCATTCTGATTATGCGGGCGCTGATGGGACTGTCGCTCAGCGGTGTTGCGGCGGTCGGTATGACCTATCTTAGCGAGGAGATGGATGCACGGGTCGTCGCCTTTTCAATGGGATTGTACATTAGCGGTAACTCCATTGGCGGGATGAGCGGGCGTCTGTTAAGCGGTGTCCTGACCGACCTCTTCTCCTGGCGTATCGCCGTGGCGGTGATTGGCTGTTTTTCGCTGGCCTCAGCACTGATGTTCTGGAAGATTCTGCCTGCATCGCGTCATTTCCGCCCCATCACGCTTCGTCCGCGTAATCTGCTGATTAACTTCCGGCTGCACTGGCGCGATCCGGGCCTGCCCTGGCTGTTTGCCGAAGGCTTTCTGCTGATGGGTGCCTTTGTCACCCTGTTTAACTATATTGGCTACCGTTTACTGGATGCCCCCTGGCATCTCAGTCAGGCCGTGGTGGGTCTGTTGTCAGTGGTCTATCTCACCGGATCATGGAGTTCACCTAAAGCGGGTGCACTAACCAGTCGCCTGGGACGCGGGCCGGTGATGCTGGGCGCAACAGCCATCATGCTGCTGGGTTTGCTGGTCACTGCCTTTAACTCACTCTGGCTGATTCTGCCTGGAATGATGTTGTTCACCGCCGGTTTTTTTGCCGCTCACGCGGTCGCCAGCGGCTGGATTGGTCCCCGTGCACGCCGGGCGCGTGGCCAGGCATCGTCGCTCTATCTGTTCAGCTACTACGTGGGTTCCAGCGTGGCGGGCACGCTGGGCGGTCTGTTCTGGCATAATTTTGGCTGGAGCGGAATCACGCTGTTTATCAGCGTCCTGCTGATCCTGGCCCTGCTGGTTGCCTGGGGTCTGCATAGTAAAAGACTCTGACAGTTTACTTCCGAGCCAGGCCCCGACCTCTCCTGCGGGCCTGGCAGCTTGACACACTGAACACACCCTTCAAATCCATAACAAACAAAACGTGCTTTTCCCGCTATAATCCTTTTTATTGTAATAATTCATCTGCTTTGCCTTTTAACACGGCAACAAGGAACGCCTGTGGCTCTCTACTACTACGTTAATAAACAATCGGGATATAACGATAATCATGTTGTTCATGCCGCGGGCTGCCCCCATCTCCCCGACATGGATAACCGATTGTTTCTGGGCAGTTTTTATCATGTGAATGCCGCTATCCTTCAGGCCAAAAAATATTATGCGGGCGCTATCGGCTGCGAAAACTGCTGTCCGCTTAATCACAGCGACCCGCAGGCCAGTCAGCTCAGTGTGGCCCTGAAACATACTCCGCCTTCGCGTTAATCGACCGGACAGCCCGTAGCTGAAACGCTTCCCGCTGTGCTGTCCCATCACATCCTGCCTGAGGGAAACTCCCTGCTCTGAATGATGACTGCACCTCATTCGCTCTTAATAACCTCAGACTATCGCTCTATGACGGGGAGATAATAAAAAATCAGCAATAAAAGACATTTATAAGGTTTCGCTTCCCGCTTTATTCACTACAATGGTCAGTAATTTGTGACGCAGGTCACTTTCACTGGATGTTTCTGCCACATCCGATTTCGCTGTACTGACTGACTTGACTCCTCATGCAACCAACAACTGTTTCACGTAAAACTGCCTGGCTACGCGTAGTATTGCTGGCCATCGCCGCATTTGTTTTCAATACCACCGAGTTCGTGCCGGTTGGCCTGTTATCTGATATCGCTGCTGACTTTTCAATGCAGACGGCTGATGTCGGGATCATGCTGACCCTCTACGCCTGGGTCGTCGCGCTGCTTTCACTGCCGCTGATGCTGCTGACCCGCAATATTGAGCGACGGCTGCTGCTGGGCGTGCTGTTCCTGATATTTATCGTCAGCCACGTGCTGTCAACCGTCGCCTGGGATTTTCGGTCGCTGATGGTGTCGCGCGTCGGCATCGCCCTGTCTCATGCGGTGTTCTGGTCGATCACAGCCTCGCTGGCGATTCGTGTTGCCCCGGCGGGTAAGAAAACCCAGGCGCTGAGTATGCTGGCGACCGGTACCGCACTGGCGATGGTGCTGGGCGTGCCGATTGGCCGCGTGGTGGGTCAGTATCTTGGCTGGCGCACCACTTTCGGCGCGATTGGTCTGTCGGCCCTGGTGCTGATGATCATGCTGGTGCGTATTCTGCCGCGCCTGCCAAGTGAGCATACCGGCTCGCTGAGCAGTGTGCCGATGCTGTTTCGCCGTCCGGCGCTGGTCAGCATGTACCTGCTGGTGACGCTGGTGGTGACCGCGCATTACACCGCCTACAGCTATATTGAGCCATTTATGCAGACCGTTGCCCACGCCAGCGGCAATTTCACAACCCTGCTGCTGCTGCTGTTTGGTTCAGCAGGCATTGTCGGCAGCCTGCTCTTCAGTACGCTGGGTAACAAATTTCCTTCCGCCCTGCTGATTGCCGCCATTGCGCTGATCACCCTTTGCATGGGCCTGCTGATTTTTGCCGCCGTTCGCCCTGCCGCTATATCCACGCTGTGTGTTGTCTGGGGAGTGGCGATGATGATGATCGGGCTGGGTATGCAGGTGCGGGTACTCTCGCTGGCACCGGATGCCACGGATGTCGCAATGTCGCTGATGTCTGGCATCTACAATATTGGTATTGGCGCGGGCGCGCTGCTGGGTAACCAGGTCAGTCTCCATCTGAGCATGGCTGAAGTGGGGAATGTCGGCGGGATGATTGGTCTGGTGGCGTTGCTGTGGTGTGTTTATATTTTCCGACGCTATCCTCAGTTACGCAGTAACGGATAATCCGCGCTGTACTCAGTAAAAAAGGCTTCAGATAAGTGGGTTTATCTGAAGCCTGTTTATTATTTATAGCGACTGTTACTTATAAAGAACGGCTGTGCCATGCAGGTTGTTGCTGCCAGAGGTCGAAGTGATGCGGAAAGACTTTGCGCCGACATCGCTGGCCTTCTCTGACAATTGCTGCTCCAGCGAGGTCAGATTCGTACTGCCCGTTGCGCTGATGACACCGATTTTTTGCTGATCCAACGGGGTGCTGCTCACCTGTTGGGCCGCCACGCTGGCAAAGGAGAGGCCACTTAGCACCGCCGCCGCCACCATCATATTGATACGTTTCATAACGAACCCCTTCTCACATTATCTGATGAACAACCTGTTACTGATAGATCACAGCCGTGCCGTGCAGTTTGTTCTGACCGCTGGTTGAAGTGATGCGGAATGATTTCGCACCGGCTTCATCCGCTTTGGCACTCAGCTGTGATTCAACAGAACTCAGGTTGGTGCCGCCTTGTACTGAGATGGTGCCAACGGGCTGCTGATTAACCGGTTCACTGGTGACGAGATCAGCGGCAGATGCGCCAAAAGCCAGGGTAGTGAGTGCCAGTGCTGCCAGGGTGGTTTTGATGGTTTTCATAATATTCTCTCTGTTCAGTATTTGAATTTGGTGTGTCTGAATTGGGTTGTCGCGATTTAGTTAACGACCGTTAAATAAATGATAGACCGCGATCTGGTTCGTCGTCAATATTTATTTAATGAGCGTTATTTTATTCGCGAAGTGGCGTGATTATGGGCTTCAGCCCCTTTTATGACTTAACCATAGGGACGGTAAAAATGCGCTGGCGCACAAAATGACAACGCTTGCGGCTGACCTTTCCAGTGGGCCTTGCACATTTTTATAATGATCGGTAATTTAATAGGGTGTTTTACTGTCTGTGAGGGTGTATGAGTCAGGTTCAGGATTGCGATGTAAAAAAATGCCGCGGCCGACCCAAAGTGTTCGATCGCGAAGCTGCGCTCGATAAAGCTCTGACCCTGTTCTGGACACACGGTTACGAGGGAACATCTCTGGCCGATCTGGTCGCCGCAACTGGCGCAAAAGCGCCAACCCTCTACGCTGAGTTTGTGAATAAAGAGGGATTGTTTCGCGCAGCGATGGAGCGTTATGTAGAGAAGTTCAGCGCATGGCGTGAAGCAGCATTAGGCGATGATCAGTTATCGGTGGATCGGGCCATTGAAGCCTATTTCCGCTCTACTGCGGCCTGTTTTACCGAACGCGACTCTCCCGGCGGATGTTTCTTTATCTGCACCTCAACTGCCCTGTCGGCAGCTTCGGCAGAGATTGCCACCATGCTGCAACAGCAGCATCAGTCGCAGGAGCATGTGCTGAGTGATTTTCTGCTGGTGCGCCAGCAGCGTGGTGAACTGAGTGCGGCAGTAAATATTCCGGCGCTGTCTCGTTATCTGGGTTGTATGCTTCAGGGCATGTCGGTGCGCGCGCGCGAAGGCGCAGAGCGTGACGATCTTGAGGGTATTATTGATACGCTGATGGCGATGTGGCCAACGCTGACCGGCTTGTGTCAGGACAGGGGTTAGAAAAACAGGGCGGCATTGCCGCCCTTTTCGTCATCTAGCTCAGGAAAAACACCGGTTTTAACGGCTGACTGACAGGACTGTTATCTGCATTAGACGGCATGAGATCTTTCATTGACGCCCACCAGCGCTGACACACCTCGGTTTTTGCCACCGCTTCCCAGCGTGCTTCAGATTCAATCTCAACGCTGCCGAACAGCAGATTCCGCTCTGCGTCCAGCCAGATGGCATAGTTGTGCGCGCCGTGTGCCTTCAGCGTCTCAGCCAGTTCAGGCCAGATTGGGGAGTGACGACGTTCATACTCAGCATGACAGTCGGCATTCACCTGCATCACAAAAGCTTTACGCAGCATTGGCTGGGCCCACATCCAGCGCCGGTTGCCACGGCTTGACACCAAAGCGCTCACCCAGCGCGATCAGCTGTTCGGTGGTGATGCTCTGGCGAATACCGCCCATCGACAGCACTTTGACGATCACTTCTGACGATTTTTCCGCCGTATCAATCAGACCAAAGGTTTCATCGAGTGTCGGGCCTGTGCCAAAGACACCGTGGAATGGCCACATCACCAGCGTATGAGACTGCATCTGTCCCGCAGTCGCTGTGCCGATTTCATCGGTGCCAGGAACCATCCATGGCAGCACACCCACGCCATCCGGGAAGACCACCAGACATTCGGTACTGCCTTCCCACAGCAAACGGGTAAAGCGGGCAGAGTCCATCTCAACCACGTAGCTCAGAGCCATAAAGTTGGTCGCATGGCAGTGCATAATCACCCGATCTGCGCCTTTACTGACGGCTTTACGTACCGCATGAGACTGAAAGTGTGATGCCAGCTCAGAGGTCGGCAAACCGCCATTCGACAGGCCCCAGTGAATTTTATAGGAAAGTCCCTTGCCATCGACCTGCAACAGCGCCAGACAATCCGCCGGATCAAGCTGGACGTTACGCATGAATTTTCCTGACCCGGTCACCAGAAACCAGTCGTTCGCCAGCGCAGGTGCAGGCTGTGTCAGCTCAATGCAGCGCGGTTCCTTATAGAAGTCGGCGGCAAAGGGTTTAACCTCCTCCTCCAGCAGACGGAGGCTGACGTTACCGCCGTTACGTTCGTCCCAGCCCTTCAGCCACATGTCACTGGTCGCTTTGACCATTCCCTTAACAAACCCGGAAGAAAGAATGTTTTGCATAGTGAAATCCTTAACGTTGGCTCAAGATCTGTTGTTCATAATGACGGACATCGCCTAACCAGCTGGCATCAGCCGGGACGTCCTGGCGCAGGCACCACGCTTCCCAGACCGCCTGCCATGGCAGTGATTTTTGCTCTTCCAGCAGGGTAAGCCGTGCGGTGTAATCGCCACTGTTCTCGGCCTGGCGTAAGCGGTCGGTTGGCTCCAGTAAGGCACGCAGCAGCGCTTTTTTAGTGTTACGGGTGCCGATAACCCAGGCGGCAATCCGGTTAATTGAGGCGTCGAAGAAGTCGAGGCCGATATGCACTTTGTCAAACAACTGATGACGGACGATCTCACTGGCGATAGCCTGGGTTTCATCATCCAGCAGCACAACATGGTCGCTGTCCCAGCGCACCGGACGGCTGACGTGCAGCAGCAGGTGCGGCACATAGAGCATGGCGGCGGAAATTTTGTCGGAGATCACTTCGGTTGGATGGAAATGCCCTGCATCCAGACACAGCGCCGTCTGGCGACTGGCGGCATAGCCGAGATAAAACTCGTTAGAGCCTACGGTGTAGCTCTCAGCGCCTATGCCAAACAGCTTGCTCTCAACCGCATCGATATGATGCTGCGGATTGATTTTTTCTGAGATAATTTCATCCAGCGCACTCATCAGGCGCTCACGCGGGGCCAGCCGATCCACGGTGATATCTTTCATACCGTCCGGCACCCAGATATTCATCACTGAGGGGGTGCCAAGCTGCTCACCAAATGAGGCAGAGATGCGGCGACTCGCTTTGCAGTGGTCGATCCAGAACTGACGGATGGTTTTATCACTGTGCGATAGCGTAAAGCCATCAGCGCTTTTGGGATGCGAGAAGCAGCTTGGGTTAAAATCGAGGCCCAGCTTATTCTCTTTGGCCCAGGCGACCCAGTTGGCGAAATGGGCAGGTTCAATGGCATCCCTGTCCACCGGCTTGTCGCTTTCAAGGTAGATAGCGTGCAGGTTCAGACGTTTCGCCCCAGGAATCAGCGACATAGCCTTGTCGATATCACTGCGTAGTTCACTGGCATTCCGTGCCCGTCCCGGGTAGTTGCCGGTCGCCTGAATGCCGCCGGTCAGTGCGCCCTGCGGGTTTTCGAATCCCCGGACATCATCACCCTGCCAGCAGTGCATGGAGACCGGAATGCGGTCCAGCTGGCGGATGGCTTGTTCAACATCAACCCCATTATCAGCGTAGCGTTGTTTAGCCAGTTCAAAAGCCTGTTCAATCTGCTTAGTCATAAGCGGGTTCCTTAGCGGGTTGACTCAGCGTCGCGAAGCTTGCCTGACTGGCACTGAAGACGCTGTTTGTTTGCGGTTCGAATTTTTCGAGTGGGAAGTTGTTAATGACGCTGCAGCGGAAATCAGCCACATCGGTCAGTTCGCCCAGGGCAATCAGCTGGCAACCCACGTTACCCAGTGTGGAGGCTTCAACCGGGCCTGACAGTACCGGGATCTGGCAGGCATCGGCGCAGAGCTGGTTAAGAAAGCGGTTCTGACTGCCGCCCCCCACCACGTGCAACTGGCTGAAAGGCTTGCCGCGCAACTGAGCCAGCTCCTGGATTACTTCACGGTAGAGCAGCGCCAGGCTGTCAAATATGCAGCGAGCCAGCGCAGCGGCAGATTGGGGCACTGGCATGCCCTGCTCAGCGCAGGCGTTCTGAATCTCATTAACCATGCTGTCTGGATTGATGAAGCGAGCATCATTGGGACTAATGAGTGAAACACAGGCGGGCTGACGGGCTGTCTCTTCAATCAGCATGCTGAGATCGTCAATCTGCAGTTCGCTGCAGATACGCTGCAACAGCCATAGCCCCATGATGTTTTTCAGTACGCGATACCCCTCAGCGCCGCCTTCGTTGGTGATGTTGGCGCGCAGGGCCGTATCGCAGGCATAGGGCTGCAGACTTTCGAAGCCCATCAGCGACCAGGTACCCGAACTGAGATAGGCGGCGTCGTCCTGTATCAGCGGCGTCGCCAGAACCGCGCTGGCAGTGTCGTGAGTGGCGACGGCGATCACCGGAACCGCCGTGCCCGCGCGATTGATCCAGTGACCGACGGTATTGCCTGGTGCCTGCGGCTGACCGAACCACCGCGCGTCTACGCCCGCCCAGGCGAGTAAATCGCGATCCCACTCACCGCTGTGAATATTGAGCATTTGCGTGGTGGTCGCGTTGGTATATTCCCAGTTGAGATTACCGGTCAGGCGATAATGCAGGTAGTCAGGTATCATCAGCGCATGCGCTACGCGGGCCTGCCAGTCGGGCTGCTGATGATGAAGAGCGCGCATCTGATAGAGTGTATTGAACGGCAGAAACTGAATGCCGGTCCGGGCATAAATGGCGCTGCGGCTCAGCTCATGCTGCGCCTGCTCCATCAGGCCGTGCGTGCGCGCATCACGATAGCTGACCGCCTCACCCACCTGCTCACCCTCTGCATCCAGCAGCACCATATCAACACCCCAGGTGTCGATGCCAATACTGTCAGGGACAATGCCTTCATCATCTAACTGAGCCAGCCCGGCGCGTATCTCCCGCTCCAGCATAGCCAGATCCCAGCAGTCATAACCGGCACAACGCTGGCGCTTATTTTCAAAGCGCCGGACCTCCCGCAGTGCCAGCTGGCGCTGCGCGGCATCCCAGCTGGCGAGCATGACCCGCCCGCTGGATGCACCGAGATCGATAGCAACAATGTTTCTCCTGGTCATGGCGACTTTTTCCTGTGATTAAGTGGTCACAGAGTAAAAATCTTGCCAGGTCGTCACCTTCCCGAGAATGCCAACAGGCGTAAGTGGCTGGCAGATGAGCAAAGAACTTCGTGAGGGAGATCACAGAGATGGCAGCAAAGGTGATGTGACCCCTGCCGCAAAACTGTTAACTGCCGGGGATTTCTTGAAAAATCAGCATGATTCCTGCTCAGTCCAGCTGAAAATTCAAGGTAAGGTAACCACGTCCTGATTAGACTGCGTTACGGTTTTGTTAAGCAGCGAGAGACGACGATGACCATCTTGCACAGTGCAGATTTTTTTCCCAAAGGCGATTATGCGATAGCGATAGAACCCCGCATACCGCAGACAGCTTTTCCGGAACATCATCATGATTTTCATGAGATTGTACTGGTAGAGCAAGGCTCAGGCATTCATGTGTTTAATGGTCAGCCGCAGACGCTGTGTGCAGGTTGTGTCTGCTTTGTGCGCGATCACGATCGTCATCTCTATGAGCAGACCGACAATCTTTGCCTGACTAATGTGCTTTATCGCAGTCCCGGCGCGTTTCGCTTTCTCTCCGGGCTGCAGGCTTTGTTGCCCTGCGATCAGGACGGGCAATACACCTCTCACTGGCGTATCAATCACAAAGTGATGGCGCAGGCGCTGAGTGTGACAGCGAAGATGCAGCAGGATGATACCTGGTCGCTGGAAAAACAGGCGCACCAGGAACAGCTCTTTTTGCAGTTGCTGGTGTTGCTGCGGGAAGCCTGTATTGACGGGCAGAGTCAGGATCAGGAAGCACGATTGCACCGCCTGCTCGACTGGCTCGGCGACCATTACAGTGACGAGATTGTCTGGGAGGAGCTGGCTGATCGTTTTTCCCTTTCGCTGCGAACCCTGCATCGGCAGATGAAGCAGCAAACCGGCAGTACGCCGCAGCGTTATCTGAACCGTTTGCGTCTGTTACAGGCTCGTCATCTGCTGCGTCACAGTGATATGCGAATTACCGATATCGCCTTCCAGTGTGGATTTGGTGACAGTAACCATTTCTCAACCCTGTTCAGGCGCGAATTTGGCTGCGCACCGCGAGCGGAGCGCCAGCAGATGTTGTAAAGGAGCAAAGTATGGCATTGATACTCAGTCGGGATGACTATTTTCCCGCTACCAGTTTACCGGTGGCGGTTGCCGAAAGGATGCCCCAACCCTCCTTTCCGCTCCATCAACACGAGTTCAGTGAAATCGTGATTGTCTGGCGCGGTAACGGCCTGCATGTCCTCAACGATCGTCCCTGGCTGATAACCTGCGGCGACGTTTTTTATATCCGCGACAGTGACTGCCATAGCTACGATAGCGTCAACAATCTGGTGCTGGATAATATCCTCTACTGCCGTGACCGCTTTGGCCTTAGCCTTGACTGGAATCAGCTGCTGCCACAACAGGGACCGGACACGCCCGGCTGCTGGCGTCTGACCACGCGCGGCATGTCACTGGCCCGTGGTGTTATCAGCCAGCTGGAGCGTGAAAGCCGCAAAAGCGATCCGCTGTCAGTGCAGCTCTCTGAGGCACTGTTTTTACAGCTGGCATTGATTCTGCGCCGCCATGGCTATGCCGCCGATCGTCCCTGGGCATTGCCGGAGGGTGAACAGCTCGATCTGCTAATGTCAGCCTTACAGGGTGCGCTTGCCCGTCCCTTCGATCTGGCGGCGTTTTGTCATCAGAATCAGCTCAGCGAACGGGCGCTGCGGCAGCTTTTTCGTCAGCAGACCGGGATGACCATTGGTCATTACCTGCGTCAGTTGCAGCTCTGCCAGGCAAAATATCTGCTGCGCACCCAGGATTGCCTGATTAGTGAGGTCGCCGCCCGCTGCGGCTTTGATGACAGTAACTATTTCTCGGTGGTTTTCACCCGTGATACCGGTTTAACACCCAGCGCCTGGCGTCAGCGATTTATTGCCCCACGGCAGGCGCTGAAGCGTGCCGAGTCTGAATAATAGAGGCCTGCTATGCAGGCCCGTTATGTATAAAGACAACAGCAGTATTTGCGATCAGGCCGCCATACCCAGACCAACGATATTGGCGGCAATGATGATCACCACACAGCCGATCGATAACACGCTCACCGGGCGACGTCCTGCTGACTTCCACTCTTTCATCAGCAGGCCTACCAGCCCACCACACAGGACGTAAAGGCTCATGTGCAGCATCCAGCTCACATAGTCATACTGCGCCGGGATTCTGGCATGGCCCCAGGCGTAAAAGAAGAACTGCAGATACCACATGGTGCCGCCGAGCACCGCAAAAGCAGTATTGGCAATCAGCAGCGACTTCCCGACAGAGAAGTCTTTACGTACCGACAGCTCAGGCCGGGTGGCCAGCCGCCAGAAACAGAAGGCCAGATTCACCAGTGCCCCGCCGCCCATGATGATGACGTAGCTGGGTAAAGCCACATAGAGCGGATCGATGCCCAGATTAGCGGCGGCCTGATGCATCGGTTTCGCCGCGTCCATCGCAAAGGACATGCCGGCTGAGAAAATGCCGCACATCACCGCCAGCAGCAGTCCTTTTCTGAGATTAAACTCTTCGGCATTTATCCCCAGCGCCCGCTCCTTTAATAATCCGGCACGTGTCACAATCCCAACGCCAATGAGTGCCACCAGCACGCCCAGCAGAGTTAACCGGCCCCCTGCCGAAGCAAACAGTTCGCCAAAACGCCCCTGCAAAAGTGGTGTCATTAGCGTGCCGACCACGAGGGTAATGCCAATCGCGATACCGATCCCCATCGACATGCCAAGGTATCGCATGGTAAGGCCGTAGTTAATATTGCCAATACCCCACATCGCACCAAACAGAAAAACCGGCGTCAGTTGCGACAGCGTAAAACTGCTGTAATAAGCCCTGAAGTCTGGCAGTAAAATGGCACTCACCGCCCACGGCAGGATCAGCCACGACATCAGGCCACCAATTGACCACATGGTTTCCCATGACCATCTTTTCACCTGTTTAAAAGGCGCGTAAAAACAAGCGGCGCTGGCAGCACCGACAAAATGCCAGAAGATACCTGCAATAATGGCGCTGTTCATTGTTATTCCCCGGTTAGGTTGAGGCCTGTCGGAAACCTGTCAGCTTCCGTTCAGCAGGCAGTCTACGTTTTGCAGGAATTCCTCAGCCTTTGGATAAATGCCGGAGGCCGCAGCGAAGTGGCAATATTTACCCATTATTAACGTCAGGGATCACAATTTCACCGTTGTCAGACAACCGGAAAATAAATAAGGTAAGTGGCTTATTATTCTGACTTTTTTATCGTTTTGCTGTGTGGCACAGCACACTTTTAAACTGACTGCCATTTAAACGGGTATGGTGGCAAAAGGACAAAGAAGCCTTCTTTACCGCAGACAAGGTCGTATAAACTGGGGCAAATTGATGGGATCAGGGATTGGGATGACAACGAAGTGGTTAACACTGTTTCTTTCGCAGTCAGTCAGCCGGGTGATGCTGGATGATCTCCGGGCGATATTACCTGCAGATGCGATAAAGGTGTTTGTGAATGGTCTGGATGAAACGCACTATGCCACCATTGAGTGTGTGCAGGCGGAGCAACATTGCGCCCTGATCGCCTCGGCGATTGTGGTCTGGCGTCAACTCGGCCATGTGCACCATATTATTTATAAAAAAGGCGAGGTGCTGCGTGAGGAGAACGAGGCAACGCAATTCCAGCTTTTCACCCTGCTGAAAACCCACCGCGCAGTCCTCCAGATCTCATGATAAGATCGCGCTCCCTGAAATCGCTGTTTGCAGCAGGTTGAATATGAGAATTGGAATTCTGTTTCCGATTGCCATCATCGTGGCAGGTGTGGGCTTTCTGGCGTGGTTTATTGGCAGCGGCCTGGCGATGCCAGGCTCCTGAGCGTTAGCGCAGCTGACTATCTTTACTGCCCCGACGGTTATATAAGCTGCTGGTCTGCTGCTGTTTGTCGATGTTTTCCTGACACGCCACGCAGTAATGCACCCCTTTGAGTGCCTGACGGCGCGCTTCAGGAATCGGTTCGCCGCAGAGTTCACATTCGGTGGCGCTTTCACCCTGCCCGAGCGATTGTCTGACCCGCTCAATCCCGTCGTTAACGGTGCTATCAATCTGTTCCTGTACTGCGCCTTCTGCCGCCCATCCGCTTGCCATGATTTAACCCCTTTTTCACGATTTCACTCCTTTAAATCTACAACAGATTGACGTTTTTGCTGCAGAACTCACCGATATCTGTGATTGGCTGCCAGGCGGACGCGCAGGCTGGCAATAAGCTAAAGGTCACGTTTAGCGATCTGTTTCACCCTGCTATCACATTACTGCAACGTATCGATAGCGGAGAGCCAAGCGAATGACAACACATCATCAACATTACATTAATGGCGAGTTTGTCGCCCATCAGGGTGACGAGTGGATTGACGTCATTAATCCGGCCACTGAAGCGTTGCTGTCACGCATACCCCAGGGCACCCGTCAGGATGCCAGCCTTGCCATCAGTGCCGCCGAAGCCGCTCAGCCGGCGTGGGAAGCGCTGCCTGCGGCAGAGCGCGGCGTCTGGCTGCACAAAATCGCCAGCGCCATCCGCAACCGCGAGCCTGAATTGACGGCAACCATCGTGGCGGAAGGCGGTAAAACCCAGGGTCTGGCGAAGACGGAAGTGCTGTTTACCGCCGACTACCTCGATTACATGGCGGAGTGGGCGCGCCGTTACGAAGGCGAGATCATCAACAGCGACCGCCCTAATGAAAACATCTTCCTGTTTAAAAAAGCGATTGGCGTCACCACCGGGATTTTACCGTGGAACTTTCCCTTTTTCCTGATCGCCCGCAAAGCGGCGCCAGCCCTGATCACCGGCAACACGATTGTGATTAAACCCAGCGAGCTGACGCCGAATAATGCCGCACTGTTTGCCGACATTATCCAGACGCTGGGTCTGCCGGCTGGCGTCATTAACATTGTCTATGGTCTGGGACCGGAAGTGGGACAGGAACTGGCGGCCAACCCTAAGGTCGGGCTGGTAAGCCTGACGGGCAGCGTCGGCGCAGGTATCGCCACCATGGAAGCCGCGGCTAAAAATGTAACCAAAGTGTCGCTGGAACTGGGCGGCAAAGCGCCCGCCATCGTGATGGAAGATGCCGACCTGGATCTGGCGGTGCGATCCATTATCAGCTCACGCGTGATCAACAGCGGCCAGGTCTGTAACTGCGTGGAGCGCGTCTATGTGCAGGAAGGCATTTACGATCGCTTTATCAGCGCACTGACTACCGCGTTTCAGCAGGTAACGTTTGGCGATCCCGCCGAACGCAGTGATATCGATATGGGACCGCTGATTAATGCCGCCGCACGGGATCGGGTCGAGCAGAAAGTGGCAGACGCCGTTACCGCAGGTGCAAAAGTGGTACTGGGCGGCAAGCGTGCCGGAGAGCGAGGCTTTTTCTTCCAGCCCACGCTGCTGACCGATGTGCGTCAGGAGATGGCGATTATGCAGGAGGAGATTTTTGGCCCGGTGCTGCCGGTGATGACGTTCAGAACGCTGGATGAGGCAATTGCGCTGGCCAACGATTGCGAATATGGACTGACCTCCTCACTTTATACGCAGAATCTCAATACCACCCTGATTGCGCTGCGGAAACTTAAGTTTGGCGAAACCTATGTTAATCGTGAGAACTTTGAGGCGATGCAGGGCTTTCACGCCGGATGGCGTAAGTCGGGTGTCGGCGGAGCCGATGGAAAACATGGTCTGGAGGAGTATCTGCAGACCCATGTTGCCTATCTGCAGTTCAGTTAAAAGCAGGCCGGTTAAACGGCCCGTTGAGATTGATAACGCAGGCTGGTTCGTTTCGCGGTTGAGATCGCGCCTGCGCAGGAAACAGGGTCAGATCGGAAAGCCGCAAAATCCGCCATCCATGGCATGCCCGGCCCGCGCAATGACGCACCTCATCCCTGAGGTGCGCCCGTTGCCGGGCCAACGCTCTGCGTTGTTCAAAATCGCTCCCGGCGTTTTTAGTACGCACCTCATCCCTGAGGTGCGCCCGTTGCGGGCCAACGCGTTGCGTTGTTCAAAAACGCTCCCGGCGTTTTTGTCCCTGAGGCGGGACGCTTTCCTCTTCTGACCCTGTTCCCTTCACTTTGAGCTTCTTTATTGCTGCCAGAGCCTGATTAGCTATGTCAGCGGCCTGAAAAGGCTAATGAACGTTCCTGATTTGCTATGCCATCCGCTTACTGCAACGCAGCAGTGCGATACCGCTCAACACTGCCACTGCCATCAGGTAGTAGCCTGGTGCCAGACTGCTGCCGGTGGCGACAATCAGCATGCTGCAAATCAGGGGCGCAAACCCGCCAAATACCGTTACGGCCACGTTGTAACTGATCGCCATCCCGCTGGCGCGGGTAGTCGCCGGGAAGAGATCGGCCATCACCGACGGCACCGTCGAGAAGTAGATCGACTTCAGCAGCGCCATCCAGGCCACCAGCAGGATCAGCGTTGTCGGCGTGGTGTGATCGACCATCCATTTAAATGCGGGATAGATGGTAACCACCAGTAACAGCAGCGATCCCCACATCAGCGGTAACCGGCCAATCCGCTCCGCCCACAACCCCATGATCGGCGTTACCACCGTCAGGATAATCCCCGCTATCAGCGTGGCGGTGAAGGCGACCGAGCCTGGCAGATGCAGCGTTTTGGTGGCGTAGGTCGGAATGTAATTGAGCATGTAGTTTACAGCGGTCGAGATCACCATCACGCCAATTGCCAGCGCGATCAGCGCTTTCTGCCGCCCAAACAGCGTTTTCAGCGGTGCGGCTTCCTTTTCCTGCGACGCAAAGCTGGCGGGTTCCTGCACGTGACGGCGAATGTAGATCCCCAGCGGCCCAATCAGTAAGCCAAAAGCAAACGGGATGCGCCAGCCCCACGCCTGAATCTCACTTTCGCTCAGCCAGTGGGTCAGCCCCAGCCCGAATCCCGATGCCATCAGCGTGCTCGCCCCCTGGGTGGCGAACTGCCAGCTGGCGATAAAGGCTTTGCGCTCCGGAAAGTGCTCCACCAGAAAGGCGGTCGAACTGCCAAATTCACCGCCTGCAGAGAAGCCCTGAATCAGACGCGCCAGGATGATCAGCAGCGGTGCCGCCAGACCGATAGTGGCGTAACCCGGCATAAACGTAATGATCGCCCCGCCCAGCATCATCAGGTTTATCGACAACAGCAGCGCCTTTTTGCGGCCATGCCGGTCGGCATAGTTGCCGAGCACAATGGCACCCAGCGGGCGGATCAGGAAGGAGATACCGAAGCTGCCGAAGGTCAGCAGCAGTGACACCGAGGGATCGCTGACCGGAAAGAAAACGTGGGCGATGTAGCTGGCAAAAAAGCCATAAACTGCAATATCGAACCACTCCAGCGCGTTACCGATGCAGGTGGCAAACAACGTTTTGTGCAGGCTCGGTTTCACCTGCAGGGCACTTTGCGCAATGCTGCTCATTGTTCACCTCTCCGCCACTGATGGTGGCGCGTCATCAGCTGTTCACCCTCGTCTCCCAGTTGCCAGAACAGCCGGGTCATGATCGCCAGACCCTCCCGTGCAATCGAGGAGAGCATATGTTCGTTGACGCCGTGCTGGCCGCAGGCGGGATAAGAATGTGGCACCCATAGCGTCGGCAGGCCCAGGATATCGGCGAAGACCTCATTGGGCAGTGAACCGCCGAGATTGGGCAACAGCGCCGATTTTTTGCCGCTGCTGTGGGCCAGCGTATTCAGTGCCCAGTCCACCAGCGGATCCTGCGGATCGAGTCGTGTTGCCGGGGAACCGCGCAGAAACTCCACGCTGACGTTATCGAAGCCGTGCTGATGCAGGTGACTTTCTACGTGCTGAACCAGATTTTCCCAGTCGGTGCCGACCACAAAACGCAGCTGACATACCGCCGTGGCGCTGCCCGGAATGGCGTTCATGGGTCGTGCCGGATTGCCAGTTTCAAAGGCCAGCACCTCCAGCGTGTTCCAGCCGTAGAGCCGCTCGGCAGGTGTGAGACCAGGCTCGCCCCAGCCGTCAGCAAGTGTGGGATCGCCCGGCATGCCGCCCACCTCAATATCACTGAGGATGGCGCGCACGGTGTCGGTCAGAGAGTCCGGTTTCAGCGCGGTAACCTGTAATACGCCCTGCGCATTCACCAGACAGGCGATCGCACTGGCCAGTTGGGTACCGGGATTGCTCAGCAATCCGCCCCAGTTGCCGGAATGGTAGGCGTTATCACGCGCCCGAATCGTCAGACGAAAGTTCGCCGCACCGCGCGAACCCAGAAACAGCGTGGGCCGCAGCGCATTAAGACGTGGGCCATCCGAGGCGATAAAAAGATCGGCCTTTAACAGCGCCTGCTGTTGCTGGCAGATCTCAGCCAGCCCCGGTGAACTGATCTCTTCACCCATTTCGAACAGGATTTTGCAGTTAAAGCCCAGTGCGCCACCCCGAGCCTGCCATACCTGCTCCAGTGCCGCGAGATTAACGCAGTGTTGCCCCTTATTGTCTGCGCTGCCGCGCCCATACAGGCGGTCGCCTTCAGCTGTGAGTTGCCATGGCGATAATCCTTCCCGCCAGTTTTCATCGTCACCAAACACGACATCGCCGTGCCCATAGCAGAGCAGCGTCGGTTTTAGCGGATCTTCAATGCGGGTAGCGATCAGAAACGGCGGGCTGCCGGGTTGCGGATTTTCAAACGGGTGCAGCGTAAACCCCATCTTCGCCAGCTGCGGGCCAATTTCCTGCTGCAGATAGTGGTCCAGCTCTGTCCGTCGATGGGTGTGCTGGCTTTCTGTCACGCAGGCGACACGCCGTGCCAGCAGCTTCTGAAACTCACCGCTATCGAAATAGTTCATCGCCTGGTTAACTGCCTGTTGCTCTGTCATGTTTGCCCTGTCCGTTATTTTTATCGTGCTTTATCTTTGACAAACTTCGCGCTTTGCCACAATTATCAATTTATCGAGTGAACTTTGCTTTTAAAGCAACGTTTCGCTGCCCTTTTATGATGCATTTTGTCGGAGTGACCATGTTAAGCAGCGAGATACGCTATTTCCTGGCGGTCGTTGAGAGCGGCTCGCTGAGCGCCGCCAGTGAGAAACTGTTTGTGGCGGTGTCCGCTATCAGCCGTCAGATTCAGCGGCTGGAAGCGCAGATCGGTGTGCCGTTGTTTGAACGGCATGCGCGCGGTATGGTGCTCAATGAGGCGGGAGAAATCTTTGCGCATCACGTGCGCAAAAGTCAGCTCGATATGGAATATGCGCTGGCGGAGATTAAGGGCCTGAAAGCGGTACGCCGCAGCCTGATTCGTATCGCCTGCACGGATGGGATGGCGTTCAGTCTGTTGCCCGGCCTGCTGGCAGAGTTCCGGCTGGCGAATCCCGGCGCGCTGTTTGCCATTAACGTGACCCACTCACAAGGCGTGGCGGCGTGCGTCAGAGCGGGTGAATGCGATCTGGCGCTGCAGTTCAGTCTGCAACCTGAGCGCAGCGTTGAGGTGCTCGGCTCATGGCCTGCCCCGGTTTTACTGGCGATGCATCAGTCACATCAGCTGGCGTCACGTGAGGTAACACTGGGCGATCTGCATCGCTGGCCGCTGGCGCTGCCAGGCCATCACACGACCGTGCGGCAGCTGTTTGATCTCTCCTGTCAGATGAATGACTGCGTGGTTGAACCGGTATTGACCTGCGACTATTTCGCTACGCTTTATCACTTTTTGCTGCATACGCCCCAGGCGGTGACCATCTGCAGCGCGTTTACCCTCTTGTTTGAGCGCGAGTCCCAAAATCTGGTGTTGCGATCGATGGGGGTGGATCAACTGAGTCAGCGCACGTTGCAGCTCCAGACGGTGTCGGGACGTCAGCGCAATGCGGCTCTGACGCTGTTTCTGGAGTTTTTGCAGCTGCGACTGACGGAGATGGATCAGCAGGTGAGGATGGGATAAGGGTCTGCAAATATTTGCTATAAGACCGTGATGGCGAAGGGAACACGACCCGATCGGAAAGTCGCAAAAGCCGCCATCCATGGCATGCTCGGCCCACGCCGTCCTGCCGTGGGACGCTTTCCTCTTCGGGTCGTGTTCTCTTCGCGTTGAGCTTATTTATTACTGTCATGTCTATCCTGACTTTAGTGCATACGCAGAGACCACACTCGGGTGTGGGCCTCTGGGTGTTATGGCAATCGCTTACTGCTTAATATCCACCTGATAGAAGATATGCTTGCCGAACGGATCGACCTGATAGCCGCTGACCGATTTGCGCACCGGCTCGAAGATGGTGGAGTGCGCAATCATCACGGCAGGCATCTGGTCATGCATTATTTGCTGCGCCTGCAGATAGAGCGCGGTGCGTTTGCCCTGATCCGGCTCGGCGCGGGCTTCGGTGATTAACTTCTCGAACGGCTGATAGCACCATTTTGAGGAGTTGGAACCGCCCTGAGCAGAGGTGCAGCTGTAGAGCGGGCCAAAGAAGTTATCCGGATCGCCGGTCGCGGTGGTCCAGCCCATCAGCGCCGCCTGATGCTCGCCGCTGCGAACGCGTTTCAGGTACTCTCCCCACTCATAGCTGACGATACTGGCTTTGATGCCAACTTTGGCCCAGTCCGACTGAATCATCTCCGCCATGCGGCGCGCATTCGGGTTGTAAGGCCGCTGAACCGGCATCGCCCAGAGCGCAATTTCGGTGCCGGGTTTCACGCCCGCCTGTTGCAGTAACGCTTTGGCCTGTTCTGGATCGTAGTCGTAATCTTTCAGATCTTTGTCAGCACTCCAGACGCCAGGCGGCAGGATATTTTTCGCGACCGTGCCGGTGCCTTTAAATATCGCCTCGATGATCGCCGGTTTGTTAATCGCCATCGCCAGCGCCTGCCGCACCTTGACATTGTCGGTTGGCGCTTTAGTGGTGTTAAACGCCAGGAAGCCGGTGTTCAGACCCGCCTTCTGTTCGAGGGTGATATCCGGGTTGGCGCGCATCTTGTCGAGATCGGCGGGATTCGGGAATGGCATCACCTGACACTCGTTCTTCTCCAGCTTGGCATAGCGCACAGAGGCATCCGGCGTGATGCTGAACACCAGTCGATCCAGCTTCGCCTTGCCCTGCCAGTAGTCCGGGAACGCTTTGTAGAGGATGCGGGAATCTTTCTGGTACTGCACCAGCTCAAACGGGCCGGTGCCGATCGGGTTCATATCGACCTTCTCCGGCGTTCCCGCTTTCAGCATGGCGTCGGCATATTCTGCTGAGTGAATCGACGCGAAATACCAGGCGAGATCGGCAAGGAACGGCGCTTCCGGATGGGCGAGCGTGAAGCGCACGGTGTGGTCATCAACCCGGTCGATACTTTTAATCAGCGTGGAAAGCTCGAGGCTTTCGAAGTTGGAATAGGTGCCGCCAGAGACATTGTGGTAGGGATTTTTCGGGTCCATCTGGCGCATAAATGAGAAGATCACATCATCGGCGTTGAAGTCGCGGCTGGGCCTGAACTGTTTGTTACTCTGGAACTTCACGTTTTTGCGCAGATGGAAGGTGTAGACGGTGCCATCCGGGCTGATCTCCCAGCGTTCCGCCAGGCTCGGCACCAGATTGGTGGTGCCGGGCGTGAAGTCCACCAGCCGGTTAAAGACCGGCACCGCACTGGCGTCAACACTGGTTCCCGAGGTATAGAGCTGAGGGTTAAAATTCTCTGGCGATCCCTCAGAACAGTAGACCAGCGTTTTGGCGTTAACGCTGCCAGCCAGCGCTATCCCCGCAGTAACAAGCGCTAAGGTGGCTATCTTGATTTTCATTATCATCCTCGCTTTGTATTGACTTCCGGTGATCACAATATCTAAATGAATCATTCAGATGCTTCATTGATAGCACGATTCGGCACCATAGCGAACCCCGCCTGTGGCTGACTAATAAGGAATAGTGATGACAGACAAACTTGAGTCGCAACTCACCGAACGTTTTTTCCGTTACCTCGCCGTCAGCAGTCAGAGCGATCCCAAATCCACGACCCTACCGAGTACGCCGAGCCAGCACGCCATGGCGGAATTGCTGGCGGATGAGCTACGTGCCTTAGGACTGGATGAGGTAGTGATTGATGACCATGCCACGGTGACCGCGGTGAAACGAGGCAACCGTCCTGGCGCGCCGCGCATTGGATTTATTACGCATATCGATACCGTTGATGTGGGTTTGTCGCCCGACATCCACCCGCAGATCCTCACCTGGCAGGGCGAGGACCTTTGTCTGAATGCAGAGCAGGATATCTGGCTGCGCCGTGATGAACATCCGGAGATCGCGCCCTACGTCGGTCAGCAGGTGGTCTTCAGCGACGGCACCAGCGTGCTGGGCGCAGACAATAAAGCGGCGGTCACCGTGGTGATGACGCTGATGGCGAACCTTAAAGGCGATCATGGCGATATCGTGGTAGCCTTTGTGCCGGACGAAGAGATTGGCCTGCGCGGGGCGAAAGCGCTGGATCTTGACACGCGATTCAATGTCGATTTCGCCTGGACTATCGACTGCTGCGAACTGGGCGAAGTGGTGTACGAGAACTTTAATGGTGCCGCGGCAGAGATTGTGTTTACCGGTGTGCCGGCACATCCGATGTCGGGCAAAGGCGTGCTGGTCAATCCGCTGCTAATGGCACATGACTACATCAGCCTGTTTGATCGTCAGCAGACCCCGGAGCACACTGAAGGCCGCGAAGGTTACATCTGGTTTAATGAGATTCAGGCCAACGCCAGCAAGGCGACGCTGAAGGCTTCAATCCGTGATTTTGATCTGACCAGCTTCGCCGCGCGTAAGCAGCAGTTGCAGCAGGCGGCAGCGGATCTTGCGGCGCGCTATCCGACTGGCGAGGTCAGCATTACGATTAGCGATATCTACAGCAACATCAGTAATGCACTGGGTGAGGACCGCCGGGCAATAGATTTGATCTTTAGCGCCTTTGCCGCACTTGAGATTGAGCCAAAAGTGATTCCGATGCGTGGCGGCACGGACGGCGCGGCGCTGTCCGCCAAAGGGTTACTGACGCCGAACTTCTTTACCGGCGCACATAACTTCCATTCACGCTTCGAGTTTCTGCCGATACCGTCGTTTGTGAAGTCCTATCAGGTGGCAGAAAAGCTCTGTTATCTGGCGGCAGGTTAAGCGGGAAAATCGGGCGCAGAACGCGCCCGATTGCGATTATGGCTTCACGCTGACATCAATACCCGGGAAGTATTTTTCAGCCAGCTTTTTGAGGGTGCCATCGCCCTGCACTTTGGCGATTGCCGCGTCCAGCGACTGCTTCAGCGGCGCGTCATCTTTACGCAAGCCGTAGCCGATGCCTGAACCCAGAATCGCGTCATCTTCGACGGGCTTGCCCACAAAACCAAACCCTTTGCCCTGAGGCTTATCGAGGAAGCCAGACTGACCAGCGGCGGACATCACCAGCGTGCCATCAAGGCGGCCTGCAACCATGTCGTTATATACCTGGTTCTGATCCTGATACGACGTCACCGTCACGCCCTGTGTCTCCCAGTGCTTCTTCGCATAGGTTTCCTGAATCGATCCCTGCAACACACCGATATTTTTGCCTTTCAGACCTTCGGCGGTCGGAGCCAGATTTTCACCGTTTTTCGCCACTAACATGGTCGGAATACGGTAGATTGGCTGCGTAAACGCGATGCTTCTGGCGCGCGCTTCGGTGATGTTCATCGCCGAGTTTATGGCGTCGAACTTTTTCGCCTGCAGTGCCGGGATCAGCGCATCAAAGCTGCTCTCGACCCAGTGGCAGTTGAAGTTGCCTGCCTTACAGATGGCATTGCCCAGCTCAATATCAAAGCCCTCCAGCTCACCCTTAGCATTGCGGCTTTCAAACGGCGGATATTGTGACTCTACGCCGTAACGTAAATCCTGAGCCAATGCCTGTATCGTTGTCATCATGCCCAGAGCGAGAAAAAGCGCGTTCAGTTTTTTCATTATGTTTACCCCGAAATGTCCTGGTTACCTGTTCCCCGTACTGAATCACGCTCGCGTGATTCAGTGAGAAAAAGCACATAGCGCAGCCGCGCCAGCCTCTAGTGTCGCCTCGTCCTTCGCAAAAGAGAGACGAATCAGTTTGTTGTCTGTGCCATCCATATAAAACGCCGACAGCGGTATGGTTGCCACACCGTGATCGACGATAAGACGTTTTACCATTTCACTGTCTGGTTCGTCACTGAAATGTCCGTAGCTGGCGAGCATAAAGAACGAACCGGCGCTCGGCAGCAGCCGGAATGGGGAGTTATCCATCAGCGCGATCAGCCGATCGCGCTTCTGCTGATAGAAAGCGTTAAGTGACAGGTAGTTCTCTGGCGTCTGCAGATAGTGCGCAAACCCAACCTGCATCGGCGTATCGGCGGCGTACATCATAAACTGATGCACTTTCACCAGCTCGGTCATCAGTTCTGCCGGTGCCAGACAGTAGCCGACCCGCCAGCCGGTGACGTGGAAGGTTTTGCCAAACGAGGAGACGATAACGCTGCGTGCGGCCAGCTCCGGATGCGTCGCCATGCCGCAGTGCGGGCGACCATCAAACAGAATATGTTCATAAACCTCATCGGATAGCACCACGATATCGGTGTTGCGGATCAACGCTGCCAGCTGGTTGAGATCGTCACGGGTCAGCACCTGCGCGCTGGGGTTGTGCGGCGTATTAATAATGATCATCCGGGTGCGCGGCGTGATGGCGGCCCGCAGCTCATCCCAGTCGATAGCAAATGATGGCACCTGGAGCTTCAGGCCTATCGGCGTACCGCCCTGTAACCGTACCACCGGCGCATAGCTGTCAAACGCCGGTTCAAAGAAGATCACCTCATCGCCCTGATGAACCAGCGCGGTAATCGCCATATAGAGTCCCTGGCTGGCGCTGCCGGTGATCAGCACTTCACTGGCGACATCATATTTCTGGCCATAGAGCGCCTCTGTTTTACTGGCGAGCGCTTCACGCAAGGCAGGCAGACCCATCATGGCGGCATACTGATTATGCCCCGTCTCCATTGCACGGCTGACTGTGTCGATCAGGGCCGGATCGCAGGGGAAATTGGGTGCGCCCTGTGACAGGTTAATCGCCTGATGCTGTGCCGAAAGCTGGCCAATCACGCTAAAAATAGTGGTGCCGACGTCCGGCAATTTTGAGTGAATAGCGACAGGCGTTTTCAGGGACATATTTTCTCCGTCAGGTGCATAACTGGTCAGATGCGATAAATCGTTATTCAACGGGCTGCGGCTTGAGTCGGCAAGCGAAATGTCGTCATAATAGCCATGACAAAATTGCATAGCTGAGGTCCACCGTGTCACGCTCATCGCTGCCGCTTAATGCCATTCACGCCTTTCTGGTGACGGCCCGTCATCTCAACCTGACCCATGCTGCCCGCGAGCTCTGCCTGACACAGGGCGCGGTCAGTCGTAAGATCGCCGCGCTGGAGCAGTGGCTGGGCGTGACGCTGTTTGACCGCCATGCGCGCGGGCTGCGGCTGACCCCGCAGGGTGCCGCGCTGCTGCCTGAACTCAGCCAGGGCTTTGAGCTGATGGTTCAGGCCAGCGAAAAGGTCCGTCGCAGTCAGGTCAGCCTTCGCCTGAAAGCGCCGACCTGTGCCATGCGCTGGCTGGTGCCGCGGCTGATGGCGCTGGAGCTTCACCGCCCTGAACTGCATGTGGCCCTGACCACCACCCTGGATCATGCGGCGCAGCTTGAAAACTTTGATGCGGCGATTGTCTATGGCAAGCCGCATCCTGATGGCATCTGTCTGTTCAGCGAGTCACTGACGCCGGTGATGGCCGCTGATCAGCCCTGCCCGGACACGATGGCAGCACTGGCCGCAATGACCTTTTTGCATCCCACGTCAGACACGCGTGACTGGCAGTGCTGGTTACAGGCGCAGCAGGTAACGCTCAGCATGAAGCGAAACCAGCATTTTGCCACGATGGACTTAGCGATTAGTGCAGCAATTCAGGGGTATGGCGTGGCGATTGCCGACAGCAATCTGGTGGAGAGTGATATCGCCAGCGGCAGGCTGATTAAGCCGTTCCCTGGCGAGGTCAAAACCGGAGCCGTATACAGTTTACTGCAACGGCCCGCGCAGGATGCGCCACCGTCCCTGACGGAACTGGTGGCGTGGCTCTGCAGGGATCAGAACGTCACCCAGTCGCCATTATCAGCAGGTTTCGCCTGAGGTGCACTCTGCGCAGGCGCTTTTGGGGCAGCCGGTTTATTGCTGACGGCAGGTGAAGCCGGACGGTTGCTGGAAAGGCGGAATTTCGACACAGAGGCCTGTAGCGCTTCCGTCTGCAGCGCCAGCGCACTCGCGGCGGCGGAGACTTCCTCGACCAGTGAGGCGTTCTGCTGCGTCACGCTGTCCATCTCGGTAACCGCGGTGCCCACCTGAGAAATGCCCTTGCTCTGCTCTTCCGATGCAGAAGCGATCTGTTTCATGATCGCATCCACATCCTGCACCGATTTCAGAATGTTATTCATGGTGCCGCCCGTCGTGCTGACCAGCTCCGCGCCTTTTCCTACACGCTGCACCGAGTCTTCAATCAGTGTCGCAATCTCTTTGGCGGCGTTGGCGCTGCGCTGCGCCAGGTTACGCACTTCAGATGCCACGACCGCAAAACCACGTCCCTGTTCGCCGGCACGTGCCGCTTCGACCGCGGCGTTCAGCGCCAGGATGTTGGTCTGGAAGGCAATGCCGTTAATCACGTTGGTAATCTCAGCAATCTTCTTCGAGCTGCCGGAGATGCCATCCATCGTGCTGACCACTTCACTCACCAGCTGACCGCCACGTTGTGCCGTGGTGGTGGCGGTTTCTGCCAGCAGACTGGCCTGACGAGCGTTATCGGCATTGAATTTCACCGTGGCCGTCAACTGCTCCATGCTGGCCGCAGTCTGTTCCAGCGCAGCGGCCTGCTCTTCGGTACGTGAAGAGAGGTCATTGTTACCGGCAGAAATCTCTGCAGCACCGCGCGAGATGTTCTCGGTGCCGCTGCGAATGGCGCTGACCGCTTCCCGCAGACTATCCTGCATAGCGCTCAGCAGCGGCACCAGTTTACCGACACAGTTGCGACCGAAATCCGCTACCGGCTGGCTGAGATCGCCTGTCGCGATCACCGCGAAGTGGGTACGAATACTTTCCAGCGGACGAACCAGCATCGCCACCAGATAGCGGTCTGTAAACAGCAGAATCAGCAGGCCAATAATTACCGTGATGGTAATAATCGTCTTGGTCATCGCGGTGAGGTGATCAACTTCAACCCGGGTTTTGTCCAGTTTTTCGGCTGCGCCCTGGTTAAACTTCTCTGCGCTGACACCAAAGGCACGACTGAGCGGCGGGGTGACATTGTTTGCCTGCTGGCGATACGCATCCTGTGAGGCCTGGCGGGCCAGTTGCAGTTGTGGCGTCACGCCCTCATCCAGCAACTTTTGCCAGCTCTGAATTACGCCGTCGACGACTTCCGGATTCATCGGACCGGGTGCAAGCTGTTTAAAGCGCGCCAGTTGCTGAGTCATGCTGTCCAGCGCCTGCTGCACAGGGGCATAGGCCTCATCAGTCAGCGTTTTACCTGCTGCTTTGCTTTCCATTACGCGGGAAAGGCGCGTGATAACACGAAAATATTGATCGTTGCCTTTGCTCAGCACCGTCATTTGCTCAACCAGATGACGGTCAACATTGTTGCCTTCGCTGAGCGCGCCAAGCGAGTGGATGCTGTACAGCCCGACGCCGCTCCACAGTAAACAAAACAGGCCCAGAATAGTGAGCATCACTGCGCGAATGGTAAAATTTTTGAGCATTCCCATACCAAAATCCTATACACGTTGACCCGCAAGCGTCGGGCATAGGAGATTTATCGGCATGAGATAGTGAAAATGTAACTGTTTTGTTACCTGATTTTTTACAGCGTCCTCATGCGTGAATTTTTTGAAAGATAAATAATTTCAATAAATTACGCTTTATAACGCAGAAAAATTCCATTCGCGCAGTTTAATGGTTAGCAGATTAACTATCACCTCCGGCCTATAGCCGGACCATGCGCGTCATCAACAGCCTGAAAAGACGCATACGGGCGCGCATAAAGTTTCGCTTCAAAACAAGTCCGTTTTTACGCTCATTTCCAAGTGACATTGTCACGTCATTTCCGGGATGCCAGGCTGGCCAGACAACCTCGCCTTCAAGCTGATGCTTATATTCCGTGGCGTCACGGGCGAAAGTAAACCAGTATTCGCTGACACGGGCCGCAAAAGCGCGATCGGCTTCACTGAATGGCCGCGCTTCATTGGGATCCGGCATCTGACTCAGGGTGTTAAGGACATAAGGCACTTCATTGCCGTGCCAGGTGCCATGAGGATAGAGGTCGCGAGCGTGCTCAGAAACATAATCGAACCAGTAGCGCCAGCCCGGCATGCCGGCATTGTGCTGCGCGCGCATCACCAGCCAAGGCACAAGGCTGAAAGCCATATCACGCGCCACGGCACGTCCCAGCAGCTGATCATCATGGATGTCATACATCCATTTCAGCGTCCGATAGGTGAGCCGGTTTTTATTGCGCAACTGATGCAATACCGCGGTGGCATCCACGCCAAAATATTCCAGCACGCTGGCTTCATCGCTGTTACTGCCCGCCATCAGCGGCAGACGGTGCTGTTTGCCAGCCATGAAGGTTTTCAGCATCGGCTCGGGCAGAACGGCATCACCGGCAATCGGCACCGGCGGGATCGCCAGTTGCCCCTCCAGCGGCCAGAAGGCATTGGCGGGCAGTGCGCGCAGGTCATGTGCGCTGGCATCGGGCGGCAGGCCGAAATGGCGCGCCACTGCCACGCCCTGCTGACGCGCTTTTTTCAGCGGCATATCCGGCAGGCTATAGGCACTTTGCACGATCCCTTTATGGAACAGCCCTTCTGCCAGCGGCGAACAGCAAAGCGAGAGCACGCTGCGCGCGCCAGAGGATTCTCCGAAAAGTGTCACATTGCGGCGGTCGCCGCCAAAGGCTGGAATGTTGCGCTGCACCCACTGCAGTGCGGCAATCTGATCGAGCAGGCCAAAATTGGTTACCGTACCCGCAGCAGGGTATTCAGCATCCAGTGAAGGATGGGAGAAGAAACCGAGGTGACCCAGCCGGTAGTTCAGCGTGACCACCACTGCACCACGTGAAGCCAGCGGCTTGCCGTTATACGGTGCCAGCCCGCCACCACCGATGGTGAATCCTCCACCATGCAGCCACACCATTACCGGCAGCGGCTTTGACGGCGCAACATCGGGCGTCCAGACATTCAGATAGAGGCAATCTTCACTAAACTCACCGGGATCGCCACCGCCCACCGCCTGACAGTATGTGCGATTTTGCCATCCGGAAGGCCCAAATGCGCTGGCATCGCGCATCTGATGCCAGGGCGTGATGGGCTGTGGCGGACGCCAGCGCAGCGCGCCAACCGGAGCCGCCGCATAAGGTATACCTTTGAATACGAAAAGGTCATCGTCCATGCATCCACGCAACTCCCCCTCGGCCGTCATGATCCTCAGACCTGTTTCGTTTTTCATTCCTGTTTCCCTGTTCAGACGTTCCTCCATTATTTGCAGGCCCGCCACCATTGTCCAGGTACAGAGGGGATTTGCAGAATATGCCGAAACGTCAAAGGTGAGCATGAACATGCTCGTCAACAGGTTCAGAGCGCCAGTTGTAGCCAGGCTTAAACAATGTTTATCCTTTTGCCCGCGATAAATGGCGTGCCAGTGCGTCGCTGAGCGATATCCAGCCGTGAACCGGGTCAGTTCTGCGAGCGTGAAGCAGTCAGATTGTTAAATGATTAAGATACTCACGTCGCGAAACCTGCGCTGGCAGGTAAAGCGTCCTTTTTCTGTTCAGAAGCAAGGATATTCTTCCTTATTGCACAGCTTCAGGACCATAAGCGTTGGCAAAACCGACTTAATAAAAGGGTTGCGGGCAACCGGGTTGTTGCCCGGAGAGTGAATCAGGCCGTCTGTATTCCGCACTGCGCCAGCGAGCGCTGCTGTCGTTCTTCGTACAATGCCATCTCATCCAGCACCGCAGAGCCCAGCGCTGCTTCAAACGCCTCCCGGCTCGCCTGTCCCGCCAAACGGACCTGCGCCCGATCGCCGAGGTTGGACTGAAAAATTCCCGCCGCGCTGACGGGCAGAAAATCTTCATAGACGATCGGGTCTGCCAGCACACGCCCCTCCCTGATCAGATCCTCCAGCGCTTCCCCCTGATCCGGCGGCGTCGCGACGCCCTTTTCACTCAGGCGATAGTGGAACCAGGCCAGCCCCTGCTGGCGTAGTGTGGTTTCATCGTCGGGGAAGTCCCGGAAAATGGCCGCCAGATGTTGCTGGTGCTGCTGATTGTCCTGACCGCTGCCCGCCTCGCTGAGCAAGCGATCGTAGAGCGCACGACCTGCAGGCGTCAGCGCCGCGCCGCGCTGCTCAATTTCACCGAAGCGCGCTGTGTGGGTGCCCTGATACCCGTCCTTAAAGATGATCGGCTCTTCCAGCGCTTTGAAGCTGGTCTGACGCAGCAGGATCGGCACCTGACGACGCGGTGGTCCCTCAATCAGGATTTTCGGATCGATTCCACGCGACGGCATCAGTTGCTGGACGCGGTCGATATCGAGCGTGCGCGGGGTCAGGTGGTTGATGTGGCAGCCGGGAAAGCAGACGACATCTGCGATCAATCGATGCTGCTGGTTCAGCGCCTGATAGGTCTGACTGTCCACGCTGCTGTGGGCGTGCCAGCGGAAGGTTTCAAGTGCTTCGGTAACAAATTCGGTGGCCTGATCATCGGTTAATCCGCCCTGCTGCTCATGCAATTGCAGCAGCGCCCGGCAACGGGCGGTGAAAATGTCGCGTGCGGCCAGAATCTCCGCCGCCTTTTCACGCAACGCGGAATCGTCAATCAGTTCAGGACGCAACAGTGACGTAAAGACCCGGAAAGGATTGCGCCGCAGCGCCGTATTGGTGACCGGCCGGAACGCTGTGGAGTGGACCGGCACACCCGCCTGAGAGAGATCGTAATAGCCCACCGGGTACATTCCCATCACCGCAAAAAGCTGCCGCAGCGTGGCTAATTCGTCTGCCGTGCCGACGCGGATTGCGCCGTGCCGCTCAAGGCTGAGTCGGTCAATTTCATCGGCGGCCGTGAGACGATCTTTCAGCGCGATATCGGCTTCCAGCGTGCGCTCGTTGACGGTGGCGACCAGTTGCATCAGCGTGCCATACTGCGGCACCTCCTGCTGATACATCGCTGACATCGCCTGAGAGAAACGGGTGCGGATGAGATCCGCGCTGATAAACTTGTCCATCTTATCCACCTGACACCATGAGCGTTGCTGCTAATGTAATGCAACGCGCTGGCCTCAGTGGAAAAAATCACGAATCTGTGATCGGCTTAAAGCCATAGCGATTTTTTAACAGCAGCATCAGGGTGGTGATCACAGCCGGTATCGCCAGCAGCAGAAAAATAACGCTGAAAGACCAGCCGAGTGACAACATCTCTGCACCAACGAAGGCGCTCAGGATTGCGCCGATGCGACCCACACCATGCATCCAGCTGGAGCCGGTGGCGCGTGCGTGTGTAGGATAGTAGCTGGCAGATAATGCATTCATCCCGGTGTTGGCACCGTTGAAACAGAAGCCACTGCAGAAGGCGATCGCGCTCATCATCCCTACTTCGGCGGGCGAAAAGCCAAGTGCCACAATAAACAGTCCGCCGCAGCCGTAGATGACCGCCAGCGCCAGATTGGCGTTGAAGCGATCCATCATCCAGCCCGCAAAGAGTGAACCCAGGGTTCCGCCAGCCTGATACATGGCAGTGATAACAGCCGCTTCGGTAACTGACATGCCCAGGGTATTCACCAGAGACGGCAGCCAGCTGCCAATCAGGTAAACCATGAACAGCCCCATGAAATAGCCACCCCACAGCATTGTGCTGCCAAACAAATAGCGGCGCGACAGGACGGTGCTAATCGCGCCGCCTGCCGGCAATGTTGCTTCAGGCGCGTGAAATGCGCAATCGGGCGCGGTTTTGCCCGGCATCATCCGTTCAAGAATGGCGTGAATGCGGGCAGCGGGTGCGCCACGACTGATAAGAAAACGCACCGATTCCGGCAGGCCGCGGATCAGGAATGGCAACACCAGCAGCGGCAGAATGCCACCCAGCAGCAACACCGAGTGCCAGTTATAACGCGGTAACAGCCAGGAGGCAGCAAATCCGCCGCTGGCGGCACCGAAGGTAAATCCGCAGAACACGACAGTAATAATGAAGGCCCGTCTCCGCTCAGGCGCATATTCCGCCACCAGCGTGCCGACGTTGGGCATTGCCGCACCTAGTCCCAGACCGGTCAGGAAGCGGAATAGCATCATCTGCTCGATGTTCTGAGACAGCGCTGTTGCCAGTGTCCAGAGACCAAAAAAGAAAACGCTGAGGATAATCATCATACGTCGGCCATAGCGGTCAGCCAGAGGCCCTGCCACCATGGCACCCAGCGCCAGCCCGATCAATGCTGCGCTGATGACAACGCCGAGCTGATGATTGGTAACGCCCCATGCAGCTTTAAGTGTTGGCGCAATAAATCCCATGATCGCAATGTCCATGCCATCGAGTGCCACCACAATAAAACAGAGCGCAATGAGCCGTTTTTGCCAGTGGCTCAGGCCCTGCTGGTTGATAAGCTGGCGGACATCTACCGCCCCGATGCTGGTCAATGAACACTCCCTGGCAATAGCGCAATCTGGCATCAGATTAAGTAAAAAAAACGGCGCTTATGATAGCCCATCGTTAACCTTAAGCGGTCAGATTTTTATATGATAGTGAGAATTATTCAAATTTAAAGCGTTAACCTCTTGATATCGCGTACTCTTGGTAACTACCGGGTGAGTGCCAATCTGAAATGAGTGCTTCTTAATCAATGAGTTAACGGATAAAGTTGCCATTCTGCCTTGTTTGTTAAAATAAATTTGCAGCAAAGTTAACAAAATTCATTTTAAACAGTTGCCTGTAAGCGGTCATTCTCATTAAGTTTAGGGTATGGAAAAAAATATCCTTTTCAATCAGCGCATTCGCTTGCGCCATCTTCATACCTTTGTTGCGGTCGCGCAACAAGGCACACTGGGCCGGGCAGCGGAGACGCTGAACCTGAGTCAGCCTGCTTTGTCCAAAACCCTGAATGAACTGGAAGAGCTGACGGGCGTTCGTCTCTTTGAGCGGGGTCGCCTGGGTGCCCAGCTCACTACGATGGGAGAACAGTTTCTGACGCATGCGGTGCGGGTACTTGATGCGCTGAACCACGCCGGACAGAGCTTTAATGAGCAGCCGGGCGATGCACCGGTGATTATCCGGCTTGGCGCACTGACCACCGCTGCGATGGGCATGCTGCCCCGCATCCTTGATCGTTTTCATCAGCTACAGCCTAACACCACTATCCAGGTGGCGACGCTGCATAACAATGTGTTACTGGCGGGATTACGCGGCGGCGAGTTTGACATTGGCATTGGCCGGATGGCGGACAGCGACATGATGACAGGGCTGACCTATGAACTGCTGTTTCTGGAGTCACTGAAGCTCGTGGTCAGACCCGAGCACCCATTGCTGAGTGACAACGTCACTCTATCGAGGGCGATGCAGTGGCCGGTTGTGATCTCCCCGGAAGGCACCGCACCGCGCCGGATTGCGCAGCAGATGCTTGACGAACAGGGCTGCACGCTGCCCCCCCATTGCATTGAAACGTCGTCGACTTCACTGGCGCGCCAGCTGGCGCTCCGCTACGACTACATCTGGTTTGTGCCGTCCGGCGCGATTAAAGAAGACCTCAGCCATAACGCGGTCTGTGCGCTGCCAATTAACTCCTCCGGGCCAGGCGAACCGGTGGGCATCATTACCCGTACTGGCGCAGAGCTGAGCCTGAGTGCTGAGGTGTTAATGTCCACCATTCGTAAGTTTCACAGCTAGCGGCTGCGTTTCGCATGCCGTTCGCGGTTTTCAAGGCGCGCCTTATCGGTTTTCCGCAGTCCCACATAGAGCGCCCCGGCTCCGCCATGGCGGGTCTGGGCTACGCAAAAAGTCTGTACGTCATCAAACTGCTGTAACCAGCGTGCCAGATAGCTACGCACAATATTGGCATGTGATTCGTCATCACGGCCCTTGCCATGAATGATGAGCAGATTCCGTAAGTCCTGCTTTTGCGCCTGCAACATAAAGTTAAACAGCGCCTGACGGCAGGTCTCCACCGGTTGCCGCAACAGGTTGAGACTGGCATCCAGTTTGTACTCACCCCGACGCAGTTTATCCAGAATACCCTGCTGTATGCCGTCGGCTTTATACTCCAGCGGTGTGTCAAGCGGGACAATCTCCAGATAACCTCGTGTCAGGAAATTCTCCTGCTCCGTATCGCCTGGTGGTTTACGAGGCGCTTTAGTTGAGGGCGACTTAAGCCATAAGGTTGTGGTTGTGTCTTTTAACGGCGTGACATCGCCCATGGCATCCCGAAAGAGATCGTTGTCATCAAGGTTCATGGTTTTCTCACACCTGATTAAAATTGATGGAACCTATAAAACAGGCCTAAACAGTTAGCGTAGCAAAAGCTGCAATCACCGGACTCCCCCGCTTTCACCCATGTTGCCGCTAATGAAAATGTGGGTGAAAGATCACAAAAGCGGAAACTTTTCGTGACAGTCAACGATAATGGCATTCTGAGAAGCCCGTCACATCTGCGTTTGTCGATGTGTGCTTCACCCATGATGTTTGTGGGTGTAAAACTGCTCGGATGAGTTCCTTTCAGCACAAAAAATGTTAAAATTGACCCCAGTCAATAATCGTCGAGCAAACCATTATGATCCCTGAAAAACGCAGCATTCGTCGTATTCAGTCGGGCGGTTGTGCCATTCACTGCCAGGATTGCAGCATCAGTCAGCTCTGCATCCCCTTCACGTTAAATGAACATGAGCTGGATCAGCTCGACAATATCATTGAGCGTAAAAAACCGATTCAGAAAGGGCAAACTCTTTTCAAAGCAGGCGACGAACTGAAATCTCTGTATGCCATTCGTTCCGGCACAATCAAAAGTTACACCATTACCGAGCAGGGCGATGAGCAAATCACCGGTTTCCACCTGGCGGGGGATCTGGTCGGCTTTGATGCCATCATGGGTTCCAGCCATCCCAGCTTTGCACAGGCGCTGGAAACTGCAATGGTCTGTGAAATCCCGTTCGAAACGCTGGATGATCTGTCAGGAAAAATGCCTGCCCTGCGTCAGCAGATGATGCGTCTGATGAGCGGTGAAATCAAAGGCGATCAGGATATGATCCTGCTGCTGTCGAAGAAGAATGCCGAAGAGCGCCTGGCGGCGTTTATCTGGAACCTTTCCCGTCGCTTCGGCCAGCGCGGTTTTTCACAGCGTGAATTCCGCCTCACCATGACACGTGGTGACATTGGTAATTATCTGGGCCTGACGGTTGAAACCATCAGCCGCCTGTTGGGTCGTTTCCAGAAGTCCGGCATGCTGGCGGTGAAAGGAAAATACATCACTATTGAAAACCACGCCCTGCTGGAAGAGTTAGCCGGTCAGAGCCATCAGGCCGCCTGATCCGCAGCCGGATCAATAAATCTTATTTTGTTGATCCGGCAGTAACTTTTTCCCTTCTTCCGCTGTGCAACATAGGCTATCTTTATTCCAGTCGCTCTGGTTTAAGGAGAACGCCTCATGTCCCAGTACCAAAATATTCTGGTCGCCATTGATGCCCAGCAAGACGATCAGCCCGCGCTGCGACGTGCGGTCTATCTGAATCAACGCATTGGCGGAAGGATCAAAGCTTTCCTGCCTATCTATGATTTCTCATACGAGATGACCACCCTGCTTTCGCCTGACGAACGCGCATCAATGCGCCAGGGCGTCATCAGCCAGCGCACTGAATGGATCCGTGAGCAGGCCCGGGCTTATCTGGATGCCGGTGTCGAAATTGACATCAAAGTGATCTGGCACAACCGCCCTTTTGAGGCCATCATTCAGGAAGTGCTTGCCCATCAGCATGACCTGGTGCTGAAGATGGCGCATCAGCATGACCGGCTTGAATCCGTGATCTTCACCCCAACCGACTGGCATCTGCTGCGTAAATGCCCGTGCCCGGTCTGGATGGTCAAAGATCAGCCGTGGCCGGAAGGCGGTAAAGCCATTGTCGCGGTCAATCTTGCCAGTGAAGAGCCACATCACGATGGCCTGAATCAGAAGCTGATTCGTGAAACGGTCAAACTGGCAGAAAAAGTGAATCAGACCGAGGTGCACCTGGTCGGCGCTTATCCGATTACCCCTATCAACATCGCTATCGAATTGCCCGACTTTGATCCCAGCGTCTATAACGATGCTATTCGTGGTCAGCATCTGGTGGCGATGAAAGCGCTGCGGCAGAAGTTCTCGATTGGTGAAGAGTTTACGCATGTGGCTAAAGGCCTGCCGGAAGAAGTCATCCCGGATCTGGCGTCGCATCTCGGTGCTGGTGTGGTGGTGTTAGGTACCATAGGACGCACCGGCCTGTCGGCAGCCTTCCTGGGTAATACGGCGGAACAGGTGATTGATCATCTGCGCTGCGACCTGCTGGCGCTCAAGCCTGACGATTTCAAATCGCCGATTGATCTGGATGATGAAGAGGATGAGGAGGATTAATTCTCCCCTGATTGAAGACGGGCGGCTGATTAGCCGCCCTTTTTTTATTACAGCGCTTTGAGAATGGCTTCCACGCTGGCTTTGGCATCGCCAAACAGCATTTGGCTATTCTCTTTGAAGAACAGCGGATTCTGCACCCCGGCATAACCGGTGTTCATTGAGCGTTTAAACACCACGACGTTGTGCGCTTTCCACACTTCCAGTACCGGCATGCCGGCAATCGGACTGCGGGGGTCATCCTGCGCCGCCGGGTTAACCGTGTCATTGGCACCGATGACCAGCACCGTGTCGGTGTCGCTGAAATCGTCGTTGATCTCATCCATCTCCAGCACCACGTCATAAGGAACTTTGGCCTCGGCCAGCAGCACGTTCATGTGACCTGGTAAGCGCCCCGCCACCGGATGGATGCCGAAGCGCACGTTGATGCCGAGTGCACGCAGTCGGGCAGTAATTTCTGCGACCGGGTACTGCGCCTGCGCCACTGCCATACCGTAGCCTGGGGTGATAATCACCGAGCTGGATGCCTTGAGCATCTCTGCGGTTTCTTCAGCTGTGATCTCACGATGCTCGCCCGCTTCCTGACTTTCATCGCCGCTGCTGACTTCAGTCCCAAATCCACCCGCGATCACGCTGATGAACGAACGGTTCATCGCTTTGCACATGATGTAGGAGAGAATTGCACCCGACGAACCCACCAGCGCACCGGTTACAATCAGCAGATCGTTGCTCAGCATGAAACCCGCTGCGGCCGCAGCCCAGCCTGAATAGGAGTTCAGCATGGACACCACGACGGGCATGTCCGCGCCGCCGATAGAGGCAACCAGATGCCAGCCAAACGCCAGCGCAATCACTGTCATCAGGAGCAGTGCAAATACCTGAGCACCCGTGCTGCTGGTGTTAACAAACCACAACAGCAGCAGGAACGAGACGACCAGCGCCAGCAGATTCAGCTTGTGACGATGCGGTAACGCCAGCGGTTTTGAAGAGATTTTGCCGCACAGCTTGCCAAACGCTACCAGCGAGCCGGTAAAGGTGACAGCACCGATAAAGATACCGATAAACACTTCGCTCAGATGGATATTCTCCATCACAGCGGGCAGGCCAGGCGCGTGGTCAATATAGCTGTTGATACCGACCAGTACCGCGGCCAGGCCGACAAAACTGTGCAGAATCGCGACCAGCTCCGGCATTTCTGTCATTTCGACTTTCTTCGCCAGACGAATCCCTATAGCGCCGCCAATGACCATCGCCAGCAGGATCCAGACAACGTTGCCGCTGTCCGGGCCAAAGATGGTGGCAACCAGTGCAATCGCCATGCCGCTGATGCCAAAAATATTCCCGCGCTTTGAGGTCTCGTGACGCGAGAGACCCGCGAGGCTACAGATGAACAGAATTGCAGCCACAATATAGGCTGCAGTGACTAATCCGCCAGACATGTGTTACCCCTTACGAAACATTTTCAGCATGCGCTGGGTGACGGTAAAGCCACCAAAGATATTGATGCTGGCAATCAGCACGGCAATAAAGGAGATAAAGGTGACCCAGCCACCATGGCCCATCTGCAGTACCGCACCGATGACAATGATGCCGGAGATGGCGTTGGTAACGGACATCAGCGGCGTATGCAGCGCGTGACTGACGTTCCAGACCACGTAATAACCCACCACACAGGCGAGCGCAAACACGGTAAAGTGGGAGAGAAACTCAGCTGGCGCTACGTTGGCCAGGCAGCCAAACAGCACGATAGCCAGTGCAATCAGCAGGGTGTTGCGCCACGGAGACACAGGCTTTGCTTCAGCCTTCTCTGCGGGTTGCTGGGCTGCCGGTTTATTCTGTGGCGCAGCAGAGACCTGAATCGGCGGTGCCGGCCAGGTGACTTCACCCTCGCGCACGACAGTCACGCCCCGCACCACTACATCGTCGAAATCGACCTGGATTTCGCCATTTTTCTCTTTACACAGCAGCTTAATCAGATTGACCAGGTTGGTGCCGTAAAGCTGGGAAGATTGTGTCGCGAGACGGCTGGGAAGATCGGTATAGCCGATGATTTTCACACCGTTAGGCGTTATGGTCACCTGATCAGCGACGGTCAGCGCACAGTTGCCGCCGGTCTGCGCCGCCAGATCAACAATTACGCTACCAGGCTTCATGCTGGCGATCATCTCTTCGGTGATCAGTTTCGGTGCCGGTTTACCGGGGATCAGCGCCGTGGTGACAATGATGTCTACTTCTCTGGCCTGACTGGCAAACAGCGCCATCTCTGCCTTGATGAACGCTTCAGACATGACTTTAGCGTAGCCATCGCCACTGCCCGCTTCCTCTTCAAAATCGAGTTCAAGGAATTCGGCACCCATACTCTGCACCTGCTCTTTAACTTCAGGACGGGTATCAAAGGCCCGGACAATCGCGCCCAGGCTGCCCGCTGCACCAATCGCAGCCAGCCCCGCCACACCGGCCCCAATCACCATGACTTTGGCCGGTGGCACTTTACCGGCTGCCGTGATTTGACCGGTAAAGAAGCGACCAAATTCATGGGCGGCTTCGACGATAGCGCGATAACCGGCAATGTTCGCCATGGAGCTCAGGGCATCCAGCGACTGCGCACGCGAAATACGCGGCACCGAGTCCATTGCCATAACCGTGACCTGACGCGCAGCCAGCTTTGAAAGCAGGTCAGGATTCTGTGCAGGCCAGATAAAGCTGACCAGCGTGCTGCCCGCACGGGTGAGCGCAATCTCATCATCATCCGGTGCATTCACCTTCAGCACGATATCGGACTGCCAGACCTGTTCCTGACTGCAGAGTGTGGCACCTGCAGTTCTGTAGCTTTCATCATCAAAGCTGGCGCGCTGACCGGCGTCATGCTCCAGGGTGACGCTGAAACCCAGCTTAATGAGTTGTTCCACGGTCTTTGGCGTGGCAGCCACGCGCGACTCGTTTGGCAACCTTTCCTTGGGAATTCCAATTAACATAGTGTTTCCTTTCATCGGTTGAGGATGATGGGCCCGAATCTGCATGACGACATTGCAGATGAAACAGCGTTTCAGCTACTTATAGTCGGAATGCATCTATTTCAAAGTGTTTATAACCTACTGAAAATGTGACGAGCGATCCAGAGCGGCTAAGCAGAGTAGTGACATTCACATGATTATTCAGGATTCTGCTAAAAAAGCTGCGTTATCCCACTGCGAAACAGCCCTGCAGGCAGATATTCTGCCAGAAAAAATTGTGCCCGGCCGAATTAACCCTCAATAAAAACCTTTATTTAACAACGCATTAACTATTTAAGCGCTAACAGTTATCGCTTTTAGTGGTAACCCGCATTAAAACGCGCCATAACTGCGTTTGATGACAAAAAAATGAAAAAATCATGGTTAGATAACGCGATCTGACACAAAAAATCGCTGCGACAGTCTGTTTATAACATGCAATAATCAGCGGCTAATCTGTTATACATCAAGAGTCCAGCACGTTTTCGTACTCATTTTTGCGTAAGGCGAAGGATTATTTTTATGAAGCTGAAGAACACTATTCTGGCGTCCACTCTGTTGTCTCTGCTGGCAGCCAATGCATTCGCTGCGCAGGAGTTAACGCCAGAAAAAGCGGCCGCGCTGAAGCCATTCGAACGTATTAATATCACCGGCCGTTTTAACGCAATTGGCGACGCAGCCGATGCGGTCTCTAAGCGTGCAGATCAGATGGGCGCTGCCTCTTTTTACATCCAGGCGATCAACGACAGCAACGGTAATAGCGGTAACTGGCGCGTCACGGCTGACCTCTATAAAGCCGATGCCCCGGCGGCCGTGCAGTCCACGACTTACCGTCGTTTCAACGGCGTAAACGAACTGCCTAAAGCCGAAGCGTATAAGCTTGAACCGTTCGATACCGTTTCGGTCAGCGGCTTCTTTGCCAGCCAGCCGGATGTGAACGACGCGATTTCAAAAGCGGCAAAACAGAAAGGCGCGGCCTCCTTCTTTATTGTTCGCCAGATCGATGCCAACAGCGGCGGCAATCAGTATGTCACCGCTTATGTCTATAAAGCGGATGCTAAAGAACGCAAGGTACAGACACCGAATGCAATTCCTGCCGATTCAGAAGCCGGTAAAGCCGCACTGGCAACGGGTGGTGCTGCAGCCGCTAACGTCGAGATTCCAGGCGTAGCCTCGTCTGAAACACCAAGCAATAAAGTGGGCCGTTTCTTCGAAACTCAAAGCTCAACCGGTAAGCGCTATACGGTGAATCTTCCAAACGGTAAATCCGTGCAGGAAGTGAACGCAATCACTGCTGCGCAGATGCAGCCGTTTGATACCGTCACCTTCACCGGGCACTTCGGTACACCAACGGCGATTTCAGAAGAAGTGGCGAAGCGTGCAGCCGATAAAGGTGCGAAGTTCTACCACGTCACCCGCCAGTGGCAGAACCAGAGTGGCGGTAACCTGACCGTTACGGCTGACCTGTTTAAGTAATCCCTTCAGGGCGGCACCCGCCGCCCTGCTGTTTGCATAATTACTGCGCTGTTTTGCATAGTCACGCATTGCCATCCCCTGCCACTCTCCGTAAAATCCCCCCCCTGTTTTACCGGATATTGTCTCTGTATTTTGCCGCTGCGCTGCGATAACACAGTGATGAAATCCGATTTACCCAGCCATATATGCTAGCGGGAAGGTTGTTTTGGAGAAAAAATTAGGTCTCGGTGCGCTGACGGCGCTGGTGCTCAGCTCAATGCTGGGCGCAGGCGTATTCAGCCTGCCGCAAAACATGGCCGCAGTGGCCGGTCCGGCCGCGCTGTTGCTGGGATGGCTGATTACCGGTGTCGGCATTATCTTTCTGTCGCTGGCGATGCTGCTGCTGACCCGCCTTAAGCCCGAACTGGACGGCGGCATCTTTACCTATGCACGCGCCGGGTTCGGCGAACTGATGGGCTTCTGTTCCGCCTGGGGCTACTGGCTGTGCGCCGTGATCGCCAACGTCTCCTATCTGGTGATTGTCTTCTCTGCCCTGAGCTTCTTCACCGATACGCCCGACCGGATTATTTTTGGTGATGGCAACACCTGGCAGGCGATGCTGGGTGCGTCCGTGCTGCTGTGGCTGGTTCACTGGCTGGTACTGCGCGGCGTGCAGACCGCGGCCAGCATCAATCTGATGGCGACGCTGGGCAAACTCGTGCCGCTGATGCTGTTTATTCTACTGGCGGTGATGGCGTTCAACTATGATCGCTTCCGCTTCGATTTTTCTGGCATCACACTGGGAAAACCACTCTGGGAGCAGGTTAAGCAGACCATGCTGATTACTCTGTGGGTCTTTATCGGGGTTGAAGGTGCTGTGGTCGTCTCTGCCCGTGCACGCCAGAAAAAGGATGTGGGCCGTGCAACCTTATTCGCCGTGCTGGCTGCGCTGCTGGTCTATCTGCTGGTCACGCTGCTGTCGCTGGGCGTGGTGCCGCGTGCTGAACTGGCTGAGATGCGTAACCCGTCAATGGCCGGATTAATGACCCGACTGATGGGTCACTGGGGCGACGCGGTAATTGCGGTGGGTCTGATTGTTTCCGTGTGCGGTGCCTATCTGAGCTGGACGATTATGGCCGCGGAAGTGCCGCTGATTGCCGCGCAACAGGGAGCCTTTCCCCGCAGTATCGCCCGGCAGAACCGCCATAACGCGCCAGCCGCCTCGCTGTGGCTGACCAACGGCAGTATTCAGCTCTGCCTGATCCTGATTGCCCTGACTGGTGCCGACTACAACAACCTGTTGACCATCGCCTCGGAGATGATTCTGGTGCCCTATCTGCTGGTGGGGTTATATCTGATCAAAGTGGTGCGCGGACAGCATAAGCCGCTGGCGATGGCGATCGGTATGGGTGCCAGCGTGTATGGCATCTGGCTGTTGTACGCCTCGGGACCTATACACCTGATGATGTCAGTGGTGCTCTACACACCGGGGCTGCTGCTGTTTCTGTTTGCACGACGCGGCGGCCGCGCCAATATTGCGCTGACCTCGCTGGAGCGGATTGCGATGGGACTGCTGATTGTCGCCACATTGCCCGCCGTGTGGGAGCTGACGACGTAAAGCCTGCCAGAAAGAGCTCTTAGTGTGAAAGTGCTGGAATGGATACACACAGCAGGTCATCCTGCTGTGTGAGATTCAGCGGCTTCGCATATTCATAGTGGATGGCATCCAGCTGCTCCGCCGAAAGCGGATAAGGAAGCTGGATATCAAAGCGACTAATCTGCTGTTGTTCTGCGAGAGTAATCAGGCGCGCGATATTAATTTCGTCGCTGACCTGGGTAGAAATGATTTGTAATGCTAATTCTTTTAACGGGTCGTCACTGCCCTGTAAGCGGTGTGCCGATTTACGTGTCACCATGCCAAATATCGGCATCACGCCATAAATAGCATCGACGAAGCTCCAGCGCTTTTTGCAGGAAGCGGAAAGAAAGTCACTGTAATTGAAGCAGATGCGGTCAGGGTATATGGCTGATGCCAGCTCTTTATCAGACACACTAACGCTCCTCATGATAATCATCAATAACCCAAAGCTGGCGCAAAAAGGCCGCGCTAATGATTGCACATTTTGCCGGTTATATACCAGCAAGCCACGGATATTTCGTGCGATAACGTAGAGCTCAGGACCAGGAAAAGATATGCTTTCATCCATCTTTGACTCTGCCTTGTGAACTATGAACAAAATTGTTTATGTAGAAGATGAGCCCGAAGTGGGTTCGCTGATTGCGGCCTATCTTGGCCGTCACGATATTGAAGTCATTGTTGAAACACGCGGCGACCGTGCTGAAGCGGTCATCGCCGAACAGCAGCCCGACCTGGTGATGCTGGATATCATGTTACCGGGCAAAGATGGCATGACCATTTGCCGCGACCTGCGGGCCAACTGGCAGGGACCGATCGTGTTGCTGACCTCACTGGACAGCGACATGAACCATATTCTGGCCCTGGAGATGGGTGCTCAGGATTACATTCTGAAAACCACACCACCCGCTGTGCTGCTGGCCCGCCTGCGCCTGCATCTGCGCCAGTCTCAGCATGGGCAGCCAGCAGATGCGCCTGCTGCGTCTGCCGCAAACCGTATGCTGCGTTTTGGCTCGCTGACCATTGATGCCCTGAACCGCCAGGTGACGCTGTTTGACGAGCAGATCGCGCTCTCCACTGCGGATTTCGATCTGCTGTGGGTTCTTGCCAGCCATGCGGGTCAGACACTTAACCGTGATGCATTGCTGAAAACATTGCGCGGCGTCAGTTATGACGGCCTGGACCGCAGCATCGACGTGGCCATCTCCCGCCTGCGTAAAAAGCTCCACGACAGCGCAACCGAGCCGTTTCGCATTAAAACCATCCGCAATAAAGGCTATCTGTTCGCACCCCAGGCCTGGGATACCCGCGAATTATGAGAAAGCTATTTATTCAGTTCTATCTGCTGCTGTTTGTCTGCTTTCTGGTCATGGCGCTGCTGGTGGGTCTGGTCTACAAGTTCACCGCGGAGCGTGCGGGCCGACAGTCGATGAATGATCTGATGGCCAGCTCGCTCTACCTGATCCGCAGCGAACTGCGTGAGATCCCGCCGCGTGACTGGAACAAAACCATCAAGAGCCTTGATCTCGGCCTGTCGTTCGATCTGCACATCGAGCCGATGAACAAATATCAGCTCGATGAGGCCAACATGCGGCGGTTACGGGCAGGCGAGATCGTGGCGCTCGACGATCAATACACCTTTCTGCAGCATATTCCGCGCAGCCACTATGTCTTATCGGTAGGGCCGATTCCCTATCTCTTTTATCTGCACCAGATGCGACTACTGGATATTGCTCTGCTGGTGTTTATTGGCATGTCGCTGGCGCTGCCGGTGTTTATCTGGCTCCGCCCGCACTGGCAGGAGATGCAGCGCCTGGAAAAAGCGGCACAGCGCTTTGGCCGTGGCGAACTGGATGTCCGTACCCATTTCGACAGCACCTCCAGTCTGTTCCGGCTGGGCATCGCCTTTAACCAGATGGCCGAGAACATCAACACGCTGGTCGCCAGTAAGAAGCAGCTGATTGACGGAATTGCCCATGAACTGCGAACGCCGCTGGTGCGCCTGCGCTACCGGCTGGAGATGAGCGATAACCTTACGGATGGCGAACGGGTTGCGCTGAACCGCGACATCGGCCAGCTTGAAAGCCTGATTGAGGAGCTGCTGACCTACGCGCGTCTTGACCGGCCGCGCGTCGATCTGAATCTGAAATCGCTGGATCTGGCCAGCTGGCTGAGCGAGCGGCTGGACGATTTCCGCACCATTAACCCTAACATACGGCTCGACCTTGACCTGCCGCAGCGTGAAAACATCGGCGTTTCTGATACCCGACTGATGGAGCGGGTGCTGGATAACCTGGTGAACAATGCGCTGCGTTATGCGCAGCAGCGACTGCGCGTCAGTTTATGGTTCGACGGTCCGGTCGGGTGTCTGCAGGTGGAAGATGACGGTCCGGGCATTCCGCTCGACGAACGTGAACGGGTTTTCGAACCTTTTGTCCGGCTTGATCCCAGCCGCGATCGCGCCACAGGCGGCTGCGGACTCGGCCTGGCCATTGTTCACTCCATTGCCCAGGCACTCAGCGGCAAGGTCACTATTGAGTCCAGCCCGCTGGGGGGTGCCAGCGTTCGCTTTTGCTGGCCGGTTGATCTAACCTTGCGTGAAATTCCGCTGCGTTAAAATCCACAAGGAGTCTTACGTGACCTCAGCGTATCAACAACTGACCAAAACGTTCCAGCGCCTTTCCCGTTTCAGTCACGTCACGGCCATCGCAGGCTGTGACATGCAAACCACCATGCCACCTGGCGGCAGTCAGGCGCGTGGTGAAGCGCTGGCCGAAATGAGTGTATTGCAGCACCAGATCCTGACCACCCCACAGGTCGGCGAATGGCTTAAAGCCGCCGAGCAGCAGTCGCTGAACGATGTCGAGCGTGCCAATCTCAATGAGATGCAGCGCGCATATCAGCAAGCCACACTGCTCCCTGATGATTTTGTGGAGGCCAAATCGATCGCCGGTTCCGTATGTGAACATGCGTGGCGCACACAGCGTCCCGCCAATGACTGGCAGGGATTTGCTGCCAACCTTAAAGAGGTCGTAAAACTGAGCCGCGAAGAGGCACAGCGCCGCGCCGACGCCAGTGGCTGTTCGCGTTACGATGCGCTGCTGGATCTCTATGAGCCGGGTATGACCCGCGCCCGACTGGATGAAACCTTTGGCGAGCTGAAAACCTGGCTGCCCGATCTGCTGCAGCAGGTCGTGGAAAAACAGGCACAGCAGCCAATTGTCACGCCGCAGGGGCCGTTCGCCGTTCCAGCGCAGCGCCAGCTCGGTCTGAGCATTATGGAGACGCTGGGTTTCGACTTTAACCATGGCCGCCTCGACATCAGTGCGCATCCCTTCTGTGGCGGCGTCCCGGAAGATGTGCGCATCACCACCCGTTACAACGAGAATGAGTTCCTCAGCGCCATGATGGGCGTGATTCACGAAACCGGTCATGCCCGCTATGAGCAGAATCTGCCGCGGCAGTGGCGCGGTCAGCCGGTGGCGCTGGCGCGTTCCACGGCTATTCACGAATCACAAAGTTTGTTTATGGAGATGCAGCTGGGTCGCAGCCGTGAATTCCTCCAGCGCATTCTGCCGCAGGTGATTGCCACCTTTGGCGATCAGCCCGCCCTGCAGGCGGATAATTTCGTGCGCCTGACCCAGCAGGTGAAACCAGGCCTGATCCGGGTTGACGCCGATGAGCTGAGCTACCCGGCGCATGTCATTCTGCGCTATGAAATCGAGCAGGCGCTGATTGAAGGCGAGATTGAGGTTGAGGACATCCCGGCGCTGTGGGATGAGAAGATGATGCAGTCACTGGGTCTGGATACCCGGGGTAATTACCGCGATGGCTGTATGCAGGATATCCACTGGACCGACGGCGCATTTGGTTACTTCCCGACCTATACACTGGGCGCGATGTATGCCGCACAGCTGTTCCGGTCGGTACAGAATGCCATTCCTCAGCTCAGCGAGCTGATTCTGCACGGTGAACTGCAGCCGGTATTTGACTGGCTGCAACAGAACATCTGGCAGCACGGCAGCCGCTTCTCCACCGACCAGTTGCTGATCAATGCCACCGGCGAAGCGCTGAATCCGGCTTTCTTCCGCCAGCATCTTGAACAACGCTACCTGAATAGCTAAGCTTCCGGGCGGTCTGCTGACCGCCCTTTCCCGCCTTTGTACAATCGGTTACACGCCGATACCAAACACCCACGGACACCGTTCATTGATTTCCCTATAGTCTCTTCACCGGCCCCGCAGTGGGCTACACATGAAAAAATAGTCTCCGAGGGATTTGCAATGAAAAAATTATTTGCACTGGTTGTCGCCGCTGCTATGGGTATGTCTTCTGTTGCTTTCGCTGCTGACACCACAGCTGCTCCAGCTGCTGCGCCAGCCGCCACAACAACTACCGCTGCAGCACCGGCTAAAACCGTTCACAAAACTGCGCACAAGAAACACCATAAAGCAGCTCAGAAAGCCCAGGCTGCTAAGAAACACCACAAAAAAGCAGTGAAAAAAGATGCCGCGCAGAAAGCGCAGGCTGCTAAAAAAGTTCACCACAAGAAAGCGGTAAAACCTGCTGCACAGAAAGCGCAGGCCGCTAAAAAAGTTCACCATAAAAAAGCAGCTAAACCAGCCGCTCAGAAAGCCCAGGCTGCTAAAAAAGTGCACCACAAAAAAGTGGTAAAACCTGCTCAGAAAGCGCAGGCCGCTAAAAAAGTTCACCACAAAAAAGTTGTGAAACCAGCAGCTAAAAACTAAGGTCGCCTTCAGCGCACGGCCACGAGATGATAATTAAAAACACCCGGTTATGCCGGGTGTTTCTTTACTGGAGTGGATGAAATGACGAGAGTGGATGAAATAGTGCGTCGCTATCGCTTCGAAATTATTCTGCTTGTTATGATCCTGTGTGGCATTGTTGCAGCCAGCTTTTTTATTTAGCCGCTGTAGCGTACTGATTAACCAATAAAACTCCCTTTTTCAACGCTCACCGACTATAGTTACCGTACTTACGTAATAACAATAACGTTAATTTTTCTCGCCATTGAGATTTCTATGCGCCTGGCTACCCTGTTAATGGTTGGACTCTTCAGCTTTGCCACCACGGTTCACGCCGATGATGACGATGACTCGCCTACTCCTGCTGAAATTAAGATGCTGTTCTTCGGCAAGGATCATCGCCAGGCAATCACCGATATTGCCATGGCCCCCTGGGATGCCATTGGTCAGCTGGAAACCGAAAGCGGCAACCTCTGTACTGCCACGCTCATCTCTCCGCATCTGGCGCTGACGGCCGGACACTGCCTGCTCTCCCCACCGGGTAATTTCGATAAGCCGGTTGCGCTGCGATTTATGGCCAGTGATAAAGGCTGGCGCTACGAGCTTCATGATATTGATGCGCGGGTTGAACCCTCGCTGGCGTCAAAATTAAAAGCAGATGGTGAAGGCTGGATCGTGCCGAGCAGTGCTGCGCCATATGATTATGGCATCGTGATTTTACGCAATCCGCCCTCCGCGATTACGCCGATTCCCTTGTTCGATGGCTCACGCAGCAATCTTACTGCGGCGCTGAAGCTGACCGGACGCAAAGTGACGCAGGCAGGCTATCCGGCCGATCATCTGGATACGCTCTATTCTCACAGTGATTGCCTGATTACCGGCTGGGCGCAGCGCGCCGTGCTGTCGCATCAGTGTGACACCCTGCCGGGCGACAGTGGTTCACCGCTGCTGCTCAAAAGCGATAAAGGCTGGCAATTAATCGCGGTACAAAGCTCTGCACCGGCAGCGAAAGATCGCTATCTGGCTGACAACCGCGCGATTTCGGTCACCTCGTTTAAAGATAAGCTGGAATCTCTCGCGCAGTAACCTTCTCAATCCTTTATCCTCGGATGCTCGCCTGTTACGGCGCGCATCCTGGCTTTTATCCTGCTATCTGCTCCATTGTCTGCAGAATTCGCTTCTCTGAGATGGGATACGGCGTGCCCAGTTGCTGAGCAAAGTAGCTGATACGCAGCTCCTCAATCATCCAGCGGATGCTCTGCACCTCTTCATCATCCTGACGCTGCGGCGGCAATTTGTTGCGCCACGCCTGATACGCCTGTTCCACTGCCTGCACTTTTAACATCCGCGCACGGTCGCTGTGTGGATCGGCAGGCAGTTTTTCCAGCCGATGCTCAATGCCGTGCAGGTAACGCAGCGTATCTGCCAGTCGCTGCCAGCCGTTGCCGGTGACAAAGCCGCGATAGACCAGACCACTTAGCTGCGCCTTGATGTCGGACAATGCCAGCGCCATCGTCATATCGACCCGGCCCTTCAGACGCTTATTGATGTTGAAAACCGCCGTCAGGATCTGCTCAACCTGCTTCGCAATGGTCACGACGGTCTCGTTGAGTTCGCCGCGAACTTTGTCACGCAACTGCTCGAACGAGGTCTGATCCCAGGCCGGACCGCCCGCTTCACCCATCAGTTTGTCGATGCCGCAGGCGATGCAGTCATCAATCAGCTCCAGCACTTTGCCATAAGGGTTGAAGTAAAGTCCGAGCTTGGCTTTGTTCGGCAGCTTCTCGTGCAGATATTTCACTGGTGACGGCACATTCAGCAGCAGCAGACGACGCTGACCGCGCCACATCATTTTCTGCTGCTCCTGCTCGCTGTCAAACAGGCGAATGGCGACGCTCTCTTTCTCATCGACCAGCGCAGGCCAGGCTTTGACCTGATAGCTACCGCGCTTCTGTTCGTAGCTGCGCGGCAGTTCACCAAAGCTCCAGATATGCAGACCGCTCTGCTCCAGCCCGTCATCTGCCACTTTCGACAGCGTCTCCTGCACTTTGCCTTTCAGCTGTGCCTTGAGCGCGGTAAGATCTTTGCCTTCCAGCAGTTTACGGTTGTGCTCATCCACCACCCGGAAGGTCATTTTCAGATGATCGGGCACCTGTTCCCACTGCCAGTTTTCCCGCTCCAGCGTGACGCCGGTCATGCGTCGAAACTCACGGGACAGCGCATCGAGAAGCGGCATCTCCATTGCGTTGACGCGTCCCAGGAAGGCCTCGGCGTAGTTGGGTGCCGGCACCAGGTTACGGCGCAGCGGCTTGGGCAGTGACTTAATCAGCGCGATGATCAGCTCACGGCGTACGCCCGGGATTTGCCATTCAAAACCGCTATCTTCAATCTGATTCAACAGCGGCAGCGGAATATGTACCGTCACGCCATCCGCATCGGCACCCGGCTCGAACTGGTAACTCAGCTTCAGTTTAAGGTTGCCCTGATGCCAGAAGTTAGGGTAATCAAGCTGGCTGACCTTATCCGCGCCCTCTTTGATCAGCATCTGTTTGTCGAAGTTCAGCAGCTCCGCGTTTTCACGGCTGGCCTTTTTCCACCAGCTGTCGAAATGCTTCGCTGACACAACCTCTTTACCAATGCGCTGGTCATAAAAAGCAAACAGCGTTTCGTCATCCACCAGGATATCGCGACGGCGGGATTTGTGTTCCAGATCTTCGACTTCACTGCGCAGCTTCTGGTTAGCCCGGAAGAAGGCATGCCGGGTTTGCCAGTCGCCCTCCACCAGCGCGTGACGGATAAACAGCTCACGGCTCAGAGTGGGATCAATGCTGCCATAGTTCACCTTGCGGGCGGCCACAATCGGCAGGCCATAAAGCGTAACCTTCTCAGCAGCCATTACCGCGCCCTGCGATTTCTCCCAGTGCGGTTCGCTGTAGCTGCGTTTAATCAGATGCTGCGCCAGCGGCTCAATCCACTCTGGTTCAATACGCCCCGCCGTGCGACCCCACAGGCGGCTGGTCTCGACCAGTTCTGCCACCATGGTCCACTTCGGCGGCTTCTTAAACAGCCCGGAGCCGGGGAAAATCGAGAAGCGGGTATTGCGTGCGCCGGTGTACTCCTGCTTGTCGGTGTCCTTCTGGCCGATATGTGACAGCAGACCGCTGAGCAGCGCGCAGTGGACGGGCTGCAGCTCAGCCGGCTCGCTATTAACCGGAATCCCCAGTTCACGCACCACCTGCCGCAGCTGGGTATAAATATCCTGCCATTCCCGCACGCGCAGATAGTTAAGGAAATCGCTTTTGCACTGGCGGCGGAAAAGGTTGCCCGACAGCGCTTTCTGCTGCTCCGCCAGGTAGTTCCAGAGGTTCACATAGGCGAGGAAGTCGGAATCTTTGTCGGCAAAGCGCCGGTGCTTCTCATCGGACGCCTGCTTTTTCTCTGCCGGGCGCTCGCGCGGGTCCTGAATCGACAGACCGGCGGTGATGATCATCACTTCACGTACGCAGCCAAATTTCTGTGCTTCCAGCACCATCCGCGCCAGACGCGGATCGACCGGCAGCTGTGCCAGCTGACGCCCGGACCCGGTGAGTTTATAGTGTCCGCTCTCCTCATTCAGGGTCAGCGCGCCCAGCTCTTCCAGCAGGCGGATGCCATCCTGAATATTGCGCTTATCGGGCGCTTCCACAAACGGGAAGGCGGCGATATCGCCAAGTCCCAGCGAGGTCATCTGCAGGATCACCGACGCCAGGTTGGTGCGCAGGATTTCCGGATCGGTAAAAGCCGGACGGCTCAGGAAGTCATCTTCTGAGTAGAGGCGAATACAGATGCCGTCTGAAACACGGCCGCAACGCCCTTTACGCTGGTTGGCGGAGGCCTGCGATATCGGCTCAATCGGCAGGCGCTGCACCTTGGTGCGGAAACTGTAGCGGCTGATACGCGCCGTGCCAGGATCGATGACATATTTGATGCCCGGCACCGTCAGGGAGGTTTCCGCGACGTTGGTCGCCAGCACGATGCGACGGCCACTGTGTGACTGAAACACCCGGTTCTGTTCGGCATTCGATAGTCGCGCATAAAGTGGCAGCACTTCGGTATGCGGCAGGTCACGTTTGTTCAGCGCATCAGCGGTATCGCGGATTTCGCGCTCACCGCTCATGAAGATCAGGATATCGCCGCGACTCTCGCGTCCCAGTTCATCCACCGCATCAAAAATCGCCTGCAGCTGATCGCGATCGCCATCATCCGCTTCTTCAACCACCGGCCGGTAGCGCACTTCGACCGGATAAGTCCGGCCAGAGACTTCAATCACCGGCGCGTTGTTGAAGTGCCGCGAGAAGCGTTGGGGATCGATGGTCGCCGAGGTAATAATCACTTTCAGATCGGGGCGGCGCGGCAGCAGCTCACGCAGATAACCGAGCAGGAAATCGATATTCAGGCTGCGCTCGTGAGCCTCATCAATGATGATGGTGTCATACTGCATCAACAGGCGATCCTGTTGGATCTCCGCCAGCAGGATCCCGTCGGTCATCAGTTTAATCTGCGTCAGATCGCTGACCTGGTCGTTAAACCGCACTTTATAGCCGACGCAGCCACCCAGTGAGGTGCTGAGCTCATCAGCAATACGGTTCGCCACGGTGCGCGCAGCCAGACGGCGCGGTTGCGTATGACCAATCAAACCCGTGATACCACGTCCCAGTGCCAGACAGATTTTCGGCAGCTGCGTGGTTTTACCTGAGCCGGTTTCACCTGCAACAATCACTACCTGATGGTTGCGAATCGCCGCGGCTATATCCTGCTGCTTCTGACTGACCGGCAGATTATCCGGAAAGGTAATGGCTGGCGTAGCCGCGCGGCGCTGGGCCACGCGCTGTTCAGCAGCAATAAATTCCTGCTCCAGCTCGCTGGCAATGCCCTGCTGTGCCTCGGGATTTTTAGCTTTTCTGGCTCCCTGCAGGCGGCGCTGCAGACGCTGGCGATCGCGCAGCATTACAGAGTCAAGCCGTGGCCAGAGCGCTGACAGTGGGGAAGTATCGGGAGATGACATAATAGTGACGTACCTTACTCAGACGGTGTCGCTGCGATAAACAGCGCCCTGAAAGCCGGGATAACCAGCTGATTCAATAAAAATAATTGTGCGCATCATAGCACATTCTGAACCGTTCCGGCGGCTGGTCCCGGTTACGCTTATTCAATAAATTCGAACATGGGTCTCGAAATATTGCGCTTTCACCGCGCCATCGATAACCGTAGAGTGTAAACCATTGAGCGGAAAGTCTTCCGCGTAACAGACAGGAAACCACCATGACCAAAGTTTTAGTTCTGAAATCAAGCATCCTCGCAGACTACTCACAGTCAAGCCAGCTCGCTGACTTCTATGTTGAACAGGCAAAGGCACAGGGTAAAGAAGTCACTGTACGTGATCTGGCCGCTAACCCGATTCCGGTTCTGGATGGTGAGTTAGTGGGTGCAATGCGCCCATCCGAAGCGCCACTGTCACCACGTCAGCAGGAAGCACTGGACCTGTCCGATAAACTGATTGCAGAACTGCAGGCTCATGATGAAGTGGTGATTGCCGCGCCAATGTACAACTTCAACATTCCTACACAGCTGAAAAACTATTTCGACCTGATTGCCCGTGCTGGCGTGACGTTCCGCTACACCGAAGCAGGCCCGGAAGGTCTGGTTAAAGGTAAAAAGGCCGTGGTGATCTCCAGCCGTGGCGGCATTCACAAAGATACCCCAACCGATCTGCTGACTCCATACGTTAAGCTGTTCCTGGGCTTCATCGGCATCACTGACGTTGAGTTCGTGTTTGCTGAAGGCATCGCTTACGGTCCGGAAGTGGCCAGCAAAGCGACCGCTGAAGCGAAAGACGCACTTAAGCAAATCGTGACTGCATAAGTCTTAGTCATCTCATGATGACGCTGAAAACCGGGCCATGCGTCCGGTTTTTTTCGCCGGTTACTGGCCGCTGTCTGCTTCTTTTCTCAGCCACTGACCGTTAATGCCGCGCACATATTCCCCCGCTGCCGCACGGCCCACCAGCTTCTGTCCGGCAATACTGGCGATATCAGCCGTGGAAAGATTATTCTGCTCAGCCAGCCGCTGATACTCCTGCTTACGTCCGGCGTTGATACGCTGCACCAGCGCCAACGTTTCACTGTCCTGCGAACGTGCCGCCAGATAGCCGGAAAGCGTTTCACCTGCCCGGCCCGATTGCCGCGCCTCATCGAGCGTCAGAGCCCAGGCAGGCTGTGCCATCGCCAGGGCGAGTAACAGCGCCGCGCTTATGCGTTTCATCGTTGCTCTCCTCAGAACAGACCGCTCTGGTTTTTCAGTAACGCTTCCACATCTTTATCAACTTTGATGTGGATCTCATGCTCGATTCTTACGTTCATATTGATAGTGATGGGATCTTTGGGTGCCGTGACTTCAATGCGCGGCACGCAGCCAATGCTCAGCAGTCCGGCTGCCAGAACCAGTAGTGGCCTCATGCTCATGGTGAAGTGTCCTTGTTCGATGGCAAAGTTGCATGTTGCTCTAACCAGGATTGCAAATTATCGCCAAAGCGCAGGCTGCGCCAGAGCTGAAACAGGTTTTCCTGATGATGATAGTTAAGATTGACCGTCTGCCGACGGTTACTGAACTGGCTGACGCCCTGCACCTGAGCTTCCATAGTAAGGTCGCCGAGGTTATCCAGATTGATCGTGGCCCAGCTGCGGGAGACTTCCATATAGCGTAACCAGTCCAGCGCCGCGCCGGTCGCTACGTTGTTGCGGGTAATGGCATCTGCCATATCTTTATCCAGCCGGAAGGTCAGTGGACCACTGTTGGCAATCCACCCTTTCTCCACCAGCCAGTGTGGGTTATTGAGCCACAGCGGAAGCTCTCCGTTGACCTTGCCCGACATGGCGAACTGTTTAGGCTTCAGCGCCGTGACAAGTTCGCTGAGGCTGATTTGACGCAGCGACACCCGGGCGGGATCATGCTGAGGCATTCGCAGGGATGGCAGCGTGATTTGTCCGCCCAGCAGGTCGAGGCTGACATCCTGCAGCGTCAGCGGTGCCTGTTCAGACCATGGCCAGTTACCCTGCAGGCTGGCGCGAATATTCTGCATCGCAAACTGGTTCTTCACCTCGGCAATGCGCAGTGAAACCGGGCCATGCTGCCCAAACTGCCACTGCTGCTCATGAAATCGGAACGGCAGTGAAAAGTCGATACCGTTCACCTGACTGTCAGGCGTCCAGATGCTGCCCTGTCTGACCGTCCAGTGGCCTCCGGCCTGGAAGCCCTGATCGCTGGCGGCGGAAAAAGCGACCTGTGCCTGCAGACTGCCGCCCTGAATCTGCATTTTCATATCGGGGCTGAGCAGCGGCTGAAAAACCGTCAGCGACTGAGCGGGCCACCAGGCCTGCCCACGTAACCGATCACCGTCCCAGCGACCATTCACACGCAGCGGGCCAACCTTCCCCGCTTTTAACTCGCCCCGCCAGAGGAAATAGCCGGGATCCCGGCCTTTAGCTTCAAAGTCGAGCGCTGAGTCAGCCAGACGTCCGCCATAACTGAAGCGGGTCGGTCCCGCCTGCAGTCTGAAATGGCCATTAAAAGAGGGGTGTGCCACATTACGCTGCCAGTTTACCGGTTCAGTCAGCGTCAGACGCGGTTTTGCTATGTTGACGCTGCCGTAAGCCAGCTGATTAAAGCCGGCAGACAGGGTATCAAGGTGGATCAGCGTGTCGTGCCAGCCGCCGGTTCCTTTGACATCCCAGCGAGCCTGCAGCGGCAGCATCTCGCCTCCGCCCCAGTAGCGCCAGTTCCATTCGCCCTTATCGGGCCAGAAATCTGTGGCGCGACCATCAAGATGCAGCCGGAAGCGGCCAAAGCTGGCATTGTGCGCGTTAAGAATGGCCTGCAGGCGACCATCAATACCCTGCGAGGAGAGTCGCACACCCGCCAGCGGCCAGCGCGCCTCGTCCACTTCCAGCGTTGACAGCAGCCGGCCGCGCAGACGCAGCAGCGATTTAGGTTGCAGCACCAGTTTAGGATCGAGCAGCGAACCGCTGATCACACCAGGAATCGAGCCGTAAAGTTGCAGATCGGCCAGTTTGCTTTCACCGGTCAACTGAAAAGGCAGGTTGCTGCTGGTCAGGCTAAGGTTACCAGGACCAATGCCCAGAACCACGTTGCCCTTGCCGCCGCGTCCCTGCGTCAGCAGGTTGACGCGACCCGTGATCTGGCTGCTTTCAACGCCCGACTGCCAGTTATCCAGCGTCAGGTTAACGAATCCAGATAAGGGCTGAGACGCCAGCGGCCAGTAATATTCACCCTTTTCAATCCGAATCTGATCGCGGCTGACCTGCCAGGGTAATCGGAGAAGCGGCCGATTCTCTTCCGCCATTGCCACCCGCAGCTCGCCCTGCTGCTGCTGCCAGTTGAGCGTCAACTGCAGCGGATGCGGCAGAGCGTCAAGCGCCAGCTGTCCGGCCACCTCACCGTTTACCGGCAGCTCTGTAGCATAGGTGGGTAACGTCAGATGACCACTCAGCGTGACGGGTTCAGGCAGTGCAGGATGGGTGAGCGTCAGGCGACGGATAGCGAGCTGCTGACCGGTCAGCGTGGCTGTCAGCTGCAAATTATCGCCCTGATAACTGAGTTGCTGGCGATCTTTTTCCAGCGTCAGGTCCAGCGCGCCCGCCCAGGTCTGCCAGGGCGCGACAATCAGTTTGCCCAGATGAACATCGGTGCCAGGCAGCATCGACTGCCATTCGGCCAGCGTTTTGGGGGCAGCCGTACTGTTACTGGCAGGTAATTTTTGCAGGCAGGCGCTATCCAGCGTCAGCGCTTCCGCATTGAGTTTCCAGCGTGACTGATGCCAGCCAAGTGACACCGCTTTTACGGTGGCCAGCGAGCAATCACCGGCGAGATAACGAATCTGAGGCAACCACAGTCCACCGTTCCGCCAGCGCGGCGCGCCTGATAGCGCAATGCGCGTCCCGTCAGGCAGCCAGATGCCGGCCAGCCGTGGCAGCCATTGCGTCACAGTCAATATCAGGCCGAGCAGCAGCAGGATCAGCGCCAGAATGGCCGCCAGCCGTCGCCGGAAAATCCGTGGCATAAAAGCCATAATCCTTTTCCTTACAGTATCCTGACAGGAATGATGGCATGTAATCTCCCGGAGGTGAAGGCCTCTGCCAGCCGCAAATCAGCTGTTTCAGCAAAGTCAGTCAGAAAACGTTATCCTTGGTTTATCACTCTGCAGGAGCATAACGATGAAGATCGCGGTTTACAGCACCAAACATTACGATCAGAAATACCTTGAGCAGGTCAATCAGCAGTTCGGCTTTGAACTGGTGTTTTATGACTTTTTACTCTCTGAAAGCACGGCTAAAACCGCTGTGGGTTGCGATGCCGTCTGCATCTTTGTCAACGATGACGGCAGCCGTCCGGTACTGGAAGAGCTGGCCGGACTGGGTGTGAAATACATCGCGCTGCGCTGTGCCGGTTTCAATAATGTCGACCTGGCTGCGGCGAAAGAGCTTGGTCTGGAAGTCGTCCGGGTTCCCGCTTACTCACCTGAAGCGGTGGCTGAACATACGATCGGCCTGATGATGACCCTGAACCGCCGTATTCATCGCGCTTATCAGCGTACCCGTGACGCGAACTTTTCGCTCGATGGGCTGACCGGCTTCAATATGCACAACAAAACTGCGGGCGTTATCGGCACCGGTAAAATTGGGATTGCGACGATGCGCATTCTGAAAGGTTTTGGTATGCGGCTGCTGGCGTTTGATCCCTACCCAAGCGAACAGGCACTGGAGCTGGGCGCGGAATATGTCGATTTGAAGACGCTGTTTGCTGAATCACACGTCATCACGCTGCACTGCCCGCTGACGCCGGAGAATCATCATCTGCTTAACGCCGACGCGTTTAAACAGATGCGCGATGGCGTCATGATTATTAATACCAGTCGCGGTGGTCTGATTGATTCACAGGCTGCCATTGACGCGCTGAAACAGCAGAAAATCGGCTCGCTTGGCATGGACGTTTACGAGAATGAACGCGACCTTTTCTTTGAAGACAAGTCGAATGATGTGATTCAGGACGATGTGTTCCGCCGTCTGTCGGCGTGCCATAACGTTTTGTTCACCGGCCATCAGGCGTTTTTAACCGCTGAAGCGCTGACCGCCATTTCTGAAACGACGCTGAGTAATCTCAGCCAGCTCGATCGGGGTGAAAACTGCCCGAACCGACTTTCAGCCTGACTTTTCGCTGTATAACTGCGCGGGCCGGAGCAATCCGGCCTGTTCATCAGCGCGCGCAATTCCCGCCAATCAACGCCTGCTCATCACAGCGGCGTCCATTCACTAACTGACACATTCCCACGCGCGAGCCATCAAGCTGATGCGAAAATGCCAGCGTTCCGCCTGCATTCGAACAGGTGCTTTCTGCCAGGGAAGACATTACCACCCGTGGCTGGATATGGGCGGCGGTGGCTTGTTGCGGTGGCTCGTTATCATCACTGTTGCTGCTGCAGGCAGAGAGTAATAGCGCGGCACCGGCCAGCAAAAAGGTGGCTGCTTTCATCAGTCGGACTCCGGGAATTGAGGTAAAAGGCTGGCTCAGCATATGTCAGGCAGCACAAGGGGTCGAGAGGTGAAACAGCTTTTTACAAAATTCTGCAGCGTCATTTGCAAGCAGAATTATCTTGTTTACCTGTTATCACTCAACTGCCACCCTTTTTCAGCCCTTATTAATTCGGAGTAAACCCATGTTAATGGATATGTTAATTCGCATCGCGCTGGCCGGTATTCTCGGCGGCCTGATAGGCCTGGAGCGGCAGATGCGGGCTAAAGAAGCGGGATTACGTACTCATATTCTGGTCGGTATCGGCAGTGCCATGTTTATGCTGGTGTCGAAATATGGCTTCGCCGACATGCTCAGCAGCGACCACGTGGCACTGGACCCCAGCCGTATTGCCGCTCAGGTGGTCAGCGGAATGGGATTTCTTGGCGCGGGCACCATTATGATCCAGAAGCAGGTGGTAAAGGGTTTAACCACCGCGGCGGGCCTGTGGGTGACGGCAGCAATTGGTCTGGTCATCGGCAGCGGCATGTATGAGATTGGCATCTATGGCACGGTGCTGGCGCTGGTCGTGCTGGAAGTGTTCCGCCGCCTGAGCCATCTTTTAATCGGCAAACACCATACGCTGCTGGTTTTTCTTAAGCCTAAAAGCGTGCCGCTGGTGCTGCTGGTCATGCAGCGGGAAGGCATACGCTACGGCAATGTGACGGTGATTAATCGTGATGAAGAGAGCGGTCTGTGTGAACTCAGTGTTCAGGTGACGCTTTCCCGCAAATCGAATGATGCGTACCTTTATGACAAGGTTATGGAGATCAAGGGTGTTCAGTCACTGGAGATGATGTAATCCCGCCACAAATGCCGCTCAGACCAGATATATCCCTGCGGGCATCCGGACGTTGCAGAAGGCGGTTCTTAGTAGCCAGCCCCTTCTGCACTCCCCCATCCGGATCTGGCTGACCGCATACCTGGCTATCCTGTAAAGCAGCTTACTGACTGACCTGAGACATAGAGCGTGCCGGGAATTAATGGCATAATCCGTTATTGTTTATCATTGCAATCATTTGAGCCGGGGACAAATGCGCCAAAACTCTGACCATTCTGAAGAAACCCTGCCTGCTGCTTCGCGCAAAAATTACCAGCCAGCATTAATCGTGCTGATTTTTACGCTGATTGCGGGTGCTGCGGGGATCATGATGATACTGGATCATCGGAACTCGGTTAATAACGCGCTGGAGACCGGACAATGTCTGGTTGAAGAAGGTGCGGAAGATATTCTGGAAGTACTCAGGCATTTTTTACATCATGCTTATCGCTGGATTTTTAAGGCCTGCGGCTGAATTCAGTGCAGCATAAAATGGAGTAAACCATGCCGGTTGACGAGCAGCAGAACACCGCAATACATAACCGCAACATAGCAAAGTAAAAAGAGTATCAGCGTCGTAATAAATCTGATGCCGTACTTTTTAATTTTGCGATTTTTATCGGGATGCCTCATAAACATTAAATATTGATTCATTTTTATTCACATTGATAGGCCGACATTAAACGGCTTCACAGGAAGTCTGTATTGACGAAATGTGCGAACCGACAGTTCACTGTATAAGAGAGTCTGCGTAAACGCATTTAAGCATAAAACGTAAACGCCCGCTCTTGCGCAATCTGCTTATCGGAGGTCATTAACCTCACCTGATTTATTGAAAAATCACTTTTTAGTGCGTGCTACACGGATTATAAAACCATCGTTTTTATTGAGGTGCAGAACACGCCAGTACATTTGAATTTATTATAAACCCAGCGGGTCAACACACATTCAACAGAGCCTTTTTCGATGAAAACGAGCGCTGCGATTAATATCTGACTCTCTTCTAATTTAATGAAAGCATTTCTTTTGATGTACATCAAATCAGAACAATACAACCCGGAATCTATTTAGGCCCGATTGATTCATAGCAGCGCATGCTGTGTTTTTTATTAATCCGGTAGTTCTGATGAAATTTTTTTTAATTATCTCTGTCATTTTTATGGCCTCAGGCTGTGCGGTTAAAAGAGATCATGCGCGGACTGATGCTTACCCGTCATCACCGCCTTCCTGCTCAACGCATAGTGATGAAATTGATTGTCAGTGGAAAGATGTGCCCGTCAGCTGACACTGCGCAGCTGAACACTTTCCATTTGCTTACGATTAAGCAAAGCTCGCCCTCTTTCCTCGCGCGCTTTCGCAGCACCGCATTCCGGCAATAATCGCCCTGACGGGTAACGCGGCCTGTGACGCTGATGGTGATTATCCGCTGATTGCTTCACTCCGGGCTGGCATTCGCGGCAACAATCCGTACCATACGCTGCATATTCGTAACATCACAGTGAAGTGACCGGCCGGGCGTACATCGATTCGCCCTTTAGCTACGCTTTCTGGTTTTTGAGATAGGTAAAAATGCAAGATAATCAAACGGTTGCCAAGAAAGAACAGTACAACCTGAATAAACTGCAGAAGCGTTTGCGTCGTAATGTCGGCGAAGCCATTGCAGATTTTAATATGATCGAAGAAGGCGATCGCATCATGGTCTGTCTGTCGGGCGGTAAAGACAGCTACACCATGCTGGAAATTTTACGCAGTCTGCAAAAAAGCGCACCGGTCAACTTCAGCCTGATTGCCGTCAATCTCGACCAGAAACAGCCGGGCTTCCCTGAGCACATCCTGCCGCAATATCTTGAGTCGCAGGGTGTTGAGTACCGGATTGTCGAAGAAGATACCTACTCCATCGTCAAAGATAAGGTCCCGGAAGGCAAAACCACCTGTTCACTCTGCTCACGCCTGCGCCGTGGCATTCTCTATCGCGTCGCGACAGAACTCGGTTGCACTAAAATTGCGCTGGGCCACCATCGCGATGACATCCTGCAGACGCTGTTCCTGAATATGTTCTACGGTGGAAAACTGAAAGGCATGCCGCCAAAGCTGATGAGCGACGATGGTAAGCAGATTGTGATCCGTCCACTGGCCTACTGCCGTGAGAAAGATATCATTCGCTTCTCCGAAGCGCGTCAGTTCCCGATTATCCCGTGCAACCTTTGCGGTTCTCAGCCGAACCTGCAGCGTCAGGTGGTAGCCGATATGCTGCGTGACTGGGATAAGCGCTATCCTGGCCGCATCGAAACCATGTTCAGCGCGATGCAAAACGTGGTGCCGTCGCACCTGGCCGATGTCAATCTGTTCGATTTTAAAGGCATCAAACATGGTGATGCAGTCATTGATGGCGGCGATCTCGCCTTTGACCGGGAAACGCTGCCTTCACAGCCTGTAGGCTGGCGGATCGATGAAGACGATGCACCCGATATCAGCGTGCGTCTGGATGTACTACAGATTAAATAAGTGCGGGAACGTTTAAGGGCGTGCTGCGAGCAGCACGCCCTTTTTTTATATGTTGCGATGTGGCGGTGGATCCATTATCGGCGGAAATTCCGGATCGGTTGGCGGATCAGGCTGCGGTTGCGGATGGGGAATGGGCTCAGGAATCGGGACAGGATCCGTGGGGATCGGCTCGCTGTTAAAAATCGCGCTCATGCCGTACTCCTTTTCTTGCGAATGGACTTTAAGCTTAGATAAGGAACGGCGTTACAGCCAGGCAGACAAAAAAAAGCCGGCACACTGGCCGGCATGTTTCGAATTAAATGTGCTATGCATTAATTCTAAATATGGAAGTAAGACAATATGGAGCGCAACGCCCATCGCTTGACGTTGCATTCACCTGCGGGAGAGAGTTTGCGTCAGCAGCGACAATGGATTCTTGATGTCGATCAGCTTTTGTTCGCTTAACGCGATTTTCAACCCACATATCAGGATTTCCGCTTTAAACAGGGGACTATGCCGACATCACCTTTGCCGCATCAGAGCCAGCGCCGTTTACGCAGATAGCCCGCGACCCCTGATGCCAGCGCCACCAGCAGCAGACAGAAGATTGAAAACCCATATTTCCATTCACCGCCCGGAATACCGCCCAGGTTAACGCCAAACAGGCCGGTCAGAAACGTGGCGGGCAGAAAGATCATCGCCATCAGTGACATGGTATAGGTGCGGCGGTTCATCGACTCCGCCATTGCAGAGGCGACTTCATCAGCCAGAATCGCGGTGCGTGCCACGCCTGCATCCAGATCGTCCAGTCCGCGCCCCAGACGGTCGGCAATTTCCTGCATCCGGCGGCGTTCGCTGTCATCCATCCAGGCCAGTTTTTCACTGGCCAGCCTGGCATAGACATCGCGCTGAGGTGCCATGTAACGCCGCATCACAATCAGTTGCTTGCGCAGCAGGCCCAGCTCGCCGCGCGCGGGCATCCGCTGATCAAGCAGCGCATCTTCCAGCTCGATGATTTTGTCATGTAACTCTTCGATAAATTCGCTGGTGTGATCGGTCAGCGCATCACAGACATCTACCAGCCAGCTGCCGCAGTCAATCGGGCCATTACCGTTTTGCAAATCGGTGAGCACTTCATCGACTGCAGAGACTTTGCGCCGCCGGGTCGAGACGATGAGCTTATCGTTGATAAACACCCGCATGACTACCAGCTGGTCGCGACGTGCATCGCTATTGTGGTTGACGCTGCGCAGTACGATCATAAACCCGTCGCCTAGTCGGCTGACGCGAGGACGCATGCTGTCGCCCGCTAAGGCGTCACGCACCGTATCGGGGATCTGTGGCGTTGACTGCAGCCATTCGGCGCTCTTGCGATGGGTATAGTTGAGATGCAGCCAGCAGGGCTGCTCACACTGGATGACTTCATCTTCAGCAATCGGGATCATTCCACCCTTACCATCCAGCTGGCAGGAAATAATGGCATCTGAAACCTGTAATGCTTTTCCTTCAATAACGTCCACACCGTCCCCTCTCTACTAAAATCAATACGATACAGTCTAGCGTGACGGCGTTGAGTTGCAATCTCCGGGCTGTGTAGAAAGATGTCAGCCGATGGCCGGAAAACCGGCCACCTGTGGCTTAGTGCTTTTCAATCCAGAGTTCACGGCTGTAGGCGACGTCTTCAGGATTGGTAATGGGATAGCCTTTGACCCAGGGTTTAATCAGGCGGCCATTGGTGTACTGATAGATAGGAGCAATCGGCGTCTGTTCGGCCAGGATCTGCTCCGCCCGGTTGTAGTCGCTGTTGCGCGCCTGGTCATTGGTCTCTTTGCTGGCTTTGGCGATGACCGCATCATAATCCGCGTTGCTGAAACGCGAAATATTGCTGCTGTTGCCTGAGGTCAGCAGATTCAGGAAGGTAGATGGCTCATTGTAGTCACCCACCCACGAAGCACGGATCACATCAAAGTTCCCGCTATTACGGCTGTCGATATAAGTTTTCCACTCCTGATTCTCCAGCGTGACATCTGCCCCGAGGTTCTTTTTCCACATTGAGGCCACGGCAATCGCAATCTTCTGATGACTCTCAGAGGTGTTATAGAGCAACTTAAGTTTCAGCGGCTTAGCCGGGCCATAACCGGCGGCGGTGAGCAGCGCTTTCGCCTGCGCGTTCAGGGTGTTCTGATCGTGCTGTTGCATGAAAGTGGGCAATGGCTTAAAGCCGGCTGTCACATCTGGCGTAAAGTGCCACGCTGGCTTCTCACCGGTGCCCAACACTTTTTCAGCAATCACTTTGCGATCGATAGACCATGACAGCGCTTTGCGGACTCGCACATCGGCAGTCGGCCCCTTCTGCGTGTTAAAGGCATAATAATAGGTACCCAACTGGTCAGGTGTGTAGACCTCTCCCGGCAACGTTTTTTTCAGCATCGCATACATATTTTTAGGGAAGGATTCGGTGATATCGACATCATTCGCGCGATAGCGCTTGGTGGCGCTCGACTCTTCATTGATCGGGACAAAGGTTACTTTTGTCAGCACCGAATGCGCATCATCCCAGTAGTCCGGATTACGGATCAGAACGATTTTTTCATTTACCACCCGCTCGCTGAGCTGATAGGCACCGTTGCCCACCAGTTTGCCGGGTGCTGTCCAGCTGTCGCCCTCCTGCGCAATCATCTTCTGAGGAACCGGGAAGAGCGCCACGTTAGCCACCAGCGCCGGGAACCACGGCACCGGACGATCCAGCGTCACTTTCAGCTGCGTTTTACCCTGAGCGATCACACCCAGCTTATCGGGCGTCATTTCACCTTTGGTAATCGCTGCCGCATTTTCAATGCCGCTTAAGCCCGCGAACCAGGCAAAGGGCGAACTGTTTTTAGGATCGACCAGGCGCTGCCAGCTGTAGACAAAATCCTGTGCGGTAACCGGATCGCCGTTTGACCATCGCGCGTTATTGCGCAGGGTGAAGACCCAGGTTTTGTTGTCGCTACTGCTCCAGCTCTGCGCCACGCCCGGCACAATTTTGCCCTGCGCATCCTGATTGGTCAGGCCTTCAAACAGATCGCGAATCACCTGAATTTCCGGCAGCCCGACCGCTTTAAGCGGATCAAGTGAAGCGGGTTCATCTTTAATGTGGCGAACGATCTGCTGCTGTTCGGCCAGCTGTGCGCCAGCGGGTAGATTCGCCGCGATAGCGGGTGTGATAACGCTACTCAGACTGATTGCTGCCAGCGTCATGCGAAAGGTCTTAACCATCATCACTCCTTTACCCTAAAGAAGTGCTGCATCAGTCTGTTGCTGATGCAGCGTGTGCAGGGCACTTTAGCGCAAATGGCTGACAGATAAATAGCTATTTTCCGCGCACAGCTTTTCCGCTACTTTGAGTAAAACCCTTTGAGGAAATGAGTATGTCACTACTCCATCCGCGTCCCCTGCGGGGCAAACTTGACGTTCCCTATCAGCAGTATGGCCGCTCTGTGCTGGGCGCACCGCTGTTGTGGTTTCCGGCTCCTCTGGGCGATGCCGATAGCGGTCTGATCCTGGCCGGCACCCACGGTGATGAGAATGCGGCCATTGCGACGCTTTCCGCCGCATTGCGCACGCTGCCCGACGGCATGCGTCGGCACCACGTGGTATTAGCGATCAATCCGGATGGCTGTCAGCTCGGGCTGCGCGCCAATGCAAATGGCGTCGATCTCAACCGTAATTTCCCGGCAGCAAACTGGCAGTCAGGCGAGACGGTGTATCGCTGGAACAGTGCGGCCGATGCGCGAGATGTGGCACTCTCAACCGGCACGCATCCGGGTTCTGAACCGGAAACCCAGGCGCTCTGTGCCCTGATTCATCAGCTTAAGCCGTGCTGGATCGTCTCATGGCATGAACCGCTGGGCTGTATTGACGATCCGCATCAGGTGGAGATTGGCGGCTGGCTGGCCAGCCATACCCGCCTTCCCCGAGTCAGCAGCGTCGGCTATGACACGCCAGGCTCATTCGGCAGCTGGTGTCACGATCTCAGTCTGCCCTGCGTGACCGCTGAAATGCCGGTCATTTCCGTGGATGAAGCCACGGAGACTTACCTTGAAATGATGGTTAACCTGCTGCGCTGGCAGCAATAATCAGCTGACCGTTGCGCACGTTGATCGCCGGTTCTGCATCGACCGCCAGCCAGGTTGGCCCGTCGAGATCGGCGAAGCGGGTCTGCGGCACCAGCGGCAGCGCAGCGCGTATTGCCCGCGAGGTACAAAGCATGCAGCCCAGCATCACCGCAAAACCCTGCTGCTGAGCCGTATCGGCCAGTGCAAGCGCCTCGGTCAGTCCGCCCGTTTTATCCAGTTTAATGTTGACCATCTCATAACGGCCTCGTAGTGCCGCCAGGCTTTCGCGGGTATGACAGCTCTCATCAGCGCAGATCGGTAACGGATGGATAAAGTTCTCCAGTGCCGCATCCTCATCCGCGGGCAGAGGCTGCTCAAGCATCGCCACATCGATATCGGCCAGTAACTGACAGCGTGCCGCCAGGCCTTCGGCGTGCCATGACTCATTGGCATCCACAATCAGGGTCGCGTCCGGCACGGCGGCGCGGATCGCCATCAGCCGTTCGGTGATGAAATTATCGTCCAGCTTAACCTTCAGCAGCGTTGCACCATGCTGCCACAGCGCCAGCGCGCTGCTGGCCATCGCTTCCGGGGTATCGATACTGACGGTCTGTGCGGTGACCACATCCTCAGGGGGGGTAACGCCACTAAGCTGCCAGAGGCTGCTCTGCTGCTGATGTGCGGCTAAATCCCACAGGGCGCTGTCAATGGCGTTGCGCGCGGCACCAGCAGGCAGAGCCTGTTGCAGCGCTTCACGCGTCATGCCCTGTTGCAGCGCCGGCAGCAGCGTGGCGATTTGCGCCAGTACTGACGCCTCGCTTTCACCGTAGCGCGCATAGGGGGTCGCTTCTCCGACGCCTTTGACGCCGTCTTCCTCAATTTCAACCACCACCACTTTGGCTTCGGTTCGCGTTCCACGGGCAATGACAAACGGCGTATGCAATGGCCAGGCTTCGGGATAACTTTTTACCGTTCTCATTTCCACTCCACAATGTAGGACGCAGTGGCAGAGCGCCACGTTAAATTCAACAATTGAACTCGTAAACCCTTAACATTTATGTCATAAACAACGGCTATCTTTAGCCGTTTTGTGTCAGATCTTTTTTTTCATCAAAAGGAATCACTATGTCTCAGACTGTTCATTTTCAGGGTAACGCCGTACCGGTTGCTGGTCAGTTTCCTCAGGCTGGCGATAAAGCCAAAGCTTTCACACTGGTCGCTAAAAATCTGGTCAACGTTGCGCTCTCTGAGTATGCAGGAAAACGCAAAATTCTGAACATTTTCCCGAGTGTTGATACCGGCGTCTGTGCTTCATCTGTGCGCAAATTCAATCAGGCCGCGAGTGAACTGAATAATACGGTGGTGCTGTGTATTTCTGCGGACCTGCCGTTTGCCCAGTCACGTTTCTGTGGTGCAGAAAACCTGAGTAACGTTGTGACCCTGTCGACGCTGCGCGGCTCAGAGTTTAAGTATGATTATGGCGTGGAAATTGCCGATGGTGCGCTGGAAGGCCTGACTGCGCGTGCGGTGGTCGTGCTGGATGAGAACGATAAAGTAATCTACAGCCAGCTGGTGGATGAAATCACTACTGAGCCTGATTACGACGCTGCACTGGCCGCGTTGAAGTAATAAAAAAGCGGATAACCTGGTTATCCGCCGATGTTACAGATATTGCCAGGCTCGATTAGCTATCAGATCGAGCCTGCACAAAAACCGGGTCAGATCGGAAAGACGCAAAATCTGTCATCCATGACCGCTCGGCTGGCACAATTACGCCCCTCATCCCTGAGGGGTGCCCGTAGCCGGGCCAACGCTCTGCGTTGTTCAAAAACGCTCCCGGCGTTTTAGTACGCCCCTCATCCCTGAGGGGCGCCCGTTGCCGGGCCAACGCTTCGCATTGTTCAAAAACGCCTGGCGTTTTTGTTCATGGTGCGGGACGCTTTCCTTCTCTGCCCCCGTTCCCTGCGCGTTGAGCTAATCTATTGCTGCCAGATCCGCCATGAGTCTGCGAAGAGGAACTGAGAAGCTTATTCGCTTTCGGTACGCTTCTGCCCCAGACCATATTCCCGCAGCTTATTGGCAATCGCGGTGTGTGATACACCCAGCCGTTTTGCCAGCTTTCGGGTACTGGGATAAGAGAGATAAAGCCGCGTCAGAATCGAGCGTTCGAAACGGCTGGTGATCTGATCCAGCGTCCCTTCCAGGGCTTCATCGCCGAGTGACACATCCAGCGCCTGTTCGGGCAACACGATATCCTGTGGACGCAGCTCGTAACCTTCCAGCTGGGTTAATGCCCGATACAGCGCGTTTTTCAACTGACGTACGTTGCCAGGCCAGGCATAACGGGTCAGAAACGCATTGAGCTGTGGCGAGAGACGAGGACGCGCCATTCCCTGCTCATCCGCGAAGCGGGCCACAAACATCTCAGTCAGCGACAGAATGTCCTGTGGACGATCGCGCAGCGGCGGCAGTTGCAGCGTCAGTACATTGAGACGGTAGAAGAGATCTTCGCGAAACTCCCCGCGCTGCACCAGTTCAATCAGGTTCTTCTGCGTGGCGCAAATCACCCGCACATTGACATGGACTTCATGCTCTTCGCCGACGCGACGGAAAGTGCCGTCATTAAGAAAACGCAGCAGCTTGGTCTGCATTCTTGGCGACATCTCGCCAATCTCATCCAGCAGTACCGAGCCGCCATTGGCCTGCTCAAAAAAGCCTTTTTTGCCTTCCAGCGCATTCGGATAAGCGCCGGCTGCATGACCAAACAGTTCGCTTTCGGCAACATCGTCGGGCAAAGAGGCACAGTTCAGCGCCAGAAAAGGATTTTTCCCGCGGGCACTACGCAGATGACAGGCGCGTGCCAGCATATCTTTCCCGGTGCCGGTGTCGCCAACAATCAGTAGCGGCGCATCAAGCATCGCCAGTTTACGTGCCTGATCGACGACCTGACGCATCTTCGGCGTGACGGCAATGATATGGTCAAACTCCGATTCGTCAGTGACCACCAGATTCTGCAACTGGCGGCCCATACGGGCTGTCGACTTCAGCATCACCATCGCCCCAACCGGCCTGTCGCTCTGGCCCTCTTCACCCGGCAGGTAGATAGGACGTGCCTCCATCAGAAAATCACGCCCCTCAATGACGACATGCTGGGCCTGCGCCTCAACACGATCGCTTTCGAGCCAGCGCATGAAATTAAAGCCGTTAATCAGATGACCGGCGCTAAAGTTGCGCATCTTCTCTTCATCGAGATTAAACAGGTTCTGAGCAGCGGGATTCGCCAGTTCAACCTTGCTTTTCAGATCGATGGAGAAAACCGGATCCGGCATCGCCACCAGCAGCGCACTCAGCGCCCGATGCTCCCGTTCAGAGGGCATGTACGTTACCGTGCGCACATCTGTTACGCCGGGTGTACGCCGGATTTCCGCCATCAGATTACTGAAGGCGTCAAATTCCAGTGCAGAAAAGTTCAGGTAGATGCGGCCCAGTGCCGTGATTTCGATACCGCGTAAATCAATGTTGCGTGCCACCAGCAGGTCAAGCAGCTCACGCGTCAGACCGATACGGTCCTGACAGAACACTTCCAGACGCATTGCGTTCGCCTTAATCAGGTTCAGATAAAACAATAATACGCTATGTGGCGCACCTGCATAAAGGTATCTGTCAGGAAATGTTGACAGTTCTGGCTCGTATGGCGGAGTTTTGTACTGACCTGCTGTCGACTCTCATTTCCGGCTGAATGTCAGTCTTAGTCAGCGCCGGACTGTTGATTGCGGGCTGATTACGGTATATTTTTCTTAATTGATTAAAATTGATTATAAAATGCTGACTTTCTTCGCAAAATATCTGACTGTGGGTATGGTTAATACCCTGATTCATTGGCTGACCTTTTTCCTCGCGCTGAGCCTGGGTCTCATGCAGTCGACTGCTAACCTGATTGCTTTTTGCATGGCCGTCACCTTCTCTTTCTTTGTTAATGCGCGCTGGACCTTTAAACAGCAGGCCACGGCATGGCGTTATAGTCTTTACGTCGTTTTTATGGGCGCGATGGCATTCAGCGTAGGTTATCTGGCTGACCAGTTGGGCCTCTATCCGATCATGACATTGATTGCTTCATCGGCTATCAGTCTGGTATGTGGCTTTCTTTTTTCCCGCTTTGTCATATTCAAAGGAGAATAATGAAAATCTCTTTGGTGGTGCCGGTATTTAATGAAGAGGAGGTTATCCCTCTTTTTTATGATGCTGTCAGAAAATATGAAGCGCTTGCAGAGTGGCAGGTTGAGATTGTATTTATCGATGATGGCAGCACAGACGCAACGTATAAACTGATAACTCAACTGAGCCAGCGCGATCCCCTGGTGCGCAGCCTGTCGTTTATCCGTAATTTCGGCAAGGAACCGGCGCTGTTTGCCGGACTGGAAGCCGCCACCGGCGACGCCGTGATCCCGATTGATGTGGATTTGCAGGATCCGATCACGATTATTCCCGACATGATCCGAAAATGGCAGGCGGGCGCTGATATCGTGTTAGCCAAGCGGATTGACAGACGTGCCGATGGTCACCTCAAACGCAAAACAGCGCACTGGTTTTATAAGCTGCACAACAGCATCAGCGATCCGCAGATAGAAGAGAACGTCGGTGATTTCCGGCTGATGTCGCGAGAAGTGGTTGAGAACATTAAGCTGCTGCCTGAGAAGAATCTCTTTATGAAGGGCATTCTGAGCTGGGTGGGCGGACAGACGGACATCGTGGAATATGTGCGCACTGAGCGAATGGCTGGCCGCAGTAAATTCGGGGGCTGGAAGCTGTGGAATCTTGCGCTGGAGGGACTGACCTCATTCTCTACTGTTCCGCTACGCATCTGGTCATATCTGGGTTTCTTAGTGGCCTCGCTGGCCTTCCTGTATGGACTCTGGATGATCGTGGATAAACTGCTGTTCGGTAATCCGGTGCCGGGTTACCCCTCTATTCTGGTATCGGTGCTGTTTCTCGGAGGTGTTCAGCTTATTGGCATTGGCGTGTTGGGTGAATATATTGGCCGCATCTATATGGAAACCAAAAACCGGCCTCGCTATATTTTGCGAAAATCCGCGACGACCCGTTTGCCCCCACCTCAGAACACGGATTAAACCGCGCGTTCAGGCGCAAAGAGATAGCCTGATTAATAAGGATGTGAGATGTTCACCACTGATACCATACTGGCACGCCGTAAGGTTTTTTTACTTATTGCGGTAGTTTTTCTGATTGCTTATAGCCCCGCATATTTAACCCATTACGCCTATACCGATGACTGGACGAATCTCTACTGGGCAAACGTTGACAAGCTCAGCATCTTAAACTGGGATACGCTATCCGGCAGGCCGGTGTATGGGATTATTCAGTACAGCGCCTCTTTTCTGGTAGAGAGCGTAGAGCGGCTGGCGCTGCTGCGTTCTGTCGCGATTGTTCTGCTCATTTTCACCGGGTATTACATCTATACTCTTTGTCAGAAAGATGGGCTGCTGGAGAATCAGGCTCAGCGGATCACTTTTGCATTATTGCTTTGTCTGCTCCCGTCATTTCAGGTTTACGTTGCATGGGCATCCTGCTTCCCCTATATCGCTGCGATTTTACTGGCGGGTTCCAGCTACCGTTTGTCGATTAAACCGGGCATCTCAGCCCGCCTGTTAGCATTCTGCCTGCTGACCATCGCTTTCTGTCTCTACCAACCGGCCGCGATGAGCTTCACCTTCTTTGCTGCGCTGGACCTCTGCTTTTCCGCGCGGAAAATTAATAAGAAACAGGCGCTCATCTCCCTGATAGTGCTGGGTGCAGGCATGTTTGCTGCGCTAATCGCCTCGAAAGTGCTGCCCGTCCAGCTTTATGGTCACACGCTGCCCCGCTCGGCATTCAGCTACGACATCCCGGTTAAGCTGAAATGGTTTTTTACCGAATACCTGAAGAACGTGATCTGCAACTTTGACCTCGGCGCAAAAACGGTGTCGGTGATTGTCTCATCGATTATTATTGGTTTTGGACTTAAAAAAATTAAAGCCGCGGGCAACGACAAATTTTATCTGATGTTTGTCTTACTGCTGATTGCCGCACTGCCTAATCTGATTGTCAGCGAAAGCATGGCGGCTTACCGCACATTAATTGCCGGTGCGCTGATTACCACCAGCGCATTTATTCTCGGTCTGTTTGAAATCAGCAAAAAGTTAAAATGGAAAAAGCCTTTTTATGCGCTGCTGGTGATAGCGGCTGGCTCGCTGACGATAAGCCATCTGATCAACGGCTACTCAGTTCCGGCTCGCAAAGAGTTTGCTCTGCTCGATCAGGCAATCATTCAGCAGGTTCCGAGAGATTTTAATGGTGCACTCTATTATCGCCTGACCGGCGAGTACCTGCCGAAGGTTGCGACGTTACGTAAATATGATGATTTCGGTGGGCTTGGGCTGAGCATGTCATGGACATTCGCCGGAATGGCGCATTTTATCAGGGAGAAAAACGGAATGGCTTTTACGCTGCCAGCGGACCCGGTGATCACCGATGAATCTGCCTGTCCGGGTAAATGCCTGACTATTGATTCGCGGCAGGTCCTGCGCCAGTCGCACTAAAAAAAGGCGGCCAGGCCGCCTCTGTTGTCCATCAGAGATTCAGGCTGACTTATTGCCGCCCTTATGCAGCGCCTCTTTCAACTGGCCCAGCAGCTCACGACGAAAGTCGCCGAGCCTTGGCTTATCCTGCTCCAGCCAGGGCAACGGACGGCAAAGCTCCATCGCTTTGATGCCCAGTCTTGCGGTTAATAAACCTGCACCAATACCCTGCGCAGCCCGCGTAGAAAGCCGGGCGGCGATATCCTGCGACATCCAGTCCATGCCCACTTCCCGCACCAGTTCGGACGCCCCGGCAAAGGCCATATTAAGCAGCACCAGACGGAATAGCCGGATGCGGCTGAAGTAGCCCAGCTCAATGCCATAGATTGCTGCAATACGATTGACCAGCCGCAGATTACGCCAGGCGATAAACGCCATATCCACCAGCGCCAGCGGGCTGACCGCGATCATCAGTGTGGCTTCAGCGGCATGACGGCTGATCTCGCGTCGCGCCTGGCGATCCAGCACTGGCTGCACCAGTTGCGCATATAAACGGACAATTTCACTGTCATTGTGGGTTTCATGCAGTGAAGCATGCCAGCGCTGCAGAGCCGGATGCGCCTGATCCAGCTCCGCCTGCTGCGCCAGCTTTTCGCAGAATGCGCGGCCTTTGCCGATGCCATGACTGTGCAGCAGCTCGCGGCCCACATCCCGTTCCTCTGCGCGCTGACGCAACTGATAGAGGCGACGCCACTCGGTGGTCAGCGCGCCCACACCTGCCAGGACGATCAGGCCACCTGCCACGCCGCTGCCCAGCGAAAACCAGTCGCGGGCCAGCCAGGCATCGTGCGTCCACTGTACACCCTGCGCCATCACGCTGACGCCAAACAGTAGCGCGCCTGCTGTCACCATTTTGCGCCACAGGCTGCGCTTAGGCTTCAGCGCGGCTTCTACCGCCCGTTCACCTGCGCCCTCCTCTTCAACGGCGGCATCTTCATCCTGCACCGCCAGAAACGCAGCCTGCGCTTCTGCTTCAAAGGTCTGCGCCGGGCGCAGCGGCGTCGTGCTGCTCTCATCCAGCGGACGGGCAAAATCGATACGCGGCTTCAGCGGATCGCTCATCGCAATTTATCTCCTAATAAAAATTCCAGCGCGGCATCCATGCGGATATGCGGCAGCGGACGATCGACGTCGAGCTGCTGCGGCCGGAACTGTTCAAACTGAAAGCCCTGCTGCTGCCAGAACGCATTACCGGGCAGGCGCGGCGGCACTTCGCCAGGATAGACGGTGAGCGGCTCGCCATCCGCCAGACGATGACCGCGCAGGGCCGGGATATTCTCGCCACGATGATCGACCAGCCCGCTCTGTGTCGCCTGCACTGACGCAAGCCCGATGCAGTCCATACTGATGCCTTCAAACGCCGCATTCTGCCAGGCATCCTGCACCAGTTGCTGCAGCAGGGAGACCATGTTGCCATGCTGATCGCTGGTAATATGGTCCGCCTTGGTGGCGGCAAACAGTAATTTATCGATCACCGGTGAGAACAGCCTGCGGAACAACGTGCGCTGACCATAATGAAAACTCTGCATCAGTTGCGTAAGTGCCAGTCGCATATCATTGAACGCCTGGGGGCCGCTATTCAGCGGCTGCAGGCAGTCAACCAGCACAATCTGGCGATCAAAACGCAGGAAATGATTTTTATAAAAGCCTTTGACCACATGCTGACAATAGTAGTGAAACCGCTGCTGCAACATGCTGAAGTTACTGCCTTTGTCGGCCTGCGCCAGCTTAGTCAGTTGCGCCTCATCAGAAGTCGGCCAGGGGAAGAACTGCAGTGCGGGCGCACCGGCCATATCGCCGGGCAGTACGAAGCGACCAGGCTGAATAAAGTGTAAGCCTTCCGTTTTACAGCGATGCAGGTAGTCGGTCCAGGCGGCAGCAATTTCCGCCAGCTGGGTTTCATCAGCGGGTGCCAACGGGTCGAGTTTTTCGCAGAGTGCGCGCCACGGTTTAGCCCACTCAGCGCGGTCGCCCTGCAGCAGACCGTTCATCTGTCGGGACCAGGCGAGGTAATCCTGCGCCAGCATCGGGAGATCCAGCAGCCATTCGCCGGGATAGTCGACAATCTCAAGATAGAGTGTCGCCGTCTCTTTCAGGTGGCGCAGCAGTGAATCGTTGGGCCGGTAGCGCAGCGCCAGACGCATTTCGCTGACGCCGCGGGTTGGCGTGGGCCAGGCGGGTGGCGAGCTGTAGAGCTGAGCCAGGCCTTCGTCGTAGGTAAAACGCGCCGTGCCCATGTCACGCTGCGGCACCCGTTTTACGCCCAGCAGACGCTCATCCCGTACAACGGAAAACAGCGGCAAACGAGCGCCGCTGTGAACCGTTAAAAGCTGATTAACCAGTGAGGTGATGAAGGCGGTTTTACCGCTGCGGCTTAAGCCGGTGACCGCCAGTCGCAGGTGGCGATCGACGCCACGGTTCATCAACGCCACTAATTCAGTTTGCAGTCTTTTCATCGTTCTCCCTGATGAAGCGCGATGCCACCCGGTTCATCACGCGTTTCAGCAGTGGCTCAAGTGCCACAGCCAGCAGCAGACGTAACGGGCGTCGCGCTACCGATTTCACCGCCCAGCCAGTCACACCAGCGGGACCGTAGGTAACAGCATTGATAATGATGAATTTAGCCGCCGACTTCAATGCAGGTGCCGCGCGGTGACGAAAAGCAGTGGATCGCGAAAAAGACATTAACACCTCCATTGAGCCAGCGTTCGGGCCTGAAACAGGCCCGGTAATAGCAGAATTAAATCTGACGGAAGCGGCTGCGTACGCTGAAGGTTTCAGACGTGACATAGCGCTCCAGGTCGCGCACGTTGCGCTCATCCCGTTGCAGGGTGCTCTCCAGCTGATCCAGCAACTCACTGGCGGTTGGCTGGCGCTCGCCGTCACTGGCATTGACAGGCTTCTCATCCAGCACAAAACCCAGCACGAAGTACGCGATCACCGTAAAGACAAACAGTCCAAAGAACAGCGATAACACCACAATAACCCGCAGCAGGCGAACCGGGATGTCGAGATACTCTGCCAGACCCGCGCAGACGCCCATCAGCTTGCCTTCATCAGGCTTGCGCCATAACTTACGACCTTTCATCATGGCTGCCTCCAGTTGGGATGCTCAGCGTCCAGAATCGCTTCCAGCGCATCAATACGTTCACGCATCCGCTGCGCATCCTGCGTGACGCGCTGCAGCCGCTGGATGTCGCTTTGCGACAGTTCCGAACCGCCGTTGCGTTTGTTGCTGTAATGCAGCCATAACCAGATCGGTGCGACAAACAGCACGAAGATCGTTAGCGGTATGGCGAGAAAAAGTGCGCTCATTGACTCTCCTTAATCACTTATCGCAACGTCGATGATTACTCACTGCGGTTCATTTTGGCTTTCAGCGCATTAAGCTGCTGGCTGATTTCATCATCCGCTTTCAGGTCAGTAAACTGCTGGTCCAGGGTTTTCGGTTTACCAAAACCGTGGCTTTCAGCTTCCGCTTCCATGTGGTCAATGCGACGTTCAAAAGACTCAAACCGAGCCATCGCTTCGTCGATTTTGCCGCTGTCGAGCTGACGACGCACATCGCGTGATGAAGAAGCCGCCTGATGACGCAGGGTCAGCGCCTGCTGACGGGCACGCGTCTCGCTCAGTTTTTTCTCCAGCTCGCTGATTTCGCCTTTCATGCGTTCCAGCGTCTCTTCAACCTGGCCCACTTCCTGTTTCAGGGAGGCGATCAGGTCGGTGAGTTTCTGTTTTTCAATCAGCGCCGAACGGGCCAGATCATCTTTGTCTTTGCGCAGCGCAAGCTCCGCTTTTTCCTGCCAGTCAGCCTGCTGCAGCTCTGCCTGCTCAATACGGCGTGACAACTGTTTCTTTTCAGCCAGCGCCCGTGCAGAGGTGGAGCGCACTTCGACAAGCGTGTCTTCCATTTCCTGAATCATCAGGCGGACCAGTTTCTGTGGATCTTCCGCACGCTCCAGCAGGGAATTAATGTTGGCATTTACGATGTCAGCGAAACGAGAAAAAATACCCATAATGATGTTCCTCTTTTAATGTTTTAAAACGTGAAGCCCTGCCTGTTTAATACAATATGCGTGCCAACTTTATATATTGTTGATTTTAAAACACTTTTAAACTTTACAGTTTTTTCACCTTGCTTTAAGATAGTCAAAATGATTAAGGGGTGGCGAAATTCATCATGACAGGCACAAATGATAATCTGCTGGGTGAGTCTAATAATTTTCTTGAGGTACTGGAGCAGGTTTCAAAACTGGCTTCCCTTGAGAAACCGGTGATGGTGATTGGCGAGCGCGGCACGGGTAAAGAGCTGATCGCCAGCCGGCTGCATTATCTTTCTGACCGGTGGCAGGGACCCTTTATTTCACTGAACTGCGCCGCGCTGAATGAGAATCTGCTCGACTCTGAGCTGTTTGGTCATGAAGCCGGTGCCTTTACCGGCGCACAGAAGCGCCATCTGGGACGTTTTGAACGTGCTGACGGCGGCACGCTGTTTCTGGATGAGCTGGCAACCGCACCGATGCTGGTGCAGGAAAAACTGCTCAGGGTAATTGAGTACGGGCAGCTGGAGCGCGTAGGCGGCAATCATGCCCTGCAGGTTAATGTACGGCTGGTCTGCGCCACCAACGAAGATTTGCCCGCCCTGGCGGCGGCAGGAAAATTTCGCGCCGATTTACTGGATCGTCTTGCCTTTGATGTGGTTCAGTTGCCGCCACTGCGCGAACGGCGCAGTGATATCCTGGTGATGGCCGAACATTTTGCTATCCAGATGTGCCGCGAGCTTGGCCTGTTGCTGTTTCCCGGCTTTACCGCCAGGGCGCAGCAGGCCCTGCTTGATTACCACTGGCCCGGCAATGTTCGCGAGCTAAAAAACGTGGTTGAGCGCTCCGTCTATCGTCATAACAGCAGCGAGTTGCCACTGGATAATGTCATTATCAATCCGTTCGCTTCACGCTCTGAACCGGTTCTGCTCCCGCGGTCCAGCCAGGAGACGCAGAGTGGCGGCCTGCCTGAACTGCCGCTGGATCTGCGTCAATGGCAGAATCAGCAGGAGCGGGATCTGGTCGATGCCAGTCTGCACCAGGCTCGTTATAACCAGCGCCGCGCTGCCGGATTATTAGGCGTCACTTACCATCAGCTACGCGCAATGATGAAGAAACACGATATAAAAGCGGAGAGTTAATCCGTTCTGCCGCGACCGGTCAGGCACGCGAAAGCGCAGAGATCATGTTTTACCACATCAACGATGCCGGTCAGGATATCTGCTATTACAGCGTCCTGATGAAAATGTAAAAATGACCGGCGTCAACTGCGGCGTCCCGAATGTGAAATTAGCGGATAACGACAGAAAGAATCACATCGAAAATGTGAGTCTGCAGGTTGAAAAAATTACCAGGAAAATAATCGATGGTAATATTCACTACTCAGATGCATGGAACAGAAGGCCTGCGCTTAAGATGTTAAATCAGTCCGATATCAGACTGTTCAGGCCTTAACAAATATATCTTTTACAGACTGCGCGGCTGAACGCCCATTTTTTCAGGCTGTCGGACGGCGGGAACCAGTCCGACGCCAGCCGTAGCAATGATTACGGCCAGCGCTGACATCAGCAGCACATTGCTCATATCATATTTTGCTGCCAGCGGACCCGCTACCAGCTGTCCAAAGGGAATGGCAATAAAAGAACCCATTGCATCATAGGCATAGACGCGGGCGAGTTTATCCGGTGGAATATGAGTCTGTAAGGAGTGCGCCCATATTACGCCGAACAGACCTAATGTAGTGCCGGCAATAAAGAACCCTGCTATCAGCCATATTGCTGTTGCATTCTGACTCAGCATAAATATCGGGAGGGCGTAAAGTCCTGCCAGCATAGCGCCAGTGAAGAGATCGCGACGTGGATGCCATTTCATGGCCAGTAAAGAACCAGCGATTAACCCTGCACTGTGGGCAGCTACAATTATCCCCCATTGTGTGCGTCCGAATGAGGCGTCAGCAATCATCGGGCCCAGTACCACGACGATGCCATTGAAAGCGACGTTGATAACAGCGAACTGGACGACTATCGACCAAATCCAGCTTCGGCCAGCAAATTCCGCCCACCCCTCTTTTAAATCCTGCAGGATATTGCCCGACAAGGTTCCGGCCTTCTCTGCGTTGACACGAATGAAGAAATAAAGGGGCGCAGAAGCGGCAAAGCCCAGGGCATCAATTGCCAGTCCCCAACCCGGTCCGACAGCACTGGTGATAACACCGCCCAGCGATGCTCCCATCACCGTGCCGCCATAAACACCGAGCTGAATCAAAGCGTTGGCCTGACGCAGATGCCTGGCAGGCACGACCTGTGGAACCAGCGCAGACGAAGCTGGCAGAGCGATGCCTGCTGACGCACCATTCAGAGCGCCTAGTAAGGTGAGGCTAATGACAGAGGCTGAACCCTCAAGCACAGACCATGCAACAAAAGCCTGAGAAACAGCGGCAACCAGCGCCGATACGACTAATACCCGGCTGCGTGAGTAGCGATCGGCAATGACACCCCCCACCAGCAGAAACAGAACGTTGAACAGTGAGCGGGACGCCACTACCATCCCTAAGTCAGAAGCAGAGCCGCCAATGTCCAGTACTGCAAAGGCCAGCGCAATGGGAGCAATTCCATTGCCCAGTACGGTGAAGAGACGTCCGAAAAAGAGATAACGAAAGGATGAATGCTGAAAAGCCTGAGCGTTTTTCTGGAATTTATTCATTGTCAGGAATGTGATGGCCGGAGGTTAGGCTTATGATAACTGCGTTTCTATAAATGTTAAGTATAGCATTACATTCTCCCCATATCAGGTACATGGAGCGACAGTCGAGATTAACTCATTTAATATTTGAATGAAAAGCATGGCCAACATTTATGATTAGCATCTGAGTAAAATTAAATATAATGACGCAAACATGAAAACAGAAAATTTAATGATTGAAGTAATTTTTAATGCAGATTGAAATGAATGCGTTAATCCATTCCTTTTCTCATCACACAACAGTGGCACGTAAAAGCACCGAACAATACATAAGCACTAACTAAAACTTGATCTCAATCATCATGCGCTCTATTTTTTCAATATGCATTTGCGAAAAATTCAAATTCTGGATTAACTATCAGTGCTAAAGGGAAATAACTTCACACTTGAAAGGATTTTTACTATGGCTATCCCAGCGTACCTCTGGCTAAAAGATGATGGTGGAACAAGCATCAAAGGTTCGGTAGATGTAAGAGATAGAGAGGGTAGCATTGAAGTAACTGGTTTTTCTCATAACTTAAGACTGCCCACTGATTCAATGACAGGCAAGCCAACAGGCACAAGAAAACATGCACCCATTATCGTTCAAAAGGAGTTCGATTCATCTTCGCCCTATCTGTATAAGGCCGTAGCTACCGGGCAAACATTAAAGTCAGCCGAGTTTAAATGGTATAATATCAACCACGCAGGTGAGGAGGAAGAATATTTCAACATACTGCTTGAAAATGTCAAAATTGTCGGGATCTCGCCCATAATGCATGACACAAAAGACCCCGAAAAAGAAAAACACAATCATCTCGAATGCGTTGAGTTTGCTTACGAAAAAATAACCTGGAAGCATTGTGATGGTAACATCATTTTTTCAGATAGCTGGAATGTGAAATCATAAATCATGAGATATCCTTCCTTAGCTGCGTCTCCAACACCACCTTATGATGTTATGTCATTTACTCCAGCTGGAGTTTCGTTAATAAATAATATGATGATTGCACGTTTTCACAGAGGACCCTCAGCCCTGACATATGTCTGGTTTTATAACCAGGTAAAAGGACATGGACCATGGGATTACAAATTTCAGCATGGGAATCAATATGAGCATTTTGGTAACTTTCATTACGGTGCTGTGGGTCATGCCGCTGGAATAAAGGAAATTGTTCTTCTTCGCGCAGCCGGTTGGGCGCAAAGTCGGGCCGGAACCAGCAGAGAGGAATTTAATGTCTGGTATGGCGCCTCTCCTTTTGGCGATGACCCTGACGATCAATACTGGATAAAAGCAGGGATAGACTATGCAAAACGCGCAGGTTTTTAAAAAGCGTACGCTATTACTGGTTCTGATAATGATGATTCTCGCGTTGGCAGGCTGGCGGCTGTCACAGTTGTCACCGCTTGAACAGTCGATCATCAGGAAAGTTAACGTTAGTAGCCGCGTTAGCCTTTACATCACCCAAGCCAGTGCGGGGGCCACAACTGACTTCTCATTTCGTTATTATCTCTACGACGCATCCAGAAGCGATGAGTCTTTCAAAGAAAGTCTGGCCAACAACCTACAACCTTTCCTGATCACCTCTGATGGTAACGCCTTTAAACGTGTTCAGGACAAGGCGGTCTATTTGACGGTTAAAGGCGAAATTTTCGCATTTCATAGTTCACCTGGCATTCGTATCAACGATGTGATCTATGCCGTTCCGGTGTTCCTCACCGCTTCTCCCTTTTAAGACCGCCGGTTCTCTCAAGGGGGATCCTGCCCTTCATACCTGTCCCTTGAAACACACCAGTCAAAAAAAAGCCCGCCATAAAGACGGGCAACAATACTGGAAGCAATGTGAGCAATGTCGTGCTCTTCTTCGGCAGAGCCACCGTCGAAGTGCAGGTGAATAATAATCATTCTTATTATCATCTGTAAAGCAGTTATTGAGAATTTTTCTCATTACCACACCGTTTGTATGCACATTTCGTTTCGCTATGACGAAAATCAGTCTGTCAGCGGTTGCAGGTTTTGGGACTCTGCCTGCTTTACGATACACTCTGGTTAATGCCTCAAAATCGTTGAGTTCTATGTCAAAACTACTATGTTCGCTGTTGCTTGGCCTCAGCGCGTTAAGTGCCCCTGCGTGGTCTGCGCCTGCCGGTGATATACGTCAGACCGGCTTTGTCTATTGCGTCAGCGGCACGCTGAACACCTTTAATCCACAGATGGCCAGCAGCGGGCTGACTGTCGATACGCTGGCAGCACAGTTGTATGACCGCTTACTGGATGTCGATCCCTACACCTATCGTCTTAAGCCCGATCTCGCGTCGAGCTGGGAAGTACGCGATAACGGCGCGACGTATCGCTTTCATCTGCGCAGCGGCGTCCAGTTTCAGCAGACCAATCAGTTTCGCCCGACCCGGCCGCTGAACGCCGACGATGTGGTATTCAGCTTCGCAAGGATGTTTGACCGTCATCACCCCTGGCATAACGTCAACGGCGGTAACTACCCCTACTTTGATAGTCTGCAATTTGCCGATTCCGTACAGAGCGTGAAGAAGATCGACAACAGAACGGTTGAGTTCAGGCTTAACAGCCCGGATGCCTCGTTCCTGTGGCATATGGCGACCCACTATGCGCCGGTATTGTCGAAAGAGTATGCCGGCCAGCTCACCGCTAAGGGCCGTCAGGAAGAGATGGATCGTCAGCCAGTGGGCACCGGTCCCTATCAGCTCAGTGAATATCGCACCGGTCAGTACATCCGTCTGGCGCGCAATCCTCACTACTGGCGTGGGGTACCGCGTCTGCAACAGGCGGTGATCGATCTTGGCTCCGGCGGAACCGGTCGTCTCTCCAAACTGTTAACCGGTGAATGCGATGTACTTGCCTATCCCGCTGCAAGCCAGCTCAGCATACTGCGCGATGACCCGCGCCTGCGGATGACACTGCGTCCCGGTATGAACATCGCCTATCTGGCTTTTAATACCCGTAAACCGCCGCTCGACCGCCCTGAAGTGCGGCATGCGCTGGCGCTGGCCATCAACAATGAGCGGTTGATGGAGTCGATCTATTACGGCACTGCTGAAACGGCCGCTTCGATATTACCGCGCGCGTCCTGGGCTTATGACAATGATGCGCGTATTACCGGCTACGATCCGGAAAAGTCCCGCGCCGCGCTGGCCGCACTCGGCATCAGCGACCTTCATCTGAGGCTGGTTGTGCCTGCCGCCTCACAGTCGTGGAATCCCAGCCCGCTCAAAACCGCCGAACTGCTACAGGCGGATCTGGCGCAGGTTGGTGTCCGGTTGACCATTGTGCCGGTTGAGGGCCGTTTTCAGGAGGCGCAACTGATGGCGATGAATCACGATCTGACGCTGTCAGGCTGGGCTACCGACAGTAACGATCCGGACAGTTTCTTCCGCCCGCTGCTCAGCTGTGCGGCGATTCGCTCGCAGACCAATTACGCGCACTGGTGCTCTCCGGCTTTCGACGAAACGCTGCAGAATGCTCTGCTATCGCAACAACTCTCTGGCCGCATCGACAGTTATGACAAAGCGCAGCAGATTCTGGCGCAGGAGTTACCGGTGCTGCCGCTGGCCTCCTCTCTGAGACTGCAGGCATTTCGTCATGACATCAAAGGGCTGGTACTGAGTCCGTTTGGCAACGCCTCGTTTGCCGGGGTTTATCGTGAAGCTGATGAGGGTAAGTAAGTGATCATCTACATTTTGCGCCGCCTGCTGCTGCTGCTCATTACCCTGTTCCTGCTGTCGCTGGTCAGCTTCAGTCTGAGCTACTTTACCCCTAACGCCCCGCTGGAGGGCGCTGCGCTCTCTGATGCCTGGTGGTTCTGGTTCAAAGGGATGCTGCAGTTTGATTTCGGCGTCTCCAGCACCAACGGTCAGGAAATTGGGCTGCAGCTGCGTGAGGTTTTCCCGGCCACCATGGAGCTCTGTATCCTGGCATTTCTGTTTGCGCTGCTGGTCGGTATCCCGCTGGGGATTTGCGCCGGTGTGATGCGCAATAAATGGCAGGATAAAACCATCAGTGCGCTGGCACTGGTCGGCTTCTCTGCCCCCATCTTCTGGCTGGCACTGCTGCTGACGCTGTTCTTCTCGCTGACCCTTGGCTGGCTGCCGGTATCGGGACGTCACGACCTGCTCTATCCGGTGCAGAATATCTCCGGCTTTGCGCTGATTGACGCCTGGCTGAGTCCTTCACCGTGGCGGCATGAGATGATTGTCAGCGCTCTGTACCACCTGATTCTGCCGGTGCTGGTGCTGGCGATGGCGCCAACGACAGAAGTGATCCGCCTGCTGCGCAACAGCACCAGCGATGTGATGGATAAAAACTATGTCAAAGCGGCGGCGACACGCGGTCTTTCGCGCTTTACGGTCATTCGCCGCCACGTGTTGCACAACGCGTTACCGCCCGTCATCCCGCGTCTGGGCCTGCAGTTCTCCACCATGCTGACGCTGGCGATGATAACCGAAATGGTCTTTAACTGGCCGGGTCTGGGCCGCTGGCTGATCAACGCGATTCGTCAGCAGGATTATGCTGCGATCTCAGCCGGTGTCATGGTGATTGGCGGACTGGTTATTCTGGTAAATGTGATTTCTGACGTGATTGGTGCGGCAATGAATCCGCTGAAACATAAGGAATGGTATGCCCTCCGATAATATCTACGCCGAAAAACGCCTGCCCAGCGCGTTTCGTCAGAGCTGGCATCATTTCTATGGTAATCCCATTTCGATGGTCGGCCTGTATGGATTTGGTGCACTGCTGCTGCTCTGCCTGTTTGGTGGATTGATGGCACCTTATGGTATCGACCAGCAGTTCCTGGGTTATCAGTTGCTGCCGCCGTCATGGTCGCGCTACGGCGATGTCTCGTTTTTCCTGGGTACCGACGATCTGGGCCGTGACGTACTGAGTCGCCTGCTGAGTGGTGCCGGCCCGACGGTGGGTTCCGCGATTCTCGTGACGCTATTCGCTACGCTGGGCGCGCTGGTGCTGGGCGTGCTGGCGGGCATGACACACGGTATTCGCTCGGCGGTGATGAATCACGTGCTGGACACCCTGCTCTCTCTTCCGTCGCTGTTGCTGGCGATTATCGTGGTGGCGTTTCTCGGGCCGCGTCTTGAGCATGCGCTGCTGGCGGTGTGGCTGGCACTGATGCCACGCCTGGTGCGCGAGATTTACAGTGCCGTGCATGATGAGCTGGAAAAAGAGTATGTGGTTGCCGCACGCCTGGACGGTGCCCGTGGCCGTAATATTCTGCGCTACGCTATATTGCCAAACATTTTACCGTTACTGATTACCGAAATTACCCGCGCGCTGTCGATGGCGATTCTGGATATTGCCGCACTCGGCTTTCTTGACCTTGGCGCGCAACTGCCTTCGCCGGAATGGGGTGCGATGCTGGGCGATTCGCTGGAGCTGATCTACGTTGCGCCCTGGACCGTGATGCTGCCGGGTGTGGCGCTGATGGTCAGCGTATTAATTGTTAACCTGCTCGGTGACGGCATCCGTCGCGCCGTCGAAGCGGGAGTGGAATAAATGCCGTTACTTGATATCCGTAATCTGACCATTGAATTTATGACCGCTGACGGGCCGGTCAAAGCGGTTGACCGCGTCAATCTGACGCTGGGCGAAGGTGAAATACGGGGGCTGGTTGGTGAATCCGGCTCCGGTAAAAGCCTGGTCGCCAAAGCTATCTGCGGCGTAACCAACGATAACTGGCGCGTGACCGCCGATCGCATGGTATTTGATGATGTGGACCTGTTGCGCCTGTCTCCGCGCGAGCGCCGCCGCATTATCGGGCATAACGTCTCGATGATCTTTCAGGAGCCGCAATCCTGTCTTGATCCCTCCGAAAGTATCGGTCGCCAGCTGATGCAGGTGATCCCGCGCTGGACCTATAAAGGGCCGTGGCTGAAACGCTTCTGGTTCTGGCGTAAAACCCGTGCTATCGAACTGCTGCATCGCGTCGGTATTAAGGATCATAAAGACATCATGCGCAGCTTCCCCTATGAGCTGACCGAAGGCGAGTGCCAGAAAGTGATGATCGCCATTGCGCTGGCGAATCAGCCGCGCCTGCTGATTGCCGATGAACCGACCAATGCTATGGAGCCCACGACGCAGGCGCAAATATTCCGCCTGCTGAGCCGTCTGAACCAGAATAACAACACCACTATTTTGTTGATCAGCCACGACCTGCGCACCATGAGTCAGTGGGCGGACCGCATTAATGTGATGTACTGCGGTCAGACGGTGGAAACCGCTCAGAGCGAAGATTTAATGACTACGCCGCACCATCCTTATACGCAGGCGCTGATTAGGGCGATGCCCGACTTTGGCCGCGCGCTGCCGCACAAAAGCCGTCTCAATACGCTGTCAGGTGCCATCCCGTCGCTGGAGAGCCTGCCGATTGGTTGCCGTCTTGGCCCACGCTGCCCTTACGCGCAGCGCAAATGTGTTGAAACGCCGCGCCTCACCGGCAGTAAGACACATCTCTTCGCCTGTCATTTCCCGCTGAATATGGAGGGCCAGTAGCATGGAGACCCTGCTGGAAGTGCGCAACCTGAGTAAAACCTTTCGCTATCGCACCGGCCTGTTCCGGCGTCAGCACGTTGAAGCGGTGAAGTCGGTCAGTTTTACCCTGCGCGAAAAACAGACGCTGGCGATTATCGGTGAAAACGGTTCTGGCAAGTCCACACTGGCGAAGATGCTCAGCGGCATGATCGCGCCAACCGAAGGTGAGATTCTGATTGACGATCATCCGCTGACTTTTGGCGATTATGGCTATCGCAGTCAGCGCATCCGCATGATTTTTCAGGATCCCTCAACCTCACTCAATCCGCGTCAGCGCATCAGTCAGATTCTGGAATTTCCGCTGCGACTCAATACCGAACTGGATGCAGAAGCGCGCGAGAAACGCATTATCGCCACCCTGCGCCAGGTGGGATTGCTGCGTGATCATGCCGGATATTATCCGCACATGCTGGCTCCCGGGCAGAAACAGCGTCTGGGTCTGGCGCGCGCGTTGATCCTGCAACCTAAAGTGATTGTGGCCGATGAAGCGCTGGCCTCACTGGATATGACCATGCGTTCCCAGCTGGTGAATCTGATGCTGGAACTGCAGGAGAAACACGGAATCGCCTACATTTACGTCACTCAGCATCTGGGCATGATGAAGCATATCAGCGATAAGGTGCTGGTGATGCATCAGGGCGAAGTGGTCGAGCGCGGCGGCACGGCTGATGTACTCGCTTCCCCGCTGCACGATCTGACCCGACGCCTGATCAGTAGCCATTTTGGCGAAGCCCTGAGTGCCGAAGCCTGGCGGCGCGAGCGCTGATTTTTGCTGCATATCGCGGAAATTGCGGGCCGATTTACCTGATTTATGAGAGACGTGCTAGAATCCGCACGTCGATTAACGTCGGTCGCTTACTTTTTAACCACGCGGCCGCCAACTACAATGACCATAAGGATTACAGCTATGGGTTTTCTTTCCGGTAAGCGCATTCTGATTACTGGCGTTGCCAGTAAACTTTCCATCGCCTACGGTATTGCACAGGCGATGCACAAACAGGGCGCAGAACTGGCTTTCACCTACCAGAACGACAAGTTAAAAGGTCGTGTGGAAGAGTTTGCTAAAGATTTGGGTTCAGACATCGTGCTGCCATGTGACGTCGCAGAAGATGAGAGCATCAAATCGCTGTTCACTGAACTGGCAAAAACCTGGCCGAAATTTGACGGTTTCGTTCACTCTATCGGCTTCGCGCCTGGCGACCAGCTGGATGGCGACTATGTGAACGCCGTTACCCGCGAAGGCTTTAAAATCGCGCATGACATCAGTGCTTACAGCTTCGTTGCGATGGCGAAAGAGTGCCGCGAGATGCTGAATCCAGGCTCCGGTCTGCTGACCCTCTCTTACCTGGGTGCTGAGCGCGCAATCCCGAACTACAACGTAATGGGTCTGGCGAAAGCGTCGCTGGAAGCTAACGTGCGTTACATGGCAAACGCGATGGGGCCTGAAGGCGTGCGTGTTAACGCCGTTTCTGCCGGTCCAATCCGCACCCTGGCCGCATCAGGCATCAAAGATTTCCGTAAGATGCTGGCACATTGCGAAGCGGTGACCCCAATTCGCCGTACCGTTACCATCGAAGATGTCGGCAACTCAGCAGCATTCCTCTGCTCTGATCTGGCTGGCGGCATTACCGGTGAAGTGGTACACGTTGATGGCGGCTTCAGCATCGCCGCAATGAACGAACTGGAACTGAAATAAGTTCTGTAAGGGCGAGCCTGGCTCGCCCTTCTCATGACGCCGGTTTTGCCCTTCCCGCCTGATTTCGCTGCCGTTATACCGTAACGCTATTAATTATCACCGATCATTCTTTTGTCCCGGACTGCCCATCAGCGACGATAAGCCTGCCCTTCGGTTTATGCACATTTTCAGATTGTGCCGCCTGCATGCCGAACCTGAATTTGCAAAAGGATTGATCATGGAACAACGCCGCTACCCGGGCCATAACCACTGGTTTTACGAGAGCCAGACCAGTCCACGTAACGCTCAGGCCGCACCGCTGGTGCCAGAGGCCGCCCATATCGACGATCGTTTCCTGCTGGGCTGCTATACCGATAACGCCGTGGTGCAGTCATTGCTGCGCACGAATCAGCCGGCCCTGCTGGCAGCACGCGATCTGGCACAGTTGCTTTTTCCCGATCGCGTTGTCACCTCGCTGACGCACACCTTAACCCTCTACGACCGCCTCAGCACCGCGCTGACCGTGGCGCAGGTCGCGGGTGTGCAGCGGTTGTGTAACCACTATTCTGCCCGCCTGAATCCGCTGCCCGGCCCTGACTCTTCACGCGAGAGTAATAACCGCCTGACCCAGATTACGCAGTATGCGCGCCTGCTGGCGATGCAGCCTGAGCTGATTAACGCCAGTGCGATCACCGCTCTGGATGCCGTAGGCCTGACCGAACCCGATATTGTGACCCTGAATCAGGTGATCGGATTTGTCAGTTACCAGGCACGCGTCGTCGCCGGATTACAGGCGCTGCAGGCCCAGCCGGTACGCTGGCTACCGGGCAGCACAGCACCACCCGACGCCGAGGCCACCGGTTTTGACCAGCCTGCCCACTGGCAGCCCGTGCTGAAGCCGCTGGAGCTGCGGTATGCCAGCGCCGAGCAGCTCGCTGCCGTTACCCGCTGTCAGTCTTTGCCCGGCATGCAGGATGCGGTATGGTTGCTGGCTCACGATCCGTCAGCGCTTTATGGCTGGGCGCAGCTGCGTCAGCATCTCTCGCAGGAAAACACCCTGGCAGAGGCGACCGCCGCCCGTATTCTGGGCAGTCGCTGGGCGTTCCGGCTGCTGGCCGGGAGTGACGTTTTAATCGACGGTGTGGACGAGGTATCTCAAGGTGAAGAGCAGCAGATTATTGCGCTGGCAGCGCAGCTGACCCGCTCACCTGAGCGATTCAGCGCGGCTCACCTGCAACCGCTGATGGAGGCGGGCTGGGAGCCTGAGGCACTGTTCGCGCTGATTCAGCTTGTCGCGATAGGAAACTGGAACAGTCGCCTGTTTTACGCACTGGGCGAAGCGCATTAGCCGCGCTAAATCGGCAACAGACCACGCGCTTCGTCAAAAAAGTGCTGAGCCAGCGGTGTGGCCCGGCCAGGTTCGGCAATGACCAGCGCCGCCTGGCGCGCCATCGGCGGCAGCGTAATGGCGCGCTGCTGCAATCCCTGTAATGAAGCGGGAAGCAGGTGACCGACCGGCGAAACCAGCAGCCCCAGACCAACCTGCGCGCACTGCATCAGCTGCATGATAGAGGCGCTCTCCACGATAACCCGCGGCACCAGCGTCGCTTCGCGGAAAGCCATATCAAGGTAACGACGGAAATAGCGCGTCGGCTCCGCCAGACAGAGCGGCTGCTGTGCCAGTTCGTCCAGCGTAAGCGGAGTTTTTCCTACCAGCGCCGGGAAATGGTCGGGATGGAATATGGCTTCAACACCCCGATCGGCCAGCATCTCGGTCTGGAAATGAAGCTCCCGCAAGGTCGCCATCTCAAAAAAACCGATGCCGACATCCACGGTGTGGCTGTTTAAGGCTTCCAGCAGCTGGTCAGCACTGAGCACCGCAATGCGATAGTCGAGCTGGGGATAGCGCGCCTGCACGGCTTTCAGCAGAAGCGGCAATGCTACGCTGCACTGCGGCACCACGCCAACCCGCAGCGTACCGTTCACCCCATGTTTCAGCGATTCCACTTCCAGCTTCAGCCCCTGATAGACCGAAACAATTTCCCGCGCCCACGCCAGCACCCGATCGCCCTCGGGCGTAAATCCGGCAAAGTTGTTGCTGCGATTAATCAGCGGCAGGCCCAGCTCGCGCTCGAGATTTTTCAGACGCATGGAGAGTGTTGGTTGTGTAACAAAACTGGCTTCCGCGGCCCGTCCGAAATGACGTTCCCGCTCCAGGTTACACAGGTAAATAAGTTGTTTAATGTCGATGTTCTTTTACCATCAGTAACTTACAGATTAATATTTCAGAAGGGCATACTTTTATGCACTAAACGATGGATTAAAATTTAATTACCCACTTGCTGCCATTATTACGTTTATCTTATGCCTAATGCAGCCATGCTTCAAACTGGCAGAGTCCCGCACCGGCAGCCATTGAGTCAATGATCAGTTTGCGTCTGATTGGTTAAACCATACAGGCGAACAGCCATCCTGGAATCCTTCTCAACTCAGGTCTGACCGAGCTTTCTGGTAAACAAGGCTTTAGAAGCGTTCCGGCTCACTATCAGATCAGGACATGGACACGGTTACGACCTTTATTTTTTGCTTCGTAAAGTGCTTTATCGGCCTGTTGCCTGAGTCGTTGAGCCTCATCTGGATGTCCGTCTGAAATCAGGCTACTGTATCCGGCGCTGAGGGTCACGACATGTTCCGGAAGGCCAGAGCTTTCATGAGGTATCCTGGCAGCAAGGACGGCGTTAACTGCGCGTTCTGCCACCTTTTTCGCGTCGTTTTTTCCTGTAAAAGGCAAAATAATGGCAAATTCTTCTCCGCCATAGCGTGCGACCACGGCATCCTGCCGCTGTGTCATTTCTTTCAGAATGGTACTTACACGCTGCAGGCAGCTATCGCCCGCCACATGCCCGTAGGTATCGTTGTAGCGCTTGAAAAAGTCGATATCAATCATGATGAGTGACACAGGTTCGCCTGATTTCTGAGAGCGCTTCAGGATCTGGTCAAGCATGGCGTCAAACTGGCGGCGATTTGCCAGTCCGGTGAGCCCGTCAATCAGAGCCAGAGACTGCAGCGTATGATTGATTGTGGTCAGTTCATCCCGGATTTGTGTTAGTTCCAGCTGATTCTTTACGTTCTTTTTCACCTGCCTGAGAACAACCATCCCCATACCTGAAATCATGACCAGCAGGATCAGATTCAGCAGGACGTCGATAATATTGGCTGCGAACCAGTCTTCATGGATCTTATCGAGGTCATATCCTGCAGTGACAATAAGCGGATACTGCTCAAGACGGGCGTAACCATACACCCGCTCTACCCCATCCAGTGCTGAGCGCCACGTTGCACTGCCGCTAGAGGATGTTTTCAGGACAGTTGTGAACAATGGACTTGAGGACAGACTCTTGTTTATGGCTGTATCCGGAAAAGGCCGGATATATAGCACGGATGTATCAGCCAGAATCAGCCCCAGAACATCGCGTTCACCCAGCGTATAGTAACTGTAGAACTGCCGGAAATAGTCTACTTTGACCGTCGCCAGCGCCACCCCGGCAAAGTTTCCTGTTGCATCGTTAAGACGCAGTGATACCGGAATAACAAGGTCACCGGTTGATCGGCTACGGATAACACGGCCAATCCGTACCCGGCTATCGTCATGGGTGCGGTGCCAGACAAAATAGTCACGATCGGCGTTGCTTCCTTTAGCCGGAGCATAGTTGCCCGAGGTGGCCAGCCATCTGCCCTGAGCATCATAGATAAACAGGCCGTGAAGCTGACGCAGTTTTCCCTGCTGCTCCTTGAGCTGATAGGCGAAGACGGGCGTTGACGCATACTCCAGTCCGTTCAGGCTGAGCTGCCTGACGGCATCAGCCAGCGTAATATCCACCTGAAGAAAGGCATCTTCTGCCTGTTTAGCCAGCGAAACAGAGAGGTTGCGGGCATCATCTTCACGTACTTTCTGATTGTGCTGCCATGAACCCCATAGCGTAAATATATTGATGACCACGACAGCAAACACCGTAATCATAAGGAAAAGGGTCATGGTCCGGCCAAGCGAATTATGCAAACCGGATGATTTGAAACTTTCGGGTGTTTTCTTCAAAGCTATTTTTCCAGTCCATGCTGATACTGAAAAATAATTTATGAATCAAATAATCGCAAGCAAGCCGGTATCGCTTACCTCCTTTTATCTTCGTTACTGAACGCACCGGGTATAGCCTTGCCAGCCAGGTCATAAGGGCGTTTAAGGATCAATGCCGGGGCTGGCAGGCCTTAGCAGGCAGAGCGGGTTATGGCGCTCCTGTGCTCACGCGTGGAGTCAGTCCGGCCCACTATAAAAACTTCTTCAGAGAGACGTCAGCATGAAGAAAGATGCCCCTCAGTCGATATTTCCAGCCAGTACTGAAAAAGGCGTCCGGTCAGCAACACGGTGTTTACCGGACGGCTTCATTACGTATTAGCCGGTTAATCCGGTTACATCGCCATATGCTCGGCAGACTTCAGATGCTGTTCTACTACAGGGGTATGTTCGTCTGCCAGTGTCTTCACATCCGGATCTTTTATATTCACGGCATCACTCTTCAACGTCGAAAGCACCATTTTATGGTCCATTACGCCTGCGTTTTCCATATACATTTTGTCAAATGCGCTACCGCTCTGCTTTTCCAGCTTATCGGCTATGGCCTTGTGTTTAGCATCCGGTTCAGCAGGCAGTGTCACGCCTTTTTGCCGGGCAACCGCCTTAACTTTAGTCAGGGCGCTACTGTGATCATCGACCATTTTCTGAGCAAACGTTTTAACGTCCGCGCTTTGCGTTTTGCTCAGCGCGATTCTGGCTGCGGCAACTTCATTAATATTTGCCTGCGCCATATCTTTCAGCGCTTTTTCATCGCCCGCGCTCAGCTTGCCTTTGGCAACGGTCTGCTCTGCATTCCCGCCCTGCGGGGCGCTCGTTTCAGTCTGAGCCTGTACGCTGACAGCGCTGAACAGAGTGACGACTGCTGAAATAGCCAGCAACTTGAGGGAGTGATTCTTTTTCATTGTATTCTCCTGAATATCACGAAGAGACCGATGGCAAATAACGCTTTTCAGTACCGACGTGAAATAACACATGTAATGGCCCATAAAGTGGACCACCGATTTTAAGAAAGCTGTCAGAATGTTGTTCTGCCACGGTATGGCTGCAAATTACCCAGGCAGACAACAAAAAAGCAGGCAGAAGGTTTCGGACAGATCACCTTTAAATTAAACCTGACACCATTCTTTATTTTAAACACGATCCTCCTGCGCCTTACCTCTTCGACTGACCGAGCCGCCTTTACGCCCGGCCTCAACCGCCCTCTCAGGGTTATTTTTGAAATTTCCACTGCTGGCCTTGCCTCCTTTACTTCCCGCTTCCGCTGCACGCTGTGGATTTTCTGCAAAATTACCTGCTCCGCCCCGATGATTCGTCATATTATTTTCCTCATATATCATTTTTAAATAGGGTTTACTCATTAAGCGTGGTTGTCTTTGCAGATAATCACAAACATAAACAGATAATTGCAGCAGAACAAAAACAATAAAAAAGCCTTCCGTTCCGCTTATAAAAGAATTTTTATCTATCATAAGCAACAGCTTCGGAATAAAGATTGTACAAAAAATAAATTATTGTACAGATTAATTTAAGTTTTTTTTGAGATAATTCTTATAAGCCACGCTTTCCTCATCGGCATTTTAATCAGTCATTATCAATTTATGGGCTGGCATAAGGGTGTACCGCCTGCCGTGCCTGTTATATTGATGACTTTCACCGCAGCAACGGTTTTTAAAAATCCCGACTGAACCTGCAAAAGAAAGTGTGCGATCTGTCGCTTACTTTAAAGAGTGCCTGATTCTGTGGAATGATGAACCTGCTTCAGACGGGCTGAGCTCTCTGAAACTTCAGCACCGGACCTGTTTCCGGTTTCACTGGTACAGCAGCAACTCAGTTACACATTGTCCAGAGAGCTGGTTTTATATTGCGCGGTTTTTATACAACTTAAGCGCAGAATGAATGTGTTTACAGTCAATTTGGGCCAGACCAACTCAAAGGAGAATGCAAACCAGCCTGCAGACTCTGAACGTAAACCCTCTGTAACTCTACAGCGCCATGAAAAAAACTGATGGTTCAGGATTCTGCAGAAAGTGTGGGCTTGCATAAAAACCAGAGCGGGATAATTAGGGCAAAGACAAACAATAAAATAGTGGCATGACCGAGCGGGTCATTAACTCAATGATTTATTGATTTTTATATGAGCGTTCAAAGATAAGAAGGAACGCTGACGGGCAGGCGATGTTTTCTCAGTTCACTTTCCAGGTTAATCATTATGTCATGCCGATGTTAATTATCCATCAGCACATTTAAGGGTGTTGGTGTTACTGCCCTGATGACAGCGCCAACCAGAAAATATTGCTTATTATTCAGCTATAGCTCAGATTATTTAACCACAGGGTCCCTCTGTGTTCGCGTATAAGCCGCAGAGATAATTGTCTGCTTAACCAAGTATGCCCTTTGATTTTACTGGCCTGGTAAAAATGGCATTCAGCGCCAGACAGAGTAACCCGGCCCCCACCGGCAATAAAAAATCATAGTTGAGCAATCTGTAAAGTCCTATACCGGCAATCCCTCCAGCCAGAAACGAGAGCAATGTCAGGCAATGCAGCCTCAACCGGCTCAGCCAGGTCGGCGCATCTTTTGGTGAAGCTTTGCGCCGCAGCACCTCAAACAGCATCGCCAGCTCGATTCCGATATCGGTCGCCGTACCGGAGACATGAGTGGTGCGAACGCGGGCATTGGAGATCCGCGTTACCACCGCATTCTGCAGCCCCATCAAAAAACTCAGACTCAGGATCAACACGACACCGGGCGACAGCGGCGGAAAGTGTTTCTCGATTACGCCCAGCGTAATCAGTGCGATGCCCTCAATCAGGATAACGAAGGCATAGATAGTACGGATATTTCTGCGGTGCCCGGCATTAATCATCAGCGTTGAAAACATTGAGCCCGCAATAAACAGCAGGACGACAGACAGAAAAAACAGGCCTGGCCCCAGATTCGCTTTTGCCAGATGATCGGACAGCAGCGAGATATTTCCGGTCATGTTAGCTGAAAAGAAACCGACAATCTCAAAGGCGGCGGTATTCAGCGCGCCTGCGGCAGCGGCAAGCGTGCAGGCCAGTCGGGTATCGGCGCTGATGCTGCGGGCACTTTCTGTGCTGATTAGCATGAAAACCCCGTATTCAGTGGAAAACCGTATAATCCGCTCATTCTGCCGCCGTCACAAGGCGCTGAATCAAACATGCTCTTCTCTGCCTGACGCTATTCATCACAGCATTCCGCGCTGCATAGACGCCGCGCGGAAGAAACCGATTAGCTGTTTGCCAGACGGAAGGTGGAAACCGACTGCGTCAGGTACTGCACCTGCTCCTCCAGCGAGGCTGACGCCGCCGCAGATTCCTGAACCAGCGCCGAGTTCTGCTGGGTGACGCTGTCCATCTCGGTGACCGCCTGTTCAATCTGACCGATGCCGCGACTCTGTTCATCAGACGCGGTAGAGATGTGCTCCATCAGCAGATTCACGCGGCTGACCGAAGAGATAATCGCGCTCATCGCTTCGCCCGTCCGGCTGACCTGATCGGAACCAGCGTGGATGATGGAGACAGATTCTGCAATCAGCCCCTCAATCTCTTTGGCTGCGGTAGCACTGCGCTGGGCCAGATTACGCACTTCCCCTGCGACTACCGCAAAGCCACGACCCTGCTCACCTGCACGGGCGGCTTCGACGGCCGCATTCAGCGCCAGAATGTTAGTCTGGAAAGCGATACTGTCGATAACGGTCGTGATCTCTTCAATCTTCTTCGAGCTGGCGTTAATCAGCGCCATCGATGTCACCACTTCCTGCGAGACTTTTTCGCCGCTTTCCGCATTTTTCACCGCTTCACTGGTCAGACGGCAGGCTTCAAAGACGTTTTCAGTGTTCTGTTTCACCGTTGCGCCCAGCTGCTCCATGCTGGCTGCGGTTTCCGTCAGCGCGGCGGCCTGCTGTTCGGTGCGCGAGGCGAGATCGATGTTACCCGCCGCAATTTCCTGCGAGGCGGTGGAGACTGAGCGGGTTGAATCTCGTACCTGCAGAATAATGGCGGTCAGCGCGCTGCGCATCTGCTCCAGCGAACCCATCAGCATCTGAATCTCACTGCGTGAACCCGGTTTCACTGGCACGGTGGCATCCAGAACGCCTGCCGCAATCAGCTTACAGTGTTCCTGCGCATCATTGATTGGCGAAAGCACATAGCGCTTCATGAAGATGTAAATGGCGATGATGATGCCGAAAAACAGCACGCCAAAGAGACCCAGCAGGGTAATACCCGAAGTGAAGTGACTCTGTGCGTCGTTGTTGAGCTTTTTGGCGTAGGTTTCGTGCTGGGCCAGTACACGGTCCAGAATAATTTCATACTGGCGGTCAAGACGAACCACGGTCGGGATCTGATTTTTAAAACGCACCTGATCGTGCGCCTCTGCTGCCTCAATTAACGGCTGCAACCCCTGCTGACGATAAGCCTGATAAGCCTGGCTATAGGCATCTGCCTCCGCCTCTTCGCCCGGCAGACGCGGCGCGTTCATGTAGGCCTGAAAGGCGGCATCCGCTTTTCCGGCCACGGTCCGCACGCTGTCCAGCGTGGCGGGATTGCTGGCGTCACTGCCCTCAATCTCCTTCATGTACTCCATCAGACGAACACGCAGCGTACGGCTGTGATTGATCGGGTCAATGACCGAAAGCACCACGCGGATCTCTTTGTTGACCGCGTTCAAAGATTGATTGCTCTGAATCAGCAGCCAGGTACTGATTGCCACGCTGGTAAGAAACAACGCCAGCAGGAAGGTGAAGATAATCAGGGAGGACTTTTTTAACGACATCGCGAAGTTCCGAAAATAAGGAGGATAAGTCGCTATATCGGCATAAAGATGCGGCCCATTAGGGCTGTGCTTTTTTTAGTTACAATAAGCGGAACGGCAGCGTTCAGTATATGTGCAGGGAAATGTGCTAACCGCCCGCGAGCGCCGGACGGTTAGCCTGGTCATCAAGCCTGAAGAGAGAGTCGTTACGCAACACCCAGCGCCATTTTCACTTCGTTAGCGATCTTCTCGACCTGAGGACCGTAAATTACCTGAATGTCATGGGCGCTGACGCGATTCACCCCGTTAGCACCAGTGCTCATAAGCGTCTGATCGACCACCTGATTCATCTCTTTGACCCTTACCCGCAAACGGGTAAAGCAGCAATCGACATCTTCAATATTGGCCTGCCCGCCCAGCCCGCTGATAATCACCTGCGTCCGCTCATCCGCCGTGACCTGTTGGGGTTTCTCCTCTTCAGACTCACGGCCCGGCGTCTCGACATGCATTCGCGTGATCACCAGACGGAATGCGTAGTAGTAGATCGGTGCGTAGATGACGCCCAGCGCCAGCGTCCACCACCAGTGGGTTTTCGCGCCGCCCAGCATGCCGAACACCACCAGATCGATAACACCACCCTGCACATTGCCGATCATCAGATGCAGCATCGACATCAGCATAAACGACAGGCCGGTCAGGAAAGCATGCAGCAGATAGAGCACCGGCGAGACAAAGATAAAGCAGAACTCCAGCGGCTCGGTAATCCCGGTGGTAAATGAGGTCAGTGCGCCCGCCATCACCAGCGCTTTAACACGCTGTTTATGTTCGGGCCGTGCGGTGTGGTAGATTGCCAGCGCCGCAGCGGGAAGACCAAACATCATCACCGGAATCTTGCCCTGTGCCAGAAACTGCGTGGCGGTGCGCAGCGTCTCATCGGGTATTGATCCCGGATGGGTCAGCGACGCATTGAAGATGTTCAGCGCACCGACCACCGTCTGACCATCAACTACCGCCAACCCGCCAATCGGTGTAAAGCGCACGGTTTCGTTAAGGATATGGTGCAGGCCGGTGGGGATCAGGATGCGCTCAAAGGCCCCCAGAAGAAATGCGCCGTACTGGCCGCTTTTTCCAATCATCTGGCCAATCCAGGCGATACCCTGCCCGATGGTGGGCCAGACCAGCGCCAGCAATACCCCAATCAGCGGCAGACAGACCACGGTCACGATCGGCACAAAACGCCGTCCGCCAAAAAAACTGATCGCGGTTGGCAGCTGCTGGGTATAGAAGCGATTATGCAGCGCCACCGTGATCAGACCGGCAATCACCCCGCCCAGCACGCTCATGTTGTAGGTAAAGACGCCCAGCATGTTGATATATTCCGCTGAGGTCATCATGGCCGTGGTCTGATCCAGACCCGCCTGCTGCAGCGCGGCCGGTGTAGTAGTGGCCGCCGTAATCCCTTTCGCCGCCAGCGTAGCGCTGATGCCGACATTCATCACGATGTAGCCAATCACCGCGGCAAAGGCGGCAGTGGGTTTTTCCGCTTTCGCCAGCCCGATGGCACTCGCCACAGCAAAGAAGACCGGCAGGTTGGCAAACAGCGCCCCGGCGACCTTGCGGATAAATCCAATGATTAACTGCGGCACCTGCATCTGCGCAAAGGCCTCGCCGGTCACCGCCGGGTTCTGCATCGCTGCCGCCAGCCCGAGGAAAATACCGGCGGCAGCGATGACCGAGATTGGCATCATCAACGCTTTGCCAAATGCATGGATCTGGCTGGTCAGCTGTTTCATGGAGTTGCGCCCTCTCTGAGTGTGAACAGCAAGTATTAGCCTGTTGTGGGGAGAACTCCCGTTATCAGCCGGTTAAAGGCGGGTAAAATCTGACCACCATCACAATTCTGGCCGATGCACGATAAACGCCAGCTATCGCACCATTAAGTCAATCAATTAGACAAGGTATGAGGATATCTGCAGACTTTGTTTCACCATCAGGCTATAACCTGATAACAAACACCAAACAATAATTCCTACTATAAAAAGCCTGCACTCAATATGAAATTTAAACGCCAAATCAAACCCTACCGCGCGGCTGCGGGCGGCTGGGGTTCACTGGAAGCCACCACGCGTTTCGTTCTTGACAGCAAAGCGGCCCTGAAAAATATGCGCAACCTGATGCGCATGAACAAAGCACGCGGTTTTGACTGTCCGGGCTGCGCCTGGGGTGATGACAATAAAAGTACCTTCAGCTTCTGCGAAAACGGGGCGAAAGCGGTGACCTGGGAAGCAACACGCCGCATGGTCGACAGCGACTTTTTCGCTAAGCACAGCGTGACAACCCTCTATACCCAGAGTGACTATTTCCTGGAATATCAGGGGCGTCTGACCCATCCACTGCGCTACAACGCGGAAACCGACCACTACGAGCCAATCAGCTGGGATGATGCCTTTGCGCTGATCGCGCAGCACATCAAGGCGATGGACCACCCGGACCAGATGGAGCTTTACACCTCGGGTCGCGCCAGCAATGAAGCCTCCTGGCTTTATCAGCTGTTTGGCCGCCTGATGGGCACCAATAACTTCCCTGACTGTTCCAATATGTGCCACGAGGCCAGCGGCACCGGGCTGAAGCGCAGCATTGGCGTCGGTAAAGGGACCATTCGCCTTGATGATTTCGACCACGCTGATGCCATTTTTGTCTTCGGGCAGAACCCTGGCACCAACCATCCGCGTATGCTGCACAGCCTGCGGCACGCTGCCGATCACGGCGCGAAAATCGTCACGTTTAATACCCTGCGCGAGCGCGGTCTGGAACGTTTTGCCGATCCGCAGAAACCGCTGGAAGTGGTGACCTCGAAAGCGGGCAACATCAGCTCCTCTTATTACCAGCCGAACCTGGGCGGTGATATGGCGGCGGTGCGCGGCATGGTGAAATCTCTGCTGGAAACCCATCGCGCGCGTCTGGCAGCCGGTGAAAGTGGCCTGTTTGATCAGACGTTTATCAATGCCAAAACCCACGGCATTGAGGCCTATCTCGACGCGGTGGATAACACCAGCTGGATGCAGATTGTGGCGCAGTCTGGCCTGACTCAGGCGCAGATCCGTGAAGCCGCGGCGATCTACCAGAGCGCTGATCGTGTGATCTGTACCTGGGCGATGGGCATTACCCAGCATAAGCATTCGGTTGATACGGTGCGCGAAATCACCAACCTGCAGCTGCTGTTTGGTCAGCTGGGTAAAAAAGGTGCAGGCCTCTGCCCGGTTCGCGGTCACAGTAATGTGCAGGGCAACCGTACCATGGGTATCGATGAGAAACCGGCTAAAGCCTTCCTGGATGCGCTGGGTAATCATTTTGGTTTCGAGCCACCGCGTGCGCCAGGCCATAACACCGTTGAAGCGCTGAACGCGATGCTGCGTGATGAAGTCAAAGTGCTGATCGCGCTGGGTGGTAACCTGGCTGCGGCTGCGCCCGATTCACCACGCACCGAAGAGGCGCTGTCACGCTGTGGTCTGACCGTGCATATCAGCACCAAACTGAACCGTAGTCATCTGGTGCCGGGTCATGAAGGGCTGATTCTGCCCACGCTGGGTCGCACCGAGCGCGATCTGCAGGCAACCGGTAATCAGTTTATTACCGTAGAAGACTCTTTCAGCATGGTCCACGCCTCTGAAGGTATCGGTATTCCGCTGGCGGAAACACAGCGTTCAGAGACTTCGATTGTTGCGGGTATCGCCCAGGCAGTGCTGGGTGATGCGAAAGTGAAATGGCGCGAGCTGGCGGGTGATTACAACCTGATCCGTGAGCACATTGCCGCGACGATTCCGGGTTTTGCCGACTTCAACGCCAAATGCGATATCCCGGGTGGGTTCTATCTGGGCAATGCAGCAGCGGAATTGCGCTTTAATACGCCAAGCCAGAAAGCGGAGTTCAACGCCTCGGCGCTGCCGACCTCGCTGTTCCCGACGCTGGATCAGGACGTGCCGTTCACGCTGCAGACGCTGCGTTCCCATGACCAGTACAACACCACTATTTACGGCCTTGATGATCGTTACCGTGGCGTGTTTGGCCAGCGTGAAGTGGTGTTCATCAACCCGGACGATATGGCAGACCTGGGCTTCACCGAAGGCCAGAATGTTGATATCGAGACGCTGTGGAATGATGGCATCACCCGTCGCGTCAGCGGCTTCAAACTGGTTCCCTACAATATTCCGCGCGGTAACCTGGCGGCATATTACCCGGAAACCAACCCGCTGGTGCCGCTGAACAGCTTTGGCGATGACAGCGGCACACCGACCTCTAAATCGGTGCCGGTAAAGCTGGAACTCTCTGAGTCACTGGCCGATCAGCGCATCGCCTGATAGCGCCTTCGCCACTCCCTGAAAAGCCGGTTCGTCCGGCTTTTTGCCTTGCCGCGCGGCGTCGATTCGCGTAAAACTGTCAGCCGCAATCAGCCAACGAAACGTAAAAATTATGTTCCAGGATAACCCGCTGCTCGCGCAGCTGAAAGAGAAGCTCCATTCGCAAACGCCTCGTGCTGAAGGCGTCGTTAAAGGCACCGAAAAAGGCTTCGGCTTTCTGGAAGTCGATGCGCAAAAAAGTTACTTCATTCCGCCACCGCAGATGAAGAAAGTAATGCATGGCGATCGTATCACCGCCGTGATCCACAGCGATAAAGATCGCGAAAGCGCTGAGCCGGAAACCCTGATTGAACCGTTCCTGAGCCGCTTTGTTGGCCGGGTCCAGAAGAAAGACGATCGCCTGTCGATTGTGCCGGATCATCCCCTGCTGAAAGATGCAATCCAGTGTCGCCCTGCACGCGATGTCAGCCATGCATTTGAAAATGGCGACTGGGCCGTGGCGGAAATGCGTCGCCATCCACTCAAGGGCGATCGCGGTTTTTATGCCGAACTTACCGATTTTATTGTCAAAGCTGATGATCACCTGGCACCGTGGTGGGTGACACTGTCGCGTCATAACCTTGAACGTGAAGCGCCTGACGTCAGCTTTGGCGAGATGCTGGATGAAAATCTGACGCGTGAAGATCTGACCGCGCTGGATTTCGTCACCATTGACAGCGCCAGTACCCAGGATATGGATGATGCGCTCTATGTGGAAGCGCAGGATGATGGCACGCTGCGTCTGACCATCGCTATCGCCGATCCGACTGCCTATGTGGCGGAAGGCAGTCAACTCGATAAGCTGGCGGCAGAGCGTGCGTTCACCAACTATCTGCCAGGCTTCAACATCCCGATGCTGCCGCGCGAACTCTCGGATGATGTCTGCTCGCTGCGTCCGAATGTGCGTCGTCCGGCGCTGGCCTGCCGCGTCACGGTGGCCGCCGATGGCACCTTAAGTGATGATGTGGCGTTTTTTGCGGCCTGGATTGAGTCCAAAGCCAAGCTGGCCTACGACGACGTCTCGGACTGGCTGGAAAACAGCGGCACCTGGCAGCCGGAGAGTGATGCGATTGCAGAACAGATTCGTCTGCTGCACCGTCTCTGCCTGGCGCGCAGCGAATGGCGTCAGACCCACGCGCTGGTGTTTAAAGATCGCCCGGACTACCGCTTCCTGCTGGGTGAAAAAGGCGAAGTGCTGGAGATCGTGGCTGAACCTCGCCGCATCGCTAACCGCATCGTTGAAGAGTCCATGATTCTGGCGAACGTCTGCGCGGCGAAAGTGCTGCGTGACCGTCTTGGTTTCGGCATTTATAACGTCCATGCCGGTTTCGATGCGACCAATGCTGAGCAGGCCGCCGCCGTGCTGGCCAATCACGGTATTACCGTGGATGCACAGGCGATCACCACGCTGGACGGTTTCCGCATGCTGCGTCGTGAGCTTGATGCCCAGCCAACCCAGTTCCTCGACAGCCGCATCCGTCGTTTCCAGACCTTCGCGGAGATCAGCACCGAGCCTGGCCCCCACTTTGGCCTGGGTCTGGAGGCATATGCTACCTGGACCTCACCGATTCGTAAGTTCGGCGACATGATCAACCATCGTCTGCTGAAGGCGATTATTCGCGGTGAGCAGATTGCCCGCCCGGATGATGCCGTAACGGTGACGATGAGTGAACGCCGCCGCCTGAACCGGATGGCGGAACGTGATGTTGGCGACTGGCTCTACGCCCGTTATCTGGCCCCGTTTGCGGGCACTGACCGTCGCTTCAGCGCTGAGATTATCGATGTGTCGCGTGGCGGTATGCGCGTTCGCCTGGTCGAGTTTGGTGCCGTCGCCTTTATCCCGGCCCCGTTCATTCATGCAGTGCGTGATGAGCTGCTCTTAAGCCAGGAAAATGGCAGCGTACAGATCAAAGGTGAACTGGTTTACCGCGTGACTGACGTGATTGATGTGACCATCGCCGAAGTCCGTATGGAAACCCGCAGCGTTGTGGCTCGTCCTGCCGTCTGAACACAGCGTGATTAAGCTTTAAATCTGGCGGGATAACTTCGGTTATCCCGCCTGTTCCTGCCTATTCTCGTTACGAAAACGTTAAATTTGTACCCCGCTTCACACTTCTCCACTGATTAACTTTCACTTACATTCCATTACATTAAGTTTAACTCGTTGTTTTCGATCGCTTTCCTCTCGGTCCCTACAAGGAGTTAGTCATGAAAAACGTCAAAACCAGCGTCATCTGGTTAGTGGTGGCGTTAATCGGCGCGGGCGCTTTCGCCATGCTGGCCCTCAGCCGCGGCGAACACGTCAACGCAGTCTGGCTGGTGATAGCCGCTGTCGCCTGTTACAGCATCGCGTATCGCTTCTACAGCCTGTTTATCGCCCGCAATATCTTCGAACTGGACGATCGCCGAATGACCCCCGCCGAGCGGCTGAGCGACGGACTCGATTATGTCCCGACCAATAAATGGGTGCTGTTTGGTCATCACTTCGCGGCTATTGCCGGTGCCGGTCCGCTGGTTGGCCCGATTCTGGCAGCGCAGATGGGCTTTCTGCCGGGGACCATCTGGATTCTGGTTGGTGTCATGCTGGCGGGCGCGGTACAGGATTTCCTGATCCTGTTTATCTCAACCCGCCGTGATGGCCGCTCGCTGGGCGAGATGGCGCGACAGGAGCTGGGGGCGTTTGCCGGTGTGGTGACAATGCTTGGCGCGCTGGGCGTGATGATCATTATCCTGTCGGCGCTGGCGCTGGTTGTCGTAAAGGCGCTGGCAAACAGTCCATGGGGCCTGTTTACCATTGCAGCCACCATTCCCATTGCGCTGTTTATGGGCGTTTACATGCGCTTTATCCGCCCCGGTAAAATCGCCGAAGTGTCACTGATTGGCTTTGTGCTGATGATGGCGGCAATTATTTATGGCGGCGACGTGGCACAGCATCCTTACTGGGGCCCCTTCTTTACCCTGAAAGGCACCTCGCTGACCTGGGTACTGGTGATTTACGGCTTTATTGCTTCGGTACTGCCGGTCTGGCTGCTGCTGGCACCCCGCGACTACCTTTCGACCTTTCTTAAAATCGGCGTGATTGTCGGGCTGGCGGTGGGCATTGTCTTTGCGATGCCTGAGATGAAAATGCCCGCGGTGACCAAATTTATCGACGGCACCGGCCCGGTCTTCTCCGGCGCGATGTTCCCGTTCCTGTTTATCACCATTGCCTGCGGCGCGATCTCCGGCTTCCATGCACTGGTCTCCAGCGGCACCACGCCGAAGCTGGTAGAGCGGGAAAGTCATATCCGCTTTATTGGCTATGGTGCAATGCTAATGGAGTCCTTTGTGGCGATCATGGCGCTGATTTGTGCCTCGGTGCTGGATCCTGGCGTCTACTTTGCCATGAACTCACCCGCTGCATTGATTGGCACCACCGTTGAAAGCGCTTCGCAGGTGATCAATGGCTGGGGCTTTGTCGTGACGCCCGAAATGCTGAGCGGTATTGCCCGTGATGTGGGAGAAGGCTCGATTCTCTCCCGCGCAGGCGGTGCGCCCACTTTCGCGGTCGGCATGGCCCACATCATTACTGAGATCTTTAACAGCCGGGCGATGATGGCGTTCTGGTATCACTTCGCCATTCTGTTCGAAGCGCTGTTCATCCTGACCGCGGTGGATGCGGGTACCCGCGCCTGCCGTTTTATGGTGCAGGATCTGGTGGGAACTGTGGTGCCTTCTCTGGCGAACAACCGATCCTGGCTGGGGAACATGGCGGGCACCACCGTCGCGGTCGCGGGCTGGGGCTTCTTTGTCTACCAGGGCGTGGTCGATCCACTGGGCGGCATTAACACCCTGTGGCCACTGTTCGGTATCGGCAACCAGATGCTGGCGTCGATGGCGCTGATTCTTGGCACCGTGGTGCTGTTCAAAATGAAAAAGCAGCGCTACGCCTGGGTGACGATTCTGCCTACCGTCTGGCTGTTTATCACTTCAATGACGGCGGGCTGGCAGAAAATTTTCCACGAAAAGCCCTCCATTGGCTTCCTGGCCCAGGCGAATAAGTTCCGCAAAGGGCTGGATGAAGGCGTGATCATTGCACCGGCAAAAAGCGTGGCGGATATGCAGACCATCGTGTTCAGCAATCAGATTAATGCGGCGCTGTGCGCTTTCTTTATGCTGGTGGCAGTCACGATGCTGGTCGCCGCGTTCTTTGTGATTCGTCGCGCGCTGAACAGTGCGGTGCCGACCACCAGCGAGACGTCTGTGACACTGCGTAACAAGGCGGTGCGTCATGTCTGATGCTATTCATCAGGGCCATCGTCCACAGGGTGAGTGGCAGATTATCCGTTGCCATCTGACCGCTTCGCCGATGCCGCAGGCATTCAGCTGGCGGAGATTGTGGCGCGGCCTGCAACAGTGCTTCCGCTTAATGGTCGGGGTCCAGGATTATCAAAAATATCTGCAGCATATGCGTCTTCATCATCCTGAGCAGCCGCCGATGAATGAGCGCGATTTCCACCGCTACTGCCTGGATGCCCGCTTTCCCAGCCAGGCGGGAAAACTGGGTAAATGTCCCTGCTGACCGCACGCTACAGCCCCGCTTTGCCGGGGCTTTTTTGTGCCATTCTTATCTGGATGGGAAAATATATTTGGTTTGCATCTTGTGCTGGCGTCAGATGATGAATACTGTTGCTAAAATAATGAGATAACGCCTGCAGAGCACTTCCCGGAGGAAGTTTCCATGACCGATGAACACGGGCAAACGTTGTTGTACACTCTTTTTGGTACAACCAGCCCTCATTGGCGTCTGACCGCGGACAGCGATGCATTGCATTTTGCCGAAGATGAGTCATCACAAACCAATATCGCCCTGCCGCTAACTCCCGGCCAGGCCGCAATGATCCGCGCGATGCCGGTCATCACCTCAAGCATTAATCTGACTATGACCCTTCAGGGCATTGACGTGCCAATGCATTTTGTCGGACGCAAAGTGAACCAGGCTTCATGGGCTGGCACCGCCTCTGCCTGGGGTGATACGTCTGCGGTTGCCCGGGATTTAACCCTGGGACTGTCATTCGCTGAACAGGTGGTTTCTGAAGCTAATTCGGTGATTGTGATCCTCGATCAGCGGGGCAATATCCAGCGTTTTAACCGCCTTAGTGAAGAATATACCGGCCTGAATGAGCACGAGGTTATTGGCCGTAACGTCTTTCAGCTTTTTATGACCAAACAGGAAGCCTCACAGTCACGACGCAACATTGCGGGCTTCTTCCGTGACGGTAACTCTTATGAGGTTGAGCGCTGGGTCAAAACCAAAAAAGGTCAGCGACTGTTTCTGTTTCGTAATAAGTTTGTTCACAGCGGCAGTGGCAAAAATGAAATTTTCCTCATCTGTTCTGGCACAGACATCACCGAGGAGCGACGCGCTCAGGAACGTCTGCGGGTGCTGGCAAACACCGATACAGTGACCGGTTTACCCAATCGCAACGCCATTCATCAACAGATTAGCCTGGCGCTGGAGCGATCCGAGGGTGATGAGACCGGCGTGGTTTATCTCGACCTCGATAATTTTAAAAAGGTGAACGACGCCTACGGTCATATGTTCGGCGATCAGTTACTGCAGGCCGTATCACTGGCCATCCTCAGCTGTCTGGGTAAAGATCAGACTCTGGGCCGTCTGGGTGGCGACGAATTTGTGGTGCTGGCTGAGCACACCAGCCAGGCGGCACTGGAAGCGATGTCTTCCCGTATTCTTGAGCGGCTGCGTCAGCCGTTCCGTATCGGGCTGATAGAAGTTTACAGCGGCTGTTCTATTGGCATCGCTTTCGCGCCGCTGCATGGCGACGATCGCGAGAGCCTGATTCGCAACGCAGACACCGCGATGTATCACGCCAAAGAGAACGGGCGCGGCAAGTTCTGCGTGTTTGCGGCTGAGATGAACCAACGGGTCTTTGAGTATCTGTGGCTGGATACTAACCTGCGCAAGGCGCTGGAACTGGATCATCTGCTGGTACACTACCAGCCAAAAATCGACAGCGATGGCCAGGTCCGCAGTGCTGAAGCCCTGGTGCGCTGGAACTCGCCAGAACGTGGTCTGGTCTCGCCTGCTGACTTTATTCCCTATGCTGAAGAGTCAGGGCTGATTGTGCCGCTGGGACGCTGGGTCATGCTCAACGTGCTGAAGCAGATTATCGCCTGGCGTGAGCAGGGCATGTTTCTGCGCGTCGCCGTCAACGTTTCTGCCCGTCAGTTGATTGATCAGAGCATCTACACTGACCTGAAACAGGCGCTGCATGAGGCTAATATCACCGACTGCCCCATCGATATTGAGCTGACCGAAAGCTGCCTGATTGAGAATGAAACGGAAGCGCTGAAGCTGATGAAGCAGTTTCAGGAACTGGGCGCACAGGTGCACCTGGATGACTTTGGCACCGGTTACTCCTCGCTTTCTCAGCTGGCACGCGTGCCAATCAATGCCATCAAACTCGACCAGAGCTTTATCCGCGATATTAACAAGCAGCCGGTTTCACAATCGCTGGTGCGTGCTATCGTCGCCGTCGCCAAGGCGCTCGATTTGCAGGTGATCGCTGAGGGTATTGAGACCCCGGATGAAGAGAAGTTTGTTCTCAAAAGTGGTGTCGATGGGCGTCAGGGTTACTATTACGCAAAACCAATGCCCGCGGAACAATTTGGGCATTGGCTGGCTAAGCATCCTGCCCGCGTTTAACGCTGGTTAAGATTAACCCGCTTTACGCAGTGATGCGCTGTGGCGGTTTTGTAACTGTACCAGGCGTTCCATGTAAGCAATGTCTTTGGGTTCGAGAGTGAAGGCATAATCAACCCAATCCTCAGTGATGTCCATCAGCTCAGCGCGTGACAGTTGCAGCACGCGCTGACGTGCTTTCAGCATCGCCCGTACGCCATTGAGTTTAGGCCGTAACGTATCGATAAAGGTGCGTGTGGCGCGGTAGCTGTCGCCAGGCTGGAAGACTTTATCCACCAGTCCGCGGGTCTCATACCACTCCGCACTATGGGACTCCCCTTCGCAGATTAACTCCTCTGCCAGCTTCATGCCGGAACGACGCGCCACCAGCGAATAGCCGCCCATGCCAGGAAACAGGTTAAAAGCGATTTCAGGGAAGCCCATCCGCGCGTTGTTCTGCGCCAGAATGAAGTGATGCGCCAGCGCCGCCTCAAATCCGCCACCCAGCGCACTGCCTTCAATCATCGCCAGCGTCACCGCGCCGGTATCGAAACCACGTGCTGCCGAATGGATACAATCCACACAGGCACGGGCATAGGCTCGTAGCGCCTCACGACGGTTATTGCGAATGCACTCGACGAAGAAGCGCAAATCGCCACCGGCGTTAAACATCTGCGGCACCAGTGAGCCGGTGACCCAGAAATCGATTGGCAGACCGGAGCGCTGAGCGGCATAGCTCAGGTTCATGATCTCCTCAATCAGTTCGTGGTTGAAGCTCGGACGGGGCTGAGCACGCAGCATCATCCACATGGTACGACGCCCTTCTTCGTAATAGGCGACTAACTGCGTGGTGTTGCCGACTTCGGTAAATAATCTGCACGTTGCTTGGTTAATAACTGTCATTGTCTCATCCTCTGTTTATATTTTGATGCGTTAAATACGCCACATCAGCGTAATGCAGAGTGAGGCCAGACCAAATGAGAGATTGATTTACAACACAAAATCCAGAGTGATCCCCGACTGGCGCGTCGGGGATTGATTAGGCGGGTTACTTAATAGCGGCACGCTGTCCGACGGCAACATGAAGACGCTTAAGACGTTTTGAATAGATGGCGGTGATGATGGGCACCAGCACAGAGGTCACAATCACGGAAGTGGCCACCAGCGCTGTGGCCGCCGGGGCAACCGCTTTAAACTGCGGCAGCATTTCGGCAATCAGCACCGGTGTTGCCACCGCCGCGCCTGCCGTACTGGATGCGGCCACGCCCGCCGTGCCATCTCCCCCACCAATCAGCCGATCGGCCAGAATAAGCGGGATACCGGTAATGATGATGACGGCTACGCCCAGCATGATGCCCAGAAGGCCGGTTTCCGCAATCACGCCCAGGTTAATGGTGTTACCCAGTGCAAAAGCGAAGAAGGGAATCAGCGTATGTACCGCTTTGCCGAAGAAGTCGCGCAACTCCGGATCAAGATTCCCTAATGCAAATCCCACCACAAACGGCAGGATCGCGCCGACAAACACGTGCGGCTCAAATGATGCGATACCGGCAGTGCCCAGTATCACCATGGTCATTAATGGCCCGGACTCCAGTGACATCAGCACAAAGGCGCCCGCTTCCTCTTTGGAACCGTACTGTTGCATGATGGAGGCATAAAGACCGCCATTGGTCATATCCATCGCGGCAACCAGCGCCAGCGTCGATAAGCCGGCAAACATCCCCACTTCTACGCCATTTTCCGGCATCACCCGCGAGGCGATTGCGGCCACTACCCATGCCACGGCAATTTTGGTGAGCACCAGCGTGCCGGATTTACGTAGTACCGTTCCGGTGGCGCTGAGCTTTATCGACGCCCCCATGCAGAAGAACCAGACGGCCAGAATGGGCACGGTGCCGGTCATCAGACCGTTGGTGAAAGAACCGAAATATTTCCCGGCCCCCGGCGAGAACGTATGGCAGAGTGCGCCGATAAACAGCGGAATGAGCATCATGCCGCCCGGAATTTTATCTATTGCCCGTTTGATGTGCATATACATGTCACCTTTGCTATGCCAGAGGGTGCCCGGAGGCGATGCAGGCAAAGTAGTGACTTGAAGTAATCAAAACAGTGATCAATCCGATAAAATGAAACGCTGTTTTATTTATATTGATAAGTTGTTTTTATAATTATGATGGGGATCGCCATACCAGTCTCAAAAGAGACTAAAAAAACGGGACGCTATTGCGTCCCGCCTGTTATTTTTGCCCGTACCAGGCATTCTCGCCATGCTTTCGCAGATAGTGCAGGTCAAGCAGCGTCTGGTTAATCGGCGGCAGGTCTGGTGTCAGCTGCTGGCTGAACAGGCCCATATAGGCCACCTCCTCCAGCACTACCGCGCTATGCACGGCCGCATGGGCGTCTTTGCCCCAGGCAAACGGGCCGTGTGAGTTGACCAGCACCCCAGGAATTGCCGAAGGTGACAATCCGCGCTGTGCAAAGGTTTCGATAATCACTTCACCCGTATTCCACTCGTACTCGTGCTGAATCTCTTCATTGCGCATTGCGCGGGTACAGGGGATCTCGCCATAGAAATCGTCAGCGTGAGTGGTTCCCCAGGCTGGGATCGGTCGTCCAGCCTGCGCCCAGATGGTCGCATGCCGCGAATGGGTATGGACAATGCCACCAACTTCCGGCCAGGCGAGATAGAGCGCGCGGTGCGTTGCCGTGTCTGATGAAGGGCGTTTATCCCCTTCCACTACCTCGCCTCTCGCCAGATCGACGACCACCATGTCGTCGCGCTTCATCACATCATAGCTTACGCCAGACGGTTTAATCACCAGCAAACCCTGTTCGCGATCAACCGCGCTGACATTGCCCCAGGTGAAGGTCACCAGGTTATATTTGGGTAAATCCAGATTCGCTTCCAGAACCTGCTGTTTAAGGTGTTCCAGCATGCCTTTTCTCCTGCTGACAATTGTCCCTGAATTTTGCGGAGTCAGACGCCAAAGGGTTATGGAGCAAATGGCTATAAACGCAGAAGGAATGGCTGTGAATCCAAAAATGTGTCGTGATTTAAGAATTTTCTATCTTCGGAATTTATCCAGAATGCTTAGAATCTTCTCAGGCAATGCGTGGACCTGTCGGGTCCGGCATTGTGCCTCACCCGCTACAAACAGTTTGTCCATGGTGTTCACATTTCGATGCCGTCACGGATGCGGCAATGATGCGACACAAGCGGGCTGAGGAAATATCGGAGCTATACTAAGAGTGTTGCCTCTGTGAGCACATCAAAGGAGAAGTGTATGACAACAACAATAAAACGAATCACTGCCGTTGTACTGGCGACCACGTTAGCTGTTGCACTGAGCGGCTGTTCTAACTGGTCTAAACGTGACCGCAACACCGCGATTGGCGCGGGCGCGGGCGCAATTGGTGGTTCAGTATTGACCAATGGTAGTGCACTCGGCACAGTCGGCGGTGCCGCTGTCGGTGGTATTATCGGTCATCAGGTCCACTAAGGACCTTATTAAAAGAATATTCGGCTACGCTAAGCATCTGCATGACAATCGGGCTACTCTGGTAGCCCGATTTTTTTTCAGCCGCCCGCCAGTTTGACCTTCATTCCTTTGGCTTCCAGCAGCGTTTTCAGCAAATCGCGTTTGTCGCCCTGAATCTCGATAACGCCCTCTTTTACCGAACCGCCACAGCCACACTTCTTTTTCAGTTCTGCCGCCAGCAGCGTCAGAGCCGCATCATCCAGGTCGACGCCGGTAATCAGGCAGACGCCTTTGCCCTTGCGTCCGCTGGTCTGACGCTGGATCCGCACAACACCATCCCCTTTTGGCCGCTCTGCTTTTGGCTCCGGCTGCATGATGCGCCCGCTGTCTGTTGAATAAACCAGTGGATTGTCATTTGCCATTATTGCGTCTCCAGACTGTCCAGGATCGCCTGCAGGGCAGCGGCGGGGTCGGCGGATTGCGTAATCGGACGCCCGATAACCATGTAATCTACCCCCGCCTGCTTCGCCTGCTGCGGTGTCATAATACGACGCTGATCGCCGGCATCGCTGCCTGCCGGACGAATTCCCGGCGTGACCAGCGCAAACTCCTTGCCCAACACCTGTTTGAAGCGAACCGCTTCATGTGCGGAACAGACCACACCATCCAGTCCGCACGACTGGGTCAGCTTCGCCAGTCGCTCTGCCTGTTCGGCAGGGGAAAGCGTAATGCCCAGCTCTCTGAGATCGTCTGCATCCATGCTGGTCAGCACGGTCACCGCAATCAACAGCGGCGCATCTTTACCGAAAGGAAGCAGCGCCTCACGCGCCGCGTTCATCATCCGCGCCCCGCCGCTGGCATGAACGTTGACCATCCAGACGCCAAGATCGGCAGCGGCAGCCACGGCATGCGCGGTGGTATTTGGAATATCGTGAAATTTAAGATCGAGGAACAGCTCAAAGCCGCGCTGCTGAAGAGTGTTAACCAGCGAGGGACCAAACAGCGTAAACATCTCTTTGCCCACTTTCAGGCGGCAACTGCGGGGATCGATCTGGTCGACGAAACGCAATGCGCTGTCGAGGTCATGATAATCCAGCGCTACCAGAATCGGCGAAGCGGTCACGTTGTGGGGTGAAGGCATGGCATTTCCTCTGCAGTAAGCACCCGCAGGCGCGATTGACAAACGGCAAGCATTCTACCTGCGGTGTCTGGCCATCACAATCGCCATTGCCCCTCTGCCTGGCAATAAGTGCACCTTTGCCAAATCCGGTTGATTGTCGTTCATATAGTATGTTGTAACTATTATGGGTGTTATTCATTTGACCATAACGGCCGCTTTACTGGCCGTCGAGACCGCGAATCGGCTTCACTGAAGACCAGGTCCGGCAGGATGGACAGTGCCAGTAAAGTGCATGCGCGGTAAAGCCACATTTCTGACAGCGATAGCGTGGCTTGGTGCGAATCTGCTCTCCCACCATGTCGCGCAGCACCATCAGACTCTCTTTGGCCCGGCCATCTTCTGCTTCACGCAGGTTTAAATCCATGAGGCGATGGAAAACACGCATCGTCGGATGGCGCTCAAGCTGACGACTGATGTAATGTTGTGCCGCTTCAGCGCCCTGCTGCTGCTCAAGGATGTCAGAAAGATAAAGTTCCGCTGCCGCGCCAGTGTTCTGTTCCACACAGCGCTGCAGAAAGTCTGCCCAGGCGTCAGGCTGATTGAGCTGCAGGAAACAGGTCTCCAGCATGCCCAGCGTTTCACTCACCAGCTCTTTATCCTGATCCAGCACGCGCTGCAGATGACCCACCGCTTTAGCGAAATCCTCTTTCTCCATCAGAATACGGCCCATCATAATAGAGATGCGTGCGCTGTTGCGATCGGCTGCCTCCCCTTTCTTCAGCAGGCTCATCGCTCGCTCCAGGTCGTCGCTGCTCATCGCCTGCAGTGCGAGTTCACAGTAAAAGTGAGCGATTTCGCCTTTCTGCTTCTCATTGCCGAGCTTAACCAGGCGCTCTGCGACTTCGATTGCCTGTTGCCAGTCACTGGTGGCCTGGTGAATCAGCAACAGCTGCTGCAGCGCGCCGATGCGAAAATCCGTTTCATCAGTAAGCTGCTTAAACATATCTTCTGCGCGGTCATATAAGCCCGCCGCCATATAGTCGCGACCCAACTGCTGAACGGCAAGCAGACGCTGCTCGTAGCTCAGGGAAGCACTTTCCATTAATGCCTGATGAATACGGATAGCGCGGTCAACTTCTCCGCGTGATCGGAAGAGGTTACCCAGCGTCAGATGTGCCTCAACCGTCCCGCTGTCCTCTTTTAGCATATCGAGGAACAGGTCAACGGCTTTGTCCTGCTGATTTGAGAGCAGGAAATTGACGCCCGCGACATATTCACGTGACAGCCGGTTGGCTTCCTGTTGCTTATCCTGATGCGCGCTGCGGCGGCCCATATACCAGCCATAGGCAGCCGCAACCGGCAGTAACAGAAACAGCAATTCATGCATTGAGGATTATTCCCGGCCAGCCGGAGAAGATGGCGTGGTCGCCAGGGCAGTGCTCTGCTCAATCTGCGTCTGCATACGCTTAATTTTCCGGTTGGCATTGGCCAGTGAAACACGGGTCCGTAACCAGAACAGCCCGCAGATGACCCAGCCAAGGACAAAACCTGCGCCAAACAGTGATGCCAGTAAGGTCGAGATGCTGAACTCACCCTGCGCCAGCAGATAGTTAAAAGTAATGACCTGATCGTTATGCGCGCCTAAGGTGACGGAAATGATAAAAATGACCAGTACCACTAAAAAAATCAGCAAATATTTCACAGTGCATCCTGTTGTGAGGTTATCAGGTAGAATTATGCCAAAACGGCGGCAAAAATGCTGCTCCCAGCAGCATCGGGCGAGTCGCTTTTGCGCAGGCCCGATTAATAATATGGGGTCTTAAGGGTGAATTACAATCAGGGCTCCCGCTGTGCCACCTCTTTTTGCTCTTCCGGTGGCAGCGTCAGCGGGCCACAGAAACGCTGTGCCAGCCATGTCGCCACGGTGACCAGCAACCAGGAGAGCACGGTAGCCATCGCCAGATCGCGTGGCCAGTGCATGCCCAGCAGCAGACGGCTTGCCATCACGCCCATCGCCCATAGAAAAATGACCACCACGGTTTTATAGTGTCGACGCGGCCAGAGCAGACCCAGTGCCAGCAGTGCCCAGCTGGCGGCAAACATGGTATGCCCTGACGGAAAAGCAAAGCCGGTTTCAAACGCCCAGTGTCGTTTCAGCCAGCCCGGAATCTGCGTCTCATCGGCAATCAATGACGTTACCATCTCACCACGCTGTTTTCGCTTCAGCTCGTAAAAAGTCTTCTCATCCAGCCCGTGATGCTGCTCCAGCCAGATCACATAGGGACGCGGCTCCTGAATCTGCTCTTTGATAAAGGATTTGGTGTATTGCCCCGCCAGAATGGTGGCGTTCATGATCAGCAGCAGCAATATGGCGGGCTTCAGGCGAAAGCGCAGGCACCAGAGCATCCAGGCACTCAGCAGCACGCTGGTGACAATACCCCACGGACTGGTGACGGTTTCCGTCATCCAGAAGAGACCTTTCAGCAGCGCATTGCTTTCACCTGGCTGCCAGCGCCAGCCAGTAAGCCAGACGGCAACCGGCATGATGAGCAGTAGCAGCATTCCAAAGGTGGTACGACGCGAAATCTTAAACATCTTCTTCCCTTATCCTGGCGTCAAATGACAACATTTGCATAACTTTAGCTTAAAAAAGAATAACATAACCGTTGCCGATTGGATAATTGTGCTTTATCACTGCAATTGGTCTCAGAGATTACCAGCCCGCTTCCGGGTTGTGGCACAATATTGCACGTTTGTCGGGCCACACTGGCCTGTGCGCTATCATGATGATAGTGCATCCTCTGAAGGTTCTGGAGAGTCACATGCAGCTTAAACGGGTGGCAGAAGCCAAACTGCCCACGCCATGGGGAGATTTCCTGATGGTTGGTTTTGAAGAATTGGCAACCGGACATGACCATGTTGCACTGGTCTTTGGCGATATTAATGACAACGAGCCGGTACTGGCGCGCGTTCACTCCGAATGCCTGACCGGCGATGCACTCTTCAGCCTGCGTTGCGACTGTGGTTTTCAGCTGGAAGCCGCGCTCAATGCCATCGCAGAAGAAGGGCGCGGCGTGCTGCTCTATCACCGTCAGGAAGGCCGTAACATTGGTCTGCTGAATAAGATCCGCGCCTATGCGTTGCAGGATAAAGGTTATGACACCGTAGAAGCGAACCATCAGCTTGGCTTTGCCGCCGATGAGCGCGACTTCACCCTGTGCGCAGATATGTTCAAACTGCTGGGCGTGAATGAAGTGCGCCTGCTGACCAACAATCCGCGCAAAGTGGAGATCCTCAGCGAAGCAGGAATCAACATCGTTGAACGTGTGCCGCTGGTCGTGGGACGTAATCCGAAGAATGCGCACTATCTGGATACAAAAGCGGAAAAGATGGGGCATCTGCTGCCGAAGTCATAGATAAGCTGAGCCTCACTGGCATCTGACCATTGAAGAAGCCTAATCTGAGAGAATCCTCAATCAATGGATTAGCTCAACGCGCAGGGTGCTCGGTCAGAAGAGGAAAGCGTCCCGCCGCCCGGAAAAAAACGCCGGGAGCGTTTTTGAACAACGCAACGCGTTGGCCCGTTTACGGGCGCATCTCATGGATGAGGTGCGTAATCGCGCAGGCCGAGCATGTCATGGACTGGCCTTAGCGTCTTTCCGATCTGACCGTGTTCCCTGTGCAGCCACGATATTAAAGCTTCTCATTAATGACTTTGTAAGCCACATAAAAAAGCCGGGTTTTCCCCGGCTTTTTTGTCAGTCCAGCATATTGCGGATAACATAGTGCAGGATGCCGTCATTGCGGTAATAGGTCAGCTCATTACCGGTATCGATGCGACAACGGGTGTCCAGCTCTTCTTTACTGCCGTCAGCACGGGTCAGCGTGACTTTCACGCTACAGCCTGGCGTGAGTGCCTGAAGATTTTCCACATCAATGCGCTCTTCACCGGTCAGCCCCAGGCTTTTACGCGTCACACCCTGCGGAAACTCCAGAGGCAGAATGCCCATCCCTATCAGGTTGGAGCGGTGAATACGCTCAAACGATTCGGCAATGACGACCCTAACTCCCTGCAAACGTGGCCCTTTAGCGGCCCAGTCGCGGCTGGAGCCGGACCCATACTCTTTACCCGCAATGACCGCCAGCGGCACGCCTTCCGCCTGGTATTTCATTGCAGCATCGTAGATAGCCAATTGTTCGCCACTCGGATAGTGTCGTGTGTAGCCGCCTTCTACGCCTGGCACCATCTCATTGCGGATACGGATATTGGCAAAGGTGCCGCGCATCATCACCTCATGGTTACCACGACGCGACCCATAGGAGTTAAAGTCGTTGCGCTCAACGCCGTGTGACAGCAGATAGCGTCCGGCGGGACTTTCCGCTTTAATGCTGCCCGCTGGCGAGATATGGTCCGTGGTGACAGAGTCGCCCAGCAGGGCGAGCACCCGCGCACCGCGAATATCCTGCACCGGCTTAGGCTCTTTCTCCATATCATCAAAGAACGGCGACAGACGGATGTATGTCGAGCCTTCATCCCAGTCGTACGTTGCCGCTTCACTGACCCTGATCGCCTGCCACTCTGGCGTGCCATCAAAGACTTCTGCGTATTCTTTGTGGAACATATCACTGGTGACCTGCTGCACGGCTGTAGCGATCTCTTCGGGCGACGGCCAGATATCTTTCAGGTAGACCGGCTGGCCCTGCTGATCCTTGCCCAGCGGCTCCGTCTGCAGGTTGATCTTCATATTACCCGCCAGCGCGTAAGCCACTACCAGCGGCGGTGAAGCCAGCCAGTTGGTTTTAATCAGCGGATGAATGCGGCCTTCAAAGTTGCGGTTGCCGGATAAAACGGCACCGACTGTGAGATCGCCTGCTTTGATCGCAGACTCAATCTCATCTTTCAGCGGGCCGGAGTTACCGATACAGGTGGTGCAGCCGTAGCCTACCAGGTTAAAGCCCAATTCGTCGAGATATGAGGTCAGCTGCGCGACGGCCAGATAATCGGAAACCACTTTAGAACCGGGTGCCAGAGAAGCTTTGACCCACGGCTGACGTTTCAGCCCACGCTCTACCGCTTTCTTCGCCAGTAAACCGGCCGCCATCAGCACACTAGGGTTAGAGGTGTTGGTACAGGAGGTAATCGCACTGATTACCACCGCGCCATCGGTCAGTGTGTGAGTCAGGCCGGTGTCGCTATCGGTATACTCAACATTTTTATGCGGTTTTTGCGCCTGGTTCACTTCCAGCTCGTTGCTGGCATCAAACGCAGCGGGCACATCGCCCAGCGACACCCTGTCCTGCGGACGTTTTGGTCCGGCCAGGCTTGACTCCACCTCGTTCATATCCAGTGCCAGGGTACTGGTGAAACGGGGCTCGTCGCCGGGATTGCGCCACAGACCCTGCGCTTTGGCATACGCTTCCACTAAGGCCACCTGATCGGCATCACGTCCGGTCAGCGTCATATAGCTCAGCGTGACGTCATCAACCGGGAAGAATCCGCAGGTCGCGCCATACTCCGGTGCCATGTTGGCAATGGTCGCACGGTCTGCCAGCGGCAGGTCGGCCAGGCCATCACCGTAAAACTCAACGAATTTGCCGACAACGCCATGCTTACGCAGCATCTGAGTGACGGTCAGAACGAGGTCGGTTGCGGTAATGCCTGCGCGCAGTTTGCCGGTAAGTTTGAAACCTACGACATCCGGGATCAGCATCGAGACAGGCTGACCCAGCATAGCTGCTTCAGCTTCGATGCCCCCTACTCCCCATCCCAGCACGCCAAGCGCGTTAATCATGGTGGTGTGTGAATCGGTACCGACCAGCGTGTCGGGCCAGGCATACTCTTCGCCATTGAGGGTTTCATGCCAGATCGCCTTGCCGAGATATTCCAGGTTCACCTGATGGCAAATGCCAGTCCCCGGCGGCACGACGCGGAATTTATCAAACGCTTTCTGACCCCAGCGAAGGAAAACGTAGCGCTCATGGTTGCGTTCCATCTCCAGCCTGACGTTCTCTTCAAAAGCGTCATCATCACCAAAGTGGTCCACGGTGACCGAGTGGTCGATAACCAGATCGACGGGCGACAGTGGATTCACTTTGGCGACATCGCCGCCCAGACGATTCACCGCTTCACGCATGGCCGCCAGGTCGACTACGGCCGGCACGCCGGTAAAATCCTGCATTAATACGCGGGCTGGCCGGTAGGCGATTTCGCGGTCGGCGTGAGCATCTTTCTGCCAGTCAACCAGCGCCTGGATGTCCTCTGTGGTGACAGAGTCGCCATCCTGCCAGCGCAGTAAGTTTTCCAGCAGAACTTTGAGAGATTTGGGCAGGCTATCGATGTTGCCGAGATGTTGAGCCGCACGGGGAAGACTGAAGATGTGATATTTGTTGGTGTCGACCTGCAGTATTTCCTGACTCAGCTCGCGTAGGGTAGACGACATAGCTCCTCCTTTTTCATTCATGGTCTTAAACCTTAGTGAGACAAAGGTTTATGTTAAAGATAGACCACAAATTCGTTAACGTTTTGATTACAACACAAATTGCTACAATCGCCGAAAACGAAAATGCCCCGTGAAAACACGAGGCATCAGAAAGAGGTGATTTAATTCAAATTACAGCGTTATCCACACCGCCGCAGACCAGAACGCAAAGGAGAAAGCATACGCGCTAAGCCAGGACATTTTAATAATATTCATTTGGTTCACTCCTTCGCCGGAATCGGGCGTAAAAGTTTTTGCGGTCGCCTGTCAATCGGCGACACCCTTTGGTCTTACAGGATGTGGAAAGGGGCATTTAAAAGCCCACCGGAAACACCGGTTATAAAAGAGCAGTGACGAATAGATGGTCTTACAACGTTATTTGTTTTTAGGGTCCAGAAACGACTCAATAAAAAGTCGCTGATTATCACTCAAGTCCCATGACTCGGGGATAGACACTTTTTCGTCCTTTGCAAGGGCTTCTTTTCCTTTGCAGGATACTGGCTTGTGCTGACCCGTGGTCAAAGAACGCTTATGACTGAGTGTATGTGCCCACATGGCTTTAGCCCCAGATACGCCAAATCATTAACGCTACAACCACCCAGAACAGCGCAGAGGCAGCGAATACGGTTAACCAGGCATTGCGACGGGTATTGCCAGTACGCTCAACCTTGGTGCTTTTTGCCGGGAAACCCGGTTGTACAGTCAGTCGTGTATTCATAGTTTTTGATAATCACTCTCAACAAAATGATTGATAACATCGATTAAGATTTAGGAGGAATCCTAAACGCGTTAAGGCCAAAAATCCAGTTATTTTTATTGAGTAAAACGATTAACGGTATTAATCAATAGGCTTCGGTAACGTAAGAAATCATTAACTCCTGAACGAATATTTAATTAAACAGACAACTAATAAATTTGAGTTAATTTAAAAACAGATCCACTTAAAACTAAAGGCGAATCTAAAGAACCTTATGTTTACTGGCTTCACACTTCAGCTCTTAACTGGAGTATGGGAATAATCCTGGCGAGTCGCAAAGTGACATAGTTAAAAGTGTGTTGTATTTCGCATTTAAGAAAGCCCAACCGGAAAACATGTGATCAATGTTTCATTTACAAAAAAATCATAAAAACTTTTGATTCTCATTTGGCGCTAAAGCCTGGCAACAAAAAAGGCTGCACCAGGCAGCCTTATGTTGTCGTGGAGAGCATCAACGCTATTTAAATGGCAGCTTAATGTCCTTAAACATCGCCTCAATGTCTTCGTTTGAGCGCAGCGCCACAGCGGTATCTACCACGTCGCGGGTCAGGTGTGGCGCAAAACGCTGGATAAAATCATACATATAGCTGCGCAGGAAGGTGCTGCGGCGGAAACCAATCTTGGTGGTGCTGTTGGTAAAAATATCGGCGGCCTCAATACGAATCAGGTCAGGATCGGCCACCGGATCAACTGCCATACTGGCAATTACCCCCACACCCAGGCCTAAACGGACATAGGTTTTAATGACGTCGGCATCGGTAGCAGTGAAGACGATGCGGGGTGTTAATCCTGCCCGATTAAAGGCCGTATCAAGTTCTGAGCGCCCGGTAAAGCCAAAGGTGTAGGTCACCAGCGGATGTTCAGCCAGTTCTTCGATGCTCACCTGCCCTTTTCCAGCTAGCGGATGATCAGCCGTGACGACAATCGCGCGGTTCCAGTGGTAGCACGGCAGCATGATGAGATCGTCATAAAGATGCAGCGCTTCGGTGGCAATCGCAAAGTCCGCATTGCCCTTGGAAACCGCTTCGGCGATCTGGGTTGGAGAACCCTGATGCATATGTAAAGAGACGCGCGGATAGCGCTCGATAAATCCCTTGATCACGCCAGGCAGCGCGTAACGTGCCTGGGTATGCGTGGTGGCGACATAAAGCGAGCCTTTATCCGGCCAGGTATGCTCGCCGGCCACGGATTTGATCGCATCCACTTTGGAAAGGACTTCACGCGCTATACGGATAATCTCTTCGCCTGCAGGCGTCACCTGAGTGAGATGTTTACCGCTGCGGGCAAAAATTTGCACGCCCAGCTCATCTTCCAGCATACGCACCTGTTTGCTGATGCCGGGTTGAGAGGTGTAGAGACCTTCCGCTGTCGAAGAGACATTGAGATTATGGTTCACCACTTCGACGATATAGCGCAACTGCTGTAATTTCATATCTGTTCCATCCCGGTAAGTTACAGAGTCGCATCCCCGCTTGACGTATAGTCGCAAGGGTCAAGAAATGCTATGCATCAGGAAAGGTCGGAAATGCTATAACAACTATATCAGTTTAAGTGACAGAGTAGAACGGATTGATATAAGGCTCAGAAAAAGGCCAGCGAGCGCTGGCCTGAATGTGGTGCATTGTCACTATCAGTGGACAAATCGGGTAAGCACAGTAAGAAGAAGGCCAGCAAAGGCTGGCCTTTGAATTACTTTTTCGCTTCCTGCCACTTGCCATCTATATAGAAGGCGGACCAGCCGGTTGCCTTACCCTCTTTTTCAGAGGACACATACTGCTGTTTGGTTTTGCGGCTGAAGCGTACCAGTGTTTTATTGCCTTCCGGATCGGCTACTGGCGCGTCAGCCAGATATTTGAGCTTCTCAGGCAGACGATCTTTGAAGCGCTGAAGCTCCTCCACCAGCGGTGCACGCGTTTCGCGTGATTTCGGGAAGGTGTTGGCCGCAAGGAAAACGCCCGCTGCGCCGTCACGCAACACGAAGTAAGCATCGGACTTCTCACACGCCAGCTCTGGCAGTGGAACCGGATCTTCTTTCGGCGGTGCAACTTCACCACTGCGCAGAATCTTGCGGGTGTTTTTGCACTCTTCGTTGGTACACGCCATGTACTTACCAAAGCGTCCCATTTTCAGGTGCATCTCCGAACCACACTTCTCGCACTCCACTATCGGGCCGTCATAGCCTTTGATGCGGAATTCGCCCTTCTCGATTTCGTAACCGTCACACTCCGGGTTATTACCACAAACGTGCAGTTTTCGTTCGTTGTCGATCAGATAGCTGTCCATCGCGGTGCCACACTTCTGGCAGCGTCGACGGGCACGCAGGGCGTTAGTTTCAGCATCGTCGCCTTCCAGAATATTGAGGACTTCATTTTCCGGAATCAGGTTGATGGTCTGCTTGCAGCGCTCTTTAGGCGGCAGCGCATAGCCGGAACAGCCCAGAAAAACACCGGTACTGGCGGTACGGATTCCCATCTGACGACTACAGGTCGGACACTCAATTGAGGTCAGCACCATCTGGTTCGGTTGCATGCCACCTTCTTCAGGATCTTTCTCAGCCAGTTCAAGCTGCTGAGTAAAGTCAGCGAAGAAGTGATCGAGAACCGCTTTCCATTGCGCCTCGTTATTGGCCACCTGGTCGAGGTTGCTCTCCATGCGGGCGGTGAAATCATAATTCATCAGTTCGCGGAAGTTCTCTTCCAGACGATCGGTGACGATTTCACCCATTTTTTCCGCATAGAAGCGGCGGTTTTCTACCCGCACGTAGCCACGATCCTGAATGGTCGAGGTAATGGCCGCATAAGTGGATGGACGACCAATGCCGCGCTTCTCAAGTTCACGCACCAGTGACGCTTCGCTGAAGCGCGCCGGGGGCTTGGTGAAGTGCTGACCCGGAAGAAGCTGTTGCAGATCCAGAACATCACCCACGCTGACGGCAGGCAATGTACGATCTTCATCATTCTTACGCAGCGCTGGCATGACTTTGGTCCAGCCATCGAAACGCAGAATACGGCCTTTTGCTTTGAGTTTAAATTCACCCGCCGCCGCTGTAATGGTGCTGGAGTCATATTTTGCTGGTGTCATCTGACAGGCAACAAACTGACGCCAGATCAGCTGATAGAGTTTCTGCGCATCCGCTTCCATATCCTTCAGCTTTTCCGCCACCACTTCCACATCAGATGGACGAATCGCTTCGTGCGCTTCCTGGGAGTTCTCTTTGCTGGCGTAAGTAATGGCGTTTTCAGGCAGATACTTTTTGCCAAAATTACTTTCGATATAGCCACGCGCCATGGCGACTGCATCCTGACTCAGGTTGGTCGAGTCGGTACGCATATAAGTGATGTGACCGGCTTCGTACAGGCGCTGAGCCATCATCATCGTTTTCTTCACGCCAAAGCCCAGACGCGTACTGGCAGCCTGCTGCAGTGTGGAGGTAATGTAAGGTGCGCCCGGCTTGCTGCTGGTCGGCTTATCTTCGCGGTCAATGATCTCATAGCGCGCTTTTTCCAGCAGCGCTACCGCGGCATAGGTCTCGTCGCGATTGACAGGACGGAAGACTTTATCACCTTTGTGCGTCACGTCCATCGACAGCTCATCGCCTTTTGGCGTAGTCAGTGCGGCATTAACTTCCCAGTACTCTTCGGGAACAAAGGCTTTGATTTCACGTTCACGTTCCACCACCAGGCGAACCGCAACAGATTGCACACGTCCGGCCGAGAGACCACGGGCGATTTTTTTCCACAGCAGTGGCGAGACCATATAGCCCACCACGCGGTCCATGAAACGACGCGCCTGCTGAGCATTTACCCGATCGATATTCAGTTCGCCCGGCTTTTCAAATGCCTGACGAATCGCATTTTTGGTGATTTCATTAAAGACCACGCGGCTGAAACGCGAGTCATCTCCACCGATCACTTCCCGCAGGTGCCAGGCGATGGCTTCCCCTTCGCGGTCAAGGTCGGTTGCGAGATAGATGTGGTCAGCATTGGCGGCTAACGCCTTCAGTTCAGCAACCACTTTCTCTTTGCCGGGCAGAATCTGATAATCCGCTTCCCAGCCGTGATAAGGGTCTACACCCATGCGGCTGACGAGTGCAGCTTTCTCATCTTTTTTTACTTTTTTAACTTTCTTGTCAGTTGAAGCGTCGTTGACTTTCTTATCTGTCGAAGCGTCAGCACTCTTCTTCGCGGTTGAACCACTGGTCGGCAGATCCCGGATATGACCCACGCTGGATTTAACCACGTAGTCACTACCCAGGTATTTATTGATTGTTTTAGCCTTTGCCGGGGACTCAACAATAACGAGTGCTTTACCCATATTTACCTTTACCTAATGAAAACATCCTGCTTAACGGGAGAGGATTGGATGCCCAAAAACCCAGTGGGTTCAATATTGCTGCGCCTGTTTAACATTTCAAGGCGGAGGGGTCAATCTCAGATCAGATGATGTAGCATGATGCAACTGCATGATAAAGCGTACTTTTTCCATCTGAACTCTTCGCACATCCTGGTGCAAAATCCCTGAAATCGGAATCGCCCACACTCTACCTGATAAAATCTGTTACGCAACTTAATTAGCACTCAGCCCGAACTTACGCCAGGTTTTCATCGTTTAGATCGATTTGTCATAGCGCGTGACAGGCCAGTAATATAGAAAGGATTTGGATGCTGTCAAAAAGGAGCGAATATATGCAGAGATCAACTCAGGCTATTTCCCGCCAGGCATTGCTGGAAAAGGCCAATGCCCTGATTAAAGAACATGATGATTATTTAGCAGGCATGCAGGCGGATGAGGTGATTCAGCAGGCGGATGTACTGGTCTTTCGCGGCCCCTTCTTTCTTGATGCGGATGGACTGCCGACCACGAAAACCACGGCAGTGTTTAACGTCTTCAAATACCTTGCTGTGGAGCTGTCGCCGCGCTATCACCTGGAATAGAAAACCCGGCACAGGCCGGGTTTCGCATCAGAGCAGTGGCTTTTCGCCGCGCTGCCAGAGTTTCAGCAGCAACCGCTCAGCCACCGAGCCGGCGCTCTGGGTAAAACGGTCAATCATTTTACGACGGCGGGCGTAATGCACGCCAAGTACGCTGAATTGATCCATCTGACGGATGATCAGGTCATCGCTGGTGCCGATTTCGTCAATCAGGCCGAGATCCAGCGCCTGTCGACCATACCAGTGCTCACCGGTTGCTACCCGATCGATGTCGAGCGACGGGCGCATCTGGTGAACAAACTGCTTGAACAGCAGGTGCGTTTCATCAAGATCTTCCTGAAACTTCTCGCGCCCTTCGTCGGTATTCTCACCAAACAGCGTCAGCGTGCGCTTGTACTGTCCGGCGGTATGCAACTCAACGTCAATATCGTTACGCTTCAGCAGGCGGTTGAAGTTAGGGATTTGCGCAACCACGCCGATGGAGCCAATGATCGAGAACGGTGCGGCCACAATGCGATCGGCCACGCAGGCCATCATGTAGCCCCCGCTGGCTGCCACTTTATCTACGGCTGCCGTGATGCGCAGACCCGCATCGCGCAGACGCTGCAGCTGCGATGCTGCCAGGCCATAGCCATGCACCACGCCGCCCGGGCTTTCCAGGCGCAGCAGCACTTCGTCGCCAGGCTGCCTGACCGCCAGCACAGCTGAAATTTCTTCACGCAGTGAGCTCACCTCACCGGCATCCATGCTGCCTTTAAAATCGAGTACGTAGAGCGTGGGCTTAATGCTGTCTGTCTGTCCCTGCTTTGCCGCCTGTTTTTCCGCTTTGGCTTTCAGCTTTTCACTTTTTTTATGATTTTTCAGCCAGACTTTTTGCGCCTGCGGCTTCATTTTTGCCAGCTGCAAATCCTCTTTCATCTGCTGATAGTCATCACTCAGATGGGTCAGACGAAGCTGACCATTATGTGCCCGTTTGCGTAACGCGGCATTCATGATAATCATGACAATCGCAGCGACGGCAACCACCAGTGTCACCGCTTTCGCTAAAAACAGTCCATACGTTGAAATAAAATCCATCAGGTCGCCTTCACAAAAGAATAAAAAACAATTCGCCAGTTTAGCCGTTTTACCCTGCTCCGTCGCCTGAAATGCCAGCAGCCGGCACAGAATGGGTGGTCTGGCGATTGCGCCCATTCGTAAATTCAGGCATAAAGCGGAATCATGCTGTTTTCGCTGGAGGACCCCGCTGTGTATTATCAACCAAAAAGCGACCTGCTCAATCACCGTATTATCCTGGTCACAGGTGCTTCAGATGGCATTGGCCGGGAAGCGGCGCTGACGTATGCCCGTTATGGCGCTGAAGTCATCCTGATGGGCCGTAACCCTCAGAAGCTTCAGCAGGTCAAAGAGGCAATCGATCAACTTAATAAATGTGCTGCTCATACCGTCGTGTTTGATCTGGCTGAAGCGACACCGGAACGTTGCCATCAGATAGCAGAACAGCTGTCACAGCAGTTTCCTCGCCTTGATGGCGTGCTGCACAATGCCGGTATCCTTGGTGAAATCGTTCCGCTGGCGGAACTCGACCCTCAGATCTGGCAACAGGTAATGAACATCAACCTGAACGCCACCTTCTTCCTGACCCAGGCGCTGTTGCCGCTGTTGTTAAAATCAGATGCCGGTTCACTGGTGTTTACCACCTCCAGCGTTGGCCGTACCGGTCGCGCGGGCTGGGGCGCTTACGCCGTCTCTAAATTTGCTACCGAAGGAATGATGCAGGTACTCGCCGATGAGTATAAAACGCAGGCATTGCGGGTGAACTGCATTAATCCGGGCGGGACGCGGACCAAAATGCGCGCCAGCGCCTTCCCGCAGGAAGATGCTAACAAGCTGAAAACACCTGCCGATCTGATGCCGCTCTACCTTTATCTGATGGGTGATGACAGCCGGCGCAAAACCGGTATCAGCTTTGATGCGCAGCCGGGCAGAAAACCCGGAGCCGCAGAGTAATGGCTGACGATCGTCATCAGCAGCGTCAGCAGCGGCTAAAGGAGCAGGTTGATGCGCGGATTGCGGCAGCCACCGAGGTGCGTGGCATCCTGATGGTGTTTACCGGCAATGGCAAAGGTAAAACCACCGCAGCTTTTGGCACCGCCCTGCGCGCCACCGGACACGGTAAGCGCGCAGCGGCTGTCCAGTTCATTAAAGGGGACTGGCCGAATGGTGAGCGTATCCTGCTGGAACAGCATGGTGTAGAGTTCCAGGTGATGGCAACGGGTTTCACATGGGATACGCAGAACCGCGAAACGGACACCGCCGCCTGTCTGGCCGTGTGGCAGCATGCAAAACGGATGCTGGCCGATACGCAGCTCGACCTGGTCGTGCTGGACGAAATAACCTATATGGTCAGCATGGATTATCTGCCGCTGGACGACCTGATTATCGCTCTGCAACAGCGCCCTGCGCATCAGAGCGTAATCATTACCGGACGTGGCTGTCATCGTCGCCTGACCGAAATGGCAGATACAGTGACGGAGATGCGGCCGGTGAAGCACGCTTTTGATGCCGGTATTCAGGCTCAGCAGGGAATTGACTGGTAATATAAAAAGAAAACGCAGCCCTGGGGCTGCGTTTTTAGCGATCGGGCAACGATATTAACCAGCGTTACGTTTGCTGCCCGGATTGCGGCGTGGCGCACGTGGCGTGCTGCTCACTTTACTGTGGCGTTTCACCGCACGACGGATCTGGTTTGCTTTGGTGCGCCGACGATCTTTCTCAACGACCAGTTTGGTCACCGTCTCATCATCCATCTCCACCAGGTTGCGCAGATAGTTCACCGCCGGCAGATCCAGCTCCGTCCAGCCGCCGCGCGGCAGGCCTTTCGGTAAGGTAATGTCGCCATAGCGAACGCGCATCAGACGGCTGACCTGTACACCAACCGCCTCCCATAAACGACGCACCTCACGGTTACGTCCTTCCGTCAGAGTGACGTTGTACCACTGGTTAATGCCTTCTCCGCCACCAAACTTCAGGGTTTTAAACGCAGCCGGACCATCTTCCAGCTGAACGCCCTTGCTCAGCTGACGAATTTTATCGTCGTCTACCTGACCAAACACGCGCACCGCATACTCACGTTCCACTTCACGGCTCGGATGCATCAGGCGGTTCGCCAGTTCACCGTCGGTGGTGAAGAGCATCAGACCACAGGTATTCACATCCAGACGGCCAACGGCAATCCAGCGTGAACCGCGCAGGCGAGGCAGGCGGTCAAACACCGTCGGGCGGCCTTCAGGATCGCTGCGGGTACAGAGTTCGCCTTCAGGTTTGTAGTAAGCCAGCACGCGGCAGACTTCGGTTGCTGATTCAGCAATCGATACCAGATGGCCATCAATACGGATTTTCAGGGATTTACTGCTTTCGACGCGGTCGCCCAGGGTGGCGATCTTGCCGTCAACGCTGACACGGCCGGCAGCAATCATTGATTCGATTTCACGACGCGAGCCATGACCGGCACGCGCTAAGACTTTCTGTAACTTTTCGCTCATTGAGCTTCCTCTTTGTCGCCTTCCCAGGCGTCATGACTAGGTGATAATCCCTTCTAAATCAACAGGTTAACTTAGTAAGTTTGCCCCATTATACAGGCATTTAACGCTGATGTAACGCGCTTTATGAATGGTCGAATAGTAATAAAGAAAGGTTAACCTCTGATAGTTTGAGATCTGATAATTCTTAATACTGAATAAAATAATACCCGTCCGAATGATAAGAAAATATGTTTAATAAAGCGTATGCTTCGAAAACTTTATAGCTGAAGACAATTAAATTTTCTAACCACTCTCTTTTCATCAACGCGATGTTCTGAGGGTAAAAATCTTAACGCAATCTTACACTTCCATCATTTTGATCTGCCTTTTTATCCTCCATGAATAATATTAAAGTCAGCATAAAATGCTGGTTAATTGAATTTATCCATTCCGTATGCACTGCAAAAATAAAAATATAAGATTATTCTTAATGAAAATTCGTTTAAAACCTTATTTTCCATGACATTTGATTGTCATTAGCTTTAATAAATTGTACGACATTATTAAGCTGATACACTTTATCCCAGCAGCATAATAAAAAAGCAAAGCACGCGATAAAGCGTTCTTGCGACATTTAAGCCTTGCTTAATTCATTCGTTAATAAAAATAGTGTTTTTACATTAATCCAATAAACCGGCGCATCCGGAGTTGTTGCGTTAATACGGTTCAGTGATGAACCTTGCTTGCATGTCAAAAATCTTCACCAGGGATTTCCCGACATGCCTGAATAAAGAAAACCATCATGAAAAACCTGTTTCTGTGCCCGGTGCTAGCTGCACTGGTCCTGAGCGGGTGCTCTGTGGGCCATACTGAGTACAGTCGTACAGCGATGCATCACGTAGATATGAGCGTGACGGGCATTCCGACGATCCTCGGTCTGGGTACACTGGGCACCAGCATTCCTCTGACGCCTGAATACAGCCTTACAGCTGCGCACGTGGCGAAAACCGCCGTGCAGCGTGTGAAGTCTTATCATCCTTATTGCGACCTTGCGATTATTTATCACAAGAATGATGCCAGCACGCTGACTAAGTTCCGCAGCAGCGACATCGGCGATCCGGTTAAAATGTATGGCTACAGCTTTATTTCAGCGATGCCGGTTGAATCGTCCGGGGTTAATTTAGCCCGCACGGCTATTCGGAATAAATGGAATAAAAGTCCCTGCTTAGCGATGGCCTCGAACGCGGGCGTCGTTCAGGGAATGTCTGGCGGTGGCGTTTATAATCGGGATGATACGCTGGGCGGCGTTATTGTTGGCTATTCTGACTCGATTAAGAACGGGCGTAATAACAAAGTGATCCTGAAAGATGTATCACTTTATATTCCTTACGGTCAGTTTAAGAACTGGTTAGAGTCGAATCTGGCCCAGACACCGACGCACGGTGTCTGAAGCCCGACGTAATTACAGGAACGGGCGGGTATCGCCCACGCCTTCACGCACAATTTCCGGCGAATCGGTGGTCAGATCGACCACCGTGGTCGGCTGCTGACCCAGCGTACCGCCGTCGATGATCAGATCGACCAGCTTACCAATGCTGTGCTGGATCTCTTCCGGGTCTGACTCGGTAAAATCGTTGCCTGGCAGAATCAATGAGGTCGACATCATCGGCTGATTCAGCGCTTCCAGCAGCGCCAGCGCCACCGGATTGGAGGGCACACGCAGACCAATGGTCTTACGCTTTTCATTCATCAGGCGGCGCGGCACTTCTTTGGTCGCCTTGAGAATAAAGGTGTAGTTGCCTGGCGTGTTGTTTTTCAGCAGGCGAAAAGCCGAGTTACCGACCTGCGAATAGACCGACAGCTCTGAAAGATCCCGGCACATCAGAGTGAAGTTGTGGTGCCCGTCGAGCTGACGGATACGGCAGATGCGCTCCATCGCGCCCTTCTCCTCCAGCCGACAGCCCAGTGCATAGCCGGAGTCGGTAGGATAGACAATGACGCTGCCTTTGTTCAGGTACTCGACCGCCTGGTTAATCAGCCGTGGCTGGGGATTGTCCGGATGAATGTGAAACAATTGACTCATAGAAACCTCGTGTCACCTTTCCGTGATTGTCAGGCCGGGCGCGAGAGCCGGGAAGCGTTCCCAGACCGGCTCAACCGCTGCGGGCAGCCAGAGTTTACGGCCCAGTTCAATCCACGGGCAGGGTTGATGAAAATCAGAACCTTGTGATGCGGCCAGTTCATTATCTCTGGCATATTGTGCCAGCGTTGTACGCTCATTGGGTGCTTGCTGGCACTGCGCAACTTCCATCGCGTCGCCGCCCGCCTCGCGGAAATGGGCGACCAGCCGTTTGAGCCACTTCGCCGATAACCCATATCGGCCAGGATGCGCCAGCACAGCACACCCACCAGAATGATGAATTGCATCAATGGCTTGTTTAATTGTACACCATTGTGGCGGCACGTAGCCGGTTTTGCCACGCGCCAGATAATTTTTGAATACCTGTACCATGTTGTCGGCTTTGCCCTGCTCAATCAGGAAGCGGGCAAAGTGACCACGGGTAATGATACCGCCATCAGCCAGACGCATCGCACCTGCCAGCGCATCCGGAATCCGTGCTTTCGCGAGTCGCTCACCAATCTCTTGCGCCCGCGTCCGGCGGCAGTCATGTTGTCCGGCCAGAAACGTCACCATGGCCGGATGGTGAATATCAATGTCCAGGCCGACGATGTGAATCTCATGGTTCTCCCACAGCGTGGAGATCTCTGCCCCAGCCAGCACTTTTATCGGTAAATCGTGGTCGCGTGCCGTCTGCTGCGCTTCTTCCACCCCTGCAACGCTGTCGTGATCGGTGATCGCCAGTACGCCCACGCGCATCTCAACGGCTCGCTGCACCAGCTCTGCTGGCGTCAGTAAGCCATCGGAGGCGCGCGTGTGGCTGTGTAAATCATAAACCGGGAAACGGGCGATATCGCTCAAGAGAACTCCTGCTAAAACTAAACCGGCCAGCATGATAACGATTTTCATGGTCAGTGAAAAAGTGTATTGACATTTACGCCATGAACCCGTTAACTAGTACACAAGTTCACACGTAACGGGTATTTAATCATGGCTGTTGTAATCACGCATTTAAACGGTTGGCGCGATGTTCCCGATAACGGGCGACAGGATCGTGCACACGTTGCGTAACCGCTGTGCTAATACCTGAGCCCGCCACCGAGCGGGCTTTTTTTTGAGCGAAATTCAGAGAAATCATCATGCCAAATGCGAAACCTACAGTGAAGTTGATTACCGGCACCGCGCCTTACCGCGAAGATCCGGCCGCAGTGTTTCACCAGCTGTGCGGCGCACGTCCGGCAACCCTGCTGCTCGAATCTGCGGATATTGACAGCAAGCGCAATTTAAAAAGTCTGCTGATTGTCGACAGTGCGCTGCGTATCAGCGCCATGGGTAACACGGTTACCGTTCAGGCGCTGTCAGAAAATGGCCGTGCCGTGCTGCCGCTGCTGGATGAGGCCCTGCCTGCTTCCGTCAGCAATCAGGTCCGTCCCGATGGACGTGAGCTGACTTTTCCGCAGAGCACCGATCCGCATCAGGATGAAGATTCACGTCTCAAAGCACTCTCGGTGTTTGATGCACTGCGACTGATTCCCCAACTGGTTAATGCCTCTGCCGACGAGCGTGAAGCCGTGCTGCTGGGTGGCCTGTTTGCCTATGACCTGGTGGCTGGTTTTGAAACCCTGCCGGAACTGGATAATCAGCAACGCTGTCCTGACTACTGTTTTTACCTGGCAGAGACATTACTGGTGATCGATCATCAGACCCGCAGCGCGCGTCTGCAGGCCAGCCTGTTCTGCCCGTCTACCAGCGAGTTCCAGCGTCTGCAGCGCCGTATTGAGCAACTGCACGGTCAGATGCTGCAGCCAGCACCTGCACTGCCGGTACAAAAGGTTGAACAGATGACGCTGACCACCAGCCAGAGCGATGAAGAGTATTGTGACGTGGTTCGCACCATGCAACAGGCGATTCGCATCGGTGAAATTTTTCAGGTCGTACCCTCACGCCGCTTCTCGCTGCCGTGCCCGTCACCGCTGGCCGCCTATGACACGCTGAAAAACAGCAATCCCAGCCCCTATATGTTCTTTATGCAGGATCAGGACTTCTCGCTGTTTGGCGCGTCGCCAGAGAGTTCACTGAAGTATGACGCCACCTCGCGTCAGATTGAGATCTACCCGATTGCCGGTACCCGCCCGCGCGGCCGCCATGCTGATGGTTCCCTGGACCGCGACCTTGACAGCCGCATTGAGCTTGAGATGCGCACCGACCATAAAGAGCTGGCTGAACATCTGATGCTGGTCGATCTGGCGCGTAACGATCTGGCGCGCATCTGCGTGCCAGGCAGCCGTTATGTGGCTGACCTGACCAAAGTTGATCGCTATTCGTTCGTGATGCATCTGGTTTCCCGCGTCGTCGGCACGCTGCGCGCCGATCTCGACGTGCTGCATGCCTATCGCGCCTGTATGAACATGGGCACGCTGAGCGGTGCGCCAAAAGTTCGCGCTATGCAGCTGATTGCCGGTGCTGAACGCACCCGTCGCGGCAGCTACGGTGGCGCGGTGGGCTACTTCACCGCGCAGGGTGATCTCGACACCTGCATCGTTATTCGTTCGGCCTATGTCGAAGATGGCGTCGCTACCGTTCAGGCGGGCGCTGGTGTGGTGCTGGATTCCAATCCGCAGGCTGAAGCGGATGAAAGCCGTAATAAAGCCCGTGCCGTTCTGCGCGCTATCGCGACTGCCCATCACTGCAAGGAGATCTTCTGATGGCCGATATTCTGCTGCTCGATAACATCGACTCTTTTACCTACAACCTCGTTGATCAGCTGCGGGCCTTTGGTCACAACGTGGTGATCTACCGCAATAACCTGCCCGCTGAACTGTTAATTGCTCAGCTGGAACGTATGGAAGATCCGGTGCTGATGCTGTCACCGGGTCCCGGCGCACCAAAAGATGCCGGTTGTATGCCGGAGCTGCTGCGGGTGCTGCGCGGACGTCTGCCGATTATCGGCATCTGCCTGGGTCATCAGGCCATTGTGGAAGCCTATGGTGGCCATGTGGGTCAGGCGGGCGAGATCCTGCACGGCAAAGCCTCTTCTATCGTCCATGACGGCGAGGCGATGTTTGCCGGCCTGAGTAATCCCCTGCCGGTGGCGCGCTATCACTCGCTGGTGGGCAGCAACACGCCGGATGAGCTGACGGTTAACGCCAGCTTTAACGGGATGGTGATGGCGGTTCGTCATGAAACCGATCGCGTCTGCGGGTTTCAGTTCCATCCGGAATCGATTTTGACTTCTCAGGGCGCGCGCCTGCTTGAGCAGACGCTGGCCTGGGCGCTGGCGAAGTAACAGGGAGAATAACGATGCAACAGACACTGGAAAAACTTTACCAGGCGCAGACGCTGAATCAGGCTGAGAGTCATCAGCTGTTCAGCGCCATCATTACCGGACAGCTGGAGCCCACGCAGCTCGCCGCTGCACTTGTCGCTATGAAAGTGCGCGGTGAAACCCCGGAAGAGATCGCCGGGGCCGCGACGGCGCTGCTGGAAGATGCGAAACCCTTTCCCCGCCCGGATTACGCTTTTGCCGACATCGTTGGCACCGGCGGCGATGGCAGTAACAGCATTAATATCTCGACGGCCAGCGCCTTCGTTGCTGCCACCTGTGGTCTGAAAGTGGCGAAGCACGGCAACCGCAGCGTCTCCAGTAAATCGGGCTCGTCTGACCTGCTGGCCGCTTTTGGTATCAATCTTGATATGCCCACTGACCGGGCGCGTCAGGCGCTGGACGATCTTAACGTCTGCTTCCTGTTTGCGCCGCAGTATCACACTGGCTTTCGCCATGCGATGCCAGTGCGCCAGCAGCTGAAGACCCGCACGCTGTTCAACGTGTTAGGCCCATTAATTAATCCGGCGCGCCCGCCACTGGCAGTGATTGGCGTCTACAGCCCGGAACTGGTGCTGCCGATTGCGCAGACCCTGAAAGTGCTGGGTTATCAGCGTGCAGCGGTGGTTCACGGTGGCGGTATGGATGAAGTCGCACTGCACGACGTGACGCACGTGGCTGAGCTGCGTGAAGGCGAAATCACCCGCTATCAGCTCTCGCCCGAAGACTTTGGTTTTGGCTTCCATCCCAAAGAGGCGCTGGCGGGCGGCACGCCGGAAGAAAATCGTGACATTCTGACGGCTTTACTCCAGGGTAATGGCCAGCAGGCCCATGAGGAAGCGGTCGCCGTTAACGTGGCGATGCTGCTTAAGGTATTCGGTCAGGAAGATCTGCGTGAAAACGCTCAGCAGGCGCTTAACGCCATTCGCAGCGGGCAGGCTTATGAACGCGTCGTCGCACTGGCAGCAAGAGGATAATCATGAAAGGCACCGTGTTAGAAAAAATTGTTCAGGACAAAGCGATTTGGGTTGAAGCTCGTCAGCAGCAGCAGCCTCTCTCCACCTTTCAGAACAGCATTGAACCTGCCAGCCGTCATTTCTACGACGCGCTGCAGGGCGCAAGAACCGCGTTTATCCTGGAGTGTAAAAAGGCGTCCCCCTCAAAAGGCGTAATTCGTGAAGATTTCGATCCAGCCGCCATTGCCGGGATCTACCGCCACTATGCTTCTGCGGTGTCTGTGCTGACCGATGAGAAATATTTTCAGGGCGACTTCGCCTTTTTGCCCATTGTCAGCGCCGCCATCACTCAGCCAGTGCTGTGCAAAGATTTTATCATCGACCCCTATCAGATCTACCTGGCACGTTACTACCAGGCGGATGCCATTTTGCTAATGCTGTCGGTGCTGGATGATGAGCAGTATCGTCAGCTGGCCGCCGTGGCGCATAGCCTGAAGATGGGCATTCTGACTGAAGTGAGTAATGAAGAGGAACTGGAGCGAGCTATCGCGCTTCAGGCAAAGGTGGTGGGGATTAACAATCGCGATCTGCGCGATCTCTCTATCGATCTCAACCGCACCCGTCAGCTGGCACCACGCCTGTCACACGGCGTCACCGTGATCAGCGAATCGGGCATAAACAGCTACGCTGATATTCGTGAGCTGAGCCACTTTGCCAACGGCTTCCTGATTGGCTCTGCCCTGATGGAAGAAGCTGACCTGACCAGTGCGGTGCGTCGGGTTACGCTGGGCAGCAATAAAGTGTGTGGCCTGACCCGTGCCGAAGACGCCCGTGCCGCGTATGAAGCCGGTGCAATCTATGGCGGTCTGATCTTCGCGGAAGGGTCACCACGTCAGATTGATACCGCCACCGCACAACATGTGGTCGCCGCCGCACCGCTGCGTTACGTCGGGGTGTTCCGCAACAACTCCGTCAGTGACGTTGTCACGCAGGCCAGCGCGCTCTCCTTATCAGCAGTGCAGCTTCATGGCAATGAAACGCCGGAATTTGTGGCAGAACTGCGCGCCGCCCTGCCTGCCACCGTGCAGATCTGGAAGGCATTGCGCATCGATGGCCAACTCCCGGCACGCGACTGGCCACACGTTGACCGTTATGTGTTTGATAATGGTGATGGCGGAACCGGAGAGCGTTTCGACTGGTCGCTGTTGCAGGGTCAGACCCTCGACAATGTGCTGCTGGCCGGTGGCCTCGGTGCGGACAACTGTGTTGAAGCCGCGCAGCTCGGCTGTGCCGGACTTGACTTCAACTCTGGCGTGGAAAGCGCGCCCGGTATCAAAGATGCCCGTAAAATTGCCGCCGTGTTCCAGACACTGCGCGCGTACTGATTTGCCTGGCCTGCCCGACGGCGGGCCTGAGAAAGGAAGAGAAAAGATGACGTTACTGAATCCCTACTTTGGCGAATTTGGCGGAATGTATGTTCCGCAGATCCTGATGCCTGCCCTGCGCCAGCTCGAAGAGGCGTTTGTCGATGCGCAGAAAGATCCTGCCTTCCAGGAAGAGTTTACCGAACTGCTGAAGAACTATGCGGGGCGTCCGACCGCGCTGACGCTGTGCAAAAACCTGACCAAAGGCACAAAAACGCGCCTCTACCTTAAGCGTGAAGATCTGCTGCACGGCGGTGCGCACAAAACTAACCAGGTGCTGGGTCAGGCACTGCTGGCTAAGCGCATGGGTAAAAATGAAATTATCGCCGAGACCGGTGCCGGTCAGCATGGTGTGGCCTCTGCGCTGGCCTGTGCGCTGCTGGGCATGAAATGCCGTATCTATATGGGTGCGAAAGATGTGGAGCGTCAGTCGCCTAACGTCTTCCGTATGCGACTGATGGGTGCAGAAGTGATTCCGGTTCACAGCGGCTCCGCCACGCTGAAAGATGCCTGTAACGAAGCGCTGCGTGACTGGTCCGGCAGCTATGAAACCTCACACTACATGCTCGGCACCGCGGCGGGCCCGCACCCCTTCCCGACGATCGTGCGTGAGTTCCAGCGCATGATTGGTGAAGAGACCAAAAAGCAGATTCTGGAAAGAGAAGGCCGTCTGCCCGATGCGATCCTCGCCTGCGTAGGCGGCGGTTCAAATGCCATCGGGATGTTTGCTGACTTTATCGATGAGACCAGCGTGAAGCTGATTGGCGTTGAGCCTGCAGGTCACGGCATTGAAACCGGCGAGCATGGCGCACCGCTCAAACATGGTCGCGTCGGCATCTACTTCGGTATGAAATCGCCGATGATGCAGACCCACGATGGCCAGATTGAGGAATCTTACTCCATCTCTGCCGGCCTCGACTTCCCATCGGTCGGTCCGCAGCATGCGCATCTGAACAGCATTGGTCGCGCAGAATATGTCTCCATTACCGATAACGAAGCGATGGATGCCTTTAAACAGCTCTGCCGGGCGGAAGGGATTATTCCGGCCCTCGAGTCCTCTCACGCGCTGGCGCACGCCCTGAAGATGATTCACGCTGAGCCGGAAAAAGAGCAGTTGATCGTAGTCAACCTCTCTGGCCGCGGCGACAAAGATATTTTCACCGTTCATGACATTCTGACAGCGCAGGGAGAAATCTGATGGAACGTTACAATCAACTGTTTACCCGGCTGTCAGCGAATAACGAAGGTGCTTTCGTTCCTTTCGTTACGCTGGGCGATCCCTCTCCGGAGCTTTCACTGCGCGTGATTGACGCGCTGGTGGACGGTGGCGCGGATGCACTGGAGCTGGGAATTCCCTTCTCCGATCCCCTGGCGGATGGCCCGACCATCCAGAACGCGACGCTGCGCGCCTTTGCGGCGGGTACCAACACCAGCCAGTGTTTTGAAATGCTGGCGACTATCCGCCGTAAATACCCGGATTTGCCGATTGGCTTACTGATGTACGCGAACCTGGTCTTCACTAACGGCGTGGATGAGTTCTATGCCCGTTGCGCAGAAGCCGGTGTGGATTCGGTGCTGGTCGCGGATGTGCCGGTTGAAGAGTCTGCGCCCTTCCGTCAGGCGGCACTGCGTCATGGCATAGCCCCTATCTTTATCTGTCCACCTAACGCCAGCGATGAGCTGCTGCGTGAGATCGCATCGCACGGACGGGGTTACACCTATCTGTTGTCACGCGCGGGAGTAACCGGTGCTGAAAACCGCGCCAGCCTGCCGCTGAAGCATCTGATCGACAAGCTGCGTGAATACCACGCCGCGCCGCCGCTGCAGGGCTTTGGTATTTCAGAACCTGAACAGGTGAAGGAGGCGATCGCTGCCGGTGCAGCGGGCGCTATCTCCGGCTCTGCGATTGTCAGAATCATTGAAAAACACCATGCAGAGCCTGAAGTGATGCTGAGTGAACTCAAGAATTTTGTCAGTCGCCTCAAGGCCGCCAGCCGTTAATCCTGCCACCATGCCTTATCGCGCGATAAGGCATGATTTGTTTCCTTTTTTTTCATTCCGCTATTTGCCCTTTTTGCAAAATCTGCACCACAATGACAATGCGCCGTTACGGTAACGTCGCATCCATTTTGTGACAGGGAGTGAAAGCAATGAAATTCGTTAAACTGCTGACAGGTGCTGTACTGGCGGGCGTGGTTGCGCTGACACTGAGCGCCTGTGCGCCAACCGCAACCAAAGAGGGAACCGGTGGCTATATTGATGACACCGTGGTGACCACAAAAGTAAAAGGTGAACTGCTGAAAGATGACTCGCTGAAATCGACTGAAATCAACGTAGAAACCTTTAAAGGTAAAGTTCAGCTGAGCGGTTTTGTTTCATCACCACAGATGGCGAATCGTGCCGTTCAGGTTACGCGCAGCGTGCCGGGCGTAAAATCAGTCGTCAACAATATGCAGATCAAATAACGTCTTAACAGACAAAAAAGGCCGCTGATTCAGCGGCCTTTTTCTCATCAGAACCGATAACCCGCCCCGAAGAAGAACACCCATGGATCGATACGCATATTGATGTTCTGCTGTTCGCCAGCGGCTTTGAACTTCACTTCCGTATCAATATCCATGTACCACACCGACGCATTCAGCATCCAGTCGCGGTTAATCTGGTAATCCAGACCGACCTGGCCCGCCACCCCCCAGGAATCCTTGACGCTGAGATCGGTCAGGCCTGCATCGCGACCGGTCTGGTTGAAATCGGCGTCATAAAAAGTGGTGTAATTGATACCCACGCCAACGTAAGGGCGCGCTTTGCTTTTACTGTCGAAGAAGTAGTACTGCGCCATCAGCGTCGGCGGTAACTGGCGTACGGTAGCCAGCGTACCGGTCGGGCCAAGACCCACTTTGTGACGGAAAGGCGTGGCGGCCAGTAACTCAACACCAATATTATCTGTTGCCATGTACGTGAAGGTCAGGCCCAGCTGCGTGTCGTTAGTGGCGCTGAACTCGCCCATTCCTAACACATTATCGGAACCCTCGGTGGGCCGGACGGTGGCGCTGCCGGCACGCATAAAGAAGTCGCCTGCTTCGTGGGCCATCGCCAGTTGAGGCAGAGCCAGGGCCAGGGCCAGGGCCAGCAGCATCGCGCATTTTGCCAGTTTCATTATCACTCCTTTGCTTAATGTTAATGTCGCGAACGGAATCGCTTTTTTTGCTGGCAATTATTTAACGTGATTTACAGAAAATTGCACTCAGTAGCCCTGATATAAATTACTTAAAAAACAATGAATTGATTTAGATCAATTTCAGCGCTTTCATCAGGACGCAAATAGCGCTTGCTGAATAATTTCGCCCGCTCTATTTTGCTTATCTTCATTGTTGATTTTGGTTCGATGCCCTGGGAGGGGCGGGTGATCAAATGAGTGAGCTCTCTAACCCTTGTGTCAGCTGTGGTGCCTGCTGCGCCCATTTCCGCGTCTCATTTTACTGGGCTGAAGCCGACGATGCGGGCGGTCTGGTCCCTACTGAATTAACTGAGCCGTTAAGCCTGTTAATGCGCAACATGCGGGGTACGAACGATCGTGCGCCCCGCTGCGTCGCCCTGCAGGGCGACATTGGCGGCTGCGTTTCCTGTGGCATTTATGAACAACGACCGACGCCCTGTCGGGAGTTTTCAATGTCGGGTGAAGCGGGTATCCATAACGAAGCCTGCGACCGTGCCCGCGCGCGTTACGGCCTTCCTCCCCTTTTTGCGCCCTCTTTACCTCATATTACAGAAAGTTATGCCCTGCCGGGTGCCCCGGAGCTGCCAGAACATGTACAATCGCCGGGTTAATTAACCCGGTTCCTCCAAGGAGTGTACATGTCTATCACGGCAAGTTCGTTATACCGTGACACAGGAAATTTCGCGCGCCATCAACTGACTACGGTGCTATTGATGTCGCTGCTGGCCGCGTTCGTCACCGTCATGCTGGTGCATGTGCTGACGCCTGGCACCGATCAGATGGCCATTCTGCAGCAGGGTGATGACAGCGCCAGTTCGCTGTTTGAGATGGTGCAGAATATGTCACCGGAACAGCAACAGGTACTGTTGCGCGCCTCAGCGGCCAGCACTTTTGCCGCGCTGATGGGGAATACCCTGCTGCTTGGCGGTATGCTCTATCTGATCCCGATGGTCTCTTCCGGCCAGCGTGTCAGTGCCTTGCGGGCCATTGGTGCTTCAGCGCCGCTGCTGCCAAAGCTGCTGCTGCTCACCTTCCTGATGACGCTGGTCGTGCAGCTGGGCTTTATGGTGCTGGTCGTGCCGGGCATTCTGCTGACGATCCTGCTATCGCTGGCACCGGTGATGGTGGCGAGTGAGAAGATGGGTGTCTTTGCCGCCATGCGCGCCAGCATGCGGATGGCGTGGAAGAATGTCAGGCTGATCGCCCCGGCAATTCTGCTCTGGCTGCTGGCTAAAGTCATTGTGATGCTCTTCTTCTCATCGCTGACGGTCTTACCCCTCAATGTTTCGTCGGTAATTTTTACCGCGGCAGGCAATGTGGTTTCAGCCATGTTGATTATCTATCTCTATCGGCTCTATATGCTTTTACGTTGATTGGCGATGTGCCCCCGGGCACATTCGCAGCCAACTATGAATGGAAAAACTATGAAGCAGCTACTCGACTTTCTTCCCCTGGTGGTCTTTTTCATCTTCTATAAGCTGTATGACATTTTTGTCGCCTCGGGCGCACTGATTGTGGCCACCGGCCTGGCCCTGGTTGTCAGCTGGGTGCTCTATCGCAAGCTGGAAAAGATGACGATTTTCACCTTTGTGCTGGTGGCCGTCTTTGGCACCCTGACGCTGGTGTTCCACAACGATGAGTTCATTAAGTGGAAAGTCACGGTGATCTACAGCCTGTTTGCCGCCGCCCTGCTTTACAGCCAGTGGTTTATGCAACAGACGCTGATTCAGCGCATGCTGGGTAAAGAGCTGCAGTTGCCTGACGCGGTCTGGCGTCGGCTGAACATCGCCTGGGCGCTGTTCTTTCTTATCTGCGGTCTGGTAAACATCTATGTCGCCTTTTGGTTATCTCAGGCGTTTTGGGTTAACTTTAAAGTGTTCGGTCTCTCCGGCCTGACCTTACTGTTTACCCTGCTCAGCGGGCTTTATATCTGGCGTCAGATGCCGCAGCAGGAACAAAAATAATCATCTGCCCGGTACGCCGGGCATTTTTTTAGCATTCATCTGCATAAGAAGTGGAAGCAATGAGCGAAAAACATAAATTGCCGCAAGGCGAAATGGTGCTGCGTACGCTCGCCATGCCGGCAGATACCAACGCCAATGGTGATATTTTTGGTGGCTGGCTGATGTCACAGATGGATATGGGCGGCGCTATCCTGGCGAAAGAGATCGCTGAAGGGCGCGTTGTTACCGTGCGCGTCGACGGCATGTCATTTATGAAGCCTGTCGCGGTGGGTGACGTGGTGAGCTGTCATGCGAGCTGTCTACGAACCGGCAACAGCTCCATGACGATTAATGTGGAAGTGTGGATTAAAAAAGTATCGTCTGAGCCAATCGGGCAGACCTACTGTGCTACAGAGGCGGTCTTTATCTATGTGGCGGTCGACAATGAGGGCAATTCACGTCCTCTGCCAGTCGGCCGCGCCAATCAGCAGCCTGCCGGATAAGTAACGGGTCAGGCGGCTTCTGCCTGACCCGACGCCTTATTCAATGCTGGCACCACCATTAATTTTAAACACGATATTCATGGTAAGGCCCTGTCCTGGCTGTCCGCTCTGATAACGCCATTTTTTCATCGCCTGCTTTATTTCCCGCTCAAACATATTGCGCGGTTCAGCAGAGAGGATCTGGATGTTATCCACCCGCCCGTCGCTGTCCACATCAAACTTCACCCTTACACGCCCTTCTACCCGTAATGCAAAAGCACGTTGAGGATAGCCAGGCTTACTCACGCTCAGTGCCTTAGGACCGTTTGATGCTGACGCGGTGGGGGCCGGCGTTGCTTTCGGTGCCGTCGCGGGTTTGTTCTGAGTGGCCGGGGCCGCCTGCTTAAACGGGCTGGCCTCAGGTTTGCTCTCCTGACGCGGCTTCACCTCGCGTTTTGGCTGCTCCCGTTTATGTTCCGGCTTTGGTTTAGGTTTAGGCTTTGGTTCAGGTTTCGGAATGGGTACCGGCTCGGCTTTTGGCGGTTCCGGCACTGGCTCCGGCTCAGGCTGTGGTTCAGGTTGTGGCGCAGGCGGCTCTGCGATAGCCGGTGCAGGCTCGGGCTGGACTTCAGGCGCGACCATGGTAACGCTGATGGGCTGCGATGCTTTGGGTACCTCAATCACCTGCTGGAACGAAGCATAAAGAATTCCGGCAATCACGACTCCATGCAGAGCAACAGACAACAACATAGAGACAGGCGTGCGTTTAGGTAATGGCATAGTCAGCGTGGTCATAACAGTCGCAGTGATTGAATAGAGCAGCGATTTTAAATGCAAATAGCAATCAGTTTCAATAACTCCCGCCATCCGGCCTGAAGAAAAGCGCTTTTTAGCCCTTTATGCTGAGCCATTAGCCGCCCACAGGTTTCGTTTGCACTCTAATCTTCAATCCCTTAACGTGTTGCAAAATTCTGATAACCAGGAGTTCCTTAGTGCTTTACGTCATTTATGCAGAAGATACTGCAGAGTCGCTGGAAAAACGTAACGCCGTGCGCCCTGCCCACCTGGCGCGGCTCAAACTGCTGCAGGAAGAGGGACGTCTGATCATCGCAGGCCCAATGCCTGCTGTGGATAGCAACGATCCTGGCGTGGCGGGCTTCACCGGCTCAACCGTTATTGCTGAGTTTCCGTCATTAGAAGCCGCGCAGTCCTGGGCGCAGGATGATCCTTACTTTGCGGCGGGTGTCTATAAACAGGTCTCGGTTAAGCCCTTTAAACGCGTCTTCTGATAACGTATCTGCAGTCAAAATGGCTTCTGTGCCCTGGCACAGAAGCCATTTTTGTTTTAAATATTCAGAGAGGAAAGATGCAGATAATCATACTGGGGCTACTGGCAATTATCGCTTTGCTGATTGGCGGTGCGCTATACCTCTGGCGAACAAAGGGCTGGCGTAGCAAAAAGCAGTGGATTGTGATGCTGATCGTGCTGGCGGCAGCACTGCAGCTGGTGAATGTTACGCTGATGATGACGTCACAACGTCTTTAACGTTGGTTATACATGACAGCTTATTGCGATAGCAGCTTAAACAGACTCTGCGAAAACAGCGCCTTCATACTGCATGACTCTTCTGCCCGGACGGCTGAACGCGACGATCTCTGTATAACCGTTGACAGCTTATTCATGGCTAAGCGGGCCTGCATTCTCAGTTAACCCGCTTTGATTTCCCGTCACTCACTGGCATAGTTGCGTTGAATTAACCCCTGTCCAGAATCAGACCGATCAGCGCATGATAGTGCTGCTCTTCTTCCGGGCTGGTGACATGCTGTAAACGGCTGATCAGCTTTGAGCAAATCGCTTTACGATTCAGGCTACGGCCAGAAGCGATAATTTCCGTCACTACAGACCCCAGAATGGCCTGCTGTGAAGGCTGTGCAGCACTGTGTAAATAAGCGGAGATGTCAGATACTGAAGCGGGAATACGAACGTTAGTCTGCATGGTTGGCCCTCATAGGATTCATTAAAAGTTAGTAACCGATACGGTAAAGTTATACAACAACCCCTTAACTGTACAGATATTTAACTCAAAATTTTGCCCCGCCTGCTGATTAAATGAATAAATCATTATAGAACATCGACTTGCAATAATGTAAAGTTGTACAGGTTTAACGTCAACGGCTGTACACATCTTAAATTACACCTTGAGATAGCCTGTTTAGCTTTAAAAAATGATCTCTGTGTCATTTTTTTAGACGTCGGGAGGAATTATCTGACAGAGCTGTCTACATTTAGATTTTGTGAGTTAAACCTCTGAATGGAAGCACAGCGGAATCGCGGGCAAATTATGAATAAAACGTATCCCGGCCAGGCACTTACTCTTCTCGACCCACTCTTATCCCGGATTGCGGCGATTATTGATCCGAAAATCGAAGTCATGAGTGGTTACCCTGCAAACTGCTCTGCGTGGCTGACCCTCTATTACCAGCGTAAATCGGGAAAGTGGTCTTACGAATGGTACGATCGGACGGGATATCGCAGACCGACGGCGCTGGGCAGCACGATGGAGTGCCTCATGCGCGAAGTCAGTGACCGGGGTGCGTCGCGTCAGGAGCATGCTATGGCGCGACAAGTCATGGCAGAATCGGGATTTTTTGAAGCCTGAACAGGGCGGCTCTCTATATAACCTAAACTAACTGCGTAATAAACAGGATCGAGCGACGTTGCTGCTGTGCCAGTTGATGGCGAATGCAATGGATACGCTTGTAACGCCGCGACTGCCCTTCCAGCCAGCGGGAGCGGCGGCGATGCACCTGACGTAACATTCTCCAGCGCGCCACTTCATTTCTGCTTCGTTTCATCACTTCCTCTCTGACTTCATACATTCAAGACCTGTGCGTGGGCATTATAGAGATCTCCGTCGTAATGCCAAATCAGATCTCTCATCGAGACAAAGGGTTTCGTTAGCGATGATCTGCACGTAAACTTGCCAGACGAAAGCGCGAACGGGATGTCCACTTTATGACCACTTTTTATACCCTGATCAGCTGGTTGCTGGTATTTGGTTACTGGCTGCTGATTGCCGGGGTCACGCTACGCGTGCTGATGAAGCGGCGGGCCGTGACGTCCGCGATGGCCTGGCTGCTGGTTATCTATATTCTGCCGCTGGTGGGTATTGTCGCTTATCTTTCGTTTGGCGAACTGCATCTGGGTAAACGTCGTGCGGAGCGTGCCCGCACCATGTGGCCGTCGACCGCCCGCTGGCTCAATGATCTTAAACAGTGCCGTGAAATTTTTGCCACCGAGCACAGCGATGTCGCCCGTTCACTGTTTGAGCTTTGCTACAATCGTCAGGGCATTGCCGGGGTCAAGGGCAACCAGCTCCAGCTGCTCACCAGCGCCGACGACGTCATGCAGGCGCTGATTCGTGATATTCAGCTGGCCCGTCATAACATTGAGATGGTGTTTTACATCTGGCATCCCGGCGGGCTGGCGGATGAAGTCGCCGAATCGCTGATGGCTGCATCACGCCGTGGCGTCCATTGCCGACTGCTGCTCGACTCCGCAGGCAGCGTCAACTTTTTCCGTAGCCCGTGGGTCGGCATGATGCGCAATGCCGGTATCGACGTCGTGGAGGCCTTACAGGTCAGCCTGCTGCGCGTCTTCCTGCGACGGATGGATTTGCGTCAGCATCGCAAAATCGTCCTGATTGATAATTACATTGCCTATACCGGCAGCATGAACCTGGTGGATCCGCGATTCTTTAAACAGAGCGCAGGTGTGGGCCAGTGGATTGACCTGATGGCGCGAATGGAAGGTCCGGTCGCCACCGCGATGGGCATTGTATTCAGCTGTGACTGGGAGATTGAGACCGGTAAACGCATACTTCCACCACCGCCCGATCGCAACATCATGCCGTTTGAGCAGGAGAGCGGCCACACCGTGCAGGTGATCGCCTCTGGTCCTGGCTTTCCGGAAGATATGATCCATCAGGCGCTGCTGACCGCGGTTTATTCAGCGCGTGAACAGTTGATTATGACCACGCCCTACTTAGTGCCCAGCGACGATCTGCTGCATGCTATCTGTACGGCGGCGCAGCGTGGCGTCAGTGTCAGCGTGATTGTGCCGCGCCACAATGACTCACTGCTGGTCGGCTGGGCCAGCCGCTCCTTTTTCAGCGAACTGCTGGAAGCGGGCGTGAAAATCTATCAGTTTGAAGATGGTCTGTTGCACACCAAAAGCGTGCTGGTCGACGGACAGCTGAGTCTGGTGGGAACCGTTAACCTCGACATGCGCAGTTTATGGCTGAATTTTGAAGTGACACTGGTGGTGGATGATGCAGGATTTGGCAGCGATCTTGCCTGTGTGCAGGATGACTACATTGCCCGCTCCCGCCTGCTGGATAGCAAACGCTGGGCAAAACGTGCCTGGTGGCAGCGCATCGTCGAACGACTGTTTTACTTCTTCAGCCCTTTACTGTAAAACGAGCCAGATTGTGTAAATGGCCGCAGGCCGACAGGACAGACTATGGATTTGAATAATCGCCTTACCGAAGATGAAACGCTGGAGCAGGCCTACGATATTTTTCTCGAGCTGGCCGTCGACAACCTCGATCCGGCAGACGTCATTCTCTTCAATCTGCAGTTCGAAGAGCGCGGTGGCGCAGAGCTGTTTGATCCCTCTGAAGACTGGAAAGATCATGTCGATTTCGATCTGAACCCGGACTTTTTCGCCGAGGTGGTTATCGGGCTGGGTGAAGCGGATGGTGAGCCGATCACGGATGTCTTTGCCCGCGTGCTGCTGTGCCGCGAGAAAGATCACAAGCTCTGTCATATCCTGTGGCGCGAGTAAGCATCAGATAATAAAACGCCGGGCACGTGCCCGGCGTTTTGCTTTATAGCGGATCGACCTTCAGGCAGGAGACCGCATGGTGGAAACTGCCTTCCAGCAGCGGCCGGGTTTTCGCACACTCCGGGCCGGCAATCGGACAGCGGGTGCGGAACACGCAGCCTGACGGCGGATTAATCGGCGACGGCAACTCCCCTTCCAGCAGCTGAATCTGCTTGTTCTTTTCCAGATCAGGATCGGGAATCGGCACGGCAGACATCAGCGCACGGGTGTAAGGATGCTGCGGATTGCTGTAGACCTCGCTGTAGGTGCCCAGCTCCACCGCATGCCCCAGATACATGACCAGCACCCGATCAGAGATATGTTTCACCACCGCCAGATCGTGGGCAATAAAGATTAGCGACAGCCCCATCTCACGCTGTAACTGCTGCAGCAGGTTCACCACCTGCGCCTGAATCGACACATCCAGCGCCGAGACCGGTTCATCGCAGATGATCAGTTTCGGCTCCAGAATCAGTGCACGGGCGATACCGATACGCTGACACTGACCGCCCGAAAACTCATGCGGGTAGCGGTTAATCAGGTTGGGCAGCAGCCCCACTTTCATCATCATATTTTTGACGCGGTCTTTCACTTCCTGACGCGCCATTTTCGGATGATAGGTGCGCAGTGGCTCGGCGATGATATCGCCGATGGTCATACGCGGGTTCAGCGACGCCAGCGGATCCTGGAAAATCATCTGGATATCGCTGCGCGCCTTGCGCCACTCCTCTTCACTCTGACCGAGCAGATCGCGGCCTAACCAGGCCACCCGACCTTCCGTGGCTTTAACCAGACCAATAATGGCGCGCGCCAGGGTCGATTTGCCGCAGCCAGACTCGCCTACCACGCCCAGCGTTTCTCCCTCATAAAGGCGCAGGCTGACGCCATCCACTGCCTTCAGGGTTTTTGACGGCTGCCAGAACCACTGCTTGCCATCTTTGATATCGAAATGAACTTTGAGGTCGGCGATTTCCAGTAACACTTTTTTTTCAGCTACGGTGCTCATACTAACTCCTCCACCGGCTTAAAGCAGGCACGCAGACGGCCATCGCCAAACGGCTCCAGCGGCGGAGCCTGGGTGCAGATATCCATCGCATGCGGACAACGCGGCTGGAACGGACAGCCCTGCGGCAGACGCAGCAGATTGGGTGGATTGCCCGGAATGGTGGTCAGGCTCTCGCCCTCCGCATCCAGGCGCGGCACGGCATTGAGCAGACCGATTGAGTAAGGATGCGCAGGCTGATAAAAAACATCGCGGGCGCGGCCATACTCCATGGTGCGTCCGGCATACATCACCAGCACCTTGTCGCAGATCCCGGCCACCACGCCGAGATCGTGAGTGATCATGATAATGGCGGTGTTGAATTCACGCTTCAGATCGTTGAGCAGCGTCATAATCTGCGCCTGTACCGTCACATCCAGTGCCGTGGTCGGTTCATCGGCAATCAGCAGTTTTGGCCGGCACAGCAGCGCCATGGCAATCATTACGCGCTGACGCATCCCGCCGGAGAACTCGTGCGGGTACATCTTCATGCGTTTACGTGCCTCCGGCATTTTCACCGCGTCCAGCATTCTCACTGACTCTTCAAAGGCCTGGGCGCTGTTCATCCCTTTGTGCAGTTTGAGCACTTCCATCAGCTGCTCGCCTACCCGCATATAGGGGTTCAGCGAGGTCATCGGGTCCTGGAAAATCATCGCAATCTGTTCGGCGCGCAGTTTATTGAGCTGGTTCTCAGGCAAATTCAGGATCTCTTTGCCGTTGAACATCGCCGAGCCGCCAATGCGGCCATTTTTCGCCAGCAGCCCCATCAGAGCAAAGGCCGTCTGTGACTTACCGGAACCGGATTCGCCAACAATCCCCAGCGTCTCACCGGCACGCAGCGAGAAGTTCAGGTCGTTGACGGCGGTCACATCCCCATCGTGCGTGCCAAAGGTCACGCGTAAATCTTTGACCGTAAGTAGCTGTTCGCTTCCCGCGCGGGCCGCCATCGCTGGCTGGAATTCATGAATAGTCATCGGGAAACTCCTTAACGATCTTTCGGGTCGAGGGCATCACGCAGGCCATCGCCAATAAAGTTGAAACAGAACAGCGTGACCACCAGGAAGCCCGCCGGATAGAGCAGCAGCCACGGCGACACTTCCATGGAGTTAGCCCCATCGCTGAGCAGTGCGCCCCAGCTACTCAGCGGCTCCTGCGTACCCAGACCCAGGAAGCTCAGGAAGGATTCAAACAGGATCATGCTTGGTACCAGCAGTGAGGCGTACACCACGACCACACCCAGCACGTTCGGCACGATGTGGCGCAATACGATTTTCCAGGTTGATACCCCGCCGACATGGGCCGCTTCAATGAACTCTTTGCGCTTCAGGCTCAGCGTCTGGCCGCGCACAATACGCGCCATATCCAGCCACGAAACCATGCCGATAGCGGCAAAAATCAGCAGGATATTACGACCAAAGAAGGTCACCAGCAGGATGACGAAGAACATAAACGGGAAGGAGTTAAGAATTTCCAGAATACGCATCATCACCGAGTCTGTTTTGCCACCGAGATAGCCAGCAATCGAACCATAAAGTGTGCCCACGATCACCGCGATCAGCGCAGAGGCCACACCTACCATCAGGGAGATGCGGCCACCAATCGCCACGCGCACCAGCAGGTCACGACCTGATGAGTCAGTGCCGAACCAGTGGCCGGACGTGGTATCCGGCGGCGAGGACATCATGGCCCAGTCGGTATCGTCGTAAGTGAACTGCGCCAGCATCGGCGCAAAAATCACGAACAGGGTAATCACCAGCAGCACCAGCAGGCTGATTAAGGCCGCCCGGTTATGGATAAAACGACGACGCGCGTCCTGCCAGAGGCTGCGCCCTTCTACTTCCAGCTTCTCACTGAACGCATCAAGAGCTTCGCTGTTTTTCTTACTTAACATCATGGCGAACTCCGCAATCAGTAACGAATTTTTGGATCGATAACGGCATAGAGCACGTCAACAATCGCGTTGAAGATAATGGTCAGCAAACCGACCAGAATGGTCAGGCTCATCACCAGTGAGTAATCACGGTTCAGCGCACCGTTCACAAACAGCTGACCGATACCCGGCAGACCATAGATCGACTCAATGACCATCGACCCGGTGATGATGCCGACAAACGCCGGTCCCATGTAGGAGATCACCGGCAGCAATGCGGGCTTCAGCGCATGACGCAGCACAATGCGGCGCAGCGGTAAGCCTTTGGCGCGCGCGGTACGGATAAAGTTGGAGTGCATCACTTCAATCATCGACCCACGGGTGATACGCGCGATACTGGCGATATACGCCAGCGACAGCGCCACCATCGGCAGCAGCATGTAGTTCCACTGCCCGCCATTCCAGCCGCCGCCCGGTAGCCATTTCAGGCTGATGGCGAACAGCAGGACCAGCAGCGGTGCGACCACGAAACTGGGTATCACCACGCCGGTCATTGCCACCCCCATCACCGCGAAGTCCCACAACGTATTTTGTTTGAGCGCCGCGATAACGCCGGCGGTCACGCCCAGCACTATCGCCAGCAGGAACGCGGCCAGACCGAGTTTGGCAGAAACCGGGAACGCATGTGCGACCAGATAGTTGACTGAATAGTCTTTGTATTTAAACGACGGACCGAAATCGCCGTGCGCCAGCTGCACAAGGTAATCGACATACTGCTTACCAATGGGATCGTTGAGGTGGTACTTCGCCTCAATGTTGGCCATGACTTCGGGTGCCAGCGTACGCTCGCCGGTAAAGGGACTGCCAGGCGCAAGGCGCATCATAAAGAAGGAGATGGTAATCAGGACGAACAGCGTCGGTAGCGCTTCAAGCAAGCGACGCAGGATGAATTTTAACATTGCCGTACCTACCAGGCTGTTGCTTCACAACATATAAAAAATTAAAAAAGGCGGCGTCAGACGCGCCGCCACTGCTGATAGCCTGAATGCTATTAGTGTTTAATGATGTAGAAGTCTTTAGACAACGTTTTATCCAGTGGATCTTTACCGGTATAACCACCAACGTAAGGTTTCACCAGACGCGTGTTCACGTAGTAATAAACCGGTACGATGGTGCTGTCTTTATCCAGAATCTGCTCAGCTTTCTGATAGTCCACTGCGCGGGCTTTGGCATCCGGGGCTTTGATCGCGTCACGCACTACTTTGTCAAACGCATCGCTCTTGTAGTGCGATGTGTTACTGCTGCTGTTGGACACCATGGTGTTCAGGAATGAAGTCGGTTCGTTGTAGTCAGCACACCAGGCCGCACGCGACACATCGTAGTTACCCTGATGACGGGTATCCAGGAAGGTTTTCCACTCCTGGTTTTCCAGCTTGATGTTCACGCCGATATTTTTCTTCCAGATCGACGAGGCGGCAATCGCCAGCTTCTTGTGCAGATCGGAGGTGTTATACAGCAGGTTAAAAGTCAGGGGTTTGTCGGCGGTGTAGCCCGCTTCAGCCAGCAGCTTCTTCGCTTCAGCGTTACGTTTGTCCTGTGACCAAGTGAACCAGTCTGGCGGCAGAATGTCCATGCCGTCTGTAGATGGCGGCGTGTAGCTGTAGGCCGGCTTCTGGCCCTGTGCCAGAACTTTATTCACCATGATGTCACGATCCAGACCCAGCTTCAGGGCCGCGCGCACGCGAGGATCGGTGAATGGCGCTTTCTGGTTATTGATTTCGTAGTAGTAGGTGCAGAGGTAAGGATCGACGTGCAGCTCTTTAGGGTTGTCACGCTGCAGTTTTTTAAACAGCTCAATTGGCAGATTGTTGTAGGTCATGTCACTGCCGTTCTCAGAGAAGTAACGGTTAACGTCACTGACTTCAGAACTGATTGGCAGGTAGGTAACTTTGTTCAGCACGGTGTGTTCGTTGTCCCAGTAGTTCGGGTTACGTACCAGGGTGATGCGCTCGTTAATCACGTGTGCGTCCAGTTTAAAGGCACCGTTGCCGACCCAGTTCTGTGGCTGGGTCCACTGCTCGCCAAACTTCTCAATTGCCGGTTTGTAAACCGGTGACATGACGGAGTTAATCAGCAGCTTATCAAAATAGGGAACCGGCTCGCTCAGGGTAACTTCCAGCGTGTGGTCATCAATGGCTTTTACGCCCAGATCGGTAATCGGTTTTTTCCCGGCGATGATGTCATCGACGTTCAGAATATGACCATACTGCGGATAGCTGGCGTACGGTGAAGCCGTTTTAGGATCGACCAGACGCTCCCAGCTATAGACGAAGTCCTGCGCGGTAACCGGCTCGCCATTGGACCATTTGGCATTTTTACGTAAGTGGAACGTCCACACTTTGAAATCTTTGTTTTCGTAACTTTCCGCTACGCCCGGAATCGGTTTGCCGTTGCTGTCATTGACCAGCAGACCTTCATAAAGGTCGCGCGCCACGTTGTCTTCCGGCACGCCTTCAATTTTGTGCGGATCAAGCGACTGTACTTCATCGCCATTGCCGCGAACCAGCTCCTGTTTTGCGGCCAGCTCAACGCCCGCAGGCACGGTTGCTGCGAAAGCCGCATTCCCTGCCAGGGCACTTACTGCGGCGAAAACGCCCGCTGCAATCAGGCTTTTTTTCGTGATGTTGTTCATTATTACACTCCAGTTTTATTATCGTCACCGCGGCGATGCTCTGTCACGGCGTCCCCCGTCTCCGGGCTCCCTGGCCTGTTCCCAGGGAGATTGACCCCAAAATGGTCTGTACGCTGATACGTGTTCCGACTGTCTCGCCGAAGCGGCGATCAGATCAGTGTTGTTTGATGAAATAGTACTTCAGGTCTGTCATGTCCTGCGGGTCTTTGCCCGTAAAGCCGCCAACCCAGGGCTTTACCAGGCGCACACTTACGCGGTAGTAAACTGGCACAATTGGTGAGTCTTTGTCGAGTTGTGTTTCAGCCTGCTGATACAGGTCGGCGCGCTGCGCCTCGCTGCCCGCCGTCAGCGTTTCCGCCATTAAGCGATCGAAGATCGCGCTGCTGTAAAATGCGGTGTTGATTGAGGCATTGCTGATCAGCATGTTCAGGAAGGTAGAGGGCTCATTGTAATCGGCACACCAGGTGGCACGCACCACATCATACTGAGCCTGATGACGGGTCTCCAGCATGGTTTTCCACTCCTGATTCTGCAGCGTCACCTTCGCGCCCAGGTTTTTCTGCCACATTGACGCGGCTGCAATCGCCTGCCGCTTATTTTGATCAGAGGTGTTATAGAGCAGCGTAAAGGTCAGCGGATGACTGGCATCAAAGCCCGCCTCTGCCAGCAGCTTTTTCGCCGCCTCATTACGCTGCGCCTGTGTCCAGGTGAACCATTCTGGTGGGGATAGCTTAATACCGGCCGTGAACGGTGGCGTTAGGCTATAGGCCGGAATCTGCCCCTGAGCCATGATCTTATTGGCAATCACCTCGCGATCGAGGGTCATTTTCAGCGCGGCGCGTACCCGTGCATCGGTAAACGGCGCTTTTTTGTTGTTGATTTCGTAGTAGAAGGTGCAAAGCAGCGGACTCACTTTTACTTCATCACCCAGCTCTTTGCGCAGCTTGCCAAACATCTCTGGCGGAACAGCACTGTTAGTGATATCCGTGCCGCCACTGCGATAGCGATTAATGTCACTGTTTTCAGAAGCGATCGGCAGGAAGGTCCCCTGCTCAATCACCGTATGCGCATTGTCCCAGTAGTGGGGATTACGCTTCACGACGATTTTTTCATTCACCACCCAGTCGTTCAGTGTATAGGCACCGTTACCGATATAGTGATCGGGACGGGTCCAGGCGTCGCCCCACTGCTTAATGGCTGGCGCATAAACTGGCTTCATTGCCGTATGCGCTAACATCGCCACCAGGTAAGGCACCGGCTCACTCAGGGTTATCTGCAGCCGATGTGCATCCAGCGCTTTGACGCCCAGCTCATCGGGTGACGCTTTACCGGCAAGGATAGCATCAATACTGGCAAAATGGGCTGCCTGCAGATAGCTGGAATAAGGCGATGCCGTTTTCGGGTCCACCAGCCGACGCCAGCTATAAACGAAATCGGCGGCGGTCACTGGTTCGCCATTGCTCCACTTTGCATCATCACGCAGAGTAAAAATCCAGACCGTGGGTTGTGGATTCTCCCAGCTTTTGGCGACGCCCGGCACGACCTGACCGCGGTTATCGGTGTTAACCAGCCCATCCAGCAGGTTGTGAATAACATTAGATTCCGGCACGCCTTCGGTTTTATGTGGATCCAGCGAAGAGACTTCGCTTCCGTTGTTGATCACTATTTGCTGTTGCGCGGCCAGTGTCGTTCCCGGCGGAACCGTAGCGGCATAGGCTGGAGAAAAAGCCGTGAACAAAAAGAGTGCGATTACTGACCGCTGTTGTTGCAAGTTTTCCATCCCAATCATGCGAAACGCCAACCTTTAATTAAGTATCCCGATAGGCTTAAGCAAAAAGCGTTCTCACTTTGGGCTTACGGAGAAAAAAATCGCGTTGGGCCAAAAATTATCAGAAGCCGCGAAGGGGTGCCAAAGCAAAATAGCTAAAATGTTAACTAATTCTCTTTTATCATGAGATGTCAGGCAGCGAAAGTGTTAATTTTCGTCCTGAAAATATTATATCGATATGAAAAATAAACTGTTTAGCTGGAAACCTGTTTCCGGGCCGGTATGCAGCCACAAAAAGCGTCTTATTCGGTATTTGTATTGATATAAACGGCATCGGCGTGATGAAATTCAGGCTGAGCACTGTAAACCGGGGGGTTTATAGGGTTGGGTGGAGATCAGGCAGCAGATTATCGTGTGAAAATCGTGACATTATTTTGCAAAAAAAAGTCTGTGAGCAAACCCACAGTAACGGAATTTATAATCGTCTGTTTATATTAAGCAGGATGAATAACTGCATTATTATGGTGCAATAAAATGCTTTACTGCACCATTTCAGGTCACCAATTCACTTCGCCGCATGAAATAAGTGAGTTTTAGTTCAGTAAGCCGGGGAAAATCGACTTCAAACCGGTCACAACAAATTCAATTCCCAGCGCCATCAGTAGCAGCCCCATAATTCGGGTAATCACGTTAATACCGGTCTGGCCAAGCATGCGCACCATTAACGGCGCGGCGCGGAACAACAGCCAGCAGCAGAAAGCAAAAATAGCAATTGCCAGCGTGAATCCCAGCAGATTTATCCAGCTGTGGTAGCGGGTACTCCAGACGATGGTTGAGCTGATGGCACCCGGGCCCGCCATCAGTGGTAATGCCAGCGGCACAACCCCCACGCTTTCACGAATCGCCGTTTCTGACTTCTCCTGCTTGTTCTGCTTATCCTCGCCCAGCTTGCCGCTGATCATCGACATGGCAATGGTGACGACCAGAATTCCGCCCGCAATACGGAACGAGTCAATCGAAATGCCAAACACACGCAAAATCGCATCGCCGAGGAAAAGTGACGTCCAGAGAATAATGGCAACGGCCAGAGTAGCCGTAAGGTTGGTTTTGTTACGCTCAACTACCCCCTGATAACGGGTCATGCTGATGAACACCGGAATAATGCCTACCGGATTGACCAGCGCAAAGAGCCCGACAAAAAATTTTATATAGCCTGATAGATCTAAAAGCGCTGGATTCACGACTCTACTCCGTACCACAGGGGGTAAACGCGCCTAATGTATGTGAAAACGTGCAGAGACGCCAGATGTGCACATAGGTATTTATCCTGATGAACAGTAAAGCATTTAGCGCTTTCCGCCAGAGATTAAAAAGTGGCTGGATTTAGCCACTGCCAGGAGGGCTGAGCACAGGAGCACGCGGACCTGACAGGAAAGCTCTCTAAAGGGGTGCTGAAAGGTGTCAGCTTGAACCTAAATTGATCTGCATCAAAATTGATCTACCCCAAACCAGGTAATCTTTTCTTAACGGAAGTATAAGCGTCAGCGTAAGAAACCTCGCAAACGCCAGCAGAAGACTCGTTCAGTAAACAGTTGAAAATCCGGGCTTTTCCTGTCAGCCAGTCACGTTATTTCAGCGAGACTATACTCAGGACGCAGGATTGTTTACTAAAAAAGTTTAACTTCCTTCAGGAGAACACCATGGCCGTAACCAATGTCGCTGAACTCAATGCACTGGTCGAACGTGTAAAAAAAGCCCAGCGTGAATATGCCAACTTTTCTCAACAACAGGTCGACGCCATCTTCCGAGCCGCCGCCCTTGCCGCCGCTGACGCCAGAATCCCGCTAGCCAAGATGGCCGTTGCCGAATCCGGTATGGGCATCGTCGAAGACAAGGTCATTAAAAACCACTTTGCTTCCGAGTATATCTACAACGCCTATAAAGATGAAAAGACCTGTGGCGTGTTAGCCACTGACGATACATTCGGTACCATTACCATCGCCGAGCCAATTGGCCTGATTTGCGGTATCGTCCCGACCACCAACCCAACCTCAACCGCTATCTTCAAAGCGTTAATCAGTCTTAAAACCCGTAACGGCATTATCTTTTCGCCACACCCACGCGCCAAAGACGCAACAAACAAAGCTGCCGATATCGTATTGCAGGCCGCCATTGCTGCCGGTGCGCCTAAAGACATTATCGGCTGGATCGATGCCCCGTCTGTTGAACTGTCAAACCAGTTGATGCATCACCCTGACATCAACCTGATTCTTGCCACCGGCGGTCCGGGCATGGTGAAAGCAGCATACAGCTCCGGTAAACCGGCGATTGGTGTCGGTGCTGGTAACACGCCGGTAGTGATCGATGAAACAGCCGATGTGAAACGTGCCGTTGCCTCTATTCTGATGTCGAAAACCTTCGATAACGGGGTGATCTGCGCCTCTGAACAATCTGTTATTGTGGTTGATTCTGTTTATGACGCCGTGCGTGAACGTTTCGCCAGCCATGGCGGCTACATGCTGCAGGGTGCTGAACTGAGCGCAGTGCAGAATATCATCCTGAAAAACGGCGGCCTGAATGCGGCCATCGTGGGTCAGCCTGCCTTCAAAATCGCAGAGATGGCCGGTCTCAGCGTGCCGCCGGACACCAAGATCCTGATTGGTGAAGTGCAACTGGTAGATGAATCTGAACCATTTGCCCACGAAAAACTCTCACCTACCCTCGCGATGTATCGGGCAAAAGATTTCCAGGATGCTGTAGATAAAGCGGAGAAACTGGTTGCCATGGGCGGTATCGGTCACACCTCCTGCCTTTACACCGACCAGGATAACCAGACTGAGCGCGTGCACTACTTCGGGGACAAAATGAAAACCGCGCGTATTCTGATCAACACCCCGGCCTCTCAGGGCGGTATCGGTGACCTCTATAACTTTAAACTGGCCCCGTCTCTGACGCTGGGTTGTGGTTCCTGGGGCGGTAACTCTATTTCAGAGAACGTCGGTCCAAAACACCTGATCAATACCAAAACTGTCGCCAAGCGAGCTGAGAATATGTTGTGGCATAAACTTCCTAAATCCATCTACTTCCGTCGGGGTTCACTGCCAATTGCGCTGGAAGAGGTGGCAACGGATGGCGCGAAACGTGCCTTTATCGTCACTGACCGCTTCCTGTTCAATAACGGTTATGCTGACCAGGTGACCCGCGTACTGAAATCACACGGCATCGAAACTGAAGTGTTCTTCGAAGTTGAAGCTGACCCAACGCTGAGCATCGTACGTAAAGGTGCAGAGCAGATGAACAGCTTTAAACCTGACGTCATCATTGCGCTGGGCGGCGGTTCCCCAATGGATGCCGCGAAAATCATGTGGGTGATGTACGAACATCCGGAAACCCACTTCGAAGAGCTGGCGTTACGTTTCATGGACATCCGTAAACGTATTTACAAGTTCCCAAAAATGGGCGTCAAAGCACGCATGGTTGCCATCACGACCACCTCAGGTACCGGTTCAGAGGTCACACCATTCGCTGTGGTAACCGATGATGCGACCGGTCAGAAATATCCTCTGGCTGACTATGCATTGACGCCGGATATGGCGATTGTCGATGCCAATCTGGTGATGGATATGCCGCGTTCACTCTGCGCCTTCGGGGGTCTGGATGCAGTAACCCACGCGCTGGAAGCCTATGTTTCCGTACTGGCGAATGAATACTCTGATGGTCAGGCGCTGCAGGCTCTGAAACTGCTGAAAGAGAACCTGCCGGCCAGTTATGCCGAAGGTGCTAAAAACCCGGTGGCGCGTGAACGCGTACACAATGCCGCAACTATCGCCGGTATTGCGTTTGCCAACGCCTTCCTTGGGGTCTGTCACTCAATGGCACACAAACTGGGTTCAGAGTTCCATATCCCACACGGCCTGGCGAATGCCCTGTTAATCTCGAACGTTATTCGCTACAACGCGAATGACAATCCGACTAAACAGACCGCATTCAGCCAGTATGATCGTCCACAGGCGCGTCGTCGTTACGCAGAGATTGCTGATCACTTAGGTCTGAGCGCACCAGGCGACCGCACTGCGCAGAAAATTGAGAAGCTGCTGGCATGGCTGGACGAGATCAAAACTGAACTCGGTATTCCGACCTCAATCCGTGAAGCCGGTGTGCAGGAAGCTGACTTCCTGGCGAAAGTCGATAAACTGGCCGATGATGCATTCGACGACCAGTGTACCGGCGCGAACCCACGCTATCCGCTGATTGCTGAGCTGAAACAGATTATGCTCGACACCTACTACGGACGTGAATTTGTCGAACCGTTCTCAACTGTCGCCGAAGCCGTAGCTGAGCAGCCGGTGAAAGGCGTGAAGGTTGATAAGAAAGTGAAGAAAGTCTGATAGCCCGCTTCTGACTATCTGATAAAAAAACCCGCCGCGGCGGGTTTTTTATTGCCTGAATGATGCGGTTAATTCAGCGGAGTCTGTGCGCCGTGAATCGCCTGTAACGATCCCTGTTCTATCGCCTGTTTATAATGCTTACGGCAGACGGAAATATAGCGTTCGTTACCGCCAATGACCACCTGCTCGCCTTCGCTGAAAGGTTTACCCTCATTATCCAGTCGCAGCACCATGCTCGCCTTGCGACCACAATGACAAATAGTTTTAAGCTCAACCAGCTTGTCTGCCCATGCCAGCAGATACTGACTGCCCACAAACAGTTCACCGCGAAAATCGGTTCTCAGACCATAACAGAGCACCGGAATATCCAGATCGTCTACGACATCTGAGAGTGCTTTAACCTGCTCCCGGGTCAGGAACTGACTCTCATCAACCAGCACACAGTGGATTGGCTGCACAGCATGCTCGGCGGCAATGTCACTATAGAGTGCGGTTTCAGCATTGTAGAGCAAGGCCGGCGACGAGAGTCCGATACGGGAACTCACCTGTCCGGCACCGAACCGATTATCGATTTCAGCGGTATAGACCAGCGAACGCATGCCGCGCTCCTGATAGTTATAGGAGGATTGCAGCAGTGCTGTCGATTTCCCTGCATTCATGGCAGAGTAATAAAAATAGAGTTGAGCCATAGGAGCGTATCTTCATCAGGACTTAACGGAATGGCGCGCATATTAACACAAAGTGCAGGTAATACGTTGCGGTGTAGCGGTAATTAAAGCGTAACCGCTGACCACTTATTCATCTTTGTGCTTCGCCGGGAGCCAGTTATGTGCACTACACGCAGGATAAGTTTTGCTTATTTTACCCGCAACAAAAGGAACGACATTTTTGTCATCACGCTTAATACATTAAATTTATTGCATATCAGACCCGCGGAAACTATTTTTTATTTGCCATAACCGTGGAATTCTGACTGTGATTATTTTAATTACTCAGGGGATTATCGTTCTGAATATTTTTTAAGATTGAAGTTATTTAATGTCACCACTACTATTAGCGGGCAACACAACTTTTCCCTTATTCAGAGACCAGCACAATGAGCGAAGCACTAAAAGTTCTTAATAATATCCGTACGCTGCGCGCCCAGGCCAGAGAGTATTCCGTCGAAACACTGGAAGAAATGCTGGAAAAACTGGACGTAGTGGTAAAAGAACGCCGCGAAGAAGAGTCACATTTTCAGGCAGAAAATGAAGAACGCACGCGTAAGCTTAATCAGTATCGTGAAATGCTGCTGGCGGATGGAATCGACCCGAATGAACTGATTAACACGCTGACCGCTACTCCCCGAGCTGCGGCAAAAGGAAAACGCTCAGTGCGCCCGGCCAAATATGGTTATACCGATGAAAAAGGCGAGTCAAGAACATGGACAGGTCAGGGACGGACACCAGCCGTGATTAAAAAAGCGCTGGAAGAACAGGGTAAAACGCTGGACGATTTTTTACTGTAATGCTGACTGCTTCGCTGCTTAAGCGTTAGCCTGATACCTCAATAAAAAAGGAAGCCGAAGCTTCCTTTTTCTTTTAATCAGGCGCAATAGAAATCCCGATACCAGTCAACGAAGTTTTTAACGCCCTCTTCGACCCCGGTCTGCGGTTTAAAACCAATGGCCTTATACAATGCTTCGGTATCCGCACTGGTTTCCAGCACATCACCGGGCTGCATTGGCATCAGGTTTTTCTTCGCCGTAATCCCCAATGCTTTCTCAATCGCTTCGATATAGTTCATCAAGGTAACCGGCTGACTGTTACCAATATTATAAACCCGATAAGGCGCAGAGCTGGTTGCGGGTGAACCGGTTTCAACGGTCCAGTTATCATCCTGTTGCGGAATAACATCCTGCAGACGGACAATCGCTTCAGCAATATCGTCAATATAGGTAAAGTCGCGTTTCATCTGGCCCTGGTTATAAACATCTATCGCTTCACCCGCAATCATTGCCCGGGTGAACTTAAAGAGTGCCATATCAGGACGGCCCCATGGACCGTAAACGGTAAAGAAGCGCAATCCGGTCGTCGGCAACTGATAAAGATGCGAGTAAGTGTGCGACATTAACTCATTAGCTTTTTTGGTCGCCGCATATAAAGAAACCGGGTGATCAACGCTGTCTTCGGTTGAGAACGGCATTTTTCGATTCAGGCCATAAACTGAACTGGATGAGGCGTAGAGCAGGTGTTCAATTTTATGATGACGGCAGCCTTCAAGAATATTGAGGTGACCGATCAGATTTGAGTCTGCGTAGGCATGGGGATTTTCAATGGAGTACCTGACGCCAGCCTGAGCGCCAAGGTGAATAACGCGCTGGAATGTGTGCTGGTCGAACAGTGACGCCATTGCGTCACGGTCCGCCAGATCCAGCTCAATGAATGTAAAACCAGAATCAGCTTTAATTAAATTGAGACGGGCATGTTTGAGATTTACGTCGTAATAATCATTCAGGTTGTCGATACCGACAACCTGGTGACCGGCGGCCAGCAGACGCTGACTGACATGAAAACCAATAAAGCCTGCGGCGCCGGTGACCAGAAAGTTCATAAATCCCTCGTTAATTATGCAGTTTGAATTGACGCTCCGCGGCCGATTGCATAATAAACGAAACCGCGTTTGCTGATACGCTCTGGATCATACAGGTTACGACCATCAAAAATCACGGCTTCTTTCAGTGCATTTTTGATAACGTCAAAGTCAGGCGCACGGAAGTTTTGCCACTCTGTACAGATGACCAGACCGTCTGCGCCCTGCAGTGCGGCCTCTTTGGTACCCATCAGCTTCAGATCGCTGCGGTGACCATAGATGCGCTGCGCTTCATCCATCGCTTCAGGGTCAAACGCCTGGACAGATGCGCCCGCTTCCCACAGCGTTTCCATCAGCACACGGCTGGAGGCTTCACGCATGTCGTCAGTGTTCGGCTTAAATGACAGGCCCCAGAGTGCAAACGTCTTACCTTTCAGATCGTCACCAAAATGACGCTTGATGAAGGTCGGCAGCTTGTTTTTCTGGTTGTCATTCACATCTTCCACCGCCTGCAACAGACGTGGCTGATAGCCAATGGACTCAGCGGTACGGATTAACGCCTGCACATCTTTCGGGAAGCAGGAGCCGCCGTAGCCACAGCCAGGATAGATAAAGTGGTAGCCAATGCGGGGATCAGAACCGATACCCTGGCGTACTTTCTCGATATCCGCGCCTAAACGTTCAGCCAGGTTAGACATCTCGTTCATAAAGCTGATTTTGGTAGCCAGCATGCAGTTTGCAGCATACTTGGTCAGCTCTGCGCTGCGGATATCCATCATGATCATGCGATCGTGGTTACGGTTAAACGGCTCATAGAGCTCGCGTAACAGTTCGACCACGTCGTCGTTGTCGGTACCGACAACAATACGCTCCGGACGCATACAGTCATTAACTGCTGCACCCTCTTTCAGGAATTCCGGGTTTGAAACCACATCGAAGGTGATGTTGGCGTCACGCGCTTTAAGCGTTTCCGTCATTACTGCACGAACTTTGTCTGCTGTGCCAACCGGAACGGTTGATTTGTCGATAACCACTTTGTGATCGTTCATATGCTGCGCAATGGTGCGCGCTACGGCGGTCACATATTTCAGATCGGCAGAGCCGTCTTCATCCGGTGGTGTACCGACTGCAATAAACTGCATAACACCATGGTTTACGCCCTGCTCAGCCTCAGTGCTGAACTTCAGACGACCCGCTTCGTAATTGGACATTACCAGCGGCGTTAAACCTGGTTCGAAAATAGGAATGATGCCTTTTTTCAGATTTTCGACTTTATTAGCGTCGACATCAATGCAGAGAACGTCATGTCCGACTTCGGCTAACACCGCAGCCTGAACCAGACCGACATAGCCGATACCAAATACAGTGACTTTCATCGAGTTATCCTGTGTTTATGAATTACTTTTTGTTGCCAACTGCGCCATCGAGCCATTCAGAAAAATCTTTGCCCAATACCGGATGACGAACACCGTACTCAACGAAAGCCTGCATGTAGCCCAGCTTGTTACCACAGTCATGGCTCACGCCTTTCAGGTGATAAGCTTCAACCGTCTCTTTTTCCATCAGCATAGCAATGGAGTCAGTCAGCTGAACTTCGCCGCCTGCACCTGGAGGCGTTTTCGCCAGCAGTGGCCAGATCTCTGAAGACAGCACATAACGACCTACAACGGCCAGATTTGATGGTGACTCTGACGCTTTAGGCTTCTCAACCACACCAACCATAGGTGCGCTGTCGCCTGGGTTCAGTTCTGCGCCCTGGCAATCAACAACACCGTACGCGGTAACATCGTCAACCGGCTCAACCATGATCTGGCTGCGGCCAGACTCTTCATAACGGCTCAGCATCTCTGCCAGGTTATCTTTGGTTGGGTTGGATTCATATTCGTCGATAATGACGTCTGGCAGGATGACCGCAAATGGCTCATCACCGATCAGCGGGTGTGCACACATCACAGCGTGACCCAGACCTTTAGCGATGCCCTGACGGACCTGCATAATGGTAACGTGTGGCGGGCAGATTGACTGGATTTCATCCAGCAGCTGACGCTTAACGCGTTTTTCCAGCATTGATTCCAGTTCGAAGCTGGTATCAAAGTGGTTTTCGATGGCATTTTTTGATGAATGCGTAACCAGCACAATTTCGTTGATGCCAGCAGCGATACACTCGTTAACGACATACTGGATTAACGGCTTATCAACCAGCGGTAACATCTCTTTTGGAATCGCTTTGGTAGCCGGGAGCATACGCGTACCCAAACCCGCTACCGGGATTACCGCTTTTTTTACTTTGGTATTATTGGCAGACATTAAGATACCTCTCTCATAGGCCGTTCAAGTTAATACTTGATATGTCGGTTTAAAATCGGAAATGAGTATATCAGTTAGTATCGAACGGATTTATCCTGGAAGGGACTAAACCGTCGAAATTAAGACAATTACCCAACTGTAAAGCTAAACTCTGGCCCTGAGATCAGCGCCAGAATTTCTGTGTAATGGCGGTTTATTCTTCCGTCGACAGCATCAGCCGAATGCGACCGCCTGCGCCCCAGACGTGGCACTGCCAGTTGTCTGCGCGCTGACTGATTTGATTAAGGTGGGTGCTGCCCATAGTGCCAAGCGGGACACCATTACTGAGCTGTATCTGATGGGCATGGACATGAAGCGTGGCGTTTAATCCGGCCGAAACCAGAATCAGATTTTTTAAACCACGATGATAGTAACCTACCAGCAGCGGGAACTGACCGCTCAGGTTCGCCTGCCGCAGCAGCAGATTGACCTGTCTGAGTAGTCCATTCAGCTCCGGCAGACGCTGTTTTTGGCCCGTGAGCTGCTCCTGCAGCAGGCCATTAAACAGTGCACGCAGCAGCAGTGCCGCCAGCACGCCGTTATCACCGGCGCGCGTCACGTCGAGACAGTAGAACGCCAGATCTTTATCAGAGAGTGCCGCGATATCAAGTACCAGCCCAGGCTGCTCGGCCATCGTCAGCTGACGATAGTTAATCCGGCAGTTGGCAATGGTCTGCTGAACCGGCGGCTGGAGTTGCTTGAGCAGCTTGGCGGCTGCTTTTGGATCGCGAACCAGCGCATCCCAGTCCTGGAAAAGCTGCTCATCCTCCTCCACTTTAGAGGTGAACATTGAGGGATAAAGGCACTCATAAACCGCTTCACGGAAGCGTTCGAAGTTTTTGAGTGGCTTAAGCAACACATCCTGCACCCCAAGACGCAGCACATGAGCGATATCGGACATGTTTTCAGTGGCCGAGATGATTAATATCGGCACGACATTGCCACGTGTACGAATATGCTCTACGAACTGGATGCCACTCATACGCGGCATTTCCAGATCGGAGATAATCAGGTCGACAGTATGCTGTTGTAGTTGTGCAATTGCTTCCAGACCATCTTCCGCTTGTAACGTCACAGCACCCATCGATAACAAAAATTGGTCCAGCAACGAACGGAAAACAGCCTCATCTTCGACAATGAGTATCTTTTTGCCGAGTAGTGGTTTTTCCATTCTTTCCCCCTGCGTACCAGATAATTCAATAGTGGTTCATAAAACGCAGTTGCGCCTTTCAGAATTGCCCGAAGTCACCGTTTTGAATGAACAACCTGATTATCTGCCACGGACCAGTGGTAATAGTTCATCCATTTTCTTCTCTACGGCGGCCCTGCCTGCCTCAATGGCCTCTTCAGCACGATGAAAGTCCAGCGTCGAAATCTGCGGACAGACCGGCTGTATCAAAACATCGGGTGGATCGCCTGCCATACGGTTTCGCTTAAGGCGATTCTCCAGTACCTGAATAGAGGTAGACATAATCTCCATCGCGCCAGGTGACTGAGATGCACGGCGCTGGGTGAAACTCACCAGGCGCTGTCGCAACTTTCCACCCCAACTCAATGCCGCTGCGGCGGCTTCTTCTTCACTGTTCTGAGGTGTAACGGAAAAGAGATCCTGCTGCATTAAATGTGCGTCATGCTGTAAGTCAACGGCGATAACAATGTCTGCCCCCAGGGCTCGCGTCAGTGAAATCGGTACCGGGTTTACCACAGCACCATCCACCAGCCAATACCCATTGTAGCCCACCGGCGGTAATAAACCTGGCATACTGCAGGATGCGCGTACCGCCTGATGAAGATCGCCCTCCGTCAGCCAGAGCTCACGACCGGTACTGAGGTTGGTGGCCACCACGCCAAAGGGTTTATTACAGTGTTCAATCGCATCATTGGGAATCAGCTGGCGGACATGGCTGAATACTCTTTCGCCGCGTAACAACCCGCCACGCTGCCAGGAGACGTCCATCAGGCGAATCACATCCCAGTAGCGAAATGCACTGACCCATTTTTCCATCAGCGGTAAACGGTTATTCACATAGGCAGACCCGACCAGTGCGCCGACAGAGCAGCCTGCAACAACGTCGATCTCAATACCAGCCCGCTCCAGCGCGTTAATCACGCCAATATGCGCCCATCCTTTGGCCGCTCCAGACCCCAGAGCCAATCCAATTTTTACCTTTCTCATTTGTATCTGGTCCTGCCGTCAATACGTAGCGCCACAACGTGGGGTCAGCTAACATAGCGCGCTTGTGAAATCGACTCATCATTCCCGGGAGACAATGTGTCAGAAACCTGCCCATGTTGTAGCGGAGAGCAGTATAGCGTATGTTGCGGACCCTTTCTGCAGGGTAACCAGGTTCCTTTTACAGCTGAACAACTTATGCGTTCCCGTTATTGCGCCTATGTTCAGCAGAATGCGGACTATCTGGTTGCAACCTGGCATCCTGACAAACGCCATCCGGCGCTATCGGGGCTTTTATCTGAAAGTTTTCCAGGCACCGAATGGCTAAGCCTGAATGTAACCTGTTGTAATCATGGAAGCCATGAGAACGAAGCTTTCGTTACCTTTTTTGCGCGATACCGCGAGAAAGCCAACATTCATGCTATTCATGAGCGTTCACGCTTTCTTCGCGAGGATCAACGCTGGTACTATGTTGACGGTACAATACCGCCCGTGGGGCGTAACGATCCCTGCCCGTGCGGCAGTGGCAAAAAATACAAAAAATGTTGTGGTTAAGCTGACGGCTACCCCAGCGGTTTACACCCTAATGCTTTGACAGGACTCTGATTGAGATGCAAGCGCAAACCATGCAAAGAAAAGTTTTACGAACCATTTGTCCCGATGCAAAAGGTCTGATCGCCAAAATCACCAATATTTGTTACAAGCACGAACTTAATATCGTGCAGAACAATGAGTTTGTTGATCATCGCACCGGGCGTTTTTTCATGCGCACCGAGCTGGAAGGGATTTTCAACGATAATACCCTGCTCGCCGATCTCGACAGCGCCCTGCCTCAGGGTTCAGTGCGGGAACTCCACAGTGCCGGTCGTCGTCGCGTGGTAATTCTGGTGACTAAAGAGGCACACTGCCTGGGCGATCTGTTAATGAAGAGCGCATTTGGTGGCCTGGATATGGAAATTGCAGCGGTTGTGGGTAACCACGACACCCTGCGTTCACTGGTTGAGCGTTTCGATATTCCCTTTGTGCTGGTGAGTCACGAGGGGTTGACGCGGGAAGAGCACGATAACCGCATGGTGGAAGAGATTGATCGCTATCAGCCCGATTACGTGGTGCTGGCAAAATATATGCGCGTTCTGACGCCCGCTTTCGTGCAGCGTTATCCGAACCAGATTATCAATATTCATCACTCCTTCCTTCCCGCTTTTATCGGTGCCCGCCCATACCACCAGGCCTATGAGCGTGGCGTAAAAATCATTGGTGCTACCGCGCACTACGTGAATGACAATCTCGATGAAGGTCCAATCATTATGCAGGATGTGATTAACGTTGATCACAGCTATACCGCGGATGAGATGATGCGTGCCGGCCGCGACGTAGAAAAGAATGTCCTGAGCAACGCACTGTATAAAGTGCTGGGACAGCGCGTATTCGTTTACGGCAACCGTACGATTATTCTTTAATCAGCCAGGACGCTGAATTGTCTGCAGATTCAGCGCTACGCGTAAAAAGTGGGCAAACAGTTGTGGTTTTGCCAGCGGGCGCTTTACACCCTTATCGCATTTGGTATGATGCGCCCCGCTTCAAGAGACAAAGATTCAGGCCATGGTGGGATTCCCGAGCGGCCAAAGGGAGCAGACTGTAAATCTGCCGTCACAGACTTCGAAGGTTCGAATCCTTCTCCCACCACCATCTGAATCTGAATCATCTTAAGCCACTTCATTATCCCTGGTGGGATTCCCGAGCGGCCAAAGGGAGCAGACTGTAAATCTGCCGTCACAGACTTCGAAGGTTCGAATCCTTCTCCCACCACCATCTCGTATGTTGCACTCAATTCCAAATCAAATATCAAAGCTTCCTGTTCTGCGGGGAGAGGGATGAGAACCTTCGACTAAGGTTCGGGTCGAGCATCGCGAGACAACGCGCTTCAGCGCGGCCCGAAGGGTGAGGCGCAACGCGCCGAATAATCCTTCTCCCACCACCATTTTGCATGTTGCAGATAATCCCAAATTAACTCAAAAGCCTCCTGTTCTGCGGGGTGAGGGATGAGAACCTTCGACTAAGGTTCGGGTCGAGCATCGCGAGACAACGCGCTTCAGCGCGGCCCGCAAGGTGAGGCGCAACGCGCCGAATAATCCTTCTCCCACCACCATCTCGTATGCTGCACTCAATTCCAAAACAAATATCAAAGCCTCCTGTTCTGCCTTACAGCTGCTCACCTTCTTACCCACTTTCACACAATCTCAGCCTGTTCTGCCATGACTTCTTCAACAAAAATCGCTACCATCTTCGCCCATTACTCGCTGAACAATGGTCGATCTCATGAAATTTGTTTCATTTAACATCAATGGGTTGCGTGCCCGCCCGCATCAGCTTCAGGCGCTTGTCGAACAGCATCAGCCTGATGTGATCGGTCTGCAGGAAACCAAGGTCCATGATGACATGTTCCCGCTGGAGGAGGTGGCAAAGCTTGGCTATCACGTCTTTTATCATGGACAGAAAGGCCACTATGGGGTGGCGTTGCTGACCAAAGCGCAGCCCGTGTCAGTGAGCCGGGGCTTTCCGGGCGATGACGAAGAGTCCCAGCGCCGCCTGATTATGGCGGAAATCCCCAGCCCGATCGGCGACATCACAGTGATCAATGGCTATTTCCCACAGGGCGAAAGTCGCGACCATCCCACCAAATTCCCGGCTAAAGAGAAGTTCTATCGCGATCTGCAACGCCTGCTATCCGACGATCTGCCTGCTGATAAACCGGTTCTGGTTATGGGCGACATGAATATCAGCAGCACCGATCTGGATATTGGTATTGGTGAGGAGAGCCGCAAGCGCTGGCTGCGCACCGGCAAATGCTCTTTCCTGCCGGAAGAGCGCGAGTGGATGGATCGCCTGCTGGGCTGGGGACTGGTGGATACCTGGCGCGAGCACAACCCGGAGGTGGCGGACCGTTTCTCCTGGTTCGATTATCGTTCGAAAGGGTTTGATGATAATCGTGGGTTACGCATTGATTTAGTGCTGGCAAGTAAAAATCTGGCAGCACACTGCGTTGAGAGCGGCATTGATTATGAGATTCGGGGCATGGAGAAGCCGTCTGACCACGCCCCCATCTGGTCAACCTTCCGCTTTTAATTAATGGTCGCGTGGCAGAGCGCCACGCGACGACTATTTCACTATTTTCCAGATCAGGTTGTTGGTGCCAAGAGACTGTTCATCACGCGCGCACTGCAGCAGCACGCCCTCAGATTTCACCACCGCGCCTTCTGTGTAGTTGCGGTTCTCAAAGATACAGCAGCGAAGACACTCCTGCTGACGTCTCTCTGACTGCGTCCAGGCTTCCGGCGGCATATCCACCACCACATCGGTATTCCCACCGTTGCTGCCTTGAGGTGGCATCGACTGATAACGACTATTGGCCTGCACTGCGCTGGTCGCCAGCGTCAGAGCCACAACCAGAAATACTGAATAACGCCTCATTCCGTCTCCTTCACTTTACGCCTGATTTTGCGCACCGGACGTTTCTGTCCGGTGGACGGTAATCCCCGAAATGCATGCGCCGCAGGCTGATGCCGCGCCTGCTGGATAAGGCCGGTTAAGGTCTGCACCAGTGGCTGCATAAACTCATCATAGCGGCAGGCCTTTTCGCTGATACGCGTCAGTGTCGATTCCCACTGCGCCGTCATATCCGGGCGCGCTACCAGATCGGGCAGAGAGTGAATCAGGGCGCGTCCGGCATCCGTGGAATTGATGTAACGGCCCTTCTTCACCAGGAAGCCACGACGAAACAGTAATTCGATAATGCCGGCACGTGTGGCTTCCGTTCCTAAACCATCGGTCGCACGCAGCACTTTCTTTAATTCTTTATCCTGAACGAAACGGGCTATGCCGGTCATTGCAGAAAGAATCGTCGCATCAGTAAACGGGCGTGGCGGCTGAGTCTGCTTCGCCAGCACCTCGCCACGCTCACACAGCAACTCATCACCCTTTGCTACCACTGGCAGCGGCATACCATCGTTCTCTTCATCCCGCTCTTTGCTGCCCAGCAGTGCCCGCCAGCCTGCCTCAGCCAGGAAGCGCGCTTTCGCCACAAATTTTCCGCCCGCGATATCAAGGTCGATGACACATTTACGGAATACCGCATCCGGGCAGAACTGCATCAGATACTGGCGCGCTACCAGCTCATAAATATGCTGTTCATTTTCGCTGAGCTTTACCGCGCTGCTTCGGGCCGTGGGAATAATGGCGTGGTGAGCATCGACTTTTTTATCGTCCCAGCAGCGATTTCTGCGATCGGCGTTAAAGTCTGCTGGTGGGGTAAGCTGGGGCTGATGCGCCTGTATCGCCTTTAAGACCGCATGACGACCGGCAAAATGCTCTTCCGGAAGATAGCGGCTGTCTGAACGCGGGTAGGTAATCAGTTTGTGGGTTTCATAGAGCCGCTGACAGGTATCCAGGACCGTCTGGGCACTCAGTCCGTAACGTTTTGCGGCCTCTATCTGCAGGCTGGACAGGGAGAATGGCAGCGGTGCGACGTCATTTTCGCGCTTATCATTGTAGGCCGTGACGATGGCCGGCTGACCTGTGATACGCGCCACCACGTGATCGGCCAGTGCACGTTTGAGCAACCGGCCCTCTTCATCCTGCCACGGCTCACAGGCTTCGCTGGGGATCCAGCTGGCAATAAATCTGGCACCATCAGGTGTGAGGATATGCGCTTTAACTTCGAAGTAATCTTTCGGTACGAAGTTTTCGATCTCCTCATCGCGCCGGACCACCAGCCCCAGCACCGGCGTCTGCACCCGACCCACCGACAGCACGCCATCGTAGCCCGCATTGCGTCCCAGCAGCGTCCAGGCGCGAGTCATGTTTATGCCGTAGAGCCAGTCCGCCCGGGCGCGGGCCAGCGCAGAAACGCAGAGCGGGATAAACTCGCGGTTCTCACGCAGGCGATTTACGGCACGATCCACTGCCTGAGGGTTAAGATCGTTGATCAGACAGCGCTGCACTTTGCTGCGTTTTTCAGCGGGCAGGTTCAGATAATCCAGCACCTCATCTACCAGCAACTGCCCTTCCCGATCCGGGTCACCTGCATGCACCACTTCACTCGCCTGCGCCAGCAAACCTTCAACCACTTTCAGCTGCTTCGCAACCGACGGACGCGGTTTTAGCTGCCATTTTTCCGGGATGATCGGTAGATCGTTCAACGACCAGCGTGCGTAACGGCTGTCATAACTGTCGGGCTGCGCCTGCTCCAGAAGGTGTCCCACGCACCAGGTCACGATCTGATCGTTGCCGCAGGCAATAAAGCCATCGCCGCGACGATGCGGTTTCGGCAGCACATCTGCGATAGCACGCCCAAGGCTCGGTTTTTCCGCAATAAACAAACGCATTGAATCAGGACATCCTTAACATCAGTGGGAACACAGTGATAACCGGTTGTTCGCTGTCGGTTTGAATCTCGCGGGCTATGTTAGCCTGGCAGGGCGTCGGGCGTAAGCGTGACGCGCAGTGTTAGCGATCGTTCGCACAGGAACCGTGCAAAAGGCAGGGCTGAAATGCACCCCGCCGGAACCGGACAGGCAGATCAGAAGTAACGGACGAATGGTGCAGTGTCAGGCGGGAGCACCGTGGTGCTGGATTTCAGTTGCGGGGTACCCAGATAAAGGAAGCCGACGATGGCATCCTGCTCGCGGCAGCCAAAACCCTGCCGGACCTGCTCGTCATCGGTCCAGGGACCGCTGCGCCAGATACCGTTGTAACCCTGAGCAAGCGCTGCCATCTGCATCGCCATTACCGCACAGCTGGCCGAGGCAATCTGTTCCCAACGCGGCACTTTGAGGTGCGCTTCACAATGTGCCACTACTGTAATAATCATTGGTGCGCGAAACGGTGCCTGGCTTGCTTTATTGATCGCCTTTTCATCCAGTTGGCTATCGCGTGCCGCCTTCTCCAGCAGTCGACTCATCCGGTCACGCCCTTCATTTTCTACAATGATGAAGCGCCAGGGTTGCAGCGTGCCGTGATCCGGGGCGCGCATGCCAGCCCGCAGGATATTTTCCAGTGCGTCACCTGCCGGTGCCGGCTCAGTCAGGCGTGAAGCCGAACGTCGGTTGACCAGTAACTCCAGTGCGTCCATGTTTCTCTCCCGATCTCTGTAATGTTGCCATTATCCTGGCACAGGCAGATTTTTTGTAACAGTGCGTAGTGATTTCCTGCTGACTTTTCACACGCCGCTCTTTAGGATGAGCTCGTCGGGGAAGTCTGGTCCGCGCGGCGGCCACTTCCTGCTACATATTTATGGAGAGTCTGATGCGCACATTGTGGCGAATAGTTGCAGGTCTGTTCCGCTGGAGCTGGCGGGTATTGAATTTTATCAGGGAATTTATTCTGAATATTTTCCTGATTTTATTGATTGTGGTGGGTGTGGGGATCTGGCTGCAGGTCAGCGGATCGGGCGGCAGTTCAGCGCCGATTCAGCAGGGCGCGCTGAAGGTCGATCTCAGCGGCGTGCTGGTGGATAAACCGTCGGTAAGCAACCGTCTGAGTAAAATTGGCCGCCAGCTGCTGGGTGCCAGCAGTGACCGCTTACAGGAAAATTCGCTGTTTGATGTGGTCGATGCCATTCGCCAGGCAAAAGATGACAGCAACATTAAAGGCATGGTGCTCGATCTACGCGAGTTTGCTGGTGGCGATCAGCCTTCCCTGCAATATGTGGGTAAAGCACTGCGTGAATTCCGCGACAGCGGCAAGCCAATTTATGCTCTGGGCGACAGCTACAGTCAGGCGCAATACTACCTTGCCAGCTACGCCACGAAAATCTATCTGTCGCCGCAGGGCACCGTGGATCTGCATGGTTTCGCCACCAACGGACTCTATTACAAAACCCTTCTGGAGAAGCTTAAAGTCACGTCACACGTCTTCCGTGTCGGGACCTACAAATCAGCGGTCGAGCCATTCCTGCGTGACGACATGTCACCCGCGGCACGTGATGCTGACAGCCGCTGGGTAGGTCAGCTGTGGCAGAACTATCTGAATACCGTGGCGGCGAATCGCCAGCTGACGCCGGAACAACTCTTCCCTGGCGCAGCAGCGATTATTGCTGGTTTAAACGCGGTTAAAGGCGACACCGCGCAATATGCGCTGGATAACAAGCTGGTCGATGCCCTGGGTTCCCGTGCAGCAGCCGATCAGGAGCTGGTGAAAACTTTTGGTCTGGATAAGCAGAGCAACGATTACCGTAGCGTCAGCATCTATGACTACAGCGTGAAACCGACCTCCTCGCAGCAGGATGGCAACATTGCGGTCGTCATGGCCAGCGGTGCCATCATGGATGGCGAAGAGACGCCGGGTAACGTGGGGGGCGACACAACAGCCGCTCAGATCCGCGATGCGCGTCTCGATCCGAAAATCAAAGCGATCATTCTGCGGGTGAACAGCCCGGGTGGCAGCGTGACAGCTTCGGAAGCGATTCGTGAAGAGCTGGCGGCGGCCCAGGCCGCAGGTAAGCCGATTGTGGTCTCTATGGGCGGCATGGCGGCATCCGGCGGTTACTGGATCTCAACGCCAGCCAGCTACATTGTGGCGAACCCCAGTACGCTGACTGGCTCGATTGGTATCTTCGGCGTCATCAATACGCTGGAGAACAGTCTGGACAGCATTGGCGTGCACACAGATGGTGTCGCGACCTCCCCGCTGGCGGACATCTCCACCACCAAAGCGCTACCAGCGGAAGTTCAGCAACTGATGCAGCTGACTATCGAAAATGGCTACCGCAACTTTGTGGGTCTGGTGGCGAAGTCGCGTCATAAAACCCCAGAGCAGATTGATGCGATAGCGCAGGGCCATGTCTGGACCGGCAGCGACGCCAAAGCCAATGGTCTGGTGGATGCGCTGGGTGACTTCGATGATGCCGTGAAGAAGGCGGGCGAGCTGGCGAAAGTCAGTAAACCCATGCTGAGCTGGTATCAGGATGAACCGACCTTCCTGGATATGCTGCTGGGCCAGATGAACGCCTCAGTACAGGCCGTATTGCCGGATACGCTCAAAGCCTGGCTGCCCGCACCGATGCTGGATGTGATGAGTGCCATGAAAGCCCAGCCGGGGCTCTTCGACAAGCATAACGATCCTCAGAACCGTTATGCCTTCTGCCTGAACTGCGGCGAAGTGCGATAAACCTCTCAGCCCGGCCGCTGGTCGGGCTGCTTTTCCCCGCTATTCCCCTTATACTGCGCCTTTTATGGCGAGTCTGAGTTCTCTAATGCACAAGAAAAACATCTACGTAGCCTACACGGGCGGGACAATCGGTATGCAGCGCTCTGCGCAGGGCTATATTCCGGTCTCAGGGCACCTGCAGCAGCAGCTGGCGAATATGCCCGAGTTCCACCGTCCCGAGATGCCTGATTTCACCATCCATGAATATCAGCCGCTGATCGACTCATCCGATATGACCCCGGAAGACTGGCAGTTTATCGCCAACGATATCCGACAAAATTACGATCGCTATGATGGCTTTGTGATTCTGCATGGCACGGACACCATGGCGTTTACCGCTTCTGCGCTCTCGTTCATGCTGGAAAATCTGGCCAAGCCGGTGATCGTGACCGGGTCACAGATTCCACTGGCGGAGCTGCGCTCAGATGGTCAGCAGAATCTGTTAAATTCCCTCTATGTGGCGGCTAACTATCCGATTAGCGAAGTGTCTCTGTTTTTCAATAACACACTTTATCGCGGCAACCGTACTACCAAGGCTCATGCCGATGGCTTCAACGCCTTTGCCTCGCCGAACCTCTCTGCACTGCTGGAAGCGGGCATTCATATTCGCCGCCTCAATACGCCACCTGCCCCATCCGGCAAGGGCGAACTGAACGTTCACACCATTACGCCTCAGCCCATTGGTGTGGTCACCCTCTATCCTGGTATTTCTGCCGACGTGGTCCGTAACTTCCTGCGGCAGCCGGTGAAGGCGCTGATCCTGCGTTCTTATGGCGTAGGCAATGCCCCGCAGAACAAGGAATTTCTGGCCGAACTTCAGCAGGCCAGCGAACGTGGTATCGTGGTGGTGAACCTGACCCAGTGTATTTCAGGCAAGGTAAATATGGGCGGATACGCCACCGGCAATGCGCTTGAAGAGGCTGGTGTGATTAGCGGATTTGATCTGACGGTAGAAGCCGCACTGACCAAGCTACACTTTTTACTCAGTCAGGAACTCTCTGCCGATCAAATCCGTGCCAGAATGCAGCAGAATTTGCGCGGCGAACTGACTGAAGACTGAAACGGAGCGACATGTAATGAAGCGGGCACTCATCATTATTGATATTCAGAACGATTTTTGCCCCGGCGGCCCGATGGCAGTCCATGAGGGCGACCACACGGTCGAGGTGGCTAATCGTTATGCGCGTTTGTTCCGTGAAAACGGTGAATGCGTACTGGCGCTGCAGGACTGGCACCCGGCCAATCACGGCAGCTTCGCCTCGGTTTCCGGTGAGCCGGTCTACACGCTGGGCGAGTTAAATGGTCTGGCGCAAATCTGGTGGCCCGATCACGGCATTCAGGGCTCGGCGGGCGCGGACTTCCATCCCGCTCTGGATCGATCACTGTTCGATGCAATTTTCCATAAAGGTGAGGATCAGGATGTCGACAGCTACAGCGCCTTTTTTGATAATGGCCACCGTCGTAAAACCGAGCTGGACAGCTGGCTGCGTGAGCGTGGCATCACTCATCTGGTGATGCTGGGGCTGGCGACAGATTACTGCGTGAAATATAGCGTGCTGGATGCGCTGGAATTGGGGTATCACGTCGAGGTAGTCAAAGAAGGCTGCCGCGGCGTTAATCTGAATCCTGAGGACAGTGAAATCGCCTTTGCTCAGATGACGGCTCAGGGCGCGATTCTGATTTAAAATGGAGCTGGCATGACGCCAGCTTTTTTTAATGCAGATGAATGCGGGTGACATCCGGGTCGATGCCGAACGCTTCTTTCAGCTCTTTTTTCGACTTCATTACCATCTCGCCGCCCTTAGCGATGGTCATATGCTGCGGCGCATCGTTGTGTCTTGCCTGCCACAACATAACCAGTTGCAGGCAGTTGTCGCGCTGCTCCTGCGTCAGTGCCACGCCATCCGGCCATTTCCCAATCTCAACGGCTGTTGCCAGTCGCTCATAGACTTCAGGCGTCATCGACGCAAGCATTGCTTCAAGTTGTTCCTTCATCGCCTTACCCTTTGGTCTGTTCGCCCTGCTCGTCGGTGAAATTCAGCGAGGCGGAGTTAACACAGTAGCGTTCACCGGTCGGTTGCGGACCGTCTGGAAAAACATGCCCCAGATGTGCATCGCAACTACTGCAGCGGATCTCAACACGCTGCATGCCATGAGAATTGTCCTCGATATAGCGAATCGCATCATCATTCACCGGCTGGTAAAAACTGGGCCAGCCACAGCCTGAATCATATTTGGTCTCAGAGAGAAAAAGTGGCGCCTCACAGACCAGGCAGTGGTAGATCCCTTCCTGCTTGTTGTGCAGCAGTGCGCCGCTGTAAGGCGGTTCCGTTCCGCGTTGCTGTGTCACATAACGCTGCATTTCTGTCAGCTCGGCGATTTTTGCGTCGGGTGCGGTGTCTTTAGCCATTTTAGGATTCCGGGGAAGTGCCATTCTGAAAAATTCGACTATTATTCTAACAAATGATCAACATTACCGGGTCTTTTTTTGTGCTCACCCTTTCATGCCGTCCACTGCAAAGCGTAATTGTGACTTCGATCACCTTTTATCCCGGGCATCACTATATATTCGGCGATTGATTAGACGAAAAGCGATATCATTGGCGGCGCGCAAGCGGTTGCGCATCGAATTATTCCTATCAGGCGAATTGACCTGTCGCAACAATTGACACGATTCCGCTTGACGCCTGGTAAGGTTTTTGTAATTTTACAGGCAACCTTTTATTCACTAACCAATAGCTGGTGGAATATATGACTATCAAAGTAGGTATCAATGGTTTCGGCCGTATCGGTCGCATCGTTTTCCGTGCTGCTCAGAAGCGTTCTGACATCGAAATCGTTGCTATCAACGACCTGCTGGACGCGGATTACATGGCGTACATGCTGAAGTATGACTCTACGCACGGTCGTTTCGACGGTACCGTAGAAGTTCAGGATGGCGCACTGGTCGTTAACGGTAAAAAAATCCGTGTTACTGCTGAGCGTGATCCGGCCAACCTGAAGTGGGATGAAGTGGGCGTTGACGTTGTTGCTGAAGCAACCGGTATCTTCCTGACCGACGAAACCGCGCGTAAACACATCACCGCAGGTGCTAAGAAAGTCGTTCTGACCGGTCCATCTAAAGATGACACCCCTATGTTTGTTCGTGGTGCAAACTTCGACAAATATGATGGCCAGGATATCGTTTCTAACGCGTCCTGTACCACTAACTGCCTGGCACCACTGGCTAAAGTCATCAACGACAAGTTTGGTATCGTTGAAGGTCTGATGACCACCGTTCACGCTACCACTGCGACTCAGAAAACCGTTGATGGCCCGTCTCACAAAGACTGGCGCGGCGGCCGTGGTGCATCGCAGAACATCATTCCTTCATCAACTGGCGCAGCAAAAGCGGTTGGTAAAGTTCTGCCAGAGCTGAACGGCAAACTGACCGGTATGGCATTCCGCGTCCCTACCCCTAACGTTTCCGTTGTTGACCTGACCGTACGTCTGGAAAAAGCGGCCTCTTACAAAGAAATCTGTGCTGCAATCAAAGCGGCTGCAGAAGGTGAGATGAAAGACGTTCTGGGCTACGTTGAAGATGACGTGGTTTCTACCGACTTCAACGGCGAAGTCCTGACTTCAGTATTCGATGCTAAAGCGGGTATCGCGCTGAACGACAACTTTGTGAAACTGGTTTCCTGGTACGACAACGAAACCGGCTACTCAAACAAAGTTCTCGACCTGATTGCGCTGGTTTCTGCTAAATAAGGCAGACAGACATCATTGAGATTAAGGGCGACTTCGGTCGCCCTTTTTTTGATCCGCACAGGAAGGAATCGAACATGCAAGATAAACTGTTTTCACTGCCCGTAGTCACGCAGATCTCCCCTTACCTTTCGCAGCGACAGGTTGGCGAACTGCCGGCGATTGTCATCAGCCATCCTAAGGTACGAGCAGCGATTACGCTGCAGGGCGCGCACCTTATCGCCTGGCAGCCGAGTGGCGAAAAGCCGGTACTCTGGCTGAGCGACAAGAGTCTTTTTTCACCCGGTAAAGCGATTCGTGGCGGCGTACCGATCTGCTGGCCCTGGTTTGGTCCGGCAGGCGAACCGGCACACGGTTTTGCCCGGATTCAGACATGGAAGCTTACGGCGCATGATGAGAATGAAGATGGCGTGATGCTTACGCTGGTGCTGGAAAGCAACGCTCAGACGCTGAAACTGTGGCCACACGAATTTACCCTCATCGCCCGCTTCCGCCTGGGTCAGCATTGTGAGATTGAACTGGAAGCTCATGGTGACTTTGAAGCCACGGCAGCGCTGCATAGCTACTTTACTGTCAGTGACATCAACGGTGTTGAGGTCTCCGGTCTGGGCAACAGCTATATCGACAAAGTAAATAACGGTGAGGTTGCCAGCAGTGATGGCAAACAGCGCTATCCTGGACGCATCGACCGTATCTTCACGGCGGCAGAAGATTGCTCCGTTATCAATGATACAACGGGTGAGCGACAGATCGAAGTTTACCACCACCATCACAGTGACGTTGTCACCTGGAATCCGGGTGTGGAACTCTCCTGCAGCATGGCGGATATGGCGAATGAAGGTTATAAGACAATGGTCTGTGTAGAGACGGCCCGAATCAATAAACCGCTGCGCAGTGCGGGTGAAAAGCCGGCACGCCTGGCCACGACGTTCCGCCTTAAGAAGAAAGTCGCAGCCAGCGACAGAGCTAACGGCTAAACGATATCCAGCGGTAATTTATGCTGTGGTGCTGGCCACGCACGATCGATGAGCTGCAACTCTTCATCGGTCAGTTCCACCTCCAGCGCCGCAGCATTTTCCTGAACGTGAACCACAGAACTGGCTTTGGGAATGGCAATGACCCCTGGCTGACGAACCACCCAGGCCAGCAGTAGTTGCGCCACGCTGATGCCCTTCTGTTGTGCAATCTGATTCAGCACCGCATCGGTAAACAGCGCATCCCGTAGTCGTCCAGCCTGTGCCAGCGGACAATAGGCCATCACCGGCACGCCACGCTGCTGACAGACGGGCAGAAGATCAAACTCGATACCGCGTGAAGCCAGATGATACAGGACCTGATTGGTCGCGCACTGATTGCCTCCGGGTTCATCCCACAGTTCGGCCATATCATCAGTGTCAAAATTCGAGACGCCCCAGTGACGAATCTTGCCCTGCTGCTGCAGGTGCTCCATGGCGCGCAGAGTCTCTTCCAGCGGGATATTACCGCGCCAGTGCAACAGATAGAGGTCAAGGTAATCGGTCTGCAGACGGCGCAGGCTACGCTCACAGGCTTCAATGGTATCCACTTCGCCGGCATTCCACGGGTAGACCTTCGACACCAGCAACGCTCTATCGCGACGCCCCAGCAGCGCCTGCCCGACGACCTCTTCAGCGCCGCCGTCTGCATACATTTCGGCGGTATCAATCAACTGCAACCCACACTCAAGACCTGCCTGTAATGCTGCGACTTCACCGGCCCGCTGCGCCGGGTTTTCGCCCATATACCACGTGCCCTGGCCGATTACCGGCAGGTCATTAAAACCAGCGAAGTTAATCGTGTTGCGCATTCTGCTCTCCCGCCTCATTCTGAGGCCCCATAAAAGAACAGAGGGCACCGTATGCCCTCTTTTAGTGCATTATCAGAAGGTGTAGCTGACACCTGTCCAGATTGTCGTCTGCCCGCTCTTATCGATCATCGGGCTGTCTTTAATCTCGCTGTCGAAACGGGTGTAACGTCCCACAATGCCAACATTCCACTGCGTTGCTATCTGATAGCTGGCACTCAACTCAACATAAGGCGACCAGCTGTCGTCCGGATTGTAACGGCTGATGCCGGTACGTGCGCTTTCATGCGCGGAAACACCGTAGTAATAACGGTTTTGATTGGCGCTATTCCACATGGCACCGATGCCCGGCGTCAGGCTGAAGTCGCCCATCTGGATGGGGTAGAGGTAAGTCAGGTCCCAGATCATCCCGTTGCTGTTATTCAGCACGTCGCCCAGCAATGCCGTCCGGACAACCCCCCAGTCGGCGGTGTGACGATAGGTTGCGCCACCCATCAGTGTCATGCGGCGCTTATCCAGCCCTTTCATATCACCCAGATCGTTGTCGCTGGGTTTGTACTCCTGCGGTGAGCCCAGCAGCGTCAGAGAGAGCTGATTCTGGGGATCTTTCCACAGGTAGTAACCGCCCTGCAGGCTGCGGAACCAGAAGTCTTCACCCTCATAATTGATGACCGGAACCGGAAGATAACGGTCCTGTCCGCCGCGATACGGTGAGTCGGCATAGATGACCGACGCACCCACAGAAAGCGGAGCGGCATTGGCGTGCGTAGCCAGCAAATAACAGGGTAAAAGTGCAACAAGCGTCTTAAATTTGAATTGGTTCACAATTTATTCATTCCATAAATATAACAATCAAACAGGAAGTCTAACGTTTTTTTACGGCTGGATTAACTTATATCGAAATCCTTTAAGCAACCAACAGATGAAAGTGGCATGAAAGGTTAAAAACAAGTTAAGTTAAAGCATCATCCATATGAACTCATCTCATAACTGACCCGAATTAGTCTTGATCTTCCCCTCATTCGCCCAAACCCATGGAGGAAATTTCCTAGAAGCCATCTACAGTTAGAATTAACAGCAGAGATTTTGTACGAGCAGAGTAACCACAAACGTTGTGTATCCCGATAAAAAAGATCAGGTTGGCATAAGGGTTGCTGTACTCAACAGAGAATATCTTCCGGGAGCTGCTACAAGTCTTAAATTACGCTCCTTACCTGTGCTAAAAACGAAAGGACGGGCATCGCTATGAATATATTCGATCACTATCGTCAGCGTTATGAAGCTGCCAAGGACGAAGAGTTCACACTGCAGGAATTTCTTGCTATCTGTAAGCAGGATCGCAGTGCATACGCCAACGCTGCAGAGCGACTGTTAATGGCTATCGGAGAGCCAGTAATGGTCGACACTGCTCAGGAGCCACGCCTTTCCAGAATATTCTCCAACCGTGTGATGGGACGCTATCCGGCGTTCGAGGAGTTTTACGGCATGGAGGAAGCGATTGAACAGATCGTCTCCTATCTGAAACATGCCGCTCAGGGACTTGAGGAGAAGAAACAGATCCTCTATTTACTGGGTCCGGTGGGTGGCGGTAAATCTTCACTGGCGGAACGACTTAAGTCGCTGATGCAGCGGGTACCCATCTATGTACTGAGCGCTGATGGTGAACGCAGCCCGGTTAACGATCATCCTCTCTGCCTGTTCAATCCTCAGGAAGACGCGCATATTCTTGAAAAAGAGTATGGCGTGCCGCGCCGTTACCTCGGCACCATCATGTCGCCGTGGGCAGCGAAACGCCTGCACGACTTTGGTGGCGATATTTCGCGGTTTAAAGTCGTAAAAGTCTGGCCGTCCATTCTGGAACAGCTGGCGATCGCCAAAACCGAGCCGGGTGATGAGAACAATCAGGATATCTCTGCGCTGGTAGGTAAAGTGGACATCCGTAAACTGGAAAACCATGCGCAAAACGATCCTGATGCCTACGGTTACTCTGGTGCACTCTGCCGCGCGAACCAGGGCATCATGGAATTCGTGGAGATGTTTAAAGCGCCGATTAAGGTGCTGCATCCACTCCTGACAGCAACGCAGGAAGGGAACTACAACGGCACCGAGGGGATTTCGGCGCTGCCGTTTAACGGCATTATTCTGGCGCACTCCAACGAATCAGAGTGGGTGACGTTCCGCAACAACAAGAATAATGAGGCGTTCCTGGACCGCGTTTACATCGTCAAGGTGCCCTACTGCCTGCGGGTTTCTGAAGAGATCAAAATCTACGACAAACTGCTTAATCACAGTGAGCTGGCAACCTCGCCCTGCGCACCGGGCACGCTGGAAACGCTGGCACGCTTCTCTATCCTGTCACGTCTCAAAGATCCGGAGAATTCCAGCATCTACTCCAAAATGCGGGTATACGATGGTGAGAGCCTGAAGGATACCGACCCTAAAGCGAAGTCCTGGCAGGAATATCACGATTATGCCGGTGTGGATGAAGGTATGAACGGTCTCTCGACCCGCTTTGCCTTTAAGATCCTGTCGCGGGTATTTAACTTCGATCACGCCGAAGTGGCGGCTAACCCGGTGCATCTGTTCTACGTGCTGGAGCAGCAAATCGAGCGTGAGCAATTCCCGCAGGATCAGGCTGAGAAATACCTTGAGCACCTCAAAGGCTATCTGATTCCCAAATATGCTGAGTTTATTGGCAAAGAGATTCAGACCGCCTATCTGGAATCCTACTCTGAATATGGTCAGAACATTTTTGACCGCTACGTGACCTATGCCGACTTCTGGATTCAGGATCAGGAATATCGCGATCCCGATACCGGACAGTTGTTTGACCGTGAGTCGCTCAACGCGGAGCTGGAGAAGATCGAGAAGCCTGCTGGCATCAGTAACCCGAAAGATTTCCGTAACGAGATCGTCAACTTTGTGCTGCGCGCCAGGGCACACAATAACGGTCGCAATCCGAACTGGACCAGTTACGAGAAATTGCGCACCGTCATTGAGAAGAAAATGTTCTCGAATACGGAAGAATTGCTGCCGGTCATCTCGTTTAACACCAAGACCTCTACCGATGAGCAGAAGAAGCATGATGATTTTGTCGATCGCATGATGGAAAAAGGCTATACCCGCAAACAGGTTCGCCTGCTGTGCGAATGGTATCTGCGTGTGCGTAAATCGTCCTGATAAGAGTCTGTAAGCTTGCCGGTAAGTGATACCGGTCTGACAGGGTCGGGTTCGCCCGGCCTGCTTACAATGTAGTTTGGGGGAATACCATGGCCTATTTCATCGATCGCCGGCTTAACGGCAAAAACAAGAGCGCGGTAAACCGCCAGCGCTTCTTGCGCCGTTATAAGTCGCAAATTAAGCAGTCGATCTCCGAGGCCATTAATAAACGCTCGGTGACCGACGTGAGCAGCGGTGAGTCCGTCTCTATCCCGATTGACGATATTAACGAGCCGATTTTCCATCAGGGGCGCGGTGGTAACCGCCATCGGGTCCATCCGGGCAACGACCATTTTGTTCAGAACGACCGCGTTGAGCGTCCGCAGGGTGGCGGTGGCGGCGGCAGTGGTCAGGGCAATGCCAGTCAGGATGGTGAAGGTCAGGATGAGTTTGTCTTTCAGATATCGAAAGATGAGTATCTCGACCTGCTGTTTGAAGACCTCGCCCTGCCTAATCTGCGCCGCAACCAGCATCGTCAGTTGAATGAATTTAAGACCCATCGTGCCGGTTTCACCTCTAATGGCGTGCCGGCCAATATCAGCGTTGTGCGCTCATTGCAGAACTCGCTGGCGCGTCGTACGGCGATGACGGCAGGTAAACGCCGGATGCTGCACGAACTGGAAGAAACGCTGCAGGAAATTGAGAACGCTGAACCGGCACAGCTGCTGGAGGAGGAACGGCTGCGCAGAGAGATTGCCGAGTTACGGGCGCGCATTGAACGCGTCCCCTTTATCGACACTTTCGATCTTCGCTACAAAAACTTTGAGAAGCGCCCGGAGCCTTCCAGCCAGGCAGTCATGTTCTGTCTGATGGATGTCTCCGGCTCAATGGACCAGGCGACTAAGGACATGGCAAAACGCTTCTATATCCTGCTCTACCTGTTCCTGAGCCGCACCTACAAGAATGTCGATGTGGTTTATATCCGCCATCATACGCAGGCTAAAGAAGTCGATGAACAGGAGTTTTTCTACTCTCAGGAGACCGGCGGCACCATCGTTTCCAGTGCGCTGAAACTGATGGATGAGGTAGTAAAAGAGCGTTATGACCCGGCGCAATGGAACATCTATGCAGCACAGGCCTCGGATGGTGACAACTGGGCTGATGACTCACCGCTCTGTCATGAGATTCTGGCGAAGCACATTCTGCCGGTCGTGCGTTACTACAGCTATATCGAGATCACCCGCCGGGCGCATCAGACCCTGTGGCGCGAGTATGAGCATCTGCAGGCGACGTTTGATAACTTTGCCATTGAACATATTCGTGAGCCGGAAGATATCTATCCGGTGTTCCGATCGCTCTTCCATAAACAGGCAACGGAAGCCTGATGCACTAAGCCGGTTAATGACCGGCTTTTTTTATCTGCCGAATAACCTGTTAAAACAGTCTGTTTTCTCCCGCTTGCCTGCCAACCCCCTCATTCTTCACATTAATCTGATTCCATATGCTGTTAAGCAATTCGTATAATACGCATTTTCACAATGACAACTCCTTGATAAAACATTATCTTTCAGAGATAGCATGGATATTTGTCACCCCTTGCTGCATCGCACTGTCATATCTCAGGAGACCGGGTTTGAACCACACTATTGTCTACAGTCTGTTTATCATCGGTTCCGTGCTGGTCGCATCGAGTATTCTGCTCAGCTCTTTCTCGTCCCGGCTGGGCATTCCTATTCTGGTTATCTTCCTTGCACTGGGTATGCTGACCGGTATTGATGGTATCGGCGGCATCGCCTTTGATAACTATCCGGCAGCCTATCTGATTTCAAACCTGGCGCTGGCCATCATCCTGCTGGATGGCGGCATGCGCACGAAAGCCAGCTCGTTTAAAGTCGCGCTGGGGCCAGCGCTGTCGCTGGCCACTGTCGGGGTAATGATCACCGCAGGTCTGACTGGCGTGGTGGCGGCCTGGCTATTTAACCTCGATATGATGCAGGGCTTCCTGATTGGTGCCATTATCGGCTCTACGGACGCCGCCGCTGTCTTCTCCCTGCTGGGTGACAAAGGCCTGAATGAGCGCGTCAGCTCTACGCTGGAGATTGAGTCGGGCAGTAACGACCCGATGGCAGTCTTTCTGACCATTACCCTGATTGAGATGATCGAGCAGGGCCGCAGCGGCCTTGACTGGATGTTCCTGGTGCATCTGGTGCAGCAGTTCGGCCTGGGTATCGTGTTGGGTCTGGGCGGCGGCTGGGCGCTGCAGCAGTTGATTAACCGTATCAGTCTGGCCCCAGGACTTTATCCGCTACTGGCGTTGAGCGGCGGCATTCTGGTGTTCGCCCTCACCACCGTGTTAGAGGGCAGCGGCATCCTGGCGGTCTATCTGTGCGGCTTCTTACTGGGCAACCGCCCGATTCGTAACCGTCACGGCATTCTGCAGACCTTTGATGGGATGGCCTGGCTGAGCCAGATTGGCATGTTCATTGTGCTGGGTCTGCTGGTGACGCCGTCTGATTTATGGCATATCGCGGTGCCCGCGATGATCCTCTCGCTGTGGCTGATTCTGGTGGCGCGTCCGCTCTCGGTGTTTATTGGCCTGTTGCCGTTCCGCAACTTCACCACCCGCGAGCGGGTTTTTATCAGCTGGGTCGGCTTACGCGGTGCGGTGCCGATTATCCTCGCCGTCTTCCCGATGATGGCCGGCTTAGAGAACGCCTCGCTCTATTTTAATATCGCCTTTTTTGTGGTGCTGGTCTCCCTGATGTTGCAGGGCACCTCGCTGGGCTTTGCGGCAAAAAAAGCCAAAGTCGTGGTGCCGCCGACCGCCTCGCCGATCAGCCGTATCGGTCTGGACATTCACCCCGAAAATCCGTGGGAGCAGTTTGTCTATCAGCTCAGCGCCGACAAGTGGTGCGTGGGTGCCGCGCTGCGTGACCTGCAGATGCCGCGCGAGACCCGCATCGCTGCCCTGTTCCGTGACAATGTGCTGATGCACCCCAACGGCGGCACACGGCTGAAAGAGAACGACGTCATCTGCGTGATTGGCCGTGAGCGCGATCTTCCGGCGCTGGGCAAAATGTTCAGCCAGTCGCCGCCGGTTTCGCTCGACCAGCGCTTCTTTGGAGACTTTATTCTGGATGCAGAGGCCCGCCTGCGCGACGTTGCGCAGATTTACGGACTCGAGCTGGATGAGAGCACCAACGATCAGCAGTCACTGGGGCAACTGGTGCTGGCTATGCTGGGCGGCTCACCGGTCGTCGGCGATCAGGTGGAGTGGAATCAGCTGACCTGGACCGTCGCGGAGAAAGAGGATAACCGCATTGTTAAGATTGGTGTCCGTCCGGCTGAAGAGAAGGAATAATCCTAATCATTCAGCCACGTTGTTTTCTCTCAGTGCGCTAAGCTTAACTCTCTATGCCAGTTAAAACGGGAGAAATGAATGGGACACGTGGTTAAAATTGGTCGTTATGAGATTGTAGATGCCGATCTTGACAGTGAGAACGCCGACACCGTCAGTATCCCCTGTCACACTAATCCCGGCTTAATTACCCAACTCGATGGCTGGGATCGCGATACCAGCGTACCGGCCTGGATTGACGGGGAGCCAGTGAATCTGCAGATTGGCCATTACGATAAGCAGCAGGACCGCTGGATTTTAAAGAAACCTGCCTGAGCCACTATCACTACCGCCAGTCATATGATTTGGCGGTAATTCCTAAAAAGCGTCTTAAACAGTTTGGTTATAACCGCACCCTTCCTTATTTTATCTAATAAAAACGTGCAGTTAGCGCTTTAAAACTTTAATCACTTTTGATGTTTTCAGATTTTTTCCGTATTAACTCTGTCAAGTAACTCCTGCATACTCATTCTCAATGCTGCAACATTTCGTGAGTACCATCACGCTTTAATCGTTACCTTTTTTGCAGCTGCACTGGCTGTACTGACTGCAACAGACTGAAAATTATTTTTTAATTTTTCAGAGGCCCACTCCTGAGCGCGTATTTGATTTTGATCAGGCCATCTTTTACTTGAGAAAGAGAGCAGGTTTTATGGCAAGTACATTGATAATGAATAGCCCGAGCCGCTCATGGAGCGGAACGCGTAAAAATATCATCGTGAAATTCGCCCTGAGTTTTTCCGATCTGATTGCACTTAACCTGGCACTGTTTTTATCTGCCGCGACGATACAGGGTATTTGGGGCGAGCTGGATACGTTTATTCCACCGCATCAGATTGAATATCGTTTTGTGGCTCAGTTTATTATGTCAGTCATGTGTACCGGTTGGTTCTGGGTACGTCTGCGCCATTACACCTATCGCAAACCCTTCTGGTTTGAACTGAAAGAGATCGTTAAAACATTATTTGTTTTCTCGCTGCTCGACCTTGCGCTTATTGCCTTCTCTAAGTGGGACTTCTCCCGCATGGTGTGGGTCTTCAGCTGGACATATGCCCTGCTGCTGCTGCCGCTGATGCGTGCTCTGGTTAAACGTGCCATTAACAAGGCGGGCCAGTGGCAGAAAGAGACCATCATTATCGGTTCCGGCCGCAACGCCACTGAAGCGTATGCGGCGCTGCAAAGTGAAGAGATCCTGGGCTACAACGTACAGGCATTTATTTCGGTCGACGATGTTCCTGCTCAGCAGAGCGTGAATGGTGTGCCAGTGATCACCTGGAAAGACATTAACTGGCAGACCATTGACCGTGACAATGTGCAGTTTATTGTTGCCATGGAGTATGAGCAGCAGCCGATGCGCGATCGCTGGCTGAAATTCCTGTCGAAGATGAACTGCCGGTCAGTCTCGGTGATCCCGACGCTGCGCGGCGTGCCGCTTTACGGTACGGACATGTCCTTTATCTTCAGTCATGAAGTGATGATCCTGCGCGTCAGCAATAACCTGGCGAAACACTCATCCCGTTTCATGAAGCGTGCCTTTGATATCGTCGTAGCGTCGATGCTGCTGCTGTTCCTTGGCCCGATCTTCGCCCTGCTGTGCTTTATGGTGAAACGTGACGGCGGCAATGCAATTTATGGTCACGAACGTGTGGGCCAGAATGGCAAAAAATTCAAATGTCTGAAATTCCGTTCCATGGTGACCAATTCCAAAGAGGTACTGGAGAAATTGCTGGCGACCAGTGAAGAGGCCCGGATGGAGTGGGATAAAGATTTCAAACTGAAGAATGATCCGCGCGTAACCCGGATCGGCAGCTTCCTGCGTAAAACCAGCCTCGACGAATTGCCGCAACTGTGGAACGTGATTCGGGGTGAGATGAGTCTGGTCGGCCCGCGTCCGGTCATCGAAGCTGAGCTGGAACGCTATGCCGGTGACGTCGACTACTACCTGATGGCCAAACCAGGCATGACCGGCCTCTGGCAGGTCAGTGGACGTAACGATATCGACTATGATACACGCGTCTATTTTGACTCCTGGTATGTCAAAAACTGGGCGCTCTGGACCGATATCGCGATCCTGTTCAAAACCGCAGGCGTGGTGCTACGCCGCGACGGTGCTTACTAAGCAAGACCCTGCGATGCCTGTTTACAGCAGGCATCGCACTTTCCGCACGACTTCCTCTATCTTTTTTGCCTCTTAATCATTACCCTCTGCGCTCGTTTTTTAACAGAACGTTTACCCTCTGGTTGTTATGCAAAAATTTACTCTGCTGTTATTAAGCCTGGTGCTGCTGGCACCTTTAGGCATCGATCTCTATTTGCCCACGCTGCCGCAAATCGCAGAAGGGCTGGATACGCCAGTCTCGCTGGTACAGACTACCATTCCTCTGTTTCTGCTGGTGATGGGACTGGGGCAACTGGTGACCGGTCCGCTGGTGGACAACTATGGGCGTAAGCCGATTGCCCTGCTGGGGCTGGGGCTCTACATCACCGGCAGCGCCATCGCCGCTACAGCCACCTCATTTCCGCTGTTCGTTCTTGCCCGTCTGGTGCAGGGTTGTGGCGTCTGCTGCAGCGCGGTCGTCGCCTTCAGCGGCGTGCGTGACCGACTCAGCGGTGATGATGCCGCCCGCGCCTATGGCTTCCTGAACGGTGCGTTAAATATCGTTCCAGCCCTGGCCCCGCTGCTGGGCGGATTGCTGGCCAGCGCCTTCGACTGGCGCGCGCCCTTCTGGTTCCTCTGCGCCTATGGCGTGCTGATTACGCTGCTGGTGATTATCTGGCTGCCGGAAACACGTCCGGCGGATACGCTGCGGGTGAAAGGCTTGCCGATTAAGCAGTACGCTGAAATCCTGCGTCAGCCGCGCTTCCTGGCCTTCGCCTTTGCCAATGCCGGTGCGCTGGGCATGGTGCTTACCTATGTGTCGCTTGCACCGCAGGTATTGATGACCGAAGGTGGGCTGACGCCGATCCAGTTCTCTTTTGCGTTTGGCGCTAACGGTTTCTGGATCATGTTTGTCAGTATGTTCGTGAATAAAGCGATTCGTAAAGCAGGTCGACCGTTCTGCCTGGCAATGGGATTCTTCACGATGCTGCTGGGCGCGGTGCTGCTGGTGGGAGGGATGCAGATTTTCCCGGCGGAGATGCAGACGCACTGGGCGCTCTACATGTTCCCGGTCGCTGTGTCGGTGGCCGGACTGGCCTTTACAGTGGGACCGGCCACCAGCTATGCGCTGGAACCCTATCAGCAACAGGCGGGCGTAGCGTCCGCCCTGCAGGGCTTTATTCAGATGGCCGGTGGTGCGGCAGGCAGCCTGGTGATTGTCGCCCTGCCGGTGGCGGAGAAGCTGTCGCTGAGTCTGATGATGCTGCTGGGTGCAGCGCTGGCCTTTCTCGCCTGGCGCTGCAGCAGAAAGATGCGCGGCAGCCTGACCGCGCTTAAATAACCGTGACCGGGACGCGGGGTGCCAGCGCGCACATCAGCTCGTACCCTACCGTTCCGGCCGCTTTTGCCACCTGATCGATTTTCACCTGCTCACCCCACAGCTCAACAGATGAGCCGATGCCCGCCTGCGGACAGGGTGTTAAATCCACGGTGATCATATCCATGGAAACCGCGCCAACCACCTGAGTCATCACGCCATCGACGCAGACCGGCGTGCCCGTCGGGGCATGGCGCGGATAGCCATCGGCATAACCACAGGCTACGACGCCAATCCGCTGCGTCGTGCTGGCGTGATACCGGTAACCGTAACCGACACCATCGCCCGCCTGTAACTGCTGAACCGCAATAATCTCACTGCTCAGAGTCATCACTGGCTTCAGGCCGCTGCCGGCAATGTCCTGCCAGTCACCGCTGGGCGACGCGCCGTACAGAATAATACCGGGCCTGACCCAGTCAAAATGCGCGTCAGGATGCCATAAGGTACAGGCGGAATTCGAGAGCGACCGCGGGCAGTTCAGCCCCTCTGCCGCCTGCTCAACACGCTGCAACGGTGCAATCAGGCCCTGCGGATTTTCGGCATCGGCAAAATGGGCCATCAGCGTCATCTCACCGACATTGTTCAGCGCCCGCAGCTTTTGCCAGACGCCAGAAACCTGCTCCGGGCGAAAGCCCAGACGGTTCATGCCGCTGTTCATTTTAAGATAGATATCAACCGGCGCAGAAAGGCTGGCACTGGCCAGCGCCTTGATTTGCCAGTTACTGTGTACGCTGGTGGTCAGGCGATAGCGGTCAATCAGTTGCAGATCCTCTGGCTGGAAAAATCCCTCCAGCAACAGAATCGGTTTTTTCCAGCCCTGCTCACGCAGCAGAATGGCTTCTTCCATATTAAGCAGCGCAAAGCCGTCGGTGGCAGATAACGCTTCGCGTACGCGATCAATGCCATGGCCATAAGCATTGGCTTTCACCACTGACCAGATGCGGGATGCGGGGGCCGCCTGGCGAACAACAGTCAGGTTATGACGAAGCGCCTGCTGGTTAATGGTAGCGACAATCGGACGTGACATCCTCTCTCTCCCTGAATACTTAACGAGTTGCGTTGGCGTTACGCAGCGGCGATGAGGTCGCCGCGAAACCGGGTAAGTAGCGGAACACCGCTAAGTCATCCGCCGCAATGGCTGGCTTTTTACCGGAGATGAGATCGGCCAGCAACTGACCAGAACCACACGCCATTGTCCAGCCCAGTGTACCGTGACCGGTATTAAGATAAAGATTGGAGAGTGGCGTGGCACCGACAATCGGCGTACCGTCTGGCGTCATCGGACGGAGACCGGTCCAGAAACTTGCCTGCGCGAGATGACCGCCTTCAGGATAGAGATCACTGACCACCATCTCCAGCGTTTCCCGCCGCGCTTCGGTGAGTCTGGTGTTAAAACCAACAATTTCCGCCATTCCGCCGACGCGGATACGGTCGTCAAACCGGGTCACCGCCACTTTGTAAGTCTCATCCAGTATCGTCGAAACCGGGGCAGCATCAGGATTTTTAATCGGAATGGTGAGTGAGTAGCCTTTCAGCGGATAGACCGGAATATCAATAACGTTTTTCAGCAGTGCAGTCGAGTAGGAACCAAAGGCCACTACATAACTATCCGCCTTGATGATCTCCTCGCCGCACTTCACACCATAAATGCGATTGCCATCGCGCAGCAGGTGATCGACCTGAGTGTTAAAGCGGAAGACCACCCCCGCCTCTTCGGCCATTTTTGCCAGTCGCTGCGTAAAGAGCTGGCAGTCACCTGTTTCATCGTTAGGCAAGCGCAGTCCGCCAGTGAGTTTATGCTGGGTTGCCGCCAGCGCCGGTTCCACGCGAGACAGCTCATGTGCCTCCAGCAGCTCATAGGGCACGCCCGCGTCGCGCAGTACCGCAATATCTTTACTGGCGCTGTCGAACTGCTGCTGCGTGCGGAAAAGCTGCAATGTTCCGCCCTGACGACCCTCATAGGCGATGCCGGTTTCAGCGCGTAACGCTTTCAGACAGTCACGACTGTATTCGGCTATCCGCACCATGCGGCTTTTGTTCTGTTGATAATGGTTGATGTCGCAATTACGCAGCATGTGCCACATCCACTCCAGCTGAAAACTGCTGCCATCGAGCCGGATAGCCAGCGGCGCATGACGCTGGAACATCCACTTCACGGCTTTCAGCGGCACGCCAGGCGCTGCCCAGGGTGCGGCATAACCCGGTGAGATCTGACCCGCATTTCCTGCGCTGGTCTCCATCGCCGCGGCTGGCTGACGATCAATGACCGTAACCTGATGTCCGGCACGCGCCAGATACCAGGCGCTTGCCACGCCAACCACACCACTTCCAAGAATGACTACGTGCATAGCTCCCCCACCCGGCATGTAAAAGCATAATTCACTGTTAAGGAGATGATAGTCAGCGGATTTACACAGCGAACACCACCCCATAAATTCAGCATCTATTTCACATCTTTTTCACTTTTCAGGTAACTAAAATCTTGTCGCACAGCCAATTTCAGCGCTTTATGCGCCTTATTCCATAAACACAGAAATAAATGACAACGGATGCAGTTAAATCTACGCATGGCAGGAGAATGCTTCAACTCCATACATTCCGCTTATAAACAGGATGATATCCCGCGTTTTAAAATAACGTTCGAATTAAAGGCTATTAAATTCTTTGCCGCATCTGTCTGAATGATTTTGTGCCAAAGAATTCGTTTGAGTTCGCATTTCGGATAAGCGACAGTGGGCTATCATTGTTGTGTTCGCTCAGTTTTTTTCGGGTTCCCTTTTTCAGGATGAAGCCTTAAATAACCAGAACGGGTTGTCTTTCGGGTCAGCCGGTTTGCCATAAAGAGGTGCGCTATGACGACAATCTTTGACGAAGCCATCAGAGACAGCAAACGACTCAATGACGGACCAGACTGGACATTCGAACTGCTCGATGTCTACTTAGCGGAGATCGACCGCGTCGCGAAGCTCTACCGTCTGGATACCTACCCGCACCAGATTGAAGTGATTACCTCTGAACAGATGATGGATGCCTATTCCAGCGTCGGCATGCCCATTAACTATTCACACTGGTCATTCGGTAAAAAGTTTATCGAGACCGAGCAGCGCTATAAGCATGGTCAGCAGGGTCTGGCCTATGAAATCGTTATCAATTCCAACCCCTGCATCGCCTATCTGATGGAAGAGAACACCATGACCATGCAGGCGCTGGTGATGGCACATGCCTGCTATGGCCATAACTCCTTCTTCAAGAATAACTATCTGTTTCGCAGCTGGACGGATGCCGGATCGATTGTCGATTACCTGCTGTTTGCCAAAAACTACATCAGTGACTGCGAAGAGCGCTATGGCGTCGAAGAGGTCGAGCGGCTGCTCGACTCCTGCCATGCCCTGATGAATTATGGCGTGGATCGCTATAAACGTCCGCAGAAGATCTCTCTGCAGGAGGAGAAGGCGCGGCAGAAAAGCCGTGAAGAGTATCTGCAGAGCCAGGTGAATACCCTGTGGCGTACACTGCCACGACGTGAGAAAGAGACAGTGGCTTTTGAAGCGGCACGCTACCCTTCTGAGCCGCAGGAAAACCTGCTCTATTTTATGGAAAAAAATGCCCCGCTACTGGAGCCATGGCAGCGGGAGATCCTGCGCATTGTCCGCAAGGTAAGCCAGTATTTCTATCCGCAGAAGCAGACACAGGTAATGAACGAAGGCTGGGCGACGTTCTGGCACTACACCATCCTTAATCACCTGTACGATGAAGGCAAAGTGTCGGAACGCTTTATGATGGAGTTCCTGCACAGTCACACCAACGTCGTGTATCAGCCGCCCTATAACAGTCAGTGGTACAACGGTATCAACCCTTATGCGTTAGGGTTTGCGATGATGCAGGATATCAAGCGGATCTGTCAGTCACCGACAGAAGAAGATCGCTACTGGTTCCCGGACATCGCCGGCTCCGACTGGCTGGAAACGCTGCATTTTGCGATGCGTGAGTTTAAGGATGAAAGTTTTATCAGCCAGTTCCTGTCGCCGAAAGTGATGCGTGATTTCCGTCTCTTCACCGTACTGGATGACGACCGCAACAACTATCTGGAGATCGCCGCCATCCATGATGAGGCAGGCTATCGGGCCATTCGCCAGCAGCTTTCTGCACAGTACAACCTGAGTAATCTTGAGCCTAATATTCAGGTTTACAACGTCGATCTGCGTGGCGATCGTTCGCTGACTCTGCGTTATGTGCCACAGAGCCGTACGCCGCTCGATAAGAGTCGTCGTGAGGTGCTGAAGCATGTGCATCGTCTGTGGGGATTTGATGTGATTCTGGAACAGCAGAACGAAGATGGCAGCGTCGAGTTACTGGATCGTAATCCGCCGCGCGGTTCATCGCTCTGATAGAGCTAAAAACAAAAAACCGGACGCGATGTCCGGTTTTTTTTATCGTTTATTGCCAAGGTCATCTGGCAGGTTCTTCTGCATACTGTGCCAGATTTCGCCGCTACGGCGGCCATAGTTGCGTACCACCTCAACAATCTCATCCTGGCCTGGCTGTTTGTCGCACAGCGCCAGAAGTGTCAGATAGAAATCCCGCGCAACCTGGCGCGCTTCCGCACTGGAAAAGTAGTGGCGACCCACCCGGGTATAGAGGCCTTTCAGACCATTGAGGATCAGACCGTAAATCGGATTGCCCGATGCAAATGCCAGACCGCGGAACACCCGGTAGTCGAGTTCGGTATAGGCATCCGCCTGATCGGCCGCGGCACTTACCGTCTCGAGCACTTCACGCGCCTTCTCCGGATGATGGCGCAGCGCACGGCTGATAAAGATCGACGAAATATTGCTGCGGACCGATAGCAGGTTATCAATCAGCACCGGCACACTGTCATGATCGAGGCGGGCGAGCGTTTCCAGAATATTAAGGCCGGATGTCTCCCAGAAATCATTCACACGGGTCGGTTTGCCGTGCTGAATCGTCAGCCAGCCGTCACGTGCCAGGCGCTGTAACACCTCACGCAAGGTGGTACGCGTTACCCCAATCAATTCAGAAAGCTCACGCTCAGCAGGAAGAATCGATCCGGGCGGAAAGCGACTGTTCCAGATGCTTTCAATAATATACTCTTCAGCAAATCCCGCTGGACTCTGAGCCTTTATAACCATAGCAATGTGTTCTCGTTGCTTTTCTAATCATGATAGGGACTCATCATACCAGACGCCCTATAGCGGATATAGCCTGCGTAACCATTAAAACCGGGCGCGGGCGCATATTTCAGACAGGCTGGTGGCGAACGCTGCTGTTATAAGACGATGGCCGGGTGCACGATTTTCTGCACCGGAATATTCCGTCTCAAAAGCAGCAGAAAATCATCCTTAAAGTACAGCTTGCGGGTTCCGGATGGCCTGCACTTGCCGTTTCGCTTTCTGCCGTTCGCAGCCGGGTTTTTCGTAACGTCGCCATCTTCGCGCTGTTTACTGAGCAGGCATCAGCTGGAGGGACTCCGCTTATCCTCCTGTAACCTGCTCTGGATCAGAATCAGGTCATGTTTGCACACGATTTTTCCCTGTACCTGGCTGGTTTGCCCGCGCTTTTGGTTTACACTGCGTGGCATTAACGTTTACAGGGAATGCAATATGTTGCGATATCTGAATCAATGCTCTCGTGGTCGGGGAGCCTGGTTATTACTGGCACTGACGGCGCTTGCACTGGAATTGACGGCACTCTTTTTTCAGCATGTGATGGGACTAAAACCCTGCGTGATGTGTATTTATGAACGTAATGCGCTGTTTGGGGTACTGGGCGCGGGTCTGGTGGGCGCGATTGCGCCGAAATCACCGTTGCGTCTGGCGGGGCTGGCATTATGGATTTACAGCGCCTGGGAAGGTCTGCGCCTCTCTTATGAACATACGATGATTCAGCTGCATCCGAACCCGTTTACTACCTGTGATTTTGCTGCCCGTTTTCCCAGCGGATTACCGCTGGATAAGTGGCTGCCGTCGGTGTTTCTTGCCAGCGGTGACTGCGCAGAACGTAGCTGGACTTTCCTGACGCTCAGCATGCCGCAGTGGATGATTGGGGTCTTTGCCGGTTATCTGCTCGTCGCCGTGCTGGTACTGATTGCCCAGCCTTTCAAACCTAAGCGTCGCGATCTCTTTGGACGCTGACACGAAACGTTGCTGAGATCAAAAAAGGCTGCCACTGGCAGCCTTTTTACGTTTCATATGATGCAGTGGCGCTTAGCCGTTAAGATCGGGCCGATCAATAATGTGATCTTCCCAGTCACGCACTTCACTCTCCCGCACCGCAATATAGCGTACCGATATACGCTGCGCATGCATCGCGGTTTTGGAACCGGCTCGCAGCGGATGCCAGGCCGGCAATCCTTTGCCCTCACCCAGCAAACGATAGGCGCAGGTGCGCGGCAGCCAGTTGAAGGTGGTCAGATTTTCGCGCGTCAGCTTGATACAATCCTCTTCTAATTCGAAGCGGCGCTCATAGTTACGGCACTGGCAGGTTTTAATATTGAGCTGATTGCAGGCGACGTTGGTGAAGTAAATCTCATCCGTGTCAGCGTCCTGCAACTTGTTCAGGCAACACTGGCCACAACCATCACACAAGGATTCCCATTCCTCATCGCTCATTTGTGCCAGGCGTTTTTGTTGCCAGAAAGGGGTGTCAGTCATGATGATTTGTCCGGGTTGTGCCTGAAACGCACCTTATAAAGCCTATGTTGCGGTGATGCAAGTTTTTAGAGTACGCGCGTGCTGATGCCGTGACCCGCCAGCGACACTTCCAGCTTGTCACCCGAGCGCATCGGCCCCACACCCTCAGGTGTCCCGGTCAGAATGACATCGCCTGCACGCAGTGTAAAATAGTGGCTCATATGAGCAACCAGCGGCAGAATTTTGTGGATCATATCGGCGGTGTTGCCGTGCTGACGCACTTCTCCGTTTACCACCAGCTTTAGCTCGACATTCTGTGGATCATCACTGAATTCGGCTACCGGGATGAAACCGGAGATGGGACAGGCGTTATCAAAGCCTTTTGATTTTTCCCATGGCTGACCCGCTTTTTTCAGCCCGGACTGCAGGTCACGCAGCGTCAGATCCAGCGCCACGCCATAGCCTGCAATCGCCTTAGCCACGTGTTCTTCACTCGCCTGCTTCAGCGTCGCACCTATCAGCACCGCCAGTTCGACTTCATGATGAACTTCGCCAAAGGAGTCGGGAATGGAGAGCGGCTGGCGCAAATCACACAGCGCCGTTTCCGGTTTGATAAAGATTACCGGCTCGGTTGGCGTCGCACTGCCCATCTCTTTAATGTGTTTTGCATAATTACTGCCGACGCAAACCACTTTGCTGACCGGAAAATCTAACAGAGCGCCTTGCCAGTTATGATGCTGATACATGCTCATCCCCTGTTCAGGTTAGGTGTGATGCCAGCGCGGCTGGCGGGTTGATGTTTACTGATGCGTTGATCGAAATGCCAGCAACAGAGCGTGATAATAAGATCCTTTTAACCAGTCGGGGTGCGGAATTTGTCAAAAAGCGTAAACGATGTCCTGGTATGCTGAATAATCGTACAAATAAGGTGGGGAAATGTGGACTGGGTATTTAAACAGGGGTGAAACAGATAAGCTGCGCCGTTAATTTTGCGCAGCTTCAGAGCAATATTAACCCTGCAGTATCGCACCAACAGGATTTATATTTACAGAAGAATCCGAGTTAAACTTTTTTATCGGCCTCTAAATGAATTTTTAGCAGACTTTCAATCGGCGGTGGAAGCTGTAAATAATAACCCTGCTCGCTCAATCCCTGCTTAACTTTATTGATATCCGCATTAGCCAGCCTGTCGCGGCCCGCCAGCTTTAGCACCATCGCCAGCTGCGGCTTGCCAAATCCTTTCAGCAATTCTTCCGGAACGCGCGAGAAATCGTCCTTTTTTTCAACATAGAGATAAGTCTGGTCACGTAACGGGCTTCTGTAGATCACACAAAACATATTTTTTACTCGAATTAACCGGCGTTGAGGCTTGTCTGAATATAGCTGTAACTATAACATGCTTGCAGAACTTCGAATATTCACCGTTAGCGCTTCAGCGATGATTTTATCATCGACAGGTTAACGGTAGTGAAAACAGGACTGAGTCGGGACAGATGTCGCAAACGCCAATCGAATTCAAAGGTAGCAGTTTCACCCTGTCTGTCGTCCATTTGCATCACCATGACCCTGCGGTGATTCGCAAGGCACTCCAGGACAAGATTGATCAGGCTCCCGATTTCCTGAAAAACGCCCCGGTGGTGCTTAACGTCGCCACATTGAGTGCCGATGTTAACTGGAAACAGCTGCAGCAGGCGATTCTTGCTACCGGTTTACGCATTGTCGGCGTAAGCGGCTGCAAAGATGAAGCACTGAAACGCATGATCGCGCGTGCAGGGCTGCCGGTACTGGCGGAAGGCAAAGAGGCCAGGCCGCGCGCCGAGACACCGCAGCCGGCCCCCACTCCTGAACCGCAGCCGGTTGTAACCGAGACGGCAGCAGCGAAAACCCGCATCGTGAACACGCCGGTGCGCTCAGGCCAGCAGATTTATGCGCGTGACGCCGACTTAATCATCACCAGCAGCGTCAGTGCCGGTGCTGAACTGGTCGCCGATGGCAACATTCACATTTACGGCATGATGCGCGGTCGCGCCCTGGCAGGTGCCAGCGGCGATCGCAACTGCCAGATTTTCTGTACTAACCTGGCTGCCGAGCTGGTCTCAATTGCCGGGGAGTACTGGATCATGGATCAGATCCCGCAAGAATTTTTTGGTAAAGCCGCGCGCCTGTGCCTGCAGGATGGCGCGCTGACTATCCAGACACTTAATTAGGCCCCTTTTCTTTTGTTAAGGAAATCAACATTTATGGCACGCATTATTGTAGTTACATCCGGTAAAGGGGGCGTTGGTAAGACCACGTCAAGCGCGGCCATCGCCACCGGTTTAGCGCAGAAAGGCAAAAAAACGGTCGTTATCGACTTTGATATCGGTCTGCGTAACCTGGATTTGATCATGGGCTGTGAGCGCCGTGTGGTCTACGACTTCGTTAACGTAATCCAGGGCGATGCCACGCTGAACCAGGCGCTGATTCGCGACAAACGCACTGAGCAGCTCTACATTCTGCCTGCATCGCAGACCCGCGACAAAGATGCGCTGACCCGTGAAGGTGTTGAAAAAGTCCTGAACGATTTAGCCGCCATGGAGTTCGATTTCATCGTCTGCGACTCACCGGCAGGGATTGAAACGGGCGCACTGATGGCGCTCTACTTTGCTGACGAAGCGATTATCACCACCAACCCGGAAGTCTCTTCTGTCCGCGACTCCGACCGCATCCTCGGCATCATCTCCTCTAAATCCCGCCGCGCTGAAAACAGTCAGGACCCGGTGAAGGAGCATCTGCTGCTGACCCGCTATAACCCTGGCCGGGTAAACCGTGGCGATATGCTGAGCATGGAAGATGTGCTGGAAATCCTTCGCATTCCTCTGGTCGGCGTGATCCCTGAAGATCAATCGGTGTTACGTGCCTCTAACCAGGGTGAGCCGGTGATTCTTGACGGCGAATCTGATGCTGGCAAAGCCTATGCCGATACCGTTGAACGGTTACTCGGTGAAGTACGCCCCTTCCGCTTTATCGAAGAAGAGAAGAAGGGTTTCCTGAAACGCCTGTTCGGGGGATAAACCATGGCATTACTTGATTTCTTTTTATCCCGGAAGAAGAACACTGCCAACATAGCCAAGGAACGGCTGCAGATTATCGTGGCAGAACGGAGAAGGGGCGACAGTGAGCCCCACTATCTTCCGCAACTTAAGCGCGACATTCTGGAAGTGATTTGCAGATATGTGAAGATCGATCCGGAAATGGTCACGGTCCAGCTCGATCAGAAAGGTGATGATATCTCGATTCTGGAGCTGAACGTCACGCTGCCGGAAACGGATGAAGTGACTAAATGACGCTGACCGTTTCCTGAATTTCCCCTGCGCAGTGGCAGGGGAAATTTAACCGGTTAACAACCCGCAAGAATCTCTTCAATGCCGGGTTTCAGCAGTTCGCCCCGCCATCCGGTAAGTAGCTCCGGCTGACGTCCCTGTGGCTTCAGGCCCCAGTGCAGGCTTAACACCTGATTTATCTGACGTCGCGAGGCCAGTAACTCCTGACTGAACCCGCTCTGTTCGCTGACCTGCTGCACCAGCGCCTTCATCGCTTTGAAGACCGATTTGTAGTTCGGATGGTCGATCAAATTTCCCAGCGGAGCCGGTAATTCACTCTCCTCCAGTGCCGCCGCTTCCGCCACCAGCGCCACCAGCGTTTTGCCGTGGAAACGAATTTCGTGGCCTGACAGCCCCAGATGATCCAGCTCACCCAGCGAGCCAGGCATAAAGCGCGCCACCTTCCACAGATGCTCTTCGCGCACCACAAAGTTCACCGCCATATCTTTTTCACGCGCCAGTTTCAGACGCCAGGCCGCCAGCCGTTGCAGTGCTGCCAGCTGACGCGGACGCAGTTGCCAGGCGTTGGTGATATCACGCCAGGCTTCATCCGGTGCCACGCTGTCCAGACGACGCTGACACAGGTTATCGCACTCACTAAGTGCCGCCGCCATGTTGCCAGCCTCTTCCGTGTTGATCATCAACTGACGGGCAATCGGCAGCAGATAGTGAACATCCGCCGCCGCATACTCACACTGACGCGGGGTCAGAGGACGTGCCAGCCAGTCGGTACGGGATTCACTTTTATCCAGCTCGACCTGCGTGAAATGCGCCACCATGGAAGCAAAGCCCCAGGAGAGGGGCTGACCGGAGAAGGCTGCCAGAATCTGGGTGTCGATCATCGGCGTCGGCAGCACGCCGAAACGATGCAGGAAGACTTCCAGATCTTCCCCTCCTGCATGCAGGAATTTAGTCACGCTGGTGTCGGTCAGCAGCGCAATAAAGGGTGACCAGTCACGGATATTCAGCGGGTCAATCAGCACCAGCTGGTGATCGTCGAACAGCTGGATCAGGCCAAGCTGAGGGTAGTAGGTGCGAGTGCGGACAAATTCGGTGTCCAGTGCCACCGCTGCATGCTGGCGGGCTTTCTGGCACACGTCAGCCAGTTGTTCATCCTGGTCAATAAGGGAATAATTCACGTCTGATTTCCACCGCAGCCAACAACGCGCGGCGCTCCATGTTAAAAACAGTAAAAATCCGCCTTCATAGAAGGCGGCTTTGTTTTCCGCCCCATAGGGGCGTACTAAGTTCGGACTCTTAGAGCCCTCTCTTCACACCTCATGAAGCGACAGTTGTTTATCTTCAACTTCATGCT
>NZ_VWVM01000030.1 GCF_008632075.1 Candidatus Pantoea gossypiicola
CAGGAACTGCCTGAACGTGGCATCATGAGGCGTGGGTGTGCTGTTTTTCTTCTTCATCAGCCCGGGCTCTGAAAAATGACCCTGAGATGTTATCACAGCCCGGAAAAAGCTAACATTGGCGGTGAACAGAATTGCCATTTCTTCAGGAGACTGTGCCGGGGTGGTTCGGTCCCCTTTCCGGCTATTTTGCGTTCCCGCTCTCACTGCGTCATTACGCAGCCGCATAATGAGATCAGTCTGGATACCGAAAATTATTGCACGTTAAGGTTGTTTTCTGACCGTTCTGCTTTACCGGGCCTCAGCCCACGAAACTTACCGGAAGCCGATAACCGGTTGCTTTTCCAGGTATAATCGCCTGTCAGATTGATGTGTTCCCAGCCTGACGGCGACAAATGCGCCAGCAGTTGTTCGTTGCTCTTAAGTCCCTTACGCTTCAGGGCATCGTTCGCCCTTTCCATATAAACAGTATTCCACAGCGAGATCGCAGCTGTCAGAAGCGTCAGTTCACTGGCGCGGTAGCTCTGATTTTCCGGCTTTCTGTCCCTGATGTCTCCCAGCCGGCACATAAATAGCGTTCGCTCAATGCGGCCAATTTCTCTCAGTGCTTTGGCAAGACCGTTTTACCTGGAGTAGCTGGCTGGCTTTTTCAGCATCAGAGATGCTGTCACGGTTCCCTGTTTTACTGAGGTCACCCGGTCAGAGGTTCTTATCCCGCGGAATCTCCAGCAGCATTAACGTCCGCCGCTTCCCTGACACGGCGGGCGCGGAACGTACCGCGTACAGACCCGGTATTTTCAGCTGACGAAGGTAGATCCTGCTTCACCTATTTCCGGAATCTGTTCAATAAGGCCTTATCCGGCTGGCCGTCCTCAGCCTCTGTGCGAAAACCGCCTGCCGGTTCTCCACCACCATCACCACCTCACGTGCGGTCTGCGCTCATACGGCACGGAATCTTTATCCGGCCCGGGCTTCTGCAGTCCTTTACTGTATGAGCTGCCTTTTTTGTAAGGCACTCTCCTGGCCAGGCTGCAAACCCCTTTTCTCTTCCATTTTCATAACCAATATTTCCGTAATTTAAAGATATTGATAAAATTAATTTATCCTGCTTTTGCAGTATTTAACATATCGCTTTTCCACACCTCAATTATTTCTAAACAAGAGTGAATTCCCGTGCGTTTCATTTTTCTGAAGGATCTTTCTTTTTCTTTGCGTTTTCTGATTATTTTTTATTTATAAATCAATTGGTTGGGCGAAATAATTGTGCGTAAGCCACGAAGTATATCCGCATCGATCGATGATTCCTTTGTTTTTTGTTTTATTGATCGGCGTTGACGATCAATGTTTGTCTGGCCGATAATTCCTTCCGCGATATGCCACCCTGCCAGACTTTTATAACGGGTTTCCGGCGAGGCGCAGGTTTTAAACAAAAGTCCACAGCGACCAGACCATAACCAGATTTTTATCTGGAGTGGGATGATTATAATGCGGAAATTACATCAAAATATGGCTGGAGAAAAAGAGCAGTACAGGGAGGCAGGCAGGAGAATTATTTCCCGTTCCTGCAGTCAGTCTGCATATTCAGGCTTGCCGGACGCAAAGATGCGATCGGTAAGGTGTTTGGAAAATAGTGTTATCATCTCTTCTGACGATATCGGTAAAAGAAAACTGCTCAGGGCTATGCGGCATTACGGCTTTATGGAGTGCGCGCGCATCTGCACCTTTCTGGAAACCGTGAGTGGTCCGCACCTGAACCGGGCAGATTACGCGTGGATAAATGCCGAGATGAAGGAATGCCTGCAGAACCACGATGACGGAAGTGAACGCTCCTTTTTTCAGGAGCTGAGATATTTACAGATGTGCACCGAATATATGCTTTCTCTTGAAGGCGTTCTGACGTAAATCGCCTGTTAAACCGGTAATAAAACGCCGGAGCGTTTGGTATGCACCAGCGGCTTGAAAGGGCCGTTAAATATGTAATGTCCATTGCATTAATGAAAACTCTTTTTTCAGAGTTGTTATTTCCGGTATGTGAATACAGGTTCGCATGCCTATATCTCCTGTCGTCACAAAGGGGATATAACAGGCTGACCTGTTCTGGCCTTTTTTAACCTGTTTTTTAATTATTGCAAATAAGGGATATTTAAAATGAAAAAAATTATTCTGGCTGCGCTGATGCCGGTACTGATGGTGGCTGCGTCTGATGCAATGGCCGGCGACCCAGCCCCAGCCCAGACCCCGATCACCATTGACGGCGGAAAAATTAACTTTTCCGGCTCAATTGTTGCCACCCCTTGTGCGGTTGACAACGATTCTGACGGACAGACAGTTAAGCTCGGTCAGGTGCCGGCTAACCACTTCTCCGCCGCTGGTGATACCAGCGCCGCTGTGCCTTTTTCTATCAAGCTTACTGGCTGTGTGCTGGATAAGGATGCCACCGGCGCAACGGCGAATTACACCGGTGCAGCCATTACTTTTAAAGGCACAGCCGTCAGTGGTAAGGCCGATGTGCTGGCTCTGTCTCCGTCAGCCAGCGGCGCGGGCGACGAAACAAAACCTGCCGCAAATGTGGGCATTCAGATTCTTCAGAATGGCACTGCAGTCGCGGTAGATGGCTCAAAGGCCTCCGCTAAACAGACCATCCAGGCCGGCTCAAACACCATACCTTTCGGTGCCGATTACGTTGCTACCGATGCTGGCGTAACACCGGGCTCCGCAAACTCAGTTGTTGATTTTCAGGTGACCTACAGCTGAGGCCTGCCGGGCTGACAATCGCGGCCAGCACTGGTCTGGCCGCACTTATTCCTCCATTTTCTGTTACGGAAATATCATGTCCAGTGTATTTCGAAATACCTTATGTGCCGTGCTGGTTTCTGCATCGTGTCTTGTTTCAACGGTGGCGTCGGCGGGCGGAATTACCCTTGGTGCAACGCGGGTTATTTATCCGGCAGGTCAGAAGCAGGTCAGTATGTCTGTGCATAACACGTCGGACAAGTCCAGCTTCATGGTGCAGTCATGGGTCGAGGATGCGGAAGGCAAAAAAAGCGCGGACTTCATTGTCACGCCGCCGCTGTATGTCAGCGGCCCGGGAAATGAAAACACCCTGAGGATTATGTATATCGGACAGCCTCCGAGAAAGGACCAGGAAACCCTTTATTACCTCAACTCCAAGGCTATCCCTTCGCTGGATAAAAAAAGTCTGGAGGGTAAAAACATCCTGCTGCTGGCTGCCACCACGCGCATCAAGCTTTTTGTCCGGCCGGCAGAACTGTCGCCGTCGGAAGAAAAGGCTCAGGATTTGCTGACCTTTCACCGGCAGGGGGAACAGACTGAGGTGGATAACCCCACGCCGTACTACATCACGCTGGCGAAGATTAAGAGCGGAGTCAAAAGCCTGCCTGACACCATGGTTGCCCCCGGCGGGCATGTCCTTCTCCCGGCGCAGGGCCAGATTACCTATCACACCATCAATGATTTCGGCGCATTGACGGCTGAACATGTCGCACATTTTTAGTCGGTTTCCCTGAAATGATTGTTTGTCAGAGGTAAAAGATGCGCACTATTACTTTTTCAAAAATTGCACTGTGCGTATTTGTTGCATGTCTTTCACCTGCCCGCGTACGGGCGGAGCTGTACTTCCCGCCGGAACTGGTGGCAACGAACCCGCAGATGGTGGCTGATCTGTCTCACTTTGAGAAGGAAGGATCACAGCTGCCCGGCAGTTATCCTGTCGATATTTATCTCAACGGCAGCGAGGTGACCAGCAGGAACGTTCGTTTTGTTGACGCCGGTGAGGAGCGAAAAAAGGCGGGCCAGGCAAAGACGGAAACAAGGGATATCCGGGACAGCACAGGGCTGATGGCGTGCCTGACGGTGCATGACCTGACCGGACTGGGTGTAAACACCGGCCGGTTCCCCGCACTGGCCGCCCTGCCGGCCGGGCAGTGCGTATCACCCGGACAGATTATCCCGGAGGCATTTACCTCGTTCGATTTCCAGAAGATGCGTCTGGATATCAGTATTCCCCAGGCAGCGATGAACAACAGCGCGCACGGATACATTCCGCCAGAGCGCTGGGATGACGGCATTACGGCCGCCCTGATGAATTACAGCCTCAGCGGCAGCGAGAACAAGGGCCGGTATGGCGACAGCAGCAGCCATTACCTCAACCTGCGCAGCGGTCTGAACATGGGGCCCTGGCGTCTGCGTGACTATCGCGTCTGGAACGATTATCAGAGTCGCCAGTCCCGCCAGCGGGACTGGCAGCATATCGAAACCTATGCTGAGCGGGCCATTATTCCCCTGCACAGCGAACTGCTCGTCGGTGACGGGTCGACCAGCAGCGATGTGTTTGACTCCTGGCAGCTGCGCGGGGTACAGCTTGCCACAGATGACAGCATGTACCCTGACAGCCGGCGCGGGTATGCGCCCGTTATACGGGGCGTGGCCAGCACGAACGCCCGGGTCAGCATCCGGCAGAAAGGATACGTGGTTTACCAGACCTTTGTGCCGCCCGGCCCCTTTTCCATTGACGACCTTTTTCCCGTGGGGTCGAGCGGAGACCTGCAGGTCACGATTACGGAAGCGGACGGCGCGCAACGGACCTTTACGGTGCCCTTTTCTTCCGTGCCCGTTCTTCAGCGGGAGGGGAGCGTGAAGTATGCGCTGGCGACTGGCCGCTTTAAGGCGCTCAGCAACCGGTACAGCAACCCTGACGTGGTTCAGGGCACGCTGGTCTGGGGGCTGCCCGCCGGGGTAACCGTCTACGGCGGCATGCAGTATTCCGGCAACTATCTCTCTGCACTGCTTGGTGCCGGCCTGAATATCGGCACCCTGGGGGCCTTTTCGGCAGACGTCACGCAGGCAGACAGTACCCTTGCAGACGGCAGTCACCATCAGGGACAGTCGCTGCGCTTTTTGTACGCCCGCTCCCTTAACGACCTGGGCACGTCTTTTCAGCTGACGGGGTACCGCTATTCAACCGAGGGGTTCCACACGCTGGATGAGACGGCCCTGAAGGGCATGCAGGGCTGGTTCTACGATTACAACACGGTGGATGTGGAAGGCCGGCCGGTGAAACGCCCCTACACGGACTACTTCAACCTCTATAACAACAAGCGGGAAAAGATTCAGGTCAGCGTTTCCCAGCAGGTGGGCAGCCTGGGGTCACTTTATCTCAGCGGCGTTCGCCAGAACTACTGGAACACCTCGGGGGTGAGTACCTCACTGCAGGCCGGGTTTAACGGGACGGTGAAAAGCGTCAGCTACAGCCTGAGCCTGAGCCGGAACGCCGGCCTGAACGGTTCGGACCGGGCGATATTTGCCTCTTTTTCCATACCGCTGGACGCGCTTTTTTATGGCGACAGCGGCCAGCGTCATACGCTTACCGCCTCATACAGCGTGAACCAGAATGCGGACAATCAGATTTCGCATCAGGCCTCCCTCAGCGGAACGGCGCTGGAAGGCGACCGGCTTGGCTGGAATGTCTCACAGAGCTATGCCAGGAATGCCGGCAACGGCGGAAGCCTGAGCGCGGATTACAAGGGCGGCTACGGGGAAACAAACCTGGGCTACAGCTACAGCGGAGACTACAGGCAGGTCAGCTATGGCCTGAGCGGGGGCGCCATTCTGCACAGTGAGGGCCTGACCCTGGGGCAGGCGCCGGGAGAAACGAACGTACTGGTGGCCGTACCCGGCGTGCCGGACATCAGCATCGTTAACGAAACGGGGGTTCACACTGACTGGCGGGGATACGCCATCGTACCCTACGCGTCAGTCTATCGGGAAAACCGCGTGGCGCTGGACACCGATTCGCTCAATGACCAGACGGACATTGACGATGCCGTCAGCCGGGTCGTACCCACCCGGGGCGCGGTGGTGCGCGCACGCTTCAAAGGGTACACCGGCAGTCGCGTGCTGGTGACGCTGATGCACGACGGTAAACCACTGCCCTTTGGTGCCATGGTCACGGCGGGTGAGCGCGGCGGTATCGTCGGGGACGAGGGGCAGGTCTATCTGTCCGGACTCTCACAGACGGGCATGCTTGAGGCTCAGTGGGGTGACGGCGCGGGCATGACCTGCAGCGCCCCTTACAGCCTGCAGGATGCAACCGTTAATCAGGCCGTTGTCAGAATTCAGGCCGACTGCCATTAACCAAAAAGTAAACATAAAGGATGTATCAGATATGAAAAAGAAAAAAAGCGCATCTGCGCTTCTGGTGTGTGCCATGAGCCTTTCTGCGGGTAGCGTATGGGCGGCGGGAGACAGCACGACAATTAATGTGAAAGGAAAGATTGTTTCGAATACCTGCGTGATTGACACGACAAACTCAGATCTTACCGTGACGCTGCCGACGCTTTCTGACAAGGATTTCAAGTCTAAGGGCGTTGTTGCAGGTAAAAAGACCGTCAACCTGGTACTCAAGGACTGCGGAAAAGACACCTCTAAAGTGGACGTGACGGCTTCGGGTGACCCGGACGATACGGATAAAAGCGCGTTTAAAAATGCAGCAACCGGGGGGGATGCGGCAACAGGCGTCGGGCTGTATTTTTATGAGACTGACGGGAATACCCTTTTTTTACCGAACGGTACGAAGGAAGAGTCATCACTGGACGCGACCAAAACCAATACGCTGGCCTACACGGCTGCTTACGTGGCCACTGCGGCAACAGTGTCAGCAGGTGGATTTGCATCCGTGGTTAACCTGAAGCTGGAATATCAGTAAAAAATCAGAAACAGGAAATGCAGAAAATGCAGAAAATCAGAAAAACCCTGACGGCAGTCATCCCTGGCGTGGCGTTTCTTGCCTTTGCGCTGACCGCTTACGCTGCCGGAGACACCGCTACTATCACCATAACGGGCACGGTGAAGAATGCGTCCTGCACGCTGGTTCAGCCGGAGCCGGTTACGCTTCCTCCCGTGGACGTCAGGGATTTCGGGGGGGCGGCAGGTAAGGAGGTCGGCCAGGCCACCATGGAAATTAAGCTCAACAACTGCACAAGCGACCAGAGCAAGCTGGATATACAAGTGTCGGGTACGGGCAGCGGTACTGTTTTTAGCAATACGGCAACGGACAATCCGGCTGGCGGCGTGGGTATTGAGGTGTTTGATCTCGACGGCCTCGCGTTTAAAACAGACGGGACCAGTAATGCCGACGTCCAGACCCGGGAACAGGACGGCAGTTACGATATCAAATATACAGTGAAATATGTTTCGACCGCCGATACGGTGACCGCTGGAAATGTGCAATCGATCGTCACCGTAGCATTCACTTATTCGTAGCGCTTTAACGCCTTCCGGCAGTGAAGAGGAATGGGGGCTGAAGGCGACGCTGTGGATGAATGACATTATCCGGTCATCCTGCCGGTGACTGAGTTATATTAAAAAGCAGATACTCAGATGAAATTAAGAATGACAGACTGGCTGGTTGGAACGATACTGACAATCGCGGCGCTAAGCAGTAGCGCCCAGACTATCCACAGCGATCCCGTGCGATACTTGCCTCTGTTTCAAATAACAAAAAAATCGAATGGGAATAACTGGCTGGTCAGTCTGAAAGCCACCTGCCAGGTGGCTGCGGGGGAGCCTGCGGTCCCTCTATCCGTTCACGTCGGCGGGCCACAAACCTTGGAGCATGACATGGACTGTGGTACCAGCACCCAGTGCGTGGTAGGCGATATCACGGCTAATCCCTATACCACATTCACCTGCTTGGTGGGAGGAGGGCGGGTATCTGATGAAGTCCAAACAATCAACGCGAGTCTCATCGTGGACTATGACGGTGGAGTTGCGTATCGCGCAAAAGGGACTGGGACCGCAGTCGATAGTGGTGGGGGCGACGCCGATGTACCTACCATCATAAAGTTGGTCAAGGATGATCGGGCGGGGCTGTCGGGGGAAAGCAGCTTCACACTAAACAAGGGCGTGCTGACGATTTCGATAGATGGGGCAACCTATGACAAATTGCGCGGATGGCGGGTAACGGCCCCGGGGGCGCATACGGTGACGCTGCAAACCAAAACGAAGAAACTGCCGGCTGGCATCTATACCGGTGCCATCAATGCTACGGTGAGCATACCGTGAGAAAGGGGCCGATTGTAAGAAACGTGCTGTATTGCATATAGCTGCCTCTCCAGGACAGCGTTTAATGTTGGGTTCTGTTGCACAAACGGTAGTGGTCTGGCGAAAAGAACATTACTTGTTTTCCATACTATCAGCAGGAAAAATGTTACCGGGATGAAGAACTCCATGCAAAAAACATTACGGGGTGTTCTTGCCGCCGCAGCGGCAACGTTATTAATCACCCGCGCGGAAGCTGCGACGTTGGTTATCGAAAACTCCACGGCCATATCGTCAGAGACGGGGGGTTATGCGGACAATAACACCTACAGATGCTGCATTTTGCGCAGCACCTTCTCAGAAGCCTTCAACACAGAGCTGCATGACCTTATAGCCACGAGGAAGGCGGGGATAATCATTAACGAAAAGACATGCACGGGACAACAAGAATGTTGTGGGGATGAAGTGGAAACGAAGACGTATACGGTCGCATGCAGCAGTACAGTATGGGGTAAGGCGAAAATCGCTGAGACGGATATAACGGCTCTACAAGTAAAGGACGGCAGCGTATGGTTCGATAAGGATAGTGTCACTAAGTCCGTGGCCCCATCCGATTCCGTGACCGCCACTGTGCCTGACACGATCGACCTGGGAGAAGGTCACGTGGGGCAGACAACCGAACAAACATTCGCGGTAACACTCTCCGGGGGCAATCTGGATCTGGGCATGGGGCTCGGTGGAAGCGATGGGGTGTTACATATTCCAACACTCCGTGATGACGGGAGCGACTTCGGGGGAACACTGACCGCGGCGCCCGACTTGCACGGCGTAGTGACTGCCGGGTATGGCATGGACTTTAAGCAAAACGGCAACGTTACGTTGCGATGGACCCCGACGGGCACTGGCGCCATGCACGCCACGCTGCAGGTTGTGTTATCTGTCCATTGAATGCCACGAAACCTCCGGTTGGGGAGGGCTGCCGGGAAGAACAACCACTTCAGTGCTGTCGCTCGGACTGCATCTTATGGTCTGACCGGGCTCTGAGCGGGGGGCGGGCGTACGACGCGCGGTGGACACCGTCTGCCGGCATTCTTTTCCAGATCAAAAAATAAAATAGTGGTGTTTGAAGATTTAGACCGGCTAGGGAATGCAGATGTTTTTGTAAGGTTTAGGGAAATCAATTAGATAGTTAATAATCTTAAAGATTACCCTGTAAGATTTCTTTACGCATGCCGCGATGATGTTTTTCTTGGCCCTGATATACGGACTAAATTCTTTGATTTCATCCTTCCTGTCGTCCCTGTGCTTGATGCAAGAAACGCCTACACGCATCTGAAAAACAAGCTAAAGGGCTTTCCGGCTGAACATGATGTACTCCTAAAACAGTTGTCTCTCTACATAAGCGACATGCGATATTTGCAGAATATGGCTAATGAGTATAACTTATTCAGGAAGATAGTTGAGGATAATACAAGCGAAGTCAAAATATTTGCTATTATTTTTTTTATAAAAACATCCACTCTCAGGATTATAATCTAACTGATAAGAAAGCCGGGTTGCTGTATTTTATTATGAATGACTATCGGCTCAGAAATCTACATGAATATATTTCACATCCCTGGATGATGAGAAAGACAGTCTTTACAATAGTCTTGAGAGACTAAAAGAAGAAAAAGCATCATCCGCAATTGACGTAAGAATGGAGATTATTTGCCGCTTTTGCCTTATGAGCTGTGGCGCGGTCTATATTTCTCAAATAGTAAATATGGTTCGCAGCATGGGGAGAAGTTTGTTCCGGATGATTTGCATAAAAATGAGAATTATTTTATTGATTTATTTAGCTCTGCATCGTCAGTATTTTTTTTGGATACGGTGATCGCTATAATAAAACTTTTAGGGGGTTTTAATTTTTCGTCAGTAATATAACCAATGAGTATGAGGAAAGGAAAAAATTATTTCTTCAGGCAGAGAGGTGAAGTACAGAAAAACAGCGATTGATCTGAGAGCAGTAAAATAAAAGATAAGGTTGAGAAACTCCATCACTCTTTCTGATTTAATCACAAAAATTGGCGAAGAGCAATTTATAAATGTAGTGAATGAATATATTGATAAAGATGACGATCCGGAAATTATTGACCAGAAACAGCTGGAAACAATTCGAAGTGGTTTTCGTCATGGTGGTTATGAGGCACTTTATTACCTGCTGACAAATGGGTATATCATGCAGGATTATATGATGTTTCGCTCTATTTTTCATGAAGGCGCTATTTCTGTTAACGATAATGACTATATAAAAGCAGTGGGTCGTTTAACGAACTGTGAAAGTGTAAATAACAGTTTTACGCTCGATGATGAAAAATAAGTCATCTCTGAGCTAGCTGATCAGAACTACATTTACCGGGAAGGGACAGTTCATAATCAACTTGTGACTTATATGATGAAAAATAAAAATGCCCTTCATGAACGCTATTTGTCAGGGATGATTTTGAAGATTTTCGAAAAAAATTCCGACGCTGTTATCTCTTTATTCAGTGTGCAGAACGCAAAGTTCACGCAGCAAAATTCATTTTCAGAATTAATTTCTCTGGCTCTGGGAGATAATCATTATCTTGATCGAATGCTGGCCCTTTTGGAAGGAAAAGAATCAGATGCAATACTAATTCATATCATCATAAACATGATTGCATTTGTTGACCCCGGCGTGTCGGAGAATCGAGGGCATTACAGGCAGTTTGTTGAAGAAAGAGGATATCAGCTGATATCACAACTTGACGCGGATACAGTTTAACCCTTTCTGAAAAATATAAAAAGACTCAATGTGGTTTACGATGATATTACCCTGCCAGTGACTGATATGGAGTTAACTGCTTTACGTTTTATCGCTGATAATGAAATGTATCGCTTTAACAAAGCTTCTTTCAGAACTGTCGTTGCCGGGCTGGCTCACGATGATGACATCACCTGTGAGAAAGTTGATGTCCGCCCACTATCACTGGTAAATGATCTTGAACTGGGAAATGTATGAAATATATTGATTCAAATATTTACGTTTTTTGCCCGCGAGATATTCATGGGGTCAGAAGAAAACAGCGAAACAATCGTCAGCCTGCTGCTGCACCCTTCCATTGAAGGATTACTGACATAGATATGCGGTTCAGCTGATTTCAGCCTGAAGGAAAAAGCGGCGTTACTGGTTAAACATAAAACTGATACAGCGAGCAATTCCTGGATTATTTAAAACCCTCCAGTGATGTAATTAAGGGCATGATTAAACTATCAACTGACGATAGTCAGAAAATAAGCCTGATAATCCGGCTGCTCACGTACAAAGGTATCGGCCGTTCTGATATTGCAGAGATGGTGTCTGAGTTAGATGAAACTGAATACAGGAAATTATTCAGTCAGCAGACGGCCACTCTGATCCTGAGTAACAGCAGTGAAGGTGAATCCTTTTTATCAGCCTTGCAGAAGAGTGGCCTCATCCTCGAATGGTTGCTCCGTGATGACGGGAAGTATTACGTTACCTGTCGCAAAAAATCGCGTCAGGATCCTGACCGCAACTGACCTCCGGTTCAGGTTAGGGATTTCCGCTGGAATCCCTAACCTGCCCTGCCTTCTGCCGTTGAACTTAAAAGTCCCTTCATAACAGCAGGATAGCAAGATTTTTCAGTGGGCCGGCACACCTGCTGTCTGTCCGGTTCTGGTTATACCTCTGTGTTTTTATAGCTTATTTCGTTTTTTCCCCAATTTTTGCGTTATGCTCAACTGACCGATCACCGATTTATTGCGCTTTTATACTGACATCATTCCGGGCAGAATTTCCGGGTGTGATAATGTCCTGCAGGCCTTGTCCTGACAGGTCTGCAGGCTTATTCAGCCGGTTTTCAGCGTGCGGAGATTAAAAAACTGGACTACTTACCCCCCGAACTTTCACAGAATTCACGTAGCGCTGTCATTCTTTCCGGAGGATATGCGCGCGCGCTCCGCCTGCGGGAAATGGCCATTGCAGCCGATCTTGACGTCCCCCGCTATCTGCTGGCACCGGAAATCGCGGTACTGCTGCGCTATCTGCCCGATCTGCGCCAGCGCATGCTGATTGAAACCCTCTGGAACACGGGGGCACGCATCAATGAAGCGCTTGCCCTGACACCCGCCGACTTTTATTTCAATGCCGATATGCCGTTCGTGAGGCTGCGAACCCTGAAACAACGCGCACCTCGCTCTCGCGGGCGGCCCACCCGGGAAGAACGTCAGGAAGTGCCCTTTCGTGCACTGCCACTGCCTGATGTGGATTACGTGCGGCGCATGCAGGCGTTTTTTGCCACGTTCAGACTGCTGACACGCAGGGCAACGCCGATGTGGGATGTGGCCAGCCAGGAAACGCCGCGTAACTGGATACGGGCTGCCGTCAGGCGGGCTGAACAGGATGGCGTAATATTCTCTGTCCGTCCTGTTACACCCCATACATTCCGGCACAGTTTCGCCGTTCACCTGCTGATGAACGGCGTGCATATCAAGCAGGTTCAGGCGCTCATGGGGCACAAGCGGCTTGAGAACACCGAAGTCTACACCCGGATATTCGCGCTGGACGTGACCCCGGATCTGTCATTCTCAATGTCATCTGATGCCGCTCTGGAACTTCTGGGATTTCAATCCGCGTTGCCGCTGAAGGCTCCCTTACGGTAAGTCGTAAATGAGTTTTTACAGAAAAGCGTATTTGCTGATTTTTTATTGATCTCGTCTGAAACAACCAGTAAACTCTTTATAAATCGTAATTGTTAATTTGTATAAATACGATTGTACAGAAAATCGCAAAATTCATTTCCGGAGAACATGATGATTATTTCTGTCCTGAACCAGAAAGGTGGAGTTGGCAAAACGACGCTCAGTGTCAATATCGCTGCCAGACTGGCCGCTGATGGTGCCCGTGTTTTACTGATCGATGCCGATCCTCAGGGGAGTGCGCTTGACTGGGCCGCAGCCCGGGAGGGAGAGTCGCTGTTTCCTGTGCTGGGGTTACCGCGGGCGACGCTGCATAAAGATATCGGTAAATTTACGCAGGACTATGATCATATCGTTATTGATGGCCCGCCGCGTGTTACCGAACTTGCCCGTTCAGCCATTATGGCAGCCGACCTGGTTCTTATCCCTGTTCAGCCGAGTCCTTACGATGTCTGGGCCGCACAGGAAGTGGTTACTCTAATCAGCGAAGCCAGAATTTATAAGGAAAACCTTAAATCTGCATTTGCGGTTAATCGTAAAATCGTAAATACTGCCATTGGACGCGATGTCGGAGAGGCGCTGTCTGCCTATGAAACGGCTGTGCTTAAGTCCAGTGTTTCACAACGTGTGGTTTTTGCGGAGGCCGCTGCTGTTGGCAAGGCGGTCTTTGAGCTTGAGCCGGACTCCGCTGCCTCAAAAGAGATTAGCGCTTTGGTTAATGAGATTCTGGAGCAATAACGATGAGTGGTAAAAAAATTACATTTGGCTCAAAGCCGACTAAACCGGCTCCCAGTGCAGATGCCTGGGTAGAGAGCCGCTCTGTGGAAGAAGACGGCCTGCCCGCAGAGAAAATGAAGAGACTGACGATTGATATCCCGGAAAGTCTCCACAAATCCATTAAATCAGCCTGCGCTCTTCGGGGGACCAAGATCGCTGATGAGGTGCGCGAGTTACTGTACAACAAATACGGAAAGCCGTAATTCTTTATTTGCGACTTTACGATTTTACGCGCCCGTTCTATGACATAATGGATTTGGGTTTTTATAACTATTTAGCCCAGACTGCACATCCAGTGGAACGGTGCACTGACAGGCTCCTGTCAATGTGAAGCCTGAAATCTGTGTTTAATGAAAAGCGCATTTCATTAAATACGGAATTATTTAATGCAGAACTGACGTATTAGCTGTTCCTGCTGTGATCTAATCTGACAGTGACATGAGACAGATGTTACTGTCCCCTTCTTATAACGCTCTGCGGTGAGCGCCGTGCCGCTACTGTAGCCGGGCCGCTTCGACTGCAAGGGGTCGCTCTGCCAGTGTCCTCGCCCGGTCGCAGCTTTTTCAAAGGCTTTATCCGCTGTCTTCCCGTCGTTTTCCGGCTCAATTTTCGCCGTCAAACCGTTCAGCCTGCGTCTGCTTTTTCACTGCGCTGCGGCCTGCGGCACCGCCCCTGCATTCTCCGCTTTACGCCCGGCTGACGTCACGAATGCGCCTATATCCTTGCAAAAGGCCGTCCACTCCTGCCGAAAAACCCGTTGAATGGCGTGATTGCGTGGGAATATTCAGGCAACCGGCACCACCCGACCGAAAACCAGCCACCGGGTGGAGTACGGATACGGGCTGCGTTTGCCCGTATAGAACAGCACCGGTATCACCAATGGCAACTTTTTATGCCCTGCCTCCAGGTGGCGCTGCATGGCGTATCAGGCGGAAAGCCATATGTTGGGGTTCTACGCCGGAACCGCCGAAATTTCCAACACCCACTCGCAGTCAGGCATCACTGAGCGCTCAGCCCCCACAGGATAACCCAGCAAAAACGAAAGAGAGTCAGGTCGCGTGATGGCCTTTACATTCCGCACCATCCGGTTCCTGATTTTTAAACCAGAAATCAACCGATGGCGATTTTTGGTATCTACTACAATCATTTTCCTTAAAGGTACATGTGGGATTTTTACCTTTAAGGAAGATGATTGTGAAAGTAAAAGTATGGACGGTATTTATTTCGGCGTATCTGACGGCCTGTGCCGCACCCGGTACAGAAAAATATCAGACTATCATGGACAGCGTTACGGCAGAAAAAGTAAACCAGATTATTCGCTCGGATGTCATCCCTTCTTCAGGTGAAAATCACGGGGAAGTTATCAACCGCGTGTCATCTGCTTTTCTCGGTACGCCTTACCAGGCTGATACACTCATCGGCGGGCCCGGTACTCCGGAAGCGCTTGTCGTGGATTTCAACGGTGTGGACTGCTTTACCCTGGCAGATTACGTCGAGGCCCTGACCCACAGCCATGACCAGAAATCGTTCCTGCATAATCTTACAGAGGTTCGTTACACCGGGGGGAACGTTGACTACCTCAGCCGCCGGCACTTCTTCTCTGACTGGTTCACCACCGCACCACGCAATGCCCGGGATGTCACACCGGATGTCAGCCCTGACTATGCCGTGGCGGACAAACAGCTTAACCGTAAACCGGACGGGGGGGAGTATATCCCGGAGCTGGGCATTCATCCCCGTAAAATAAATTACATTCCCGGAAACACCATCAGTCAGCAGGTGCTGGACCGTCTGAAAACCGGGGATTATGTCGGCGTCTACTCTCCGCTAGAAGGGCTGGACGTTTCGCATGTGGGTATTGTGGTCCGCCACGACGGGCAGGTGTGGTTCAGGAATGCCTCCTCACTGGCAGCAAACAGAAAAGTGGTGGATTCGCCGTTTCTGGAATACATGCGCGCGAAGCCGGGCATCATTGTATTGCGAGCTGAGTGACCCGCCCATTACCTGTAACGGCTCGCAATCGAAATCACTCCGACTCGCAATCAGCGAAAATCTCGACCCACATTTACTGCAAATGAAAAACGCCACCGACTCACATTAAGTGACAATGGGCTCGCATTTATCCTGCCCGGCTCGCAATTCATTTCACCGGGCTCACAATAATTGCAAATGAAATTTGTCATATCGGTAGCTGATAGCATATTTGCAGTACCAGCGTATCGCCTACAGGATTTATGCTGGCCAGTTCGGATACTATTGTGCCGGGCACAAAATGACTTAAAATATGGGCAGCAACTAAAGAACTTAACGTAAAATTAACAATTAAGATTCGGGGTTATCATTAATTTTAATCTTAAATATACCAATGGAAAGTTACAGGAATATTTTGACGAAACTGTAACTTTCCAGTCGAAATTAATGATTCCAGACAAAACCAGTTGAAATACTGCTCAGAGTACCATCGTTGTTACTTACCACCTTTATAACATTCAGACTAAAGTTGTCTTTGCCATCAAATGCAACCTCGTTATAGTAGTTAGCATCCATATTTCCTGCCGATATTTTTTTCGTACCACCATGGTTTAACGCACTGAAAGTTTGTAGGTATTCAGCTGGAGCCATTACATTAAGGTATGTTCTTGCACTGACCTTTGCACAGTAATTGCTTCTACTAAGATCCATTTCTGAAACAGATATATAATTGCCATCATAAACACCCTCTTTCCATGAGTTACCGTTTTCATAATCGACTTTTATGCCGGACGCATAATACGTCAATCCTCCTGTCATTGGATCTGAGTATATTTTTGACGCAAAACCAAGGTGACTAATCGGGGATATTTTATCCCCTGCCTTCTGAGGCTTGAATGCCAGTTCCCATGCGCTCTCAAAGCTCTGTTCATTTGTCGACACTCCGGAAAAAAAACCAGGGTAACAGCTAGGTATGTATGCTTTTTCAGGTTTTTCAGGGTTCTTGGATATTTCCTGATAAATAAATATATGATCAAAAGCATTTTGGAAGTAGTTGAAGGTGCTGCAGATTTGATTGTACTGACCATAGTAAGAACATTGAGATACTTGTTGTTTTGAGTCTGCTGCAAGATTATCTTTCTGCGCTGACAAGTAATTTATTGCACCGGAATTGTTGTCTGATAGTAAATCAGAAATGTATTTCCTTTCACTACTCACTTCGTTATCTGTCAGCCCTATAGTTACTGCATGAACTATACACTCTATCCTAAACGAGTAAATTATATCAACAACCATCACATATAAAGGGACAAAGTAGTATTTTTTTGACATTCCATCTACTTTGAATCTTTCATCTATCCCCAGAAGCCATGGACTCAGAGCTGTATAAATATCTCTGGCCATTTCAAAGTTTTGCTTATCTATATATTGTTTAAAATATGACATTTTTGTATGCAACTCACTTATTATTGCCTGTAAGTTACTCCATGTGCTTTGGTCTATTTTTTCATTTACTAATGCTTCTATTTGTGCTTTTATTTTAGTGAAGGTATCTTCCCCACTTGGCCAGAATAGATTCAATACAGCATTAATTAACCCTCCAAGTTCCGGGACGAAATAAGTAGCGGCTTTACCAAGGATAGTCTTAAGTATCGTAAGTTCATTATCACTTAATCCGCTATCGCTCAGATAGTTACTTATCAGGATGTTCTGTTTATCAATGTCAGCAGTTTTTAATTTTGATACGCTCATCATTATGTCCTCTTTATGAAAAGAGAGCACAATACGATAAACACACACAGCGATTCTTAATGAAGTATCAATGATAGTCATAAAGTTATCGCATTAGTTTTATACATGTACCGAGACTCAGTCCGTCTGGCATGAATTAATTTTTGTGTCTTATTTTGGTAAATCCAAAAAAGTCAATCAGGTGAGAAAATTTACCTGTTTCATTTGGGGTGTTTTTGTCTCATCCCGGTGCTACGTTTTCATCATCTAAAGTCTAACGAGACAGTTTTCATCATTATGGCACTTTAGGGCTATGCCCGCTTTTCAACCAGTGACCAGGATCTTACCCTGCAGACATAAATTCTCCGCGCTGCCGGTTGTGAAATCATTCGCTCAGAAAAAGCCAGCGGAAGCAGCCGGACCGGAAGGAGCGAGTTGCAGTTGTTGCTGGAGTTCCTGCGCCCCGGTGATACGCTGATGGTGACTCGCGTGGATCGCCTGGCCCGCAGCATTAAGGACCTGCAGGATATTGTGTTTGCCCTGCCATATTCACTATCAGCTGGCGCCTCCATGCCGCTTCGCGGCATATGAAGCGTGACGGCGCATACAAATAACTTATCCAGAATTTAACTTGTCAGTTTTGTTGAAGTGGCGTTGATTAACAGTGGATATTATTGCGAACAGTTAAGTCCAAAAGGAAAAGGAAAAGGAAAACCCGGGCAATCCTGGCGTTAATGCGACAGAAACTTATTTTTTTCCAGAAGCAGTCGAACTCTGCTTTCACTAATCATCCAGCAAAAGAATCTGATATTTAAACTTCCGCTCCACCTCTTACCAGCTTCCGGACGACTCCGTTTTCCACAAAGCTGACTGACAAATAAAAGAAAAGGCAGGAATAACAATGAAAAAAGTTATTTATTCCCAGGATTTTGAGTCTGATAACCCTGTGTACTGGGGGATGATTGTCACTAAGGATGGCAACACATTTGGCAGGAGTACGCTCAGCAACAACCAGCTAAAGCAGCACGTATTACAACTTGTATCAACTGAATTACAACTGGACACTGATACGATATATACGCTTTCTTTTGACTATAAAACCGAATCCCCACTTGATGATTTCAGTATTAAAATAGGTTCAGGTATTCATTATAACATCATGTCTTCAGTGTTGTGGGTTACCCCAACCATTTCATGGCAAACTGCCTCTTTTGAATTTTCTCCCGCTATGCATGTTGACTCCATTTTCTTTGAATTCGCGGGTCACGAATACGACAGTATGGATTTTGATATTGACAATATTCTGATAACTACTGAGTCAGTTGACGATGATGACCCTGATGATATCACCAGCGTTGACCTGACCATCAAAGCCGTCTCCGGTAGCACCGCCCCGGTTATCTATGCCAACGGCCGTAACCAGCTTCCCGTCGAAATCAGCGCTAAAGCCATGAAGGAAAATGCAGATGGCTCTGAGTCAGTGCTTATCTTCTCACACGCAACCTGGATTCATATCCTGAACCTGCGTCATGCCGGGTCCGATGAAAAACTCACCTGGCAGGGCCGTTCCGGGTGGTGTTTTACGGATGCTGAGAATGATTACAGCCGTGAGGTGGCGGCGGAAAATAATGAGGCCGGGCCTGTACTGGCTTCTGCCATTCGGTATATGGGCACCGGAGAAACACTGATTACGCTGTATGTTTACACCGATGACATTAGCACTGAGCGGGTTGCGGTCAGTATTGACACCGAAGGTGGTAAGCATTTTACCACCGCCGATAACGCTTCAGGGGCCGAGCGAAGCTCTGTAACTGTTCGGGCTGTTCAGCCCATAACCTATCTGAAGAGTGATTTAATTCAGGATGTGGTCAGTGATTTGGGGAAAACGCAGATATCCCTGCATTATTCCTGTGACGATGACAGCTGGTCAGAAAAAATTGATGCACACTATGATAATTTGTACTTCTCGGTAAAAAACAAACTACAGAAGTACACCGTCAATAATTACGGGCAGGATGGGAAAAGCGATTACCGGATCCCTTTAAGAGCAGCCATATACTGGAGAGCAGATAATCATGATCAGCATATGCTGATCGCGAATCCTGACGATATTCCGGCGGGAACAGCCACTCTCGGATTTTATGGTAAAGCGACATGGCATGAGTTTTTTGCTATAGGTGATTCCACGGGTATTTATGATCTTTTCCAGACGTTTGAATTTAATGCCCGGCCGGACACCATTTGCTGGACCCATTTTTCCTTTGCTGCGTCTCAACACTGGATTTTACCCGGCGGTAAAGACCTGCACGTAAATGATACCGACCTTTATAATTTTGACGCTAATCCCTGGTTTGAATTCTACGACCTGTACGGTAACTATGGCGCATTTAATATCCGCTATAACGACACTACTCATGAAATTGAAGTCGACCCGCGGTAGCACCAGTCCAGCCTGGGGGCTGGTTAAACTTAATTCATTCACGTGGAATTTCTCTTATGACCTCACCTTCATTTTACTCTCAGGCAGGTAACTTCATCAGTTCTGTTCAGGGCGGTGTGGATCCCCGCACTGGTCTGTTTAATCTCAGCCTGCCGCTGGCAAACATCCACTCTGGCTGGCTGACCGGTCCCGTACTGGCTCTGTCGTTGCAGTATTCCCCGCTGTCGTCAGTGAATGAGGGATTTGGGACAGGTTTTACTCTGAATCTGACCCGTTATGACACGGATACCGGGAAGCTGTTACTTTCCACCGGTGAGGAGTACCGCGTCAGCAATAGCGGGGACACGGTGAAGCAGAAAAAACTCAAAAATTTCATTTTTGAGAAAAAAGGCGAGGGCACCTGCCGGGTTATCCACAAGTCCGGTCTTGTCGAAACCCTTTCACTTATCGGGACTGTGTATGTTCCCACCCGAATAACAGCTCCTGACGGTCGCGGCCTGGAGCTAGTGTGGAATGCGGCATATAAGCCAGCCCGGCTGGCCCGAGTGACGGAGGATGATGGCGCTATACTGTGCTCCGTGACATATCCGGATGAGTCCGTTGCCACCACTCAGTTCTCCCTGCTGCCGTATGACGGGAATGCCGGGTACAGCACCGTATTTAAATTCACCAATGAACTTCTGGTCCGGGTGACCAGCCACGCTGATGCCCCGGCACTGGTCTGGACGTTTGACTACAATGCCGTGGGGCCGCAAAAGAATTACCGCACCCTTACCGGACTGACCTCACCGACCGGGCTGACGGAAAAGGTAGCATATTATAGCGACAATGGTATGGCATTCCCGGACATTGCCGGTTTACCTGCGCTGCCCTGTGTGTATCAGCATACCCTCATACCCGGCGGGGGACAGCCTGAAAGTATCACGCGATGGACCTGGACTCAGAAAAACTATCTCGGCAACGAGGCTGGTCTGAACCAGTGGCAACCGGACACTGACGGCATGCTCAATATCCTGCTCAGTGACTATCAGTATGGCTCCACGGCAGAACGGATAGATACCGATGGCAGGTCCGTACTCAGTAAAGTAACCCGTCGCTACAACAGCTACCATCTGCAGGTCTCAGAAACCACAGTCAGAGACGGAAAAACGTATTCACAGACGACAGAATACCATGCGAAGCCTGGTGTGGCTTTTAATGACCAGCCGGTGCAGTTCGCCCTGCCCGTTTCGCACACTGAATCCTGGGAGGATACTTCTGGCGCATCCCCCCGCACACGCGTCACACTCACCGAGTTTGATGAGGCGGGCAATCCTTTATATCAGGAGACACCGGACGGTACCGTCACGAAATATGAATATTACCCGGCTAACGGCGAAGGTAATAATTGCCCGGCAGACCCGTATGGTTTTATCCGCTGGCTGAAAAGCCGGACAGTTACTCCCCGACAGGTTAAGGGGGATGAACCTGTTATCCGCATGGTCAGCACCTGGAGAAAACTGAATGCGCTCAGCGGAGAAGGTTACACCGTGGTGGCTGATTCGGTCACTCAGACGACCGGAAACGCCCGCACAGTGGTTACCCGTGAGTATTATGACGATATCAGCGATACGCTGACGTATGCCCGCGAGAAGACGCGGAACACGGTTCTCACACCTGACGTGTCAGAAGATAAGTCCTTCTCCAGCTCCCGAGCTTTTACATATGGAGCGGGGACGGGCATATCCGGCCTCAGACAGACCGACACCTTCACCGGTCATGACACTCTGACGGCGGCCCGTGCCACCATCCGGCACGCGCATACGGGACTGCTTCTCTCTGAAAAGGATGTGCAGGACGTCACGATAACGCATTCGTATGATAAGGCCAGGCGTCCGCTGAGCCGGACAATCGCGCCGGATACGGATTATGAGAACACCACGACCTGGTCTTATGTCATTGAAGATGACGGCCCTGTGACCAAGGTAACCGATGCTTCCGGTAACCAGCAGAAAACGCATGTTGATGGTGCCGGCCGACGTATCCGGCAGCAGCGTCTGGATATGGATGACACGCAGCAGTGGTTTGATGTGTCATCACGGGTACATAATCCCCTGGGGGAAGTGGCTTCCGGAACCGGCAGTGACTGGCATACCGGCGCGGGAGAACAGTATTCGCTTGATATGACCGCCTCGTATGATGGCTGGGGAACGGCTTCCCTGCTGGCATTCACTGACGGCATACAGCATGTGCACAATACCGACCCTGTGGGGCTGACGCGCACCACCCACATTCAGGGGGAAAATGACGGCGAAGCCCTGCGGGGCGTCACGCTGATAACGTCATATGATGAGCGCAGCTGGTTTCCCCTGACGGAGAGTCGCCGTGGCATCGCCGGGGAGAGACTGACCCGAACCCTTGAGTGGGACGGTCTTGGCCGTCTGCGTGGAGAAACGGATGAGGCCGGACATAAAACAGAATGGACGTACGATGCCTTCGGACGAGTGCTGAAGCAGACCCTGCCTGACGGCAGTACCGTAACGCGGACCTATGCCCCGCACCTGACCGGTAACCAGGTTGCCAGTATCAGCGTCACGGGAAAAAACAGGAGCGCCGAAGTGCGGACCTGGCACATGGGGACGCAGACGTTCGACAGCCTGGGGCGGGTGACTGAACGCGTCAGTGGCGGCCGTATGACAACGTACGCTTATGAGGGGGCCTCCCCGATGCCGGCATCGGTGACAGAGCCGTCGGGAAAAACACTGACGTACACGTACATTCCTGAGCTGGGCAACAGACTAAGCAGTCTGACCTCGGACGACGTGACGCAGACTTTCAGTTACGACAGACTCACCGGAGACCTGCTGACGGCGAAAGAGGGCAGTACGCAGAACGGTAATACCTGGACACCTTCCGGCAGTCTGAAAGCAGAATCTTTCACGCAGGCAAACACCATGCGTACCAGTGCTTATACCCATACGCTGGCAGGAGGAGTGGTCACGTATACGGACATTACCGGTAAAAAAACGACGTATGAACGGGACTTGTTCGGGCGGGTGGTGGGCATCAGTGATGACGCGCTGACGGTCAGCCTGACGTATGATGCACTGGGGCGCCTGAGTTCGCAGACGGTGACGGACACAGGTGCAAAAGCCTCCCTGACCACCGCCCTGAAATATGATGATTTTGGTCGGGAAATCACCCGGACCGTGACCGACAGCACCGGCGTTACACTGGCCATCGCACAGACCTGGACGGAGAACGACCTGCTGGCCAGTCGCTCCACACAACAGAACGGTAACTCTGTCAGGGAAGAAAAATACACCTACGATACCCGCAACCGGCTGGTTAAGTATGAAGCGAGTGGCAGCAGCCTGCCCGTGGATGCAGATGGTCATGAGATGACGTTGCAGCGATATGAGTATGATGCCCTGAATAATCTGTATGGCATGGAAACGAGATATCCGGATGATACTAACGATTACTGGGCAACGTATTTTTATGACAATCCGGATGACCCGACGCAGCTAACATCGGTGTCATCCAATATGCATCCGCAAGCACTGGTGCTGGAATATGACGCAGACGGCCGCATGACACACGACGAAGCGGGGCGTACGCTGGGTTATGATGTCACAGGAAGACTGGTCAGCGTCAACGGAGATGATATCAGCGGCGGAAGTTACGGCTATGATGCCCTGAATCGTCTGGTCAGCCAGAACGTCAGTGAGGGCGATACCCGCCAGCTGTTTTACCGTGCAGGCGAACTGATTAACGAGGTACAGGTACAGCAGGTCCGGGAAACGCGCCTGATAAAAGCCGGGCACACCTGTCTGGGCGTGAGCGACGGCAGCACGCTGACCCTGACAGCAGGCGACCACCATGACAGCCTCTTGTGGTCCCGTGGTACAGAGCAGAAGGAAGGAACACAGCACGTCTGGTCACCTTACGGTAACGGAAGCCCCACAGACGGACTGCCGGGCTTTAACGGTGAGCGCACCGACCCGGTGAGCGGGACCTACCACCTGGGTAACGGTTATCGTGCCTATAATCCGGTGCTGATGCGTTTCAACTGCCCGGACAGTCTGAGCCCTTTCGGGGCCGGGGGCATTAATCCGTACGCGTACTGCGCGGGCGACCCGGTGAACCATACTGACCCGTCCGGGCATATCAGCTGGCAGGGCATACTGGGTATCGTGACCGGCGCGCTGGGGCTGGCGTTCTCGATATTCACGGCCGGAGCATCCATTGCGGCGGCAGGCGGCGTGATGGCGGCGGTGGGGGCAGCATCCACAACATCCCTGGTCGTGGGCGGACTGGGTGTGGTGGCAGATGTCACAGCCATAGCCAGCGGGGCTGAGGAGGATCATAACCCGCGTGCATCGGCCATACTGGGCTGGGTGTCCATGGCCTTCGGGCTGGCTGGATTGAGTTTGGGGGGGGGGCAGAGTATAAGATGGTTGCTCAGGAGAGAAGGACAAGATGCACATTCGTTGCCATTACCACATCGTGCACAGGCCTTCTCCGTTATGGCTGCGTTTGATGATGAAAATAATATTATATACCGTGCTGATAGTGGTCTGATACACAATTTCAGGGGAAGCAATGAACCATTACTGATAGTACATGGCTCTGAGGATGGTGAACGTTTCATCTATACAAGAACCATCGGTGTTGAATTTTCTGAGCAATCAGATGCCTACTTTTTTGAAGTTCAACAGGCAAAAGTAGGTCCTCAACAATTAGTTGAGTTACTCAGGGAGAATCACGGGATAGACCTGTGTTCTGTTAAGGGAGTGTTGAATCTTTTGTCGTGTGGGAGCGGTGGAGATTACGGTACGGCGCAACAGCTTGCCAGTATTATTGGCCGACCAGTTCGGGCTTGGGGAGACCGATACACAACTCTTTCTGTTGGTGATATTAATGATTTATTTTGGGGAAGGGATACAACTATTAGTGCCGTGAATTTTGATGGAACTGAAACCATTGCAGACAGCAGGATCTACTATCCAATAAACAGAAGTATAAGGCGAATAAGTAATGTATCTTTAAATGAAGGCACCTTCGGAATGAGGGTTTGAGGTCCAACCAGACACTGTTGCAAAAAGAGGCGATAAACTTATTGCCTCCTTTTGATGTCCATGGCCGGTGATCACTTTGTTCGCTTCAGAAAGGTAAGTCTGCCAAAGCAGACACGCGCGAATGCCGATGCGCTGATGGCCACGCCGGACCAGATAAGGGGTCTGAAGGCCAATGAAACGAAAAGATACGTATCAGGGTTTTTTACACGATTGGCCCTCAAACCCCAATTATAGATAACATCTGTACCGCAGCGGATATCTTCAGCTGACCGGAAGAACGGTATTTACTAACTACAGTAGATGCCTGGCACAAAGGAGTGAATGATTTATGGGAATGTTTGACACGGTAGAGTTCCGCAACCAGATGCCGAACGGCAAAACGGAACATGACTACCAGACTAAGGATTTGGACTGCAGATGCGACTTTTACAAGATATCCTCATGCGGGCGTCTGATGCGCCAGCATGAGAATGGCGAATGGGTTGACACCGGTTTTGACGGGGTGTTGACCATGACCACCAGTGCCAGCCCCTTCCACGCGCTCCACGCCCACAGGGCCAGCGGCCCGTAGCGTAACGGCGTTTCAGGTCCGGCAGCACCGGCTAGCCCGGCAAGTAAAATACCCGCCAGCGCGCTGCGCTCATAAATGCACATGACCCAAGGTTAGATCTCTTCTATATGTTGGGCAATATCCCGCAGCCACTCTGCCAGCATTTCTCTGTCCATCTTTCTCCGCTCCGGTTTTTTACAGTCAGCATCAACATACCACACCAGGAAAAGTGAAGTCTTCGTGGATGGTTAAAAGGTAACCATCCTCGTCAGGCTTGCTGTCATCCGTGCTGGAAGCGACCTGCGCAGAATACCCTCACTTTATACACAGGATTGCCCACCAAAATTGTGGACAGTCACGATAAAAATAACGATGTCGCTGCGCTCCTCATTCATACCGCTCTGCTGTGAACGCCGTGCCGCTACTGTAGCCTGGCCGCTGTGCAGAAAAGGGAGGCCTCGCCACCATCCTCACCCGGTCACAGTGATTTCAAAATGCATTTTCCGCTGTCTTCCCGTCGTTCTCCGGCTCAATTTTCGCCGTCAAACCGTCCAGTCAGCGTCTGCTTTTATCTGTGCTGCGGCTTGCGGTGGCGCCCTTGCCTGCTCCGCTTTTCGCCCGGCTGTCGTATCGGCACGGCGTAACTGGCGCCGCATTTAAATAAGGAGAATGATTATTTCCCGTCTGATTTTGGGTGACTGTGTGCAGGTAATGACTGGCATTCCTGAGAAGGCTGTCGATTTCATACTGACTGACCCGCCATACCTCGTTGGTTTTCGTGACCGTCAGGGCCGCACCATTGCCGGTGATAAAACGGATGAATCGCTGCAACCTGCCTGTCATGAGATGTACCGCGTGCTGAAAAAAGACGCGCTGATGGTGAGTTTCTACGGCTGGAACTGCGTCGATCGCTTTATGGCCGCCTGGAAACAGGCCGGATTCAGCGTTGTTGGCCACCTGGTGTTTACCAAAACCTACACATCGAAGTCCGCCTATGTGGGCTACCGCCATGAATGTGCCTACCTGCTGGCAAAGGCCGCCCACGTCTGCCGCAGAACCCGCTGCCGAACGTGCTGGGCTGGAAATACAGCGGCAACCGGCACCACCTGACCGAAAAACCCGTACCCTGACGGTGCTGAGCCGGACCTGTTGCCGCGTGCCGAGGTTCTGGCCGCGCGAATTTTTCCCGCTGTTCTACGCGGTGCACCTGGCCGTCATCGGACTGATGGTGATGTGATATCTGCCGTGTCAGAATAGGGTCAGTCAGGGGAATACACGTGAAACAGATTTATCCGGAGGCAGGATGAAAGTGCAGGGGCGCCCCACGCTGACGCTGCGCCATAAGACGGAGCCAGAAGGTCAGCGTGCCGTAAACAACAGTGAACCGGACAGTGCGGGACCGGGCCTGGTCACGCGTAAAAAGACCGTGGTGGTGAACACGACTCCTGCCTGGAAGGTCAGGAAGCAGGCGGTGGATGAGAGCGCGAAAAAGGCGCAGGCGGACGAGAAGGCCGTCAGAAAAGCAGAGAAAGCCCGGCTGTGGGCAGTGCAACAGGCGCAGGAGCGCGAGGCCATGCGGGCGGCCAGGCGCAAGCCTGCACCTGAGCCGGTTTACCGGAAGGTTATGCCGCTGACGGACGCGCTCGTGCTCCTGGAGCGTTGCTGGCCGGCCCTCGTTACGGACGGCCAGCCGCAGCTCCTGGCGGTCAACATCCGGGAGGCGATGGTCAATGACATTCGCCGGCGCGGGCTGGAGGTTTCCGTGAAGACGCTGAAACGCTGCCTTGCCGCAGTCACCCGCTCGGATGCGTATCTGGGCGCCATGACGGTGGGCGCGTGGCGTAAAAACCTTGCCGGTGAACCGGTCGCACCGGTGAGCGAGGAGGAGGCGGCATATGCGGTGGAGCGCAGGGCTCAGGAGCATGCTAAACGACAGCGCAGGGCGGCCAGGGAAGCACCCGTACACGATACGAACTGATAACTGCAGAGAAGAGAAAAACACAGGATGAACATGAATAAAACCCTTTCAGTCATGCTTGCCGCTGGCCTTCTGGTCTCCGGTGTGGCGGGGGCAGCAGAGAAACCTGCCGCTGCCTTTACCCCGGAGCAGGAAGCCCGCATTGGTGAAATCGCGAAAGACTACCTGCTGGCTCATCCGGAAGTGCTGGTTGAGGTCAGCCAGAAGCTGCAGGCTCAACAGCAGGAGAAGCAGCAGCAGGCGATGACGGCCGCCGTAGTTCAGAATCAGGCAGCGCTGCTGAACGATAAAGGCACACCATCATATGGTCCTGCTGATGCGAAAGTGACGGTCGTTGAATTCTTTGATTACCAGTGCATCTACTGTGCCCGCCTGGCGCCGGAACTGGAGAAAGTGATAAAAGCTAACCCGGACGTGCGCTTTGTGTTCAAGGAATTCCCGATATTTGGCCAGCGCTGGCCGGCGTCGCTCAGTGCGGCGAAAACCGGGCTTCAGATCTGGAAGCAGAAGGGGGCCGATGCTTACCTTAACTATCACAACGCGATTTACGCCACCGGCCACAACGAGGGTAAGCTGACCGATGCTGATATCAGCGCGGCCGCAAAAGCCGTGAAGTTCGATGCGAAAACAGCCCCAGATGTTCAGGGAACCCTGGATGGCATAAACACACTTGCGCAGCAGCTGGGCTTCAGCGGTACCCCAGCCCTGGTGGTTCTCCCGTCAGCCGGCGCCAGTGCTGATAACGTGACGGTTATCCCTGGATACACCAGCGCGGAGGCCCTGCAGCAGGCCATCAGTCATGCTGCCCATGCTGCCGGCGATACCAAAAAATAATCAGGCGTCCGCCACCTGATACCGCTAAAAGAGACTGACGCCTTCGCCGTGCTCAGTTGTCCAACCCCGGAGAAGGGCAAAAGCAAGTTTTCCCCGTCTCCGGCGTTTCTGGTTAGCACATCCGAACAGTATTTCTGAGGTTATTTAATGCGTAAGTTCACCTTTCGCCAGCTGGCCGTGTCCGGTCTGGTATGCCTTTCGCTGAGCTGTATTCAGCCCGCAGCAGCGGCACCCTCCGTTCAGGTCGGCTTTTCACCTGAAGGCAGCGCGTTGCAGCTGGTCCTTAAGACGATTGAGTCAGCACAGCAGGAAATTCGGCTGATGGGCTACTCATTTACGTCTCCGGAAGTGGTTAGTGCGCTTGTCAGAGCAAAACGCCGGGGTGTGGACGTAAGAATAGTGCTCGATGAAAAGGATAACCGGAGTAAAGCCAGCCAGGCGGCGATGAACATCGCGGTAAACGCTGGAATTCCGCTGCGCACCAACGGTCGCTACGCCATCATGCATGACAAAGTCATTATTGTTGATAATCATACAGTTGAGTCAGGTAGCTATAACTTCAGTTATATTGCTTAAATAGCCGGAGCTTCATATTGCGGCCTTGTCTGATTTTAGCCCCTTACCAAGTGGGCATGTCAGAATCGCCGATATACTTATAATCCAGTCTGAAGGGTCAGGTTGGTTTAGACGATCAGGAAAAACCGACTGCGAATAAAGTCATGTGATGAACTTCACATTTATCATCATCTGCGCTCATATTATTCAACCTGTAATCAACCACTGGCGTTTTTCTGTATCCATCACAACCATTTCCGGTAAGGGTAAAAAGGAATTTGAACCTTTCACGGAGATGATAATGAAGGTCAAAGCATGGACAGTTTTGCCGATGTTGGCGTATCTGACGTCCTGTGCCGCCCCTGGCACAGAAAAATATCAGACCAGCATGGACAGCGTTACGGCAGAAAAAGTAAGCCGGATTATCCAGTCGGATGTCATCCCTTATAAAGACGAAAACCATGGAGAAGTTATCAGCCGTGTGTCGTCTGCTTTTCTCGGAACACCTTATCAGGCGGATACGCTCATCGGCGGGCCCGGCACACCCGAAGTCCTTGTCGCGAATTTTAACGGAGTGGACTGCTTTACCCTGGCTGATTACGTTGAGGCCCTGGCCCGTAGCGATGATCAGAAATCGTTTCTGCATAATCTAGCCAGGACCCGCTACACTGCGGGCAATGTTGATTATCTCAGCCGCCGGCACTTCTTCTCTGACTGGTTCGCCACAGCGCCGGGCAATGCACGGGATGTAACACCGGATATCAGCCCTGATTATGTCGTTGTTGACAAGCAACTTAACCGTAAGCCTGATGGCGGCGAGTACATTCCTGGTCTGGGCATCCATCCTCGCAAAATAAATTACATTCCTGGAAAAGCCCTCAACCAGCAGGCCATGGACAACCTGAAAAACGGAGATTATATCGGCGTCTATTCTCCGCTTGACGGGCTGGACGTTTCACATGTGGGTATCGTAGTTCGCTACGATGGACAGGTGTGGTTCAGGAACGCTTCCTCACTTGCCGCAAACAGAAAAGTGGTGGACTCTCCGTTTATGGAGTACATGCACTCCAAACCGGGCATCGTTGTGCTGCGGGCTGAATGATAAAGTGATTACCGGAGTCGCCTGCTGATAATAGCCGTCTGGCACAGGTATTGAAACCCCATGTTCAATAGGGCTGGGAGGCGATTATCATGTTAGTTTTCACCGTTCTGAGCCGTACGCCTGAACTGGCGAAAATGGCAGAGCGGCTTGGCATTATTGACGGGCAGCCCTTTCTCATCGGGGAAGATGGGACATTTGACCGTGATGTGAATGCCTTTTTGCGATCGCTGGTCGATCCATCAAGGCCGGGTCGGAATACCTGGCGTACCTATGCCTACCATCTTGCCCGCTTTCTGTGCTGGCTCGCACAGCAGGAAATTGCCTGGCGTGCCGTCGACTGCAGCGTCCTGCGCCTCTACTACACGCAGAGGCGATTCAGCCAGAAGCGCCCCGTCTCAGCCCGTACGTGGAACAATATTGCCGCTGCGCTGACGCGGTTCTATGAGTGGGCCGCCATGACGGGGGAGATAGCGAAAAGTCCCGTAGCGTATCGCGACATCAGAGCGGGTCGCATGACGGCTGCCCCGGGCACACAACGGGTCCGGTCAGCTATCATGGAGTCAGTCTCAGCCCGCCCGGTTCGTTACCTTCCACTGAAAGTTTACCTTGCTCAGTTCAGGCCTGCTTTTAGCGATACGCGCACATCAGAGCGGGATCGCGCCTTCGCCGATCTACAGATTTCAACGGGTATGCGCATTAATGAGGCAAACAGCCTGCTTCTGGGGGACCTGCCCGATGCTGTGGAGGGTGTTGTCATTGATGACCCCCGGAGCCAGTATATCTTTGAATATCTGAAGGCTGCTCTTAATGCTATCGATAAGGGCGTAAAACTGCGGGGGCTTTCTTACTGGTCTGCC
>NZ_VWVM01000031.1 GCF_008632075.1 Candidatus Pantoea gossypiicola
CCAGACATTACTCACCCGTCCGCCACTCGTCACCCGAGAGCAAGCTCTCTGTGCTACCGTCCGACTTGCATGTGTTAGGCCTGCCGCCAGCGTTCAATCTGAGCCATGATCAAACTCTTCAATTTAAAGTTTGATTTGCTGAAACCAGTTCAGCGATGCTCATCTGTAAAACGTCATAATGAATTTCATTATGTGTTCACTCGTGAGGCTTTGATATTTTTTGCGTCCAAAGACGCTGATATCAATCCTGCGAGTGCCCACACAGATTGTCTGATAAATTGTTAAAGAGCAGTGCGAACAGTGCGTTAGCGTCCTGTCGCGAGGTGGCGTATATTACGCTTTCCTCCTGCAGAGTCAACCTCTTTTTCAGAAGTTTTTCTCCGGCGGGTCAGTCTCCTGAACCTTCAACCCGTTTCCCGTTGCCGGTGTGCCGTGTCGATGGAGGCGCATTATAGGGATCCCGTTTCGGAGCACAACCCTTTTTTAGGATCTTTTATCTGAACGGTTATAAATGATCCAGATTGGTGAGATCGCCAGCGATCCGCGTCAGAATTGGCTTGTCAGCTGGCTAAAATGGCATCAGGCTGCAGCGAAAACAGAACAAAGGAGAACAAGATGACTTCCGCCCTACGTCCCTATAAAGATCTTTTCCCGCAAACTGGCCAGCGCGTTATGGTCGATCCAAGCAGTGTTGTCGTCGGTGATGTGATTATGGAGGATGATGTGAGCATCTGGCCGCTGGTTGCGATCAGAGGTGATGTGAATCAGGTCCGCATTGGTGCCCGTACTAATGTGCAGGACGGCAGTGTTCTGCACGTCACGCATAAATCAGCCGCCAACCCCCAGGGCTTCCCTCTTATTATTGGTGAGGACGTCACCGTCGGGCATAAAGCGATACTACACGGCTGTACCATTGGCGATCGCGTGCTGGTCGGAATGGGATCGATTCTGCTGGATGGCGTAATAGTAGAAGAAGAGGTAATGATTGGTGCCGGAAGTCTGGTGCCGCCGGGTAAAAGGCTGGAGAGTGGCTATCTCTACCTAGGTAGCCCGGTAAAGCAGGTCAGGCCGCTGAATGACAGTGAGAAGGAAGGTCTGCGCTATTCCGCTAATAACTATGTTGGCTGGAAAGATGATTACCTGGCGGGAAATAACCAGATCCAGCCCTGATTATCTACATCATCCTGACGAATGGCCGCTTCGGCCTCATCTTCCAGATCCCAGCGATGGTGCTGAAACAGCGCCATCGCCTCCCCTTCACCAAAGCGTGAAACCAGAGACTCACGGCTGATTGCACAGTTCAGCCGCATGCCGTTGACCATTACTGGAAAACAGACCGCGTTCAGTTCAGCGTCATAGGATTCCTCATCCGGGAACTGTATCGCCTGATTCATGGCTGCATGGCCTGCTTAAGCTGAGCAATCACGGGCGTGATTTCCGGCATCACACCGTGCCATATGTAGAAAGCATGCGCAGCCTGACCCACCAGCATCCCCAGTCCATCAGCCAGATGATCACTCCCTTGCGCCTGACACCAGCGTAAAAAAGGCGTCAGCCCGCTTTGGTAAAACATGTCGTAGCAGCGCACTTCAGAATGGATGACCTCTGCAGGTAAAGGAGGCGTTTCTCCATTCACACCACTTGAAGTGGCGTTGATGATCAGATCAAAGCGCTGATCCGCCAGCTGCTCAAAACCAGATGCCCGGATAGTCCCGCTCGCGCTAAACAGGTTCGCCAGCTCTTCAGCACGCGCGGCGGTACGATTGACAACGGTAAGCGTCACGCCTGCTGAAAGCAGCGGCAGAATGACACCGCGAGCGGCCCCGCCCGCTCCCACCAGCAAGACATTGTCGCCAGCGTTGATCATATTTAGCCGTTCAAGATCGCTTAACAAGCCGATACCATCCGTGTTGTCCCCCAGGATCTGCCCATTACTGAGCTTTTTAACGGTGTTTACCGCACCGGACAGAGCTGCACGTTCGCTGAGCTGATCGGCAAATTCCCATGCCTGCTGTTTGAAAGGTAACGTCACGTTGGCACCACGACCTCCCTGCTCGAAAAAAGCAGAAAGCGATTGAGGGAAACCATCAACCGGGGCACAGATACGACCATAGCGATGTTCAATGCCCGTCTGCTCAGCGAAAGCCTGATGGATCAGCGGCGATTTACTGTGGCTGATCGGATTACCAAAAACGGCGAAGTGATCCATGAATTAACCCTGACGTATAAGTTCGCCGCTGATGACATCGCGGATTTCAGAAGGATTGAGTCGTCCACCCGTTTTACCCCACAAAACCGGGAACTGCTCACCAAACTGCTGCTTCACTTCTTCAGCCGTACGGCAGGGAGAATGGCCTGACAGGTTTGCGCTGGTCGAGACCAGCGGTTTGCCAAACGCGCGGCAAAGGGCCTGAACATCAGGATGGTCACTGACGCGAATGGCCAGTGAATCAAACTGTCCGGTAAGCCAGCGAGGCGTCTGTGGCGGCACGGGTACGACAAAAGTCACCGGTCCGGGCCAGCAGGCAAACATTCGCTCCCGCTGGAGCACAGAAAGTTCGCGCGCCGAGATGTAAGGCTCAAGCTGACTGTAATCAGCCGCAATCAGGATGAGCCCCTTCTCTACCGGGCGCTGTTTCAGCGTCAGCAACGCCATAACGGCAGATTCACTGTCTGGGTCACAGCCCAGACCAAATACGGCTTCCGTAGGATAGGCGATGACCGCCTGACGATTCAGATGCTCTAAACAGGTCTCAAGTGAATCGGCGAGGTGTTGATTTTCCATGGTCTATGAATTCTCTTCAGCGATGGCTTTGCCACAACTCTTACTGGCGCAGAAGCGCTTAACGCCCTGAGCCGTTTTTTTCTCAACTAACAGCGGATACTCACAATAAGGACAGATTCCGGCAACGGGTGTCAGATTGACGACAAACTGGCAGGCCGGATAACGATCGCAGGAATGAAACGTTTTGCCATAACGGGAACGCCGCTGAACTAACCGGCCTTCATGACACTGTGGACAGGCCAGCAAGGTTTCATCCGGTTTATCGATGGTTTCTGTGTATCCGCATTCCGGATAGAGGCTGCAGCCGATGAACATGCCAAAACGTCCCTGCCGCAACACTTTATCCGCACCGCATTCAGGACAGGCGTGGCCTTCCAGCACTTTGACCACATGGCCATCGGCCTGACCTTTTAAAGGTCGAATGTAATCACAAGCCGGGTAGTTCGCGCAGCCCAGAAAAGGACCGTGTTTACCGGAGCGGATAACCAGTTCTGCCCCGCAAGCGGGGCAGGGATCCTGTTTACGCACGGTGAAGAGTGCAGCTTTACTCATAGCGATCAATGCATGAAAGGAAATTTAATGCAGCATACCTTCATTGGCGTCGAATAGCAGTTCTTCCATCTGCTGATAGGCATTTTCACATCCCGGGATGTTGAACAACACCATCAGCACTACCCATTTGAGATCCTCAAGGTCAAACTCAGAGGTATCCAGCGCCATGATACGTTCGATGACCATTTCACGGGTTTCCAGGTTCAGCACCTGAATCTGCTCCAGGAATAGCAGGAAACCACGGCTGTCAGCATCTAAACGTTTGCTCTCTTCATCGGTATAAATACGCATTGAGAGCGGATCATTTGTCAGTAAAATTGGTTCTACCAGTCCTTCCTGATAGTCAGCCAGTCTTTCTAACCAGTTCAGCGCACTGTAAACATCTTCACGATGGAACCCGGCATCCGTCAGGTCGTCTGTCAATCTGTCCTGATCAACACCCATTTCTGCTTCGTTGTGGATATATGTCTCAAACAAGTACATCAGTACGTCGAACATGGCATGCCCTCCTCAATCGGACATAGCCGCCGGGTACAGCTGCGATCCATCCTGCTAACTCCAGTTCCAGCAACTGAGCTGAGATAACTGGCACAGATTGGCCGGCACGTTCAGCGACAACGTCAACAGGTGTAACATCATCTCCTACGTTAGCCAACACATCAGCAAATGGCAATGGAGCATCGTCCCTCATCTCAGAATAAATTTCATCCGCCGTAGCCACGGGTAGCCAGTTAAGTGCATTTGCCAGATCTTCTACGATGTTATTAGGATGAGCCACCAGCAGCGCGCCCTGCTGAATCAGCCAGTTTACGCCTTCGCTTAACGGGTTGCCGAGCGCGCCAGGTAAGGCATAGACATTCCGATTTTGCTCCAGCGCATAACGGGCCGTCACCAGTGAACCACTTTTCAGCGAGGCTTCTATCACCAGCACTCCGTGGCTCAGGCCGCTAATGATACGATTTCTGCGTGGAAAATTAAGGGGATGCGGTATGGTCGTCAGTGGAAACTCAGAAACGATAGCACCGCCCTGCTCGACGATCTCTGCGGCAAGGCCTGTATGTTTTTTGGGATAAAGACGCTGCAATCCGCTTCCTAACACCGCCACCGTTTTACCGCCCACGTTGAGTGCGGCCTGATGCGCAACGCCATCAATGCCCCGCGCCAGTCCGCTGGTGATGGTCAATCCGCCCACGCTTAAATGCTGGGTAAACCAGTCGCACCAGTAACGGCCATAGTGAGAGCTGTTCCGGCTTCCCACAATTGCTAACTGAGGTGTACTGAGAACGGCAGGATCGCCATCAATATAGAGCAGGGGCGGAAAACGATTGGTTTCTTTAAGGCGGGCTGGATAAGCTGCATCCAGAGCGGTAATCAGATGATGAGCGGGGCTCTGCGCCAGCCAGGAACAGACATGCTCAATATTTTTTTCATTAAATTCATAGTATTGCTGCCGCTGGCTGGCGTCTAACCCAAGCCGGATAAGCTGCTCATCGTCTGCTGGTCCGGCACCTGTCTGCTGCGCCACGTCAACCCAGCGTTTCCCTGTCATTCCGGTGACGGCAGCCAGCCGCACATACTGCCCTATTTTGTCCATCCCCAGCTCCCTGATTGCCTTTGCTTCCTGCCGTAAAATGCTGTCAATCAGGCCTCGAAAAGTCTACAATATGAGGCAGTAATCTTTTCTTAACCGAATACAGATCTGGATATTTATGTCAGTTTTGCAGGTATTACATTTCCCTGACGAGCGTCTTCGCAAAGTCGCCGCGCCCGTTAAAGAAGTTAACGCAGACATTCAGCGTATCGTTGATGATATGTTCGAGACGATGTATGCCGAAGAAGGTATCGGTCTTGCGGCGACGCAGGTCGATATTCATCAGCGTATTATCGTGATTGATGTCTCTGAAAGTCGTGAAGAGCGTTTAGTCCTGATTAACCCTGAGCTGCTGGAAAAAAGTGGCGAAACCGGTATTGAAGAGGGTTGCCTCTCTATTCCGGAACAGCGCGCGTTTGTTCCACGTGCTGAGCGGGTAAAAGTCCGCGCACTTGATCGCGACGGTACAAGTTTCGAGCTGGAAGCCAGCGAGCTATTGGCCATTTGCATCCAGCATGAGATCGATCATCTGGAAGGCAAACTGTTTATTGATTATCTGTCGCCTCTGAAGCGTCAGCGAATCAAAACGAAGTTAGAGAAACTGGCGCGTCAGAACGCGCAGGCTTCCTGAGATCTTAAGAAGGGATAAACGTGTCTGCCCCGCTAAAAATCATCTTTGCCGGCACACCTGACTTTGCAGCGCGTCATCTTGACGCGCTGCTTGCTTCTGAACATCAGGTTATTGGCGTATTCACTCAACCCGACCGTCCTGCGGGTCGCGGTAACAAACTCACCCCAGGTCCGGTTAAAACGCTGGCGCTGGCGAATGACATTCCGGTTTATCAGCCTGAATCACTGCGACCGGAAGAAAATCAGCAGCTGGTTGCTGACCTCAAGGCCGATGTGATGGTTGTTGTGGCCTATGGATTGATTCTGCCAAAGGCCGTGCTGGATATGCCGCGTCTCGGCTGTATCAACGTTCATGGTTCGCTGCTGCCACGCTGGCGTGGAGCCGCACCCATTCAACGTGCGCTCTGGGCTGGCGACAGTGAAACCGGCGTGACCATCATGCAGATGGACGTCGGTCTGGATACAGGCGATATGCTGCATAAGCTCGCTTGTCCGATTACCGCTGAAGATACCAGTGCAACCCTCTATGACAAGCTGGCACAACTTGGACCTCAGGGGCTGCTGGATACGCTGACCTTACTGAGTACACAGCAGGCTTCACCTGAAAAACAGGATGAGACCCTGGCCAACTATGCTGAGAAGCTCAGTAAAGAGGAGGCGCGTCTTGACTGGACACTCTCTGCAGAACAGCTCGAACGCTGTATTCGCGCGTTTAACCCGTGGCCGATGAGCTTTTTCACCATTGACGGTCAACCGGTAAAAGTCTGGCAGGCAAGCGTTCTGCCTCACCGCGATCGTTCACCGGGTGAAATTATCAGTGCGGATAAGCATGGCATACAGGTGGCGACGGCTCAGGGTGTACTGAATCTGCTGCAGTTACAGCCCGCCGGTAAAAAACCGATGTCGGCTCAGGATCTTCTCAACTCGCGCCGGGAATGGTTTGAACCTGGAACCCTTCTGGACTGACTTCCAGGCCCGGTCACTCACCGGGCCTTTTGTTTGATGACAAAACCCTATGACTAAATTAATCAACCTGCGAAGCCTCTCCGCTCTACTTATTAAGCGTGTGGTCGACAAGGGCGAATCCCTGAATACGGCACTCCCCGCCGCCCAGAAAAAACTCTCTGACAAAGATAGCGCGTTAGTGCAGGAAATTTGTTTTGGCGTATTGCGCACATTGCCGCAGCTGGAAGCGCTGATTGGCAAACTGATGGAGCGTCCACTGACCGGCAAACAGCGGGTTCTGCACTATCTGATTATGGTCGGGCTTTATCAGTTGGAATATACCCGAGTGCCTGCCCATGCCGTACTGGCAGAAACCGTCGCGGGCGCCGAAGTCCTGAAGCGTGCCAGCCTGAAAGGCTTATTAAATGGGGTATTACGCCAGTTTCAGCGCCAGCGGGAAGAGCTGCTCGCCAGCATTCAGGATGGCCCGCAGCGTTATCTGCATCCGGGCTGGCTGCTTAAGCGATTGCAGCACGCCTGGCCGGAACAGTGGGAGCATATCGTCGAAGCCAATAATCTGCGTCCGCCGATGTGGCTGCGGGTTAACCGTCAGCATCAGGAGCGTGATGCGTGGCTGGCCTTGCTGGTCGAAAGTGGCAGGAATGCCCAGCCTGCTGACGATGTGCCGGATGCGCTGCGGCTTGACGCGCCTGCCCCGGTCAGTCAGTTACCCGGCTTCGACCAGGGTTGGGTGACGGTGCAGGATTTATCCGCTCAGCGCTGTGCTTTACTGCTTGAACCGCAAAATGGCGAACAGATTCTGGATTTATGTGCGGCTCCTGGCGGTAAAACGACCCACATCCTTGAAATCGCGCCGGAAGCCCAGGTGCTTGCCGTTGATGTGGATGCGCAGCGCCTTAAACGTGTTGATGAGAATCTGCAGCGGCTGGGTTTAAAAGCGCAAGTGAAACAGGGTGATGGACGGACGCCGCAACAGTGGTGTGGTGAACGTCAGTTTGATCGTATTCTTCTGGATGCGCCCTGCTCTGCGACCGGTGTGATCCGACGCCATCCTGATATTAAGTGGCTGCGCCGCGATCGCGATATCGCTGAGCTGGCAAAACTTCAGAGTGAAATTCTTGATGCCATCTGGCCGCACCTGAAACCCGGCGGTACGCTGATTTATGCCACCTGCTCTATCCTGCCAGAAGAGAATCATCAGCAGATAGAGGCGTTCCTGCAACGCCAGCACGATGCCCGGGCGGAACCGCTGCGGGATGCGCCCGCGAACGGGTTGCAGGTCTTCCCGCAAGCAGAAGGCGGTGATGGTTTCTTCTACGCTAAGCTGATAAAGAAATCGGGCACAAATTGAGATGAGTATTGATAAGCGATGAAAATAATCATTCTGGGTGCAGGACAGGTTGGCGGAACCCTGGCAGAAAATCTGGTAGGTGAAAACAACGACATTACGGTGGTCGATACTGACTCTTCGCGCCTGCGTCATCTGCAGGACAAGTTCGATTTGCGCGTTGTTCAGGGTCATGGTTCACATCCTCGAATTTTGCATGAGGCGGGTGCGGAAGATGCCGACATGCTGGTAGCCGTAACCAACTCGGATGAAACCAACATGATTGCCTGCCAGATTGCTTATTCGCTTTTCAATACGCCGAATCGCATCGCCCGTATCCGCGCGGCAGACTATCTGCGTGATGCAGACAAATTGTTTATACCTGAAGCGGTGCCTATCGATCATCTGATCTCACCTGAGCAGCTGGTAATCGATAATATCTACCGGCTGATTCAGTATCCTGGCGCATTGCAGGTAGTTAACTTTGCTGAGGGAAAAGTCAGTCTGGCAGTGGTAAAAGCCTATTATGGCGGGCCGCTGGTGGGAAATCCGCTCTCGATCATGCGTGAGCATATGCCACATATTGATACGCGTGTAGCTGCGATATTCCGTCAGGACCGCCCTATTCGTCCGCAGGGCTCAACCATCGTAGAAGCGGGCGATGAAGTCTTTTTCATCGCAGCAAGCCAGAACATTCGTGCGGTGATGAGTGAAATGCAGCGGCTGGAGAAACCTTATAAACGGATTATGCTGGTCGGTGGCGGCAACATCGGTTTCGGTCTGGCGCAGCGGCTTGAGAAGCACTACAGCGTTAAGCTGATTGAACGTAATCCCCAGCGCGCAGCGGAACTCGCAGAACATCTGCATGACACGGTAGTTTTTTATGGCGATGCGTCCGATCAGGAGCTGCTCGCTGAAGAACACGTTGAGCAGGTCGATCTGTTTATCGCCGTTACCAACGATGATGAAGCCAACATCATGTCTGCCATGCTGGCGAAAAAGATGGGTGCGAAGAAGGTAATGGTGCTGATCCAGCGCCGCGCTTACGTCGATCTGGTCCAGGGCAGCGTCATTGATATCGCTATTTCCCCTCAGCAAGCCACAATCTCGGCTCTGCTGGGTCATGTGCGCAAAGCGGATATCGTGGGCGTTTCATCACTACGACGCGGTATTGCAGAGGCGATCGAGGCGATAGCGCATGGTGACGAGTCGACTTCACGCGTTGTAGGTCGTTCGATTGATGACATCAAACTGCCACCAGGAACCATTATTGGCGCAGTCGTTCGTGGTGATGATGTGATGATTGCCAACGATAACCTGCGTATTGAACAAGGCGATCATGTCATCATGTTCCTGACCGATAAGAAATTCGTGTCAGATGTGGAACGTCTCTTTCAGCCGAGTCCGTTTTTCCTGTAAATACCGCTTTTACAGGCTAACTCCGCATACAGCATGCAAAACCGCTGCTTAATTGGCTGTGTTGATGGAAAAAACAGTGAGGTTTGTTAGACTTTATGGCGTTGGCTTGGGCAAGGAGATAAGTATGAGTTTAATCAAAGAGTTTCGTGATTTCGCAATGCGCGGCAATGTAATGGATTTAGCCGTGGGTGTCATCATCGGTGCGGCATTCGGCAAAATCGTTTCATCATTAGTCGCTAATATCATCATGCCACCATTAGGCCTGCTGATCGGCGGAGTCGATTTCAAATCATTCGCCTGGGTTCTTAAGCCTGCAACAGGCGATGCGCCAGCTGTTGTTATGCAGTACGGTATCTTCCTTCAGACCATCTTTGATTTCGTCATTATCGCTTTCGCGATCTTTATGGCGATTAAATTGATGAATCGTCTGTACAAGAAAAAGGAAGTGGAGAAGCCGGTTGCTAAACCGTCAAACGAAGAAGTCTTACTGACCGAAATCCGCGATCTGCTGAAACAGCAGAACAACCGGGTATAGTGAACAAGCCGCCTTAAAGGCGGTTTTCTTTACTGAAAAAGCAGAAGTGCAGTGATAAGACGCTTTCTTATCACTGCCCTCCCATCCAGATCCCTTACCATGTTTCTCTTTCCGCTTAAAACTGCCCTTACCCTTTTGCTTCTGCTCAATACGTTGTCGAAATAACGGGTCGTGCAGCAAAGCCTGAATCGCGTTATCGCGAATTTGCCCTTTAGTGTGCTGATATTTACTCATAACGCCTCCTGTTGAGATGGTCAGATACTCTATTCCTTTGCTGCAAAATAACAAGATGCTTATTTACTCAACGTCTCTCCCCGCTCCAGCGCCTCAAGAATTGAGCACGAAATGCTACTGTGACTGTCACCACAACATGCGTCCGAGAGGTGACGCAAAGAACGTTGCATCGTTTCCAATTCCGCGATCATCTGAGCCACTTCACTTAGCCGTTTTTCAACGATCGCTTTCGATTCCTGACAGGTATGATGCGCAGGATCCACCCGGATAGAAAGTAGTTCTCTGATGGCTTCAAGGCTAAACCCCAGTTTACGACCGTAGCGGATGAATTTCAGACGCTGAAGATCGGCATCGGTGTAAAGGCGAAATCCCCCTTCAGTACGACCGTCATGATCCATCATCTGCTGTTTTTCATAAAAACGGATGGTGTCTGGCGTGACCTCAGCAAGTTTAGCTAACTGTCCGATGCGAAACATCTACTCCTCCTCGCTGAAGTGATTCTGAAGGGCTGTCGAATAATCACTATGCAAAAAATCAGTGCTCATACCCGCCTGACGTAATCGCAGCTCCAGCAACTGAAGTCGATGACAATGATCCTGATAGCGATGATCTGCAGGATCAAGCTGGCGAATAAGATCGTTCACTTCCATGGCCTCCCGTCTTAACGCCAGCTCCGGCGGCAGAAAGCCCGAATTTTTAAGTAGCCGGTAGCCCGCTCTTAATTCAGGAGGAACATGACTGTCATCATCCAGCTGTAACGGCTTGCCTGAGCCCGGAAGATTGCTCAGCTCACCCTTTTCCAGCGCTGCCTTAATGTGCTGTTCAGCAAGTTCATCAACCAGCCACATAATTGGCTCCTTTGAGAACGAAAGACATCTTTCTAAGGTAGTAAATTTCAGGCAATAAAAAACCCGCCGAAGCGGGTTTTTTACGTTGCTACAGATTACTCTGCGGCTGCTTCTGCTTGAGCTTCTGGACGATCAACCAGCTCGATGTAAGCCATCGGAGCGTTGTCACCAGCACGGAAGCCACACTTCAGAATACGAGTGTAACCACCGGCACGGCTCGCGAAACGCGGGCCCAGCTCATTAAACAGTTTTGCCACGATCTCGTTATCACGAGTACGGGCGAATGCCAGACGACGATTAGCTACGCTGTCGGTCTTGGCAAGAGTAATCAGCGGCTCAACTACGCGACGCAGTTCTTTGGCTTTCGGCAGAGTCGTTTTGATGATCTCATGACGAACCAGAGAACCGGCCATGTTGCGGAACATAGCCTGACGATGGCTGCTGTTGCGGTTCAGTTGACGACCACTCTTACGATGGCGCATGACCTTATCCTTCTCAGTGAAACCTTAACCTGTGATCTGATTATTCATCAGCAATGCTTGCTGGCGGCCAGTTCTCGAGACGCATGCCCAGAGAAAGACCACGCGAAGCCAGCACATCTTTAATCTCAGTAAGAGATTTTTTACCAAGGTTAGGCGTTTTAAGCAGCTCAACCTCGGTACGCTGTACCAGATCACCGATGTAGTGGATAGCTTCTGCCTTAAGGCAGTTAGCAGAGCGGACAGTCAATTCCAGATCGTCAACAGGGCGCAGCAGGATCGGATCGAATTCTGGTTTCTCTTCTTTAACTTCCGGCTGACGTACATCACGTAAGTCAACGAAAGCTTCAAGTTGTTCTGCCAGAATGGTTGCCGCACGACGAATCGCCTCTTCAGGATCGATTGTACCGTTGGTTTCCATTTCGATGACCAGCTTGTCCAGGTCGGTGCGCTGCTCTACACGCGCTGCTTCAACATTGTAGGCGATACGGTCTACAGGGCTATAGCAAGCGTCAACTAACAGGCGACCGATTGGGCGCTCATCTTCTTCCGAATGAATTCGGGCAGAAGCCGGCACATAGCCACGTCCACGCTGAACCTTGATACGCATGCTGATAGCAGCGTTCTCATCGGTCAGATGGCAAATGACATGCTGAGGCTTGACGATTTCGACATCACCATCATGGGTAATGTCGGCTGCAGTCACAGGGCCAATGCCAGATTTATTCAGGGTCAGAATAACTTCATCTTTACCCTGAACTCTTACCGCCAGCCCTTTCAGGTTGAGCAGGATTTCCAGGATATCTTCCTGTACGCCCTCTTTGGTGCTGTACTCATGAAGTACACCATCAATTTCAACCTCGGTCACCGCGCAACCCGGCATGGATGAAAGCAGAATACGGCGCAGTGCGTTACCAAGAGTATGGCCAAAGCCACGCTCTAAAGGCTCAAGGGTCACCTTGGCGTGCGTCGAACTCACTTGCTCGATATCTACCAGGCGCGGTTTTAGAAACTCTGTCACAGAACCCTGCATTGTGTCCTCTCTTTGGTACTAAGCTTTACTTGGAGTAAAGCTCGACGATCAGGTGTTCGTTAATGTCCGCAGACAGATCGGTACGTTCAGGAATACGCTTGAACACACCTTCCATCTTAGTCGCATCAACTTCCAGCCAGGTTGGCTTTTCACGCTGCTCAGCCAGCTCCAGAGCGGCCTTCACGCGAGATTGCTTTTTGGCTTTCTCACGGATGCTAACGACATCATTCGGAGATACCTGATAAGAAGCGATGTTAACAACGCGGCCATTTACCAGAACAGACTTGTGGCTTACCAGCTGACGTGCTTCTGCACGAGTGGCACCAAAGCCCATACGATAAACTACGTTGTCCAGACGACCTTCCAGCAGAGCCAACAGGTTTTCACCGGTGTTGCCTTTCAGACGAGCTGCTTCTTTATAGTAGTTACGGAACTGACGCTCCAGCACGCCGTAGATACGACGAACTTTCTGCTTTTCACGTAACTGACCGCCGTAATCAGACAGACGCGGTTTACGCGCACCATGCTGACCAGGGGCTTGTTCAATCTTACACTTGGAATCAATCGCGCGAACGCCAGACTTAAGGAATAAGTCAGTGCCCTCACGACGGCTCAGCTTGAGCTTAGGACCCAAATATCTTGCCATTTTCTTTCTCCAACTATCCTAAAAAAACGGGCGTTATACGCGACGTTTTTTCGGCGGACGACAACCGTTATGAGGGATCGGAGTCACATCAGTAATATTAGTGATGCGGAAACCAGCGGCGTTCAAAGCACGAATCGTAGATTCGCGACCTGGACCCGGACCCTTTACCATAACTTCCAGGTTCTTAATTCCGTAATCTTTTACCGCTTCTGCACAGCGCTCTGCAGCGACCTGAGCAGCAAACGGAGTGGATTTACGTGAACCGCGGAAACCGGAACCACCGGCGGTTGCCCAACCCAGTGCGTTACCCTGGCGATCAGTAATGGTAACGATGGTGTTGTTAAAAGAAGCATGGACATGAGCCACGCCATCTGAGACTTGTTTTCTTACACGCTTGCGTGCACGAACTGGTGCCTTTGCCATTATTTACTCACCCCGATTATTTCTTGATCGGTTTACGCGGACCCTTACGGGTACGTGCGTTGGTCTTAGTACGCTGACCGCGAACCGGAAGACCACGACGATGGCGCAAACCACGGTAGCAACCAAGGTCCATAAGACGCTTGATGCTCAGGGTGATTTCACGGCGCAGATCACCTTCTACAACGAATTTCGCAACTGCATCACGCAGCTGATCAATTTGTTCTTCAGACAGCTCACTGATCTTAACATTTTCAGCAATACCCGTTGAAGCGCAGATGGCTTTTGAACGGGTTTTACCGATACCGAAGATCGAAGTTAATGCGATAACGGTATGTTTCTGATCAGGAATGTTAATGCCTGCTATACGGGCCACTATGCACTCCTATAATTAAACAAGCACGTCCCATGCTGAAAAGCCCGTTTTCAGGATACTCAAATGGAAACGTACTGACATACAAAAGATTGGCTGGCTAATCTAGCCAGCTCAACCCGACTTTGCAAGAAAAATATGTGACAAAATCAGCCTTGGCGCTGTTTATGCTTTGGCTCGGCGCTACAGATCACACGTACGACACCGTCGCGACGAATGATTTTGCAGTTACGACATAATCTCTTGACGGAAGCACGAACTTTCATTTTTACTCTCCGTAACTTCTCAACCAACTGAATTAACGGCCGTAGCCTTTCAGGTTAGCTTTCTTCAGTGCCGACTCATACTGACTGGACATCATCAGAGTTTGCACTTGAGCCATAAAGTCCATGATGACGACAACTACGATGAGCAGTGAAGTACCGCCAAAGTAGAAGGGAACCTTCATCGCATCACGCATGAACTCCGGGATAAGGCAGATAAAAGTAATATACAGCGCGCCGATTAAGGTCAGTCGCGTCATCACTTTATCAATATACTTCGCCGTTTGCTCTCCCGGACGAATTCCCGGTACGAATGCACCAGACTTCTTCAGGTTATCTGCTGTTTCACGTGGGTTGAAAACCAACGCCGTATAGAAGAAACAGAAGAAGATGATTGCAGTCGCATAGAGTAGCACATAAAGCGGCTGTCCTGGCTGCAAATACAGCGAAATTGTTGTCAGCCAGTTCCAACCGGTACCGCCCCCAAACCACGATGCAATCGTTGCCGGGAACAGAATAATGCTGGAAGCAAAGATGGCTGGAATAACACCCGCCATATTCACTTTCAACGGTAAATGTGTGCTCTGTGCAGCGTAAACGCGACGACCCTGCTGACGTTTTGCGTAGTTCACCACGATGCGGCGCTGACCACGTTCAACGAAGATAACAAAGAAGGTCACTGCGAATACGAGTACTGCAACCAACAGCAACAGAAGGAAGTGCAGGTCGCCTTGCCGCGCTTGCTCGATGGTATGGCCAATGGCCGGCGGAAGACCCGCAACGATACCTGCGAAGATAATGATCGAAATACCGTTACCGATACCACGTTCAGTAATCTGTTCGCCCAGCCACATCAGGAACATCGTTCCTGAGACCAGACTCACAACAGCGGTAAAGTAGAAAGCAAAGCCTGGATTCATGACCAGGCCTTGCATCCCTGGCATATTCGGCAGACCGGTAGCAATACCGATAGACTGAAATATGGCCAATACCAACGTACCGTATCGGGTGTACTGACTAATCTTGCGACGGCCAGCCTCCCCTTCTTTCTTAATTTCCGCTAACGCTGGATGAACCACCGTTAATAACTGGATGATAATCGATGCCGAAATATACGGCATGATACCCAGTGCGAAAATAGAAGCACGGCTAAGAGCACCACCAGAGAACATGTTAAACATTTCTATGATGGTGCCACGCTGTTGCTCAAGCAGTTTGGCAAGTACAGTGGCATCAATACCAGGGATTGGAATAAAAGAGCCAATGCGGAAGACAATGAGTGCGCCGATTACAAACAGCAGTCTGCGTTTCAGCTCACCAAAGCCGCCTTTGGCACTTTGAAAATCTAATCCCGGTTGTTTAGCCATCTGCTACTTATTCCTCGATTTTACCGCCAGCAGCTTCGATTGCAGCACGAGCACCTTTGGTGACACGCAGTCCGCGAATCGTTACCGGTGTAGATACTTCACCAGACAGAATTACTTTAACGAATTCAATCTGAACACCGACAATGTTGGCTGCTTTCAGCGCGTTCAGGTCGACGATACCGCCTTCAACTTTCGCCAGATCAGACAGACGAATCTCTGTAGTGATCATTGCTTTGCGAGAGGTGAAACCGAACTTCGGCAGACGACGGTACAGAGGCATCTGACCACCTTCGAAACCGCGACGTACGCCACCGCCAGAACGTGAGTTCTGACCTTTGTGACCACGACCACCGGTTTTTCCGAGGCCAGAACCAATACCACGACCCAGACGCTTGGTAGCGTGCTTAGACCCTTCGGCCGGAGACAGAGTATTTAAACGCATCTCTTACTCCTCCACTTTAACCATATAGTAAACCGCGTTAACCATACCGCGTACTGCAGGCGTGTCTTCACGCTCAACGGTGTGGCCAATACGACGCAGACCCAGGCCAACCAGAGTGGCTTTATGCTTAGGCAAGCGGCCGATTGAACTACGGGTTTGAGTGATTTTAATAGTCTTAGCCATCGTGATTACCCCAGAATTTCTTCAACGGATTTACCACGCTTAGCAGCGACCATTTCCGGAGATTTCATATTGCCCAGGCCGTCGATAGTTGCACGAACCACGTTAATCGGGTTAGTAGAACCATAGGCTTTTGCCAGTACGTTATGAACTCCAGCGACTTCCAGAACGGCGCGCATTGCACCACCGGCGATGATACCGGTACCTTCTGAAGCCGGCTGCATGAACACGCGGGAACCCGTGTGTGCACCTTTAACAGGGTGCTGCAGGGTGCCGTTGGTCAGCGCGACGTTAACCATGTTGCGACGGGCTTTCTCCATCGCTTTCTGGATTGCTGCTGGAACTTCACGCGCTTTACCGTAACCAAAACCTACGCGACCATTACCATCGCCTACCACAGTCAGTGCTGTGAAGGAGAAGATACGACCACCTTTAACAGTTTTAGAAACACGGTTTACCGCGATCAGTTTTTCCTGCAGTTCGCCAGCTTGTTTCTCGATGTGTGCCATCTTAGACCTCTACCTTAGAACTGAAGGCCAGCTTCACGGGCAGCATCTGCCAGTGCCTGGACGCGACCATGATATTGGAAACCGGAACGGTCGAAAGAAACACCAGTGATGCCTTTTTCGATTGCGCGTTCTGCAATAGCTTTACCTACTGCAGCTGCGGCTTCTTTATTACCGGTATACTTCAGTTGTTCAGTGATAGCTTTTTCTACAGTAGAAGCAGCGACCAGAACTTCGGAACCGTTCGGGGCGATTACCTGTGCGTAAATATGACGCGGGGTACGATGTACCACCAGGCGAGTAGCACCCAGCTCTTTGAGCTTGCGACGTGCACGGGTCGCACGACGGATACGAGCAGATTTCTTATCCATAGTGTTACCTTACTTCTTCTTAGCCTCTTTGGTACGCACGACTTCGTCGGCGTAACGGACACCCTTGCCTTTATAAGGCTCAGGACGACGGTAGGCGCGCAGGTCCGCAGCAACCTGACCAATCAGCTGTTTATCAGCGCCTTTCAGCACGATCTCAGTCTGAGTTGGACATTCTGCAGTGATACCCGCGGGCAGCTGGTGATCGACTGGATGAGAAAAGCCCAGAGACAGGTTTACCACGTCGCCTTTAACGGCTGCACGATAACCTACACCAACCAGCTGCAGCTTCTTAGTGAAGCCTTCGGTAACACCGATAACCATTGCGTTCAGCAGCGCGCGAGAAGTACCCGCCTGCGCCCAGCCGTCAACGAAACCTTCGCGCGGAGCGAAAGTCAGAGCGTTGTCAGCATGCTTAATTTCAACAGCATCATTGATAGTACGAGTCAGCTCGCCGTTTTTACCTTTAATCGAAATTACCTGACCGTCGAGTTTTACCTCTACGCCGGCAGGAACAACGACAGGTGCTTTAGCAACACGAGACATATGTATCCTCCGATTACGCTACGTAGCAGATAATTTCGCCACCAAGACCTGCCTGGCGCGCTGCACGATCAGTCATGACACCTTTGGATGTAGAAACTACAGCGATGCCCATACCAGCCATTACCTTTGGCAGCTCATCTTTTTTCTTATAGATGCGCAGGCCAGGACGGCTTACTCGCTGAATGCTTTCTACAACAGCTTTGCCCTGGAAATACTTAAGAGTCAGTTCCAGTTCCAGCTTGATGTCGCCTTCGATTTTGAAATCTTCAATATATCCTTCTTCCTTCAGAACGTTGGCAATTGCCAATTTCAGCTTGGAGGAAGGCATGGTGACCGCAACTTTGTTCGCGGCCTGACCGTTACGGATACGGGTCAGCATATCCGCGATCGGATCTTGCATGCTCATCTGTGTTACTCCCGTGATTCAATTGGTGACAATTACCAGCTAGCCTTTTTCAGACCCGGAATTTCACCGCGCATGGCGGCTTCGCGGACCTTGATACGGCTCAACCCAAACTTCCGCAGGAAACCGTGCGGACGACCTGTTTGACGGCAGCGGTTACGCTGACGTGAAGGGCTGGAATCACGCGGCAGACTCTGCAGCTTCAGAACAGCATCCCAACGGTCTTCGTCGGAAGCGTTCACATCAGAGATGATCGCTTTCAGTTCAGCGCGTTTAGCGAAGAATTTGTCTGCTAATTTTGCACGCTTAACTTCGCGCGCTTTCATAGATTGCTTAGCCATTAAGTAACCCTACCTTACTTACGGAACGGGAAGTCAAAGGCAGCCAGCAGAGCACGGCCTTCATCATCAGATTTCGCAGTAGTGGTAATGGTGATATCCAAACCACGAACGCGATCGACTTTGTCGTAGTCGATTTCTGGGAAGATGATCTGCTCACGTACACCCATGCTGTAGTTGCCACGACCATCAAATGACTTAGCGGACAAGCCACGGAAGTCACGGATACGTGGAACTGCAATGGTGACCAGACGCTCAAAGAACTCCCACATGCGCTCGCCACGCAGAGTTACTTTACAGCCGATCGGATAGCCCTGACGGATTTTGAAGCCTGCAACTGATTTGCGTGCTTTGGTGACCAGCGGTTTTTGACCGGAGATTGCTGCCAGGTCTGCTGCTGCGTTATCCAGCAGCTTCTTGTCAGCGATCGCTTCACCAACACCCATGTTCAGGGTGATCTTCTCGACCCGAGGGACTTGCATGACAGAATTGTAGCCAAACTCTGTCATGAGTTTCTGGACTACTTCGTCTTTGTAGTAATCATGCAGTTTCGCCATCGTACTACTCCAAATTACTTGATAGTTTCGCTGTTAGACTTGAAGAAACGGACTTTTTTGCCGTCTTCGAATCTAAAGCCTACACGGTCAGCCTTACCAGTTGCCGCGTTGAACAGTGCAACGTTAGAAACCTGAATAGCAGCTTCTTTTTCAACGATGCCACCTGGTTGGTTCAGAGCCGGAACCGGCTTCTGATGTTTCTTAACCAGGTTGATACCTTCAACGATGACCTTACCAGAAGACAGGACATTCTTAACTTTACCGCGCTTACCTTTATCTTTACCGGTTAACACGATAACTTCGTCGTTACGACGGATTTTAGCTGCCATTGTTCGCTCCTTAGAGTACTTCTGGTGCCAGAGAGATAATTTTCATGAACTTTTCAGTACGAAGTTCACGAGTTACCGGCCCAAAAATACGCGTACCGATAGGCTGCTCACTGTTATTGTTCAGAATAACGCATGCATTACCATCGAAGCGAATGACAGAACCGTCCGGGCGACGAACACCCTTCCTGGTGCGCACCACTACCGCCTTCAGGACATCACCTTTTTTGACTTTACCACGCGGAATTGCTTCCTTGATGGTAACTTTGATGATGTCACCGACGCCTGCGTAGCGACGGTGCGAGCCACCCAGAACCTTGATACACATTACGCGACGTGCACCGGAGTTGTCGGCGACGTTCAGCATAGTCTGTTCTTGGATCATTTTAGTGCTCCGCTAATGTCAACTACTACTTCGGGACCTAAACCTCAGGTCGTTAGAAAGCCCCATAATTGAGGGCGCGGCATTGTAACACCGGTTCTCACAGATGGGTAGAAAAAATAAACGGCTCTCAATCGAGCCGCTGATTTTCCCTGATGACAGGGAGGGCGTATTCTAGGGAATAGTGCGAACAGTAGCAAATGTAATCTGCCTTATTTTTCGTCTCCTCCCTAATAAAGTGCCCTTCTGACTCAACTGACCAGTTTTCTGGCCAGTTGGTTATGCTGATGCAGCACGGCTGGCAGTTCAATTCCGGCCAGTTGTCCGTCACGCACCCTGACTTTTCCGTTGATGATGCTGTAAGCGACCTGACCCGGATTACAGAACACCAGAGCGGCGACGGGATCATGCCCTGCCCCGGCAAGACCAAGGCGATTCAGATCAAAGATGGCCAGATCAGCCATCATGCCCGGCGCAATGGTGCCCACGTCGTCGCGATTCAGCACTTTTGCTCCACCCAGCGTCGCCAACTCCAGAGCCTGACGTGCCGTCATCGCATCCGGGCCGAAACCCACGCGTTGCAACAGCATCGCCTGACGTACCTCCGCTATCATGTCTGAGCTGTCATTGGAGGCAGATCCATCTACGCCCATACCGACATGGACACCGGCATCGCACATGTGGCGTATTGGTGCAATGCCCGAACCGAGACGCATGTTTGAACAGGGACAGTGTGCAACGCCGGTTCCGGTGCGTGCAAATAGCTCCATACCATGCTGATCCAGTTTAACGCAGTGTGCATGCCAGACATCCGGTCCTACCCAGCCGAGGTCTTCAACGTACTGTGCTGGCGTCATGTTGAACTTCTCGCGGCTATAACGGATATCGCTGTCGTTCTCTGCCAGATGAGTATGCATTGAGACGTTGAAGCTGCGGGCCAGTGCAGCGGATTGCTTCATCAGTTCACGGCTGACCGAGAACGGTGAACATGGTGCCACCACGATACGTAACATCGAGCCGTGGCTGTCATCGTGATAGCGCTCAATTACACGCTGCGTATCCTTGAGGATGGCGGCTTCATTCTCAACCAGCGAATCGGGCGGCAGGCCACCGAGGGATTTGCCCACACTCATGCTGCCCCGGCTGGCATGGAATCGCATGCCCATCAACGCTGCAGCCTCAATGCTGTCGTCAAGCTTACAGCCGTTAGGATAGACATAGAGATGGTCACTGGTGGTGGTGCAACCGGAGAGCATTAACTCGGCCATCGAAATCTGCGTTGAGATATGAATCATCTCAGGCGTCAGGTTCTGCCACAGTGGGTAGAGGTGGGTAAGCCAGTTGAACAGTTCACCGTTTTGTACCGCAGGAATAGCCCGTGTCAGGCTCTGATACATGTGGTGGTGAGTATTAATCAGGCCAGGTATAACAATATGTCCCTGAAGATCAATAATCTCGTCAGCGCTATCAGGTAACGATCCTGCTTCTCCGACCGCAACGATCTGGTTTCCTTTAATCAGAATACTGGCGTTACGTATTTCCCGACGATCGGCATCCATGCAGACCACGCATTCAGCGTTCTTTAGTAATAACGTTCGTTCCATGCTATTGCCTGTTGGTTGTGAGTGTGTGCTACCCGATAATAGCGGCAGGCTTTTGGCAGAGCTAATAGCAGGTAACGCAGCTAACAGTGGCAGTTTTAAGAGTGACCGGCGTAAACGATCATGATTCTCCATTTTCACGGCACATTTCCTTGTACAGTTATGATAACTCCGGCCTCTACAGACTGGAGCATTCAGGCAACATCGCCTGAAGAGTCGCAGCTTAATCCTCGCCACTCCCTCAATTTGTGAGCACCATCAAATCTGTCCTGCCACAGGCACAAATGGATCAAGTCAGAATAAAAGGCAAAAAAAAACCCCCTGCCGAAGCAGAGGGTTTCCTCAGAAAAAACAATTCTTATTACAGAACCGCTTTCTCGATTACGCGAACCAGGGTCCAGGATTTAGTCTTGGACAGTGGACGGCATTCGCGGATTTCTACCACGTCACCAATTCCACATTCATTGTTCTCGTCATGGATGTGCAGCTTGGTCGTACGTTTGATGAATTTGCCATAGATCGGGTGTTTCACGAAACGTTCGATAGCAACAACTGCAGATTTCTGCATTTTGTCACTTACTACACGACCCTGCAGAGTACGGATTTTATCGGTCATTACGAACCCGCCTTCTCAGTCAGTAAAGTCTTAACGCGTGCAACATCACGGCGAACCTGTTTCAGCAGATGAGTCTGCTGCAGTTGGCCAGATGCTGCCTGCATGCGCAGGTTAAATTGCTCACGCAGCAGATTAAGCAGCTCAGTGTTCAGCTCTTCAACGCTTTTTTCACGCAGCTCAGTTGCTTTCATTACATCACCGTCTTAGTTACAAAGGTGGTTTTGATAGGCAGTTTTGCTGCTGCCAGCTTGAATGCTTCACGGGCCAGCTCTTCTGGTACGCCGTCCATTTCATACAGGACTTTACCAGGCTGGATCAGGGCAACCCAATACTCTACGTTACCCTTACCTTTACCCATACGCACTTCCAGCGGCTTCTCGGTGATCGGTTTGTCCGGGAATACTCGGATCCAGATCTTACCTTGACGCTTAACTGCACGGGTCATAGCACGACGTGCTGCTTCGATCTGACGAGCAGTCAGACGACCACGGCCAACAGCTTTCAGACCGAAAGTACCGAAGCTAACATCCGTACCCTGCGCCAGACCGCGGTTGCGGCCTTTGTGCACCTTACGGAATTTTGTACGCTTTGGTTGTAACATCAGCGACTCTCCTTACTTACGGCCTTTACGCTGCTGCTTTTTAGGTTGAGCAGCCGGTTCCGGTTGTTCAACAGCAGCCATACCACCCAGGATCTCACCTTTGAAGATCCATACCTTAACGCCGATTACACCATAAGTGGTGTGCGCTTCAGAGGTGTTGTAGTCAATGTCAGCACGCAGAGTGTGCAATGGCACGCGACCTTCACGGTACCATTCGGTACGTGCGATCTCAGCGCCACCCAGACGGCCGCTAACTTCAACTTTAATACCCTTCGCGCCAAGACGCATGGCGTTCTGAACTGCACGCTTCATAGCACGACGGAACATCACACGACGCTCCAGCTGTGAAGTGATGCTGTCAGCTACCAGTTTCGCGTCCAGTTCCGGCTTGCGGACTTCGGCGATATTGATCTGTGCAGGAACGCCAGCGATTTTCGCGACGACCGTGCGCAGTTTTTCTACATCTTCGCCTTTCTTACCGATCACGATGCCCGGACGAGCGGTGTGAATAGTCACACGGATGCTCTTCGCTGGACGCTCGATAACGATACGAGAGACAGATGCTTTAGCCAGTTCTTTAGTCAGGAACTGACGTACTTTAAAATCGCTGTCCAGGTTGTCAGCGAATTCGTTGGTGTTCGCAAACCAGGTAGAGTTCCATGGTTTTACAATACCCAGGCGAATACCATTAGGATGTACTTTCTGACCCATTGCTAGTCTCCAGAGTCTCAGCGATCGGACACAACCACAGTAATGTGGCTGGTGCGCTTCAGGATGCGATCTGCACGACCTTTGGCACGCGGCATAATGCGTTTCATGGTCGGACCTTCATCAACGAAAATTTTCGTGATTTTCAGATCGTCGATATCAGCGCCATCGTTGTGTTCGGCGTTAGCAATGGCAGATTCCAGAACTTTCTTGACCAGTACAGCCGCTTTTTTATTGGTGTAGGTCAAAATGTCCAGTGCCTGCGACACTTTCTTACCGCGAATCAGGTCAGCAACAAGGCGAACCTTCTGAGCAGAAGAACGAGCGTGGCGATGTTGAGCTAAAGTTTCCATCTCTTCCTCCTACTTATTTCTTCTTGGCTTTTTTATCAGCCGCGTGACCGCGATAAGTACGTGTCGGCGCGAATTCACCCAGTTTGTGACCAACCATTTCGTCGGAAACAAAGACAGGAACGTGCTGACGACCATTATGGACAGCGATGGTCAAACCGATCATGTTAGGAAAGATCGTTGAACGACGGGACCAAGTGCGCAAAGGCTTCTTGTCACCGCTTTCCACCGCTTTCTCTACCTTCTTCAGCAAGTGCAGGTCAATAAAAGGACCTTTCTTGAGAGAACGTGGCATGGCTTATCCTCTAATATTATTTGCTACGGCGACGTACGATAAATTTATCGGTACGCTTGTTGCTACGGGTCTTCTTACCTTTGGTCTGAACGCCCCACGGAGAAACCGGGTGCTTACCAAAGTTACGACCTTCACCACCACCGTGCGGGTGATCAACTGGGTTCATCGCGGTACCACGAACGGTCGGACGAACACCACGCCAACGGGCTGCACCTGCTTTACCCAGAACGCGCAGCATATGCTCAGCGTTGCCGACTTCGCCCAGTGTTGCGCGGCAGTCTGACTCGACTTTACGCATTTCACCTGAACGCAGACGCAGGGTAACGTAAGAACCTTCACGCGCAACGATCTGCACGTAAGCACCGGCTGAGCGAGCAATCTGACCGCCCTTGCCTGGTTTCATTTCTACGTTATGCACGGTTGAACCCACCGGGATGTTACGCATCGGCAGTGTGTTACCTGCTTTGATCGCAGCATCAACGCCAGATTGGATCTGGTCGCCGGCTTTCAGGCCTTTAGGGGCCAGGATGTAACGGCGCTCGCCATCTTTGTACAGAACCAGTGCGATGTTCGCAGAGCGGTTCGGATCGTACTCAAGACGTTCAACGGTTGCCGGGATACCATCTTTGTTGCGTTTGAAGTCAACAATACGGTAAGCCTGCTTGTGACCACCACCGATATGACGGGTAGTGATACGACCATTGTTGTTACGGCCACCGGATTTGCTGTTTTTTTCTACCAGCGGGGCAAATGGTTTGCCCTTGTGCAGCTCCGCGTTTACCACTTTAACTACATGGCGACGACCCGGAGATGTCGGTTTACATTTAACAACTGCCATTGTCTTTCTCCTCCGACTTACTCAGCGCCGCCAGCGAAGTCCAGATTCTGGCCTTCTTTCAGGGTGACGTAAGCTTTTTTCCAGTCGCTACGACGACCGATACGCTGTCCTTGACGCTTAACTTTGCCCTTAACTACCAGGGTGTTTACGTCTTTAACTTCTACTTCGAACAGTTTCTCAACAGCAGCAACGATTTCTGCTTTGGTCGCGTCATTAGCAACTTTGAGAACGATGGTATTGGTTTTTTCCATCGCGCTAGATGCTTTTTCAGATACGTGCGGCGCGCGCAGTACTTTCAGCAGACGTTCTTCACGGATCATGCCAGCATCTCCTCAACTTGCTTAACTGCATCAGCAGTCATAACGACTTTGTCGAAGGCGATCAGGCTAACTGGGTCGATACCAGATGCATCACGCACGTCAACCTTGTACAGGTTACGCGCAGCCAGGAACAGATTCTCATCCAGTTCACCGGTGATGATCAGCACGTCTTCCAGCGCCATGTCTTTCAGTTTCTGTACCAGCAGCTTGGTTTTCGGTGCTTCTACAGCAAATGATTCGACAACGATCAGACGGTCCTGACGTACCAGTTCGGACAGGATGCTTTTCAGCGCGCCGCGGTACATCTTTTTGTTAACTTTTTGACTGTGGTCCTGCGGCTTCGCAGCAAAGGTCACGCCACCTGAACGCCAGATTGGGCTCTTTACAGAACCTGCACGCGCACGGCCGGTGCCTTTTTGACGCCATGGCTTTTTGCCTGAACCGGTTACTTCGGCGCGGGTTTTCTGCGCGCGAGTACCCTGGCGGGCGCCAGATGCGTAAGCAACAACAACCTGGTGAACCAGCGCTTCGTTGAAATCACGACCGAAGGTAGTTTCGGAAACAGTCAGCGCGCTCTGCGCGTCTTTCAATACTAATTCCATTGCTATCCCCTTACGCCTTCACAGCTGGTTTAACGATCAGGTCGCTACCGGTAGCACCGGGAACTGCACCTTTAACCAGCAGCAGGTTGCGCTCAGCGTCAACACGTACTACGTCCAGACTCTGAACGGTTACGCGCTCATTACCCAGCTGACCTGCCATTTTCTTGCCTTTGAACACTTTGCCCGGAGTCTGGTTCTGACCGATAGAACCCGGAACGCGGTGAGACAAGGAGTTACCGTGAGTTGCGTCCTGGGTACGGAAGTTCCAGCGCTTAACGGTACCGGCGAAACCTTTACCTTTAGAGGTACCGGTTACGTCAACTTTCTTAACGTCAGCGAAAATCTCAACGCTGATGCTCTGACCTACAGAATACTCGTCACCTTCAGCGGTGCGGAATTCCCACAGGCCACGGCCAGCTTCAACGCCAGCTTTAGCAAAATGACCAGCTTCAGGTTTGGTCACACGGTTTGCTTTTTTAGCACCGGTGGTAACCTGAATTGCCTGGTAACCATCGTTTTCCAGGCCTTTGACCTGAGTAACGCGGTTCGCTTCAACTTCGATTACGGTTACTGGGATAGAAACGCCATCTTCAGTGAAGATGCGGGTCATGCCCACTTTTTTACCGACTAAACCAATCATTGTTTCAACCTCTCAATCGCTCGATGACCTGATTAACCCAGGCTGATCTGCACGTCAACACCGGCAGCCAGATCCAGACGCATCAGAGCATCAACCGTTTTTTCAGTTGGCTCAACGATGTCTACCAGACGCTTGTGAGTGCGGATTTCGTACTGATCACGCGCATCTTTGTTAACGTGCGGAGAGATCAGAACAGTAAAACGCTCTTTGCGGGTTGGCAGCGGGATTGGACCACGAACCTGCGCACCAGTGCGCTTGGCGGTCTCAACGATTTCCGCGGTTGATTGATCGATCAGACGATGATCAAACGCTTTAAGACGGATACGGATTCTTTGGTTCTGCATGAGACCAGAGCTCCAAACTTTTTATAGACGAAAAAAATTACTACTCGAGCCCATTACGATTGATGGGAGAGTGTAATCGTTCAGCATATAACTCCCCAATTGGGAGTATTGTCAGGCGGCCTATATTTCAGCCGTCTGCGATTCTGCTCGAATCGCGCCTGCAATATCTGCAGGCCCGCGCATTATACGTAAATCTGTTCAGGAAGCAACCCGTGTTGCGGTTTTCCCTGTTAAAAAGTGGCCGGTTCGTGAGGCACGCGTCGCATTGCACTGCTGCAGAGCGGTTAAATCACAAATTTTTTTGCGAACACGTTTCCGCCGTTATTTATCCATGGGTGACACAGAACGAGAAGCCGATGAAAGTGCTTTTAACCTCTCATCCGGAGCAACATCATGTTACTGATCACTCAATTTGCAGTACTCACTTGCGGAGGCGCACTGGGAAGCTTTCTTTCGCTGGCCTGTATGCGTTTCTCACCCGCCCTATCACCCATTCAATGGTTTGTCGCACTCTGCTTTCCCGGTTCACGGTGTGGTCATTGTCAGCAGCGCTTGCTGTGGCGTGACGTTCTGCCCCTTGTCAGCTGGGCGGGTTTAAAAGGACGATGTCGCTTCTGTCGTCATTCATTCGGCTCAGATAGCTTCATTACTGAATGGCTGATCGCAATCCTTTGCCTGCTGGTGCTGAATAGCTTTGATGGGCCTGAAGACGCTATTTTTATTATCTCTGCCTCAAGTCTGCTGCTACTGATAGCGGTCATTGACCGTCAGCACTTCTGTATACCTGACCCGCTCAGCTATCTGCTGCTCTGGCTGGGATTACTCCACGCCAGCGTGACCGGTAACGAAACAGCGGCGATATGGGGTGCGCTGTCGGGCTACTGTGCATTATGGCTGCTCGCCTGCACTTATCGGCAGGTTCGTGGCTATGAAGGATTAGGTTATGGTGATATGAAGCTTTTCGCGGCATTGGGCGCATGCTGCGGATGGCAGGCATTACCCTGGATTGCACTGGGTAGCACTTTCCTGGCACTTGCGGCAGTTGTAATGCTGCAGCATCGGATGGCAATTCAGGGGAACAGCCCGCTGCCGTTTGGCCCTTTCCTGGCCATTGCGGGCTGGGTAACAATCGTGCTGCAGACCCGATTCACTCTTCTTTAATTTGAGCCTGCAGATAGTTCTGGATACCCATCTTCTGGATCAACTCAAGTTCCGTTTCAATCCAGTCGATGTGATGCTCTTCATCAGCCAGGATTTCAATCATCATGTCACGGCTGATATAGTCATGTACCTTGTCAGCATAAGAGATAGCCTCACGCAGATCTTTAGCGCCTTCCAGCTCCAGATTCAGGTCTGAACTCAGCATTTCCTCAACGTCTTCACCGATACGCAGACGTCCCAGATCCTGAAGATTTGGAATGCCTTCGAGAAAAAGAATGCGTTCAATGTACTTGTCCGCATGCTTCATCTCGTCGATCGATTCGTGATACTCCACATCGTTGAGGCGCGTCAGCCCCCAGTTTTTAAACATGCGCGCATGCAGAAAATACTGATTGATGGCAACCAGTTCATTTCCAAGCAGTTTATTGAGATGACTGATAACTTTGATATCGCCCTTCATTGTTAACCCTCCGCGTCTGCTTTATCAGATCGTAGATGTGATTAAAAAGAAGTCAAAAAAACGCGACAGATATTGTGGGTATTCGCACACGCGGTGTGTCAGGCGATCTCTTTATAGAGTGGTGGATGCTGCATCTCTTCATCCATGATTTCCCGCGCGGCGCGCAGACATTTACCGCACTGTTTGCCGACCGGTACAAAATGACGCAGTTGCTGGATGGATTTGGGCTGATAGCGCCGTACAACTTCACGAAGGGTTTTATCACTGATGGCATTACACAGGCAGACGTACATTCTTTCATCACTCAAGACCATTTTCTGTACACAGTGTAAATGCGAATCGTTTTTATTACAAACCTACCCTTTGCAGGGTTATGACGCTCTTCAGGCAAAAAAAAGAGCACCGAAGTGCTCTTTTCTTTGTGTTGCAGTGGCCGTTTGCACGACCACAGCAGATATCACAATTAAGCGATAACTTTAGCAACAACACCCGCGCCAACGGTACGGCCACCTTCGCGGATTGCGAAGCGCAGACCTTCGTCCATTGCGATTGGGTGGATCAGGGTAACAACCATTTTGATGTTGTCGCCTGGCATTACCATTTCAACGCCTTCTGGCAGCTCTACTGAACCGGTCACGTCAGTGGTACGGAAGTAGAACTGTGGACGGTAGCCCTTGAAGAACGGAGTATGGCGGCCACCTTCGTCTTTAGACAGAACGTATA
>NZ_VWVM01000032.1 GCF_008632075.1 Candidatus Pantoea gossypiicola
CCAGACATTACTCACCCGTCCGCCACTCGTCACCCGAGAGCAAGCTCTCTGTGCTACCGTCCGACTTGCATGTGTTAGGCCTGCCGCCAGCGTTCAATCTGAGCCATGATCAAACTCTTCAATTTAAGTTTGATTTGCTGAAACCAGTTCAGCGATGCTCATCTGTAAAACGTCATAATGAATTTCATTATGTGTTCACTCGTGAGGCTTTGATATTTTTGTGCGTCCAAAGACGCTGATATCAATCCTGCGAGTGCCCACACAGATTGTCTGATAAATTGTTAAAGAGCAGTGCGAACAGTGCGTTAGCGTCCTGTCGCGAGGTGGCGTATATTACGCTTTCCTCCTTCAGAGTCAACCTCTTTTTCAGAAGTTTTTCTCCGGCGGGTCAGTCTCCTGAACCTCTCAACCCGTTTCCCGTTGCCGGTGTGCCGTGTCGATGGAGGCGCATTATAGGGAGTTGTCAGACAGGCGCAACCCATAAATTGCAGAAAAAAGCGCGTTCGCTGCATTCCACAGCAAAAGCCGCTGTTATACGCAGTTACACACAGCGTTATCCACATTCGCCGGGCCTGGCAAATTTAGGCGAGCATCACGCAAACGTTTTCGCTACAATGCCGGGCAATATGACGGACTCCCCTTTTAGGGGCGTTACCTGAGGTTTTTGATCTTTCCTTCTTATATAGAAGAGAAAACCGCTGTAAAACCTGATGTAACGCTCTTCTATACGCGAAACAAAGCCAAGGGATAAACCACCATGCAACAACCTCGTCCTGTACGCCGCGCCTTGCTCAGTGTCTCTGACAAAGCCGGCATCCTCGAATTTGCTCAGGCGCTCTCCAGTCGCGGTGTCGAACTGCTCTCCACAGGTGGAACCGCTCGCCTGCTGGCGGATGCGGGTCTGGCTGTCACAGAAGTCTCTGATTACACCGGTTTCCCGGAAATGATGGATGGACGCGTCAAAACCCTGCATCCGAAAGTGCATGGCGGCATTCTGGGTCGTCGCGGCCAGGATGATGCCATCATGGCGCAGCATGACATCAGCCCTATCGACATGGTGGTCGTTAATCTCTATCCCTTTGCACAGACTGTTGCCCGTGAAGGATGCTCACTGGAAGACGCAGTAGAAAACATTGATATCGGCGGTCCGACCATGGTGCGCTCTGCCGCCAAGAACCACAAAGATGTGGCCATCGTGGTCAGCAGCGGCGACTACGACGCCATCATTGCTGAAATGGATGCCCACCAGAACGGCCTGACGCTCGCCACCCGTTTCGATCTGGCGATCAAAGCGTTTGAACACACCGCCGCTTACGACGGTATGATCGCGAACTACTTTGGTAGTCTGGTGCCCGCCTATCACGGTGAACGCAATCAGCCTGCAGGTCGCTTCCCGCGTACCCTGAATCTGAACTTCATCAAGAAGCAGGATATGCGTTACGGCGAAAACAGCCACCAGCAGGCGGCCTTCTATATAGAAGAGCAGGTTGCTGAAGCCTCGGTTGCCACCGCGCAACAGGTTCAGGGCAAAGCGCTCTCCTATAACAATATCGCTGACACGGATGCTGCACTCGAGTGTGCCAAAGAGTTCAGTGACCCCGCCTGTGTCATTGTTAAACATGCTAACCCCTGTGGCGTTGCGACCGGCGACGACCTGCTGTCAGCCTATGACCGTGCTTACCAGACCGACCCTACCTCTGCGTTCGGGGGCATCATCGCCTTTAACCGCGAGCTGGATGAAGCGACAGCACAGGCCATTATCAGCCGCCAGTTCGTTGAGGTGATCATCGCGCCAGCCGTTTCCGAGGCCGCACTGAAGATTACCGCGACGAAACAGAATGTCCGTGTCCTGATCTGCGGCCAGTGGCAAAACCGCACGGCAGCGCTGGATTTCAAACGCGTCAACGGTGGCCTGCTGGTTCAGGATCGCGATCTCGGTATGGTCGATGCCAGCCAGCTGCGCGTGGTCAGCAAGCGTCAGCCATCGGAGCAGGAGCTGCGTGATGCCCTCTTCTGCTGGAAGGTCGCGAAGTTTGTTAAATCCAACGCCATTGTCTATGCGCGTGACGGGATGACGATCGGAATTGGTGCCGGCCAGATGAGCCGCGTCTACTCCGCTAAAATTGCCGGTATCAAAGCGGGCGATGAAGGACTGGAAGTGAAAGGTTCTGCCATGGCGTCAGATGCGTTCTTCCCATTCCGCGACGGTATTGATGCGGCCGCTGCGGTGGGCGTGAGCTGTGTAATTCAGCCTGGCGGCTCTATCCGCGATGAAGAGGTGATTGCGGCGGCAGATGAGCACGGCATTGCCATGATCTTTACCGATATGCGCCACTTCCGTCATTAATCGTTCCGGAGAGTAACAGATGAAAATTTTAGTGATTGGTAATGGCGGACGTGAACACGCGCTGGCCTGGAAAGCGGCACAGTCGCCGCTGGCAGAAACCGTCTTTGTTGCACCGGGTAACGCCGGTACGGCATTAGAGCCTGCGCTGCAGAATGTCGCAATCAGTGCGACCGATATCCCTGCCCTGCTGGATTTTGCCCAGCGTGAAAAGATCGATCTGACGATTGTCGGGCCGGAAGCGCCGCTGGTGATTGGCGTCGTGGATGCCTTCCGTGAAGCGGGGCTGGCTATCTTTGGTCCGACACAGGCCGCAGCACAGCTGGAAGGCTCTAAAGCCTTCACCAAAGATTTTCTGGCACGTCACCAGATTCCCAGTGCGGCGTATCAGAACTTTACCGAGGTCGAGCCGGCTCTCGCATATTTGCGTGAGAAAGGTGCGCCCATCGTTATTAAAGCCGACGGCCTGGCCGCAGGTAAAGGCGTGATTGTCGCAATGACGCAGCAGGAAGCTGAGGATGCGGTTCAGGATATGCTGGCGGGTAACGCCTTTGGCGATGCCGGACACCGCATTGTGATTGAAGAGTTTCTGGATGGCGAAGAAGCCAGCTTCATCGTGATGGTAGACGGCGAGCATGTACTGCCTATGGCCACCAGCCAGGATCATAAGCGCGTCGGCGATGGCGACACGGGTCCGAACACCGGCGGAATGGGTGCCTACTCCCCGGCTCCGGTTGTCACCGATGCGATCCACCAGCGCATCATGGATCAGGTTATCTGGCCGACGGTGCGCGGCATGGCTGCTGAAGGCAACGTTTACACCGGTTTTCTCTACGCCGGTCTGATGATCGACCACACCGGGCAGCCGAAAGTGATCGAATTTAACTGCCGCTTCGGCGATCCGGAAACGCAGCCGATCATGCTGCGCCTGCAGTCGGATCTGGTCGATCTTTGCCTGGCTGCCTGTGACGGTAAGCTGGATCAGAAAAAGTCACAATGGGATCCCCGTCCTGCGCTGGGTGTCGTACTGGCGGCAGGCGGTTATCCGGGTGATTACGCTCAGGGCGATCAGATTCATGGGCTGCCACTGGAAGAGGTTGCCGACGGCAAGGTATTCCACGCCGGAACACGTCTGGAAGAGGATCGGGTGCTGACGAACGGTGGCCGCGTGCTGTGCGTCACCGCGCTGGGTGACGATGTCGCTGCGGCACAAAAGCGGGCTTACGAGCTGACAAAGCCAATTTCATGGCAGGGCAGTTTCTGTCGCCGCGATATCGGCTACCGCGCTATTAACCGCAAATAAGCGAAGGGGGCACCTGGTGCCCCCTTTTCACTTCACATATCGTCTTCTGTCGGCTGCTGTGAGCAGTCATCCTGCTGACTGATCCGCAACAGCTGAATGCCTTCCGGCGCGTCCAGCCATGACACCATCAGCGGTGCCGATACGCTACGCTGCTGCTGTGTCAGCATCTGCACATCGTCAGCATCAAAAGCGGGCCTGACCTGCTGACCTTCACAACTCTCCAGCAGATTGTTGCCCAGCCAGTGTCCCTGTTTCAGGAATACCTGACCGCTTAACAGCGCATCGCTGAGGTTACGCATGCGCTGAGCATCAAACTTATAGAGTTCAACCGCATCCGGGCTGACCGCTTCACGCCGGCCTGCAAGCTGGCGCTGCATAAAGTTGAGACCACCCGCCTGGTCGAAGCGCAGGGTTACATCGTCAGGTTGCTTGCCCTTCACCTGGCGCTGAATGCTGATCAATGACTCTTCCAGCCAGACATAGTCAGTCACTTCACCTTCCCCGCCACTGAACGGCGTATAGAGGGTACGAATATGAACAGACTGATGGTCGCTGTTTTTGCGCCAGATTCGCACAACACCACGATCGGCAAGATAGCCACTGGCAGAAAAGGGAGGTATATCCGGAGTTGAGCTGCAACCGAAAAGAAACAGAGGGAGAAACAGAACAGATAAACGCGATAACAGCAGAGTCATGATGGCTGGCCTTTTAAAAACAAAAGGGGCGAAACGCCCCCTGTTTTAAAGCTTAACCGCAGTGCGACGTCTTACTTAACGGCGTCTTTCAGCGCTTTACCAGACACGAATGCCGGTACGTTTGCTGCAGCGATTTTGATCTCTTTGCCAGTCTGCGGGTTACGACCGGTACGCTCAGCGCGGTGGTTCACTTTAAAAGTACCAAAACCAACCAGTTGTACAGCATCACCATCTTTCAGAGACTCAGTGATCGCAGCCAGAGTAGATTCCAGCGCTGCCTTTGCCTGGGTTTTAGACAGGTCAGCTTTTTCTGCGATCACATCAATCAGTTGAGTCTTGTTCATAAGTTATCCTTAAAGTGTATTTATCGCTTGCTAAGCAACGAGTGCGAGGGAAAAGCCATATTCTGGCACTCTTCTGCCTGCACGCACCGATAGCCACAATTTTCAGCCCCCCAAATGTAGACCAGACAGGGGGCCAATGTGAAGCCTTCAGGCGCGCTAATTCGGGCCTGAAGTCACGTTTTATCGCCTTACTGCTGGAAATTTATACCAATGTTACTAATTCCCGCTTCACGCAGGTCAGATCGCAGACCTTTAATCAATTCAAGGTCGCGCTCTTCACACTCCGCCAGCAGACGGAAAATCTCCCACTGGAGGTCCCACTCATCGATGATAGCCGGGTTTTCACGCAGCTCTTCATCGGTCATTTCGCGTCCAGCCTGGGTCATCTCCAGCATAGCGACGGTAGTAATTGAGGTCTCGCTGACTTCAATAGCATGCTCAAGCGTTTCGCCGCTCAGCTGCGCATGGACAACTTCGCTTAATGCCACACAGGCATCAATAGCCGGATAAACGCCATAAACCTCAAATGCATCACCATCAGGAATAGCGGCTTCGAGCTTTTCCAGCTGACTGTCGAAGTTAATCTTCGCATCTTTGACCGTCAGGTTTTCCCAGATCAGATCAAGAATCCGGCGATAGAGTGCCGGATCGGCAAATTCAGTCTGCTCGCAGAATGCGCGATAGTTGGGATACATACGTTCGCACAGGCAGGCCATAAAAGTCAGGTGCTGCCAGCTTTCCAGCTTCGCCAGACGCAGATGAACGGGGTTCTGTAACATAAAGGTGGCTCTTATTCGTTTCTCTGGCCGCAGTGTAACTGCAAAACCGCAGCACAAACAGTGTTAAAGCGCGTTTTGCCAGCGCTGGAAAGCGGTTCGGTTAGAGGCAACCGCATCGGCCCAGCGGGTCGGTTCCGGCAACCGGTAACCGCGCGTACAGTTTTCGACCCACTGCAGCGCCGTATCCAGGCTGACACGATGACCAGTGGCGACAAACAGCGGATTACAACGCAGCTTGCTGCGCCATACCCAGCCTATCTGCTCACCTTTGTCGATCAGCGGCTGACGGCTGCCAGGCTGCGCATCCAGATCGTCAAAACGTCCGCAGAGACGACTTTTCGCAACACCGATAGTGGGCACATCGATCAGCAGGCCGAAATGCGATGCGACGCCCAGCCGTCTTGGATGCGAAATACCGTGTCCATCCACAAACAGCAGATCAGGCTTTTGCTCCAGCATCTGCCAGGCAGCCATCAGCGCCGGATATTCACGGAAGGAGAGAAAGCCCGGAATATAGGGCATGGTGGTCTCAACGCGCGCGATGCGATGCTCCACCAGTTTTAACGAGGGATATTCCAGTATCACCATCGCCGCCCGCGTGACGGTGCCGTCCTGCTCAAACCCAACGTCTGCCCCGCCAATAAAGCGGGGCGGCAGAACGTCAAAGTCATCTTCACGCACCACGTCAGCGGCGCGTTGTAACTGCTCAGCGCGAAGTGCGGCAATGTCCATCATTACTCCTGATGCCAGGGACGTGATAAACGATGCACAGCGTCAACAAAGACACCGGCATTTTCGGGCGGAACGTCCTGATGAATGCCATGCCCCAGATTAAAGACGTGACCAGTGCCTGAGCCAAAACGCTCCAGAATAGCGGCCACCTCCTGTTCGATACGTTCAGGTGCCGCATAGAGCATAGAGGGATCCATGTTGCCCTGCAGCGCAACTTTGTCGCCTACGCGACGGCGTGCATCATCAATATCGGTGGTCCAGTCGAGACCCAGCGCATCACATCCGGTGGCAGCCATCGCTTCCAGCCATTGTCCGCCGCCTTTGGTAAAGAGCGTTACCGGCACGCGGCGGCCATCGTTTTCACGCAGCAGTCCATCGACAATCTTGTGCATGTAGTGCAGGGAGAATTCGCGATAGTCACGACCGGTTAGCACGCCGCCCCAGGTATCAAAGACCATGACGGACTGCGCACCGGCGCGGATCTGAGCGTTAAGATAGAGAATGACGCTGTCGGCCAGCTTATCCAGCATCGCATGCAGCGTCGCCGGATCGGCATACATCATCTTCTTAATTTTGGTAAACGCCTTGCTGCTGCCGCCTTCCACCATGTAGGTGGCCAGCGTCCACGGACTGCCGGAGAAGCCAATCAGCGGCAGATCGCCATTCAGGTTCTTACGGATGGTGCGCACCGCATTCATCACATAGCCCAGCTCCATTTCTGGATCGGGCACCGGCAAACGCTCAACGTCAGCGCGGCAGGTCACAGGGTTAGAGAAACGGGGGCCTTCGCCGGTTTCAAAGTAGAGACCCAATCCCATCGCATCCGGAATGGTCAGGATGTCACTGAAGAGGATGGCGGCATCCAGCGGATAACGGCGCAGCGGCTGCAGGGTCACTTCACAGGCCAGCTCGGCGTTTTTACACAGCGACATGAAATCACCCGCCTGGGCGCGTGTCGCTTTGTACTCCGGCAAATAGCGCCCGGCTTGTCGCATCATCCATACCGGCGTGACATCAACTGGCTGACGTAACAGGGCACGCAAATAACGATCGTTCTTCAGTTCACTCATCTCAACACTCTCTCAATAACAGGCGTGTAGTGTAGCACTTTCACGCTTCGGCGCGGCACAGGGCGACGGTATCTTCAATCAGGCGGCGTGCCACGGTGCCTGGCGGTGGCAGTAAAGGCAGCGCATCAAAACGGAACCAGGCGGCATCCAGCAGTTCTTTGCCGTCGTGTTGCAGATCGCCGCTGTCATACTCCGCCATGAACGCTGTCATCAGCGATTGCGGGAAGGGCCACGGCTGGGAGGTCACATAACGGACATTTTTGACGCGGATATTACTCTCTTCCATCACTTCCCGGGCAACGGCCTGCTCCAGCGTCTCGCCGACCTCCACAAAACCGGCCAGCACGGTGTAGACCTTGTTGCGATGGCGGGCATGATTCGCCAGCAGGATTTCATCGCCGCGACGGATAGCCACAATGATGCAGGGCGCGATCTGCGGATAGTAACGCTCACGGCAATGGCTGCAGAGACAGGCAAATTCATGTTTGCTGTGGTGCATCTCATGTCCGCAGTAGCCGCACCAGCGATGAGAGCGGTAGAACTCCGCCAGCTGTACACCGCGACCCACCAGCTGAAACAGCTCCACATCCTGATCGATCAGCTGTCGCACGGAGAACATATCGGCGGAACGCGGCTCACAAATCAGCCAGACTTTTTCGCCCTGCCATTCACCAATGGTCCGGGCCTTACTGCCGGTTAAACCGAATTTTTCGGCGTTTCCGTGGGGTAAATCACCTTGTGGCAACCAAAGTTTCTGTTCATGGCTGACAATCCACCATCCAGCGTCTACGCTTGAGATTTCGCATTGCATTTATTTCGTCATCCTTAGCGTCAACTCGCACGCTGAAGCCCTGATGTTAAGTGTGTAGATAAACAACTATAACTCACATGGAGTTAGATATGCTTAACCAGTTAGACGTCCTGGCTGAACGCGTAGGTGGCAGTAATGAACTGGTCGATTCGTGGCTTGAAGCGCGTCGCCAGCTACTGGTGACCTATTATCACCTGGTCGGTCTTAAACCTAAAAAAGAGGCGCTGACGCGTCTTGATGAGCAGGCACTCGACAACTTCTGTCACGGCCTGGTCGACTATCTTTCTGCCGGCCACTTCAGTATCTATGAGCGCGTGATCAGTGAAATGAGTGGCGACAGCCCGATGATCGCCGCCGCGCAGCTTTACCCTCCGCTGGAGGCAAACACTGAGCGTCTGATGCAGCTGTATGACGGTCACCTGCAGCAGGCGATTGACGATGAGAACTGCATGACCTTCCAGCAGGCTCTCTCTGAAGTGGGCGAAGTGCTGGAATCACGCTTTACGCTGGAAGATAAGCTGATCCAGCTAGCCTGGGATAATCAGCTTGCTACGCCGCCAGTGGCGAATGACAGCCATATCGCCCGCCCGGCTTAATGGTTAACGACGGCAAAGGGCTTGAGATTATCCCGTAGCCCTTTTATGCTGAACAGGTTCTGAGGAACAAACGCTAAAGAAATTTTTCTTATTTATGCGTTGAAATATAGGGTTTTTACGCCAGCGTCTGTTATCAGACACGCGCGTGAAAACCGCTTCTTGTCGGAGTGCCCAGCTGGGCTGAGACCGTTAATTCGGGATCCGCGGAACCTGACCAGGTTAGAACCTGCGTAGGGAACAAGAGTAAAACTTCTCTGTATGCCAGCATGCCTGTGCTGTCTGTACGGTTACTCCTTCCGAACTCCGGACAAGCATCGTTCCCCCTTAACAGGAAGATTGCTATGTCTGACCCAAAAATGTCCCGTCGTGAACAGCGTGCCCAGGCGCAGGAATTTATTAATTCCCTGCAAAGCGGCAGTGCTTTTCCCCAGTCCCGTCGCATCTGGATTACCGGCAGCCGGGAAGATATTCGCGTGCCCATGCGTGAAATCACCCTAAGCCCGACCCATATCGGCGGCAGCAAAGAACAGCCTCTCTATGAGCAAAATGAAGCGGTGCCGGTCTATGATACGGCAGGTGCGTATGGCGATCCCGCGGCACAGATTGATGTGCATCGCGGTCTGGAAAAGCTGCGCGCACACTGGATTGCTGAACGCGACGACAGTGAGCTTCTCGAACAGAACAGCTCGGGCTATACCCAGCAGCGGCTGGCTGACGAGGGGCTGGATCACCTGCGCTTCGATCACCTGCCAACACCGCGCCGCGCCCGTGCAGGCCGCCGTGTCACGCAACTGCACTATGCCCGTCAGGGCATGATTACCCCGGAGATGGAGTTCATCGCCCTGCGGGAAAACATGGGCCGTGAGCGAATCCGCAGTGAGGTGCTGCTGCAACAGCATCCGGGGCACAGTTTTGACGCACATCTGCCAGCCGATATCACACCCGAGTTTGTCCGTCAGGAGGTCGCTGCCGGACGCGCCATTATCCCTGCCAATATTAATCACCCTGAATCGGAACCGATGATCATTGGCCGCAACTTCCTGGTTAAGGTCAACGCCAATATCGGTAACTCGGCAGTTACCTCTTCTATCGAGGAAGAAGTGGAAAAGCTGGTCTGGTCGACTCGCTGGGGTGCCGACACGGTGATGGATCTCTCAACCGGCCGTTATATTCATGAAACGCGCGAATGGATTTTGCGCAACAGCCCGGTGCCCATTGGTACCGTGCCGATCTATCAGGCGCTGGAAAAAGTGAATGGCGTGGCCGAGGCGCTGAACTGGGAAATATTCCGGGACACGCTACTGGAGCAGGCGGAACAGGGCGTCGATTACTTCACTATCCACGCGGGCGTTCTGCTGCGTTATGTTCCGATGACGGCGAAACGTCTCACCGGTATTGTGTCTCGGGGTGGATCGATCATGGCCAAATGGTGCCTGTCCCACCATCAGGAGAGCTTCCTGTATCAGCACTTCCGTGAGATTTGTGAAATCTGCGCCGCTTACGATGTCTCCCTGTCGCTGGGCGATGGCCTTCGTCCGGGTTCGATTCAGGATGCCAACGACGAGGCGCAGTTTGCCGAACTGCGAACCCTGGGTGAACTGACGCGTATTGCCTGGGAGTATGACGTTCAGGTGATGATTGAAGGTCCGGGCCACGTCCCGATGCATATGATCCGCCGTAATATGACCGAACAGCTCGACCTGTGCGATGAAGCCCCCTTCTACACGCTTGGCCCGCTGACCACTGACATCGCGCCCGGCTACGACCACTTCACCTCGGGTATCGGTGCCGCCATGATTGGCTGGTTTGGTTGCGCCATGCTTTGCTACGTCACGCCCAAAGAGCATCTGGGTCTGCCAAATAAAGAGGATGTGAAGCAGGGATTGATCACCTACAAAATCGCGGCGCATGCTGCCGATCTGGCCAAAGGCCACCCCGGTGCGCAGATCCGTGATAACGCTATGTCCAAAGCGCGCTTTGAATTCCGCTGGGAAGATCAGTTTAACCTGGCGCTGGATCCCCATACGGCCAGGGCTATGCATGATGAAACCCTGCCGCAGGAGTCGGGCAAGGTGGCCCATTTCTGCTCAATGTGCGGCCCCAAATTCTGCTCAATGAAAATTTCCCAGGAGGTGCGCGAATTTGCGGCACGCCAGGATGCCCGTGCCGAGCCGGTTGAAGTAGGCATGGCACAGATGTCAGATCGTTTCCGCAGCCGCGGTGGTGAGCTCTATCACCCCGCCGATGCCATTAAGGAGGAGTAACGATGCCCGCATTTCCCGCTACCGTCCCGCGTCTGGGACTTTATCCGGTGGTTGATAGCCCCGAGTGGATCGAACGCCTGCTTGAAATGGGCGTTCGCACGCTGCAGTTGCGCATCAAAGATCAGCCCGATGAGGTCGCCGAACCTGCCATTGCTCAGGCGATTGCGCTGGGTAAACGCTACGACGCGCGTTTATTTATCAATGACTACTGGCAACTGGCCATTAAACATCAGGCTTATGGCGTGCATCTCGGTCAGGAGGATCTGGACGTGGCCGATCTTGCCCGCATTCATCAGGCAGGATTACGACTGGGACTCTCTACCCATGACGATGCGGAACGGGATCGCGCTCTGGCAATCCAGCCCTCTTACATCGCCCTTGGGCATATTTTTCCGACGCAGACTAAAGAAATGCCTTCTGCACCGCAGGGTATTGAGCAGCTGACGCGGCATCTTACCCATCTGTCGCATATTCCCACCGTGGCGATTGGCGGTATTTCGATTGCGCGCGCACCCGAGGTGCTGGCCACCGGTGTGGGCAGTATTGCGGTGGTGAGTGCAATTACTCAGGCAGATGACTGGCGTGCAGCAACGCGCACCCTTCTGGCACTGTCAGGACCAGGCGATTAAGCATTTATGGAACCTGCCGCGCATATTGGCTGCAAAATCGGTAACGCCAGCCTTATTCCGGGAAAGTGCCGCGCAAAGGTGCATGTTGCCGCTGGCGTGATGTGATTCAAAACTTTAACGTGGCATCCGTCAGGTTAAGGTTATCTGACCAGGGCCGGTTCCCTCCTCTTGCCGGCCCTGCTTCTTCTCTTCCCTACGCGAGCGTAGAGGCTGAAGTCTGGGTTTCATGCTGGCACGAGAGCATGGCGCGCTCGACTGCAGCACCCACCAGCGCAAGCGCCCGTTCCGTCTGATCGTTGATCGGCAGCCCGTAGTTCAAACGCAAACAGTTACGGTATTTACCCGATGCTGAAAAAAGTGAGCCCACGGCAATCTGAATTTTTGACTCGCGCAGTTCACGGTTAAGACGGACCGCATCAAACGCTTCGGGAAGTTCTATCCACATCAGAAAACCGCCCTGAGGACGTGAAACGCAGATGCCGCAGGGAAAATAGTGGCGTACCCAGCAGCTAAAGGTTTCATAGTTGCGATGGTAGAGTTGCCGCATCCGGCGCAGATGAGGCTGATAATGGCCCTGACGGATAAACTCGGAGACTGCATGCTGAGGCTGCGTAGCGGTGGAGCCGGTGACAATATATTTCATGTGCAGCACGCGGTCACGGTAGCGGCCTGGAGCAACCCAGCCAACGCGTAAACCTGGCGCCAGCGTTTTCGAAAAGGAGCTGCACAGCAGCACCCGACCATCAAGATCCAGCGCTTTGATGGTGGGCGGGCGCGGATATTCCCAGGCTAACTCACCATAGACATCATCTTCAATCACTGCCGCGTCAAACCGCTGCGCCAGCGCCAGCAAAGCCCGCTTACGCGGCTCAGGCATGATAAATCCCAGCGGATTATTGCAGTTCGGCACAACAACAACCGCTTTAATCGGCCATTGATCAAAGGCCAGCTCCAGCGCTTCCAGACTGATGCCGGTGACTGCATCGGTCGGGATCTCAATGGCCCGAATGCCAAAGCCGCGCAGGGTCTGCATGATGCCGTGAAATGACGGGGACTCTACGGCTATGATATCCCCCGGCTCGCAGACTGCACGTACGGCGACTGATAACGCTTCATGGCAGCCGGTGGTAATCACAATGTCATCCGCGGTGAGCTGGCAGCCGCTGTCTATCGCCAGGCGCGCAACCTGTTGCCGCAAAGCGAGGACACCATAGAGGTTGTCATAATTCAGCAGCGCTATTTCCTGCTTCTGCGCCTGGCGGCTGAACGCTTTCCACAGTGGCTTAAGCGTCGGCTGGGTCAAATCGGGCATGCCACTGCCCAGCTGCAAAACATCATCTTCCAGACGGCTGTTAATCAGCTCCAGTACCGCATCCCACTGCGTCACCTCAACCGGCCGCTGCGCGGGACGGGTCAGTGCCGGGATCGGTGGCGTTGCTTTGCGTGACGCCACAAAATAGCCGGATCGCGACTGCGGCGTAATCATCTGCTTCTCTTCCAGCAGATGATAAGCCTGCTGCACCGTACTGATACTGACGCCATGCTCGGTACTCAGACTGCGTACTGAAGGCAGGCGCTCACCGCTGCGATATAAGCCTTGTTCAATACGCTGAGCCAGCAGCGTAGCCAGATGTTCATATCGGGTCATTGTATCTCCACAGGCTCAGAGGTTGAGCAGTAACCAGTACAGTTCAGCCTCTTTTTTACCATTCAGATCGTCATGACAGCAATCTGTATGTTAAATAAAAGTGATTTTTGCGTCTGTATCGTACAGAGCGATCCACTGAAAATGGTCCTCAGATACTTCACTGAGGGCACTATCATGGGATATGACGAGAATCGCGCAGCTAAACCATTTACAGGCACGCCTTACCACCTGGTTCGTTACCTGTGGCGCAGTTACAAACGCTGGCAGCTGCGGCGTGAGACGCGCCTCATCCTGTCGAAGTTAAGCGACAGTCAGCTGAAAGATATCGGTATCAGCCGCAGTGACTGGAATAGCTGAGTCTGAGACAAAAAAAACCCTGCCGAGGCAGGGTTTTTATCAGGTAAAGGACGATTAATCGTCTTTATTGCCGCCGAGACCGGCGTTCAACAGTTCAGCCAGGCTGGCTGAGGCTTCATCCGCAGTCACCTGCGGTACAGCCGGAACTTCACCTGCCGCTTTGCGGCGCATGCGATCCTGATGGTACGCATAACCGGTACCGGCCGGGATCAGACGACCCACGATCACGTTCTCTTTCAGGCCGCGCAGTTCGTCACGCTTGCCTGCTACTGCTGCTTCGGTCAGGACACGTGTGGTCTCCTGGAACGAGGCTGCAGAGATGAACGATTCGGTAGCCAGTGATGCTTTGGTAATACCCAGCAGGTCACGCATGAAGGTTGCGCCAACTTTTCCGTTCGCTTCCAGATCACGGTTAGAGATCTTGATGCGAGAGAATTCAGCCTGCTCACCTTCCAGGAAGTCGGTGCTTCCTGCGCTCACGATGGTCGCTTTACGCAGCATCTGACGAACGATGACTTCGATGTGCTTATCGTTAATCTTAACGCCCTGCAGACGATAAACTTCCTGCACTTCGTTAGTGATGTAACGGGTCACCGCATGCACGCCACGCAAGCGCAGGATGTCATGTGGAGACTCTGGGCCATCGGAAACCACGTCACCGCGCTCAACACGTTCACCTTCGAACACGTTCAGCTGACGCCATTTCGGAATCATCTCTTCGTATGGCTCACTACCATCCAGCGGTGTGATGACCAGACGACGTTTACCTTTGGTCTCTTTACCGAAGGAGATGATGCCGCTGATCTCCGCCAGGATAGCAGGCTCTTTCGGACGACGCGCTTCGAACAGGTCAGCAACGCGTGGCAGACCACCGGTAATATCCTTGGTACCGCCAGATTCCTGCGGAACACGCGCTAACGTGTCACCGGCACTGATCTTAACGCCATCTTCCAGCTGAACAATCGCTTTACCTGGCAGGAAGTACTGAGCCGGCATGTCGGTACCCGGGATCAGAACATCGTTGCCATTGGCATCAACAATTTTCAGCGCAGGACGCAGATCTTTACCGCCTGACGTACGTTCAGCACTGTCCAGAACCACCAGCGAAGAAAGACCGGTTAAGTCATCTGTCTGACGGGTAATCGTCTGACCATCAACCATATCCGTGAAGCGAATGAAACCGCCTACTTCAGTGATGACTGGCATGGTATGCGGATCCCAGTTTGCGACGGTTTCGCCCGCTGCAACCTGCTCACCATCACCTTTCGCCATGGTAGAACCGTAAGGAACCTTATAGCTCTCTTTGGTACGACCAAATTCGTCGATCATTTTCAGTTCGACGTTACGCGAGGTGATCACCAGCTTACCTGCCGAGTTCGTTACCGACTTGGCGTTGGTCAGCTTGATGGTACCTTTGTTCTTCACCTGAATGCTGGATTCAGCAGCCGCACGTGATGCCGCACCACCGATGTGGAACGTACGCATCGTCAGCTGTGTACCTGGCTCACCGATGGACTGTGCCGCAATAACACCGATCGCTTCACCTTTGTTGATGATGTGACCACGTGCCAGGTCGCGACCGTAGCAATGCGCACACACACCAAAATCGGTTTCACAACCTACTACCGAGCGGACTTTCAGGCTGTCGACTGAGTTCAGTTCCAGCACGTCACACCAGTGCTCATCGAGCAGCGTGTTGCGTGGAACCAGAATATCAGCCGTGCCCGGCTTCAGAACGTCTTCAGCAGTCACACGACCCAGTACACGTTCACGCAGTGGCTCTTTAACATCGCCACCTTCGATGACCGGGGTCATCATGATGCCTTCGTGCGTACCACAGTCATCTTCGGTCACAACCAGATCCTGGGCAACGTCAACCAGACGACGCGTCAGATAACCGGAGTTCGCGGTTTTCAATGCGGTATCCGCAAGACCTTTACGCGCACCGTGGGTTGAGATGAAGTACTGGAGTACGTTCAGACCTTCACGGAAGTTCGCGGTAATCGGCGTCTCGATGATGGAGCCATCTGGCTTCGCCATCAGACCACGCATACCGGCCAGCTGACGAATCTGTGCAGCAGAACCACGCGCACCGGAGTCGGCCATCATAAAGATGCTGTTAAAGGAAACCTGTTTCTCTTCTTCGCCGTCACGGTTAATCACGGTCTCAGTAGAGAGGTTTTCCATCATCGCCTTGGCAACACGTTCGTTGGCTGCGGCCCAGATATCGATGACTTTGTTATAACGTTCGCCTGCGGTTACCAGACCAGACTGGAACTGTTCCTGGATCTCGGCCACTTCCGCTTCCGCTTCGGTGATGATTTCCACTTTCTTCTCTGGAATAACCATGTCGTCGATACCGACTGACGCGCCTGAACGGGCAGCATAAGCGAAACCGGTGTACATGGTCTGGTCAGCAAAGATAACGGTCGGCTTCAGGCCCAGAATGCGGTAACAGGTGTTCAGCATTTTGGAGATAGCTTTTTTACCCAGCGCCTGGTTCACGATGGAGTAAGGCAGACCTTTCGGCACGATCATCCACAGGATGGCACGGCCAATCGTGGTATCGATGATGCTGGTTTTAGCAACCCACTCATCCTGCTCATTCTTCTCATGTTCGGTGATACGCACCTTAACGCGAGCGTGCAGTGAGGCCAGGCCAGCGCGATAAACACGCTCAGCTTCTTTCGGGCCAGTCAGCACCATGCCTTCGCCTTTGGCGTTAACACAGTCACGGGTCATGTAATACAGACCCAGTACAACGTCCTGAGAAGGAACGATGATTGGCTCGCCGTTCGCAGGTGACAGGATGTTGTTGGTCGACATCATCAGCGCACGTGCTTCCAGCTGGGCTTCCAGCGTCAGCGGTACGTGAACAGCCATCTGGTCACCATCGAAGTCGGCGTTATAAGCCGCACAAACCAGCGGGTGCAGCTGGATCGCTTTACCTTCGATCAGAACCGGTTCAAAGGCCTGAATACCCAGACGGTGCAGCGTAGGCGCACGGTTCAGCAGAACCGGGTGCTCACGGATCACTTCGTCGAGGATGTCCCAGACAACCGCTTCTTCGCGCTCAACCATTTTCTTCGCGGCTTTGATGGTGGTGGCCAGGCCACGCAGTTCCAGCTTGCCGTAGATAAACGGTTTGAACAGTTCGAGTGCCATTTTCTTCGGCAGACCGCACTGATGCAGACGCAGGTATGGACCCACGGTGATAACCGAACGACCAGAATAGTCGACACGTTTACCCAGCAGGTTCTGACGGAAACGACCCTGCTTACCTTTAATCATGTCAGCCAGCGATTTCAGCGGACGCTTGTTGGAACCGGTGATCGCACGACCACGACGACCGTTGTCCAGCAGTGCATCGACCGCTTCCTGCAACATACGCTTTTCGTTGCGCACGATGATATCTGGCGCAGCCAGATCCAGCAGGCGCTTCAGACGGTTGTTACGGTTAATCACGCGACGATACAGATCGTTAAGGTCCGACGTTGCAAAACGACCACCATCCAGCGGTACCAGCGGACGCAGATCCGGTGGCAGAACAGGCAGCACGGTCAGGATCATCCACTCTGGTTTGTTGCCAGACTGAACGAACGCTTCCAGCAGCTTGATGCGCTTAGTCAGTTTTTTACGTTTGGTTTCGGAGTTGGTTTCGTTCAGCTCTTCACGCAGCTGCTCGCACTCCTGCTCCAGATCCATGTTTTTCAACAGGGCCTGGATCGCTTCGGCACCCATTTTGGCGTCGAACTCGTCACCGAACTCTTCCAGAGCGTCAAGGTACTGCTCTTCAGTCAGGATCTGACGCTTCTCGAGGTTGGTCATGCCACCTTCGATTACCACGTAAGATTCAAAGTAGAGCACGCGCTCGATGTCACGCAGTGGCATATCCAGCAGTAAGCCGATACGCGATGGCAGTGACTTCAGGAACCAGATGTGCGCAGTCGGCGACGCCAGTTCGATGTGGCCCATACGCTCACGGCGTACTTTAGTCTGGGTCACTTCAACGCCGCACTTCTCACAAATCACACCACGGTGTTTCAGGCGCTTGTACTTGCCACACAGGCACTCATAGTCTTTTACCGGCCCGAAGATACGGGCACAGAACAGACCATCGCGCTCTGGCTTAAAAGTACGGTAGTTAATGGTTTCTGGCTTTTTCACTTCACCAAAAGACCAGGAACGGATCATGTCTGGCGAAGCCAGCGCAATTTTGATCGCATCAAACTCTTCGGTCTTAGTTTGCGCTTTCAGAAACTTAAGTAAGTCTTTCACGGATTAGCTCCCGTCGGAGTGAGACTCAGGGGGCGTCCAACCGAAATTGAACGCCCCGTAACCAGTACAATTGCGAGCGCTTTAAACCCTGCGCTTTCAGGCGGCGGCAAGCCGCATGAAAAGGGGTTACTCGTCTTCCAGCTCGATGTTGATACCCAGCGAGCGAATCTCTTTCAACAGTACGTTGAAGGATTCCGGCATGCCCGGTTCCATCTGATGGTTACCGTCAACGATGTTTTTATACATCTTGGTACGGCCGTTGACGTCATCAGACTTAACGGTAAGCATTTCCTGCAGGGTATACGCGGCACCGTATGCTTCCAGTGCCCACACTTCCATCTCACCAAAGCGCTGACCACCGAACTGCGCCTTACCACCCAGCGGCTGCTGAGTAACCAGGCTGTAGGAACCGGTGGAACGTGCATGCATCTTGTCATCAACCAGGTGGTTAAGTTTCAGCATGTACATGTAGCCAACCGTTACCTGACGTTCGAACTGCTCACCGGTACGGCCGTCAAACAGGGTAATCTGACCGGAAGAAGGCAGGCCGCCGAGCTGCAGCAGCTCTTTGATCTCGCTCTCTTTCGCGCCATCAAACACCGGTGTGGCGATTGGCATACCTTTCTTCAGGTTCTCAGCCAGACGCAGTACTTCGTCATCGGAGAAGGTATTCAGATCAACTCGTTGACGCAGATCGGTACCCAGGTCATAGGCGCGCTGAATGAATTCGCGCAGTTTCGCGACTTCTTCCTGCTTCTTCAGCATGGCGTTAATTTTCTCGCCGATACCTTTTGCTGCCATCCCCAGATGCGTTTCCAGAATCTGACCGATGTTCATACGCGATGGTACGCCCAGCGGGTTCAGAACGATGTCAACCGGTGTACCGTTTTCATCGTAAGGCATATCTTCGATCGGGTTGATCTTGGAGATAACACCTTTGTTACCGTGACGGCCTGCCATTTTGTCACCCGGCTGAATCTGACGCTTAACAGCCAGATAAACCTTAACGATTTTCAGCACGCCTGGTGCCAGATCATCGCCCTGGGTGATCTTACGACGCTTACCTTCGAGTTTTTTCTCAAACTCGTGCTTCAGTTCGTCGTACTGCTCTGCCAGCTGCTCCAGCTGGTTTTGCTTGGCTTCGTCAGTCAGACCCAGTTCAAGCCAGCGCTCGCGCGGCAGCTTGTCCAGTTTGTCTGCTTCAACGCCACCCGAAATCAGTACGTTCTGGATACGGCTGAACAGACCCGCTTCCAGGATCTGCAGTTCTTCAGACAGGTCTTTTTTGGCCTGCTTCAGCTGCATCTCTTCGATTTCCAGCGCACGTTTGTCTTTTTCCACGCCATCGCGGGTAAAGACCTGAACGTCAATCACGGTACCTGACACGCCATTCGGCACGCGCAGTGACGAATCTTTCACGTCAGAGGCTTTTTCACCGAAGATAGCGCGCAGCAGTTTTTCTTCTGGCGTCAGCTGGGTTTCACCTTTAGGCGTTACCTTACCAACCAGAATGTCGCCACCGGTTACTTCAGCACCGATGTAGACGATGCCTGACTCATCCAGTTTAGAGAGTGCAGCTTCACCCACGTTCGGGATATCAGCGGTAATCTCTTCCGGCCCCAGTTTGGTGTCACGCGACACGCAAGCCAGTTCCTGGATGTGGATGGTGGTAAAGCGATCTTCCTGAACCACACGCTCGGAGACCAGGATGGAGTCTTCGAAGTTGTAACCGTTCCACGGCATGAACGCGACACGCATGTTCTGGCCCAGCGCCAGTTCACCCAGATCGGTGGACGGACCATCTGCCAGCACGTCGCCGCGCTCAACCGGCTCACCCAGAGAGACACATGGCATCTGGTTGATGCAGGTATTCTGGTTTGAACGGGTATATTTGGTCAGGTTATAGATGTCGATACCGGCTTCGCCCGCGTACATCTCATCTTCGTTAACTTTGATAACGATACGTGATGCATCAACATACTGTACGGTACCACCACGTTTGGCTACGGCAGTGACACCGGAGTCAACGGCAACAGCACGTTCCATACCGGTACCAACCAGCGGCTTATCTGCACGCAGAGTCGGAACGGCCTGACGTTGCATGTTCGCACCCATCAGAGCACGGTTGGCGTCATCGTGTTCCAGGAACGGGATCAGGGATGCACCGACAGAAACCACCTGCTGGGTGGAAACGTCCATGTAGTCAACCTGATCGCGGCTGAACAGACTCGATTCGCCTTTGCTACGGCAGGTAACCAGGTCATCAACAAACGCGCCGTTTTCATCGAGCGGGGCGTTCGCCTGAGCGATAACGTAGTTACCCTCTTCAATAGCAGAGAGGTAGTGGATCTCGTCAGAAACCAGACCGTCGATAACACGACGATAAGGCGTCTCAAGGAAACCATACTCATTGGTCTGTGCATAAACAGACAAGGAGTTGATCAGACCGATGTTCGGACCTTCAGGGGTTTCGATTGGGCAGACACGACCGTAGTGCGTTGGGTGTACGTCACGCACTTCGAAGCCGGCACGCTCACGTGTCAAACCACCCGGGCCAAGTGCAGAGATACGACGTTTGTGCGTAATCTCTGACAGCGGGTTGTTCTGATCCATAAACTGTGAAAGCTGGCTTGAACCGAAGAACTCTTTCACCGCAGCCGAAATCGGCTTCGCGTTGATCATGTCCTGTGGCATCAGCGTATCGAGGTCGCCCAGAGAGAGACGCTCTTTAACCGCACGCTCAACACGTACCAGGCCGACACGGAACTGGTTCTCAGCCATTTCACCGACTGAACGAATACGACGGTTTCCGAGGTGGTCGATATCGTCCACTTCGCCTTTACCATTACGGATGTCGATCAGTTTTTTCATCACTTCGATGATGTCTTCTTTGCTCAGGATGCCTGAACCTTCGATTTCATCACGCAGCAGTGAACGGTTGAACTTCATACGGCCGACGGCAGAGAGATCATAACGATCTTCAGAGAAGAACAGATTCTCGAACAGGTTCTCTGCAGCTTCACGCGTTGGCGGCTCACCGGGACGCATCATGCGGTAGATCTCAACCAGTGCGCTCAGGCGATCGCTGGTTGGGTCAACACGCAGGGTCTCGGACATATAAGGACCGTGGTCCAGATCGTTGGTGAACAGCGTTTCGATGCGTTTGTGACCCGACTGGCTCAGTTTGGCCAGCAGATCCAGTGACAGCTCCATGTTCGCTGCAACAATCAGCTCACCGGTGCTCTCATCGATGTAGTCTTTAGCAACCACTTTGCCCGCGATATATTCAACCGGAACTTCGATGTGCTGAATGCCATCTTTTTCCAGCTGACGAATATGGCGCGCAGTAATACGGCGGCCTTTTTCGACGTAGACGGTGCCGTTCGCTTCAATATCGAAGGTCGCAGTTTCACCGCGCAGGCGCTCAGGCACCAGCTCCATCTGCAGCTTGTTATCGCGAATTTCAAACACCACTTTCTCGAAGAAGAGATCGAGGATCTGAGGTGTTGTGAACTGCAACGCACGCAGGATGATAGTGGCCGGCAGCTTACGACGACGGTCAATACGGACAAACAGGTTATCTTTCGGGTCAAACTCAAAGTCGAGCCATGAACCGCGGTAAGGGATGATACGTGCGTTGTACAGCACTTTACCCGATGAGTGGGTTTTACCCTTATCGCTATCAAAGAACACGCCAGGACTACGGTGCAGCTGAGAAACGATAACGCGCTCGGTACCATTGATAACAAAGGTACCGTTGTCGGTCATGAGCGGAATTTCGCCCATGTAGACTTCTTGTTCTTTAATGTCTTTTACGGTGCCTTCTGGCGCTTCGCGCTCATAGATCACCAGACGCAGTTTCACGCGCAGCGGTGCCGAATAGGTCACTCCACGGATCTGACACTCTTTCACGTCAAAGACAGGTTCGCCCAGGCGATAGCTCACATACTGCAACTCAGAGTTGCCGCTGTAGCTCGCAATAGGGAATACAGAGCGGAAGGCAGCTTCCAGCCCGTACTGACCTTCTGGATCTTGCTCGATAAACTTCTGGAACGAGTCGAGCTGGATGGAAAGGAGATAAGGTATGTCCAGTACTTGCGGACGTTTACCAAAATCCTTACGAATACGTTTTTTCTCGGTATAGGAGTAAACCATAGGGTTCCTCAGCTAGCTGACAAGTCGACCCACGCTGTCCGTCCTGACAGGACAGTTCATGCAACACGATTTTGTTTGATTCACTGGCTGCGCGGCAGCAGTGCAATACCTCTTTCTATCACGCTTAAATCATTTCATCGCTTTTGTGAAGGCAGGGAACCCGCACAGGAAAGCGGTATATTAAGTCGTCGATAGAGAAAGATATTGAAGAGTAGCAATGGACAAACAGTGTGAAACCCCATTGAGACCCTGTAGCGCAAAAAGGCTGGTGACCAAAAAGTCACCAGCCATCAGTCTGAAACTACTCAGACTGCAACCCGAAGGTTGTCTTACTTAACTTCAACTTCAGCGCCAGCTTCTTTCAGAGCAGCTTCAAGTGCAGCTGCGTCATCTTTGCTGATGCCTTCTTTGATTACGCCAGTTGCTTCAACCAGATCTTTGGCTTCTTTCAGGCCCAGACCAGTTGCAGTACGTACGGCTTTGATGACGGCTACTTTGTTCGCGCCAACAGCTTTCAGTACGACGTCGAATTCAGTTTTTTCTTCAACAGCTTCAGCCGGGCCCGCAGCAACAGCTACAGCAGCAGCAGCAGAAACGCCGAATTTTTCTTCCATAGCAGAAACCAGCTCAACAACTTCCATTACGGACATCGCTGCAACAGCTTCCAGAATTTGGTCTTTAGTGATAGACATGACAATTGTTCCTAAGAATCAGAAAAAGTTTATACGTAAGCAGGTACGAAGAAAAGAATAAGGCCTTAAGCCGCTTCTTTTGCATCGCGTACAGCAGCCAGAGTGCGGACCAGTTTGCCGGCAGCGGCTTCTTTCATGGTCGACATCAGACGTGCCAGTGCTTCTTCGTAGGTCGGCAGCGTTGCCAGACGGTCAATATTGGCCGCCGTGATCAGCTCACCTTCAAAGGCTGCAGCTTTGACCTCAAATTTTGCATTCGCTTTCGCGAAATCTTTGAACAAACGAGCAGCAGCGCCCGGGTGTTCCATAGAATATGCAATCAGGGTCGGACCAACAAACGTGTCTTTCAGGCACTCAAACTGAGTACCTTCAACGACGCGGCGCAGCAGGGTGTTACGAACAACACGCATGTAAACGCCAGCTTCACGGCCTGCTTTACGCAGTTCGGTCATTTTATCAACGGTAACGCCACGGGAATCCGCAACAACCGCTGAAAGCGCACCTTTGGCTACTTCGCTGACTTCAGCAACAATCGCTTGTTTGTCTTGAAGATTTAATGCCATTAGCTTTTGCTCCTGGATTTGACCGGGAAAGGATTTCCCCGGAACTCACTTCACTTACTCACCCCGAGGGGTAATAAGCGCTCGAACACGGTGAGCAGAATCCAGCTAAGAAAAAATTCTTTTGGTTCTGTCACCGTCTACGCAGGGTATTAAGCGGACTATCCGGAGATAGACAGCTCCTGCGGTCTTGGACGGAGGCCAGGATAAGGCCTGGCTCCAACCTAAATTCTGTGTGACGCAGCAGAGTAAGAGGGAAGGCGTTAAACGCCGTTGCCGCATCTGACTCTCTGGTGTCCTGTTCTGCTAATAACAGAACAACGGGCGTAAGATTCTAGGTGAATTTTTCGCCCGTTTCAAGCAGCAATTAGTTTGCTGTTGCGTTCAGACCAGCCTGGTCAACGGCAACGCCGGCACCCATGGTGGTTGAAAGGCTGACTTTCTTGATGTACACGCCTTTCGCCTGAGAGGGTTTCGCTTTTTTCAGCGCAACCAGCAGAGATTCCAGGTTTTCTTTCAGTTTGTCAGCGTCAAAGTCCACTTTACCGATGGTAGTGTGGATGATGCCGTTTTTGTCGTTACGATAACGAACCTGACCTGCTTTAGCGTTCTTAACCGCTTCAGCAACGTTAGGGGTTACAGTACCCACTTTCGGGTTTGGCATCAGGCCACGTGGACCCAGAATCTGGCCCAGCTGGCCAACAACGCGCATTGCATCCGGAGAAGCAATAACAACGTCAAAATTCATTTCGCCTTTCTTGATCTGCTCAGCCAGGTCTTCCATACCAACCAGCTCTGCGCCAGCAGCTTTTGCCGCTTCAGCGTTTGCGCCCTGGGTGAAGACAGCAACACGTACTGAACGACCAGTACCGTGTGGCAGAACGGTCGCGCCGCGTACGTTCTGATCAGATTTACGTGCATCAATGCCGAGGTTGACAGCAACGTCAACGCTTTCAACGAACTTAGCAGTCGCCAGTTCTTTCAGCAGAGCAACAGCTTCAGCAATGTCATACTGCTTGGTCGCGTCAACTTTGTCGCGAATTACGGTCATGCGCTTGGTCAGCTTAGCCATTTCTTAGTCCTCTACTACCAGGCCCATGGAACGAGCAGTACCTTCGATTGAGCGAGTCATCGCTTCAACGTCAGAACCAGTCATGTCCGCAGCTTTGGTTTCTGCGATTTCACGTACCTGAGCACGAGTCACTTTACCGACTTTATCTTTGTTCGGCTTACCAGAACCTGACTTGATGCCCGCTGCTTTTTTCAGCAGTACGGCAGCCGGAGGGGTTTTGGTGATAAAGGTAAATGAACGGTCGCTGTATACGGTGATAACAACAGGAGTCGGCAGACCTTTTTCCAGAGATTCGGTCTTAGCGTTGAACGCTTTACAGAATTCCATGATGTTAACACCCTGCTGACCCAGAGCTGGACCAACCGGTGGACTTGGGTTCGCCATACCAGCTGCAACCTGCAGCTTGACGTAGGCTTGGACTTTCTTAGCCATGATATTTCCTCAATTGGGTTATAGCGCCTGCAAAGGCTCCCCGTGATAACGATTCATACGCCGTTGCCAGCGCATAAAAACAAAAGGCGCGAAATTGTAGTTAAATTTCGCGCCTGCTGCAACAGCTAATTTGTGAGCGGAAAGAGGTTAACCTTTCTCCACCTGACCGAAGTCGAGCTCAACCGGGGTTGCACGACCAAAGATGGAAACGGATACCGTCAGGCGGCTCTTCTCGTAATCCACATCTTCAACCACACCGTTAAAGTCAGCGAACGGGCCGTCGTTAACACGAACCATTTCGCCTGGTTCAAACAGTGTTTTAGGACGAGGCTTATCGCCGACCTGCTGCAGTCGGTTCATGATCGCATCAACTTCTTTATCGCTGATAGGTGCCGGACGGTCAGATGTCCCGCCGATGAAACCCATTACGCGTGGGACACTGCGTACTAAATGCCAGCTGGCGTCATTCATCACCATCTGAACCAGTACATATCCCGGGAAAAACTTGCGCTCGCTCTTACGACGCTGGCCACCACGAATTTCAACGACTTCTTCAGTCGGAACCATGACGTCGCCAAACAGCTCTTCCATGTTGTGCAATTTGATATGCTCGCGCAGCGACTGTGCTACGCGGCCTTCAAAACCGGAAAACGCCTGTACGACGTACCAGCGTTTCTTTGGAGCTTCAGACATCTCAGAACCTCAGGCCAGTGATAAACGATACCAGACGGACCAGAATACCATCCAGCCCCCACAAAATCAGTGACATCACGGCAGTAACCGCGGCAACGATTAACGTGGTGTGCAGCGTTTCCTGGCGGGTTGGCCAGATAACCTTACGCATTTCTGTTCTTGCTTCACGAGCAAAAGCCACGGTCGCTTTGCCTTTGGTCGTTAAAAGCGCAATGCCGCCAGCCGCTGCGATCAGTACAACTACGGCTAATGCACGCAGTGGCAGTGACACATCACGATAGAGGTAGTTACCTACAATCGCTGCAAGCAGCAGTAATACGACTACTACCCACTTTACCGCTTCCAGGCCACGCCCGCTCCCTTGAGCTTCGGTATTCGCACTCATAAACCAACCTGCCACAATAATTCAGAAACTATTCTGCCCCGCAGTGCGAGGCGTCCAAACCGAATGAGCTTTTGGGGCGTAACTCGGTATCCAACGCCGCATAACAGAGCCTGTCTCAGCAATGATTATGATTCAAAAAATCACTGATGAGCCAGGTTCTATGAAACAGCGTGCAAAAAGGGCATCAAATGATGCCCTTTCCGTGTGCATTGCGTCAAACGTTATCGGTAATTATGCGATAACTTTAGCAACAACACCCGCGCCAACGGTACGACCACCTTCGCGGATTGCGAAGCGCAGACCTTCGTCCATTGCGATTGGGTGGATCAGGGTAACAACCATTTTGATGTTGTCGCCTGGCATGACCATTTCAACGCCTTCTGGCAGCTCTACTGAACCGGTCACGTCAGTGGTACGGAAGTAGAACTGTGGACGGTAGCCCTTGAAGAACGGAGTATGGCGGCCACCTTCGTCTTTAGACAGAACGTAAA
>NZ_VWVM01000033.1 GCF_008632075.1 Candidatus Pantoea gossypiicola
CAGGAACTGCCTGAACGTGGCATCATGAGGCGTGGGTGTGCTGTTTTTCTTCTTCATCAGCCCGGGCTCTGAAAAATGACCCTGAGATGTTATCACAGCCCGGAAAAAGCTAACATTGGCGGTGAACGGAATTGCCATTCCTTCAGGAGAATGTGCCGGGGTGGTTCGGTCCCCTCTCCTTTATTCTGGTCACTCCGGGCTGACTGCATCGTCACGCAGGCGCATGATGGTTTGTCGTGAGGTACCAAACTCGCGGGCAATGGCGCTGATACTGGCACCTGCTTTCAGGTGTTCAAGCGCTGCCTGCCGTTGTTCCTGGTTCAGCGCTGGCGGCCGGCCAAACCGTTTGCCTGCTGCTCTGGCCCTTGCCAGGCCGGAATGTGTGCGCTCAACCAGCAGGTCTTTCTCAAACTCTGCCACCGCCGAAATGACCTGCATGGTCATCTTGCCGGCCGCGCTGGTAAGGTCCACACCACCCAGCGCGAGGCAGTGTACGCGAATACCGGACGCTGCCAGCTGCTCCACGGTCTTTCGCACGTCCATTGCATCACGGCCCAGGCGATCAAGTTTGGTCACAATCAGCACATCGCCATTTTCCATGCGATCAAGTAACCGGGCAAAACCGGGTCGTTCGCTGGCGGCCACTGACCCGCTGATTTGTTCCTCAATCAGGCGCTGGGGTTTAACGGTAAAACCGGCTGCTTCAATTTCTCTGCGCTGATTTTCCGTTGTCTGTTCAAGCGTGGAGACCCGACAGTAAGCAAAAACTCGTGACATGGCATAATTTTCTGTACGAAATGGATGTACGAATTATAGGGCATGTCCAAAACTAATTACACTAACTTTTGGACAGATATTGTAAGTAGTGTACGAAACCGGTCGGTTTTGTACATCCCGCTGAGGTATACATAAATGCAGCTATCTCACTCTATGAGTCAGGACCTGAGTGGGTATGTGTTTATGGATTATTATTTTGATAAAACCATAAAATGATAAAATGATAAAATGATAAAAAATTATATTATCAATTTATTTTTTTATGATAGAGTGACCTCATAACTTCCATTAGCACTTGAGGTCCCTATGATTACAGTTATAGGTTCAAACAAAGGCGGTGCGTCAAAGAGCACGACCGCTACTAACATTGCGATTGCCTTGGCATTACGCGGGAAGGATGTTTGCCTTTTGGATGCTGATCTTCAGTCATCAGCGGCAAAGTGGCATGCTTCTCGTGAGGAATCAGACCTGTTACCTCGCATAACCCTTATTCAGAAATATGGAAACATCAGCCAAACGTTGCGTCAGCTCGATGAAAAGTTTGATCACGTAATTGTCGATGTGGCTGGTCGCAATAGTCGTGAACTGGCTAATGCGGGAGCTGTGGCTGATATAATAATTGCTCCACATTTATGCTCACAGTTCGATCTGGACACTTTGGAAGAGCTTGAAAGCCAACTGGAGGCTTGGCAGGATCTAAATCCTGATTTAAACCTCTATATGTACCAGACACGGGCGACTACTAATCCTGTGTTGCGTGGTAAAGAACGTGCAGAATTTCTTGAATACCTGAAGGATTTCCCAACCTTACCTCCTCTTAATGCCATTAACTGTGAACGAAAAATCTATCGAGATGTTGTTCCTCTTGGGAAATCTGTTTTGGAGGCAACTAACAGAACTGCAATAGAGGAGGTGGAGCAACTTATCGAAGAGGTGTATTCCAAATGGCTTTAAAACCACGGTCTGCTAAAAAACCATCCGATGCTCAGGTTGCAGCTCTCGCTGACAAACTGGCTGATAAGCAATATGGGGAGCCTGCGGTCATCGTTAAAACTGAAAAAACAGTACAGCGGAGTCTTGCTCTTCCTCTCTCGCTTGATCAGGCAATTACCCGAGTGTCAGCAGAAAACAAACTCAGCGGCTCTGGTCCGAAAAACACCAGTGCTGTCATACGAGAGGCTCTAGAGCAATATCTGGAACGGCGGAATAGTAATAGTTGATAATTTATCAATTTATCAATTTATCAATTTATCAATTTATCAAAATATTATTAATTTTTTTTGATAAATAATGATGCGCTTTCCTGCCTGATAGTTTTGTTCTTTCTGGCTACACCGTGACTGATCTCTGTCGTAGATATGTTCAAACCCCGGCAAATTCCCGGGGCTAACACCTTAAGGTTATTTAATGCCGGGGGATGCTGCTGACGTCTTCTTCAGGCTGTGGGGCGCGACCAGGCGCATTGAACGTGATGGTGATGATCTTTCTGGCCAGCCCCTCATCGGAAAGGGCATCATCCACACTGACATCACGAATCAGTGGACTTTCCTCTTCTATATGTTGGGCAATATCCCGCAGCCACTCTGCCAGCATTTCTCTGTCCATCTTTCTCCGCTCCGGTTTTTTACAGTCAGCATCAACATACCACGCCAGGAAAAGTGAAGTCTGCGTAGTGTGTTTAAAAGATAACCGTTTTGTCAGGCGTGCTGTCATCCGTGCTGGTAGCGACCTGCGCAGAATACCCTCACTTTATACACAGGATTGCCCACCGAAATTGTGGACAGCAACGATGAAAATACGATGTCGCTGCGCTCCTCATTCATACCGCTCTGCTATGAACGCCGTGCCGCTACTGTAGCCGGGCCGCGGCTGATGCAAGGGAAGCGTAAACGCCGTCACCTTCACCCGGTCGCAGTTTATTTCAAAGGCATTATCCGCCGTCTTCCCGTCGTTTTCCGGCTCATTTTTCGCCGTCAAACCGTCCAGCCTGCTCCTGCTTTTTTACTGCGCTGCGGCTTCGGTGACGCCCTTGCATCCTCCGCTTTTCGCCCGGCTGTCGTGTCGGCACGGCGTAAGCCGGAACTCAGACGACATCGACTATGAAGGATTTTTTATGAGCACTACGACCACCACCCCCGCTGTTTACGTGGGCACGTATCACAAATACAACTGCGGCAGCATTTTCGGCAAATGGTTTGATCTGACGGAGTTTGAAGGCAGGGAGGATTTTTACGAGGCCTGTCAGGCGCTGCATGCCGATGAATGGGATGCCGAATTTATGTTCCAGGACTGGGAAGGCATTCCGTCACGGTTTGTCTCTGAAAGCGCCATGGACTGGGATTTTATCGCCGCTTACAAACGCGCCGAAGAAGAGGGCAGGGAAGCCGCTTTTATCGCCTGGGCGGAGTATACCGGTGAATGTGACTATGACGCGTTTGATGATGCGTACCGCGGCGAGGCAGAAAGCGAGGAAGACTACGCACAGGAGATGGTGGAGGGCAAGGGCCTGTTAAATGAGGTGCCGGAGCCGCTGCGCAGCTACTTCGATTTTGAGGCGTATGCCCGGGATTTGTTCAGCAGCGGCTATGTGTTCCATGACGGCCATGTCTTCAGCAACTGATTTACTCCGGCAGGCGGTTCAGCCGCCTGTCAGCCCGCGCGCAGAACCCTGGCAGGCTCTGCCTGCCGGCGAAGTACGCCGCGCCTGCGGCGCCGCGCATCCCCGCCAGTTCCTGATGCCCCTGTGGTGACAGAGTATGAATACCGGTGTGCTGCAGCTGGTCAGTGTTATTTCTGTTCTGGTGATAATCCCTGCGTTGGCGTTGGCGTTGGCGTTGGCGTTGGCGTTGGCGTTGGCGTTGATGGTGATGGTGATGGTGATGGTGGCCACACCTGTGGCGTACTGGCTGATATTGCTGTCCTGTCAGCTTTTCTTCCTGAGCGATATGACTGCGGGCGACTTCCCTGACGGGAACCGGGGCTGACCTCGAAAACGGCACCACGCTGCCCGCGGACCAGACGCTGATTGACCGCGTTAAGCAGCAGGTTTCGGACAAAATGAAGGGAGGCGGGCAGTGAAGGTATTGCTGATAGCGGCGCTTATCGCGGCTGCCATCCCCGTGGCGCAGGCAGAAGAGGATGTGAAAAATGTGCCCTCCGCGATCGGGAGGACGTACGTCGACCAGCCGATTGTGGGCTGGCACTGGTATAACGAACCTCAGCCGGAGGAGGATAAACCCGGTGACGATACGGTTCCGCTGAGCGCACTACCTCCGACCGTCCAGATGACCCTGCTGAAAAAGCTGACGCAGGACAGGCTTAATCGCGCGATCCTTTCTCCCTCGCCGCAGCATGCGGCGGACTACCTGCGTCTGCAGTCCTATCTGGTTAACCTGTCGGGGCAGTTCACGCAGTCGGCCAAAAAGGCGCTGCTGCTGTACCCGGACCTGGATTACAACCTCGAGCACAGCCGGTACAACAGCACGGCGTCGCTGCAGCAGGCCGCTGCACGTCAGGCGCAGACGGCGGCCATTCAGGCGCTGGGCCAGCGCTACGGCCTGTTTCTGTTCTACCGGGGCAACAACCCGGTCGACAGCCAGATGGCCGCAAGCGTGGGGCAGTTTGCTCAGCAGTACGGCCTTTCCCTTATACCGGTGAGCATGGACGGCGCACGCAGTGAGGCACTTCCGCAGACCCGGCAGGACAGCGGACAGGCCAGCCGGATGGGCGTGAGTCAGTTCCCTGCGCTGATGCTGGTTGAGCCGGGAAGTGAGCATTATCAGCCCCTGGCGTACGGATTTATGACGCAGGATGATCTGGCGCGTCGTTTTCTCGATGTGGCGACTGATTTTAAACCGCAGTATTAGGGATAAAAGCATGGATAAGAACAGTAATGAGTGGAGTGAAAGAGTGAAGCAGGAAAACCTGCTGATGTTCTGTGGGGTGGCATTTATGGCCGCCGGGCCGGCGTTCTGGTTTCTGATGAACAGCGGCATCAACGCCCGGATGGTCACGTTATCCCCCGATATGGCCGGGTTAATGTCGGTGATTGACGTAGCTATCGCCCTGATGTTTTCCGTTTCGGGTGCGGCGCTTGCGCTGGCCGGATGGGGGCTGTCTGCATGGCATGCATGGCTGAAGGTGAAATTGTCTTAAACCGGGAAATGAGGACGCGCAATGGAACATCCGTTTGATATAAAACTTAAGACATTCATAATTAATGTTCTGGTAATAATACCGGTTTTGTTTTACTTCTACCGCATTGTCTGGCCGCCATCTTTGCAGGGGGGCTGGCTTTTGATTATGTGCCTCATACCCTGGTTCATGATGTTCTTCCAGCTGATGATTGCTGAAACGCTGGCAGAGCATTTTCATATTTTAAGAAGCAGTGCTGCGATGATCATCCTTGCTGCTTTATTGTCAGCAGCGAATGTTCTTTTTTCCTGGCAGACTTATCTCTCCGTCGTTTTCTCATAATAAATCAGGTTTCCCCGCGATCGTTAAAAGCGTCAGGGTAAGGACAAGTTCAGCGATGAACATCCATATCATAAATAACAGAACGCCTGATAATGTTCTGGTGTTCGCTAATTTGCAGAAGTAATTCCATGTGACGGCTGCCAGCCACAGGAAAATGAATATGCCGGATGCTGAAAGGGAGAGTGCAAAAACAGTATCAAGTACGGATTCATTTACTTTGCTGGTGAAATGAATGACGGCTGAAATAATTAACCCCAGTGCAGCATTACCCATAAGCGTTTCTCTGATGATATCCCTTATTGTGAATAACACATCCGGATTATTAAACATATTCTTCATCTCAGTTGAATCCTTTCATCAATTATTGCAGGGCATATAATGAAAGAGCATGATACATCAATCTTGAAATACGTACGAAGGATCGCCTGTTACGGCTTGTTGTCTGCGCTTCCTGTTCATTTTTCCTTTGCGTCAACGCTGGATGAAATTCGTGCGCTTGAGTCGAAAAAAGAGATGTCCGCGCAACAGGATCAGCAGAATGCCGTTGCCCCTCGTCTGCATTCGTCTGCCAGACAGTATTCACTGCCTGATAATCGTCAGATCAATGTTGATGACTATCGTATTGTGTTGTTTATGCAGGGGGGGTGTCATTACTGTCAGCAATTTGACCCACAGCTGGCACAATTATCTTCCCGGACTGGCTTTAAGGTTTTCCCCTACACCCTCGATGGTCGTGGTGATGTCAGTTTCCCGGATGCCATTCCGGCACCGCGAGCGGTACTCGATCAGTTCTTTGGGCCGGGTAATAACGGCGTCACCCCCACAACGTTTCTTGTCAATGTGAACACCCTGCAGAGCTGGCCGCTGGCACAGGGGATTGTCGATGTGAATAGCCTGCTACAGCGTATTCAGCAGGCACTGGAAACGGGAGGGTAAGATGAGGAAAAAACAAACTATCGCAGTATGGATCATCGTGAGCGCGTTATATATCGCAGGGTGTTTCTGGTTGTATTTCGGTACGCTGAGCTTTGACGGCCTCGATTTGTTCATGCAGCCAGAGGATGATGCGTATGCAGCGGACTGTCAGGTTACGGCGCTGCTGGGTAGCGTTATGGCAATGATGCCGATTATTTGCCTGTGGCTGGAATTTAAGATTGCCCACCGTTTTGGGCGACTGCGCTTCTGGCTTCGCCGATATTGCGGGTGTCTGATAGCAGCAGTGGTGTCCGCTGTATTTCTCTGGTTTTGGGGCCATGCAGCTATCAGATACCCCTATACAGATAATAATTCTCCCCCCGTCATCATGGTTGTCTGGTGCGGGCTGATTTTAAATCACTGTATAATGCGCGCACGCCGAGCAAAGATAAAATCAAGATGAAATATTTTGTGATGCTATAAGTCTCCTTCAGAATCAGATGGACAGGGAACGCCATTTTCTCGACAGAAAAATGCCCGAATTTATTGCTTACTGTTTTTTTGCTGAGTGAATTCGATATGGCTAAAAGGATGCTGTCAACGTGAGAAAAACGTTTTTTAATCTGCTGGCAATCAGTGCCACAACTGTCAGTATTTATCATGCTGATATAATACTTCGACAGACCCGGGTTGTTATTTTTCAGATAATACGCTGCCAGCAAATATTTCTTAGTTCCTGATGAAATGTCCGTTTTAAGCAGAGCCTGAAGTCGCGTGATATCTGCAGGTGTAAGCGATGTTTTATTCTCGTATTCAAGGTCTTCAACGAAGGGGTTATCAGGATACTGTTTAATCATGTCCTTCAGCCGTTTTTCTTTCAGTTCTGTATTTAAACTGTTCAGCGTAACGACTGTGGTATAGAAACGTTCAGCAAACTCAGCTGGCTGCGGATGATAATAAAACGGGGCCAGCGTTTTCTGATAAAGGCTCTCAGTTAAATCAGCCTGGCGTCCATGATTGCGGTCTGATGTGGTTTCCCACCAGACAGGTGCGCCGGTCTGTTCATCCGTCCATGAGAGGAAAGCGTGCCCGGGTGCATAAACAATGCTGGCCGTTTTGCCAGCCAGCCGGAGAGCATCAAGCAGAAGATAAACGTTCGAATCGCAATCGGAGTAATGTCCCGCCCACGCTATCCCTGTTTCCCGGGAAGGGTAATAGTAAAAATGCTCGCCGAGACGCTGGCTGGCACAGGATAAAAACGCTTTTGTCGGCTGGTCATTATCTTTCATACAGTTTTTTAAGACATCACTGAAATAGCCTGCGGTAATGCTGAATGCCTGCCGGGCCTTTTCAGGTGAAACCAATCTATCCCGCTCGTCGGACAGGATCATCCGATGAGACATAAGCTGTCGGTCTGGCTCTGTTGAACCTGAGCCTGAAGATAATGCTGTTTCGATATGCTGATTAATACCGTCGTAATATTCACTCCGCGACAACACCAGCATGGAAACCACCACGCCGAAATATATAACGAGCAGGTATACGAAGAGGGAAATAACACTTTTCATACCAGAGGCCTGAGGGGGGGGGGTAAACCCGACATTCTGATACGGGATTGATACCGGAAATATGATTTGCGGCAATACGGTGGTTTTATTTTAAAAATGAGGAAAGTATATGAATAAGTCTTTTCTGGCAAAACTTGCTGTTGTCTTTTTTCTGCTGGCCGTCGCCTTTGGCCTCGCCGGCTGGGGCGCATGGAAATACTGGCACGCCATTTTCATCAGCCTGAGCTATGGCACCACCGACTTTGCCCGACTGAATGCGGAAAATCAGGCCATGAAAACCCCGCTCAACCTGACCATGTATGCCATGCCGGCCGGTTTCTTCTGCGCCGCCGCAGGTTGTCTTGCGGCCTCCGGTCTGACCCTCATTCTGGATATTATTTCTGATGCGGTGAACGCGTGTACCCGCAGGTTTTCCCGCAAAGCGGCGCGGGGTGACCACCATGCGTAAGCTCCTTCTGGCCGGCCTGCTGTCGCTTGCCTGCTGCGTGCCGGCGCATGCGGGGGTGGACAGCGACCTCAACAACTATTTCAACAGGCTGGGATTTGAAGGCAATGCTACCGGCGCGGCGGCGTGGCAGGGGCAGGCTGCCGGGTATGTCACCGGTGGCAATCTGTTTCTTCGCAACCAGGTAAAACAGGTTCAGGTCATGTCGTTCACCCCGCCGTCGCTGACGGCCGGGTGCGGCGGTATTGATGCCTATCTCGGAGCCTTTTCCTTCATCAACAGCGACCAGCTGCAGCAGTTCGTCAAAAACCTGATGGCCAACGCGCAGGGATACTTTTTTGACCTTGCTCTGCAGACGGTGGCGCCGGAGCTGAAGGATGCCAAAGACTACCTGCAGAAAATTGCCACCGACCTCAACAGCACCAACATCTCCAGCTGTCAGGCCGCCCAGGGCATCATCGGGGGACTCTGGCCCAAAACGCAGGTGTCGCAGCAGAAGGTCTGCCAGGACATCGCCGGAGAAAGCAATCTTTTCGCGGACTGGGCGGCGTCCCGTCAGGGCTGTACCACGGGCGGCCAGATGGACAGCGTGATGGGGAAAGCCAGCGCCAGCGAAAAGGACCAGGTGCTGCGCAACAAGAATCTGATGTGGGAAATCCTCAACAATAACGCCATGTTCGGCAGCGATATGGAACTGAAGGAGCTGGTGATGAACCTGACCGGGACAATGATTTATGACGGAAACGGCATTCCTCAGGCGCTGGTCCCCCAGGCTGACCATCCGGGGCTTATCCGGGCGCTGATGCACGGCGGCTCGCTGGATATTCAGACCTGCGTTTCCACAGGAGACTGCCTGAAGATGAACTCCGGCCACGTCACGGTCAGTGAGAGTAATGCCCTGGTGGAAAAAGTGAAAACCATGATTAACAGCATCCGGGACAAGCTGCGGACGGATGAGGCGCTGTCGGCCACGGAGAAGGGTTTTATACAGAGCACCTCCGTTCCCGTGCTGCGCTACCTGATTGACCCGATGCAGCTTAACCTGAACGTTAACATGCTGTCAGACCTGTCGGACTATATCGCCTATGACATTCTGCTTCAGTACCTGAAAGAGCTGACAGACCAGGCCCGGATGCAGATGGCCAGCCGGAACTACCCGGAGCCGCAGATGGAGGCGCTGCGTAAGAATGTGAGTGAAGCATCCGCCCAGCTTGAGGGGCTTCAGCAGCAGGTACAGACCAGAGCCGACGCGCTGACGGAGCTGGACCGGCAGATGAGCTACCTGCGCCAGCAGACCTCGGGCCAGCTGCTTGAACGTTACCAGCAGAACTACCGCTTTGCCGGCAGCGAAGGAGGTCTGTGATGGATACCGTTTACGTTCTGACCGGCGGGGAGTTCCTGTCGGCCATCTTCAACGGCGTGGCCACGATGCTGGGCACCACGGAGTGGTCCTCGATGTTCCGCATCGCCGCGCTGATTTCGGTTATGGTGCTGTTTGCGACCTATATCCGCGGTCACGACCCGCTGGAGGTGATAAAGTTTATCGCCTTATTTATGCTGCTGACCAGCATCCTGGTCATCCCCAAACGCACGGTGCAGATTACTGACCGCTCGGATGCAACCAGCATTCATATCGTCGATAACGTGCCGCTGGGGCTGGCGGCGCCGGCGAAGTTTATTACCGGTATCGGTACCGCGCTGACCGAAGGGTTTGAAACGGTCTACCACACGCCGGACTCCGTGACCTACAGCAAAACCGGGATGCTGTTCGGCGCAAGCCTGGTGGGGACCGCCACCGACTTTATGTTCCGCAATGGTGACCTGGCGGAACTCTTCACGGCATACGTCCGCAACTGCGTGGTGGGCGATATTCTGCTGAACCACAAGTATTCCTTTCAGGAACTGATGAACAGCACGGACCCGTACGCGCTCATATTTCAGAATCCCAGCCCGCTGCGTGGCGTGATGGTGTCGTATGGCAATACGGTGGCGGACCGGGAGGGGTTCTGGACCTGCCGGGAGCTGGCAAATAACGTGCTGAAGCCGCAGCTGAACGCGGATTCATCAGAGGGCGGAAGCACCTGGAACTACTACGTGTCGCGCATCACCGGCGCGAAGGCGAATGGCAGCGCGCTGTTCGGGACGCTGATGGCGGACAGTTACAGCTACTATTACGGCGGCGGCATGACCGCGAGCCAGATAATGCGCTCTGCGGTGGTGATGAACGGCCTGAAACAGGGGATTTCCTCCTACAGTGCGCAGAGCGGTGACGCGGCCGGGCTGGTAAACCTGGCCTCGCAGTCCTCCTACGCCAAAATGCGCCTGAGCCAGGCGACGTCAGCCAGTATCGCCACCACGTACCTGCCGCTGATGAACACGGTGCTGCTGGCGATGGTTATCGGGCTGTTCCCGGTGATTATCCTGCTGGCCACCGTGCACTCCCTGACCCTGCAGGTGCTGAAGGGCTATATCTATACCCTGATTTACCTGCAGGCGTGGGGACCGATGTTCGCCATCCTCAACTATGCCGTGAGTTCATACCTGACCGGCAAAACCGGCTCGCTGAGCTTTTCGCTGTCAAACCTGTCCGTCATTCAGCAGACGCATGCCGATATCGGTTCCATTGCCGGCTGGCTGTCGCTGTCCATCCCGTTCCTGGCGATGGGGCTGGTCAAAGGGCTGGGCAGCGTGGCGTCGCAGGCGGGTAACTACCTCGGCACGGCCATGAACAGCACGGCAACGTCCGAGGCGTCGCGGGCCGGTGACGGTTCGTGGGCGTTTGACAACCTCCAGACGGACAACGTCTCCGGAAACAGGTGGGACACCAACTACTCCTGGCAGAGCGGGAATGCAACCACCCAGCTGGGGAACGGTGCCACATGGACCCGTACAGCTGACGGCAGCACGGTGGCCAATACTGCCGGCGCCATATCAAAACTGGGCACGGAGCTGTCGGGTGACAGAATTGCGCAGACGGGCGTGCAGAAACTGCAGCGGGATGCACAGAGCCAGGCACAGAGCCTGAGTGAGACGCTGGGTCACACGACCAGCACCGGGGCCTCCCAGCTGTCGCAGTGGGCCAGCCAGCGGGGGAACAGCGACACCGTCAGCCGCGGCGCGGACAACAGCGTCAGCAGTAACGATGCGATGGCCATCAGCCGGCTGCAGAGTGCGGTGTCGCGCTATGCCCGCGATAACCACGTCACCGAGGCGGAAGCCCTCAGGAGGGCAATGGAGCAGAGTCAGAGCGGAACACTGACGGCCGGCGGCGGCGTTTCAGGCGGTATTGATACCAGTAAGTCCATCGGCGGAAAAGCGACGGAGTGGGCGACCGGACTCAGCGGTAAGCTGGAGGGGCATATTAAGGGGGATTACACCGGAACCGATAGTTCTTCGCACGGTGCCAGCACCGAGATGAGCAGCCGGACCGGCCATTCGAAGGACTTCAGCGCTCAGGACCTGAAAGATATCCGCCACGGCGTGGACGTGATTGCCAGCCACCGCACCACCGACAACAGCAGCCACACGGACAACGCGTCGGGCTCCCTGCTTAATCAGATGGCGGCGACGTTCAGCGACATGCGCACCCAGTCCGGTCAGTACAGCGACACGCAGACCCGCAGCCATGAGTATGCGCAGATGGCCAGCTATGCGGAGAACCACAGCGATGCCATCCGCAGTAACTATACCCAGGAGTTCGTGGAATACGCGAAGCAGAACCACCCGGATGCACAGCGTATCCTGACCGACGTGTCCAGTCCTGAGGTGCGTGAAGAGCGTGAGCAGCTGGCCGCGCAGTTTGTGCAGGACCGCATGCTGCCGCAGCTTGAGACGGAGTTCCGGGCGAACCGAAGCAGTACAGCAGACGGTATGGGCGGTGTATCACCGTCCGGCATGCAGGGCGTCAGTCAGGGAGAATTTGAAGGACGTCAGCAACAGATGGAACAGGCGGCGGCTGCGCACGGCGTCAGAAGTGAGGGCAGCGTGGCCGGGGAGGTCAGCGGAGCCAGAGAAGATGCGCAGAAATCTGTTGATTCTGCTCAAGAAACCGTCAGTAAACAGAAGGCAGATGTGGACGGACAGTATAATAATATGGCGCAGGAACATCAGGTTCAGGGACGTCGTTTTGACGAGGCAAATAAAGCTGAGCATTTACGGCAGGATACAGTCTTCAATTTGCCAAAAAAAGGTCAAGCGAAAAAAGCATTGGATGATGCCATGAATGAATTTAAAGGTAAATAGATGGTGCTGAAAAGTGAAGTAGAAAACGACGCCAAAATTATCATGGAGTCATTGGAAGCAGATTATAGAATTCCAACATCAAGCGAAATCATACTGCCACTTATTAAGGTTATGTCAGTCGTTTACTTGATGCATGTTTTGGCAGTCATTGTAAATGAATTTGTCTATAAGGATGATGTCTGGCTATTAGGTATAGGTATGTGGTTATTCTTGTCATGTGGCATATTAACTGGGATGGCATTAATAATGACGTATGGCAACCTATCTCTGATGATGTGTATCCCAAAGAAAGTACGCGATGAGTCACTTCTTTTTGCCATTGGAAAGAGAAAGTTGAAAGTTTACGGTTATGTAATTGTGGCGATTAATGTTGCTGTCGGCATTATGCTCATAAATGGAGATCATGAATTTATTTTTGGTTATGGAGCGTCGTGGTTCGTTTGCATGCTCATTGGTGGCATTACCTTCAGTATGTCCATGAGTCGTTACATGACGCCAGCCGTGGTGGCCACGCTCGATAAAATTCGTCAGGTGGTTTCAGACAGTGACTCAGCACCAACGCAACACGCTGCCAATAAATAACACGCTAACGCACTGCGTTTGTTATCCGGCGTGCCGCGCCAGAAATAAATTCTGACCCGGCGCGCCAGATCTGTTCTTAACCTGTATCCGGTGTCCGACTCCTCGCACTCTAATAAATAATCTGACGTTATTTTTTCTTTACGCTGAGCTGCCTTATTAAGGTGGCGTCGCTGCTGAATTTTAATAAGGTATCTCAATGAAATGTTCTGTTTCCGTCAGTTCTGATGACCTGCTGTCCGATAAAAGTATTTCTCCCGTAATCTGCACTGATAATACCGTGGAGGCCTGCCTGTGAGTTCCACCAAGCATATTACCCAGGGCGGGCAGGTGTTCAGCTATATGCTGAATATGTTCATGCAGGTTAACCGCCGCATTTCATTCTGGCTGCTCAATCTGTTTTTTATTCTGACACCATTATTCTTCTGGATGCGGGTGCCGTGGCAGGAAACCCGTAACGGCGGGCTGTACTGGTGGCTGTATGTTTCTGCCGGGGGTGAGAAAGCCCTGTTTAACGTTCCGCCGGTATATGACGTGCCGTATGAGGGGCAGGTACTGCACTTCACCTCGGCCGCCATCCTCAAAGACCCTTACATGACCTATGCCGGCCAGCTGGTATTGCAGGAACTGTTTATTGCTGTCTTTCTTGCCTGCTGCGTGGTGCTGGCGGTGGCATATGGTATTTATTACTTTCTTAAGCGCCTCGGTGAGAAACAGGCACAGGACGACCAGACCGGCGGGCGTACCCTCACGGAAGACGTTAAGTCGGTGGCCAGGCAGCTGCAGAAAGAAGGTAAGGCCTCGCCGCTTCACCTGGATTTGTTACCGCTGGTACTCGACAGCGAGGTGAAAAATCTGCTTCTTCACGGCACGCCCGGCTCAGGAAAGTCCAATGCCCTGAACAAGCTGCTCAGGCAGCTGCGCGCCAGCGGCGACATGGTCATTGTCTACGACAAGGGCTGCTCCCTGGTCAGACGACACTTTAACCAGAATACCGATAAGATGCTCAACCCGCTGGACAAGCGCTGTGAGTTCTGGGACCTCTGGCTCGAGTGCCAGACCACGCCGGATTACGACTCGGTGTCGAATACGCTTATTCCGCAGAGTACAAAGGAAGATCCGTTCTGGACCGGAGCGGCCCGCACCATCTTTACCGCCGTGTCATCGCGCCTGAAGACCGACCCGGAGCGCAGCTATAACCGTCTGCTGCGCACCCTGCTGGCCATCAACCTTAAAGCCCTGCGTGAATACGTTGCCGGTACCGAGGCGGCGAACCTGACGGAAGAGAAGGTGGAGAAGACCGCCATCTCCATCCGCGGCGTCCTGACCAACTATGTCAAAGCGCTGCGCTACCTGCAGGGCATTGAGCGCACCGGCAAGCCCCGCTTTGCCATCCGCGAGTGGATGAAGCAGGTGAATGAACCCGGCCAGCGCCACGGCTGGCTGTGGATCACGTCCAATGCCCGTCAGCATGAGTCCCTGAAGCCGCTGATTTCCATGTGGCTGGCGCAGGCCGCGAACTGCCTGCTGGAGATGGGCGAAAATCCGACCCGCCGGGTGTGGTTCATCTATGACGAGCTCTATTCCCTGCACAAGCTGCCGGAACTGCCAGGCGTGCTGGCTGAGGCCCGTAAGTTCGGGGGCTGCTTTGTGCTGGGCTTTCAGAACAAGCCGCAGCTGGACGTCACCTACGGGCAGGACTTTGCCACGGCCATGATGGACCTGCTCAATACGCGCTTTTTCTTCCGCTCCCCTGATGAAGAGGTGGCCAGCTATGTAATGCGCCAGCTGGGGCAGCGGCGCGCGCGTATCTTCAGCGAACAGTACAGTTACGGTGCCGATACCGTGCGTGACGGGGTGTCCTTCAGCAAGCAGGAAGACGATCAGTATCTGGTCAACTACTCCGATATCCAGTCCCTGCCCGATCTGAGCTGCTACGTCACGCTGCCCGGGCAGTACCCGGTGGTGCGGATGAACATGACGTACGAAAAGATGGACTTTATTGCGGCGGAGTTCCTGCCGCGCGAGCTGAATGACAGCCTGGACCAGGAGGTTGAGGAGGAAATTACCCGACGCGAGCTGGACAGTGAAAGCGTGGACAGGCTGCTGGGCATCGTGAATGACGCACCGCAGGCCGCACCCTCTGCGGTACCGGAAAAAACGGCATCAGCCCCTGCCACCACTGTAATTTCGTCCGTATCGTCAGCTGTGAGCGCGGTTGTACCGGCTGATATCGCTTCTGTGGCAGCCACAAACGATACAGGCGGTCGGATGAAGGAGATGGACGGCCTGCTGGTCAATACGCTAACCGGGGAAATCGTGGATAGCCGGCAGGAGCAGGACGATTACGAGGCGTATCAGCAGGAAGCGATGCGGGCCATGCGGGAGGAGGAAAAGAATATTCTGGCGCATCGCCACCCTGACGAACGGGAGCCGGGTGACGGCAGCGAATTGGGGGATAACTGGTAATGCTGACGGTATCTTCTGTTGCCGGCGGCGGCGCCGGCTATTACATGTCAAAAGACAACTATTACTTCCTGGGAAACATGGAGTCCCGCTGGATGGGGGAGCTTGCCGTGTCGCTGGGGCTGGAGGGGCAGGTGCAGGCTCAGGATTTTGAGCAGGCGCTGGCCGGACAGTTTCCGGGAGGTATTGATCTCTCGAGAATGTCTGGCGGGAAAAATACCCACCGTCCCGGTTACGATCTGACGCTGTCCGCGCCCAAAAGTATCTCTGTGCTGGGGGTTGTCATGGGGGACAGCCGTATCCTTGATGCACATCAGCGGGCGGTCAGCGTGGCGATGGGGGAAATTGAGCGTCTGGCCAGCACCCGGATCATGACGGAAGGCGTCAGCGAGACGGTGCTGACGGGAAAACTGCTGGCGGCGGCGTTTAACCACGATACCTCCAGGGAACTCGACCCGCAGCTGCACACGCACCTTATCATCCTGAACCTGACGGAGCATAACGGAGAGTGGAAAACCCTGTCGAGCGACAGGGTCGGAAAAACGGGCTTCATTGAAAACGTGTATGCGCTGCAGGTGGCGCTGGGTAAAATTTACCGTAACGAACTGCGTCAGATCGTGGAGGAGATGGGGTTCCGCACTGTTGCCACCGGTAAAAACGACCTGTGGGAAATTGAAGGCGTGCCGGTTGAGATTTTCTCACAGCGCTCGCAGCAAATCCGGGAGGCCGTGGGGGACGACGCCTCGCTGAAATCCCGGGATGTGGCGGCACTGGATACCCGAAAAGCGAAACAAAAAAATCCGGACAAAGTGGCGTTGCTGACTGAATGGATGAACAGCCTTGAGCTGGCGGGCTTTGATTTCTCCGCGCTGAAGCAGGAGGCCCTGGCGCGACAGCAGCAGGAAAGCGAAAGCCCCTTACGGGCAGAGACCACGCCTGCCGACGTCCGTCAGGCGGTGAACGATGCGATATCCCTGCTCAGCGAAAAGCGTACCCGTTTCACCTTTTCCGATGTGCTCAACCGTACGCTTAACAGCCTCGATGCCCGTGAACAGATAGCGGTACAGGCCCGCCAGGCCATTAACGAGGCGATTGAGTCACAGCAGCTTATTCCGCTGGACCGGGAGAAAGGTCTGTTTACCTCCTCTATTCATCTCCTGGATGAACTGAGCCTGCAGCAGCTGGCCGGAGAGATGAAATCCACTGTGGTGATATCCGGTGGTGCCCCGGCCCGGTCTTCTTCGTCTGTGCCGGTAATGCAGCAGATTGAGGCAGACCGCCCGGCACTGGCGATTGTCAGCCAGCCCGGAGGCGCAGCTGCCATGCGAGAGGGCGTCCTGGCGGCCGCAGCACTTGCCGACGGGCAGGGGCGCGACGTCCGGGTGCTGGCCACCGACAGCCGCAGCGCACGTTTTCTGAGCGAACAGACGGCACTGGCCGGGCGGGTTATCACCCTGAAGAACCTTACGGATGAAGCGCTTCCTGATGGCGGAACGCTGATTGTCGCTGGCGCGGAAAAGCTGTCGGTACGGGATGCGCTGACCGTTACGGACCAGGCACTGCGTTCGCAGTCGCAGATGCTGCTGATGGACGGCGGCGGGCGCAGCGGAACCGGCAATGCCCTGCAGACGCTTGAGGACGCGGGTGTAACCCGCCTTCAGACGGGCGCGGAGCCGCAGGTTGCGGTCAGCGTGGTCAGCCTGGCGGATAAACGCCAGCGTTACAGCGCGCTTGCACAGGAGTATGCGACCCTTAGCAAGCAGGGAGACGGTGTGGTAGCGCAGGTCAGTGGCGAGCGCGAGCAGCGTGCCCTCACCGCGGATATCCGCCAGGCACTGCGTGAGCATAGCCTGCTCAGTGAGAAAGCCGTGACGGTGAACGCGCTGATACCGCAATGGCTGGACAGCAAAAACCGCCGCCAGCTGGACACGTACCGGGAAGGGATGGTGCTGGAGCACCGTGAACCTGACAGCCGTACGCCGGTGCGTTACACCATCGACCGGGTCAGCCCGGCCACCTGCAGCCTCACGTTGCTGAATGACAGAGGGGAGCGTCAGGGGCTGAAGCTGAGTAACGTGGACGCCGCCTGGAGCCTGTACATGCCGAAAGCTGTGGAGGTAGCTGAGGGAGAGAAACTGACCTGGCGCGCCCGTCAGGGTAAGTTACGTGCGGGTGACAGCGTCACAGTGACGAAGATTAAAAAACATGCCCTGGTGGTTGAGCATCAGGGGCAGACCCGTGTGGTCCCCCTGACAGAAGCGATAAAGGCTGACCACGGCTATGTCACCACGCCGGGCAGTCTGGTTCGGGAGCAGGGGGCGGTGCTCGCCGCCGTGGCCGCGCGGGATACGGGTGCCACGATGCTCAACACCCTGGCGCGCAGCGGTGACCGGGTGCAGATATTCACCCCCCTCGGTCAGGACGAGGCTGAGCGTCGCCTGTCCCGCTCGCCGCTGTACCGCACGGCGCTGGCTCAGGTGAACCCGGATAAGGGGGAACTGAATGCCGCACTGGACTCTGCCAGGGACAGTCTGATGAGTCCGGCTGAAAAAGCGGTACGCCAGGCGGTCAGCCTGACACAGGGGAGTGAGGTGGTGTTCAGCCGCCCGGACGTGCTGGCGAGCGCCCTGCCGCTGCATCCCTCCCTGCGCGCGGAGGATGTCGACAGGGAGGTGGCCCGCCAGGTGAAGGCCGGGGAGCTGATCCCGGTGCCGGGGCCGAAAGGGATGGCACAGCAGCTGTATGTGACCGCAGCGTCGTATGAGGCTGAGAAGCAGATTATCCGCCTGGTGGCGGAGGGGCTGGGTTCGCAATCACCTCTGATGGCGGATGCGCAGCGCGTGCTCTCGGCAGGACTGACGGAGGGGCAGCGGCAGGCCTCCAGCCTGATACTGGAGAGCACCGACCGTTTCATCGGGATACAGGGCTATGCCGGTGTGGGGAAAACCACCCAGCTGAAAACCGTCCTGGCGGCGCTGGAGACCCTGCCGGCAGAGCAGCGCCCGGAGGTTGTCGGGCTGGCCCCGACCCACCGGGCGGTGGGTGAGATGGCTGATGTCGGCGTCAAAGCGCAGACGCTGGCGAGCTTCCTGATGGATGTGGAGCGCCGGATTCAGGGCGGAGAGAAGCCCGATTTCAGTAAGACCCTGTTCCTGGTGGACGAGAGCTCGATGGTGGGTAACCGGGATATGGCCGATGCGATGGGCTATATAGCCGCCGGCGGTGGTCGCGCGGTGCTGAGCGGTGACCGGGACCAGCTGCTGCCGGTGGATACGCCCGCTGGCCATCGGGGTAAGGGAGCAGCTCTTTGCGGATGTCATGCAGCGGGCATTACCGCTCTCACGCAAGGTGATACGCCGCTGTCTGAAAACGCTGACGCGGACGGAAACGTATCTGAGCAGCCTGACGGCCGGGGTCGCATGCTACAACGCGGATGGTTCGGTGGACTCTCTCGTCCCTCCGGAGCGTGAAGTGGCCGCAGGGCTGAAGCTGGCGCGGGTACAGGCGAACAAACTGAAGAACCAGGCGGCAAAAGCAGCCGCCACAGATGAAAAAAAGGAACATTAACATGTTAACAGTAAAGCGCACCGCACTGGCGATGCTGATGGCCAGCGCTCTGTTGTCCGGTATGGCAAATGCGGCGGAGAAAACCACGCCGGTCTTTACCCCGGAGCTGGATGCACATATCGGCGAAGTGGCCCGGGACTATCTGCTGGCCCATCCGGAGGTGCTGGTTGAGGTGAGTCAGAAACTGCAGGCGCAGCAGCAGGAAAAGCAGCAGCAGGCGATGACCGCCGCCGTGATTAAGCATCAGGCCGCACTGCTGAACGATAAAGGCACGCCATCCTATGGCCCCGCCGATGCGAAAGTGGCATTTATCGAGTTCTTTGATTACCAGTGTTCAGTCTGCGCACGTCAGGCACCGGTAATTGAGTCACTGATGAAGGCAAATCCTCAGGTACGGTACGTATTTAAGGAGTGGCCTATTTTTGCGCAGCGCTGGACACCGTCACTGACGGCGGCGAAAACCGGGCTGCAGATTTACCAGCAGAAGGGCGCGGATGCGTATCTCGCCTATCACAACGCCCTTTACGCGACCGGACATGACGAGGGCAGGCTGACGCTGGCGGACATCAACAGTGCGGCCGCTCAGGCCGGAAAGCTGGAGGGCAAAAATGATGAAATGCCGGAGGTACTGTCGGGCACCGATGCGCTGGCGCAGAATCTGGGGCTGCGCGGCACGCCGGGTATGATAGTGATGCCGGTAAACGGTGTCACTGCAGATAATGTGACGGTGATCCCGGGTGGGGCTGACCAGAATGTGCTGCAGGCCGCCATTGATAAGGCGGCGGGACACGCGAAAAAATAGCCTGCCGGACCAGCAGGTTCTACATGTGGACAGAAACAACTGACGCCCTCACTGCGTTCAGTTGTCCAACCCCGTGGGCGAGAAAAAGCAAGTTTCTCCCGCCCACGGGGTTTGCGATAAAACACCTTCCTGAACACGTATTCTGAGGTTATTTAGTGCGTAAGTTTACCTTTCACCAGCTGGTCGTGTCCGGTCTGGTCTGCCTTTCGCTGAGCTGTCTTCAGCCCGCTGCTGCTGCTCCCTCCGTTCAGGCCGGTTTTTCACCTGAAGGCAGCGCGCTGCAGCTGGTTCTTAAGACTATTGAGTCAGCACAGCACGAAATCCGGCTGATGGGCTACTCATTTACGTCTCCGGAGGTGGTCAGCGCACTTGTCAGCGCAAAACGCCGGGGTGTGGATGTGAAAATTGTGCTTGATGAGAAAGGAAACCGGGGCAAAACCAGTCAGGCAGCAATGAACATCGTGGTGAATGCCGGCATTCCGCTGCGCACAAACGACTGCTACGCCATCATGCACGACAAGGTCATTATTGTTTATAATCATACAGTTGAGGCTGGTAGCTTTAACTACACTCGCTCTGCTGCATCGCGGAATAGCGAGAATGTGCTGGTTATTAATGAGGTGCCGGAAGTGGCACAAACCTACCTTCAGCACTGGCAGTCGCGCTGGGACGGAGGAACGGACTGGCATTCTTCATACTAAGTCGCATCGTCATTTGATCCGCAATCTACATCTATCCTGGTGAACCATGCGCCAACATGGCTCACACTTACGCGTAAAGTTAAGTCGCTGATTTCAGATATCTGTAGTATCCTCTGCGAAACGATCCTTGCTTGATCCTTGAGGAGGCAGAGATGCCACAGTCCGGAAATGCAGTAACTTCCTCATCGAAACGCGCTTACAGAAAGGGTAATCCCCTTAGTGAAGCTGAGCGACAGAAAATTGCTTCGGCTAAAAAAAGGGCTACGCATAAAGAACTGAAAGTATTTATTAAGCCCGAAATCAAAGAGTATCTTTCTAACCTTTGTGAAGAAGATGGTGTTACTCAAGCTGAAGTGTTAGAAAAGTTGATTGAAAGGGAAGCTTTTAGTCGAAAAGCATCGTGATGGACTCACTTTCTTGATACTTAAGATTTTGAGTGCTAGATTACTGATCGTTTGAAGAATTTTGGCTGGCCACGCCGTAAGGTGGCAGGGAACTGGTTCTGATGAGGTGTCTACCCGGGACCAGAAAAGACAAAACCCCGATAATCTTCACAAGGTTTGGCGACTCAGAGAAGACTAACGGGGCTTACCTAAACTGTATAGAAGCTGTTGCTCTATGCAGGGAGTATAGTTTTATGCTCAGAAAAGTTCAATACCTGTTTCTGTGCCATTTGCTCCTTCCGTGCAACATAAGTGCGGGAAGGTGTGACTGACGCTCAGACCCTGTTCTCCCATTATCGTCAGGTCAAAAACCCGAATCCGGTATTCACGCCGCGAGAAGGGAAAAAGACCCTGCCGTTCTGTCGTAAGCTGATGGCGAAAGCTGAGGGCTTCACGTCCCGTTTTGACTTTTCCGTCCATGTGGCGTTTGTACGCTCGCTGGGTAAACGTCACCGGATGCCGCCTCTGCTGCGTCGTCGTGCCATTGATGCACTGCTCCAGGGGTTGTGTTTCCACTATGACCCGCTGGCCAATCGTGTACAGCGCTCCATCACCAATCTGGCCATCGAGTGCGGTCTGGCCACCGAGTCAAAAAGTGGCAATCTGTCCATCACTCGTGCCACGCGGGCGCTGAAGTTCATAGCGGAGCTGGGGCTGATTACCTACCAGACCGAGTATGACCCGCAGATTGGCTGCAACATCCCGACCGATATCACCTTCACGCCGGCACTGTTCTCCGCGCTTGACGTCTCTGACGTTGCTGTTGTGGCCGCGAGGCGCAGCCGCGTCGAATGGGAAAATCAGCAGCGTAAGAAGCAGAACCTGAAGCCGCTGGAGATGGACGAGCTGATAGCGAAGGCCTGGCGGTTTGTGCGCGAACGGTTCCGCAGCTACCAGTCCGAACGTAAACAGCATGGCCTGAAACGCGCCCGTGCACGTCGTGACTCGGACAGAACCCGTAAGGACATTGTGACCCTGGTGAAGCAACAGCTGACGCGGGAATACGCCAGCGGGCGATTCACCGGCGGTCTTGATGCCATGAAGCGGGAGCTGGAGCGCCGCGTGAAAGAGCGCATGCTAATGTCGCGTGGCAACAACTACACGCGGCTGGCCACCGTCCCCATATAACCTACCTGACTGAAAAATCCGGCTGGCGCCGGAGGGTTTCGCACGTCTGCAGCTCCAGACTGACGGTTTTCTGCACGAAATGACGGCCGTCCTTCCTGACATTCACCCCATTCCGCCATCAGAATGGCCAGAAATTGCATCAGAGTGGCCACATCTCGTCGCCAGATTCAGTTACCTACAAATAACTGCAAGGGACCTTTCCATAAGGTTACAACCGCTATGCTTACAGAGCGCCAGCCGACCTGATTTCAAAGTGCGTGGTTTCCTTTAAAAACCTGCTCTGTACTTCTTTTAAATATCTTTTATTTCATTCATATAAATATATAACCTGTTCGTCGCCTGACCTGTGGACAGGCTCCTGAAAATGCCCGCCCTTGCAGCGGACTATGTCCGCGCCGGTTCGGCAACTACCTGAGTAGCTCCCATCGCTGCGCGACGGGCCCCGCCACAGCACATATAGTTACAACATTCAAAATGCTCACTCAAAAGCAGGAACAGTGCCTGCCTGAACCCTCACAGCCCATCCCCACCACTGAAAAGCGAGGCCGCCCCGGGCCGAAGGCCCGGAACAACGTCGCTTTTAATGATGGATGTTGTAACTAGAATTCTGAGTCGCTGTGTGTGGTGTCGCTGGAGGTACTGAGTACACGCCCGTAGGCGGCCCTGACGGCCCGCTAACGCGGAGATACGCCCCGACTGCGGCTACGCCTTGTCGTGACCACTCCGACAGCGCACAGAGGCTTCTGCACTGCTGACAGCGGGTCTGGTCTGGCAGGGCAAGGGATGGAGATAGGCAGAATCTATTAAACCGGAACCGGCTTCGCCGGGCGGCCGGCGCCATGCAACGTTAGTGCAATATGTGACAGTTTCTGGCGCCTCCATGCCGCAAGCGGCATATAAAACAAGTTATATATTCCATGAAGGAATTTAAATCTTTCAGATTTTGTGATGTCTGCCACAGAACATCAATGGAATAAGAAACTCCCCGATTTTGTTGATTGTCTGTATACGAAATAATTAGCCGTTTTGTGCGACTTTTTTAGCCGCGTTGTAAGTTTTATCTTAAATACTAAGGGCGTTATATTATGAATGAAAATAATACTTTCCCGCCGGGGTTTCTGTGGGGAGTATCATCATCTGCCCCCCAGACAGAAAGCAGAAATGGCAGGGGAAAAAGTAACTGGGATGTTTTTACCGACAAGGCCGGGAAAGGAGATATTTACAGCAACAAAAAATGCACTGAATTTGAAGAGAACTACCAGGAAGATATCAGCCTGCTTTCTCAGGCCGGAATTAAATCATTTCGCTTTTCCATTTCATGGCCTCGTGTTCAGCCCTCCTGGAATGAAGGCATACTGAATAAAGAGGGTATTGAGTTCTATAATAAAATTATCGACCTGCTTATCAGAAACGGTATCGAACCTATCCCGACACTTTTCCACTGGGATATTCCTCAGTGGGCCGGCGATTTCAGAGACAGAGGACTGGCTTATCTCTTCGCTGAGTACGCGGAGAAAATAACCCGGCAGCTGGACAGTCGGGTAAAAAAATGGCTCGTTTTCAATGAGCCCAGTTCGGTTGCGCTTCTGGGATATGGAACCGGCACGTTTGCACCCGGCGTCATGTCTAAGGACTCGATGTTTGCGGCTATTCATCATGTTAATCTGGCCCAGGGTCTGGCATTCGCTGCGTTGAGAGCATACCTGCCTGCGGATGTCAGCATCGGGACTACACTTAGCCTGTCCCGGACCCGGGGTGAAGATGACTCCGCCAGAAACAACGAGGCGGCAGAAAAGGCCTGGGCGCTATTCGACGCCGTTTTTCTTGACCCGCTTTATGGCAAAGGCTATCCACAGGATTTGCTCCCGTCACTTCAGCCTTACATTCAGCAGGGGGACATGGACATCATCAGCGTCATTCCTGATTTCCTGGGCGTAAATTATTACTCACGGCTTTACGTTAAGGCTGATTCAAATCCGCTTAACTTCTTCGGCTTCCTTTCAGGGAAAATACCTGAAAATTTGCCAAGAACACAGTCCTCATTCGTCGTTGAACCCGAAGGGCTGACTGAGCTGCTTTTGTACCTGCATGAGAACTATGACGCTCCCGTTATTTATATTACGGAAACCGGCTTCGCGCTTGATGAGCCCGATGCTGTGGAGGGTGTTGTCATTGATGACCCCCGGAGCCAGTATATCTTTGAATATCTGAAGGCTGCTCTTAATGCTATCGATAAGGGCGTAAAACTGCGGGGGCTTTCTTACTGGTCTGCC
>NZ_VWVM01000034.1 GCF_008632075.1 Candidatus Pantoea gossypiicola
CAACCTGCTCAACGACAGCCAGTTTAAAAGACAGAGAGTAATCGCGTTGTGTACGTTTAACATACTGTTTCATCACATTCTCCTGAAAACACCGGGTAAATGTGTCAACGCTATTCAGGACGGGTCAAGCGCAAAAAAAAGAGGGCCAGATGGCCCTCATTTTATTAACGCTTATTCTTTTTCATATGCGCCATCAGACGCTTACGTTTACGCTGCTGCGTTGGTGTCAGCAGGTTACGTTTGCCTTCATAAGGGTTATCACCCTCTTTGAACTGAATGCGAATTGGCGTTCCCATCACGTTAAGTGATTTACGGAAATAGTTCATCAGGTAGCGTTTATAAGAATCAGGCAGATCCTTAACCTGGTTACCGTGAATCACCACGATAGGCGGGTTATAGCCACCAGCATGCGCGTATTTAAGCTTAACGCGACGACCGCGTACCAGCGGCGGCTGGTGATCGTCTGCCGCCATGTTCATGATGCGGGTCAGCAGCGAGGTGTTTACGCGTCGGGTCGAACAGTCATAGGCTTCCGTGATCGACTCAAACAGATTACCTACGCCGCTCCCGTGCAGCGCAGAGATAAAGTGAATGCGGGCAAAATCGATAAAGCCCAGACGGAAATCCAGCGTCTCTTTCACTTCATCACGCACTTCCTGCGACAGGCCATCCCATTTGTTGACTACAATCACCAGCGAGCGACCACTGTTAAGAATGAAGCCCAGCAGCGAGAGATCCTGATCGGAAATACCGGCATGGGCATCAATCACCAGCATTACGACGTTGGCATCTTCAATCGCCTGCAGCGTCTTGATTACCGAGAATTTCTCAACGGTGTCAGAGATTTTGGCACGCTTGCGCACGCCTGCGGTGTCGATCAGAACGTATTCACGTCCATCACGCTCCATCGGAATATAGATGCTGTCACGGGTCGTGCCCGGCATGTCGTAGACCACCACGCGATCTTCGCCGAGGATTCGGTTAGTAAGCGTTGACTTACCTACGTTAGGACGGCCAACGATCGCCAGTTTGATTGGTAAGCCTGTCGGGTCGAAGTTTTCTTCTTCCTCTGCAGCTTCCTGCTCAGCAATCTCGTCAGCTTCAAGGGCAGCCCAGTAAGCCTGGTTCTCTTCTTCTTCAGTAAGCTCAACCGCCTCAACCTCTTCCATCCACGGCAGCAGTGCCTCTTCTATCAGGCTGGTCACACCACGACCATGTGAGGCTGCAATGGCATGAATCTCGCCCAGGCCCAGTGAATAGAAGTCGACGACCGCCTGATCCGGATCGAGTCCGTCAGTTTTGTTCGCCACCAGGAAGGTAGCTTTCTGACGGGAACGAAGATGCTTAGCGATTTGCTGATCGGCGGCCATCATGCCCGCACGCGCATCAACCATAAACAGCACAATATCGGCTTCTTCGATAGCCAGCAGTGACTGTTCGGCCATCCGCGTTTCAACACCTTCTTCGGTGCCGTCGATACCACCGGTATCAATAACAATAAATTCGCGCCCTTCCACTTCGGCGCGACCATATTTGCGATCGCGAGTCAGTCCAGGAAAATCCGCTACCAGCGCATCACGTGTGCGGGTTAAGCGGTTAAATAGCGTAGATTTTCCCACATTGGGACGCCCAACCAGCGCGACCACAGGTACCATAACAAAATGCCTCAATAAATAATTAATCGCCCGAATGGCGTGATTATAACGGCTCTGGCCATTAAGTTCAGGCTTAAGGCGCAAAGAATACCATGCCTGACTAAAAACGAAACGGCCCCTGATTAAATCAGGAGCCGTCGGAACGGAGGATTTCACCTGCCAGACGTTGACCCGTTAACGGGTAATTGCATAAACCTCGCCGTCTTTCGACTGGATCAGCAGCTTATCGCTGGCGACCACTGGCTCGGTCTGGAAGCCTGAGCTATCCAGTTTTTGCTGTGCAACAAAACGACCATCAGTGGTGTTCAGCCAGTGCAGATAACCTTCGCTGTCGCCGACCACCAGGTAGCCGTTGTAAAGCACCGGAGAAGTCAGGTTGCGATGCAGCAGATCGCTTTGACGCCAGATGGCAACACCGCCGTCAGCGTTCAGCGCAATCACGCGGTCATCCTGATCGACCAGATAGATGCGACCAGCATCGACAATCAGATCTTTCACACCGCCAATTTCACGTTTCCACAAAATCTGGCCAGAGCGCAGATCCAGCGCCGACAGGTTACCGTTGTAAGCGAGTGCATACACTACGCCATTCACGATAACCGGTGTGGTATCGACGTCGTTAAGACGGTCAATCTCAGTGGCACCACTAACCTGAGAAATACGCTGCTGCCAGATCAGCTGTCCCTGGTTCATCACTACAGCGCTAACGCGACCGTTGTCACCACCGACAATTGCGCCACCAAAAGCGACAGCAGGTGCAGATTCACCGCGCAGAGACAACGCAGGCATATCCAGGTTGACGCTCCACTTCACCGCACCGCTGCTCTGATCCAGTCCCTGCAGCATGCCGTTACTGGTATGCACCAGTACCAGACCATCGCTGACGACAGGACGAGACAGTGCTTCACCCGCGACGCTGGTCTGCCAGGCCAGGCTGCCATCGCTGCTGTTCAGGGCATAAACCTTGCCGCGCTCGCTGCCAACGTAAACCCGATCGCCATCAGCGGTCAGACCGCCTGATAACAGCGCTGAGCGGTTTTTCGAGAAGAAGCCGGTTCTCTCAGAGAGATCGACTTTCCATTTTTCTTTACCGTCTGCGGCATCCAGCGCTTTGACAATACCAAAACGATCGGCTGCAAAAACGGTGTTGTCCTGCCAGGCAGGATGCAGATTTGAGTAGAAGTCACCGACGCCATCGCCTACCGAGGTGTTCCACACTTTCTGTGGCGTGAACTGACTTTCCACCTTCGGCAACGGGGCCATTTTTACTACATCTTCTTCGCCGCTAAACAGCGAACAACCGCTGAGCAAAGTGACTGAAATCAGTCCCGGCAGCAGGTATTTACGTAATTCCATGCGCTCTCTCTTGACTGGCTTAGCTTAAGTTATTCATCTTCATCTGCATCATTTGCTTCAATGCCGGAGAGGCGTCAGATTCGACTCCTTTACTCCAGGCATCGCGCGCGCCCTGCTTGTCACCTTTAGTCAGCAGCGCTTCGCCGCGAATATCGGCCACAATGGCTGTCCAGCCATCACCCTTCACACCGTCAAGGGTTTTAAGCGCCGCATCCGCTTGATTCTGTTGCAGTTGAATGCGTGCCAGGCGCAGGTTAATCACCGCCTGCAGATTGGCATCTTTGGTATCTTTCAGTCCGTTTTGCAGCAGCGTTGCGGCCTTATCAAGCTGACCGGCGTCAACATACTGCTTCGCCAGATCCATCGCAGCCAGCGCACCATAAGTATTGCTGTTTTCACTGGCAAAACGGTTAACCGCTTCCAGCGTTTCCGGTTTACCCGCCTGCATGGCGGTGGTGAGCTGCTGATACTGGGCGGACACGGATTTCGCCGTATCATCCTGATGACTGCTCCAGTAACGCCAGCCACCCAGCGCAGCAATGCCGATGACTACGCCAATGGCTAACGCTTTGCCATTACTGGCAAAAAAGTTGCGCAGCGCGTCGGTCTGCTCGTTCTCATTGCTATACACTTCCACGCAATCCCTCTCCTTTCTATGGTTGGTGCTGTGTCACGCTTACTGTAACAGGGTGCGCAATACAGCAGCAGCCTCTGCCTGATCCAGCGTTTGCTGCTCGCCACGGCGCAGATCTTTAATCACGACCTGACCGGCTTTAACTTCATCTTCGCCTAACACCAGGGCAACGCGTGCGCCCCACTTGTCAGCACGGGCAAATTGCTTCTTAAAGTTGCCGCCGCCAAAGTTAGTCATCAGCCTCAGTTCCGGCGCTTCATCACGCAACTTCTCAGCCAGCTGCATCGCAGCAGACTGCACGCCCTGACCTGAAGCGATAACATAGACATCCACATTGCTCGTCGGTTCAAATTCAGGATTAACCGCCTGAACCAGCAGCACCAGACGCTCCATGCCCATGGCGAAACCCACGGCAGGTGTGGCACGACCACCAAGCTGCTCAACCAGACCATCATAGCGACCACCGCCACACACCGTGCCCTGTGAACCCAGGCTATCGGTAACCCACTCAATCACGGTGCGGTTGTAGTAATCCAGGCCGCGTACCAGACGCTGATTGACGGTGTAGCTGATGCCGGCGTCATCCAGCAGCGCACACAGGCCGCTGAAATGCTCGCGAGATTCGTCATCCAGATAGTCGCCAAGCTGTGGCGCTTCATTCAGCAGTTGCTGAACATCGGGATTTTTGCTGTCGAGAACGCGCATCGGGTTGCTGTACATGCGGCGTTTGCAATCCTCGTCCAGCACGTCTTTATGCTGCTCAAGGAAGGCGACCAGGGCGTCACGGTAATGCGCGCGCGCATCCAGTGAACCGATAGAGTTAAGTTCCAGGCGAACGTGCTCAGAGATACCCAGGGCTTTCCACCAGCGGGCATTCAGCATGATCAGTTCAGCATCAATATCCGGTCCCTGCAGACCAAACACTTCCACGCCAATCTGATAGAACTGACGATAGCGGCCTTTCTGCGGACGCTCATAGCGGAACATGGGTCCCATGTACCACAGGCGCTGTTCCTGGTTGTAGAGTAAACCGTGTTCGATACCGGCACGTACGCAGCCCGCCGTGCCTTCCGGACGCAGCGTCAGGCTTTCACCATTGCGGTCATCAAAGGTATACATCTCTTTTTCAACCACATCGGTGACTTCACCGATGGCGCGTTTAAACAGTGGGGTTTGCTCTACCAGCGGTAAGCGAATTTCGCTGTAACCGTAGCTCGCCAGCGTCTGCTTGAGAACGCCTTCAATCCGTTGCCAGAGGGCAGTATCCGCAGGCAGGTAGTCGTTCATCCCGCGAATTGCCTGAATATTCTTCGCCACGTTAAAATCTCTTAATGCAAAAAAACCTGTCCGGCATCATACCTTATGAGGATGAAACCGCACAGGTTCAGTCAAAAAAGTCACGTACGCAGGCCGCGCACGCCATTATTTTTCCAGATGCTGCACATCAATACGGCGGCTGGCATCCAGCATCGACGCTTTGGCACGAATGCGCGCTTCCAGCTGATCGATCATGTCATTGTTGTCGAGACGATCGCGCTGACGCACACCATCTTCGTAGAAACCACTCTTCTTGCTGCCGCCAGTCACGCCCAGCGTAGAGAGGGTCGCCTCGCCCGGTCCGTTAACCACACAGCCGATAATGGAGACGTCCATCGGCGTGATCAGATCTTCCAGACGCTGCTCCAGCGCGTTGACCGTACCGATGACGTCAAATTCCTGACGTGAGCAGGTCGGACAGGCGATGAAGTTGATACCACGAGAACGAATGCGCAATGACTTCAGGATATCAAAACCGACTTTGACTTCTTCAACCGGATCGGCCGCCAGTGAGATGCGCAACGTATCGCCGATCCCTTCTGACAGCAGCAGCCCCAGGCCAATCGCCGATTTCACTGCGCCCGCACGCGCGCCACCCGCTTCAGTGATGCCGAGATGCAGAGGCTGTTCGATCTGTTTCGCCAGCAGGCGATAAGATTCAACCGCGAGGAAGACGTCAGACGCTTTTACGCTGACTTTGAATTGGTCGAAGTTAAGACGGTCGAGATGATCGACATGGCGCATAGCGGATTCCAGCAGCGCCTGTGGCGTCGGCTCGCCATACTTTTCCTGCAGATCTTTTTCCAGCGAACCGGCATTCACGCCAATTCGAATCGGAATATTGTTGTCGCGTGCGCAGTCGACCACCATACGGATGCGCTCATTGTTCCCGATGTTACCGGGATTGATGCGCAGGCAGTCGACGCCATATTCGGCGACTTTCAGGGCGATGCGGTAGTCAAAATGAATATCTGCAACCAGCGGGACGTTCACCTGCTGTTTGATCAGCCTGAACGCTTCTGCGGCATCCATGGTCGGCACCGAGACACGAACGATGTCGACACCGACGCGTTCAAGGGCTTTGATCTGATTTACCGTCGCTTCCACGTCAGTGGTGCGGGTGTTGGTCATCGACTGTACGGCGATTGGCGCGCCGTCACCGACCGGCACCTTGCCGACGTAAATGCGTTTGGATTTACGGCGGATAATGGGTGCTTCGTTATGCATATTTCTTCTCCACAATTGCCCGGTACGCGATACGCTGTTATTGCGCACCCAACGTCAGGCGAGCAACCTGGTTATTACGGATAAAACGACTTAAATCAACGGGCTGATTCTGATATTGCACCTGAACCGCGGAAGGCGCGCCAATTTTCAGACGATACGGAGGCGTTCCTGCGAGGCTGAGTTTACCACCACTGCGCTGAATACCGCTGAACAGTTTTTTGCCGGTCGCATCACTCACTTCCAGCCAGCAGTCGGCGTTAAAGGTCATGACCACTGCGTTAGGATCAGCAGCCGGTTCACTGACCGCGGCTGCGCCTACTGGCATCTGAGGTGATGTGCTGGTGCTGGTACCGGACTGGGTGGCTGCAGGCGCAGCCGCCGTGTTGTCTACAGGTGCCTGACTCGGCGACACCACCGCATTACTGTTGGTATCCTGCTGGGCGGCAGTCGCGCCATTGCTGGCGCTGGCGGCCGGAGCCGCACTCGCTGGCGTGCTGGCCGCACTGTTATCACTGGTCGTGGTGTTACTTTCGTCAGGCGCAGCAGGTGCCGCGCTGTCACCGCTGGTCTCGCCCAGCGGAATCGACTGGCCGCTATCACCGCTGCTGCCGTTCTGATCGGTCATCGGCACCAGATCGTCCTGCGACGCTTTATGATTCTGCCACCACCAGGCGCCGGTCAGTCCCACCACCACAAACACCACCAGCCAGGTGAAAATCATCAGCCAGCCGTCGCGTTTCTTGCGGCGCTTGCCCAGTGAGAAACTTTGCATCGGTTCGATTTTTGCAGCCCGAACCGGTGTCTGTTTCGCCATCATCGGCAGCAGTTCCTCTTCAGGAATGTGCACCAGACGCGCGTAAGAGCGAATGTAGCCGCGCAGGAACGTAGAGGCTAAATCGGCAGGCGATTTGTCTTCCTCAATGTCACGCACGGTGGTGAGTTTCAGGCACAGGCGCTCAGCGACGTTCTGCTGTGTCAGCCCCATCTGCTCACGGGCCAGACGCAGGCGTTCACCTGTTGAATGTAATGCAGAGTTTTCTTGAGTGGCTTCAGTATTCATTAGCTAAATAACGCTGGTACTGTATCGATTGCGGAAAACGTCGCGCTAACTGGTCGCCATAACGTGAAACGTCAGCGGCATTTCCCTGTAGCGCGGCGAAACGTAAGTGTAACGCCAGACTTCGTGCCGTTTCGGGCAGCTGTTGCTGGTAAACGTCGAGCAAAACCTGCACCTTTGCCAGCTGGTTATCCGTCATCAGCTTTTCAGCTTCCGACAGCAGCGAATCCGCTTTGCGTCTGTCGGCCTCAAGGGCCTGGCGTAACGCCCTGCGGGCAGCGTCAACATCGCCCGCCTGCAGATAACAAAACCCTGCCAGTTCACGCGCGTCATTGCGTGCATCAAACTGAGGTGCAGCGCCTGCCCGACTAAACTGTTGATGCGCTTCGTCATACTGCCTTAAAGCGCAGAGAAACGCACCGTAATTGTTAGCAACAAAACCATTATCCGGGGCCTGCTGCTGTGCCAGTATAAACCGTGCCTGCGCCGCTGTCTGATTACCCTGCCGCTGCGCCAGCCGTGCCAGTGCAAGCGAGACCCGGTAGTCCCTGGGCGCGGCGGCCTGTGCACGCAGAAAGTTTCGCTCAGCTGCGGCATAGTCTCCCCCGGCCAGGTAGTGCATCCCTAACTGCAGACGTACCTCTTCAGCGCCGGGATCGTACGGCTGGCTGACACACCCGCTTACAACAAACAGCGCCAGTAAAACTGCAGGTAATCCGTTACGCATTATCATTTCCATCCGGTTGACGTTGACAGGCTGCAGCCTGCCACGCGTCATCACTTCAGGAAACGCACTCTGTCACTCTTCTAGAGAGCCTTCACAGATATGGCTTCACCCGCCATTTTTTTACGCAGCGTTCGCTTGGTACGGTCGATGACTTCTCCGGCTAACTGACCACAGGCGGCATCAATATCGTCGCCACGGGTTTTACGCACGATGGTGGTAAAACCATAGTCCATCAGCACCTTGGAGAAACGATCGATGCGGCTGTTTGAGCTACGGCCATACGGCGCGCCCGGGAAGGGGTTCCACGGAATCAGGTTGATTTTACACGGAGTTTCTTTCAGTAATGCAGCAAGTTCATGCGCATCGTCGGTGCTGTCGTTGACATGATCCAGCAACACGTACTCAATGGTCACACGTCCCTGATTGGCGTTGGATTTACCAATGTAGCGTTTCACCGCCGCCAGGAAGGTTTCGATATTGTACTTTTTGTTGATCGGCACGATGTCATCGCGCAGCTTATCGTTCGGTGCATGCAGGGAAATGGCCAGCGCGACGTCAATCATATCGCCCAGTTTATCCAGCGCAGGCACGACACCTGAAGTAGAGAGGGTCACGCGACGCTTCGACAGACCAAAGCCGAAGTCATCCAGCATGATCTCCATCGCCGGGACCACGTTATTGAGGTTGAGCAGCGGCTCACCCATGCCCATCATCACCACGTTGGTGATAGGACGCTGGCCGGTGATTTTCGCTGCGCCGACAATTTTCGCCGCACGCCACACCTGACCAATAATTTCTGACACCCGCAGGTTACGGTTAAAACCCTGCTGTGCGGTCGAACAGAATTTACACTCCAGCGCACACCCCACCTGTGAAGAAACACAGAGCGTAGCGCGGTCGCCTTCCGGGATATAGACCGTTTCCACCAGTTGGTCACCGACACGAATGGCCCATTTGATGGTGCCGTCGGTAGAGCGCATCTCTTCCGCCACTTCTGGCGCGCGGATCTCCGCCAGCTCCATCAGCCGGTTACGCAGCTTTTTGTTGATGTCGGTCATCTGCTCGAAATCATCGCAGCAGTAGTGATAAATCCACTTCATGGCCTGATCGGCGCGGAACGGCTTTTCACCCAGCGACAGGAAGAATTCGCGCATCTGCTGACGGTTGAGATCCAGCAGGTTAATTTTCTGGCTTTTGGGGGAGACGACAATAGGGGATGCGGACGCGGACGTCACAATCTGTTCGGACATAATATTCTCTGGCCTCGTTGTTACACGTTATGGCGCTGTTCAGGGATAGGTGAAAAAATTGCGCCTTCATTAAGCGATGTCAATGAAGGCGCAATATTGTACAACATCTGCGGCCTGATAACAGACGGGAGTGACCTCCCCTACGCAGATTTTTGTAAAGCCGCTGTAACGTTTATCGCCGGGCGATTAACGGGTACGTGGGCAGATTTCGTTTTCGCCGAAGAAATAAGCGATTTCGCGGGCAGCGGATTCCGCAGAATCGGAACCGTGAGTCGCGTTTTCGGTGAAGCTGTCAGCGTAGTCAGCACGCAGTGTGCCAGCCAGTGCGTTTGCCGGGTTAGTGGCACCCATCAGGTCACGGTGACGCTGAACGGCGTTTTCACCTTCCAGCACGGAAACAACAACCGGGCCAGAGGTCATGAATTCAACCAGACCATCGAAGAATGGCTTGCCCTGGTGCTCAGCGTAAAAGCCTTCAGCCTGCTCTTTGCTCAGCTGCAGCATTTTTGCGCCAACGATTTTGAAGCCTGCGCTTTCAAAACGGTTGTAGATAGCACCAATCACATTTTTAGCGACGGCGTTTGGCTTGATGATAGAAAAAGTACGTTCGATTGCCATGATGACCTCTGTCTTGACGTTCTGAAGAAACCGGTGGCGTTCGCCCCGGTTAATAAACGGCGCAGATTATAGGGGCTGAGTCCGGCATTGCCTATCAGAGATCCCTAATTTGTTGAAAATTCTTGATCTGAGTCGAAGCGGACTCGCTTCAGTTATGATTTAGCATAAAAAACCATCATCCCCGACTGAAGGTGACCGAGACAAGCTGGCCCTCTTCATCCATTACCACCAACTGATACTCGCCCGGATGATCGAGATGCAGCGACATCTCTGCAGCTTTTTGCGTCATGAGAGGCTCACCGTTCAGGAACCACCACCGCTGCGCGCCCTGCCCTCCCTGCACCGCGACCGGGATCGTCAGCGCGCTATTGCCCGGCAGCGGCTTAACGATCTGCCCCTCAATGACGCCGGTGACGATCAGCGGTGCACTGCTGCCCTGCTGTAGCGGTGGACAGCGCGTATCAACAGGTGGCAGACGCTGCGTCCGCCGCTCCTGAGGCGGCAGCCAGGCTTCCAGCGGCAGCGGCCAGACCAGCCGTTCGTGACGGGTGGCACCGGAGCAGTCAGCGGCAACGCGCAGCCCCTGCGCATTCTGCCAGTAACTCAGGCGTAATCCGCTGAGGCTCTCCTGGCCGGGTGCCAGCAGCGTTGGCGGCAGCGTATCCGAGGCAACCCAGCTTTGCCGCCGCTGACGACAGTTTTCGTCTCCGGCGGGCAGCGGCTGACCACCAGGCCAGCAGATGGCCGCTACCGTGACCGAGGCCGGACGCGGATCGCCTGGCACGTCACGCCTGCCGAGCCGGCTCATCAGCACGCTGTTAATCTGATTCATGATCGGCACAGCAGAGGCGAAACCAAACTGACCGGCAACCGGGGTGGCATCCGGTCGCCCGACCCAGACGCCAATCAGATAGCGGGGATTGATACCCACCGACCAGGCGTCGCGATAGCCGTAGCTGGTACCGGTCTTCCAGGCCAGCGGCACCACGTCGGGTACGCTGCCATTACCGGCAGGCTGCGCTTCGCCGGCCAGGATACGCCGGATAATCCACGCCGATTCCTTTGATAACAGCGGTCGCTGCTGCAACGGTTGATTGGGCATCCAGCGCAGCTGAGCGGCATTGCCGTGACGGGCAAAGGCGCTGTAAGCCGCGACAATGTCATCCATGCGTGCCCCGGTACCGCCGAGAATCAGCGAAAGATTCGGTTCAGCGCCAGGCGGAAAACGTAAATTCAGACCCACATTGCGCAGACGCGCCGCGACGTTTTTCGGTCCCAGCGCCTCCAGCAGCTGAACGGCGGGCAGATTCAGGGAGCGCACCAGCGCATCGCTGGCGCTGACAGGTCCGTGAAAGCCGGTATCAAAATTGCCGGGCCGGTAATCACCAAAGCGACGCGGCACATCCTGCAGCAGCGATTCGGCATGAATCAGTCCCTCGTCCAGCGCCATGCCGTAGACAAAGGGTTTTAACACCGAACCTGGCGAGCGCACGCTGGCGATCATATCCACATGACCAAAACGGCTGTCATCGGTAAAGTCAGCCGAGCCGACATAGCCGCGAACCGCCATGTTGGTGTGATCCACCACCAGCATGGCCATTGAGGTGCGCGGCGGCAGCTGGTTTTTAACGTTCAGCGCCAGGCTCTCCAGTTCGCGCTGCAGTGAAGGATCGAGCGTAGAGACAATCTTATCGCTGCGGCTGATCGACAGCAGCCGCCGGGCCAGCAGCGGTGCCATCTGCGGCATCTGACGCGGTGGCAGCCATACCGGCTCCTGACGGATTTCCGCCACCTGTTCCGCGGACCAGATGCGGTATTCCGCCAGCCGATCCAGCACTTTATTGCGTGCGGCTTCTGCCCGCTCAGGCCAGCGATCGGGCCGCAGTCGGCTGGGTGCCTGCGGCAAAACGGCCAGCAGCGCCGCCTCGCCCGGTGTCAGCTGCGATGGGGCTTTTCCCAGCCAGCTCCAGCTTGCCGCGCCCACCCCTTCCAGCGTGCCGCCAAAGGGTGCACGATTAAGGTAGAGCGTCAGGATGTCTCGTTTGGAAAGGTGCCACTCCAGCTGCAACGCCCGCCACGCCTGAATCAGCTTGCCCCGTAACGTGCGGGGTTGCGGGTCGATAAGGCGCGCCACCTGCATAGTCAGGGTGCTGCCGCCGGAAATCACGCTCTGATGGCGCAAATCCTGCCAGGCCGCACGCAGCAGCGCCAGGGGATTGATGCCGGGGTGATACCAGAACCAGCGATCTTCGTAGGTGAGCAACGCCTGCAGATAGGCCGGTGCCACCTCCTCTGGCGTGACCGGATAGCGCCAGATACCGTTGCTGTCAGCGAAGCGCCACAGCGGCGTGCCGTCGCTGGCAACGATCACCCGCGCAGGCTGCACCTGTTTAAGCGGCAGCGGGAACAGCCGATCCAGTCCCCACGTCGCCAGCCATAACGCCAGAAAAAAAAGCGGCAGCGTGAGCCACCACTTTTTAAGGGTGCGAGGTTTTAACACGCGTCGCGTCACTTACTGAATATGCAACTGCGGCGGCGTGCTGCCGGTGGCGCGCCACTCTGGCACATACATCGACTCGACCTGGGGAGGCGGCACCAGGAAGCAACCCGGCGTGACCGTGCGCGCCAGATAGACCAGCGTTGCGGGACGATAAGTATCCACCGCCAGCGCCGCGACAAAGCGATCGTCGCGGAACTCAATGTGCTTAATGTCCGCCTGCTGCATGTCGCCCATGCTCTCCTTCAGCGCATCCGCACTGTCACCGAGGCTGGCGCTGCTGTCGGCCAGATTCTGGTTTTCCAGCTCCAGACCGGCAGGCAGCAGATCCACCACCAGCGCATCGCTGATGCTGCGCTTTGACGAAACGGTCAGACGCACCACCAGCAGTTCCCCGCTGCGCAGATTACTGAGATCGGCGGCTTTGCCATCCAGGGTGAAGTATTCACGTTTTATCCCGAGCACATTGCTCTCCGGCTGAGGCGCGGTCAGCGGATAGCCTGTTATATCCAGACGACCATACAGCGGCGCACTGCCCGGATTACGGATGGCTAAGCCCTGTAACAAGCGTTCAGCCGCCAGCCCTTTATTCAGCGGCGCATCGCCCTGCAGGGGTTCTGAACTACCCGAAAGCAGCGCCTGCCAGCTTCTGCCCTGCGCACGTTGCAGAGTGTGTGCTGCCAGATAAAGTGCGTTATTTTCCTGAGTCGAGAACCAGCGTTTGCCGTTGACCTCTTTGGACAGGGACAGCAGCAGACTGTTTTGCACATCCGGCTGCAGCTGATTTTCTGCTAACAGGGCAATCATCATCCCCTGATCGCGCACCGTGCTGCCGTAGTCGCCATACCACTCTTTGTCCGAACGCGTCAGCGTAGCTCCCTGCATGATCGCCTGCTGTGCACGCTGCCCGTCACCCATCAGCTTCAGCGCGACGCCAAGCTGCATCAGCGCCAGGCCGGAGCGGGACTTCTCACGTTGCTGATACAAGGCGCGCAGCGCACCCAGCGGGGCGCGTTGCTGACGCGCCAGCACCAGTCCGGCGTAAGCCTGTACGCTGAACTGCAGCGCGGCGTTGTTATCACCGCCGCTAATCTGCGAGGGATCCTGCAGATAACGCAGCAGTCGAGCATTAGCGCGCTCCACCACATTATCCGGCAGCGCATAACCCGCCTCGCTGGCGCGCAGCAGAAAATCCGTCACGTAAGGTGTCAGCCAGAACTCCTCTTCACTCTGTTTATCCCACAGCCCGAAGCTGCCGTTAGCGCGCTGCATCCCGGCAAGACGGGCAATGCCGGTGTCGACGGCGGCTCGTCGTGCTTCATCGCTGCTGGTTTTAATGCCCATCGCGGTCAGCTCAGCATGACTGGTATAGAGCGAAGGCCAGAGCCCGCTGGTAGTCTGCTCCAGACAGCCGTAGGGATAGGCATAAAGCGCACTGATATAGCTGGCGATGTTCAGCGGCGGACGATTGCTCAGCGTCAGCTGGCCGCTCAGGGTTTGTGCATCCAACCCCGTCAGCGCCTCCGCCGCGATCTCCCAGGGCCGATCGGGACTGATCACGGCATCAAAGTTCAGCGTCTGCGCCGGATAAGGCGGTCTGACGCCAATTTTCCACTGCTGTCTGCCGGGCTTCACCTGCTCACCCGGCAGGTTCAGACCGGAAATCTGCACGGTAACCTCGCCATCACCAAAGCCCGTTTTCGCCGTGACCGGAATCTGCAACGTGGTGCGTGCACCTTTGGCCAGCGTCACGCTCTGGCTGGCAGCACCGGCCAAATCCACCAGGCCGCTGCTGGAGAGATCCACCTTCAGGGTTTGCGGCAGATCGGTCAGGTTAGTGAGATCCAGTGCCAAGGATGCGGAATCGCCACTGGCAAGGAAACGCGGGGTCGCCAGCTCGCTGATCAGCGGTGCCGCGACCACCAGTTTGCGCTCTGCGGCACCGAAGCTGTCATCGCTCCAGGCCTGAGCCATCAGCCTGAGTTCACCGTTAAAAGCCGGGATCGGCAGCGTAATCGATCCGTTGCCCTCTTTATCCAGCGTCACCGCCTGTAACTGCTGCGCGACGATATTGACGTGCGTCACCGGTTTTTTACCACCGCGCGTCATCGATTCATCCTCGCCATCACCACCAAAACGCAGCGCCGCCACACGGCCACCGCCTTCGATCAACTGACCGAAAACGTCGTACTGATCGACGTTGTAGCGTTTACGTCCAAAGAAAGCCTGCCACGGATCGGGCGTTTTAAAATCCGTCACGCTCAGTACACCGCTATCCACGGCTGACAGCAGCACATTCACTTTTTCAGGCAGCGAACCGCCGTCACGACTGGCGTGAACATTGACCGTCAGGCGTTGCTCAGGACGGATTTTATCAGGTGCCGCAAGCGTCAGGTTTAAGCGACGTGCTTCGGTCGCCATCGGCAGGTGCAACAGCCCTACCGCGCGTTTGGGTGTGGCACCACTGACTTTATCGCCATCACGCACCACAATAGCGCTGAAGTAGAGATCGTGACGCCGCCAGCTCTCAGCTACCGGCACATCCACCGTGGTGCCGCCCTTTGGTACGGTCAGCGGCTGCCACCAGAGCGTGCCGCTGCTCGACTCTACCATCAGGTAGCCTTTACCGGCAGCCGGTGATTCGACCTGCAGCTGCACGGTGTCACCCGGCTGGTAAGCCGCTTTATCCAGCTTCAGTCTGACCTGATCGGGACGCAACGCACCCGTGCCGTTGGTGTTGTCCTGCCAGTCATAACCCGCCTGGAACCGCACGCTGCTGACGATCTTCTCGCCCGCCTGCACTTCCAGCCGGTAGTGGCCCCACTCGACCGGGAAGCTGACTTTAGTGCTGCCGTCAGCCGGGATTGAGATGGCGCGTTCATCTTCCTGCAGATCTTTGTCGCCGTACTGCGACTGCCAGCCTTCGCTGTCAGAGAAGCTCCAGTAGTAATCGCGGCGCTCACGGATCAGGCGCACATCCAGCCTGTCCGCTGCCAGTTTTTTGCCCTGACTGTTGGCATAAACAATGTCGAATTCGGCCAGGCTCTCTTCCGGCACGGTAGGCTCATCGTGATAGCGGTCACTGCGGTAGTCATAAACGGCTTTATTACCGAACAGCGGCCGGATACCCGGCAGGGCGTCAGCGGGCCAGATAGCCTGGGTAGCGCGACGGGTGACCGGTCGACCGCCTGTCTCAAGCAGGCTGGCCTGCAGGATCAGGTTGAGCGGGGAGTGCAGCTGATCCCATTGATTTTCTACCGTGAGCTGCGCTTTACCGCTGGCATCGAGCTTGAGGTCCACTTCATCCAGCGTGCGCTTTAATCCCTCTTCGGTGATGTCACCAAACTGGTAGCCTGGCAGTGCAGCCACGGCTTCGCGTGCGGGCCGCAGATAGAGTTGCCCCTGAAGCGTATTGCCCGCTGCGGGCGCGCCATAGAGGTAGCGACCTTCAATGCCGAACTCAACGCTGGCATCAGCAGGCTGCGGCTGAGGATCATTTTTCAGAGTTAATGCCATGCGCTCGGGCAGGAAATCCTCGACGTGGAATTTCCACTCGCGCTTGAGATTATCACCGGTATTGAGCCGAAGCATCCAGTCGCCGGTCATGGCGGACGCGGGCAGTGCCAGCCGCTGCTGGTAGAGTCCCGCTTCCGGCTGCCAGACAAAGGTCCGCGTCACCTGGCCGTCAGGCTGCACCAGTTCTGCTTTAATCGGCTGGGCGGGCAACGGACGTCCGTCGGCATCGCGCAGCAGCGCATTGACGATGACGATTTCGCCAGGCCGGTAGATATCACGTGGGCCAAAGACAAACAGCTGTTTGTCATAGCCCTGCGGTCCTGCAACCGGAAACTCAGCGAGATCCAGCGCTGGCCGCGTCAGGTCGATCATTGAGGTCTGCTCACCCTGCACGGCCAGCAGGATCTTGCCTTTTTCATCCGCCTTGAGGCGCAGATGACCGGTACTGTCACTGGTGCCGCTCTGCAGCACCTGCCCTTTATCATCCAGTAATCTGACGCTGACGTCGGAAAGCGGCTGGCCATTTGCCAGACTCTGGGCGAACAGTTCGAACTGAGCCGGGAAGCGGTGCAGTGACAGGCCAATATCGCTCAGGGTGAAGATCGTGGCGGGCTGGCTGTAGTGATAAGTCCCGGCCTGCTTCATGACGGCCAGATAGACGCCGGGCTGCTGAAGTGCGGTAATGTTACTCATCGACAGTTGCAACTTTTCACGGGTGTTACGCGCCGGATTAAGCTCAAAGCGTCCGGTATAGACCAGCTGGCTGCTTTTCAGCAGATCCTGTGACTGCCAGCTGGAGAGGTTATTGCCGTAATTCCACTGGGAGAGAAACTGGGCCAGGCCGGCATTCTTAATGCGGAAGAAATCAACATCAACCTGGTTAACATTTAGCGCCAGCACCGGCAGTCCCTGCGTGATACGCAGCGGCAGCAGCGATCCGCGACTGGCAAAGCCCACCATCGGCTGGATATCACTGGTGGCAATTTTCTGGCTGTAGTTGTCGACAAGTGTCTCACCGCTGGCCGCGCGCAGTCCTGCATCGACCGTGACGGTGAAATGACGGGATGGCTCGGGGTGACGGAAGCGCAACGTTTTGCGGTTAGCGGAAAGCTCCCAGCCGCCATCCACCCGGCCCTGTTTATCATCGGTCAGCCTGACTTTTTGCGCGATATCCTGTTTGTCATCCAGCGGCTGACTAAAGGTTAAGACCAGCGCAGCGGCACCGTCGATCTGCAGTTCCGAGAGATCGATAATCTTCAGCGGTTTGCTGACTTGTGTGGTTGCGGATATCTCCGCCGCCTGAAGAGGCAGAACAGGTAAAAGGGTCGCTGACAGCAGAGAGCCACCGATCAGCATGCTGAGCATTAGCCGGGGAGTGCGTTTCTTCATGGTAGTTCCTTCACCGGGACGCAGGGAGTGTCGTTTGATTACGCCGCGCAATTTCATATCAATGCTCGCATTTAATCAACGCTTCTCTTGAGATGGCGCGCACATTCCCTGACACTGGTATGACAGATTGCTGAGATGAGGTTGTTATGACGACGCCACTGTTTGTGTCCGCCGACTGGTTACAAGAGCACTACAACGATGAGCGGCTTCAGGTGCTGGATGCACGTCTGTTGCCACCCGGAATGGAAGCGGTTCGCAATGTCCAGGCTGAATATCTGGCGGGGCATTTACCCGACGCCCCTTACTTTGATATTGAAGCGCTTTCCGATCACACCAGCCCTTATCCGCATATGCTGCCGCGTGCCGAGACCTTTGCCGTCGCGATGCGCGAGCTGGGCGTGAGCAGTGATAAGCATCTGGTGGTCTATGACGAGGGTAACCTCTTTTCCGCGCCACGCGCCTGGTGGATGCTGAAAACCTTTGGCGTGGCTCAGGTGTCGATTCTGGCGGGTGGTTTGCAGGGCTGGAAAGAAGCCGGTTTTGCGCTCGCAACCGGCAACGTGAATCTCCCGGAAGGTGAGTTTGAAGCGAACGCGGATGAAAACCGGGTTAAACGCCTGACGGACGTGCTGCTGATCAGTCATGAAGGCGGCGCACAGATTGTTGATGCGCGAGCTGCTAATCGCTTTGACGCTGAAGTGGACGAACCGCGTCCCGGCCTGCATCGCGGACATATTCCCAACAGCCTGAATGTGCCGTGGAATACGCTTGTTGAGCAGGGAAAACTTAAGCCGGAAGCGGAGCTGCGCAGGCTGTTTGCCGACGCTGGCGTCGATATTACACAACCGGTGGTCGCCAGCTGTGGCTCAGGCGTAACGGCGGTGGTATTGATTCTGGCGCTGACGGCGCTGGGCGCTCGGGATGTCACGCTGTATGACGGATCCTGGGGCGAATGGGGCAGTCGCGACGACTTACCGATTGCGAAGTAAAAATCCGCCTTCATAGAAGGCGGCTTTGTTTTCCGCCCCATAGGGGCGTACTAAGTTCGGACTCTTAGAGCCCTCTCTTCACACCTCATGAAGCGACAGTTGTTTATCTTCAACTTCATGCT
>NZ_VWVM01000035.1 GCF_008632075.1 Candidatus Pantoea gossypiicola
TGGTGGCAGAGTCAGTAGAAATCTATAACAGTCAGCGGCCACATCTGTCGCTGAAATACAAAACGCCTGATGCAGTGCATCAGGCGTTTTAACGGCATAACGTGTCAACCTATGCCAGGACTAGTCACCTAAAAAACGAGTGCGAATTAGCTGTAAGACCTGAGTTGCTCAGGAAACACGGTCAGATCGGAAAGTCGCTAAAGCCAATCCCTGGCCGCTCGGCCCGCGCGATTACACACCTCATCCCTGAGGTGTGCCCGTACCGGGCCAACGCTTTGCGTTGTTCAAAAACGCTCCCGGCATTTTGTCCATGGCGCGGGGCGCTTTCCTCCTCTGACCGTGTTTCCTGCGCGTTAAAACTTAGAGGTAGCGGTAAGAGGCGCTCTGATTTGGACTGGTTAGTGTTCTGAAAGGATAGCAGATGCCATCCTTTTTTATTGCCTGTCCCGCAGGGCTCTGCCAGAGTAGCGCCCACTCATGCTGCGAGGCAGCAAACCTGCTGGAGGGAATATGGCAATCGGCTCCGCCAGATGGCTCGGATTGGGCTACTTCACTTACTTCTTCTGCTACGGCATCTATCTGCCATTCTGGGGGGTGTGGCTGAAAGGCACCGGCCTGGATGCTGAGAAGATTGGCCTGCTGCTCGGCTGTGGTATGGTCGCGCGCTTCGTCGGTAGTCTGCTTATCGCCTCTCAGGTTAAGAATCCTGGCCGGTTGATTACGGCGCTGCGTCTGCTGGCGTTGATGACCTGCCTGTTCGCCGCCGGTTTCTGGGTAGGTGAGCAGTGGATGTGGCTGCTGACTGTGATGATCGGCTTTAACCTCTTCTTCTCGCCGCTGGTGCCGCTCAGCGATGCGCTGGCGGCGACCTGGACACAGCAGATTGGGCTGGCGTACGGGCCGGTGCGGCTGTGGGGATCGCTGGCCTTTGTAATCAGCTCGGCGTTAACCGGCGTGCTGGTCAGTGCTTACTCCTCTCAGGCTATTCTGCTGCTGCTTTCCGTTGGTGTCATCGCCATGCTCGCGGGCATGATGCTGAGACCGGCTACCCAGCCACAGGGTCATGAGCGTCAGAGTGCTGCTGGCGGTGGCTGGCAGGAATGGCGTGATTTGCTGCGTGAAAATGCAGTATGGCGATTTATGCTCTGTGTAACGCTGCTACAGGGCGCGCATGCTGCCTATTACGGCTTCAGCGCTATCTGGTGGCAGGAGAGCGGCTACTCCGCCTCGACAGTGGGTTATCTCTGGTCGCTGGGTGTAGTGGCGGAAATTATCGTGTTCGCTCTGAGCAACCGCCTGTTCCGCCGCTGGAGCGCGCGTGACCTGCTGCTGCTTTCAGGCATCTGCGCGCTCATTCGCTGGGGCCTGCTGGGAGCCAGCACCGCGCTGCCGCTGCTGATTGTGGCGCAAATACTTCACTGTGGCAGTTTCACCGTCTGTCATCTGGCGGCGATGCGCTTTATCGCGGCGCGGCAGGGGGCGGAAGTGATCCGTCTGCAGTCGCTCTATTCCGCGCTGGCGATGGGCGGGGGGATAGCGATAATGACCATGATCTGCGGCGTACTGTTCGCGCATCTGCAGGGGCATCTTTTCTGGGTGATGGCACTGGTAGCCCTGCCCGCACTGTTTCTGCGTCCCGGCTACGACTCCAGTAAATAACGAATGCGCTGCTGATGGTGCAGCGTCAGCGGCAGTTCAGCATGTACCAGTGGCGGTGAGAACAAGGGCAGAGAGGTGGGGTAGGGCGAGATAATGATGTCGGTGTCCCGCGGCGCGCCATCCCGCTGAAACTGCTTCACATCCAGATAAGAAATATTGATCGGCAGCAGCGTGATCTCCCGGATCTGCTGCTCCACATCCTGCTCCAGGTCGGCATCGTCGCCGGTTAGTATCAGGACCTGCTTCTCCTGCAGCGCACTCTCCTGCATCAGCCAGGCACCAAAAATAATGGTGACTAAACCCACCTCTTCCGGCGTAAAAGTAATATTGTAGTGCTGCTCAAAAGCCTGCAGGGCCTGCTGAGTTGTACGCAGCAGGCGAGGATAGAGTCGGCTGACATCCAGTGCCACACTATTGTCGATACCGATAGTAAAGTGAGTGCGATCGAGCGCCTGCGCCAGATGCGGATAAAGCTGGTGCAGCAGTTCGTCACGGTCAGCAAAGGTGATTTCGGCACAGGCTTCAAAGTCATTGATCAGTTGCTGCGTCGCGTTCATCAACTGCTGCTCAGCAGGATGGGCAATCGCGCCCACGACCGGCGTATGAATCTGGCTGAACAGCAGCGTCCAGAAGTCGGTTTCACTGACATGTGGGGCAAGATGGCAGCGTTTTCGCCAGTGATGTATCACATCTTCGGCGGCCTGCCGCTCAGGCTTCTGCTGCAGCCAGAGGGACTGCGCCTCGCTGAACAGCACCGGCTGACGCTGGCACAAGCCATACTTCATAAATATCTGCAGAAAAAGCCGGTCGCGTTCGCTGAAATCACGCTTCAGACGCAGGCTGCAGTGCTGAATCAGCGCCTGTAAATTGGTCTCATCCCATAACGCTTTTTCAATCTTCATGATCTTCAGGCGCTGACGCAGCGGCGTGGCAAAATGTTCGCAGACAAAATCCTGCGATAAACGCAGACTGCGTCGCAGGTTGTGCAACAGACAAAGGCGACGGTCCAACTCTGTACCATGAAGACGAAAGCTGCCATCCACCATCTGATGCAATTCCAGCTGGTGATATCGCTGTATCTCAAGGCCTACATCCGCGATATCCTGTCGGGCAACGGCAGGATCGATGCCATTCAGCTGGCAGATCTTTTCAAGCGTAAGCACGGGTGCGGGCAGAAACAGCAACAATAAAAGATGGCACTGACGCTGTGAACGGGTGAAGAGTGGTGCCAAAGGGGTAGCAGAACTCATCAATCAGATTTCCAGCAGGCTATTTTGAGCTAAGCGTAGTCAACCCGGTCAGCGTCCGCGCGGTTTACGCGGTTTATTTGCCGGAGGTTTAAGGCGGGTCACAAAATTTTGTTACTTATAGATTCTTTTCATCAGGAACGTTACTTTATAACATTATGAAACGCGCACTCTTTGCCTTACTGATGGTATTAAGTCCGGCTCTGCTGGCCCATCCTCACAGCTTCATCGACATGAAAACCGAACTGGTGGTGCAGGGTGACACCTTCACCGGATTAAAGATGATCTGGACCATGGATGAAATCACCTCCGCCGATCTGCTGTATGACGCGGGCGAGGCGAAGCCTGGCAGCGTAGTGTGGAAAAAGCTGGCGGCAGGCGTGATGGCGAACGTACTGGGCCAGCACTACTTTTCTGAAATCTGGCACAACAAACAGCGGGTAAAGTTTTTGAATCTGCCAACGGAATATAATCTGTCGCGTAACGGCCACAAAGCGGTACTGGAATTTGTTCTGCCACTAGCGGAACCTCCGACGCTGGCCGGGCAGCGTTTTGAGATCCTGACCTTCGATCCCACTTACTTCGTCGATATGTTCTATGACAATCCCGGCGCGTTAACGCTGCCGCCGGCGTTGCAGACCCGCTGTAAATTTGCGCTCAACACGCCAAAACCCAATGCTTCTCTGAAGCAGTATGCGCTGTCGCTGGATAAAGCCGATGCGCCTGCGGAGGAGATGGATTTAGGTCGCCAGTTCGCACAAACGGTGGTACTGACATGTCAGTAATCTCCGCCCCCCTGCGGGCTTCCCGGCTCTGGCCTCTATGGTTGCTGGCGGGACTCTTCATCGGCGGCGCGCTGCTGGTCTGGCTTTACTGGTCGCAGATTCTGCTGCAGAGCGTGCTGTTGCAGAAAGATCTGCACCGGCAGATGACCCAGCTGCTACAACAGGTTGCGGATCAGCCCAACAAGGCTGGCCTCTCGCTGGTGATATTCAGCCTGCTGTATGGCGTGCTGCACGCGCTGGGTCCGGGCCACGGGAAAGTCGTGATCGCGACTTTTCTGGCGACCCATCCGAGTCGCGTCAGAACCAGTATCAGGCTGACGCTGCTCGCCTCACTGTTGCAGGGATCAATCGCCATTCTGCTGGTAACGGTGATGCTGGTACTGCTGAAAACCTCGTCGCGTCAGCTGCATCTCAGCAGTTTCTTGCTGGAGAAGGGCAGTTATCTGCTGGTGATCGGGCTGGGCGTGATGATCGGGTATCGGGCGCTGCGTTCGCTGTGGCGGGCATTGCGTCCGCGGCCAGCCCCGCAGTTTCGTGCCTTCCGGCCCAACCATCAGCATGATGAGCATTGCGGCTGCGGACATGCGCATCTGCCGACGCCGCAGCAGATGAGCGGCAACATCAGCTGGAAAACCCAGATGCTGGTTGTGGTATCGATGGGATTACGCCCCTGTTCCGGTGCGATTATGATGCTGCTGTTTGCCAAAGTAATAGGTGTTTATGGCTGGGGCATTCTCTCTGCTGCCGTGATGGCGGTCGGCACGGCACTGACCATTTCGGCGATTGGCCTGCTGGTTCAGCAGGCGCGTTCGGTGGCGCAGCGGCTGGCACAGCCTGGTGCTGCGCCTGGCATCACGCGACTACTGATGCCAACGCTGGCCTTAACCGGTAGCCTGATTTTAATTGTGGCGGGTATCGCATTATGGCAGTCAGCACAGCTGACGCCGGGCGGCGGAATTCGACCTTTCTGACTATAAACGCAGCGGGAATAACATTCCCGCGGTTATCCTTACCTCGCTAATTATCTCTGAATTCATCTCTTTATTTTTTCTCTGGGCAGTTTAGTGGAGAAATAACTATTCCCTGTCTACGCTGTTAATACCAAAACGGCATTCTGCCGTCGGCATGATAAAAGATCAGAACAGCTTTCTGTTTATTGCGAGGAGTATATTTCATGGCTGATACCCGTATTAATAATGGCTATACCGAAACGCTGGCGACCGGGCCGGCAGGACTACCGTTAAAGCGTATTTCCTGGAGCGCGGTGTTTGCCGGTGTTATTTGTGCATTAATCGTTCACATCATCCTGACGTTGCTGGGCACAGCCATTGGTGCTACCACCGTTGATCCGATGAAAGAACAGAATCCGCTGGACGGCCTTGGCACTGGCGCGCTGGTCTGGACGGCCATTGAGATGCTGGTCGCAATGGCGGCGGGTAGCTATGTTGCCGGTCGACTGGCACAGCGTGAAGGCGCACTTCACGGTTTACTGATGTTTGGCCTTAGCACAATTTTCACTATTTACCTGGCTATTGCGCTGGCAACCAGCGTATTAGGTGGCGCGATGAATATTGTGGGTTCAGGCTTCCAGGCGCTGGGTAGTGGTATTTCCGCCGCTGCGCCTTCGGTTACTCAAATGGCAAAAGAAAAGCTGCAGGAAAATAATATTAATTTAGACAATCTGCAGAACGAACTGGAAACTACATTACGCCAGACCGGTAAGCCGGAATTACAGCCAGAGAATCTGAAGCAGGACGCAAATAAAGAAGCGCAGAATGCAGAAAACCAGGCTAACAATACCGCGAACCATCCGCAGACAGCTGATACCGATCTGACCAACTGGGTAAAAGGAGTGATGGATCGTCATTCAGATACTCTGCAGGCAGCCGATCGTGACGCACTGAAAAATATCATTAAAGCGCGTACCGGTAAAAGCGATGAGGAAGTGGATCAGATCGTTGCGAAAACCGAGCAGAGCTATCAGCAGGCTGTCCAGAAGTATAATGAACTGAAACAGCAGGCTGAGCAGAAAGCACGTGAAGCAGGCGAAAAAGCCGCTGCTGCGACCGCTAAAGCGAGCTGGTATGCCCTGATTCTGCTGATCATTGAAGCCGTACTGGCTGGTGTGATGGGTATGGTGGGCCGTCGTACTCAGCCCCGTCAGGTACTGGCACACGAACGTCGTTAATCATCACTGATTAACTGGCAATAATAAAGGCGGCTTATCAGCCGCCTTTTTCCGTACTGAGACTTAGCGTTTTAACGCTTCGCTCAGCTCATCACGCATGTTTGAGAGCATCGCTTTTACCACGCGCGGGTTACCCGCGACCAGGTTACCTGACAGCAGATAGCCGTGGTTACCGGTGAAGTCAGTAACCAGGCCGCCCGCTTCACGAACCAGCAGTTCACCCGCCGCAAAATCCCAAGGCTTCAGGCCAATCTCAAAATAGCCATCTACGCGACCCGCGGCTACATAGGCCAGATCCAGCGCAGCAGAACCGGTGCGACGGAAGTCAGCGCACTGGGTGAAGAGTTTGGTCAGGATGTTCATGTAAGCTGGCGCGTGCTGCTTCATTTTGAACGGGAAGCCCGTTGCCAGAACGGTGCCATCCAGATCGCGGGCAATGCTGCCACGCAGGCGATAGCCATTCAGCTGAGCGCCCTGGCCACGTGAAGAGGTGAACAGTTCATTGCGCATTGGATCGTAAACGACGGCGACTTCAGTGCGGCCTTTGATGCGCACAGCGATCGAAACAGCAAAGTGGGGCAGACGTTTGATGAAGTTGGAAGTGCCATCCAGCGGATCGATAACCCATTGAACATCCTGATCTTCGCCCGCCAGTTCACCGCTTTCTTCAGTGATGATGGTATGTTTCGGGTAAGATTTACGAATAATTTCGATAATCAGGCGTTCTGCTTCGCGGTCAACATTGGTTACGAAGTCGTTGCTGCCTTTCTGGCTGGCTTCGACGGCGTCCGGGGTTTCATAATATTTGGCAATTAAATTTCCGGCCTTGCGCGCTGCGCGCACGGCAATGTTGAGCATTGGATGCATCGGTATCTCTCGCTGGATGTTAAAGAACGGGGAAAACGGCGCGGAGTATAGCAGCGTGTTCGGTAAATGTCCTGCTTTATGTTACGATTCTCGCCACTGATTTTACTGACCCGTTTCTGAGTATCCCTAATCATGTTGCAAAATATTCGTATCGTACTGGTCGAGACTTCTCACACCGGTAACATGGGCTCCGTTGCGCGCGCCATGAAAACCATGGGCTTAACTAACCTTTATCTGGTTAATCCGCTGGTCAAACCCGACTCACAGGCGATCTCCCTGGCCGCCGGTGCCAGTGACGTTATCGGCGACGCAAAAATCGTCGATTCACTGGATGAGGCAATCGCCGGATGCAGTCTGGTGGTCGGTACCAGCGCACGTTCACGTTCGCTGCCCTGGCCGATGCTGGATGCGCGTGAATGTGGCGTAAAAAGTGTGGAAGAGGGCCAGCAGGCACCGGTCGCACTGGTGTTTGGTCGTGAACGCGTTGGCCTGACCAACGAAGAGTTACAGAAGTGCCACTATCACGTCGCGATTCAGGCCAACCCGGAGTACAGCTCGCTGAACCTGGCGATGGCGGTACAGATTATCGCCTATGAAGTGCGCATGGCATGGTTACAGTCGCAGGAGCAGGCCAGCCCGCCACCGAAGTATGAAGAATCGCCTTATCCGCTGGTCGACGACCTGGAGCGCTTCTATCAGCATATGGAACAGATGATGCTGAACAGCGGCTTTATCCGTGAAGCCAATCCAGGTCAGGTGATGAGCAAACTGCGTCGTCTTTATACCCGCGCGCGTCCGGAACGCGATGAACTCAACATTCTGCGCGGCATGCTTTCCTCCTTTGAAAAGCCAAAAAGCGATAAAAAATAAGGGGTTAATAGTTGACTGAATTACCAGGTTAAATAGTTGAGTGTTTTACCAGGTTAAATAGTTGACCAATTTACTCGGGAATGTCAGACTTCATGGCATCTATTGCTAATCCTCCGATAACCGGACGCTATTGAGGTCGTACGCTATGAGACTGACATCCAAAGGACGTTATGCCGTTACTGCAATGCTGGACGTTGCCCTTCACTCCCATGAAGGTCCGGTCCCGCTGGCTGATATTTCAGAACGTCAGGGCATCTCGCTCTCCTATCTGGAGCAGTTATTCTCCCGACTGCGTAAAAACGACCTGGTTTCCAGCGTTCGTGGTCCGGGTGGCGGTTATCTATTGGGTAAAGCGTCCAACACCATCTCTGTTGGCGAAGTGATTACTGCGGTTGATGAGTCGGTCGATGCCACCAAATGCCAGGGCAAAGAAGGCTGCCAGGGCGGCGAGCGTTGTCTGACTCACGTGCTGTGGCGCGATCTGAGCGTGCGTATCAGTGACTTCCTGAACAATATTACGCTGGCTGAGCTGGTGAATAATCAGGAGATTCTGGATGTGGCCGATCGTCAGAATGCGATCGATAATCGTCGCTTCCAGAGCCCGCGTTCGCAGGAAATTAACGTCAACCAACGCGCCTCGTAATCCCCGCTGTTGCGGCCCTTACTGCTAACGCGGTCAGGGCCGAATCTGCTATAAAGACGTATGATTTTCTATACGGAGCTGTAGCGCAATGAAATTACCGATTTACCTGGATTATGCCGCCACCACGCCGGCCGATCCGCGTGTAGCCAGCAAAATGATGCAGTTTCTGACGCTGGATGGCACGTTCGGTAATCCGGCTTCGCGATCGCACCGTTTTGGCTGGCAGTCTGAAGAAGCGGTCGATGTTGCCCGCAATCAGATTGCCGAACTGGTCAACGCCGATCCGCGCGAAATCGTCTTTACCTCTGGTGCCACCGAATCCGATAACCTCGCGATTAAAGGCGCAGCCCACGTCCATCAGGCGCGCGGCAAACATATCATCACCAGCCAGACGGAACACAAAGCGGTGCTCGACAGCTGTCAGCAGCTGGAGCGCGAGGGCTTTACCGTCACCTATCTGACGCCGGCGGCTAACGGCATCGTCTCGCCTGAACAGCTGCGTGCGGCGCTGCGCGATGACACCATTCTGGTTACTCTCATGCACGTTAATAATGAAACCGGCGTGGTTCAGGATATCGCCGCCTTGGGTGAACTCTGCCGCGAGCGTGAAATTCTGTTTCATGTGGATGCGACCCAGAGCGTGGGTAAGTTGCCCATCGACCTCAGCCAGTTACCGGTCGATTTGATGTCCTTTTCGGCCCACAAACTCTATGGCCCGAAAGGCATCGGTGCACTCTATGTGCGGCGTAAACCGCGCGTGCAGATTGCCGCTCAGATCCACGGTGGCGGGCATGAGCGTGGGATGCGCTCCGGCACCCTGCCGGTGCATCAGATTGTCGGCATGGGCGAGGCCTATCGTATCGCGGCAGAAGAACGCGAAACCGAGATGACGCGTCTGCGGGCGCTGCGCGATCGTCTGTGGCAGGGCATCAGCGTATTGCCGGACGTTACCCTTAATGGCGATCCGCATCAGCGTGCGCCGAACATTCTTAACATCAGTTTCGCTGACGTTGAGGGGGAATCCCTGATCATGGCGCTGAAAGATCTGGCTCTCTCTTCCGGCTCGGCCTGTACCTCTGCCAGCCTGGAGCCTTCCTATGTTTTACGCGCGCTGGGCGTAAGTGAGGAGCTGGCGCACAGTTCGCTGCGCTTCTCGCTGGGACGCTTCACAACCGAGGAAGAGATCGACTACGCGATTGCCCTGGTGCAGAAGTCGGTGACCCGGCTACGGGCGTTAATGAAATCCTGATATCCGGTCATAGTCCGGAAACGGCCCCAAAAGGGGCGCTTCGCTGGCAACGTCCGGCGGAATCTGTTATCAGGTCTCTGCGAAATACATTTAACATCTTATTAAAGCCGTTATAACAATCAGGCTGGATGAAACAGATAACGATTACGGAGCTTTTCGATGACCACACAACCCATGAACATTACGCTTAGCAGCCAGCCCGCCGATGCGCGCTGGGGCGAAAAAGCGATTCTGAGCAGCAACGACAGCGGCATGACGCTGCATCTGACCGGCGCGGATGCGCTGAATACCATTCAGCGTGCGGCGCACAAAATCGACAGCCAGGGGATTCGTCACGTGGCGCTGACCGGTGAAGGCTGGCACCTTGAGCAGTGCTGGGCATTCTGGCAGGGCTTCCGTGGCCCGAAAGGTCAGCGTCAGGTTGAATGGCCAGAACTGGGCGAACATGAGCAGGCGGAGTTTGATCGCCGTCTGAAAATCATCGACTGGGTCCGTAACGTGATTAACCTGCCTGCGGAAGACCTGGGACCGGAACAGCTGGCGCATACCGCAGTCGATCTGATTAGCGAAGTGGGCGGCAGCGCCGTCAGCTATCGCATTACCAAAGGTGACGATCTGCGTGAACAGGGCTATATGGGCCTGCACACGGTGGGACGGGGTTCGAATCGCCCGCCGGTTTATCTGGCGCTCGACTACAACCCGACCGGCGATGAGAATGCACCGGTCTATGCCTGTCTGGTCGGTAAAGGCATCACCTTTGACACCGGCGGCTACAGCCTGAAGCAGAGCAGCTTTATGGACTCAATGAAATCTGACATGGGCGGCGCGGCGACCGTGACCGGCGCACTGGCTATGGCGATTTCGCGCGGTCTGAACAAGCGCGTCAAACTCTACCTCTGCTGTGCCGATAACATGGTCAGCAGCAACGCCTTCAAGCTCGGCGACATCATTCGCTATCGCAACGGCAAATCGGTGGAAGTCATGAACACCGATGCGGAAGGTCGCCTTGTCCTGGCCGACGGTTTAATCGACGCCAGCGAGCAGAATCCGACGCTGATTATCGATGCTGCAACGCTGACCGGCGCGGCCAAGACGGCGCTGGGTAACGATTACCACGCGCTGTTTACCTTTGATGATGTGATGGCGCAATCGCTGATGGGCAGCGCGGTAAGTGAGAACGAGCCGTTCTGGCGTCTGCCGCTGGCTGAATTCCACCGCAGCCATCTGCCGTCTAACTTCGCCGATCTCAATAACATCGCCAGCCCGTCTCATGCGGCAGGCGCCAGCAGTGCGGCAGCGTTCCTGTCCCATTTTGTGAGCAACTATCAGCAGGGCTGGCTGCATATCGACTGTTCCGCCACCTATCGCAAGGGCGCGGTTGATCAATGGGCGGCGGGTGCTACAGGTCTTGGCGTGCGTACCATCGCCAATCTGTTACTGAAATAAGTCAGGCTCAGCGGTGGCGGATGTCGCCGCTGTTCAGAGGGAAACTATGAACCGTCTTGAAGAGGTGCTGAAGCGGGCAGCCACTGAGCCTGCCCATCGGCCCGAATTTTTCCAACTGCTACTGGAGTCTGATGTCTTTGTTCCGGGCGAAAGCACCACGCAACAGCTTGATGCCAGCACGCCCGTTGATCTGCAGCACTGGGAAAAAGAGGATGGCAGCAGCATCATTCCTTTTTTCACGTCAGAAGAGGCGATGAGTGAAGCGGTAAGCGGTGAGCAGTCCTGGCTGCGTCTGCCGGTCCGGACGCTGTTTGAGATTACACGCGGCGAGACGCTGTTTCTCAATCCCAAACTGCCTTCCGGTAAAGAGTTTACTGCAGCCGAGATCACCCATCTGCTGGCTGAGGAGGGCAGTGCGCTAAGCCAGCAAACCGTGCTGGAAGGCGGACAGTCCCTGCTGCTCTCTGAGGTGGCCGAGCCGCCTGCGCAGATGATCGATTCGCTGACGCAGCTGTTCAGTAAGCATAAACAGGTGCGCCGGGCGTTTATCGCCAGCATTCGTGAGCGGGCAGACGAAGCGCCCAATCTGCTGATTGGTATTGAAGCGGACAGCAACATTGAGGCGATCATTCAGGCGGCGGGCAGTGTGGCAACGGATACGCTTCCGGACGATGCACCGATTGATATCTGTGAAGTCACGCTGCAGGACCGTGGCATCAGCCACTTCTTTACCGCCCACATCACGCCATTTTATGAACGTCGCTGGGGCAGTTTCCTGCGTGACTTCAAGGGCAGTGAGCGGATTATCTGACGCACTCAAAAATCAGGCGGCTCATAGGCCGCCTGTTTTTTATTGCCAACTTAAAACCACGTCCTATGGACGTGGTTATCGCCTCGGTTCTGGCTCTGCCTGTAAAGACCTGCCCATGTCAAACTCCTCATCTGTTGTCCCCACAACTGATAAGGAAATTCAACATGAGCAGGTTTCAAAAAGCTTCCCACGTGCTGTGGCATTGTCAATACCATATAGTCTGGACGCCAAAGTGTCGCTTCAGGATATTAAAAGGAAATGTTGGTAAAGAGGTTT
>NZ_VWVM01000036.1 GCF_008632075.1 Candidatus Pantoea gossypiicola
CGGAGATTTCACGCAGGGTGATGAAACTGGTATCAGGTGCACGCTTACCCGTGTCGGCCAGCACCACCGTTACCGTTTTATCAGGCGTCTGCAAAGCCGCCGCTATCGGGGCCAGCAGGCTCTGCAGTACGAACCGCGACCGCGTAGTAATAGCCATAGTCAGAAAAGTCCTGTAGGTGTGTGATGCGCCAGCGCTCATCGTGCCAGGCCACCACGTCACCGAACGCCATGCGCTTTGCGGCCAGCACCACGATGGCATCGTGCAGACGGGTGCCCTCGGGCGCAAACTGCAGCGCGTCCGTATCGGCGGGATAAATCACCCCGCGGTTGTTACTGACACCTGCGGGCTGCCAGTCACTGGTGGCCGGATGCGTAACCGTAAATTTCCGGCTCATGCGCCCGGTCACCACCCGGCGGACGTTCGGCCTCATTTGCTGGTGCCTCCCGTGTCGGTAATGAAGGTGATGGACTCGTACATGTCGCGTGAAGCGATAAGCGGTTCATCTTTTCCGCCTTTCTCTCTGATGGCCCAGTCTTCATTTGGCTTCAGGTGCCCGTCTGCAAATGACGCGCGAAGCTTTCGCCGCACCCGGCTGCCCACCAGCGTCATCGCCTCATCCACCGTAATGGTGCCGTTCAGCACCGCCGTGGCGCGCACGGCCATCTCCTTACGGAAATAATCGTTCTGGTGGAAGGTGTAACGAAAGATTGAGCGTTCAGGAATACGCACCGTGTGCGCTGGCACCTGATGGAAGGTCTGAAAGTTGCCGTTTTTGCGGAACTGCCCGCTGTACGCAAACGTGCCGTCAGCACGGATGCGGCGCGTGATGCTGACGGTGTGTTCAGGGATATGCACGTCGCCGCCGTACTCGTGCAGCTGCATCAGCCCGGCGTTACCCAGCGGCAGCCCGTCCTTGCGCGGGTTATTCTCCTTCGGGATCCCCACCTTCACGCCCGCCTGCTTCAGCGTCACCATACTGTGCAGCAGGGCTTTCACCTTCGCGGTGTCCGGTCTGTCACCCATCATCACGCCCTCTCAGCAAATGTGTTAATGGCAACGGACAAAAGACCGCGCAGCAGGCCGGAGAGCCAGGGAAAGATCACCGCCCCGCTGTCCGCCTCGCCGGAATACTGCAGGCTGACCTTACCGGCCATTTCCATCGTGACGCCGCGCGTGAGCGTGCCGTCCAGCTCGCCGTCCTGCGCTGCAAGCGCGAGGCGGCACTGCGCCTGCACCAGCTGGCGCGGAATGACGTCAGGTTTTAACGGACTGTCATTCAGGTAAATGCCGCAGCGCGGCCACGGCAGCGGCTGATCCGGATCAGCGCGCACGCCCAGCCAGTTCAGCCCGTTCAGATAATCCATCGCCTGAAACAGCAGCGCCGGGCACTGATCGTCATCGGGCACGTCATGTCCGCGCGAGGTGGCAAACGCCGTCAGATCATCCACGCTGCCGTAACTGTTAAAATCAGCTGAGGCGGGATCGGTATTGATATCCATACCTGCACTCCATGAAAAAAGGGGCCGGAGCCCCTGAGTGATTAACTTGACGTCTGACCGCCAACGTTGATCAGCACACCCGCCGTCGACTTGTTCTCCTTGAAGTGCTTCGTCCAGTTGCCTTTGGTACCGATTTTGGTGATGTCGGGATTCGCCCCCTTTGCCGTCGCCCAGCTGTAGCCAAGCAGGTCGATATTCACCACGCCTTCGGCACGGTAGCCGATTGCCAGGTTCTCCTGATCGTTAATCGGATAGGAGCGGAAACCCGGGGCCTGCGACTCGGTGATTTTCACCGCGTTGGGTACCAGACCCAGGATGGAATCTGCCGGACAGCGGTCGGTGACCAGCACAGGCTTGCCCAGGGTGCCCGGCTGACCGCCATAAACCACCACGCCCGCCTCTTCATACAGCTTGTTATCAATGGCCTGATCAACAATATCGAAGTAGGTTGCGGAGTGCATGACGAACAGCGACACGCGGTTGAACTTGTCGCCATACTTCCGCAGGCCGCGGGTCAGCGTTTTCTTGCCGTCGGTGGCAATGTCGGCACTCACCTGCATGTCGTTGTTGTTCCCGATAGCGGCCACCAGCGCCTTAACGGCATAGCTGATGTATCCTTCCAGTGAGGCATCAGCGGCATCAGTGCCCACCACTTCAGAAAACTCACTTACATCACGACCGCGGCGCTTAAACGCTTCTTCAGTCGTGGTGTAGGGGCCATATTTCCAGGGCGTTTTCACGCCGATCGCTTCGCCGGCACCAATCTTCTGTCCTTCGATAGTTTTGGTGGATTCAACGTCGCGGAACTCAATCGAGCCGCCCACCTGATAAAAGGCGCGCTTTCTGAAATCGCCTTCAATCAGTTCGTTATCAAGGATGATCGCGCCGTTCGAGGCGGCATTAAACACGTTGAGGTTGTCCTGACGACGCTCCAGAAACGCGGTCTGCGCCAGGTCGTCGTAAATGATCATGTCGGCATTGGTTGTCGTTGACATGGATTTCAGTCCTTATTCTTTTGGAAGGCGCAAAAAGGCCTGCTGGCCATGTTTGCGGATATAGTCAGCTTTCTGCTGAGAGGTCATGGAAGAACGCTTAAGCGCACCGCCTGCGCCGGAACGGTGACCGCCTGCGCCGGTGCCCTCAGCCTGCGGGAACAGGTGCGGTGCGGATTCTTTCAGGGATTCGGCCCATTCCAGCGGCGTCAGCGGCGTTTTGCCGTCCTTACCCAGCACCGGATTGCCTTCACCATCCACTGCCACGGCCTCGCCGTCATCATTCAGGGTGAAAGTACCGCGGGCGCGCAGAATGATGTCGTCTGCCGCGCCCGGCAGCGCACCGGCTTTCAGTGCCGCACTGCGGATGGCATCGCCCAGCACCCGATCGCTGAACTTTTTCGTGAATGCCTCGGCCTTTTCGGCACGTTCATTGGCAGCTTTGATTTGCTTATCGACATCAGCGCGCAGACGCTCGGTGCGTTTGTTCAGCACGTCATCAATTTTCCCTTCGGCGATCAGCTTCGCCTCCTCGTCGTCGGAAAAACGCTGAAGGATGGTTTTCACCACTTCCGGATCGATACCGTCAAAACGTGCCAGATTTTCCTTCTGCTGCTTAATGGTACCCAGCAACTGATCGTTTTTGGCTTTGAGTCCGGTCACGGCGCTATTGATACGCTGGTCAATCAGCTGCTGAATTTCCGGGGTGATCTCAGGATCGCCGCCTGACGGCGCTCCGCCAGATGTACCAGCATCACCACCTTCACCAGCCGCCGCATAATATTTCAGGAACATATTTCTGAAGAGCATGTTTTCCCCTCGGGATTTGTCAGTTAACGGGTTTCGCCCATAAAAAAGCCCCGGCTTAGCCAGGGCTGTTGTTCGTTATAAAGATGTTATTCCAGACCAGCGCGCTTAAACGCTGCAGCATCCCGCTGGCGCAGTTCGTCCAGCGTCAGCCACCGCCCGGCTTCGGTATAAAAGGAGGTGAGTTTCAGGCCGCCGCTGCGCAGCAGCTTTCCGCGCACGGGTCCGAGGATGTCATCCTGCCGGCTGGCGCGCTGGCGGGAAATCCACTCCGGATAGGTGCTGGCCGCAGGTACCTCACCGTTCATGCGCTCTTTTTCAGCACTGGTGAGGTCATCAGGCAGCAACCCCATGTCCTGCCAGCTTCTGAAAATCAGCGTGTACGTTGAGCGGCAGTGAAAATGCAGCCGCCCCGGTCCGTCACCCCACGGGATACCGTGCTTTATGGGCTGATTATCCGGGGTGTACTGCAGCGCATCGCGGATGCGGCACGGCGGCGAGGTTTTATTGTCCAGGGTGGACAGCCACTGTTTGGCCTTAATCAGATGATCGTTTGCCGCCGCCGTCTGCTCGCGTACCACCTGCGCCGCATGCGCCAGCGTGCTGTAGCCAATGGCCGAGGCGTTGGCGCGACTTTTATTCAGCGCACCGTCCTGCCAGTTGCGGGCCTTTGTGCCGCGCACGCTTTTCACTATTTCATCCGGCGCAATCCCGCTGCCCAGCCCGGTGCGAACCGTGTTCACGATACGCGCGAAGCGGTCAGCTTCGAGCTTGTCGGTCCAGCCTTTCAGGGCGTAACCGTGAAAGGGTTCGGTCACCGTTCGCACGTAGGCCTGCCCGGCGTCAATCTTTTTCAGCAATCCGCGTTCGCCGACCACCTCCGGCAGCAGTGACTTCATCAGGTCGAAACCAGACCCGGCCTCATATTCCGTAAAGTCCTTCAGCACCTGACCGAGCTCACCAAAAAAGCGGGTCACCGCTTTGCGGTTGATGTCCCTGACCGGGGCCAGTACCTGTGTCAGTTTTTTCACCGACACCGCACCGGCGGGCACATCCTCCAGCGCCACCAGCAGCCTGGCCGCCAGTTCCGCATCATCGGTGCTGAGCGCCGCCACCAGCTTGCTGACCACGCCCGCCTCATAGCGCGTCAGGTGCACCCGGTGGGCGATCAGCTCATCGCGAAATCCTTCATTAATCGTCGCCATTATTTAGTCCGGTAAACGTCGGGGGTTTATCCTTCAGCGCCTGGATAACATCGTCCGGATCGACAGCCGGATCGATAATGTCCAGCTTCTGGAAGGTACGAACCAGATCGGCATCGCGCATGGCACCCGACTGCCAGGCGCTGACAATCGCCGTAACCATGCCGGAATCGGCCACGCGGGCGATGAACTCCTGATTCAGCGTATAGCTCCAGCCGCCTGACGCATCACCGGCATAACGGGCACACCAGTTCAGCACGCGGGTATAGGCTTCCGAGACGTTGGCCACACAGATGCTCAGCAAAGATGTGGCGGCGGTCTGCTCACTGCTGGCCTGCGTGGCGGTTTTGATCGCGCTGTTCTGCTCAATCAGCCGTGCGCCTAACGCCACCATATAGTCGCGTTTGCTGTCCATCGCCTCTTTGGCCAGCATGTTTGGCTGTGCCTGGGCATACGCAAATGCGCCGTCTTTAGGCAGCATCAGCGGATTCCTTGAGCCGACTTTCACCCCCGTTTTTTCCAGGTGATCGCGCCACTCGGTATCAAGGCCCGACATCCACGGCTGAACCTGTCCGCAGAACCAGACGCTGTCCTCGTAGTCGGCGCTGTTGCGGTAGTGACCGAGGTTAATTTCAGCCAGCGCGGCAAGCGGCGGCTCATCGAGGGTCGGATCATTGTTCTGGGCACCCACAAAGGCGAACGGGATCTCATCCCATGGGCCGGACGAGGCAAAAGCGCGCGGCGTGGTCTCTTCGGCGATCGCGTAAGGCCCGGTTTCATCCGGACCGGTACGCTTCCAGACCCGGCAGACAAACGCCCCGCTTTCCAGCGCCAGCTCACGGTACTGCACACGCAGCTTAAACCCGTAACCGTCCGGCTCCTCGGTTATCTCGCGCAGCACCACCAGCACCAGCCGCGTCTGACCATTCAGGGTCTGTGTGCGCCAGTTGACGATGTCCTCTGCCCGGTACCCTACGATAATCGGGCGCTGATCTGCCGCTGAATAATCAGCAAAGAGCCCTTCACGGCCTGCCTCAAGAATATTTTCCAGCACCACCTGCGACTGCTGATAGATGCTGGTACCGGCCCCGTCCGCATTATTCAGCAGGCAGGCCAGCTTATCCGGCGCATTAAGGGTGGGCACCTTACGAAACGCCATGCCCAGCATGCCGATTTTGGTGTTGCCGGTGATGGGATAAAAAACAGCCCTCGCCAGATAATCTTCATTTCGACGGCGGTTACGGGCTGAACGATCGGTCGGATCCAGCCGGGGCAGATAGTCGTGCCCGGCGCTTTTAACCGCATCAGCTCCGCGACAGACGTCACGGATCATTTTCCACAGCGGCATCGCCGCCCTGTGCTCCGGGCGGACAAAGGTAATATCGAAATTTTCACTCATCAGAAGGTCGTGTCCAGAGAGATGGAGAAGGCAGGTTTAATAATTGGAAATTGCTTCACAATGTAATAACCACCAGCATCATTGGGATGGTCATTGCCAGACTTTTTGTCCGGCTCGCCGTTGTCACCCCATACCTGCTGCTCCAGCGACTCGGTGTAAACCGGGCAGCGCTTTACGTTTACCTTATAGCGACGTTCGCCATTGCCGTTGCATAGCATCGCGTTCATGGCATTAATGCGATCCTTAACCGGCGGATTTGAGGCATTCACCACGATGTTAAAACCTGCCTGCTTAAGCTGGGCAATGTCTGTTGCGCTGGCATTACTCGATTTACGTGAGTCACCTGACGCATCGGGGTAGATATATATTTCCCGCACCTTCCGGTAGTCGTCGCCGTCATAAAGCCAGAAACGCTCTTTAATTATGCGGATCATATCCGGTGTATCGTAAGCATTAATGATTTCACTTACTGCGTACGGCAACCCCAGGCGAAGAACGTGGACGATACCTGCCATTTTCCCGACATTGAAATCCATGCCGATATAAAGTGGTTCACCAGGCTGCTCCTGCTCAGTGCAGTTATTCAGTCTTCGATCAAACTGATGATAAATGGTGCCGCTGGTCAGGTTGGTAAAAAGTCCGCGCAGATATGCCTTGATAAGTTCTGGCGGGTACGATTCCATCAGCGAGGGGATATAGTCCGGCGGCAGATTTTTCTCGTTATCAAACGTCGAAGCCTGCACAAGCCCGTACAATGTTGTCAGCGAGGGTTTATTACGTACAGCCTTTAAAAATTGCTGATAAACAAATTTAAAGCCCTCAGGCGTTGTCGTTACGTCAATCCCGTTCCGCAGCCCAGGCAATTTATAACGCATGCGTGCAATGATTTTTCGCCAGGCTAATTCCGCCTTTTTTGCAGGCATAACGTCCAGCTCATCGATAAGCGCATTACCAATTTTGAAACCCACGATCGTCTGGGGCTTTTCCATGGATCGGCAGATGGTCGTACCGCGATACTGCTTACCGACGTAAAAATGCACTTCTTTATTACTTTCATTAATTTCAACGCGCATCCCCCAGTCAAAGGCAACTTCCTCAACCGTCGGATAGAAAATGTCGCGGATCTGCGGATAAGTTGGCGCGAAATATCCTTGGTTGATCCGCGGATGCTCCCACATCTCTTTACAGATACCCCCACATCCCACCCACGTTTTACCGGAGCCAAACCCGGCAACGTAAGCCCTGAACTTATGAGGCATAGCAAGAAATCGCGCCTGTGGAATATTAAGTGTCGGTGAGGTCCCCATCGTCATCACTCCTCATCCGTGCATCCACGACGTTAATGTTTATCGCTACCGGCAAAGGCTCCTCATCCTCCTCATTTTTCGCGGCCAGTTGTTTTCTCAGAGCCTCAATTTCGGCCTGTAGTTTTTCGTTCGCCAGGCGCGTCTGCTCAGCTTTGAGTAATCGCAGCTCCCGTTCCTGCTCACTGACCGCCAGTTGGTGGAATGCCGCCAGATTTTTCAGGGCTGCATCCTGATCTCGCATTATTATTTCAATGCCGAATTTTGATTTTTTTACTCCAGCAATGAGTCGGCGTGATGGGCCTGTTATGTCGCGGGTATCTGCCAGATAAACATCTTCAATGCCCTCCCCTGCGCATTTAGGGCAATCAGGGTTTGGGTCGTCATTCTGAATAAATCCCAGGCCGCCGTACTCAGGCTGGGGTTTGCTCTCCTTCGAGGCTTTTTCCGCTGCTTTGTCGAATTCCTCAATATCCCGCCACTGATATAGAAAATTCTCTCCCCAGCAGTGTCGGCAGCAGACACGGCGCAGCTGGGATATCTCACCAGGATCTGCAATCGCTATTTCATGCCAGTGCCTGAGGATATCCTGAGCGTTTAATATCGCCTGCTCACTCAGCTGTCCGATGCGCTGGTTAATCGCCCTCGCTACCGCTGGTTTGCGATACAGCAACCGCGCATTACGATCACTTCCGGTATAGCCTGACTTTTTGTATGCCTCGTATTTATTCCGGCATTCCAGGTAGTAGGAAACGAACAGTTTCTCTTTGTCCGTAAGTTCGGGGCAAAAAGGAGATCTTTTCGGATCTGACCTTAGTGATTTATGCCCCTCGCCCTCGTTCAATGTCGTCAGGTCCGGCGCTGCTTCAGACCGGCTTTCTGCGCAAGGGGCAAAGTTTTTTTTTGCCCCTGTTTTTTGCCCCTGCTTTTTTCCTTTGCCCTTCAGCGCTTTTAATCGAACCCAACCATTTTTCTGGGCCATATAGCGCAGGGCTTTCAACGTGATACCGTACTTATCAGCAACACCCTGTTGAGAAAGCACGCCAGCACGATAATCACGCTCGATGGCCTTCTCATCCGGCTTGCTCATCAGTCACTGTCCTGTTGTTTCTCCCGCCTTAAAAGTTCCCGAAATGCCTGAGCATCCCCTGCCTTTGCTTTCCGGTATAAGGCGGTCCGTATTTCAGCCTCCCCCTTTGCCCTTCCTTTTCGCACCGCTTCCCTGAATTCAGCTATCTTGTCCTGTTGCTTTTTTAATACAGCAAGATCGATATCGAGAACGTCAGCAATCTGTTGCTCACTCATCCTGCAGGCAGCAAGGGATTCAATTTTGGAATAAGGGAGCATTTGTCACCCCCGGTTTTCTGAGGTGATTTTTTTATGACGCTCATTGAGGATTTTTACTGCGGTGTTGTTCCAGCTGATTCTGTGATGTAGACGTTTATGGGCAAGTCCCATCAGAGAAATCTTTACGCACGACGGGGCATACATAACCGAGTAAAAGCTTTTTACGTAAGTCCCGGATGCCAGATAAAGCTCGGTCATGCCGCCACTGCTGGATTGCGTCTGCTTCTGAAGCAGCTGCACAGCCCCGATAGTCAGGAACAACTCACCCCGGCGTCCAAGCAGCGTATAGGTGTTGACGTCCTCATTGATTCGGCCAACAAACTCAAACGGCCTGTCTGTTGAACAAATCAGGCTGTTCATGGCTTTACGTTTCAGCCAGGAAGCATTGCCGGAATTACCCAGAAAATCACCACCCTGCGCCATAGCGATGGTCTTTGCCGGGATGGATTCGTAATACCGGAGCATCGCATCCAGAACGGCATCAAGATCGGATATCAGGCAATAGCCAGGCTCCAGATTTTTTCCCACCCTGAACTGAAACTCCGTGTAATCGTCGTCCAGCTCGATAAAGTATTTACAGCCAACTTTTTCAGCCAAATCAAAACAGGCATTACGGGCATAAAAAATGGAGCGCCGGTCACCAAAATTATCAGCTTCATCGAAACGCTTTGCGATGTCGCTTTTTGAGAAGGTCAGCACCCTGTCACCGAACAATTCCCGATACTGATCCTGCGTCTTGTCTTCATCATCGATGACAATGAAAACCCTGCCGCTGTAACCGGCCTTTTTCAACAGGCTGTAGGTGCATACTTTGTCCGGACGTCCGTTGCTGAGGATGAAGGCGCAGAAATCATCACGCATAATCATCCTCCTTCTGGCCGTGCACAATTTCCACCATCTGTTTAGTCAGGTGGACAAAGCCATGCTCTATCGCTTTTTCATAATCAATGATGACCAGCGCTGATTCTTCAAACAGCGCCTGGATCTCAGCATCGGCTGAAGCGTAGTAATCGGCAATCCTGTTAAAATGAAATACCGTATGGCGCTCTGCCGCGCATATCAGAAATGTTTCTACCGCTGCCGGCAGTCCGGCCGCTTCAATTCTGCTTTTAAGCTCTGCCGTCTTCCCCTGATCGTATAATTCTGTGATTTCAGGAACAACATCTGAGGGCTCATATACCGGCGTGTCGATTTTCGCGGTATAAGGCTCCTTATTTTCCGGCGTGTCTGGCTCACGCAGCAGATCATCAATTTCCTCCAGACTGAAGCCCGTCAGGCTGATATCAAACTCACTGTCCAGAAGATCAGCAAACTCCAGCTTAAGCAGTTCAGTATCCCATCCCGCATTAAGCGACAATTTATTGTCCGCCAGGCGATATGCTTTTTTCTGCTGCTCACTCAGTCCGGACAGGGTGATCGTAGGTACTTCATCAATACTGAGCTGCTCTGCTGCCAGCAACCTGCCATGACCCGCTATCACTTCTCCCTTCTCATCCGTTAAAACCGGATTTGTCCAGCCGTACTCCCTCATGCTGGCTACTATCTGGCTGACCTGTTCAGCGGAGTGGGTCCGGGCATTACGCGCGTAAGCCAGCAGTGAACTGAGTGGTTTGTAAACAACCGAGAGCGGAAGTTTATTTTTTTCTGTCGTCATTTCAGAGGATCCAATACTATTGGCCTGCTCTCGAGAGCGAGCTGGGCCTCGGTTTGTACTCATCATGACAGCTGGATGGGTATGAATGGCTGCCAGCAGTTGCACCTGCTGGCGGTCGCCCACCTTCGAAAATAAAAACACTGCCTCGTCCGAAAAACTGGCAGTGTTTTTTCCTCCTTTATATGTCGCCGGTCTTTCCCGACCGTCCGTCTGCACCCGGCACCCTTTCTGCTCGCGGAGCTAAGGCGGTTGCTGTTACAGACTGCGGGTGTTATTGACCCCACCGCCCGCCGGGGTTGAAATAATCATCATCGGACCGCCCCGCAGAGCGGCCCTGTGCTGATTACTCAGCATCACCGCCCAGAATATCCACCAGCGCTGTATCCACGGCGGCGTCAATCTGGGTATCCAGATCAGCTTTGATCTGGGTTTTCACTGCGGTGATGACCGCGTCAGACTTCAGGGCTTTTTTCACCAGGTCATCGGTGACGATATCTTTTACTTCCGGCATTGCTGCCTCCTGTTGGTTATGGCTGAAGAGCCACTGTGTGATCCACATGGTTGTGTCCATGCTGAGGGTATAAAAAACCCCGCTTATCGGGCGGGGTCAGGTACGGCGGCGGAAGGCGTAACTGCCTATGCCTTCTCTGCCGAGTTTGGTTTCCATGGTGTTGTGCTCAATGCAGTCAAAGCCCTGGCCGTCGAACCAGCGCAGCAGACCGTTATGGGTCCAGTACCAGATATGCTCATCCTTTCGGAAGTGACGTGAAGTCAGGATGGCGTCACCATCAGCAAAAATCGGTACCGAAACAAATACCCACTTCTCAGCCTTTGCCACGGCAACATCCGGGCGGTCGATGTGCTCCAGGCTGTCCCACATGCTCAGCGCCGGATACCGATCTGCGTACAAATCGGCCCACAGGCCTCGCTGGTTCAGCCAGGCAACACCGGCAGGGTTTACGTCATAGCCGCGGGTATTGGGGCGGGTCCCGACGAACTGACCGGCACCGATACCCACATCCACCAGCGGACCATCATAGTGACGCGCCACCAGCCGGATGCGCGCCTGCGTCAGTTCGCGGCCCATCGGGGTGTCAGCCATCTTCTGGTACCGGGCAAAGTAGCCTTCATCGTATGGGCGGTTTTTCGGTACCGGGTAATAGCCCATGCCCAGCGCGGGCAGCCAGACCAGCCCGGTTTTCAGTTCGTCAGAGAACGATTTCATGCAGCCACTCGCTGAAAAGAGTATCGAAATTGCTGATGCGCCGGTCGCAGTCGTGATCTGCGCGGGTGCAGCGGCAGTAGTTATCGGGCAGCGCCCAGCGTACGCGCGACAGGTCCATCGCCGGATCGGTAATAATCTCCGGGGCGTTATGCCCTCCCCGACCGCCTGCCACTACAAACAGCGGTGTGTTATATGCGATGGCCATCGGGACCGAGAAACCTACCGGACTTACCACGCAGGCAGCATGCGCATAGAGACTGCACAGCTGAGTCAGCGTCATTTCACCATGGTGGAGTTTCAGATCGGCTTCGGGCTCTTCACCCACAACCCACTCTACGCCCGGCACGGTGTCAGCCA
>NZ_VWVM01000037.1 GCF_008632075.1 Candidatus Pantoea gossypiicola
CGGAGATTTCACGCAGGGTGATGAAACTGGTATCAGGTGCACGCTTACCCGTGTCGGCCAGCACCACCGTTACCGTTTTATCAGGCGTCTGCAAAGCCGCCGCTATCGGGGCCAGCAGGCTCTGCAGCACGAACCGCGACCGCGTAGTAATAGCCATAGTCAGAAAAGTCCTGCAGGTGTGTGATGCGCCAGCGCTCATCGTGCCAGGCCACCACGTCACCGAACGCCATGCGCTTTGCGGCCAGCACCACGATGGCATCGTGAAGACGGGTGCCCTCGGGCGCAAACTGCAGCGCGTCCGTATCGGCGGGATAAATCACCCCGCGGTTGTTACTGACACCTGCGGGCTGCCAGTCACTGGTGGCCGGATGCGTAACCGTAAATTCACGGCTCATGCGCCCGTTCACGACCCGGCGGACGTTCGGCCTCATTTGCTGGTGCCTCCCGTGTCTGTAATAAAGGTGAGGGACTCGTACATGTCGCGCGTGTCGATCAGCGGCGTGTCTTTTCCGCCCTTCTTCTTCGCCGTGCTGTCCGCATTGGGCTGCAGGTGTCCGTCGGTAAACGATGCGCGGAGTTTTCGCCGCACGCGGCTGCCCACCAGCGTCATCGCCTCCTCTACCGTAATGGTGCCGTTCAGCACCGCCGTGGCGCGCACGGCCATCTCCTTACGGAAATAATCGTTCTGGTGGAAGGTGTAGCGAAAAACAGAGCGCTCCGGGATGTGTACCGTGCGTGCGGGTACCTGATGGAAGGTCTGAAAGTTGCCGTTTTTGCGAAACTGCCCGCTGTACGCAAACGTGCCGTCAGCACGGATGCGGCGCGTGATGCTGACGGTGTGCGCCGGGACGTGAACGTCGCCGCCGTACTCGTGCAGCTCCATCAGCCCGGCGTTACCCAGCGGCAGCCCGTCCTTGCGCGGGTTATTCTCCTTCGGGATACCCACCTTCACGCCCGCCCGCTTCAGGGAAATCATGCTCTGCAGCAGGGCGGTTACTTTTGAGGTGTCCGGTCTGTCACCCATGGCTACCCCCTTCTCACGGCAATGTACGCCCCACCGGCCAGCAGCCCGCGCAGCAGCCCGGCCAGCCAGGGAAAATACATCGACCCGCTGTCGTCACCGCCGGCATACTGCAGGCTGACCTTACCGGCCATTTCCATCGTCACCCCGCGCGTCAGTACCCCGTCCAGCTCGCCCTCCTGCGCCGCCAGCGCCAGGCGGCACTGCGCCTGTATCAGCTGAGCCGGAATGGCCGTGTTACTGAGCGCCACGCCGTCCACCACAATCCGGTCACGCGGCCAGGCCAGCGGCTGGCTGTCGGTAGTCCGGCGGCCTTTCCACTGTCGGCCGTTCAGGTAGTCCATCGCCTGAAACAGAAGTTGTGCGCACTCAGTGTCGTCATCGGGTACCGACCCGCCGCGGGATGAAACAAAGTCGCGCAGGTCGCTGATGCGGGCATAGCTGTTAAAACCCGGCGAAGCCGGGTCAGTATCAGGTGTTATCATGCGTTATTCCCCGATCAGGATGACGCGCCGTCACCGGAAATCACCGCAGCAAACGGAACCTGCTTGCGGTCAAAGACCCGTTTCCAGTTTTTGGCGAGCGCCATATCGGAGAACGTCGGGGTTTTATTGGGGCTGTCTTCGCCCTGCCAGGAGAAACCGGCAGGCTGGATGATGTAGGTCTGGCGCTCCCAGAGAATTTCAGCACCGCCACCGTTACCGCCGGACGGCAGGCGCTGAAGCTCAACCGGCGTGTGAGGCGCACCCATGCCGTAGCCGAATGCGCCTGTTCCAAAGAACACGGACATGTACTGGCCGTTCGGCATGGTCAGGGAGTCGTCCATGAATATGGGCTTCCCGAGATAGGTGGCCAGAATGACGCGCCCGTCCGAATCCTTCAGGTACTCAATCAGATCATGCTTCACCATGCGGTTCATGATGACTGAATGAACGCCAATGGCTGAGAACTGGTCCGCCGCATCGCCTGCGGTAAAGGCGGCATCCTGAAACGCGCCGGCCAGGCTGTCATGCTCGGTGATGATCATGTCACCTTTGTTGTTGGCCTGATTGCTCAGGATGATACCGCGTGCGGTGGATATCAGATAGCGCTGCCACTGACGGGTCCAGTAGGTGCCAAAGCGGTTGCGGATCTGCGTCATCGGGTCGCTGTTGGCCAGCTCCGCCGTGAGGTCAGAAACGCCGTAGCCTTTGTTCAGGAACAGAACGCGCCCGCGCATGCTGCCCTGCGAGGCCTTACCTACTTCGCCAATTTCATCCGGATCATCGGTAGAGGCATTCGGCGCTTCATCCGCATCCAGATCCTGCCAGTAGCTGATGGTTGCAGTGCCCTGGCTGTTGCGGGCGATGGAATCCAGCGCCGCCAGGCGGGTGATGATGCCGGAATTATAAACGGCTGTTTTTTCCGGGCTGTTTACCGGATCGATGGTCTGGTAGTACTCGCCAACAAAAATGTCACTCAGGCGGGTGGCAGTCGTGGTCATTACGGACTCCTGTTACTTATTCTGTGTTGCCGCGAGGCGCTTAAACGCTTCCGGATCGTCATTAAAGAGCTTCACGCGCTCTGCTTCGGTAAAATCATCCCATTTTTTGCCTTCGGCGCTGCCGGACGGCAGGTTACCGGCACCTCGGGTACCGGTAGCCCTTGACACAATCACCACCGGGGCGAAAAGTTTGTTTTCTTTAAACTCTTTTTCCAGTTCGTCGAGTGTGGCTGCAGAGGGCCTGCCCTCCGCATCCACGACCCGCGTTTTTCCGTCTTCTACGGTCAGGCGGGCGCGGATGTGGGGGATCAGGATGGCCGCGCTGTCGCCCGCCAGCTTCGTCGCCAGCGACTGCGCCACATTGTCCACCAGCAGGGTATGCAGGCGGGACGCGTGCGCATCAATCGTTGCCTGCAGCTCCTGCTCACGGGTGGTGAGTTTCTCCTGCCAGCTTTTCTCCAGCGTCTCAATGTCCCCTTTTTTACGGGCGGCATCTTCACGCTCACGCTGCGCCTGCAGTTCAGCCTCGCGCCGCCTTTCCTGCTCGATTTTTTTCTCGTTCAGCAGCTCAGTGACCTTTTTCTCAAGGCCGGACACGTCCGGCACGCCTTCAATCTTCAGCTGGTAACCGCCTTCGGCTTCTGCATAAAACGATTTCTGGCTTTCATCCAGCGCGTCATATTCGTCGCTGGTCAGTTTAAATTTCAGCATCTGTAACCCCGGGTCAGATGAGTGCAGCCTCGGGCTGCGGTGATAAAAAAGGCCGCCCGAAGGCAGCCTCATGTTAAAAACGTCAGTATCAATTCAGACCGGCGCGCTTAAACGCCGCAGCATCCCGCTGGCGCAGTTCGTCCAGCGTCAGCCACCGGCCGTCTTCGGTATAAAAGGAGGTGAGTTTCAGGCCGCCGCTGCGCAGCAGCTTTCCGCGCACGGGTCCGAGAATGTCATCCTGCCGGCTGGCGCGCTGGCGGGAAATCCACTCCGGATAGGTGCTGGCCGCAGGTACCTCACCGTTCATGCGCTCTTTTTCAGCGCTGGTGAGGTCATGAGGCAGCAACCCCATGTCCTGCCAGCTTCTGAAAATCAGCGTGTACGTTGAGCGGCAGTGAAAATGCAGCCGCCCCGGTCCGTCCCCCCACGGGATACCGTGCTTTATGGGCTGATTATCCGGGGTGTACTGCAGCGCATCGCGGATGCGGCACGGCGGCGAGGTTTTATTGTCCAGGGTGGACAGCCACTGTTTGGCCTTAATCAGATGATCGTTTGCCGCCGCCGTCTGCTCGCGCACCACCTGCGCCGCATGCGCCAGCGTGCTGTAGCCAATGGCCGAGGCGTTGGCGCGACTTTTATTCAGCGCACCGTCCTGCCAGTTGCGGGCCTTTGTGCCGCGCACGCTTTTTACTATTTCATCCGGCGAGATCCCGCTGCCCAGCCCGGTGCGAACCGTGTTCACGATGCGCGCGAAGCGGTCAGCTTCGAGCTTGCCGGTCCACTCCCGGAGCGTGTAACCGTGAAAAGGTTCGGTTACCGCCCGGACGTACGCCTGACCGGCGTCGACTTTTTTCAGCAGGCCGCGCTGGCTCACCACCTCCGGCAGCAGGGACTTCATCAGGTCAAAGCCGAAGCCGGCCTCATACTCCGTGAAGGCCTTCAGCACGTGGCCGAGCTCACCAAAAAAGCGCGTGACCGCCCTGCGGTTGATGTCCCTGACGGGTGCCAGTACCTGCGTCAGCCTTTTTACCGACACCGCGCCAGTCGGTATATCCTCCAGCGCCACCAGCAGCCTGGCCGCCAGTTCCGCATCATCGGTACTGAGTGAAGCCACCAGCCTGCTGACTACACCCGCCTCATAGCGCGTCAGGTGAACCCGGTGGGCGATCAGCTCATCGCGCAGCTCCTCATTTATCGTCGCCATCGCTCAGTCCGGTAAAAGTGGGGAAGCTGTCTTTGAGTTCCTGAAGAATATCCTCAGGGGTTTCATCATCACCGACAAGGCCGGTGCGCTGCTGGTAGCGGATAAAGTCAATCAGGCGCATCTGCCCGGACTGTACGGCCGCCACCAGCGCGGTAATCGCCTGGCTGTCCAGCTGAGCAATGTCATACTGCTTGTTCAGCTCAATGCTGCCGCTGCCGCCGGCAAACTGCGCGGCAAAGCTCAGGGCGCGGTTAACCGCCTGTTCCACGTTGCCGGCGCACAGGGATAATACGGAATTATCGGTCTGCGCTTCGCTTGCCGCCTGTGTGGCGGTGCGAGCCGCGCCGTTGCGCTCAACGAGACGCGCACCCAGCATCGCCATCTGATTTTCACGGCGCTCCGCCAGCGAGGTCATGATGCCCCGCTCCTCCGGCTGGGCAAACTTCATGTCGCCATTGGCGGGAAGCAGCACCCCGCGGCGCGAGCCTACGCAGAACCCGCCGTCCGGAAAATTGGTGTCAATCCACTCCTGCGACACGCCCGTCAGCGCCACCATCGGCTGACCGACCGTATGCGCCGCTTCGGCCAGATCGGCTTCACACTGATAGTGCTTGATGTTGATGTAGGCAATATCGGCCAGCGGCGGTGCGTCAGGCGTGTGGTCATTATTCACGGCACCAATCCAGGACCAGGGGAGCTCATTCAGCGCCCGGCCGCTGCCGTCAGTAAAGGCGGTGACAGCGCCGGGAATGATGCCGGACTCGCCCTCTTCCCAGCGACGGAAATATGCCACACCATCGATAAGCCGCAGCTCCATCCACCGGCGGCGCAGCAGCAGAGAAAAACCGTCCGGATCGTCGACGGGCTCCTGCCAGTGAAGCACCACCAGCGAGGTTTTGTTTGCCGTGACCCGCCAGTTGATGATCTGTTTTGCCGTAAAGAGCTGCAGAACCGGCCGGGGCTGGCTGCTGCCCCGCTGAACACCGCTGCCGGTATGGTCCGTGAGTATCCCCGCACGGCCCCGCTGCAGGTTCTGATTAAGCGCATCGCGCACGAACTGCGCCAGCGGCTGTCCTTCGCCATCTGCGTCTGCCTCCAGCCCGGTTACGCCACCTTCAAGGGTGATTTTTACCGGCTTGCTGAAGGCGATCCCGACAAGTCCCGTCAGGGTCCGGCCCGTCACATTGATGAAGGCAGCGCGCGCCTTGTAGGCGGCGTAGCGATTGCCCTGCGGATCGTCGTCTTCGGCATCGTCGCTCGGGTGCGGCAGGTATTTACAGCCACGCTGTTTTATTTTGCGCTCACCGTCGACACAGTCGCCGACCATGTCCCACTCATCTTTGAATTCACCCCAGGCAGGGTGACGATAGTCCACATTTAAGTCTGACATGATCAGGCCCATTTGAATTTGATAGGTTTTGGCGGTTTGCGGTGATTTTTACGGGTTACCGCGAAGTAGCGGAATCCGTCCGCGCCGTGAGAGGTCGCATCATGGTATGGCTTATCTTTCCAGCAGCCCCGCTTGTCGTCCCACTCCTTGCGGTAAGCCTCGAGATGAGAAATTCCCTCTTCACACTTTGTTTCATCGAAAGCGCAGCGCGGGAGGATTTCGCGTACTGCTTCGATGCCGTCATCAACGGACATTTTCGGCACCACCTGAAAGGTAAGGCTGTAGGTCTGTCCGTCAATCTCATAGCCCTCACGCGCCAGCTCCCGGCGGGTTTTGGCATCTGATCCGAATTCGCGGTTGTCGATGTCATGCGGCCCCCAGTGCTCACCATACTCATAGCCGCGCTCTTTCAGCACCTTCATATAGTGGCGCAGGCCTTCACCGCTGTTTTCGTAGTAGTCGATGACGTGATATTCCTCACCCACCTCCCGGATAAACCAGATAGCGGTGGAGTCACCGACGCCGATATCCCAGAACGTGTGAACAGGCTGGTGGGCATTGTCAGGCAGTGCGCCGATTCGCCGGTTCTCATAAAGCCAGCGGAACTGCTTCGCGTAATAAGCACCTTCGACCGACTGCTGAAACGCTTCTGACGGTATGGACGGATATTCACGCTTCATATCGTCACCGAGCGTTTTCTCTTTGGCGTGATACCAGGCCTGCTGCTGCGGGCTGAGCACGATTCCGTGCTTTGCCTGCAGATCAGCAAAATAATCGGTAAGCCGCTGTGGCAGAGAAGATACGGGCTCGATCGCATACTGCGGATTGCGCCACCAGGTGAAAAAGAAAAACCGCCAGTCGAGCGATGACAGCATTTTTCCCTGTACCTGCGCCCTTTCCGCTTCCTGACAGTAATCAAAAAAGTAGCCTGCCCGGCCCTCTGCCGTGCTCTCGATTGTGGTAAAGCAGTCAGAAGACACCGCCTCGAACGCGCCGGTCACAATTTCGCGGGCTTTATCAGGAAATTTTGCACATATTTTCCCGAACTCGGAAACGTGCAGATAACGCAGTGTACCGCCGCGAAAAGAGGTGCTGATGTAGAGCGATCCACCCTTTTTAAACACCAGCTCGCCCGCCGCATCATTACTGGCGGGGTTCGCCCGCTTTATTTCATCCGGCAGACGGTCGTAGGCGTATTTGATTTTTTCCCTGAACAGGCGTTTGGCGTCATTCAGCGTGTGGGCAATCAGTGCGCAGCGGGCCGCTTCAAACAGCGCTGCATCCAGCTGAATGATGCAGACCTCGGTCGTAAAGCCCAGCTGGCGCGCCTTGAGAATAATATTGCGGGTGTGCATGTTCCCGAAGTACTCGAGCTGCTCCGGCGTCATTCTGAATCTGACCGGCTTCCCTTTTTTATCGGTGATCCAGTACAGGTGATTCAGCCGCCAGAACCTGTCGCGTAAGAGGGCGAGGTGTTCCGACTTCATCATTACTCCTTCGCCAGCTCATCCATCAGGCTGGAAATGGACTGCACGACCTGGCCGGAGTGCTCGAGCTTCTGCCTGTTGGTGTAAACGTCGCCCACCTCTTTAGCCGCCTGCTCCAGCAGCTGTGCGGTCATGCCGAGGTTTTTCATTTTCTCAGCATTCGTCGCCATACGATCAAGCACGCGCAGGCGATAGGCCTTATTAGCTATCGGGATGTCGGAAACTTCCGTCTGAAAGCGGCTGCGGGTGGTGTTAAACATATCCACCCACTTTTTTGCCAGGTTTCGCCCGGCAGCCTTGGTCGGGTCATGAGATTCAACCTGCTGCCGGGAAACGGAAAGCTCAAATTCTTTTTTGACAGCATCGACAACCTGCGAGGGGGTATCGAAGCATGCAAGAGACTGAACTATAAATGTTCTTACCTCCCCTTTGAGTGCTGCCATCGATTACCGCCTGTCAAAATCAGTCAAAAATTCACGCCAGCTTTAACATGCAGGTTCCGCATGCTCTGGCGATATTAAGATGTGCCACCTCCGGCTCTGTGTTTGCCGCATCCACCAGCGTCTGTACTTCGGCACTGGCACCATACCGCCGCACGACGCCCACGAATTCCTCCACGTCATGTCCCCGGAGTGTCAGCACCGGCTGACCGGTATCGCGATTAAACTTAGGCGCACCGTATTCATCCGTTGCCTGCGCAATGTGGTACAGCTCATGTTCCACCAGCGCACAGAACTCAGGGTCGCTGCACTGTGAACAGTAATCAGCGGCCAGTGTGATGATGAACTTTGGCACACGCCCGAACCACTCATGCATCTGCTGCTCCATTCTGGCCTTCTGCCAGCCGCCGGCACGCAGCATGACCTCCTCCGCCTGACCCAGAACGGTGCGACCCTTTTTACTGAATGCTGCTGATGCCCACATGAAGCTGATGTCAGCATCAATCAGATGCGCATGATCCGGGTTATATAGCGCACCGTTTTCGCTCAGGAGCTGCGTCTGTATCCAGTCACAGACCTCGCCAGCCGGAGCGATACTGATATAAGGCAGCGGGTCCGGCGGGTTTATAAACAGTGGCGGTGGCAGCGGTCGGATGAAGGATTCGTCAGTCATACAGAATAATCCTCTGGTCAGCTTTATCTCGGTGGTTTAACGAAGCCACTGAACCCGTTCGAGTCCAGCTCAGCCATAACAGCAATGACGGCCTGAATGCCTTCATCCATCGTGACATCAAAATATTCACCATGTAGATGATGCGCAGATAACTTTTCATGAGCCATCTTTTCAACCAGCCTGAAATCGTAACGCCGATCAGTGATATAGCTCTCTTTAACCTCAAACCCTTCATGCTTTTTGAGTTCGGTGAATCTTCCTGTGCATTTGTGACGTGAAGACATGCCGACTTTAACTTTCTCACCATTGCTGGCGACATAAACTCTGCCGCCGTTACGAGTTAACAGCTTTGCTACCATGAGCTTTCCTTTTGGTGGTGAGCCTAAGTTCACGCGGATAAAAGCAGCCCACAGAGTGAAAGCATTATTGCTTACCCCATAGACTCACCCCGCAAGGCTCTGTGGATAGTTGCCCCGTGACGAGCATTCAGAAGAATTAAATGATTGGATCTTTCTCGGTGTTTGTTTGTGCGGGTAATCCGTATACCGACAACTGCCGAAACAGGATATTTGACCTGTCCTGACGGCTGGCCAGCGGCGTTTTACAGAATTTTATAAAATGCCGGTCTTTCCCGGCCGTCCGTCTGCACCCGGTACCCTTTTTACTCGCGGAGCATAGGCGGTTGCCGTCACAGACTGCGGGTGTTATTTGCCCCACCGCCCGCCGGGGTTGCAGTAATCTTCATCGGGCGCACTGCATGAATGCGCCCTGTGCTGATTACTCAGCTTTTGAATCAGAACCCAGAATATCCACCAGCGCTGTATCCACGGCGGCGTCAATCTGGGTATCCAGATCGGCTTTGATCTGGGTTTTAACAGCGGTGGTGACCGCATCAGACTTCAGGGCTTTTTTCACCAGGTCATCGGTGACGATATCTTTTACTTCCGGCATTGCTGCCTCCTGTTGGTTATGGCTGAAGAGCCACTGTGTGATCCACATGGTTGTGTCCATGCTGAGGGTATAAAAAACCCCGCTTATCAGGCGGGGTCAGGTACGGCGGCGGAAGGCGTAACTGCCTATGCCTTCTCTGCCGAGTTTGGTTTCCATGGTGTTGTGCTCAATGCAGTCAAAGCCCTGGCCGTCGAACCAGCGCAGCAGACCTGTGTGAGTGAAATAAAAAACGTGTTCATCTTTACGGAAATGTTTCGATCTGAGCACATGCTCTGCATCATCAAAAACAGGGATCGATAAAAATACCCATTTTTTTGCCTGCGCAACCGCCAGCTCAGGTTCATAGAGATGTTCGAGACAATCCCACATAGTCAGAGCTTCATAGGTTTCGGTGTATAAATCAGCCCAGACACCCCGATCTTTTAACCAGGAAACTCCAGCTGGATTAATATCGAAGCCGAGTGCATTTCCATATAATTCGATGAATGAACCACTCCCGATTCCGATATCAACGACAATACCCCGCCAGTGCCGCTTTACCATCTCAACACGGGCCAGGTTTAAAGCTTTTCCGATTTTCGTACCAGCCATGCTTTTATATTTATCGAAATACGAATAATCGTAGGGGTGGTCGCTTATTTCTACAGGATACTTACCTATGCCGTGCTCAGGAAGCCAGATCAGTGATGTGGCCTGTAATTCATTGAAGGTTTTCATAACAGCCTTTCGATGGTTGACGCAGGGTGTGACAAACTTTTTGCACGCAGATATGCAATGTGAGCCTCTTCCGAAGAATCGAACGTCCCCAGATGCTTTTTACGATAATTAACTTTAATGCACGCGTAATATTTACCACTACCCGCGCTCATGTGAACTCCCTGAGGAAGAATTTCGCCAGCTAAATTTTTTCGGGTGCTATTGCGAACAACGTTCTGAGAATTCAAGCGCTGCGAAACAAGGCGTAGATTTAACGGGCGGCTATCTCCTTTATTGCCATTAATATGGTCAATGACTTTCTCAGCAGGAATATCCCCATATAACCAGAACCAAATCAGTCGGTGTTCATAATAGTGTCGCCCCTGAAAGGTGATAATCCGATATCCGTTATTTTGCTGACTGCCTGCTCTGTCCCCTTTTTGGCGCTTTCCCCTGGGATTAACAATCCAGATTAACTCACCACTAACCTCATTGAGAGACAAACACCCCTTTAACTCTGCAAGCACTTCGGCAGTTACATCAAATTTACGCGGCATAGCTACCTCCAGATTTTTCAGAGAACGATTTCATGCAGCCACTCGCTGAAAAGAGTATCGAAATTGCTGATGCGCCGGTCGCAGTCGTGATCTGCGCGGGTGCAGCGGCAGTAATTATCGGGCAGCGCCCAGCGTACGCGCGACAGGTCCATCGCCGGATCGGTAATAATCTCCGGCGCGTTATGCCCTCCCCGACCGCCTGCCACTACAAACAGCGGTGTGTTATATGCGATGGTCATCGGGACCGAGAAACCTACCGGACTGACCACGCAGGCAGCATGCGCATAGAGACTGCACAGCTGAGTCAGCGTCATTTCACCATGGTGGAGTTTCAGATCGGCTTCGGGCTCTTCACCCACAACCCACTCTACGCCCGGCACGGTGTCAGCCA
>NZ_VWVM01000038.1 GCF_008632075.1 Candidatus Pantoea gossypiicola
CGCTGGTACACTATATTGTACAGGCAGGCGAAACGTCCGACGCCGAAGCCTTTGTACGCGAACTGGCACAGCGTGTGCCGCAACACGGAGACGCACTTATGACCATCGCACAGCAGCTTGAGCAGAAAGGCATCCAGAAGGGTATCCAGCTAGGCAGGCAGGAAGGCAGGAAGGCAGGCAAGCTGGAAGGCAAGCTGGAAGTTGCCCGCACCATGCTGCAGAACGGCATTGACCGCAATACCGTCATGAAAATGACCGGCCTGACGGAAGACGACCTGGCACAAATCCGCCACTGACTTATTCAGCGGCCTCTCCGGCCGCGCTGCTGAGCCGCCACGTGCAGCCGCCCAGGAGGTCATTCCCCCATCGTTCCGTCACGCACAGGTCATTCTGCACCTTCAGAAACATCACGGGCTTGAGTACGATTTCGTCAGGAATGAGGCCCCCGTAGTGCCTTACCAGTACCTTTCCCTCACTGTACCCGGAACGGCCCGCCCGTCCGCGGTGAAAGGCCCGGATGCAGTTGTCCGGGTGCGCCCTGAGTACCTGCAAAATTGATTCCCTGTCCATCATTATCTCCTGATTCCGGAACATCCACTGTAATCAGTAATGGATGGTTTACTGTTCAGTAAATGCAGACTCTGACTCTGCTCCGGTTTCCTTACACCCTGTTTTAACTGACGGTAACGCGCTCAGCCTGAAGATGTCAGCAGAAGCCTGTCCCGGATGCAGGTCCAGCTGCCATCCACAGCGAATGAACAGTTGTACCAGCCCTGCCACAGAACCGGACACGCGTGCCATAAGCATCCCAACCTGCCAGCCCTCGTCATTAAATGCCGCGTCCAGACTGCTCCGGGATATAAATATATTATTCACTGCCGTGTTCAGGCTCACTGCATGACGTCCGGACCATTCCCGATCGCTCAGCAGACGGTAATTCCAGTGCATATCTTTCGCTGTTTCCAGGGCGTACGTCAGCCGGAAAAGGTCATTCTGCTCTGAAAGTAAGCCGGTGCAGGAGCGCCAGAGATAGTCCAGCTTGCCGGGTAATTTTGCCCCGGTCCCGTACTGGCGGCCCTGCTTCAGCAGCCACTCAATGTCGGGAGCAACTTCGCGGGCAAAGCGGTGCTGCTTCAGGGCGGTGGCCAGCCATCGGGTGAGAAAGAGATTTTCCTGGGCGTCAGAGCTGACGGTCCCGTCCTGCCGCGCCAGGGCCAGCGCGGTCAGGGCGCACCACGCCAGATGGCCGGATTTTTCGGTCAGCGTCACGGCGTGCTGTCCTCCTGAATATTCTGAGTTGTTATTTTAGCGAGTCCCGGCGGCGGGTAAAACCCGGAAACGCGGTGGCCGGGCGGCAATTTTCTTTCATTTGGCAACCCATAGCGGTACCCATTTGTAGCTCAGGCGCTGCACCGTTATCGCGAACAGGTCGGGGCTGCAGGAGCATGGTTCGGCTTGAACTATTACCTGTTACCGGGAATGATGCCGGGGCTCGCCGGCATGGTGCAGCAACTGGGACTGGTTCTGACAATCTGTGCGGCTATGGCTCTGTTGTGCAGTGTTTCACGTGGGTGAACCGACAGGCGGAAGCGCCTGTAATGCAAAGCCCCGGCGTCGTGGATATGTTCAGTGAGACACGACGACAGGTTTTATCTACAACCAGTGGTGCAAAATGTTGCTTACAGGCTATCTGCAGGGCACTGGTATAATAATGTCCTCATCTTTTCATTGTGAGGTATCCAACATCTGTGTGTCGTATTTTCCAAAAAAGGAACGCTTTTATGTATTCTGAAAACAAAAGAATTATTATTACCGGCGGACCGGGGTCGGGTAAAAGTACGCTGCTGGATTCTCTGCGCGCAAAAGGTTTTCCGACGGCAACTGAGGCCGGGCGCGCAATAATAAAAGATCAGGTAGCGATCGGCGGAAATGCGCTGCCATGGAAAGACAGGGAATCTTTTGCCGAACTAATGCTGAACTGGGAGTTACGCTCCTGGCATGAGTCAGCCCAAAGCAAAACGCCATTTTTCTTTGACCGGGGGCTGCCGGATGTTGTTGGTTATCTGGCGCTCTGTAATTTGCCCGTGCCGGCGCACATTGAAAGGGCAATTGAACTATTCCGGTATTCACAAACCGTGTTCATCGCGCCGCCATGGGAAGATATCTTTGTGCAGGATACGGAGCGTAAGCAATCTTTCAAGGAAGCAGTTCAGACATTTCATGCAATGGTTGAGTCTTACAGCAGACACGGATATAACCTCATCAGGTTACCTCTTTGCGGACCAGAAGAGCGGGCCGAATTTATTTTATCCGGCCAGTAGTCCTGCGTGTTCAATACCTTTGTCAGCCTGAATTATGGTGGTCAAGGCAGCAGTTTCTCTCCGATATGCTTCTGATAAATCATCCAGCGCTATCGCCGGCTAGCCTGACACTGGAAGTTTTGGCTCTGTATTTAGGGAAAAGTTTGGATATCGAATTATTATGCGTTAAGACGGCTTTTTAATCAGACGCTGCTTCTTCATAAAATGCCTGTATGCGGCAGACCTGCGAAGTACGGTAACCGTGGCAGGATTGCTGAGTGCGCGGTAGGTTGGAGACAGGCCGCCATTATCGCGACGGATGCCAGCGTCCACGAGTGTTTCATGCGGTTCGTAACCTCGTTTATATTTTAAAACAAGGCGTCATTTATGCCAGCATTCCTTCCGCCCACGACGTTCACCGCGCGTCGTACACTCGCACCCGCTCAGAGGACGCCTCTGCGGAATGTTCCTGCCCCTGTTCAGGGCCGGCTCAAAAACCCGCGCGCGTCGCTCACGCTGGTTTCTCACGGCCCGGGGCGCGATGGCGGCCCCCCCCCATCACGCGAATCCGACATCCAGCCGATCGTAGCCGTCCCGTATCACTCATATAAGACGAGTAAAAGCAATCTCTCACCGACTGTCAGCTGTCGGGTTCTGGTTAACTGGTTCTGTCAGGGTCAGTCTGGATAATGAAAATTATGGTCCGGCAAGCCTGTTTTTTAAACCGACTTATCTGTGGCAATAGAGTGTACCACAGTGCTGTGTTTCCAGGGGAATTGACCTTAACCGGATAAGCTGAATAAAATACCGCAAAAACAACTACTGAAAAGCGATAGCCGCTGACGTAAAATTAATCTGTTGATCATTGGTATTGATTAACTAACGTGCTTAAAGTACAAAAATTTCTGTTCTCCAGACTACCTCCTGTTCATCCAGAGCCCGATATCTACCAGGGTGGTTAATGTGACATAACCCGTTAATTTTACTGCTTTTATCCGTCAGGCATGTCCTTGCCGGAAGGTGAAGCATAATTATTCCGAAAAAGGAATGTCTTTTTCCTTTCCTAAAAAATCATTGCACGCTCGCAGGTCGGCAATACTGAGGATCCCCTGCTCTTTTTTTAATGTCAGCCTGGCAAGCAGGTAATTATAACGCGCTTCCGATAAGGAGCGCTGGGCGCGATAAACTGTGGTTGTTGCATCCAGCACATCCAGCATCGTACGTGTGCCAGCCTGATAGCCATTCAGAGTGGCTTCCTGTGAAGCTTGTGCAGATTTCACTGCCTGTTCATTCGCCTTAATACTGGTGACAGCGGAATTAATATTATTAAATGCTGAGCGGATACTTTTCATTATATTACGGTGCACGCCTTCTTCCTGCTCGCTGGCAGAAATCAAGTCATATTCAGCCTGTTTTACTCTTGCAGATACCCCCCCTCCGCTGTAAAGGGGAAGCGATAAACTGACACTCACCTGATTTGAGCCAGAAATACTTTTGCCGAAATGCTCATCGTAACTGGATCGGTTGCCTGAAATTCCTATTGAAGCATTCAATGAAATCGTTGGCATATGACCTGTCTGAGCGGTTTCAATCTCGGCTTTAGCTATTTCACGCGACAACCGTGAAGACCAGAGCCGCAAACTATGGTTTTCCGCCTGCTTCAGTAAACCCTTGACGTCAGACACTTTGTTGGCTTTAAAATGCTCGGTATTCAGGGCAGCTAAATGCTTCCAGTTCAGACCGCTTGCTTCCCTCAGTGCTTCTGCGCTGTTATTGACCTCATTTTGTGCCGAGACCTCAGTGGAAAGGACCTGGTCATATTGTGCCCGGACGTTTTGCATATCCGTAACGGCAAGAGAGCCTGCCTGAAATTTTAGCGTCGTCTGCTCAAGCAAACGACAAACAGAGTTTTTCTCAGCTTCGGTATAAGAAAGTGTATCAACTGATTTCAGGACATTAAAATAGGCGGTCGCGACATCAAGGATCAGGCTTTGTTGTGTTGACCAGTAGGTAACCTTCCTGAGATCAGCCTGTTTTTCCTGCAGAGTCAGAGCCTGCCAGGACGACATATTAAAAAGAGTCTGGCTCAGAGAAAGCGTGCCACCGGAAGACCGGGAATGCGCCCCCGCATTCTCTCGCGCTCCCTCCGTCCACCCTGAACTACCAGAAAGGCTTAGCTGAGGAAGAAGAGCACTTCTCGCAATTTTTATTTCTTCACCAGCAGCATCATTATCAGCCGTTGCTACCCGAAGGTCTGGAGAAGTGAGTTGCGCAGCCTGATATACCTGCATAAGATTTTCGGCATGTACATAAGTGCCGAGGCCTGCAAGGCAAAGTCCTGCTAACCAAAGAGTAAACTTTCCAAACATAATTCCAACCCTTTACAAATACACGTGTTACAGGCACAGATATTCTATAGTCCCCTGAAGACTGGAAATAAAAACAACCTGTAAAAATAATATTCTTGATTATTTTTTATAACTAATGCGTCAGGCCTCACCTAACCAACTTATTCATGGGCGAGCGAAACAAGCGGATTTTGTCTGGCGGCTATCCGGGCAGGCAGCCAGCCGGAGATGACCCCTGAGAACATGGAGCATGAGAAGGCTATCAGCATCGATGATACAGACAGGTGGATATCCCAGCCCGGCAGCCAATGTTTCAACACCTGAGTAGTAATGGCAGACAGAAGCAGGCCTGCTGCGCCTCCGGTCAGGCAAACGAGAATGGATTCAATTAAAAACTGGAGAAGTACATCCCGCGCCCTCGCCCCAATAGCCATTCGTATACCTATTTCCCGGGTGCGCTCGGTGACAGAAACCAGCATAATGTTCATCACTCCTATCCCCCCCACAATGAGTGAAACACTTGCAATCAACGTCAGAAAGAGGCGGAAGGTACCGGTTGTTTTCTCAATGCTTTTCCGTATGGTGTCTGAATTCCTGATGTAGAAATCTTTTCTTCCATGATAGAGCACCAGTAAATTGGTCAGTTTCTTCTCTGACTCTGCCCCGTCCGCCCCTTGTCGAAGTTTTACGCTAACAGAATTAAGCCAGCCTGTGCCGGTCAGACGTGCAGCCACCGTGGTCCATGGCAGCCAGATATGCAGCCCTTCCTCCCCTGTCGAAGGTTTCTCTTTTACTACACCCACAATGATCACAGGTATTGTACCGATTAGCATGACTTTACCCGTTACGTCAGTATCTCTCGGAAACAATCGCCGTCGGAGACTGCTGTTCAGAATAGCTACCTGCGCCCCCGCTTCTACCTGAGCGTCAGTAAAGAACCGTCCTTCACTGAAACTCAGCTCAAAAAGATGAGCATAATCGCTGCTTACCCCGCTGATGCTGGCCTGTATATCCCGACTGCCAAAGCGGACCCGCTCTGAGGATGAGACAGTGGCTGACACTGCCTGCACCCAGGGCTGTTTCCTGATAAGAGGAATATCGTCATAGGTAAGGGATCGCTGAAACACTTCATCACCGATATCACTGCCGGGGTAAATCGTTATGCTATCCGTCCCCATACTATGGAGATTTTTCAGCACCTGGTCCTGCACAGCATCCCCCAGCAAGATAAGGATGACAACGGAGGCAATACCAATGACAATACCCAGCATTGTCAGAAATGTGCGGAGCTTTCTGGCCCATATAACCCGCCATGCCATTAACAAGGCGTCAGTTGAGCTGCTGGCAAACCAGGTGAGTGGGGAGATACTCCGCAGAGGCAGTGGCATATTAAATCCGGGTTCTCTGCAGTCAGGAATGGCAGTAATCCCCCCTTTCGTGCCCTTCACATCGTTAATAATCGCACCATCACGCAAAACGATGACCCTGTCAGCCTGACCTGCGATAGTGGCATCATGGGTTACCAGGATAACAGTATGCCCCTGGTCGCATAACTGCCGGAGAGTCAGCATAATGTCGTGCCCGGCCTTACTGTCAAGCGCCCCGGTAGGCTCATCGGCCAGGATTATCTGACCGCCATTCATCAGTGCTCTGGCAATACTCACCCGCTGTTGTTGTCCACCGGAGAGCTGTGAGGGTAAATAGTCTTTACGCTCTTCCAGCCCCAGTGATGCCAACAAACTCTCAGCCCGGCGTCTGCGAAAGTTACGGTTTTGCCCGGCATAGATTGCTGGCATTTCAACGTTTTGCGCTGCTGTAAGGGATGCCATCAGTTGATATCGCTGGAATACAAAGCCAAAACGTTCGCGGCGAAGTCCGGCCAGCGCGTTATCATTTAACGCGGTGATATTCATATCTGACAGTTTATAAGTGCCGCCGGAAGGGCGATCTAATCCACCCAGAATATTCATCAGCGTCGATTTACCTGACCCTGACGGCCCCATTATCGCTACCATCTCCCCCGAAAATATGGATAAGGAAATATTCTTTAGCACGTCAACTTTTTTATCTCCTACCCAGAAGTGACGGTAAATTGCTTTGAGTTCGATGAGCGGCATCATTGGTTTCCCCTGTCCGGTAAGCTACTCACAATTACTTCATCTCCATCCGTGATGCCCCGGATAACTTCCGCATCCGTATCATTTTGCACACCAATCGTCACATTTGTCCTGACAGCCTTACCGTCACGCAAAAGACTGACTTGATAACTTCCATCAGAAGTCCTCTCCTCTAACGCGTTTAGCGGAATGGTCAGTACATTCTGGTCTTGTCTGAGTTCAATATGGATCTGAGCAGTCATCCCCAGGCGGAGAACGCCATCCGGGTTAGGTACTTCGAACAATACGTCATAAAAGGTGGCATTACTGACAGTTTCCGGGGTTGGAAGAATAGCTTTCAGCTTCCCCTCATAACGCGTTTCAGTATCCCCCAGAACTGTAAACCAGGCTCTAAGACCAGTCCTGAGACGTATAATATCGGCCTCAGAAACCTGAGCCCGGACTAACATTATCTTTAAGTTTGAAACTGTCATGAGAGTAGGGGCCTGCTGAGTGGCGACCAGCGTTTGTCCTTCAGCGGCCTGAATTGCCGTAACCACACCTTCAATGGGAGACGCAATATGTGTGAAGCTCAGGCTGGTTTTAGCTGCAGCATTCAGGGCTTTCTGGTTTTGTATCTGGGCATCTACGGTATTCACCTGTTCCTGCGCCACGGTAAAGTCGGTGACAGCTGACTCGAAGTCTTCCTGGGAAATCGAATGTGTCCTGATCAACTGCCGCTGACGGGCAAGTCTACTCTGGCATAATTTAAGCGTTGCCAGAGCCTGACGGCGCTGAGCAAATAGAGCCGCCAGGGAAGCCTCCTGCGCCTTGATTTGATTTTCGGCTTGCTCGGGGTCGATTATCGCCAAAAGCTGATTCTTTATTACATGCTCACCGATATTAACATTGATGGATTTTAACTGACCACTTACCTGGGCCCCGACATCAACTTTTTCTTTTGCTTCAAGTTTGCCTGCGACAAGAATTTCCTGTTTAAACATGGAGCGACTGATGGTCACTGTATGATAAATAGTTTCAGGGAAATTATGTTTGACCCGCACCAGAAACAAAGCAAAGAAAAAAATTCCAGTTACAGCAAAAATAATTTTTTTATTTAAAATACGCATAAATAGATGTTCTTTCAAAAGAACGCTGACTAACAGTGGCAGCCACTGTTAGTCAGCAGACGGGACGTTTAACTCTCGCGATTAAATGCGTAAGATAATATATTTAATATGTTAGTAACGGTCACCTGTTTGTTCTGAAATATAATTAGAAATGTTGCTGCAATTAGGATATGCTTCACTAACTTCAGCATTAGTACGGGCGACTTTGGCCACCTGCTCATCCCACATGTGAGAGCATTCTGCCGTGGCATCGTTCCACTCAGAAGAATATTTATTAGAATACATGCTATTGACCTTGGCATAGCACCTGTCTCGTGAGGTGAGGCTGGAATCCATATTCCAGATAATTTTATTGTCACTATTTTGAGTGACAGGAATCGTAAATTTCGAATCAGGACAAGTGATGCCGAGAGCGGCATTCATAGCACCCCACATACTTGCTGATACCTGATCGACAAAACCTATCATTGAAATGCCAGCCAACAAAACACTTACAACTTTTCTATTTACCATAACAATACCCATCTCAAATAATAACTGATTACTTTCTTAAAAAATTTCCCTATCAAATTAATATGGCCAAAACAGTACCTCGCCAGCACACTCAGGAGTGACTTCCGGGATGCCGGCGTGATAATCATGCACCTCTGGCCGTTTTAAAATCCACATCTTTCCGGAAAAAGGTTAATAGTAGGTTTGGTCGCATCCTGCGGCAGGCATTATCGGTCGGAAGTATATTTACGTCAATACCGCTCCATATGCAGAACACGGAATAATTAAGAGCCGATCGATTAATACCTATATATCACCTGGCTTTTTGCACTGCCACACTTATGATAAGCTACTGATAAATAAGGACATTATAGATAATTTCAAACATAACAGGAGGCGCTTTCCAGAAAAGAAAACTCAGGAAAATTCACTTTTGTTTGGTAATTATTTAAGTATATAACACGGACATATTAAACACTGAAAAAAAAGCACCCAGACAAAATTACACTCACTTCCCCTTCCGGCAATATTGATTATAAAAATGGAGGAAAAGTTTGGTTCTTGCAGCCAGGCACTGGAGAGCGCCCCATAAAAAAGGCAGGTCATATAGTAAAGAATTGCAGAAGCCCGGGCCGGATATCTCAAACGTTCCGAGAGGTTCTTTATCGATCCGTTCTTTTATTTTAACGCGTTGCTGTCGAAATCTTTGTTGTTATGGGGGTAAAACCATAAACGTAACGCAGCCCCGACTGCTGCAGCGCCTCAAGCCCGCCGTAAGCCCGCCCTTCTGAGAAGGTATGGTTCCAGTCCATGCCGGTCGTGATGCCGGTGTTAATCAAATCATAAGTGGCAAGGCGAACGGCTGCGAACCCTTCTTTATGCGTGATATCGGTCTGTACAAAGTCACAGTCAGAGAGCCAGGCGAAAAGCTCCTGTTTATT
>NZ_VWVM01000039.1 GCF_008632075.1 Candidatus Pantoea gossypiicola
GTGCCGCAACACGGAGACGCACTTATGACCATCGCACAGCAGCTTGAGCAGAAAGGCATCCAGAAGGGTATCCAGCTAGGCAGGCAGGAAGGCAGGAAGGCAGGCAAGCTGGAAGGCAAGCTGGAAGGCAAGCTGGAAGTTGCCCGCACCATGCTGCAGAACGGCATTGACCGCAATACCGTCATGAAAATGACCGGCCTGACGGAAGACGACCTGGCACAAATCCGCCACTGACTTATTCAGCGGCCTCTCCGGCCGCGCTGCGGAGCCGCCGGGTACAGCCTCCGAGGCTTTCACTGCCCCATCGTCCGGTGGTGCACAGGTCATTCTGCACCTTCAGAAACATCACGGGCTTCAGCACAATCTCGTCAGGAATGAGGCCCCCGTAATGCCTTACCAGCACCTTTCCCTCGCTGTACCCGGAACGTTAGTTCAGCGAGGCAGGTGGTATAGCGGGGCGACAGCATTTCGCGTTTCATCTGCCAGGAATTGCGCAGATAGTAGCGGCCTGTTCAGGTGAATGAATGATCTGCCGGTTATGCTCCGGCAGATTTTCCATGCAGACCGGACAGTGATCAACAGTTTCAACGATACAGCCGCCGCGACGCTGGCATATGTGCATCGTGTTCTGGAGGATCGCGCACTGGTGGCACATCGACGCATCACAGGTGTAGGGTTCGAACGGGGATATGCATTCCGGCTGATGCTGGCTCGGCGGGTACCCCAGATGGCCATCGCAGAGCAGCGTTACCGGCGCGCCGCAGAAAATGCAGGATTGTTTCTTCACGCTGCGTACTCCCACAACTGAGCAGCGGCGTTTTCTGCTTCCTGAGGCGTACAGAATGGGCGATTAAGAATGTGCAGCCAGAGCACATTAAGAACGGCCTTATAAACCTGCCGGAATTCGTCTTCACTCATGCTGGCGAATAAGATGGAGTGCGCCTCACGGCGAACGGTGCCGTCCGGCAGAATGAATTCATCGTAAAAACCAGCGGTCATGACCGCCCATTTACGATAAGCCTCAAACGATTTAACCAGTACCACGCCATCAGCGCGCTGGTGCTCAATGCGCGCAAGCCAGGCATCCAGCGTTGCATCGAGAATATTACGTTGGCAGGTCATCGAAATCAGAAAATTAACTTAGCCACGCAGGAGCAGTTTCTCTGACTCAACGACTGCGCCGGCGATCGGCGTCCAGTACTGAAAGTCCAGATTGAGCAGGGAGAAGAAGAGTTTGTGGAAGCGGTAATTACGCGCCTGGCGGACGTCGCAGTTAAGCAGAACGCCAGGTTTGAGGCGACGCACAAATTCGCTGGCTTCGGGCGTGGCCGGAGTCAGGGTCTGGGGTGCGGATTTTATGAGGTGTATCTGTGTCATCAGGTCATTCTCATCTGATGCACAGCTATGGTAGCCAGTTGTTCAGGCTGGCGAAAATATTATAACACAGGGCCGGGAAATGTTGAGGATTGTGTGCATTGAGGTCCGCTACAACAAAATAAAGAGGTGGCGGGGAATGCTCCCCGCCGGTTGCTCTTACTTAGGTTCGTAATCCATGAATACAATAACCTCCGTGTGGCCGGTTCGGATGCGGATATCACTTTCGGCGTCTAAAAGGCCGCATCTATGTTGTCGTAATATGAGAATGCATCAAATTGATTTATATTCACGTGAGGCTTTTCATTTACTACTTTCGGCAAATGACTAAGACAGAAATCTTCAAGCGTACGCGGTGATCAAATCTAACATCTTATCAGTAGCTCGGCGTAACACCAGATTGTTTAATACCACAAATATTACATCACCGACCAATCCGCCACCTTATTATTCAACATGCAGCATTCGACCCATAACGCATAACTTATTTCCGAGAGGACGGCTTAACTTTCTGATCTGCTTCCGAGTAAGAAAATACATTATCATTAGTTGGATCGATTGAGATCACTGGAACCCAAAGCCCAGTTGTATCAAAATATTTTTGTTGTTCTAAGCGTGCGCTATCCAACCATTCACTATCTTTATAATACCACAGAGCTTGAATGTGATCTTTTGAAGGGTCGGTCGCACTCCAGAATGTCGGAGATGTATTCACTATTAGCTCGTTATTTCCACGTTCCCCAAGAAGGAGGGAAGCCTTTAAAGCAGCATTAAAGGTCGATGCATTATGACTACTAAAAGAGCATGCTTTTTCAGAATTTATTGGTGGAGGTAATTCTTTGTATTTTGCGACCCATTCTTCAGCGGTATTAACGCCCTGCTCTTTACATGTACTATTATCAACATCCTCATTCCTCGCCTTCTTAATTGACATAGGTTCTCCACACCCATTATTAAGTCGTTCCCCACTCATTGCATTTACTGGAAAAAAACATCGCGTACTGTACTCATCATCTTCTCTTGCTTTTAAAATTATACCAAATGTTTTCGCCCATAAATTCACTCCTATATCCTTTCTTATATAACTAAATTGTAGAAAATTATCGCTATCTCTTATATACGGAGTCCATGTATCAATTTTACCCGGTTGTTCATTAACCCTAACAACAATACCTGAACAGTAATAGGCTGGGTTCCCGTTACAGTTTTCATCAGTTCTATTATATCTTTCATTGAGCAGCAATGCTGTCTTTATCCCGTCAGATGTGTTTGCAAAAGAACTTGCTGAGCAGCCTAAAAGTAAAGCCCAAGTAACTAAAAATTTTATAATTAATAAAGGAAACCTATTTGCTAAGTGAGTCATTACTTTCATTGGGCATTCTTCTCCTTTGACTGAAAATTAAAGATTGCGTCTGTAACTATAGCACCCAGACTAATCAAAATTATAAACATAAGATAAACCCTTCCGGGGTCTCGCATATTAAATTCCTGTTATTACTTTATATTAACAAAGAGCAAATGTTACATTTTTATTAGTTTTACTATTATAGTGATGATGAGTATCGCAACTGCCTCAATTATTGTATAAAATGTATATGTTGCCTGCGCTGCACGCAGCAGCTGGTCGAATTCGTTATACCGCGTGATGTATACCAGTTCGGCTTCACTGAAGCGGATCGGCATCCTTGATTTTCTGGCCACCGTGCGCCGGTTCACCGCTACAGATCGCTCATAAAAACGATCGCTGACACTGTGCAGACAGTAAGCACGGTGCCGGCCACGGAGTAATGTTTACATGCGGCAGCTGGGTAACCCTTTAAGTACTTTGTGCGCCACCCAGAGACTTTCCGGATCGTAGCCAGAACGGGCTTTGCGCAGCAGCACGTGCATATCCGACACCGTCAGCGTTTTGCCGAGGATAAGTTTTGCCAGCTCTGCGCCGGTGATTTTCGTAAGTTTTCCCAAAGTATGTTTCTCCTGTTGGCTAAGAATTTTTGCCCTGCAGGCGGGTATGCACCTGCGATCTGAAACTTCCCCAGGTAAAATTTACCCAGGTGCTGTCGTTCATTTTCAGTCGGTCCATCACCCGTTCACCCAGCAGCTGCGTCAGCGACGCATGATTCAGGTTCGTCAGTATCCCGACCGGGCGCAGCGACACGTAGAACGCCAACTTCATCGATGACAAGCAAATCAACGTCACACAGACCGTCGAGAAACGCCGCCTCAGACATGCTGCCGTCATAGGACGCTCTGAGCTGCGTTATCAGGTCCGCTACCGTCACGATCAGTACCGTTTTGCCATCGGCAATCAGCTGATTACCAATCGTGGTAGTTCCTGCTTTCGTAAAACTGGCAACGGGCTATATGCATTTTTATCAGATTGGCTTTTCTGGAGGTCATTAAGTAATGAGCAACAAGCTTTTGTCTGTAAAACTACAGAGAGATATTCTCAGAGCATTATCCATTTTTCACCCGCATCCAATGACCACCAGGCAGTATCTGAGCTGCTTTGATGATGTCGACGAGTTCAGGATGCTTGCAAATATCGAAGAACTCATACGCCAGGGTTTAGTTCATCATGAAGCCATAAGATGTTGTAATGGAGAGCAGTTTTTATGCCTTAACCGATTAAGGCTTGAGAGTGAAGGATATGTAATAGCTTCTGCCGAATAATTTTGCAAACCATAAGAGTACACAGGAGAAACTTTACTATGGAGTTTGATAGCCAAAAGGGAGCCCAGGTCTATACTCCCCTTTCCCTGAAGATTTATGACTGGTGGGTGCTGAACATTTCTAACACCTATGCATGGCAGTGCAGGACCAGACCAATTCTTTTGGACCACTTCCAAAAATTTATGGGTGAGAACCATATGGATATAGGTGTCGGAACTGGATTTTACCTCTCGCATACTTCAAAGAAACCGCAAAATTTCACTCTACTTGATCTTAATCCTAACAGTTTAAAATCTACGAGCGAGCGCATTGTTCCTCAGTTCACAGTACGATCCATTCAGCACGATGTTTTTATGCCACTACCCGCAGATCTGAATAACAGCTTTGATTCAGTATCCATGTTCTACCTGCTTCATTGTTTACCGGGAAGCATGAATACCAAAGAAATTGTGATTTCTAACGCAGCTTCAGCGTTGAAAGCTGATGGTACACTATATGGAGCAACCATACTCGGCTCTGGGGTTACTCATAATAAATTTGGCACAAAATTAATGTGCCTTTATAACAAGAAGGGGATATTTAATAACTGGCAGGATTCGGCTGATGGCTTACGTGCAGCTCTTGACGCTCACTTTCGGGAAGTCGACGTCAAAGTTTGCGGAACAGTAGCTCTATTTTCCGCGTCAGGTAAAATTGAATAGCCTGTTGAGATAGCGTTGAAGCGTCCGCCGCTATGCTTCCTTCGCTGCGGTGAATCCCCCTATGCGGCGGGGCTTAAGCTGAAAGTGCAGAATACTAAGCGGGTCGGTCTGGCTTTGCCGACTCACCGGGAGGCACCCGGCACCGCAGCATCCGGCCCCTTAGCTCAGCGGTCAAAGCGTGCGACTCATAATTGCCCGGTTGCTGATTCAAATCCAGCAGGGCCACCATGCCGATTTAGCTCAGATGGCAGAGCAGCTGATTCGTAATCAGCAGGTCATCCGTTCAATTCCGGTAATCGGCACCATAAAGCGGCCATCGTATAATGGCATTACTTCAGCTCCCCAGGCCAATGTGCGGGTTCGATTCCCGCTGGTCACACCATCATAGCCAATCCATTCATCACATTCCTTCACGGCCAATGCTCAAAGCTCGCCTTCTCAATGTGCGTCATTGACTAACTGTTGCTTTCAAATGATTTAAAATCCGCAAAAAAGTGATTTCACATGGAGGGGCAATGAAAACCAGTTTTTCTGACAAATCCCAGTGGGGCATTCTCGAATATCTTTTTCGTATTTATCCGCGGACGATGAGTGAATTAGAAATCTGCCGGGAATTTGGTCCCATTAGTAACAAAGGTCTGGTCGCTAACATCCGCCAGCTGATATCTGACGGGAGTGTTGAACAGAAGGCAATAGTGAAGATCATGGGGAGAAATACCGTTTCGCCCGATGGACTGAAACTGACCCGTGATGGTACGCGTCTGGTGAGAAAGTCACTGCGCAATAACTGATTTAACTGTGTATTACTCCTGATAAATTGAGGCAAAAATATGAAGTGGTTAACCGTGACAGCCTGTCTGGGTGTGCTGACTGCCTGCAGTTCTTGCCCTGTGGAGAAAAGTTCAGCAGATCGTTACTGCCATCTTCAGGGCGGAACCCTGTCTTATAAAAAACGACTTTTTGGTAAAACCGGATACTGCACCCTGCCTGATGGTACCAGGATTGAGCACTGACCGTTATACCTTAAAAATTGCGTTTTGCCCTAGAGTCAAATCACCAGGGAAGATTTGAGATCTGGCAATAGATACCATACATGACCAATACGTAAAGGCCAAACCATCCGACCAGCAATACTTTGGTTGGAAGTCTTTTCACACCATCACCTTAAGAGAAGCAGTAATCCGTGTATCAGGCGAATAAAAACCATATGAAGACGCAATAAGCTATAACGACGGACGCAATCAGGATTGCTTCTTTTTTATTTAACTTAAACGTACTCATATTTAACAAGATAAATAATCAACCGAATTAAAACGCCACTAAAAATACGCGTTTATTCTTGCGTTTTTACACTGGTGTCATCAATGGAGATAAAATTGACTAAAATCAATAGTGCCCCTGAACAAGATGATTTCGTTTAACTAATATTTCATTTAATCATCGCATAATTCCTTTCGTGAGAGCGACCTCATTACGAAGCTGTATAAACTTCATGTAATTACATCGGTATTCGGTGACGCCCATTATTCCGGGCGTTTTTTTCAAGTTTGTATGCTGTCTCGTGATGTTGTAAAGCGCTTTGAGGTAATTCCTGTTTATCCCGTGCTGACCATGCCTCAGTGGCTGCCAACTATTCAGGGGTGTTACGTTGGCAGCCTTCGTCTTTTCGTTTTCTGGGTTCAATGACGGCTGGAGTTGGCATGCTAAAAGCTGTTCCGAATAGCAGGCTGTTTCCCTCAGTAGACTGAGTTAAAGTAATAACTACCTGTTTCGAGAACATATTAAATCATGGCTCGCTACGACCTTCCCGATGAAGCATGGACCATCATCAAACCCTTATTGCTTCCCGAGCCCGCTACAAGACGAGCCGGCTGCCCATGGGCTGAGCATCATAAAATTATTAATAGCATGTTCTGGGTGTTGTGCTCTGGTGCGCCATGGCGCGATTAACCCGAACGATATGGGCCATGGAAAACTGTTTATAACCGCTTATTTCTTCGCAAAAAATGGAAATGAGACTGGCCTGTTGCTCTCCCGGCATTGCCCATGGCCAGAATGCCATACGTTCTATGACTTCAAAAAACAGGGGATTAACCTCGACTATTTGCAGTGGCAGTAGAAATAACGGCAGCGTGGTTGAAAAGTAGAGGGAACGTTAGGCCAGCACACCACGCATCATGGCGCGATGAATTGTTCCTGCAGGGATCCAGGCTGCACGGCGGGGTGGAAGCTGGCACAGGGTTTGTTCCAGTTCAATCGTGATACTACCCGACGCTGAAAAGGGCAGCTGATGACGAAGGTGTCCCTGTGGAATACCGTCTATATGGAAAGAGCTATCGATCCCCTGAAGCGTAAGGGGCTGAAGATGAACAAGCAACTGTTGTCGCATTTTTCGCCGTTGGGCTGGGAGCACATCAATCTGACAGGCGATTATACCTGAAAAAGCAACCGAATACCGGCTTCCGGTATGTTTCGTCGGCTGCGACCAGCCAAAGCCGAAAGGTCAAAAAATAACCTTAACGTACAATAATTTTCGATATCCAAACTGACCCCGTATAGCGGGGCGACAGCATTTCGCATTTCATCTGCCAGGTATTGTCCGTTCCCTGGCCCGTGAACCAGACCTTCCCGAGTCCTGAGCTGTTTATCCTATCAGCGGCCATCAGCATCATTACTATGCGTTACGTGCTTTACAGTGCTTCCCTGGCCGGAAAAGTCCTAGTGAACTCTTTTTTCAGGAAATGCTGCTGCATGTAAGCGATGAGCCTCCGGCTAGCAGCGGAGGCTCAAAAGCAAACCTATGGAGCAGACTGAAATCCTTTTAACTCCTGAACCTGTTTAACCGTTTTACGCGACATAAAACGCTGAACAGTCCTGCTGTTCGTGTTAATCAGGTCTTTTAAACTCTCGTCCGTGTAAATTAATTTTCCGTCTTCCTTAAGTATACGTCCGTGAACCATGACCGTCTCAACATTGGCCGGTTCAGCGTTCAGGGGTATCTGTGTCACCCCATCAAAATTAACCGCCATATTGGGTGACTGTGGATTAATGATGATCAGGTCAGCAGATTTCCCTTTTTCAAGCGTACCGGTAATGTCCTCCAGTCCCAGGACTTTTGCCCCTTCACTGGTCGCCATCAGCAGGACCTCACTGTAGTTCGGATAAACATCCGGCGATTCGTGCTGGGCACGCTGCAGACCGACAGCGGTTTTCATCAGGCTGAAAAAGTCGGCGTTATCATTGGTGCCGCCATCAAGTCCCAGGCCAATGGTCAGGCCTGCACTGTGCAGTTTTCCCAGCGGCATGATGCCACTGGCCAGCCGCATGTTACTCAGCGGATTGTGAGTCAGCCGGGCACGGGAATCTGCCATTTGTTTTATATCGTCGTCATCGACGTGAATAACATGATTCAGTACCAGAGGACGTGAGAAGGCCCCGGTTTCAGTCATGACCCTTTTCTGCTCATGCTTTTTATCCTGAGCGCTTTCGGCATAATGGACGTTTAAAGGAACGTTCATTATCCGGGACATCTGAACGGAATTAGCCATCGAATCCTGAAGAAAGTTGGCGGGATGCCCGGATATCTCAAACGTTCCGAGAGGGTCTTTATCGATCCGTTCTTTTATTTTAAACGCGTTGCTGTCGAAATCTTTGTTGTTATGTGGGTAAAAACCATACACATAACGCAGCCCCGACTGCTGCAGCGCCTCAAGCCCGCCGTAAGCCTGTCCTTCTGAGAAGGTATGGTTCCAGTCCATGACGGTCGTGATGCCGGTGTTAATCAAATCATAAGTGGCAAGGCGAACGGCTGCGAACCCTTCTTTATGCGTGATATCGGTCTGTACAAAGTCACAGTCAGAGAGCCAGGCGAAAAGCTCCTGTTTATT
>NZ_VWVM01000004.1 GCF_008632075.1 Candidatus Pantoea gossypiicola
AAGATTCGGCTAAGTTCGAAAATGTGTACTGATAAGTTTCTGTCCAACCAGTTAAATTCGGCGCTCCTGGACGATATTTATTGAATTTTAATTTCCTGAAATCACATTGATGATGTGTCCGCGCTGATGGCCCAGCATGGTCGGCAGCACCGCCGCGATGCCATAGAGAACCCCTTTGATGCTTACATCGATCATCTGATCCCACTCTTCGACTCTGAGCGAAGCCAACGGTGACAGCGGCATAATCCCGGCATTATTGATCATCACATCAACCTGTCCCCACTTCTCCAGCGCAAACGCCACAAACTGCGCCACATCTTCTCGGCGCGTAACGTCCAGCGCTTTGATCGCCACCTCAGAGCCATTAAACCGCAGCTCTTCAGCCAGCGCGGCCAGACGGCTTTCCCGCCGCGCGCCCAGTAACAGAATGGCATCGGTTTTTGCCAGTTCACGTGCGATGCCTGCACCGATACCGCTTGAGGCACCGGTAATTAAAATCACTTTCTGCGTCATTTTGTCTCTCCAGTCAGGTTGTCACTGGCGATCATACGGCGGCTGGATTATAAAGATAATCCACCTGACGCTTTACAGACTGGTAACCAAATCTGACCAATGAATGCGGACAAGAATGCCCTCGAAGTTTTTGTGATTGTGGCGCAGACCCGAAATTTCCGGCTGGCAGCGGAACAGCTAGGCGTGACCCGTCCGGCGATCAGCCAGAGTCTGCGGCGTCTGGAAGACCGGCTCAACATCACGCTGATGCAGCGCACCACGCGTTCGGTTCAGCTGACAGAAGCCGGACAGCGGCTCTATGTGGAGGTGGCTCCGGCGATCAACCAGCTTAACCGCGCCGTCACAGATATTGCCGAGCTGGCGGCCGAGCCGCGTGGTCAGCTGCGTCTGGCGATCTCCTCGATTGCTGAGCGGATGCTGGGAGGCGAACTGCTGGCGAGCTTTATCACCGCTTACCCGCAGGTCGAGCTGGATATCACTGTGACCGATGACGAGTTTGATATTGTCGGGCAGGGCTATGACGCAGGCGTGCGGCTGGGAGAAGTGATCGCGCAGGATATGATTGCGGTGCCGGTCTCCACTGCGCAGCGTCAGGTGGCAGTAGCATCGCCCTTTTATCTGGCGCGTGCAGGCACGCCGCAACATCCCGAAGAGCTGGTCAGCCATCGCTGCATAGGCTGGCGTAAAGGGCCAGGCCTGGCACCTTATCGCTGGGAGTTTGCTGAGCAGGGACGGGAATTTGATGTCGCCGTTAATCCGCAGCTCACGACCAATGATATGGGCGTGATGATCCGCACCGCCTGTGCCGGGGGCGGCATCAGCTTTGGCATGGAGGAGACCTTTCAGCCTTACATTGCACGCGGCGAACTGGTGACGGTACTTGATGAGTGGTTACCCACCTTTGCGGGGTTCTACCTCTATTTTCCCAGCCGTAAAAATCTGGCCCCTAAACTCAGGGCGTTGATCGATCACGTCAGGCTGTGAAGAGGGCAGAAATGTCTGTTCATCAGCGCTGAAATTGCCGGACGCTGACCGGCTCCAGCCCGTCAAACGCTGAGCCATTCAGAGACCCCGCAATTGCAATATATGTCATGACGTTAAGCGGGGTTAAGGCGTGTCAGTGCTTCAGGCTGTCATGTTGTATCGGGTGATGATATTGATTTTAGAGTAGGGCACAGGCGGGTCGGACGCGGGCAGGAAACCGTGGAACTCCAGCAGCGTTCTGAAGGCGTGCAATGCGTCTAGCTGTAAATTGTGCTCGATCAGCGCATCAATTTTTCCGGCCTGCAGCAGGGCACAATTCTCCTGGTCGAGATCGTGACCGATACAGGCGTTCACATGCCGTTTTTGTTCGGCAAATGCGCGCAGGATGCCGGGATTGCCGCCGCCGACCGTATAGACCGCATCCGTGTCCGGATGGCTCTGCAAAAATTGCGTCATCGACTGATACATCCGTGCATCGATGCCATACCCGCCCGCGACCACGCTCACCTGATGCTGAGGTGCAAACTGCTGCATAGCACGCTCAAAACCCTGGATTCTCTCCTGTTCACCCATGAAATCGCGACTGCCGGTCACCGCCACAATATGTGAACGGCTGACCCGCAGCCATTTTGACATCAGAAAAGCCGCCACCTTACCGGCATCAAAGTTATCCATGCCGATATAGCGCAGGCGCGCGCTGTCGGGTAAATCGCTCATCATGGTGACCACCGGAACGCGTTGTTTCAGGAGCGACTCAATAGTGGGATTCAGCTCATCGGAGCAGGCCGCTTTCAGAATGACACCGTGACTGTGAAGCGCCTTTTTGTTCAGCAGCACATTAATAGCTTCCGCCGTGAGATTCGCGCCAAAGTGGAAACGCAGCTGAAGTCTGAAAGCCGAAAAGCTGGCGATCTGACTGCTGAGCGCTTCACGTATCAGTGGCTGAAAGCGGTCAGGGGTATGCATGATGACGTCGAAGTAGATCGTTCTGCCTTTGGCGAGCCCGGCTTTTTGCATCAGTTCCAGGTCCGCTATCGCCTGCTGAATCCGATGCTGAGTGCGCGCATGAACGTTGCCACGCTGATGCAGGGCACGATCAATAGTGGCAAGGCTAAGCCCCGACTGGGCAGCGATCTGTTTGAGGGTGAACTTAGCCATGCAGGACTCGCGACAGCAGAGGATAACCAGAGTTTTATCATAATACTGGCTGACAACTGTGGTTCAACAGAAATACGCTGTTCAGAGCAGGGCAGATGACAGCGAAAAATGCGGTACCGGGGACAGGCATAACAGATTGTATAAACCTGAAACTCAGTGTTACGCTCAAACGATATAATTAATCGACCCACTTCCGGTATTGGTAAAGTCAGATTCAGGCAGTGATGACACTCTTTTGACTATTTACTGGCAAAAGCACACTGCTGGCTTAAATAATCTCAGAGCAAGCTTTGAATTGGATAATTTATAACCTGGTTGCCGCTTCGCTTATATTTCCGATGAAATGGCTTTTTTGTTTTTTGACCCCCGATAATGTTAGACTGTATATGCATACACCATCGGGAGGTCGTGTGAAGTACGATAACGAAAAAGAGATCCGTGCGCTGGTTGGCGCGGTCGTCAGTGATTTGATCAAGGCGGGAGAGCCTGTTCATTTTCACGACATTACGGACGCTCTGTTTCGCCTGAGCGAAGAGACGCGTGACAGTAAACTGAAAGCATTGTGCCATGAAGCGATTGGCTTTTTTACGCGCAAAATGCATTAAGGTTGATGGCACCGATGTCGGGTGCCATCCAGAACCTTCCCCTACAGCCATAACTCCGCAGTACCGCCTTAACTGAGAATAAGACGCAGTAACCAGACCTCAAAAATATTCCAGCTGAAGAGTTTTAATATCAGTTTTGTTATATTTCTGTTTTTTTTAATTTAGTCAGAATTACCTTTTTTTAGCCTGAAATGACAACGCAGTTATTAACTTCATCGGCCAGAATCTTTATTCAGAATAAATGCTTCGTGAGATTTTAATCTAAGGTATTAATGGAAATATCTGCAATATCAGCGGGCTGAGGCAGCGTTTTCTTCTGCTTCAGTTGTTGCTTATACTGTTCTGACTATGTTTGATTTGAGAAATGATTATGCACGGCTGAATATCCTGCGTTACCGGCCAGACGACGTTCCAGTGCCAGCACAGAATTTTCCATCGCTTCTGCCAGGTTCGTCACTCCATTTCACACGGGTAACACAACGAGATCAGCTGGCTGCGACATTCCGGTGGATGCGGCAGCCAGCTGAGAACCCATTAATGTCCGTTCAGGTGGCGCACAGACTCTTCACCTGAATCGGTCCCCTTATCCTGTGCGGAACGCCAGAAATGATGGCCGTTTATGTCACCGGCCATCATCGTTCAGGCATTTACGCTCTGTTTCAGCAACGGCTCAGCCATCGGTTGAACGTGTGAGATGCTCCCACCGATCGATTTCCAGACTCATTGCCGCAAGTTTTTGCCGTACCAGACTCAGGGCATCACTGCCTAACAACAGATGCGCGGGTGGATTCGGGCTTTCCAGCAATGCCAGCATAGCCTGAGCAGCCTTTACGGGATTGCCGGGTTGTTTCCCGCTTTTTTCCACGCGGGCCTGACGAATGGGCCCGAACAGGGTGTCATAATCCGGAATAGTGCGGGCGCTGCGCACCATTGAACGTCCCGCCCAGTCGGTGCGGAATGAGCCGGGTGCCACGGCGGTGACGTGTATGCCGAACGGAGCCAGCTCTTTGCCCAGCGTTTCTGAAATACCCTCCAGCGCAAACTTGCTGCCGCAGTAGTAGCTGATGCCGGGCAGGGTAATAAATCCACCCATCGAGGTAATATTGATGATGTGCCCTCGACGGCGCTCACGCATACCCGGCAGGACCGCTTTCATCATGGCCACTGCGCCAAAAACATTCACATCAAACTGGTGGCGCATTTCTGCCAGGGAGGATTCTTCCATAATGCCCTCATGGCCGTAACCTGCGTTATTCACCAGCACATCTATCTGACCGACTGTGAACTCAATCTCCCTGACAACTTCATCAATATGCGCAAAGTCCGTGACATCCAGCAGGCGGCCCACGGCACGCTGTGCATCAAGCGCCTCAAAAGCCTGCAGTGCTTCGCGATTACGCACGGTACCGATAACCCGATGCCCGGCATGGAGGGCTTCACGCGCCAGTGCCAGACCAAAGCCACTGCTGACGCCAGTAATTAAGATTGTTTTAAAAGATGACATAAATGAACTCCCATGATCCGTAGAGATTGCATGGTATTCTCAATACTGTTGTGTTTTCAGACCCTATCTTCTCGTTTTCTTGCCTGATCTTATGAGGTGCCGTAATGACCGGAATGATTGCCCTGATCAAAACCCTGGCACCGCATGAGGGGTACAACCTTACGGCCTTGCCTGGTGTGCGAATTCTGCGCGCCGACCGTCCTCTTGCCAGAACACCCGTGCTTTATGATCCGGGTATTGTGATTGTTTGTCAGGGCAGCAAACGGGGTTACTTTGGCCAGCAGACCTACTTATATGATGAACAGCACTACCTCGCGGTCTCCGTTCCTGTGCCATTTACTATGGAAACTGACGCGTCCGTAGATCATCCTCTGCTGGCTATTTACATGCATCTGGATTTTCAGCTTGCCGCTGAACTCATCCTGCAGATCGATCAGCATCATGCTTCACACCCTCCCGCCGCGCCGCAGAGTATGATGTCAAGCCAGATGGACGACGCGGTTAAGAGCGCTGTGCTGGGTTTGCTTGAGGCCCTGAACAGTCCGCTTGAAACCACGATACTCGGAGATGCACGACTGCGTGAACTCTACTTTCGTGTACTCACGGGCGAACAGGGCAACGCCATGCGTGCCGCGCTGGCCATGCAGGGGCAGTTCAGCAAAATTGGCAGGGTCGTTAAGCATATCCACGCCACGTATGCAGAGCCGTTGACCCTGACTCAGCTGGCAGGGGAAGCGGGCATGAGCGTCCCGACCTTTCATCTTCACTTCAAAGCCATTATCAGGATGCCGCCGATGCAGTATGTGAAATCGGTACGCCTGCATCAGGCGCGCATGCTGATGGTACGCCAGCAAATGACCGCTGCCGCGGCAGGCTACGCTGTGGGTTATGAAAGCTCCTCGCAGTTTAATCGTGAATTTAAACGTCTGTTTGGCCTGCCCCCGGCTGAGGAAATAAAGCGTATGCAGCGTCACTTCTCTGTTCCGCCTGTGCAGCAAACGCCGGTATTTGTATCATCACATTAGTCAGGAGAGTGGAATCTGAGGCCATTTTTGGGATAACAAAACGAAAATCCGCTTTGCGCCAGATGTGAGCATAACGATTCCAGGCATCTGATTTTCATCTATTGTTAAAAGTCAAAGTCTGGTGAGAGGGTGTGAAAATTGAGCCGCGATATTGGTGTTTATATAGTTAAAGAAAAATTACCACCGACTGATGTTCTCAGAGATGTCATCATCCGGGCCGGATTCCCGTGCGTACTGGATGATGAATTTGATCCTCTGACGTTCAACGGCTTTCTACTCTGTCCTGTCAATGGGGCTCCTTCAGGCTTCACTTATTTCTCACGCGAGTTAGATGAGAATGAACTTAAAGAGTTAAATGCCGACTTCGTACCGGACTTAGTGATTGTGTTATCCGCGGGGAGATATGGATCTGAATGGATTTCTGCAGCAGCAACAGCGGGCAGTCTCGCGAGTTTTACTGAAGGGCTATTAGTAGATTATTTAACTGGCAGTCAGTTTTTTGCTAACGATGCAGTTAAATGGGCTAAATCTCAGATGCCGATTCGGCAATGATAACCCGGGGAAGCAAGTGATGATTACCCGGGTTATAACAATGCAAAATCTCTTTCTATGTCAGGCTGATTGGTCAGAAACAGGAGTTGACAGAGCCTGCTTTTCGCTTCTGGCGGACCTCATCTACATGGCGGGACTTATGACGTTCATGCCCTTTTCGCCACAATCCGCATTTCCACCAGTGCATTTTCCGGGATGAACTCGGACACGCCTATAGCAGACCATGCCGGATAGGGCGCTTTTATATATTCATCCTTTACATTAGAAAACAGCGCGCTATGTTTTTTCAGGTCAATATGAAACGTCGTCATCTCAAGAATGTTTTCATAGTCTAAACCGGCGGCTTTTAAATAAACGCCCAGCTTATAAAAGGCATCGTGAAATTGTTCCTCTGGATCCTTACTGATAGGTTTATCCTTTCGCGCTGCAGTTACGCCTGACAGATACACCGTGCCATCAGCATCGATGACGGGAGAGAAGTGCCAGTCATCGAAATAATGCTGAAAGTCTTCAGGAACGATCGATTTTATCATGATTACCTCAGGTTGATGATTTCGTCCTATGCCGGTGCTATTCAGCGCCTTCATAACCCGTAAAGCGCCGCTGGCTTACTGGTTTTCTTCTCTTATTTGTCTACCTTAATCTAAACGTACCGCCAGAACTTCTCCTTTTGCGCCTGGAGCACTAGCTGACTAAAGTCATTCAGACTAAACAGAAGATAAGGCAGAGCGGAAAAGTTTTTCTGACGCTCAGGAAGCAGTTGAAAAGAATGAGATTCTTATCGACTATGTTCAGATGACATTCGGGAATGGTATCTGCTTAGTCTCCGTCACTCAGCGACACGATGAGTCAGCTTCCGGGAAACTCTTTGCCATGCCTGACTTTACCAAAGACAGTGTTGATTTCAGCCAGAAGTGATTTCTGGCCTGTTAGAAGCCTGTAAATAATATCAGGCGCATTCGCGCGGGGCTTAATGAATCCATAAAACCTGCACGCCAATAAAAACAGGCTCAGATTAAACAATATTATCAGTCCACTACGAAACAGACTGCAGCGGCATCGAGAAGTTTAGCGTGTGAAAGGTGATACAGGAAGACGATAGTTAATATCAGGGCGACGGTAAGTCAGCTGCATGTTTATACTGTTGCTAACGAGCGCCAGTTGCAGCTTTATATTTAACAGTGTGATACAGGGTGTTATATCTTTAACATACAGCAAGTGATGAGAAAAATAGTATTGCAGGCTAAACATAAAAAATACCGACCACCCCTGACGCAAGATCGATGGCGAATCCTGCACAATATAATGTGCAGGATGCGGAGTGATTAACTTTGTAATTTATCACACAGCAGAGTAATACGAGCGTCTTTGGGAAATGAGAGGGGGATTTTGCTCAAAAAAGCATAACTACACCAGCCTGTATAGGGTCGTTACGGCCAGCTAAACGATTTGCAACTACGGTCGGGCTTTTTATACATAGCGGGTGGGTTTGTTAAAGTTCTTCGTCTAAAATTGCCTCAAAAGCAGAGTGTTAATCTCACTGAGCCTGCGTCATCGCCGACAACGCAGGCGAGGTCATCAGATGTCGGTATCGTCAGGTGTACGGCCTACTACAATTTCCAGCGTTCTGCGCAACACATCCAGTCTGATCACGTCGGAAGTACATTCCAGTTCGGCAATCAGGTAAAGAATTATCGCTTTGTTGGTCACCCGTCCATGATCAGCCACGATGTCACGAATTACTGCGCCCAGCAGTTCTGTTTCCGGTGCCAGCAAATCGCCTTCACTACGAAAATAGTCAATGATGGATAAATCTGATGAAGAGTGTTGCATGATTTTTCTTTCTCTGAGGAAAATTCGTTATACGCAATGGGTGACGTCAAAACGAGTGTAGACGTTGTTTTCGTTTTGCCCAGCCAGCCAATAAAATTTCACTTAAAGGCTGCCGCTTCGCTTATCGTTAGCCGTGTGTAACAGGCACGCAATACCCTTTATCAGTGCTTTTTAGACCCATCTGGTGGACCATCGCTGTTCATACGATGCGTCGTCTTATCACGTTCAGCACCATCACCCTGCACACGTTTACGCGCGGTGACCATGCCGTTTCGAACTTCAATGATGGCTTTGCGAATCACAGACACTTTAGTGTCGTCATCGGCATTAGCAGCCATGAGTTCAAGTTGTGCGATTAAGGCGTTACTCGACACCGGTTTGTCTGACTTAAGTAATGTCAGGACGGCTTCACCGATCATGACATCTGTCAGTTTCTCATCTTCACTTCTGTACATACTTGCTTCTCTGATTACGAATCAATGGCCATGCTGCGGGTCCGTATACGTCAGCGGGTGCAACGTAGTGCACCAGATACGGCAAGGCAGTACCGGGCTTCGTTCCTGTGGGTAAATCTTCCTGATGTTAGCTAAGAGCAGGCCTCGTGAATACTCTCTGAAGCCGTGAGCGAGCATTAATCTTCACGACGGAAAAGCATCGCGATTAATTCATGCAGATGGCTCTCTTCTTCTGGTGTCGCAGCCAGTTCAAGGCGGCGCAACAGTTTACTGCAAATTGCTTTACGGCTAAGGCTATGACCTGCGCGCAGAATTTCAACCACAACCGAACCCAGTGTTTCCTGTTGAGAAGGTGAGCTGGCCTGATTGAAGTAACGGGCAATATCGCTGATCGTTGCCGGGGCTTGTCCGTTCTGACGCATGTTTATTTCCTCAGATGGTGAAAGTGTATAACATTAATGGTGCGCAAGTTATACATCTTTTCAAAACTTGTACAGAATTTTGGATTTTTGGAATAATTTTTTTTGTGCAAAAAGTGCTATAGCTTTAAAAACAGGGTGTTACGAGGAGGTGGTGGAGCGGAGAAAATTGTACCATTATCTTGTACAGGAACAAGCCCTCCGGTGTTCCGACCTGATTATTCAGGCCGGCAGAAGGTAAGCAGTCAGGTTAACGCTTGAAGAGAATATCGTCAGCTGAGGCGCTGGTGGCCGGTTCGATACCCACATTTCTGGATAACCAGGTTGACGGACCCGTGGTACGTGAACCAATTGTTTTAAATCCCGTCAGCCATTGACGTGCAGTTTGCATCTGCTCAAGGCGATACTCATTCACTTCTGAGTCAGCCATAACCTGCAATTCTTTAATCAGCAGTTCAACGTTCACTTCCTGACCAGCATTAAACAGGTTCATTGCAGCTTCGCCAATGATGACATTCGCTTTTTCGTCGCTGGAAAAATACAAAATATCCTCCTGGTTGATTGCGGTAAGTAACATTAACTGTAGCAAAAAAATTCACCGGGCTTAATTAATTCGGCCTATCAATAAGATAATTTTAATTGTGAAATTGCAGCGCCTGTTATGAGAGTGTCATCCGGTAATGCAACGTCCTTTTGTCAGTGGCAAAGCGTAGATAAACCCTTTTCTTCATATCAGTCACCCCTTTCCCACTGTGTGTTACTGAAGCAGGCGGTAGCGAAATCCGCCTGTCGCGAAACCATAAACCTGTTCAATGCCACGCATCATCAAAAATAATCTTAATTATATCATAGGTTAATCGGGCAGATTTACAAAAGCTGACATCTGGGCCTGAATGCTGAAGAAACTTCACATCTCCCTGCTGGTCGAGAGATATAGCCTGTGCTATAAAAAATAGCCTATGCTAATTGTGTTCTGTTTTTAATCATCTCTGGAGCCCGCCCAATGGTCCCGATAAAAAAGATCACCACGCTGTTATTGAGTGCGCTGCTCACAACCCTGATGGTAAGCAGCAGCTATGCAGCAGAAAAATTTAAGATAGTGACGACGTTTACGGTAATAGCTGACATGGCTGAGAACGTGGCTGGCGATGCCGCGGAGGTCACCTCTATTACTAAGCCCGGTGCTGAAATACACGAATATCAGCCCACGCCCGGCGACATCAGGCGGGCGCAGGGTGCGCAGTTAATTATGGCGAACGGGCTTAATCTCGAACGCTGGTTTCAGCGCTTTTATCAGCATCTGGACGGCGTCCCGGAAGTGGTCGTTTCTGCTGGTGTCACGCCGATGGGTATTGGCGAAGGGCCTTATAACGGTAAACCGAATCCCCATGCCTGGATGTCACCGGACAATGCGCTGATCTATGTCGATAACATCCGCGATGCGCTGGTGAAATATGACCCGGTGAACGCAGAGACCTACCGTCAGAACGCTGCCGCTTATAAGCAAAAAATTACCGCTGCACTGGATCCGCTGCGCCAGCAGATTGCCGCTATTCCCGAGCAGAAACGCTGGATGGTGACCAGTGAAGGTGCGTTCTCCTATCTGGCGCGTGACCTGGGCATGAAAGAGCTCTACCTGTGGCCGATCAATGCTGACCAGCAGGGTACGCCGCAGCAGGTGAGAAAGGTGATTGACCTGGTGAAAAAAAATGCCATTCCGGCGGTGTTCAGTGAAAGCACCGTATCAGATAAGCCCGCCCGCCAGGTCGCCCGGGAAACCGGTGCCCATTACGGTGGTGTGCTTTACGTCGACTCCTTAAGTAACGCGCAGGGACCGGTGCCAACCTATCTTGATCTGCTCAAAGTCACGACTGAGACACTGGTGCAGGGCATTAAAGCGGGAGAGAAAGCGCAATGACAGACACCATTGTGGTTTCAGGCGTCACGGTAACCTATCGCAACGGACATACTGCGCTACATGATGCCAGCTTCAGCGTGCCGGGCGGATCGATCGCCGCGCTGGTGGGCGTTAATGGCTCCGGCAAGTCAACCCTGTTCAAAGCGCTAATGGGATTTGTGCGGCTCGCCAGCGGCAGCATCTCGGTGCTGGGGATGCCGACCCGCCAGGCGCTGCGCCAGAGTCTGGTCGCCTATGTGCCACAGTCGGAAGAGGTGGACTGGTCATTTCCGGTGCTGGTGGAGGATGTGGTGATGATGGGGCGCTACGGTCATATGGGTCTGCTGCGCAGGCCAAAGCCGCATGACCAGCAGATTGTCAGTGAGGCACTCGCGCGGGTCGATATGCTGGATTATCGCCATCGTCAGATCGGCGAACTCTCTGGCGGCCAGAAGAAGAGGGTATTTCTGGCACGCGCGATTGCGCAGCAGGGTAGCGTAATCCTGCTGGATGAACCCTTTACGGGCGTAGATGTGCAGACCGAGGCCCGAATCATCAGCCTGCTGGGGGAACTGCGCGATGAAGGTAAAACCATGCTGGTTTCCACCCATAATCTGGGCTCGGTTACGGAATTCTGCGATTACACCGTGATGGTAAAAGGCACGGTTCTGGCCAGCGGCCCGACCCGGACCACTTTTACCACCGCTAATCTTGAGCGCGCGTTTAGCGGGGTATTGCGTCATGTGATGGTGAAGGGGCTGGACGATCAGATCATCACCGATGATGAACGCCCCTTTATTGCACCTCATGCCGCACGGGAAGAGGGGAGCTGAACATGGCGCTGTTACTGGAACCTTTTGGTTATCACTACATGCTTAACGCGATGTGGGTTTCCGCGATGGTAGGCGGACTCTGCGCGTTTCTCTCCTGCTATCTGATGCTCAAGGGCTGGTCGCTGATAGGTGACGCGCTGTCACACTCTATTGTTCCTGGCGTAGCGGGCGCTTATATGCTGGGACTGCCGTTTGCGCTGGGGGCATTTCTCTCCGGCGGGCTGGCAGCGGGCAGTATGCTGTTACTTAATCAGCGCACCCGTTTAAAAGAAGATGCGATTATTGGCCTGATATTTTCCTCTTTCTTTGGTCTGGGTCTGTTTATGGTGTCGCTCAATCCGACTGCCGTGAACATACAGACCATTGTGCTGGGCAACATACTGGCGATTGCACCAGCCGATATTCTCCAGCTGGCGCTGATTGGCGGGCTGTCGATTATCATTCTGCTGTTTAAGTGGAAAGATCTGATGGTCACCTTCTTCGATGAGAACCACGCACGCGCCATTGGTCTGCGGCCTGAACGGCTGAAAATCCTCTTCTTTACTCTGCTCGCAGTTTCAACCGTAGCGGCGCTGCAAACTGTTGGCGCGTTTCTGGTGATCTGTCTGGTGGTGACGCCCGGCGCGACCGCCTGGCTTCTCACCGATCGCTTTCCGCGTCTGCTGATGATTGCTGTCGCGATTGGCAGCATCACCAGTTTTCTGGGTGCCTGGGCGAGTTACTACCTGGATGGCGCAACGGGCGGCATTATCGTGGTGGCGCAGACGCTGCTGTTCCTGCTGGCATTTGTTTTTGCACCGAAACATGGTCTGCTGGCTAACCGGCGTCGTGGCCGCCATCACCCTGAAAAGGAGCCTGGCTGATGTGGATACTGGAACCGTTTCAGTTTGCATTTATTAACAGCGCACTGCTAATCGCGCTGGTCGTGGCGATTCCCTGTGCGCTGCTGTCGGTATTTCTGGTGCTGAAAGGCTGGGCGCTGATGGGCGATGCCATGAGCCATGCGGTTTTCCCGGGCATCGTGCTTGCGTGGATGGCGGGACTGCCGCTGGCGGTGGGCGCGTTTGTTGCAGGGCTGTTCTGTGCCGTCGCCAGTGGTTTTTTGCAGGACAACAGCCGTATTAAGCAGGACACCGTGCTGGGCATTGTCTTCTCCGGCATGTTTGCGGTGGGGCTAATCCTCTACATCGCCGTGAAGCCCGAAGTGCACCTCGATCATATTCTGTTTGGTGACATGCTTGGCATAACCGGCGCAGATATCATTCAGACAGCGATTATCGCATTGATCATCGTTATGGTGATTGTTGTGAAGTGGCGTGATTTTATGCTGTTCAGCTTCGATCCTCAGCAGGCGCAGGTCTCTGGCTTACCCGCCCGTCTGCTGCATTACGGGCTGCTCTGCATGGTCTCGCTGACCATTGTAGCGACGCTAAAGGCGGTGGGGATAATCCTGTCAATTTCCCTGCTGATTGCGCCCGGCGCAATTGCGGTGCTGCTCACTCGTCGTTTTTCACATGCGCTGCTGGCGGCGGTTGTTGTGGCGGTGATCGTGTCACTGAGCGGCGTGTATCTTTCGTTCTTTATCGACAGTGCGCCTGCGCCGACGATTGTGGTGTTGTTTGCAGTGGTCTTTATTGTAGCCATGATCATTGCGGGGCGGAAAACCCGGCAGCTGGAACGGTTGAAACATCGTTATAACGAAAAGAGCGTCTGCGTTGATAAAAAATCCTGATGCAATAATAGGGCGTGATGAAATTCAGATTTCAGAGTGGATAGCGTCTCGTCACACTTCTTCTCATGCCTGAAAGTTGATGTTTGAAATGGCGAAAGATTCATCTTGTCGGGTCTGGCAGTGATATCCGCTCTGTGCCCGGAGCGGATAATTTAATCACTCAGTAATTATTAATGGTGGTATCAGCACAGATTCAGAGAGTTATGCGAAAAAACTAAAATAGCGCACTCCCTTAGAAATTTATGATTCCGGCAATGTATGTAGCCGGTTGAACAAAAAACACGCTTAGAAATAATTTGTATCAGAAATGTTTTTTAACACTAATTAATTTACTGAATTTTATCATTTTAAGTGTTTATTATCATATAGTTATATTTTTATTCAGACGTCATTCTCTCTTTCTCATCTCGTCGTTTTTCCCTCATCGTCTATATATCTTTCCTGTCGCGCCGTTATTAATGGCGCGGCCAGATAAAGTTTTCATGGTTTTTTATTCAACCTCACTTCTTAACACCAGAGCAACATAGCAATCTCAAAAATATAACGGAAATAATATGAAAATAGCCACGCGTCTTGTCGCAGGGTATAGCCTGCTGATCATTCTTTTTCTTCTCTGCACCGGGACGGCACTTCAAGCACTCAGGCAGGCCAGGGACGATATGGAAAACGCAGTAAATAACAAAATTTACCGCTATGAACTGATTCAGAACATGCGAAATGCGGCCAGAGACATGGCGATCGCAGTCAGGAATATTGCATTACTGAATGAACAGAATGACAGACAGCCTGAATGGAACAGGATGGTCGCTCAGAAAGCCATCTACATTCAGAACAGGGACAAACTGACTGCCAGTATGTCGCAAAACGTCTCAGCGGAAGGTAAACGTGCGCTGGAGAATCTGACCTCGACGGATGAATCCGCACTGAGTTTACTCATGACGGCGGGCAGGAAAGCGATGGCGGCGCCTCAGTCCGAAACCGTTGATTACCTGCTAAAAACCGTAAGGCCAGGTCAGCGAACAATGCTGAATGCCCTCGATCGGCTTTCGACTATTCAGATGCAGGTAAGCAGGAAAACCGTTCTGGATGCCAGGGCGGCCGCTGCGCAAACGGCTACGCTGATGTCGGTGATGGTATTGATTTCTTTCCTCGTCGCTATCGCAGCCTGTTACTCCATCATTCGTATGCTCATGCGTCAGCTGGGCGGAGAGCCTGCACAGGCACAGGCGCTGGCCGCGGCAATTGCGTCGGGTAATCTGACATCGCCTGTCCTGTTACGGCACAACGATACCTCCAGCCTGCTGGCCTCGCTGGATGTTATGCAGGTCAACCTGCGCAGCATGGTAGCGAATATCAGGGATAGATCGGCATCCGTTGCACTGGCCGCGGATGAAATCTCGCAGGGGAATACAGAACTCTCATCCCGAACCGAACAGCAGGCCGCTGCCCTGCAGGAAACGGCAGCAAGCATGGAACAGCTCACCGCTACCGTAAAAAGCAATGCAAGCGGGGCACATGAGACCGCCAACTCAGCCCGTGAAACCGCGCGCCTTACCCACGCCGGGGAAGCGGATGTCAAGCGTATGGCAGAGACGATGCAAGCCATATCAATGAGCGCGACTAAAGTCCGGGACATTACCTCCGTGATTGAAAGTATTGCGTTTCAGACTAACATTCTGGCGCTGAATGCAGCCGTTGAGGCTGCACGAGCAGGAGAAGAAGGACGCGGCTTTGCTGTAGTCGCGGGTGAGGTCAGGACACTGGCGCAGCGCAGTGCTTCTTCCGCCCGGGATATAAAACTGCTGATCGAAGAAGCGGTAACGCAGGTGGAAAGCGGCGTCATGGTCGCCTCGTCAACCGGTGACAGCATGATGAAAATTGTTGGCATGGTGAATGAACTGGCTGTGTCGATGGATGCGATTTCCCTTGCCTCATCAGAGCAGATGCAGGGCATATCTCAGATCAGTGTCGCCGTGACGCAGATGGACGGCGTGACACAGAATAACGCCGCACTGGTGGAAGAATCGTCTTCAGCCTCTCAGTCGCTCTCTGAACAGGCGCACGCGCTGCGCGGCATGGTGGCCGCATTTCAGGTGTGATGATCTCTGTTGATAGCGTTCATCTGCTGAAGCTGCCGCCGGTATCCCCACCTCCGGTGGTCTGCTTTTCCGGCAGATGACGATGGGTAACAGGCATCTGTCTGTCACCCAGCGGTCAGACAACATTCGTCTTTCAGTTTCTGACTACAGGAAAAAGAGCATGAAAGGGAACAGGGGGGAGAGTAAAGATACCCCTGTTGCCTCGTGATTCCACCTGAAGTCAGCCATGCCGCCTTAATGCGCTTTATGGCCCGGCTCGAACTGAATAAGAGTGCCGCAGCCTGAGCTGGGACGCTGAGAAATCTAACTCCCGCGCTAACCATTTTAATCACGCTTCGGGTGGAAGGGCAGATGACAGCATTGTGAATGATTCGCTTAGCGCTAAGCCTGAGCAAAACTGCCTGTACTGTACCCCGCGGCACTGCCGGTTAAGCTAGTGCATAGAACTTTCGACCTGCCGTTAACGCTGGCAGACCTTGCAAAATGTAAAATAGCACCTATGTGCACTGTGCGGGGATGGTCATCGCATCATTTACTGGTGCTAAAAAACCTCACTTCAGAAAACATCTCTTCTTATTGTCGTTATCGTTTCATTTCTCTTTTTCCCCCTAAGGCGGATATTTGCCAGCCGCACCAGTTGCTCGCCTCAAAACAAATTTCTGGCCGGGCAAAAGAGGGGCTGATGACTGACGAACTGCGAAATAACAAAAATAATTAATGTTTTTCAAAAAGTAGCCGATGAAGGAATTTGCCTTAACGGACAAAGCTGCGAGCGAAAAGGGTTAAAAAATCCGCGGCTTCGCATGGGCCGTCGCGCAGGCTTTCGTCAGGGCTTCGGGGCTTGTACCCCCGCAGGTGAGTAGAGAAGCGCAGCAGCCGTGCTACGAAAAGAACGGCGCTGCTGTACAGGGATTATTTTTATGGATATGGAATTGAAATGAAAAAAAGCACCGTTGCAGTGATGATGATGGCGACTCTGTCAGGCGGAGCCTGTGCAGATACAGATCGATTTTCACCGAATTTTTCCCCGGAAAGCTTTACTGTGTCGACGTCAGCCGGGATGCTGAGTGGCAAATCTCATGAGATGGTTTACGACACCGGGACAGGCCGAAAAGTCAGTCAGCTGGACTGGAAAATAAAGAATGTTGCTATTCTTAAAGGCGAGTTATCCTGGGATGCATACTCATTTCTGACGCTGAATGCGCGAGGCTGGACCTCACTGGCTTCTGGTTCGGGTCATATGGACGACTATGACTGGCTCGATGACAACCAGTCTGACTGGACGGACCATTCATCCCATCCTCGCACAGATGTTAATTACGCCAATGAATACGATCTCAATGTAAAAGGCTGGGCGTTACAGGGCGATAACTATAAAGCCGGGCTGACTGCTGGTTATCAGGAAACCCGTCTAAGCTGGACAGCTTTTGGCGGTTCATACAATTACGATAACGGCGCTTCTACGGGTGATTTCCCAAGAGGCGAGCGCGGTATTGGCTATAGCCAGCGTTTTTCCATGCCGTATATTGGCCTTGCGGGCCAGTATCGTATTAACGACTTTGAATTTAACGCCTTATTTAAATTCAGTGACTGGGTGCGGGCACACGATAATGACGAGCATTACATGCGCGATCTTACCTTCCGGGAGAAAGTGACTCATTCGCGGTACTACGGAACATCGGTAGATGCCGGCTATTATGTCACGCCAAATGCCAAAGTGTTTGCCGAATTCACCTACAGCAAATATGAAGAAGGCAAAGGCAGTACTCAGATTATTGACAGATTCTCTGGTGAATCAGCATCCCTTGGTGGAGATGCGGCTGGTATATCAAACAAAAACTATACCATTACAGCCGGTCTGCAATACCGGTTCTGATTCGCCTCTGCATGCCAGTTGATAATGTAACGTAAAGCCCCTTTGGGGCTTTTTAAAAGTTCAGCAAAAAGATAAAAATAGTCATTTCGTATGTAAATTCACAATTAAATTAATATGCTAACTTTTTGAGATGAAATCTCATCCCGGCAGGTCTGCCTCTTTTTTTATCGTGATTGAAAATCTTATTCAGTCGATACATATCGTTAAAAGCTATTGCCGTTTTCTGATAGCGTCCAGCACAACGCATCTTAGGAAGAGAAAATAAATGCCTGTCATCCCGAATGTTATGAGAATTGCTGCGTTTTTCCCCGTTATTTTGCTCACTGGCTGTTCCACGCTGTTACCCCTTAATTACACAGATTACGAAGGTAAAGATGCAGCGACGGTGGTGGCCATCAATCCAGAGGGATTTGTGGGTACATTTTATCTTTCGGTCTATGAGAAGAAAGGCAACTGTTATGACAGGGTTGATCGTCATCAGCTGGAGTCAAATCTTATCCCCTCTGCAGGGCGAGTTATGACCGCAAAGGTCAAGCCTGGCAGGCTCATGGCTTTTCAGCAGCTCAACACGATAATGAGCGATTACGACACACAAGGAAAAAAAACGAGATTCCCGGAAAGCTATTTACTCTCACAGTGGGTTCCATTTATTCCACAACCAGGCAAACGCTACTTTCTTGATACTAAATATGGTCCTCGGGAGATTTCGGCGGATTATTCTATTACTGTTCATTCAGACCCGGCCAGAATTGCGTCTGATTTTAAAACGCTCCCTCAGAATAACTGGGATGCCAGAAATCGTTGTCAGCATCTTATAGGCGGCAGCTGATCATGATTCAACTATCACTGTAATATCGTCACACTGAAGGCATGTTAAAAAATCGGCCAGTATCGCTGACACAGGAAGGGTTTGAGCATTTCTGCCACTCTCGCAGAGGACATGTATAGCCTTTAGAAAAGACTGGCATATCAATCCGCCAGAGACCCTCTTTCTGACCAGACTTCTCATCTGAAACATGTCTGATTAAGCACACCTGAACGCGCCAGTTCTTCTGCAAGAGCTGGCGTCATCAGGTGATCAGCCTTTTCATTCCGCCTGCTATCAGCCTTGCCACTGCGACTGGCGGATGATGTCGGGGCTGCCATTTGTGGAAAAATTAGTGAGGCGGCCACATCAATCCTGTAAGCGATACAGGCTGGAAAAATCAAGTAATATATCCTTTAAATTCAATAAAATGAATTCGCTATAGCTAATGTTATATAGCGCTGTGCTTGCCTTTTTGCCTCGGATAACGCTGACTTTTTCCCGACATGCCCGCCAGATTGCTAAAAAGCTGCTAAACCTTAAGACACAGATACGCGCGTAAAGATTAGGGTTATCACGATTTTCCCCGATTTAACTCCCGTCAGAACAAAACCTATAAAAAACCATCTTTTAGCCTCCAACAAGGGGAAGCAGACAATGTCGGAAAAAATATCGCTAACAATGCAGGTCAATGGTCAGTCGCAACAGATGCAGATCGATCCGCGAGTTACTCTGCTCGACGCCCTGCGCGAGCATCTTAATCTGACCGGCACCAAAAAGGGCTGCGATCAGGGACAGTGCGGTGCCTGCACCGTACTGATTAATGGTCAGCGGGTGCTGAGCTGCCTGACGCTGGCAGCCCAGGCGGATGGTGCTGACGTCACCAGCATTGAAGGACTGGCTTCCACCGAAGGTGAATTGCATCCGGTGCAGCGCTGCTTTATGGAGAAGGATGCCTTCCAGTGCGGTTATTGCACGCCGGGTCAGATCATGTCTGCTGTTGCCTGCATCAAAGAAGGTCATGCCGGTTCTGAAGATGAGATTCGGGAATATATGAGCGGTAATCTTTGCCGTTGTGGCGCTTATCCGCACATCGTCGATGCGATTAAACAGGCCGCTGCTGAGATGGCGAAGGAGTCCGCATGAATGAATTCAGCTGGAAAGTTGCGCAGTCACCTGAAGAGGCTGCCACTCTGAAACAGCAGCCCGGCAGCCAGTTGCTGGCGGGCGGCACGACGCAGCTCGATCTGATGAAGTGCGGCGTCTTCACGCCTCCGCAGTTAATTGGCATCAGCGGGATAACGGCGCTTAAAAACCTGCAATTTGACGACGAAAAAATCACTGCCGGTGCACTGGTGACCATGAGCCAGTTGGCCGACCATCCCGCCTGCCAGCAGAATGCACCTGCCATCTATGGCAGCCTGTGGCAGGCTGCATCCCCGCAGATTCGTAATATGGCGTCATTGGGCGGGAATTTACGCCAGCGCACCCGTTGTAACTACTACCGTGACCCGGCAACGTTCCCGGCCTGCAACAAACGCAATCCCGGTTCCGGTTGCGCCGCCCTGGATGGCGTTAACAGCAATCATGCGATTCTGGGTGCCAGCGACAGCTGCATTGCGGTCTATCCCGGCGATCTGGCGGTTGCGCTGGTGGCGTTTGACGCCATTGTCGTTCTGCAGAATCAGCAGGGCGAAACCCGCCGCATCGCAATTGATGACTTCTTCCTGCTGCCGGGCGACACGCCTGATCGTGAGCACGATCTGCGCGATGACGAGATCATTGTGGCCATTGACGTGCCACAAACTGAGTCACTCCGGCACTCACACTACCTCAAAGTCCGCGACCGCAGCTCCTATGAGTTTGCAGCAGCCAGCGCGGCCGCAGGCTTCACGCTGGAAAACGGCGTGATGCGTGACGTGCATATCGCGCTCGGCGGCGTCGCGACCAAACCCTGGCGCGTCCGATCGGTCGAGCAGGCGCTGGAAGGGCAGCCGTTTAATGAAGAGAGGGTGTTTCAGGCGGCAGAACGGATTATTCAGGAGACGCAGGCGCTGACCCACAACGCGTACAAAGTAAAACTGGCACCGCGAGTCATTGCACGCGCGCTAATGGCAGCAGGAGAAACCGCATGAGTGAAGTAAACGACAAAGCGCGTCCGGATGTGATCAACGCGAACTCAGCGGCAGACACCCGGGTTGAAGGCCTGGGCGCTGCCCGCTCGCGTGGCGATGGTAAAGTGAAAGTTACCGGTGAAGCGCGTTATGCGATTGAACATCAGCCGGAAAATCCACTCTACGGCGTGGTGATCCAGTCTACGGTTGCCAGCGGCCGCATCAGCCGCATGTCGACGGAAAAGGCGCAGCAGGCCGCAGGCGTGCTGGCGGTGTATACCCATCTGAATACGCTGAAGATCAACAAGCCCACGGCGATTGCCGATGGCGGCGCGGCGCAGTCAACCTACACCCCGATTCAGGACGATGTGATTATTCACAACGGTCAGAATATTGGTCTGGTTGTCGCCGAAACGTTTGAGCAGGCGACCTATGCCGCCTCGCTGGTGGAAGTTGAATATGAAACGTCCGATGCACTGATTTTTGCTACCGATGAGGGCGTGGAGCCGAAACCGCTCCCGAAGCAAGATATCGATATCGGCGATGCCGAGTCGGCTATGCAGCAGGCTGAGGTACGCCTGAGCCAGCGTTACACCACTCCGCGTGAATACAACATGCCGATGGAGCCGCACGCCTGTGTGGCGGAGTGGCAGGATGGGCGCATTACCGTCTGGGAGCCAAGCCAGTGGGTAGCCGGCGCGCAGGTGGAAATTGCCGAATGGATGGGCATTGAGGTGGAAAACGTGCGGATCATCTCACCGTATGTCGGCGGTGGATTTGGCTCTAAGCCGGTGCCTTACACCCACGTTGCGCTGGCGACAGTCGCCTCGCGGGCACTGCAGCGCCCAATCAAAGTGTCACTGACCCGCCCGCAGACGTTCACCGGGCTTGGCGGGCGTCCGGCGACCTCGCAGCAGCTGGAGCTGGGCGCATCGCGCGACGGCAAAATCCAGGCGATTATCCAGCGCAGCTTCAGTGAAACGTCACTCATCGACGTCTTTGCCGAGAACTGCAGCAAAGTCACCGCCCGCATGTATGCGGTAGGCAATGTCTCCGCCCGGCATCAGGTCAGGCCAATCAATACCGTGACGCCAGGCTGGATGCGCGCACCAGGTGAAAATCCAAGTGCCTTTGGACTGGAAGTGGCGATGGATGAGATGGCCTATGCCCTGAACATCGATCCGCTGGAGCTGCGTCTGCGCAACTGGGCAGATAAAGATTATCAGCTCGACCTGCCGTGGAGTTCTCGCCGTCTGAAAGAAGCCTATCAGAAAGGCGCAGAAGCCTTTGGCTGGGACAATCGCATCATGACGCCGCGCTCAATGCGCGAAGGGCGTGAACTGATTGGCTGGGGCATGGCCTCCGGCACCTATCCGGTCAACAAACTTCCTGCTGAAGCGAAAATTATCCTGACGCCGCAGGGCAAATTTGTGGTGCAGTGCGGTGGTGCAGATATCGGCACCGGGACCTATACCATTCTGGCGCAGACCGCTGCGGACATTCTGGGTGTCGCCTCTACCACCATTGAAGTAGAGCTGGGTGACACCGAGCTGCCGCGCGCGGGTGTAGCGGGCGGATCGCAGCTGGCGGGTAACGTGACCGCGGCGGTGAACGACACGGCCAAACGGATGCGCGATCAGCTGCTGAAGCTGGCCAGTGAACTGCCACAGTCGCCACTGAAAGGCACGCCTGCGTCTCAGCTCACGCTGAAAGGCAACGGGGTACAGCATAATCAGCGTAGCGATCTCGCCGTTTCCTTTGCTCAGCTGGCGACGCTGGCCCCGGCGGAGAGTCTCACCGTGAAAGGCGGCACCTTCCCGGACGATATGTCAGAAAGCGAGCGCGACAAGATGGTGCGTAATCTTAATGACGGCACCCGCCCCGAAAAATTCTCTGCCCATAGCTGGAGTGCGCAGTTTGTTGAGGTCCGGGTCGATGAAGATTTCGGTACCATTCGGGTTAAACGGATGGTGGCAGCGCTCGACAGCGGTCGTCTCTATAACCCGAAACTGGCGCGCAGCCAGTGGATTGGCGGCATGATCATGGGGGTGGGTCAGGCGCTGATGGAGGAGGGCATCGTCGATCCGCGTAACGGTCGGGTAATCAATAATAACCTCGCAGACTACCTGGTGCCGGTTAATGGCGACATCCCGAGCATTACGACCATCAACGTGGGCGAGCCTGATTTCGAGGCGACCACAATGGGCGGCAAACCGGTGGGTGAACTGGGTATTGTCGGCGTTGCGGCAGCGATCAGTAATGCGGTGTTCCATGCCACCGGCAAGCGCGTGCGCGACCTGCCGATTACGCTCGACAAGCTTATCTGAACCGGTTCCTGACCTGCTGCCAGCAGGCCGGACTGTGGTTATGCGGGCGCGGGCTAAGCCTGCGCCCGTTTTTCACGCATAGCGGAGAAAGAGAGTGAAGATTGCGCTGATTGTACTGGCCGCCGGGCTGAGTCAACGTTTTCGCCAGCAGGCGGGCGGGCATAAGCTGCTGGCTGATCTTGAAGGCAAAGCGGTATTGCAGCGCACGCTGGAGCAGGCCGCTGCCAGCGGGCTTGACCTGTTCGTGGTGACCCGTCCCGACGCACTGGCAATCCAGTCGCTTTGCTCGCGGGCGACTGTCGTGCTGTGCGACAGCGGCGGGCTTGGCGAGTCCATCACGGCGGGCGTGAATGCCAGCCGTGACTACGACGGCTGGCTGATTGCGCTGGGCGATATGCCGTTTGTGACGCCCGAAAGTTACCGCGCCGTCAGTACCGCGCTGGCGCATGCGCCGATCGTCAGGCCATTTATTGAGGGCAAGCCGGGCCATCCGGTGGGTTTTCAGAATCACTATTTCCCAGTACTGAGCACGTTACAGGGCGATGCCGGACGCCAGGCGATAGTGAAGTCACAGGCCGTCCCGCTGGAGCTTCACGATCGCGGTTGCCTCTGTGATATCGATTTCCCTTCTGATCTGCAGCTGATAAAGGAATTTTCATGATAACGCTGGATCAACGCGTGATTAATGCAGCACTGAGCAGTTGCCAGGCGGGCCAGCAGGTCTGGCTCTGCACGGTGCTGCGCACCTATGGCTCTTCGCCGCGCGCACCCGGGACACTTATGACGGTTAACGAAACCGGCGCGTATTGCGGATCGCTGTCAGGCGGTTGCATCGAAGAGGACTTTCTGGCGCAGCTGGCGGCGGGGGCGTATCGCGCCAGCAGTCAGCGGGTACGCTACGGTGAGGGCGGGATGCGTCCTGACGTCAGCCTGCCGTGCGGCGGCAGTCTGGAAATCGTCATTGAGTTTTTGCCGCCCGATGATGCCACGCTGGCGCTGCTGACGGCGATGCAGCGTGCGCTGAGCGGGCAACAGCCGCTGGTAAAAATAATACGGCCAGGCGAGCGCGCGCAGTGGGAGGCGATAGCCGCCGACAGGAGGCTGCCCGCACTGGATGCCAGCGAGCAGCAAATGTTATTGCCGGTAGGCGCGATTCCGGAACTCCTGATCGCGGGCTACTCCAGCGTGGCACATGAGTGCATCCGGCTGGGACAGATGCTGGGCTTTCACGTGCGGGTCTGTGAGCACCGACCGGAAATGCGAACGGAGCTGGAAAGTCACTTCAGCGACGCGGATAACGTGACGCTGGTGTCACAGCATCCGGCGCGCTGGCTGGAGCTGAACGGGGCGCACGCCGCGGTGGCGATTGTGGCACTGACCCACGATCCGCGCATTGATGACCTGACGATGATGGAGGCGATTGCAACCCCCGCATTCTACATCGGCATCATGGGTTCGGCGAAAAACAGTGAGAAACGACGGGCACGTCTGCAACAGTTCGCCGGGATGGATCGGGCCGAGCTGGACCGCATCCATGCGCCCATCGGCCTGCCTATCGGCAGCAAGACCCCGGCGGAGATTGCGGTGTCGGTCATGGCCGATATCGTCCGGGTGAAGAATAACGGGCAGTCAACTGCCTGAGCCCGCCGTCTTCTCAGGGGCCAGCCGATAAAGATAGCTGCCGGAATAAGGGATAGGCAGGAAATTACGAAACAACTGCTGTAACGTCTGCTCGGGATCGACGTCGCGGAACAGCTGCGGATAGAGCGTGGTAGCAAAGAATTCGGTCGCTACGACGTGCCACGGACTCAGGTAAAAGTTGTGCCAGATAGCTCCGGTATGCCCCTCCCGTAGCGCGGTCAGCTGCTTCAGCGCATTCTGCTGACCGGTCAGTGCCAGCAGGCTCTGCCGGGTCTGCAGCGTGGTGACGGCGGGGCCGAGCTTCAGCGCGCTCACCTCATCGGCGCTGCCGGTGCCGGTGGCAAAGTAGTACTCCGGCTGGGCCACAATCACGCTCTCCTCACTCAGCCGTCCGAACACGCCTTTGATCTGCTGGCTGGCGATGTTATTGCCACCAGCAAACGTCAGCAGCTCACCCAGATTGCCATTCACCGAGGTGACGCAGCATTCGCTGCGTCGTCCAAGATGTAACTGTAACAGCACGGACGGTTTCGGGCCGTGATAATCCGCCAGCCGATCGGCAATGCGCTGCATGTGGCTGCGGTAGAAGTGATTAAACTCAGCCGCGCGCTGCGGCTGATTTAGCACCTCACCCAGCAAAGTGATGCTGCGCTCGGTGTTTTTCAGCAGATTAACCCGCAGATCGATCTTCACCACCGGGATATGCGCCGCAGCGAGCATCTTCTCCAGCACGGCGCTGTTTTCACTGTCGCGCGCCAGCTGCGGCAGGATCACCACATCGGGTTTAAGTGCGATGACCTGTTCGGAGTTCATATCGTTAACGCCATCCAGCCCCACCACGGGAATCGTCTCCATTTGCGCAAACTGGCGGGCAAAAATCTGCCAGGTTTGAGGATCGTACTTTTTCAGATCCTGCGGCCAGCCGACAATATGCTGCAGCGGATTACCGGGCGTCAGCAGCGCGACGCTGTAGAGCATCCGGCTTTCACCCAGCACAATGCGCTGCGGATGGTCGGGAATCGTGACCTGGCGACCGGTGATGTCGGTCAGTGTTCGGGCATGTGCGCCAGCACTGAACAGCATCACGGTGATCGTCAGCAGCACTGCGCGTAGCGAGTTAAAATTCAACACGGGCCTGTACCACCAGGTTACGGGTTTCGCCTTCACGGACGCGCAAATTGCCGCCGCTTGAACTGTAGTAGTGCTGGTTAAACAGATTATTGATATTCAGACGCAGCTGGGTTTTTTCACCGAACAGGCGGTTGTTCCATACCACGAAGCTGTCTGCCACTACATAGTCGGGCAGGGTGAAGCTGTTATCAGGATCGCCCGCACGGCTGCCGACATAGCGCGCACCGCCGCCGAGCCTGAACGTGCCGGGCAGGGCGGTGATCTGCATATCATGACTCAGATAGAGCGCACCGGCATGACGCGGCGCATTCTGCAGGCGATTGCCGTTGTTATCCGGATTCACACGGTCGCTGACGATCTCTGCCTGATCATAGCTGTAGTTCGCACTCAAATCCCAGCCGGGTGCGATTTCACCGTTAAGCTCAAATTCAGCGCCGCTCGAACGGGCTTTATCAATCGCTCGCGTGCTGCCATTGATGTTCAGCGACATCGCTTTTTCATCAATCCGGTAGAGCGCCACTGTTGCCAGCAGTGTCGGCGATAGCTGCCATTTGCTGCCGACTTCCCAGCTCGTACCCTGTTCCGGCTTGCCAACATTACCGTCATCATCCACATCGGTGGATGGCGTAAACGATTTGCTGACGCTGGTGTAGAAAGAGAGGTCAGGCGTGAGTTTGTAAATCACCCCGGCCTGCGGCAGAAACTTATTGCCCTCATCGTTCAGAATTTCTGACTGGGGATTAACGCCGCGGGAGGCGCGCTGTTCATAATGCTGATAACGGCCGCCCAGCACCACTATCCAGTCCTGTGTGAGTGAAATACTGTCTTTGGCGTAGAGTGATCGGCTATGAATACGGTTCAGGTTGTTGGCCCCGGTAGTGTTTTCAGTGCTGTCATCTGTAACCGGTGACAGCATGTCATAGTCGGGATTGAAGTAGTTGAACTGGCGGTTGACCTTACCCTGATACTGATGGGCGCGATAAGTCTGATTCATCTCATAATCAGTGCCTGCCACAAGTGCATGTTGCATGCCCAGAATCTCCGGGTTGCCCAGCAGATCCCAGCTCACATATTTGGTTTTGTGGTTAAATCCGCGATTGGCATCGGCGCGACGAGTCACCACGCCCGTGCTGGCATTGACCGCCGTTACGCGCACCTCATTGTTGTCATAGCGCCGTTGATTCCAGCCCAGGGTGAGCCGGGTGCGCCACTCATCATTAAACTGCCAGTCATAGTGGGCATTCAGCGTTTTGTTATGGCCCCAGGCGTGGTTGGCTTTGTCATCCAGACGATCTTTGTAAGCAATATCGATCGGCCTGCCGTCGATAAAGGCCGTGCCGCGGTCGTAGGGAATGTCATAACGGTAGTCGGCATAGCTGATCAGAAAGCTGGCCTGCTCGCCAAACCATTGCAGAGAGGGTGCCAGCAGCGTGTGCTCTTCGCTGCCAAAGTTGCGCCAGTAATCCTGATTCTGCTTTTCGGCGATGAGCCGGAAGGCAAAACCATTGCCCAGCGGGCCGGTGACATCCAGCGTACCTGCACCGCCACCTTCACTGACATAACGTCCGGTAACGCTGGAGTGCCAGCTGTATTGCGGTTTTTTGCTGACCACATTGATAATGCCGCCCGGATTCTGAATGCCATACAGTAGCGAGGAGGAGCCTTTCAGCACCTCAACCCGTTCGGTCGTGGCATCAAAATTGAGCCCCTGACTGCTGCGGATGCCATCCCGGTAGACCGACCCATCAGCGTTACTGCCAAAACCGCGTCGTACAAAGCCATCTTCGGTACCCGCCAGCGTGTTGGCCTCTGAAACGCCGCTGACAAAGCGCATCGCATCCGCCAGTGAGCTGGCCTGGAAATCCTCCAGCTGCTGTTGTGTCACCACGCTGACCGATTGCGCCTCATTGAGTCGCGCCGTCGGCATTTTGCTGGTAACGCTGCTCTCGCTGGCGCTGTAATTTCCCTCTGAGTTAGCATCGGCGGTCACGGTTATATCCGAGGCGCTGTCGGCGGCTGCATTGACCTGCGGCATCATCATGCTTCCGCAAATCGCCACGACCAGAGCGGGGTGCCGGGCCGGATATCGCGAGTCTCTGTTTTTCATTTTTCTTTTCGTGTCTGTTTCTGGCAGTTTCTGAAGCAAATTCGCCCTGATGACTGGCTGTTATACAGGGCTTCCCTGGAGGTGGTCTGCAATATGCAGCGCTATAAGCAGAAGAGAACGGCATTCGGTTTCAGACATCATTATGTTGCCCGGACGACAATGCTTCTCATCTGTAATTGATAATCATTCAAACATTCGGTAGTGTAGTAGTAAATATAATTTGAACAGAATTTACTACATTTTTGCCGTATCGATTTTTAATGGCTCACAGTTCAGGCGACTGATTTATTTTATTGAAAATAATAATTATTATTTCATGTCGAGATGACAGGATATTTTTAAACCCTATCATTTGCAGGTGAAATCCAGCATGGCATCACGCTTTCACTACATTTTTTACTGTGAAATGTCCTCCATTAACCCGATCGGTAATAAGCCTTTCGGACCTGTAACGCGAGCAGCAGGAACAACATGAAACAGAACCGGCCAGGTAAAAACAGGGTGGATGTAATGGCAGAGCGTCTTCGCGCCCGCGAAAAGCAGCTTTCTCCTCGTCTGCTGGCTGTGGCGCGTTATATCGATCAACAGCGTGAAACGGTACTTGAAAGCACGGCGATGGAAATCGCCGTGGCGAATGCTACCTCTGATGCCACCGTGATTCGTGCTATTCAGGCACTGGGATTTAGCGGGCTGCGCGACCTTAAACAGACGCTCAGGAGCTGGTTTGGTGCCTCGCTGACCTCGGAAGATAAGATGATCACCACGGTCAGTGAGGTGACCAGTGACGTAAACAGCGCCATCGACTTTGTACTTGCGGGCCACCGGCATGCCTGTGAGGTGCTGTCGCAGCCGCAGAACCGGGTGGCGATGGCAGACGCCGTGGCGCTACTGAGTGAGGCGCGGGAAGTGGCTATTTTTGGCATTAACGCCTCAGGGATTCTGGCCGACTACAGCGTGCGGCTGCTGAACCGCATCGGCCTGCCCGCCTTTTCGCTTAATCGCGCCGGGATTGCGCTGGCAGAGCAGATGCTGGCGCTACAGCGTGGCGATGTGCTGATAATGATGGCGCAACAGTCGGCGCACCGGGAAGGGACCACCGTAGTGCGAGAGGCGAAACGGCTGGATATCCCGATTATTCTGCTCACCAACGCCACCGACTCTTTTTTTGCACGCGAGGCGGATGTGGTGATCAATGTGCCTCGCGGTGGCGAGAAGGGAAGGATTCCGCTGCACGGCACCATTATGGTCTGTCTGGAGATGCTGATCCTGTCGGTAGCTTCGGCGCTGCCGCAGCGCACGGTTAAAACCATGAAACGGTTACAGGATTTCAACCGCGGGCTAAAACCTGCCAGCAAAAAGTAGCCTGCTTAACTGCGTCATGACCGGAGTTTTCCGGTAAAAACTGGCTCACCTTTAAGTCAAATTTCTCCGCTTTGCGAGCGCGATCGCGTCTTTTCATCAGCCCGTTTATCAGGGCGACTACGCTTACAGCGTGCTGTGCCTCCGGGTGCGGCTTTTACTCTTTCTCACTCACTTTGTTTTGTGCGGAGCTGCTGATGAAACCCCTTCACGCGCAATACCTTTTCTGTTGTGCCACCCTGAGCCTCCTGTCGCCGCTGCCTGCGCTGGCATGGAGCGATCTCACCGTCTTTGGCGACAGCCTGAGCGATGGCGGAAATGTAGGACGCTTTACTTATGATGGTGCGACCCATCCGCTCTATGACGAGATCCTGGCGCAGTCGCTGGGCGACACGCTGCGTCCTTCAACCCAGGGCGGTAACAACTATGCCGAGGGCGGTGCCGTCGCAGTGCCCGCGATCAATCCGCTGTTCAATACGCAGGATCAGCTTGATCGTTACCTTGCAGCGCGCGACGGACGAGCCGATCCGGACGGACTCTATATTCACTGGATTGGCGGCAATGACTTAGCGGCGGCAGCTCTTGCGCCGCTCGCTGCACAGCAGATAGTGGATAACAGCGCCAGCGCGGCGGCCTCACAGGTCAGCCGGTTACTGGATGCCGGAGCCGGCACGGTCATTGTTCCGACGGTGCCGAACGTCGGGGCAACGCCCGCGCTGCTTCAGGCGATTCTGCAGGTGCTGGGTCCGGCCGCGCAGCCTGCCACCGCAGCGCTGTTTCAGTCGCTGAGCACCACCGCCACGCCCGACCGTGCCGCCAGAGAACAGGCGATTGAAACCGCGCTTAATGAGGCAGCTGGTCAGGTCTCATCGATTCCGCTGATCCGCGATGCGCTTGCGCAACAGCTGATCGCCGCCTGGCAGTTGCTGAGTCAGGAGGCGGCGGCGCTCACCGATAGGTACAACCAGGCGGAGGAACAGGGACTGGTAGCGGCACGCGGCAATATCGCGCGGGTGGATATCAATGGCCTGTTTAATGAGGTGATTGATAACCCGCGCCTGTATGGGCTCAGCAACACGGCGGGCATGGCGTGTCCGCCCGGCGTCTCATCCATGGACTGCACCGCCTCGACGCCAGGATTTTCGCAGTCACAGCAATATCTGTTCGCCGACCGACTGCATCCCAGCCCGGCAGTGCATGCGCTGATCGCCGATTATATTCAGTCAGTGCTGAATGCGCCGCTGCAGGTGGCTGCGCTAATTCAGGCACCGTCGATGCTGGTGGGCGATGCGCAGAATACGCTGGATGGACATCTGCAACAGCAGCGTCAGCAGCCCGCCAGCGCTGGAGAGTTTACAGTTTTCGGTGGCTATGCCGGACAGCAGCGAGATTTCCGCGGTGACAGCCTGCTGGATGGGGATGCGACAAGCGCGACCGGCACCGTGGGAGTAGGCTACCAGCTGACCGAACACTGGCAGGCCGGTGCAATGCTCTCTGCCACCTCGCAACGACAGGATCCCTCGTCGCGCTTTGATTATCGTTTACGTGGCAATCTTGTGGCGCTGTGGAGCCAGTTAAATTATCTGGATCGGGGATGGATTAATGCAGATGCCCATTACGCCGATCTTAACTTTGATGATATTGAGCGTAAGGTCAGGCTGGGACCGGCGACCCGCACGGAGAAAGGCAGCAGCGACGGCAACGTGCTGGGAATGCGGGTGCAGACCGGCTGGGATTTACCGCTGGGCCGCTATGTCACTACCGGCCCGATGGCGAGCTATGCGCTCGACTATACCCAGGTGGATGGCTACAGGGAAGAGGGCAACAGCAGTACCTCGATGCGCTTTGGTGACCAGACGCTGCACGCCCAAATCGGCTCGGTGGGCTGGCGTATCGACAGCAAAGATCTCGTGATCAATCCCTGGGCGCAGGTCAGCTACAACCATCAGTTCGGTGACAGCGACGCTGCTGTTACTGCCGGATTGAAATCGACCCGTACCGCTTTTACCCGCAGCAGTGGCTCACGGGATGATAACTGGATTGACATGGCTCTGGGTGCGAGCGTGCCAATTGGCACATCGGTGAACGCGTTTGCCGGCGTTTCAGCGGTGACAGGTAACAGCGACTACCATCAGGTGACCTGGAACGTCGGGCTTAACGCCCGTTTTTGAATAATAAGTTGTATCAAAAAGCCGTGAAGGGATCGTCTGCCGCTGTCTGAAACGTTGCGGCAGACGATGTTGCGCGTTGTTCGTTACGCCGTGGCGACAGAGCGTTGAATTCGCCTGGGGCGCGCGGTTTTCACACTTCGACCAGTGCCGCCTGCGCCTCCAGCTCACGAACGCGCGGTATCACTTCGCGGCCAAAGAACTCAACCTCTTCATGAAAGTGGAGAAACGCCAGCAGCAGCAGATCGACACCGGCCTGCTTCAGTTCGAAAATCCGTTCAGCAATCTGCTGGGGGGTGCCAATCAGATTGGTTTTGAAGCCGTCATTGTACTGCACCAGATCCTCAAACGACGATTTCGCCCAGTTTCCCTCTCCTTCGGGTGAGGCACTGCCTGCATTTTTGACCTCATGCTGGAAGCCTTTCACCGCATCCGGGTTGGCTTTGCTGATGATCTCCTGAAGTACCGCCTGCGCCTGCTGTTCACTTTCACGCGCAATCACAAATCCATTCAGTCCCACTCTGACCTGATGTTGATTGCGTGCCGCTTTTTCACGGATATCCGCGATCTGCAGACGGACGCCGTCCGGCGTATTCCCATTAGTGAAATACCAGTCTGACACCCGGGAAGCCATGTCACGTGCCGCACGTGAGCTGCCGCCCTGGAAAATTTCCGGTAACGGAGACAACGGCTTAGGTTTCATGGCGTAATCGCGAAAGCGATAAAAATCACCTGCAAAAGTAAAGTTCTCTTCGCGCCAGATGCCTTGCAGGCAGCGAATAAACTCTTCTGAGCGCAGATAGCGCTCTTCGTGGTCGAGCCAGGGTTCACCAATCGCTTTGAATTCGCCCCGGAACCAGCCACTGACAATGTTAACGGCGATACGTGGCCCATAGAGATGGCTGATGGTGGCGATCTGCTTTGCCGCTAATACCGGATTCCATGGGCCAGGCAGCAGCGCGGCGATCACTTTCAACCTCGAGGTGTGACTGAGCAGATCCTGTGAGAAGGTGACTGATTCGTGCTGGTTATCTGCACCATATCCGGCCGTAAAGCGGATCTGCGTCAGCGCATAATCAAACCCCGCCTGTTCGGCGATCTGCGCCAGCTTACGATTGTAGGCGGCGTCCCAGCGGGTTCGCTGCTCTATCTGACTGATCACCAATCCGCCTGAGACATTCGGAACCCAGTAGGCGAACTGTAAAGGCTGTGAAGCGGACATAGTCTCTCCTTATATAGCTGAATTAATGTGGTACTCATTTTTTCCAAACTTTCAGATATAACGAAAAGCCAAGCAGTAAACGTGCCATAAAGTAACTTACTGTTTTTATTGCAGTAAACAGCCTGGGGCGAGCCGGTCGTGTTGCAAATGCGGCACGGCTGAGACAACCGGGTTGCCAATGCAGCAGGGATGCCTGGAAGGAGGTGTGAACGGCGAATGCACTCCGTCACGCTATTGACGGCAACAGTGCCAGAATGTCAGTAACGCCGGACATGCTGTGATAACGTAGCGAAGCGCGACACGATTAGAGCCGGAGGGGAAAATGATAGTCAGACAGGCATCACCTGAAGAGGCGCATCGTTTATGGAATATCCGAAATCAGGCACTTCGTTACGGCTGCCAGCAGGTCTATCCACCCGATGTGCTCGCGGCCTGGACGCCGGACCGCATGCCCGCCAGCTTTCCTGCGATGATCCGCGTCAATCCCTTTTTTGTGATTGATGGCCCGGACGGCACGCCGGTGGCTACGGGTTCGCTGGATCTCGCCGCCGCCAGTGTTGAGGCTATTTTTACGCTGCCCGATTTCACTGGACAGGGAATGGCTGGCCTGATCATTGACACCATCAAAGCGGAGGCGCGGCAGCGTGGCTACCACCAGTTGACCCTTGCGTCGACACCGAACGCCGTCAGCTTTTATGAGCAGCATGGCTTCCATTCGCTGGGGGAAAGTCTCTATCCGTCAAAGCTGGCGGGCAGTGCCTTGCGCTGTATGGCGATGGCGATTGAGCTATAAATGCCTGCTGCGGCAAGGCTGGCGAAATGCGGCAAAAGTTTCCCGCGCAAAGACTTCGCAAGCCCACGCCGGTAAGGTATAGTCCGCGTTTTTTGGAGGAATCATGCTGACTGGCTCATCAACACGTCTTAATAAATACATCAGCGAGAGCGGTATCTGCTCCCGTCGTGACGCCGATCGTTACATCGAGCAGGGCAACGTTTTCATTAACGGCAAACGCGCCTCTGTGGGCGCGCAGGTATTTGCAGGCGATGTGGTGAAGGTCAACGGTCAGCTGATTGAACCGCGCGATGAAGACGATCTGGTGCTGATTGCGCTGAATAAGCCGGTGGGCATCATCACCACCATGGAAGAGGGCGAGCGGGATAACATCAGCGACTTCGTCAATCACAGCAAGCGCGTCTTCCCGATTGGTCGCCTCGACAAAGATTCTCAGGGCCTGATCTTCCTCACCAACCATGGCGATCTGGTCAACAAGATCCTGCGCGCCGGTAACAATCACGAAAAAGAGTATGTTGTTACCGTCGACAAGCCGATCACCGATGAGTTTATTGCCGGGATGAGCGCGGGCGTGCCGATGCTGGGCACGGTGACTAAAAAGTGCAAAGTGAAAAAGGAAGCGCCATTTGTCTTCCGTATTACGCTGGTACAGGGTCTGAATCGCCAGATCCGTCGCATGTGTAAGCATTTCGGCTTTGAAGTGACGAAGCTTGAGCGCACCCGCATCATGAACGTCAATCTCAAGGGATTGCCGCTCGGGGAATGGCGCGACCTCACCGATGACGAACTTGTTGAGCTGTTTAAACTGCTGGAGAACTCCTCTTCAGAAGACAAACCCGCGAAGAAAGCCAAAGCTCCGGCTAAAACGTCGACCGCGAGAAAACCGCAGAAGAATGGTGCCAGACCCGCTGAAAAAGCGGATGCGGCTGGTGCCTCGCGCAAGCGCTTTGTCCAGCCGGGACGTAAAAAGAAAGGGCGCTAAACCCAGCCCGATGCAGAGAGCGATATTCTCGCTCTCTGTGCTTTCACGGACGCATCACGGAATAACGCGCGCCGCCCGAAAGCGGGCAAACAGATCGCAGAACATCGCATCCGTCGCGCGATAACCGTGAAAGCCTGCCCGCCGCAGCTTACTGCCGTCGCCAAACATGTCGTAATTCCAGCCGAAAACAAAATCAGCGAAAGCACCGTCACTGAGTGCCAGAATATCCGCTTCAATTAAGGCGTGCTCCACGGCGATTTGCCGCCACAGCAAACGATAATCCTGAACACAGCTCACTCCAGCGCCAGAGATCACCATTGTTAATATTGAACGCCTGATTGCGTGCGTCAGGGCTGCGTGAAGCCCAGAGGGTGGCACTGGCCAGCAGTTCAGCATCGGTAAAATCGACCATGCTGTGCCAGGTTTCCGGCGAACCGGGAAAACGGAAAGGCAGTCGCGCTGCGCGACAGATCGATGCGTAGAGCGCCAGGCTCAGCGCCAGATTCATGCTGTTTCCATGCCGGTCACTGCCAACAACACCAGGGCGTACTGCGCTCCAGTGCCAGGCTTTACCCTGCTGTTGTGCGCTCAGCCAGTTCAGCTGTGCGGCGTTGAACTCAGCCCCCGGCACGCCGGGATCGCTTTCCCGCGCCGGGGTTTTGAATCGGCCCAGATGTGCGCCATACACCTTGTATCCCTGCATCAGACTGACATGCTAAAGGGGGGCGACATCCTCCATTTCCTGAACCAGATTCTGCAACATGGTGAGATTCGGTCCCACCATCGCCGCCCAGTCAGCAGCATTCAGCCAGGCGCTGTAGAAGATATGCGTAACGTCGGTGAGTGATGCCAGCCGTTGCTGGCTTTGCAGCCGATCGCGCAGATCCACCGCAATCGTCTCTATGCCGTCTGTGGCAGACCCTGAGCGATGACTCAGCGCGATTACCTGCCACTGGTCTGCGACCAGCGCCTGAGTCAGTTGCTGACCCACAATTCCACTGGCACCCGCTACCAGCGCAACCTGTTTACCCTGTGTTGTTTTCATGATTGTTATCCGATTAATAAAGAAGCCGCATTCTCACCTGCGTTAAATTCTGATTAAATCCCCTAAACCGGATATCACTTATCAGGAAAATCAATAAATGCAGAACAAACTGACTGCGATTCAGACCTTCGTCAGGGTGGCGGAAGCGGGTTCCTTTTCGGCGGCAGCACGACAAAACGGCATGAAGCAGTCGGCTGTCAGCCAGCAGATTGCCGCGCTGGAGGAGGCGCTGGGCGTGGTGCTGCTACATCGCACCACGCGAACCATGGCGTTAACGGAGTCGGGTCAGCATTATCTGCAACAGGTCAGGCAACTGCTTGGTGCGATGGATGAACTGGAGCAGCAATTGCGGCCCGGCTCGCAGCCGCTTCACGGCAGAGTGCATATTCAGTTGCCGAGCGGCATCGGTCAGCGACTGATGCCGCATCTGATCGCTTTCCAGCAGGCGCATCCAGCGCTGCGTCTGAATATAGCGCTGGAGGATCGCCTGTCGGATCTCGTTGCGGAGGGCGTTGATGTGGCCATCCGTCTCAGCGAGTCGCCACCTGCCACGCTGGCTGCCCGTTCGCTGGCCACGGTTGAAACCGTGCTGGTGGCTTCCCCTGAGTGGCTAGCGCGCAACGATCCGCCGCAGACACCCGATGACCTTATGCGCCATCCACATATACGTTTTAGCGGTATAGCGACTGATGCGCCGCTGCAACTGATCTCTGCGACCGCGAAGGTCTCGGTCCCGGTGGAAAGCGTGTTTCGGTCTAATAACAGCGATGCCTTGATGCAGGCCCTTGAAGCCGGCCTCGGGATCGGCGGCTTACAGACGTTGCCTGGCGCAGAGGCGCTGGCCTCCGGCCGACTGGTGCGGGTGTTACCGGACTGGCGACTGCCCGACCGCTATCTTTATGCCGTGTTCCCGGATGCCCGTTTTATTCCTGATAAGGTCCGTAAGCTGGTCGGGCGGTTGAGTGAGGTGGTGCGGGTAGCAGGGCAAAACGTCAGTTGATGGGCGCTGGAAAAAGAACAGACTCTGTTTGAAGTGTCCCCAACTTAAGGATAAAATATCCCCCGCGCGAGGATAGGGAATACACTGTACATGGACGCATTATTCATTGAGCTTTCCAGTTTTCAGAAATACCGGGCTGACTATCTGAGTGATGATCAGTATCGGCGATTTCAAAACATGTTGCTGGCTGACCCTGAAAAGGGTGACGTGATACCGGATACCGGTTGACTGCGTAAGGTTCGTTACAGGGATGAGCGCCGGCACAAGGGTGCCAGAGGTGGCATCAGAGTTATCTATTACTGGATGGACGAACAAGGCCAATTCATCCTGTTTACCATCTACGATAAAGATCAACGCGACGATCTAACGAAGCAACAACGTGATGCCCTGGCGACTGCGTTGAATATGATCAAAAAAGGGTTGAGACATGACTGAACGCGATATTTTCAGTGAACTGATGACGGGTATGCAGGAGCTCAAGGATCATCAGGAGGGCAAAATCACCCTGAAGAGTCATAAGGTTACTAAGCGCGCCCCTATGACCATTGCGCCGCAAGAGCTGCGTGACGTACGTGAAAAACTCAACCTCTCCCAGGCCGTCTTTGCTCATTATCTTCACACTGGCGAGACGACTTATCAGAACTGGGAACAGGGCAGAGCCAGACCTAATGCCCAGGCGGTTTTATTAATTCGCATGGTGCAACAGAACCCGGAAGCGCTTAAAACCCTCGCTAAGCTCTGATATCGACGTCCGGATGCCAGGCGCATTTTTTCACATATGCGCCTGGCATCCGATGTCCGGCGGGCTAACACAGCCTTCTCTTTCGCCTGACCAGACAGCGCTTTTCCCACCATAAGCCAGATTTTGAAAGACCCATATTCAGAGCAACGACACTTTTCACCCTGATCAGGGCGTGGCAGGATATGCGCAATCTATCAAGGAGTGAGCCTGATGTTACTGAAAGGTATGAACGATCCGCTGCTGAAAGCGTATCAGCATCCCAAATCACGGATGATGATCAGCCGTTTCAGGGGGCTGGCGGGCGACAGAAGACTCAGTGACTGGCAGGCGTTCTGTATTCTGGTGACCGGCTTTACCAATTACTGGTATGTGCAGGCTGGTCACTACACCATTAATGTTACGCTGACCAAAACCCGTCAGTTCGACTTCCTGCAGGACTTTCTTCATTTTACAGTTACCCTGGATGGATTGATCGGCGATGAACATTTTCGCAGCCCGGACTTTGTACTGCCACATTACGATGTGCCTTATGAATTCTGCCGCTGGCGCAACAAGCGCGGCTATGACGCGTTAACCACCTATGTCAGTAAGCAGGGAGTGAAATCCCATAAAGGGATGTTTGTCGCCTCGGAAGGCGTATCTCCGGAAGAGCAGGTGATGAAATGGGAGGGGGTGGTCAACGTCTATGACAAAACCTTTTTCAGTATGACTAACTTCAATACTACTCAGGAATTCCTGATTAAAGACATCCGTAAATCCATTCAGGACGGATTACTGAAGCACCTGAGTTTTTACCGCGATCTGTTTCACTACATCTTTCCCACACCGGCAGAGGCACGGTTGCAGGCGCGTGACGACAGGCGCTATCTGGCGAAAAGATAGCGCCCGGTCATCTTTACTCGCAGCCACTGGCATCCGCACTGAATGGTCGCTGAAAGGGAGCTCACTCTGTCGTTAGCGGACCTCTCTGCAGGTTTACCACTTCATCTCGCCGGTATTCACTTTTGCGCTGAGTTCCAGTGAGGCCGGCTCAGCCAGTTTTGGCCAGGCGGTGTTCATGGCGGCAATCACTGCTGCTGAGGTTTTGTGTTCTGACAGCGCCGCTTCAAAACTCTTCAGATAATTCAGCGTGAAATCTACAGCCTGCGAACCGGCTGGACGCGCACCCAGATAGTGTCCCGGAATAACATTTTTCGCGTTGAGCGTCTGCATTTCTGTGAGGATATGTCGCCACTCATTGCGGCTCTTAATGGTCTGAGTGTCAGCCGTCCAGACGTGGATGCCAGAGGAAAGGGCCGTACCGCCCAGAATGGTGCGCACAGAGGGGATCCAGATGTATGCAGCATATTGATCAGGATGACGCAGTTCCAGCGCCTCGCCATCCACGCTGAAGCGGGTCTGATGCGTAACGTCTGGCACAAAGATTTTATCCGGCGCGCCCTGTTTCATCTGAGGGCCCCAGTATTTCAGCTTGGCGTCATGGGTCTGCTGGATATGCTTTACCACTGCAGGTGCGGCAACGACCTTGACGTCCGGCCAGGCTTTAACAATCGGCTCCAGACCGAAGTAAAAATCGGGATCGCCAGAGGTGATCACAATCTCCTTCAACTTTTTACCCCTCTTTTTAATCATCTCTACCAGCTTCTCACCATCCTGGGTGCTGAACTGGGCATCAAACAGAATCGCTTCGGTTGGCCCGGAGACCAGGGTTGAGGAGACGGCAAAAATACCCTTCTCCTGCGGATTATAGGTTTCCAGTTGCAGCGTGGCTGCGCTGGCGGAGGCGGAAGCCAGAACAAGCATCACAGGTAACAGCACAGTTTTCATTGATCATCCTCAGAGATAAATGCCCGACTCAGGCAGGTGTAACGGGCGATGTTCAGAATCAGTAGCGCTATTCTACGCATCTGGCTATCTGTTAGAATTCCCGAAATCAGAGATGCTGAGTTTCATAATCCGAACAGGTGAGCAGAATGGACAGAGTGACGGCAGCTGTCGTTTTTAACCGGATATGCGAACTGGGCAGCCTGAGTGCTGCTTCGCGTGCGCTGGGGATCTCGCGCCCGATGATCAGCCGTTATCTGGAGGAGATGGAAAGGTGGGCGGGAACGCGTCTGTTGCATCGCTCGTCACGCCGGCTGACCCTGACGCCTGCCGGTGAGGCGATTCTGCAAAAGACCCGTCAGCTGGCCCTGCTTTCAGAGGCAATCCAGCAGGAGAACACGCAGGGCGTTCCGGCCGGAACGTTACGCATCGCCTGCGCGCACTTTACAGCACTTCATCTTGTCGGTCCGGTGATCCCCGATTTTCTGGCGCGTTACCCCGCACTGCGCATCGAACTGGAAATTAACAATCAGCCGGTGAGTTTGATTGGAGAGCGCATCGACCTTGCTATTCGCATCACTGATGCGCCAGAGCCGGGCGCTATCGCACGCCGCCTTGGGGAATGTCGCTCGGTACTCTGCGCCTCACCCGGCTATCTCCAGATGCGAGGCACCCCGCAATTGCCTGGCGATCTGACGCAGCACAACTGCCTCTACTACAGTCGTTTTGCCGGACAGAGCTGGCATTTCACCGCGGCAGGTGGAGAGAAAATCTCTGTCGCCGTTAAAGGGAATTTCAGTGCGGGTATCTCGTCACTGTTATGTGACGCAGCGATTGCAGATTGCGGGATAGCGATGGTGCCTGAACTGGAAGCACGCCATGCGCTTGAAGCGGGAAAGCTGGTTGAGTTATTGCCCGGTTTTGAGCCGCAGCGCATTGGCATCTGGGGGCTTTACCTGTCGCGTGAGCACCAGTCTGCCGCGCTGCGTCTGATGCTGGATGAACTGCAAAACAGCATCCAGAGCCGGTGATGAGAGGAAGTCACACGGATACTGATGGAGATGTTTATGAATGATGATCAACAACGGTACTGGAACCCTATGGTGCCAGAACTCACCGTTACTGACTTTGCCATTTCGCTGCATTTTTACACCGTTGTGCTGGGCTTTGACGTGCGGATCCAGCGTCAGAATCCTGACTTCGCATACCTCTGTTATGGTGAGGCGCAATTGATGATTGAACAGTACCACCCGCAGGGCTGGAACACCGCTGAACTGGAGAGGCCACTGGGGCGGGGCATCAATTTCCAGATCGAAGTCGATGACATTGAACCTGTGCTGACGCGTTTACAGCAGTACGTCGTTCCGCTCTATCGGGCGCTACGGGATAATCATTACGAAACTGACGGGACAACCGCCTGCCAGCGGGAGTTTCTGGTACAGGATCCGGACGGTTATCTGCTGCGCTTCAGCCAGTATCTGGAATAAGCCAGAAGCGTTTTCGGTACTATTCGCGTTGATAACGCCATTGTGCCTCAAGTCAATGCGCGCCGTATTTTATTTTGAACGTTCATGCATATTAATTAAAAGATTTTGATACTGACAAACGCTTTTCTGTTGCAAAAGAATGAAAGTCTTTGCGAGTCTCATTTTTTCTCAACTGTTCTGAAGAAATTATTTCAACTATGATTTTTTCTAACGATGAACTACACTCACGTAGCCTCGCTGGATTAGGATAATTCTTAACAATTGTTTCATTGCGGATTTCATTGGGCCAGGTGTTCGAAAATTTACATTTCTTCTCTTACTTAGCACTTAATTTTTGAGGATGTGAGCCGATAACGGATATTACATACTCAGGAGGACAACCAATGAAATTCTTATTAACGACCTGTTTAAGTTTGCTGCTGATGGCCCTGGCTGGTCCAGCGCGTGCAGACTCACAATCAGGCACTATCATCTTCAGGGGAGCCATAACGAACGGTTCGTGTAATATGAATATCGGGCAGAATCCTGTTGTGTTTGACTGCTATGATCCCGCTCGTGGCAAGGCTGTCGTCACGACTGCTGACGTGATGAACCCTGAATCCCTGACTGGCTTGCCTGTAGAAGTAAAAATGCACTGGTTTAACCCTGAGAAATCGAAAGGAATTATTGAGGTAAGCTATCTCTGATTCCCATAACCGATTTTAGTGTTTACCTGAAAAATCCAGCGCGTTGCAGGTCATAACTCGCAGAGAGTGAGGCAAGCATAAAGCCCCTCACATAATAAGGTTTAATCTTCCGTACAGATATTCAGCAAGAAACAATGAGCTGCACCTTGACCAGGAGATTGGAATGAGTGAATTCTACGGTGCAGGCTGATGATACAGGCGATTTATTAAACCTCTTTTATCCTATGTGTTATTAAGCGCTATGCCGGTTCGCGGATGGAAAAAGATAAATGCCCACCTTTATTGCTAAAGGTGGGCATTTTTTAGTTTTACAAAAAACATCCGGGAATCACGAAGGATCAGAAGAACGCTGAGTGAAGTACTTCGTGGTCTGACGCTTTTCCTTTTTACGACGCAGAACCAGACTGGTGGTAATAATCAGCAGCGTTAATCCGCCGGTTGCCAGTAATTCAGCCTGATGCTTCGCGTCAAACAACATGATCACCAGTACGGTCGTGATAAACAGAATCGTTACCCACGTGAGGCCTGGGAATAACCACATCCGGTAATTCAGGATTTCACCCGCCTTTTCGCGCTTTTTACGCAGCACCAGATGCGATACGGCAATCACCAGATAGACCAGCAGCGCAATCGCCCCCGACGTCGCCAGTAAAAACTCAAACACCACACTCGGCGCAAGGTAATTCGCGATGACTGCCAGAAACGCAGCGGCGGTCGAGAGCAACACCGCAACCCACGGCGTGCCGCTGCGATTGGTGCGTGAAGCGGCAGCAGGCGCATCTTTGCGACGAGAGAGAGAGTAGAGCATGCGCGATGAAGTATAGAGTGCAGAGTTAAGACAGCTGCACACCGCCACCAGCACAACCAGATCGACAATCAGTCTGGCATGCGGAATGTTCATCGCCGTCAATACCGTCTGCCATGAACCCTGTTCAACCAGGCCAGGCGTGTTCCACGGCACCAGCGCGACCACAAAGAATATCGACAGCAGATAGAACAGCGCAATGCGCCAGATAACCGAGTTAGTTGCCTGGGTAATCTGCTTGCCAGGATTCTTCGACTCGGCAGCGGCAATGGTGACGATTTCGGTACCCATAAAAGAGAACATCGTGGTCAGGATGGCCGCTACAACCGCACCTATACCGTTCGGCATAAACCCGTGCGTGTCATAAAGATGCGACAGGCCACTGGTGTTGCTGTCAGGCAGCAGACCCAATACTGCCGCACCCGCCACAGCCAGGAACAGGATGATTGCCACAACCTTAAGCAGCGCAAACCAGAACTCAAACTCCCCATAATTTTTAACGCTGAGCAGGTTGGTAATGGTCAGCAGTAACGTGATGGCAAAGGTATATTGCCAGATAGCGACTTCGGGGAACCAGGCGTGCAGAATTGTCCCCGCTGCATTGGCTTCCAGTGGGATCACCAGCACCCAGAACCACCAGTAGAGCCAGCCGATGGTAAAACCGGCCCAGCGGCCCAGCGCTTTATCCGCATAGGTTGAAAATGAGCCAGAATCGGGTGAAGCAACGGCCATCTCAGCCAGCATCCGCATAATCAGCACCACCAGCGCACCGGCAGCCGCATAAGAGATCAGCACCGCAGGACCCGCTTCAGAAATAGCGTGGCCGGAGCCGACAAACAGCCCTGCGCCAATCACACCCGCAATTGAGAGCATACGCACGTGGCGCGGTTTCAGGTTTTGAGCCAGCGAATCTTCATTCGCACTCTGAGTCATCGTCATGTAAACGTCTCCAGGCGACGCCCGGCCTGCGCGGCCGGACGAAAGGGGAACAGGCTTGCGTTAACGCACAGCGAAATCAGGCCGGGACGACGGGATGTCCGGCAGAGGCAACACAGTGATTAATTACTGTGGAGAGAATGGTCAGCGCCTGGCTGAACTGGGCATCAGGAATAGTGAGTGGGTAGAGGAAGCGAATGACGTTGCCTTTAGCTCCACAGGTCAGCAGCAGCAGGCCCTGTTCCATTGCCATCTTCTGAACCGCCTGCGCGGTGCTGGCCTGATAGAACTCCATCGCCACCATTGAACCCAGCGCACGTACGTCAGCAATGTCCGGATGTTTGCGTTGATGTTCCTGCAGTTCAGCTTCAAGCCGGGCACCGAGATCAACGGCGCGCTGGCAGAGCTGCTCCTCTTCAATCACATCCAGCACCGCATGGGCTGAGGCGATAGCCAGTGGGTTACCGGCGTAGGTTCCGCCCAGGCCCCCAGGCGCAGGCGCATCCATGACCTCTGCGCGACCGGCGATAGCGGAAAGCGGCATGCCGCCTGCCAGGCTTTTTGCCATGGTGATAATATCGGCCTTCACGGGATAGTGCTCCATGGCAAACAGTTTGCCGGTCCGGGCAAATCCGCTCTGGACTTCATCCGCAATCAGCAGAATGCCGTGGCGATCAGCCAGCTCCCGTAGCTGCACCATAAACTCTGCCGGTGCGGCATGGAATCCGCCTTCACCCTGCACCGGCTCCAGCACGATCGCGGCTACATCATGGGGGGCAATATCCTGGGTAAAGATTTCGTCGAGGCTGGTCAGTGCCGCCTCAATGCTGATCCCCTGAACCGCGCTGGGGTAGCGTGCATGAAATACCGACGGTGGCATCGGGCCAAAGTCCCGTTTGTAGGGTGCCACTTTACCGGTCATCGCCATCGTCATGAATGTACGACCATGGAACGCGTTACCAAAGGTGATGATGCCGTGACGACGGGTATAAGCACGCGCCACTTTGACCGCATTTTCCACCGCTTCCGCGCCGGTCGTGAAGAAGGCCGTTTTGGCCGCTCCGGCGATGGGCACCCGCTGATTGATGCGCTCGGCCAGGGCGATGTAGCTTTCGTAGGGGGTGATCTGGAACGCAGTATGGGTAAACTTTGTTAACTGATCGGCAATGGCCTGTTCGATACGTGGATGGCGGTGTCCCGTGTTCAGCACCGCGATGCCGCCAGCGAAATCGATCCAGCTGTTACCGGCCTGATCCCATAAGGTGGCGTTTTCTGCCCGGGCAACGTACCAGTCGCACAGCGTACCGATACCTTTAGGGAGAGCCTGTGCTTTGCGCTGCTGCATCAGGTTATTATTTTCGCTCATTTCATCCACCTCGTTAATATGCGTGTTTACAATTCCCGACAAACACGTTTATTTATGCCTGAGGCGTGGTGAGTTGCCAGAGCCAATTCTCAGAGGAAAGGTGGAGCCAATTGCGACTCTTGTACGCAGATCATCTATTAGCACGGTTACAGTTTTTAAGAACCGGCTCATTACATCAGCGGCTGCTGAATTGTATGCAGGCCGCAATCGCGGAAGAGGTGTTTCCCCGCGGAAGCCGTTTGCCGCCAACCCGCGATCTGGCGCGGGAACTTGGCGTGTCGCGAAACACGGTAATGCATGTCTATGAAAGTCTGATGGCGCAAGGGTATGTCACCGCACGTACCGGCAGCGGTACGTGGATTGCCGAGACGCTGCCGGAGAATGCTCTGCAAAGTGATGCGATTGCCGATCTGCAGGCGGTGAGGGCGCAACGACCCGCTACGCTGTCGAAGCGGGGTGCCAGTCTGCTGGGGCATGCCACTGCATCGCCCTGGCAGTGGGGCGCGTTTGTGCCCGGCGCGCCCGATGTCACCGAATTCCCTCACAAGCTGTTCAGCCAGATTCAGGCGCGGCTGAACCGCGAACCTGACGTACATCGCCTGGTCTACAGTAGCGGCGGCGGTTGTCCCGATCTTCGCCATGCGCTGGTGGACTATCTGCGGGTGGCGCGTTCCGTACGGGCCGATGCTGACCAGATCCTGATTACCGAAGGCGTTCATCAGGCGGTTGATCTGGTGACGCGGGTGTTATGTGATCCCGGCGATCGGGTCTGGATGGAGGAACCGGGCTACTGGGGAACACGTAATCTGCTGCGCATGAATGGCCTGAAGATTCGCGCGATGCCGGTGGATGAGCATGGCCTGGTACCGGACAGTGGTCCGGCCCCTAAAATGGTGTTTGTAACGCCTTCTCATCAATATCCACTGGGGGTGCACCTGAGCCTTGCGCGTCGTCAGGCATTGATCGCTCTGGCTCGCCGTCATCAGAGCTGGATTGTTGAAGATGACTACGACAGCGAATTTCGCTTTTCCGGTCAGCCTCATCCCTCACTGCAGGGGCTGGAAACCGATGCACCGGTTATCTACATGGGAACATTCAGCAAGACACTCTATCCCGCTCTGCGTATTGGCTACATGGTGGTGCCGAAACCACTGGCACAGCCGTTGCGCATCGCGGCGGCAGAACTCTATCGCGGCGGCCATCTGCTGATACAGCGGGCGCTGGCGGAGTTTATCCGGCTGGGCCATTACATGGAGCATATTCGCCGGATGCGCCTGCTTTATCGTCAGCGGCGGCAGTTTCTCTGCAGGCTGATTGAGCGCTATCTGGGGCCAGCCTTTTTACCGGCATTCAATCATGAAGCGGGACTGCATCTGGTGATGCCGCTACCAGCGGGCGCGGATGACGTGGCGATAGCTGCGGAGGCGCTGAAACGCGGGGTCAAAGTGCGGCCGCTTTCGCAATACTATATGCATCCGCAGGAGGCGCGCGGATTGCTGCTGGGTTATGCCTGCGTCAATGAGCGGCAGTGTCAGGACGCTTTTGGCACACTCAAAGCCTGTCTTATGTCCGCAGGGATGGTCTTTAGTCCGCCGCGTTAGCGGTTCATGGGGTGTTAAAACGCAGCCGTTTCAGGGCTGGAGCTGTGCTAACACATTGACATTTCATCAGCGTCACCGAGAATACAGCTCTTTGCGTTCCGACCAGAAAATACTGGAGTTTATCATCGCCCTTAATCCCTTTTCTGCACAGGCCAGAGCGGCTATTAAGCGAGGCGCTGCGCTGGCTGCGGCGTTATTGCTGGTCAGTTGCGCATCCGAACCGCCAAAATCGCTGGTGACCCCTTTTCCGCCGGTCACGAAACAGCCATTACCTGTGCCCGGCAAGCCAGCACAGCCTCAGGCTAATCAACCAATGCGGGGCGTCTGGTTAGCCACGGTGTCACGTCTTGACTGGCCACCCGTCGCGTCGGTGAATGGCACGAGTCCGGCGCTGCGTATCCGCATGCAGCAGCAATCCCTGACCGACAAGCTGGATAAGCTGAAAAGTCTGGGTATTAACACGGTATTTTTTCAGGTGAAGCCGGATGCCACGGCGCTCTGGCCCTCAAAAATCCTCCCCTGGTCCGATATGCTGACCGGCAAAATCGGTGAAGACCCGGGATATGATCCGCTGCAGTTTATGCTGGATGAGGCGCACAAGCGCGGCATTAAAGTTCATGCCTGGTTTAATCCCTACCGGGTATCGGTCAATACCAAACCCTCTACCGTCAGCGAACTGAACCGCACGCTTTCACTGCATCCGGCCAGCGTTTTTGTGCTGCACCGCGACTGGATCCGCACCGCAGGGGATCGCTACGTGCTCGATCCGGGCATTCCTGAGGCGCGTGACTGGATCACCAGCATTGTGGCCGAGGTGGTGGCGCATTATCCCATCGACGGTGTGCAGTTCGATGACTACTTCTATGCCGAATCAGCAGGTTCGCTGCTCAACGATAATCAGACCTTCAGTCGCTACGGGCAGGGCTTTGCTGGTAAAGCGGACTGGCGACGTCACAATACTCAGCAACTGATTGAGCAGGTGTCACGGACTATCAAACAGCTGAAGCCAGAGGTTGAATTTGGTGTCAGTCCGGCGGGCGTCTGGCGCAATCTGTCGCACGATCCTGCTGGTTCCGATACCCGAGGCGCCGCGGCGTACGACGAGGCCTTTGCGGATACCCGCCGCTGGGTGCAGCAGGGTCTGCTGGATTACATCGCCCCGCAGCTCTACTGGCCTTTTTCCCGTCAGGCTGCCCGATATGACGTGCTGGCAAACTGGTGGGCAGAGGTGGTGAAACCGACTAAAACCCGGCTCTACATCGGTCTTGCGCTCTACAAAGTCGGCGAGCCATCAAATATTGAACCTGACTGGACGCTTCAGGGTGGCGTGCCTGAACTGAAAAAGCAGCTCGACCTGAATGATTCAAATCCCAATATTGATGGCACCATTCTGTTCAGAGAGAACTATCTGAATCAGCCTCAGACTCAGCAGGCGGTAAGCTATCTTAAAAGCCGCTGGGGAGGCTGACATGCCCGGACAGCATGACCAGTACGGTTAAGTTTTTCCCTGTGACTTACTGCTATTGTTGCGCTATATAACAGGCTCTTTTCCTTATGTTTTCTTTAGGTTCCCAGCTATTCCGGGTATTACCGCGATAGCTGGCGAATCGCCAAAAAAAGCCAGTAACATTTGGGTATACTATTCCTCAATGTTCCTGTGGTTTCCCTTCACTTCCCTTTTTTCGTGTACATACTGGTGTACATAATTCCCAATCTCCTACGAATCTATGGCGCTCTCAGATGCTGCCCTGCGTTCAATGCTGGGCAAGGAAAATGAAAAAGTTCAGGTAAAAACGGATCGTGACGGACTATCTGCCCGGATATCCTGCAAAGGTCGAATCACCTTTCAGTACCGCTACCGCTGGAACGGGCAGGGCGAACGTGTTGATATTGGCACCTATCCCGCTACCAGTTTAAAAGATGCGCGTGAAGAGGCCACCCGACTGCGTGGCGAGCTTGAGCAAAACCGCAATCCTCGTTTACTAAAGCGCATGGCACGCAATGAGGCATATTCTGCGCTGACCGTTGAAGACGTGATCAGGGCATGGCTCGAAAGATATGGCGTCGAAAACAAGAGTGATTATCAGCAGGTATTGCGGTCATTTGAACTGCATCTTTTTCCGCAATTAGGCAGTGTTCCCCATGAGAATGCGCCCATTAGTATGTGGTTAAATTTACTGGAACCACTGGCACGAAAAGTGCCGTTTATTACGGTCCGGCTGTTGAGCAACGCAAAGCAGGCTCATAACTGGGCTGTGCGCCGCCAGTTAATCAAAACCTCACCATTAAGCGATCTGCGTGTTGCTGATTTAGGGATCATACTGACGCAGTGTGATCGTGTTTTATCCAGTGATGAAATCGTGACCATTTTCCGTGCGATGCAGGCCAGCAGGCTGGCGCCAAAATTTAAATTGCTGGTTCAGTTGTGCTTGCTGTTTGGTTGTCGTGGCGGTGAACTATCGTACGCAGAAAAGTACATTTTGATTTTGAAAAAAAGCTCTGGTCAATTCTGCCAACGCATCATAAAACCGGTAAACGCACGCGAAAGCCGCTGGTTAGACCAATCATTCCAGAGGCAAAGGAAATGCTGAAGAAATTATTCGATCACTCTTCCCATAGCCAGTATGCGATTGCAAAGAAACAGCGCGACGTGCCCCCAGGGGCGCGCCACCCCTTCTGATATTCCAGAATTAATAATTAACGCTGGGCGGCGGTACCTGGGCATTGAAATGGAACATTGGACATTACATGATTTGCGCCGAACGGCGCGCACCAATTTTTCCGAACTGACGGAGCCACATATTGCGGAAATAATGCTGGGGCACAAACTGCCGGGGATATGGCAGGTTTATGACAGGCATGACTATATTGAGGAACAGCGGCGCGCCTACTCGTTGTAGTGGGCGCGCGTCACGGCGTGGGTTTATGGGGAGGGTAAAGTGTCTGTGCTGGCGGCGCTATCTTCGCGATAACTCATGATGTCGCAGGTTCGAAACGTCAAACGGCTGCGGCGAACCGGTACCGGGAACGCGGGATTGTGAGGTCGCTTTGTGCGCCCGTTTACGGATACCCACTTGCGTATAGTTTGCGGCGCAACGCGCAATAGCAGGGCGGTTTCAGTCAGATTTAGATACGGCATCTGTAGTAGTGTTGCTATGTCAATTTTTGAATCTTCATGTGTCATTGCCGATTTAACTTTTTTCATTGTTTTTCGCTCTTTCTATTTCCAACCTGAACCAATGCCGTTGCGTCCAGGCTGGTGGCCAATGTAGTATTTCCCGCAATGTGGGCAGCGGTAAACGCTCATTTGCCCGCGATGGCCATATCTCTGATGTAGTTTTCGAATTGCTATCACAGCGCCCGCCACAGTCGTATGGCGGGCCTTTTCTTCACACTGTTTGCGTCTCAAGCGGCGCTTACTTGCCACAGTTAATCCCAGGCCAGTATTTCGGTGTGTACATGGTCTTCGGCGTCCAAATAACACTCCATTAGCTCGTTATCGTTTACAGCGTTAAATGCCGTATATCTGGCTTGCTCGCGGCAAAATGCTTTCCATGCTTTTTTGCTGCGAAAATGCGTATGCCAGCCATAGGTTTTGGTAACGTTGCGCCATGCTTTATTAGCCAGCCAGGCGTAATCCTCGTCGGAGTTGATGAAAACCCAGAAAAATTGATCCAGTCCGGCCACGTCGCAATACATGGCGGCACTCAGGTGGTAATCGCGGCTGATTATTTCGCGGGGCAGCCGCGCTTTAACCTGGTCCTGTTTAACGCCCCACATCGAAATAGTTTTCAGATCCAGACCGATGCGCGCAGTACCAGTATTGATTTCCACATCCGGACGCACGCGCAGTTCTAACCCGGTATCGTCATCAAAACCGAAATATGAGACTTCGCTTTCGCGGTTCGGATGCTGCAGCAGCAGCTCAATCGTAGGGTGTACCAGCAGGGCAGATCTCAGCGCTTTGGCGTGCTGCATTTGCTTCTGCGTAATCAGCGTGCGGCCGTCGTCGCTGCCCTTCCAGGTGGCGTAAATCTCGTCGGCAAACGTGGCGCCTGGGCGGATTTTTTTAACCGTGGCGATCAACTCTTCTTACGTGCCGGACGTGTTCACCAGCTGCGCTCAGTGGCCACCCGTTCCGGATCGATGGTTTCCAGCGTTGCCAGCAATTCGTCGCGGCTGCCTGTTGTTTTGGGCAGTGGCGGCAGCGTGAGCGGGGGCTATTTCTGTCATGAGTCTGATTTTTTCTGATTCGCATTATATCGGCGCCAGTACGATCGCCGGCGGTGGTGTTTTGCCATCAAACGCCCAACAACTGACGCCGGATGATTCCGCCAAAACGCTGACTATCAGCCTGCAGGCCAACGAGATAGATCCGCGCCTGACCTATACCGGGCCGGCGCATTTTTACCGGACCGAATCCGGACATCTGGCGCTCAGTGCTGCGAATGAATGGCCACTTGAATACGTCAACGGCATAGCAGCAGAGCGCCACGAACCAGAACCAGCGGCGACTAATCTGCAGGCATATAGCCGTGGGGCTACTGTCTCGGAGTACCTGGTAAAAAGCGACGATTTCGATCTGGTGATCGACACCACCGGCGCGCCTGATGGCGGCGCGATCGGGCGCATCCCGGTGGCCTGTAATTCCTACATCATTTCACAGGATGTAGATAGCGTTGAACATGTTCATCGGACGCAATATGGCGCATTACCAGATAACTGGCAGCGCAAGACGTTTGCTATTACCGCCACAAAACGATCTCGCCTGAGATTGCGTTACGGGCAGTCATACAGTCAATCAACGCCATCAATCTGGCAAACGCAAAATGCTGATTATGGCCAATGGCCAGCAGCTGGCGATTACGCGATCAGTTGGTTTGTTAAATCGGGTGATGGGGGCACGTTCCCCGCTGGATTTGCCCAGCTGGAGACGGGCGCATTATGTACATCCCCGATCGTAAATGAGACGACAGAGAAAAACAGCCGTGCAGCGTCTGCGGTTACGGTGAATACAGACGGTTATGTCTCAATGCGGATTGCATTCAGCAATGGCGATAGCGAGACGCACGACATTACCGGCGACACGTTTAATTTACCGCTGGCCACTGAGCATTGGGGGCTTCGTTATATCACCACAATTGAGCTAATGAGGTAGTCATGGGAGAGGCAGAAAACATCGCCGTTACAGAAGATTGGGCGGTAGTTTATGAGGGTACCGACGAACGCACGATCGCGGTTGTTTCCGGGCAGGCAGAAATGTGGACAACTGCAGATGTACCGGAAGAGAACGCGATCGGGTTAACCATGGCGACAGGTGGCGCGTCCTGCAGGGGCAGTGGTCGAATTCTGGGCCGTGCTGTCTATGGCACACGCCGTGCCGTGTTTATTGTGCTGTGATGGCCATTCGTCGCTGGGCGCTATTTGGCGTCATTTTACTGGCTGCTGGCTGGGGCTGTGGCCAGATGCGCTGTCTGGCCGGCTGGTATGCACATGGAGATAAAATTAACCAACAGGCGCAGGAGAAACGCGAACGCGCGGCCACGACGCTGCAGGCGTCCGAAAATACCGCCGCTGCAGCTATTGCAGAACAGCAAATTGTTTACCGAACCATATACAGAGACGTAATTAAATATGTCAGCAAACCAGATCGTAATAAATGCGATTTTGATCCTGATGCTGTCCGGATGCGTCAGCGTGCCATCGACGCGGCCAACAATATCGCCGGATTTGATGTTACCACCATGCAAAATAAGTAATTCTGCTGTTAATAGCGATGATGATTTACTGGCTGATATTGCAACTGCAGAATGCGCTGCCCGCCTCCGAACGAATATTTACCGCTGGCAGGCGTACTACAAATCCATTTCTCAACAATGAGTTATGACGTTTGATCTGTATCATCGATCAATCTGCCAGAATTGATCGGCACAACCAGTTAGAGCCAATGTAAAACTGCGTATATTTTGATCACAGATACAGGGAGTTAAGTTCATGAAAAGGAGAACGGCGTGGAAGTTTGTAATAACGGGATGTGTGATAGCCTGGGTAATAACAATATGTTTAATAATGAAATTTTATAGAAAGTTTTTGTTTTTAATTTGATCTGCCAACACCAGCCCGGCTATTGCCGGGCTTTTTATTGCCTACGCTGTATGCCTTTCATTCCATGCGTCTGCATGCTGAATATTACCGTCTACAATTTTCCAGGTAATTTTTTCATATTGCATGCTCACACTTTCAACATGATTCATCTTATCATTTCCCGCTAACTTTACATTAGGCACGCCGCAATTGACGCCGGTTATTTTAACATTCTCCATTAAGACACTGTAATAACAAACTTCCTGCCCAGCATCATTTATATGGTAAAATTTAATCTCGGCGCTTTTTAGCGTCTGGCCTGTAGTTGCTGCTTTATAGAGATACGGCGTAGAGCTATCAACCTCTTTTTCAATCATCATAGGAGAGTGCTGCCGCGTACCGGTTATTCTGCCGTTTGCGCTGTCCACTGGCAGGTTAATGCCGTGGCTAAGCCCAATAATTTCGATACTGCCGTCACGGTCTTGTACGTCTACGGATCCTTTAATATCAGCGCCGCCGTCGTCTTTGAGCCACATGTATGGAGGAATTGGCATTTTATTTGCTCCTTAATTTTTTAAATAACTTCATTGTAAAAAAATAAATTGCTGATGTGATTAAAATTACAGTGGCTAAATCAATATAAAAATAAGCATCATACATTGATTCACTATTTACATCGCCACTGATGAACAAGGCTAATTTCTTGACGAGGTTTTGACTGATATATTTATCAGGGACTTTAACCGATAGCATCACTACGCTCATAATAAAAGCAAAAATAATTATTTTTGTAATGTTATGGACAAGTTTGCGTGCCATTAGCCACCACCTCTACCCAGCCTCGCGCCATTAGCGAGCGCATACAGGGAACCTGTATTAATGTTGTGTTCATCAGTGCAGTACGGATCATTGCAAAATCAGAGTTATGCGCAATGGTTATGCAACCTTCAGAGATTGTCCCAGGATGCAACCTAAACAGGCCGCGATATACGCCATCTATCCATGTACCATCGTCAATACTCCAGTCCTCGCGGTATAACGCAAACCATTCATCGCGCCCAAAGGCTGCACCGTGTCGAACCTTATTCCATGTGTCCTGAAATTGTGCTTTTTTTCTGGAGAAAAAGCCTCCTGCCCCACGATCAACAATCCAGTATTTTCCTGGGGGTAACGGCCCATCGCCCTTGATCGCACCACATGCCCCCTTATTACGGTAAATGCCATTACCAGAGAACGCCATGAATACGCCCACACCATAAAGATTGAATGGCGCATAATCAGCGCCGTTGAGAATCATTTTTCCATGAAGTGCCATGCTGAATCCCTTAGCAAAGAAAATGAGAGTACATCACCAACCAGCTAATCCTGTAACTAGCGCCTGTTATGGCAAGGTGATTAGCCATATTAAATATATGGTCTATTGGTGATTATGTAAACAAGATTCAGGGAACTATCGTGCTGGAAAAAGTCACGACCACGATTGTAGCGGTGTATGAGCCGCTGCGGCCTACAATGTAAATTTGGCAACTTTCGCCATATAATTTTGAAGGTGTACATAGGCGTGTACATAATTAAAGACAGTCACAAAATCCTGCGGTAAAACCCATTAATTACCAAGCGTGTAGAAATAGTACTGTTATAGTTGCGCTTTATATGGGAGGAACCATGAGCGAACTGATTAATATTTTTACAAGTCATAAAAGTGAACGCAGTTTCACTGAGCAACCTGTCGATGAAGCGGTGCTGGATCGGATTATCAGTACCGCTTACCGCGCACCGACATCAGTAAATTCACAGCAGGTTTCTGTGGTGATCACGCGTGATGCCGGACGTCGCGCAGAGATCGCCGCAATTGCAGGTGGTCAGCCTTGGATTGCCAAAGCACCGGTCTTCATCACTTTCGTGCTGGACATGCATAAATCGGCGGTGGGAATGGCGGCTGTCGATCAGCAGCAGATTGCCCATCAGAGCATTGAGAGCATCGTGTCGGGTTCTACCGATATCGGTATTGCGCTGGGCTCGGTTATGGCCGCTGCGCGTGCAGAAGGTCTGGGCATTGTGCCGATTGGCGGAATTCGCCGCGATCCACAGGCGATGATTTCACTGCTGGAGCTGCCGCCGCTGACCTTCCCGGTTGCGGGAGTGGTCATCGGTCACGTTGATGAACCCGCTCATCAGAAACCACGTCTGCCAATAGCAACCTTCCGCCATGATGAGACCTATCAGACGCAGGGGCTGGAGCAGCAGATTGCAGCTTACAACGACGAGATGGTTCAGCACTGGAAAAACATCGGTCGTCACGACGGTGAGAGCTGGAGCGAAAGCGTCAGCGGTTACTATAAAAACATCTACTTCCCGGCTGTACTGCCCGCCCTGCTGAAACAGGGTTTCGGCACGGATAAATAATCCTTCCCACGCGAAGTGAAAAGTATCAGGCCATTCGTACAGTGTGACGGATGGCCTTTTTCATTTTGTTACTATAACGAAATGTGACTTTCTTCTTTGTAACACATAATTTCCCTGTTAACCGAAGCGCTACTGCCTTTAACACTTACCTTCCAGGGAAATAACATGTCTCAGCGTTCACTCTATGCGCTCTGTTTAATGAGCTTTTTTCTGGCCGATGTCCGCGATGGGTTAGGGCCTTTTCTGGGCATATTTCTGACGGAACGGCACTGGCGTCCTGATGAAATCGGACTGGTGATGACCTGTGGCGGCATCGCCGGACTTCTTGCCACGCTGCCTGCAGGGATAGCTGCCGATGCGACCCGCCATAAAAAAATGATTGTGCTGCTGGGTTGTCTGGTGATCACCGTTGCTACGCTGCTGCTGTGGTACAGCAATCAGACCTGGACGGCGATGGTCTCACAAATTGTGGCGGGAATTGCTGCGGCGTTTATCGGTCCAACCGTGGCGGGGATTACCCTGGGTCTGACCGGTCAGCGCGGCTTCAACCATCAGATGGGACGTAATGAAGCCTTCAATCATGGCGGTAATACCATTGCAGCATTGCTGGCGGGTTTTTCAGCCTGGTACTGGGGCATGGGTGCCGTCTTTATTCTGATGACAGTAATGGCGGTTTTTGCTGCCTTCGCCACCCTGGCGATTCGCGGTGATGAGATTGATAACGAGGTGGCGCGAGGCTATGAACAGAATGAAGAGCGTCAGCCAGCGCTGAGCTTATTGATGCTGATGCGTAAGCCAGCACTGATGATAGCGGGCGTAACGCTGCTGCTGTTTCATCTTGCCAATGCCGCACTGTTACCGATGCTGAGCATGCGCGTCGCCTCGGCAGGCGGACAGTCGGCGGTGAGTCCCGGTCTGTACGCTGCGGCAACGGTGGTGATTTCCCAGCTGGTGATGATCCCGGTCGCGCTGTGGGTCTCTAAACGGGTGGAAACGCACGGCTATCGCCTGTTTATCATGGTCGCCCTGATGATTTTACCGCTGCGCGCGGTGATTGCAGCAGGCTTTGCCGAACCGCTCTTTGTCATTCCGGTTCAGGTTCTGGATGGTATTGCGGCAGGGATTCTTGGCGTGGCGGTGCCGGGCTATATTGTGTCTCTGATGCGGGGGACCGGCCATGTGAATGCCGGGCAGAGCGTCATTATGCTGATGCAGGGCGCAGGTGCTGCGCTAAGCCCGGCCATGACCGGAGCGATCGCCGCACGTTATTCTTACAGCACTGCGTTTGCAGTTCTCGGAGCGATAGCCCTGGCGGCGCTGATTTTATGGTGGCGCACCGGTAGCTCGCCTGCCACCCGTCTTGCCTGATCAGGCACAAAAAAGGCTGCCCACTGGGCAGCCTCTTCTGGCAAATCCATCTGCGACCATCCGTTATTTATACAGTTCTGCGGTCATGTGAACACGGTTATTGGTGTTCGCTTCTGTAATTTTATACTGTGCGCCCTGTTCCTGAGCCTGAGCGGCGATTTTCGATTCTGCGCCATCCAGTGTGGAAGAGGTGACAGAAATGCTTTCGGCAAAGCTGCCAAATGAGATCAGTGAAAGAGTGGCAAGGGCGGCAATTGAGAGTGCTTTTACATTTTTCATGGTCATATTCCTGAGTTATGAATGAGGAGGATATTGGCCTCCGATGGGAATAATAGTAACTCAGGTTATCATATCAATATTAACTATTAGTGCGGCAATGGTGACCGTGCTAACTGTTTATTTGAGGGTCGGCCAGCGCGTGGGCTGTTTCTGCAACTACACCCCTGAACCAGCGATGTGCAGGATCGTCGCGATAGCGCGCATGCCAGCCCATTTCAACCGGAAAAGTGCCGAGGTCAACCGGCGCGGGAACAATTCTGAGCCGCTGATCTCGGGAAAGATGCTGACAGATCAGGCGAGGCAGGGTCGCGCAGTAGTCCGTGACCGCAATCATCTCCGGTACAGCCAGAAAATGTGTCACCGACACGGCAACCTGACGACGCAGGCCACGCTTTTCAAGTGCCTGATATAAACCTGCGCGCATACGGCCAGGCGGCAGGACATTAACGTGTTTGAGCTGCTCATACTGTTCTGCGCTGAGGTTTTCGCCCACCAGCGGATGATCTGCGCGTATCACACAGGCCAGACCTTCATTCATCAGGTGCTGCACAACCAGATTATCAGGAGGTTCAACGATACGACCCAGCACCATATCAGTATTGCCTGAAATTACGCCGGTTTCGGTTACGTCGTTGCCAAAAGGGGTAAGGCGAAGCCTGATACCGGGCGCACAGTCACGAAGACGTGCCACAATGGCAGGCATCATGATGAATTCAACATAGCTGTTAGGTGCGAGGGTAAAGAGTCGGGTGGCGTGCAGCGGATCAAAGTCCTGCTGGCCAAGAATCACCTTATCGATGGATGACAGGGCAGTACCAACCACCTGGGCCAGCTGTTCCGCTTTTGGTGTCGGGCGCATACCGTAGCGCTCGCGGATAAACAGGGGATCGTTGAGCGTTTCCCGCAGCCGGTTTAAGGCATTTGAAAGTGCCGGCTGGGTAATACCCAGCCGCTCTGCGGCGCGAGTGACGTTGCGCTCTTCTATCATTACCAGCAGAACCGGCAGTAAATTCAGATCGTATTTCATTAAGTAATAATGCTGTGTGAATATCTTAAATTAAAGAAATAAATTACATAAATATTCTGAAGCGCGCCATGATTAACAGGTCAACAGAGAAGATAGCGGTTTACGCGCTGGTTCTGACTATCCTTACACCTGAGACCGACTGACTGTTATACGGAGCATAAATGAAGATTTTAATGGTTTTGACCTCGCATGATGAGTTGGGCACCACTGGCAAGAAGACCGGTTTCTGGCTGGAAGAACTTGCGGCACCTTATTATGCATTCCTGGATGCGGGCGCTGAAATTACCCTGGCTTCACCGAAGGGCGGACAGCCTCCACTCGATCCAAAAAGTGACGAGCCCGATTCTCAGACTGATGAAACTCGTCGTTTTCATGCGGACTCTGCTGCTCAGGCCGCGCTGGCTTCAACCATAAGGCTTGATACGGTTAATCAGGAAATGTTTGATGCCGTTTTCTATCCGGGTGGTCATGGTCCTTTATGGGATCTGGCCAACGATAAACACTCCATTTCGCTGATTGAGCAAACCCTGCAGGCTGGCAAGCCGGTGGCGCTGGTTTGTCACGCGCCAGGTGTTCTGCGCGATGTGAAAAACGCCGATGGCACCCCGCTGGTAAAAGGCAGGAAAGTCACCGGGTTTACTAATAGTGAAGAAGAGGGCGTTGGCCTGACTGACGTTGTGCCTTTCCTGGTGGAAGATGTACTGAAACAGAATGGCGGTCTTTACTCACGTGGTGATGACTGGCAATCCTACACTGTGCAGGACGGGTTGCTGATTACCGGACAGAACCCGGGTTCATCAGCCGAGACAGCCAAAGTTTTACTGGCAAGTCTGGTGAAATAAGCTTTTTAACGTATACAGAGTTCTGAGGGCACCTGCGGGTGCCTTTCTTTATTGCGGGTATTAAGTGAGAAGATGAATAGTGACGGTATAAATTATTTTTTTAATCAATCAGGTTTCTATTTCTCTGCACGTTGATAATAAGCTTTCGGTCTGCTTTTGCGACTTAAATATAAATATTTTTGTTCCACTGAAAATATAAACATGTTTTTAAAACCAGTGTTGACATCATTTTTCCTATCCGTAAAGTAGGACTCTTCAGCGGCATACAGTTGCCCTGATAGACTGAAAAACCAAAGGCGTTATGAGTAAAGGTGCCGACAAATTTTTGAGTTGATGTTGTCGGTGGTTCTGTTAAACATTGTTCTTTGAAACTGTTCGTTAGTTAATGATAACCCTGTTAAATGGAGTCGAAGTAAGTCTTTAAGAAGTCTGTCGTTGGATGTTAGTAGCAAAAAGCATGCAACAGGACGTTTGTAGTATCGCGTCGCGATGATGTAAGGCCTCGTAGTTCTGAACGTTACGTTACGACAGGATACGATTGCGGTTTAATGTCGTAATGAAAGTAAGGCAACGCATCAAAGAGTATATATCGCGATGGGGGTGTGCAGATTTATACGGGCCTGACCTGTCTTTGTCTCATTTAAGACTATCAGGTGGTTGAAACCGCTAATGATAATGACATTTCTGTATCGTGATCATTATTATCCGCAGGATCTGTTCATAAATAGCAGTACCGAAGCAGTATCTATCAATTAAGTTAGTTAATGTTAAATGCTAAATGTGTAGTACCTTAAAAGCCCTGACTATTCCTGTCAGGGCTTTTATCATTTAAGCCTGTCTGTCAGATTTTGCAGTTGGGTCATTATTGATTCTCATTTTCGAATTCTTTCCCGTTAACCACTACCTGCCGCATTCGCGTATGCTTCATTTTTCTTCAGTTCAGGCATCTTCTCCTTCGCTTCGCATCAGGGGTCCTTGCTCTGCTGAGAGTCGTCATAAGACGTGGCTTTAGCAGGGTCATCTGGAGTGTTGCTGGCATCTACCGTGCGCAACACCCTAAGCGTTGAGCTCAGCAATGAACATCACATCGACTCATAACAAGACATATCAGTTATATGGCAGAGCTGATGCAGTTGTGCCATCGTAAGCCACTCTTTGACGAATGCTGTCCTGCGCTGATTCGGCAGAACTAAAAATCATTAACTCTTTCATTATTCTTTAAGCCTTCCCTGGCTAAGATCAGCTCAAGCAGAAGATGCCGACCGCATTTTTTGTTGATACTAAACTCCCCGAAGTCAATCCTTTCACGGTTTGCTTATGAAACATTTGCAAGCTCCAGCGCTGATGCGGTCTGCCGTCTTCATCTGATTAAACGCTATGCGCTGATTAAAATCGGTCGTCATGATGACGAACAGCGAAAAGCACTGGAATAATCAAATGTCTGCCGGGTCGCTTATGGCAAAATCGATAATCTGCGCCATAGTCAGTATTCACCGATTACTTGCGCTTTAGCTTTTATTAAATCCAACGGCGCATAGGTTATGCGTTACTTTAACAGAGGTTAAAATGTCTACAGAATCTCCAGAGGATATCTCCAGCGACCTGTCTCAGTTCGTTGGCACACATTTTGTTTATACCTATGATAATGGCTGGAAATATGAGTGGTACGCGCGCAATGAAACGACCTGCGACTACCGTATTCATCAGGGGCTGGTGGGTGGTCGTTGGGTGACTAACCAGAAAATGCACGCAGTGCAGTTTGCACCCGGCATCTATAAAGTAGACTGGCATGAACCCACCGGCACCTGCGTCAGCCTGCTGTTTGATCTGAATCGCACTCTTGTTCACGGCACTATTTTCTTCCCGCAGTGGATCGCCGGTGAAGGCCAGCATCCGGAAAAAACCATCTGCTATCAGAATGACTTCATTGAAGATATGCACCGCTTCCGCGACGAAGGCCCGGCTTATCCTTATGTGATCATTCCTGAGTTTGCGAAAGTGACTTACATGAAAAACGAAGGGCCGGATAACGATGAAGTGATCAATCAGGCACCGGGGCAGATGCCTGCTGACTATTTTGAGGGTAAGTAACTGATAGCACGACCCGCCGCTATGGGCGGGTCGCTTCGGCCTGGCGTGCCAGCGTGCGGGCCAGTATGGATGAATAGAGTGGTTTTCCCCCCAGAAACTGCGCCAGCAGCGTCGCGCCCAGACAGGTAATGATCATCGGCAGTATCAGCTGATAGTTATCGGTCATCTCCAGCACCAGCACGATCCCGGTTAGCGGTGCCCTTACCGAAGCCGCAAACAGTGCGCCCATCCCGGCAATCGCAAAGGTCCCTGCGTCCAGATGATACAACGGGAACAGGTCCGTCATCGCTACCCCAAAGGTTGTGCCGAGCAGCGTGCCCAGTGCCAGCATCGGCGCAAAAATACCGCCCGGCGCACCTGAGCCAAAACAGAGCAGGGTGGTGAGCAGTCTGACCATGAAGATGAGCATTAGCAGGGTGAACGGGAACACACTATGAACCGCCTGTGGAATCAGTTCTGAGCCGCCGCCTGCACCAGGTGCGAACAATAGCGCCAGAACACCGCAGCCACCACCCAGTAATGCACCCGCCAGCACCACGCGTGCCGTTTTGCCGGCATAAAAGCGTGCAAACAGGTCTTGCGTAATAAATATCAGGCGGTTAAACAGCACGCCGACCATGCCGATGATCATACCCAGCACCAGATACATCCACAGCGTCTGCACCGGCGCATCAGCCAGTTTGCCAACGGAAATCACCGCCTGTTCACCGTTGAAACAGCGAAATACGATGCTGGCCATAATCACACCGGTAAACACCGCTTTAATCGAAATCAGGTTATAGCGAAACTGTGGGCGCATCTCCTCGATAATGAACAGTATGCCCGCCAGCGGCGCGTTAAACGCGGCGGCCAGGCCCGCAGCCGCGCCCGTTGCCAGCAGCGTATGACGCGCTTCGTTGCTGCGCATCCCCAGAACATCAATCACCATGCGGCCAATGTTGCCGCCCAGCTGCACCGTCGGGCCTTCACGTCCCAGCACCATGCCGGCACCCAGCGTGCCCATGCCGCCAAAAAATTTCACCGGTATCACCCGCCACCAGCGCACGGGTCTCAGCTCTTCCAGCGCCCCTTCAATTTCGGGAATGCCGGAGCCACCCGCTTCGGGCGCAAAACGTCTGACAAGAAAATAGCCGACCATCGCCAGCAATGCCGAAATGGTAAAAGCGGCGGCGTAGAGCATCCAGCCCTGAAAATGCGCGGGGATAAGCGTATCGGCGCGCCACTGCTGTATTGCTTCAACGGCCCGGGCAAATGCCACGCCCGCCAGACCGACCAGCGTCCCGACCAGCGCGGCGCAAAACAGCATCGCCAGCGGCGTTTTGTCACGATAGAGCAGGGCGCGAAACATCCGGCTGCGCGCCGCCAGGGAACGGGGAACATAAACCGGCTGCGGTGATTCTTCATTCATTGAGAGGCATTCTTGTTCAATCAGACCAGCGTGCCAGTTTACTGAGTGATAAGGTGAAAACAAACGTCAGGATCAATTCCAGCCGGGAAAAGAGTTAATCGGTCTGCGGTGGACAAACCACTTGCGCCATGCGTTCGCGGTAGGCTGGGTTGTCCTGGTTTCTCAGCGCCTGAGCCGCGGCGGTCAGCGTGAGCTGATTCTGTTTCAGGTTCTGCTTGTCATTGAGAAATGTCTGGCGCAGTTTTTCATCTGAGTAGGCTGGAGGTATCTGACACTTCTGGCGCAGATCATCGGTTATCTGCTGCTGACGCAGTGTAAACTGCAGCGTTTCATAGGGCCCGGCGGCCACAAGCATGGGACAGACTGACAGCAGCATAAACAGCGTATTGCGGATCATGTTCATGATGATCTCCTGACTGCTGAGGACAGGAAAGGCTCTTCGGCAGTTTACAGTTGAGTTTAATCGCATTGAGTGTTGAGCCTGAGCAGCACCATCGACCGGGTGCGGCAATGTCGCCACGGTTGACGCAATAATCATAGCAATACTGGCGCGACAGGGAGCTGACATGCAGCCACATTCCACTGAAATTCTTACCGCTGACTGCTGTATCGTCGGCGGTGGCCCGGCCGGGTTGATGCTGGGCTATTTGTTTGCCCGCGCGGGCCTGCGCATCGTCGTCATCGAAAAGCACGCCGACTTTCTTCACGACTTTCGCGGTGACACCATCCACCCTTCGACGCTGGAAATAATGCATCAGCTCGGACTGCTGGAATCCTTCCTGACACTACCGCATCAGCGAGCCGAAAAGCTGGAGGCGGAAATTGCAGGACAAAGCATTACGATGGCTGACTTCTCACGTCTGCCGGTTCAGTGTCGTTTTATTGCCTTCATGCCGCAGTGGGATTTCCTGAACTATATGGCCGGGCAGAGTGCCCGCTATCCGGCCTTCAGCCTGCTGCAGTCGACTGCCTTCGAATCGCTGATCGAAGAAAATGGCACGGTCAGCGGCGTGACGGCTTCACGCGGCAATCAGCAGTTGCATATCCGCTGCAAACTGGTGGTCGGTGCTGACGGTCGCCATTCGCGCGTACGTGACGCGGCCGGGCTGATCGGACAGGAATTTGGCGCTGCGCGCGATGTTATCTGGTTCCGCTTAAGTAAGCAGCCGCAGGATCCTGAGCTGGGCATGGGGCATAAAGGGCCGAAGCAGAACTTCATTGTTATCGATCGTGGCGACTACTGGCAGTGCGGTCTGACCATTCCGAAAGGGGAGTTTAAGGCGAAACAGGCCGCCGGTCTTGACGCATTTAAAGCAGAGGTGGCGGCGGTGTCGCCTTTTGAGTCAACGCGTATGACGGAAATCAAGAGCTGGGAGGCGTTTAAGCTGCTGTCGATAAAAATTGACCGGCTGGATAAGTGGGCGAAACCTGGCGTGCTCTGCATTGGTGATGCTGCGCATGCCATGTCGCCGATTGGCGGGGTTGGCGTCAATCTGGCTATTCAGGATGCGGTGGCGACGGCGAATCTCCTTACCGCCCCTCTGAAAAGCGGTGAGCTGCAGCTGCGCGATCTGGAAAAAGTGCAGAAGCGCCGTCAGTTCCCCACTGTCGCCACGCAGTTTCTGCAGATTAAAATGAGCCGCAACAAAGCCAGAAGAAAAGCTGCGGGCAGCAGTAAAGTTCCGGCGATTATCCGTCGCCTGCCGTTTCTGCGTTTTGTGCTGGGCCGCCTGATCGGTCTTGGCTTCAGGACGGAGACACCGCAGGTTGCACGCATGAAAGAAGAGCGTTAAATGATTTCGACAGCGATCAGATATCGTGCGACACTGTTTCGCTGTGAAAGTACTGTCAGATTGAGCCGCTATTTATCTGATAATTGGGCGCTAATTGAGCATTGTTAAGCTAAATTTATTTCGATTTTTGCGCCTGCATAGGAGAGGTTTCAGTGCATAACGAGCAAAATGGCAGCGACGTAAAACGTCTGAGCGCGATCAAAGCACTTCTGTCACCGGATGAAGCCCGGGATAAAGTGCTGGCGAGATTCGTGAATCTCGCCAGTCAGGTGCTGGGTATTTCGGGCAGCTTCATTTCGATTATTGACGATCATAATCAATACATTAAAGCGTCACGGAATTTCGATCTTAAACAATCAACTCGTGATGAGTCTCTCTGCCGCCACGTCGTGGATGGTGAGGGGCACCTGGTAGTGGTTGACACCTTACTGGATGAGCGCTTTGTCACGCACCCGTTTGTAAAAGGCGCTCCGCATATTCGTTTCTATGCGGGCGTTTCGCTGCAGAATATCGACGGCGCGATGCTGGGCACGCTCTGCGTGACCGACACGCAGCCACATCCTTTTGCAGATGAGAAACTCGCCACGCTACGCTCACTGGCGACGCTGGTGACTTCTTTTCTGGATGCCTGGAACAACGCAGGTTTTGCCGATGTCATAACGCACCTGCCAAATCGCCCAAAGCTGATTCGTGATATTCAGCAACTGACCGTTACCGCGCCCCACAGCCGTTTTCGCCTGATCCTGATTGACTGCCTCGATATCATTCGCGCGTATGAGCTTTCCCGCGCGGTGGGCATTGCGCCGATGGAAAAATTGCTCAGACAGATGGCTCAGGATGTGGCACACCGGCTCAATCTGTCTGAGAGCGAGGCGCTCTACTCATTCGCTCCTGGCCGTTTCGCCATTGTTCAGCCTTACTCAGGTCGTTATTCAGCGCATAACATGATCGATCTGTTTAAAGGCATGCGGGCCGACCTGGCGGAAAATATCACGCTCGACCTGGATGTCTTTACCGGCGAAACAGAGTTTGTACCTGAACAGATGGATGCCAACGAAACGGTGCGTCAGGCCGTCAGCGCGTTACATGAAGCGATTGATGAGAATATCAGTGCGATGTCGTTTGACGAGAGTTACGACTCTCGGCGCACTGATGACTTTATGATCATGAACGATCTGGCTCAGGCGCTAAAGAAAGATGAAGAGCTCTATCTCGCCTGGCAGCCCAAAGTGTGTCTCAAAACCGGTAAAACGGTCGGGCTGGAGGCGCTGATACGCTGGAATCACCCTGAGCGGGGTGAGCTTTTCCCATCAGAATTTATTCCGTTAGCTGGCAAAACCAACCTGATCTCCGATTTGACCAACTGGGTTATCGATCACGCTGTTGAGCAACTGGCGCGCTGGAATCGTGAGTACGACCTGATTCCGGTCTCGATCAACGTCAGTGAGCGCGACTTTGCCAGGCCCGATTTTGCCGATCAGCTGGTGGCGAAATTAGCGGCAGCGCAGTTACCTAACTCGATTATGGGTATCGAGTGTCTGGAGAATGAGCTGATCACCAAAAGTGATGTGGCGATCAAAGGGCTGGAAGCGCTGAAATCACACGGCTTTATGATCTCACTGGATGATTTCGGCACTGGCTACAGCAATATCAGTTACCTGCAGGATATCCCGCTGGATGTGATTAAGATCGACCGATCGCTGATCTCGCGTATGGGCGAGGACGACGCATCTAAAATCATCGTCAGATGCATTATCCAAATGCTCAAAGAGCTGAATTACACCGTACTGGCCGAAGGTGTGGAAGCAGAAGCCACGCTGGGACTGCTGAAAACCTACGGCTGCGATCAGATTCAGGGCTACTTCTTTTCAAAACCGCTGCCAGCCAGCGACATTGAACACTGGCTTTATCAGAAGTCACGCTAGTCAACCCGCCCGCAGCATCCGCTGCGGGCGCGCTTATCACTCACTGCCGATAGCGTAACGCTCAACCGGCGTAATGTGTTTAATCAGCTTGTTATCAAACAAAAATTGCTCATAAGTCTGATAGCGTGCGCGATCCAGTTTTGCCGGATCGGCGGCGAACAGCGGCAGCGTGGCCTGCCATGCCTGATGATTTAGTGGTGTGTTCAGCTCCGGATGCGCCTGTGCAAATGCCTGCCAGCTCTCTTCAGAATGTGCCTGCAACTGTGCATTTCCCTTCTTCAGTGCCCGCAGAAATTTTTTAATTTTCGCCGAATGCGCCTCATCACGGTTAGCAACGATTATCAGCTCGTCATAGGCCGGCACGCCATAATCCTCGACGTTCCATACCACCGGATCGTTGCCAGCAAGTTTCATTTCCAGTGCTTCGATATTGCGATAGCCGCCAATGACCGCATCAACCTGTCCGGTCATCAGAGCGCTGGTGAGCTGAAAATTGACGTTAACCCGCTTTACCTGATCGGCCTTAATGCCGTCATGGCTCAGCATGGTCGCCAGCGTTGCTTCTTCAATGCCGCTGACTGAATAGCCAATGCGTTTTCCTTTTAAATCCGCTGGTTTTTTCACCGCTTTGTCCAGCGTTATCAGCGTATTCAGCGGCGTATTAATCAGCGTGCCCACCCGCACCAGCGGCAGACCCTGGTCGGCGAAGAAATGCAGCTGCGGCTGATACGTTAGCGCTAAGTCCGCCTGCTTAGCGGCCACCAGACGCGGCGGTAGCGCGGGGTCGGAAGGCGGCACAATGTTAACCTCCAGACCCTCAGCGGCAAACGCACCGGTCTGCTGAGCCACCATAATGGGTGCATGATCGGGGTTGATATACCAGTCGAGCACCAGCGTCAGTTTTTCCATCGCCTGAGTCTGTGAGGTTAAGGCAGCGCTGAACAGCAGGACAATCAGGGGCGTTTTAGTCATAGGTTTTCTCATCAGTAGGGTCGTCAGTGTGGCTCGGGAGTCCAGGTAATCAGGCGGCGAAGCAGAAGATCGATAATCAGCCAGAGTGTCAGCGTCATCAGCACCAGAATAAACAGGGCGGCGAAACAGAGGTCGCTCTGCATCCGGGCGTTGGCATTCAGCATCACGTAGCCCAGCCCTTCAGCCGATCCGACCCATTCACCAATGATGGCACCGATCGGCGCGACGGCCGCTGCCATCCGTAAGCCCGAACCCAGGGCAGGCAGTGCGGCTAACAGCCGGACATGACGCAGTTGTGCTATGCGTGAAGCGCCCATCGTGCGAGCCAGATCGAGATAGCCGGGTGTTGCGCGACGCAGGCCATCAAAAAAAGCGGAGGTTACAGGAAAGAAGATCACCAGTACCGCCATTGCGACTTTGGCGCTCATGCCAAAGCCAAACCAGAGCACCAATAGCGGTGCGAGGGCAAATACCGGAATCGCCTGGCTGGTGATCACCAGCGGCATCATCCAGCGCTGTAACCACGGCGAAAAGGTCATGCCCAGTGCCAGCATCGCGCCCAGCAGCACGCCGAGGGCCATACCGCTGAGGATTTCAGTCAGGGTAATCAGGCTGTGATGGCTCAGATAGTCAGCGTTGTCCCACAGTGCGCTAGCAACCGCAGCGGGCGAGGGCAGCAGAAAGGCCGGAACGGAAGTAAGTGTGGCGAGCCACCACAGCGCAATCAATCCGGCAGAGAGCATGACTCCACGGCGAAGCGCGGCGAAACGTAATCTCATCCGCCCAGCCTGCTTAGCTGCTTCAGCAAAGTGGCCTGACTCTGGATCACGCTGATGTCGTCTGCTGCCCGTGGTGGCAGGCCCCGGAGTGGCGGGCAGGTATCAATGCCTGCTGCACCCATTACCAGCAGGTGATGACTGAGGCGACAGGCTTCCGCGGCATCATGAGTGATCAGCAGCACGGTATGACCGACCAGCACCTCTGCCGCCAGGGTCTGGATCTGTGTCCGGGTCAGTGCATCCAGCGCGGAGAAAGGCTCATCCATCAGCACAATCGGCTGACGGGTGTAGAGGGTACGCGCCAGCGCTACTCGCTGACGCATCCCGCCCGAAAGCGTCGCGGGTCGCGCACGGGCACAGTGGCTCAGTCCCACCCGTGCCAGCAGATGCTGCGCCAGGTCGCGATCGGCTTTCTTACCTTTCAGACGGCTGGCGAGGCAGACGTTCTGTTCCACCGTCAGCCACGGATAGAGCAAATCCTGTTGCCCCATCCAGGCGATGCGTCCGGCCAGCGGCAGACCATCGCTGCCGTTAATCTGTCCCGAAGTGGGCGGCGTCAGACCGGCAATCACCCGCATCAGGCTGCTTTTACCTACGCCGCTGGCACCCAGCAAAGCGGTAAATGCACCGCCGACGATATCCAGATTAAGCTCGCTGAACAAGGGCCGCTGATCCAGCGTCAGGCAGAGCTGGCGAACGGAAATACCCGGAGGCACGGCATCGTTCAACGGCCTCATGAGCTGACCCGCAGACAGTCAGCGTGATTAAGACCCATCTGCCAGAATGCGGCTTCCAGCCGGGTTGCGGTAGTAAAAATCTCCGACAGTGAGTTGATACGTTGTTCACCGGCGCGCTGCTGGGCCAGGGTTTCAAACAGCAACAGTGAGGAACCTACGCCCGCCAGGTAGGATTCATCGCCGTAATTCTCAATCCATGCGGCGTAAGGATTCCCCTCTAAGCGGGTCGCCGGATCGTCCAGCAGCCTCAGGCCGATTTCTGCATAACCGGCGACGCACGGCATCAGCGCCGTCATCAGCTCCAGCACATCTCCGGTGTGACCCACGTCCAGCACGTAACGGGTATAGTTGATTGTTTCCGTTGCCTCAGGTTCGCCTGCAACCGCCTCTTCGCTGATGCCCCATTGCTGGCAGTAAGCGAGATGCAGCGGCAGTTCGCTGACAATGGCGTTCAGCGATGCCGTCGCGCTGCGTAACGCAGCCGGTTCAGAGAGTTTACTGATCAACAGGCCCCACGCACGGGCGAAGTGCAGCAGGAAAAGATAATCCTGGGTGAGATAGTGGCGGAAAGCGGCGGGTGGCAGCGTACCCTGACCGAGCTGCTGCACAAAATTGTGTCTGACATAATCGTGCCATTGCGTGCCCGCCTGCTGGCGCAGACGTCCATAAAAGCCGGTTTTGAAAAGCGGATGTAACATAGGATCTCCAGTAGCAGGGAGATCCGGGCATACGGTCTGGAACAGGGGATAGAGCAGGAGATGAGGCAGATAAATCTGCCGACCCGTCCCTTCGCTGGCATGACCCAGATCAGGTTCAAAGGGTTCGGCTTGCGCCATCTCAGCCCATTACAGGACACCCCTCGGAGGCATTTGTTATACGACAATTATTGCCGGAGCACAATGTATGCGTGAGCGTTCTGCTCCGGCACGGCTGATGCGGGACAGGTCATTCAGAGATGACTTTTATGTGACAATGTCACGCAAGATCAGCCCCGTTACTGGCAATCACTTTCTTATACCACCAGAAAGATTTCTTCCGCGTGCGCGCCAGCGTGCCGTTGCCCAGATCGTCGCGGTCAACGTAGATGAAACCGTAGCGCTTGCTCATTTCACCGGTTGAGGCGGCAACCAGATCGATGCAGCCCCAGCTGGTATAACCCATCACCGGCACGCCATCTTCAATGGCATCGCCCATGGCACGGATATGCTCCCGCAGATAGCTGATGCGATAGTCGTCATTGATCTCGCCATTCGCATCGATTTCATCGCGCGCGCCCAGTCCATTTTCTACCAGGAAAAGCGGCTTCTGATAGCGGTCGTACATCATATTCATGGTGATGCGTAAGCCCAGCGGATCGATGCCCCAGCCCCACTCACTGCGTGGCACATGGGGATTGGTCAGGGATTTCACCACATTAGCAGCACTACTGTTCTGCTCGTTCATTTCCGCCGAGGCGCAGCGAGAGGCGTAATAACTGAACGAGACAAAGTCGACGCTATTTTTCAGGATTTCGGCATCGCCGTCAGCGATCTCAAGCGTGACGCCTTTTTCCCGGAACACACGCGCAGCGTAAGCCGGATAAGCACCACGTGCCTGCACATCAATAAAGAACAGGTTTTCGCGATCCTTTTCCAGCGCTGCCCAGACATCTTCCGGTTTGCTGGACCATGGATAGAAGTTGCCCCCTGCCAGCATGCAGCCGACCTGATTCGCCGGATTGACTTCATGCGCGATTCGCGTGACCAGCGCGCTGGCGACCAGTTCGTGATGTGCCGCCTGATACTTCACCTGCTCCCTGTTTTCACCCGCTTCGAACACCAGACCCGCCCCGGAAAACGGGCTGTGCAGCAGAATATTGATCTCGTTGAAGGTCAGCCAGTATTTCACCAGGCCATCAAACGCCTCGAAACAGCTGCGGGCATAGCGCGCAAAGAAGTCGACCATTTTGCGATTGCGCCATGAGCCATACTCGGTCACCAGATGCATCGGCACATCGAAATGACAGAGCGTAACCAGCGGTTCGATATTATATTTCCGGCACTCCTCAAAGACCGCGCGGTAAAAAGCGATGCCTTCCGGGTTGGGCGTCAGTTCGTCGCCGTTGGGATAGAGGCGGCTCCAGGCAATGGACGTCCGGAACACGCTGAACCCCATTTCCGCCATTAGTGCGATATCCTCCGGATAGCGGTGATAGAAATCGATGGCATCATGGCTGGGATAAAATTCATCATCACGCAGGGTAAAGCGCTTTTCCAGACCCAGTTTAACCGCCATACGGTGTGGGCCATGCGGGATCATATCGACGGTGGTTAAGCCCTTTCCGCCCTCACGAAAACCGCCTTCACTCTGGTTGGCGGCTAACGCGCCGCCCCATAAAAACCCTTGCGGGAATCTTGACTCAGACATGCAATCCTCTTTTCCGGGTCAGCGTGACCCTTTCCTTTAGTGGCTATTAATCGCGTTGGTGCGTTCAGTAACCGGCGCAGATTGCGCGGCGGTCGCGGATTCGGATTTCGTTTCAGTTTCCGCTTCAGGAATATCTTCAAACCCTAACAGCAGCGTCAGCACAAATGACAGCACGACAGACAACACCATGACCGCGCCGACCCAGACGATACTCATGGGATTGCTGGGGTCAAAAAACTGGACGCTGGTAAACAGGCCGGGAGAGGCCATTGAGTGGCTGGCCAGCCCGCCAATGCCCGCGACCGCGCCGCAGATAAAACCGCTGATCAGACAGGCAATCAGCGGACGTTTCAGACGAATCGCCACACCATACAGCGCCGGTTCAGAAATACCGGCGATAATGGCTGAAGCCGCCGCTGCCAGCGCCGTCTGGCGCAGTTCACGGTTTTTTGTGCGAAACGCCACCGCCAGCGACGACCCGCCCAGCGACAGGTTGGCACCAATCTCTGACGGCATGACCATGCCCTCTTTGCCGGTTTCGGCAATGGTCTGGATGATGGTCGGTGTGAACACACGATGCATCCCGGTCATCACCAGCAGCGGCCAGATGGCACCCATAATCGCGACGGAAAGCCAGCCAAGATAGCCATGCACGGTGTAAACCAGCGCGGAAATACCGCTACCGATCCAGATGCCAATCGGGCCAATCAGCACAATCGCAATAGGGGCAGCAATCAGCACAATCAGCATCGGTTTCAGGAAGTTCTTCGTAACGGCGGGTGTAATACGGTCTACGCCGCGCTCAATGTGGGAGAGAATCCAGGTCATCACCAGTGCCGGGATCACCGTGTAGGTATATTTCACCGCCGTCACCGGAATGAAGGCGAACTCGACCGGCTGACCCTGCGCCGCTTTTGCCATCAGCTCTACAAAATTGGGGTGAACCAGGACACCCGCAATGGCGATTGCCAGCGACATATTGGTTTTGAATTTCAGCGCCGCAGAGGCGGCCACCATAATCGGCAGGAAGAAGAATGCGCCGTCGCCAATCACGTTGAGGATCACCAGCGTTGACGAGCCTTTCTCAAACACGCCAGCCATATCCAGGATCATCGCCAGCAGCTTCACCATCGATCCGCCAATAATCGCCGGGATGAGTGGTGACATGGTACCCACAAGCGCATCCAGAATGCCCGCGCCGATGCCTCGCAGGGTAATTTTGCGCTTCACCGGTTCAGTGGTTACCCCACCGGGCGATCCCAGTGCCAGTACCGCCTGATAAGCCTGAGAAACGTTATTACCAATGATCACCTGGCACTGCGTGTCGTTGTGTACCACGCCCATCACACCTTTAATCGCTTTAAGGCGAAGATAGTCGACCTGAGTTTCATCTTTCACCACAAACCGCAGACGCGTCATACAGTGAGTGACAGCTTCAATATTGGTGAGGCCGCCTAGCGCATCGACAATGGCGCGTGACACCTCGGCATAGTTCATGGGCATGATGGTTCTTCTCTGTAGGGTAAATCGGTTAGCATTTTTATGTTTTTAGCGGCTGCTATCAGTTAAATAGGAAACCGGTTTCACAAAATCATGAAGTGCTTTCTTTGGGCCGACAAGGGGATAAATCAGTCAGATTTATTTTTTGTGAACTTCATCACTCAGGAGGATCAGGTATCTGCACCAGCAGACAGGGTAAATATTTCCAACATTGAGAGGCTTAGGTAGACTGCAGAGCGATGCAGCGAGGGAAATTCACCATGGCAACAATTCTGGAAGTGGCAGAGAGAGCAGGCGTCTCAAAAGCGACAGTGTCACGTGTGCTCTCTGGCAACGGCTATGTCGGGCAGGAGAAGCGTGAAAGGGTGTTAAAGGCGATTGCCGAGACCGGCTACCGTCCCAATCTGCTGGCCCGCAATCTGGCAACTAAAACGTCTCAGACTATCGGACTGGTGATCACCAATACGCTCTATAGCGGCAGCTACTTCACTGAGTTGATGGCGCACTCCGCACGCATGATGGAGCAGCAGGGCCGCCAGCTGATTCTGGCAGATGGTAAACACACCGCTGAGCAGGAAGAAGCGGCGATTCAGTTTTTGCTCGACCTGCGGTGTGACGGCATCATTATCTACCCGCGCTTTCTGAGTATCGACGCGCTGGATGCGATTATCTCCCGCCATAAACAGCCGATAATGGTCATCAACCGGCGGCTACGCGTCAACCAGAGCTACTGCATTTACAGCGATCAGCACGCCAGCAGCGCCACAGCGGTAACCCATCTGCTGAATCAGGGGCATCGCGACATCGCCTTTATCACCGGTTCGCTGGATTCCCCGACCGGCGTCGAACGCCTGTCAGGCTATCATGCTGCGCTGGCCGAACAGGGTCTGGAAGCGGATGACCGCCGTATTGTGGCGGGTAAATGGACGGCGCAGAGCGGGATGGTTGCCGTGGACCAGCTGCTGGAACGCAATGTGTCATTCACGGCGCTGGTGGCAAGCAATGATGAGATGGCGATTGGAGCCATCAAGCGGCTGATCGAATGCGGCATCGCGGTGCCCGAGCGGGTGTCGGTGATAGGCTTCGATGATATCCCGCTGGCACCTTATATCACGCCGTCGTTATCCAGCATGAAGCTGCCGGTGACGGAGATGATCGATGAGACGATTACCCGCCTGCTGACCATGCTGGATGGCGGTGACTGGCACAGTCAGGCGTCTTTTACGGCCAGCCTGATGTTGCGCGATTCCGTTACTAAAGGTCCCTGGTCCGCTTAATTCGCTGCGATTTGTATCACCTCAATGGCCTGTTCTCTGAGATACGCGACGGTTCCGGCATCCAGCGTCTCATCGGTAATCACATGGCCGACCTGGTAACCGGATGAGAGCGGATAAGGGTGAATCTGCCCGAATTTAGAGGAATCGGTCAGGGCATAGCTTTCAGCGCCTTTCGCCAGCACGGCATCCACCACATCACAGCGCAGCATATTGCGGCCGGTGAAACCGGTCTCCGGGTGCCAGCCATCCACACCCACAAACGCTCTGTGAAAATGGACCTGCTGAATGGAGTAACGCGTCAGCGGGCCGACCACCGACTCACTGCTTTTCTGCAGCAATCCACCCAGTACAATGACTTCACACGTGGCATCCCGCAGAAGCTGGGCGATATAGTGGCTGACGGTGATCAGCGTCAGATCGGCACGGTCAGCCAGCGCACGTGCCAGCAGCGCATTGGTACTGCCCCCTTCGATGAATACCGATTCACCCGTCTGCACCAGGCTGGCGGCGTGTTGCGCCAGCGCCTGCTTGGTGGGATAGCGGGTATTCATGCGGGTGCCGACATTGTCACTGTCCAGCGCCAGCGCGGAGCCATGCACCCGGCGCAGCAGTCGGTCACGCTCCAGCAGCGTGAGATCCTGACGCACCGTCACTTCAGAAACACCGGTCAGCTGCGCCAGTTCACTGACCGTTACGCTGCCCCGGCTATTAACCAGTTGAATAATCTGATGATGTCGCGGATTCATAATTGGGTTTCGTCAGGGATAAAACGTGCAGTGTATCAGGGAATCCCCCGCGTCGGTGCACAACGCGGGGTCAGGGTCAGGCTAAATCCAGTGAACGACGTCCGTTAATATTCAGATCTTCCGGCTTAAAACGTTGCTCCCATCCGGCCTCATAATCTTCCGGCGGAAAATCACCCGGCGAACGTCCCTGTTCCAGTGCCTGCGCAACCTGGCGGGCGTAGACGCGGTTTTTATCACACATCGGCGCAGCGGGGATATACATCACATTGCCCCAGCCCTGCTGATCGTCCACCGGTGCAACGGAATGGATCACATCACAGTGCCACCACACTGAATCGCCCGCCTCCAGAGCCGGGATTGAACAGAGTCCGGCGATCAGGTGCGGATGCCACTGCGCAGTGACAGGTAACACCCGACCCGGCGCGACGCCACAGAGTTCATCTTCAGGCACATCGGAAAGCAGTGGGCGCAGCAGAATATACGCCATCGCCTGGGGTACCGGCACCACATGCAGCAGACCCTGACCGGGGATCATATCAGAGAGTGCGGTCCAGCCCTGAAACGTGCGGAATACAGAACACTTAGTCGTGCCAGGCAGGTCATACTCATCAACGTCGGTACGGTGTGCCGCATCCCAGGGATCGTAAGCGGCAAAATCACCGTGAAACAGCTTGCTGAAAACCTGCTGGTAAGCGGGCAGTAACCAGCGTTCCAGCGCGCCGGAGTCGGTATGTGCGCCTAATCCTTTCGACGTCGTGCCCGGCAAACGGCGACGGATGCGATCGGGATAGATCACGCTGACATCGGGATCAAACCACTGTTTGCCCTGAGAGTTAAACATCCATAAACGGTTCAGAAACGATTGCGCATCAGCCATCGCCACACTCTGTCGCGCTTCCATCTGCGCATGTGACCAGTAAATCGGGTAAATTTCGGGACGTGAGGCAGCGAGCGTGCCAAAGAAGTCATCACCGGGACCGCGATACTGCGCATCAAAACGGTTGTGATCCAGGTAATTCAGCATTGTCTTATCCCAAGCCAGGGCCTGATCACGCGCGAAGTGCTGCTTGATCACGACACAACCGCGACGTTTAATCAGCGACCGGGTTTCATCCGAAACCTTCCCTTCTGTAATGTCCTCCATCGGCACCACTGGCCAGGCACTGCCGGATCGCGCTTCGTCCGCTTTTGCCTCAGCAATCGCGGCAGTAACGTTCTCGCACACCTGCCCGAAAAGGGCATCGACGTCGCCGATTTGACGGCGTAGCTGCTGTTTCATCTCGCGGATAGCGCTCTTAACGTTATCAGGCAAAGGTGTTGCTCTGGATTCATCACGCATTTCACACTCCTCAAAGTTCGGGGTTGAGTTACGAATGCAATTAAAATAATCTTCATTCGTAATATGCGGCTGAGGTTAACATTCTTTTAACGATTAAAAACGTGCGCTGTAACACAACTTCCCTACCGGAACGCTCTGAAAGCCGTTAGCAAAGTCACTATTTGCATTCTCATTAATCCACACAGCGAGTAAGCTTTATGAATCAAATCAATCAGCCGACAGGACAGAACGGCGAACGTAAAGGGGCAGGCGAGATGGCGGTTAAGATGATTGCGGTGGATATGGACGGCACCTTTCTGGACGATAACAAGCAATACAACGTTCAGCGGTTTTCACGTCAGTATGCGCTGCTGAAGCAGAAGGGCATCCGTTTTGTGGTGGCCAGCGGTAATCAGTATTACCAGCTGCAGCGCTATTTTCCCGACATTAAAGATGAAATCGCTTTCGTGGCAGAAAATGGTGCCTGGGTCTCTGACTGCAATGAAGAGATTTTCTGTGGTGAATTAGCGCAGGAGAAGGTGCATAAGATCCTCGATATTCTGGCGCATGAACCCGACATCGCAGTGGTGGTCTGTGGACGAAATGGTGCTTATATGCATTCTTCTGCCTCTGACGAGGTGATGGACCAGCTGGCAAACCACTATCACCGTCTGGAAAAGCGCGATGACCTGTATGCCATTGATGACACCATCTTCAAGTTCTCGCTAAAGCTGGAGAATGAAGGGGTGGAAGCACTGCTGCAACGCCTGCATGCGCGTCTGGGCGAGCTGGAAAATATCATGTATCCGGTTTCCAGCGGCTTTGGCTTTATTGACCTCATCATTCCCGGTTGCCATAAAGCCCACGGCATCGCGCTGTTGCAGGAAAAATGGGGCATCAGTGATTGTGAAGTGCTGGCGATTGGCGACAGCGCGAATGATATCGAGATGCTGCGCCAGGCCTGCTTCAGTTTCTCAATGGCCAATGCAGCCGACGCTGTCGCCGCCGTGGCACGCTATCAGACGCAGAGCAACAATGATGAAGGCGCGCTGAATGTGATTGCGCGCGTGCTGGCGCGCGAATTCCCGTTCGACTAAAACGCGTTAATCTGCATAACGGGCGGCGCTTTATCCGCCACTCTCCTGATGGCTGCGCGCATGATTTTCCATTTCATCCAGCGCAGCCTGATTCTCCAGTCCCCACTGATACATCTGCTCAATCGGTTGTGCGAAGGTATGGCCCAGCGCCGTGAGGCTGTATTCCACTTTTGGCGGCACCACCTGCCACACATGGCGTGATACGAGTCCGCGCTGCTCCAGCTCACGCAGCGTCTGAATCAGCATTTTCTTTGAGATGCCCTGCAGGCTGCGCTCCAGTTCGCCCGTACGCGCCCGATTATCCGGCCAGTGAAAAAGCGCATGTAGCACCATTGTGCTCCACTTCACCGAAAACAGTTCCAGCAGGCGGCGTGGCGGTGAGTCCGCATAAAAACAGAGTTTTCCGTCAACCCAGACTGGCATAGTCGCCTTCCCATTTCATCTCATGGTAACCAAAAGGTAACTACTATCAAAAGCGGTTCCGTGTGTCTATAGTGTGCCGCTTTCTTTACGATCATCAGGTAAGAAGAGGCAACAGATGAAAATTAACGCGCTGGTAGCTACTCAGGCAGGTCAACCACTCAGGACAGGTCAGGTTGAATTACGCGATCTGCAGGCTGACGATGTAAAAATTGAGATTCTCTACTGCGGCGTCTGCCACTCTGATCTGCATATGGCACGCAATGAATGGGGCGTCAGCCGTTATCCGCTGGTGCCCGGTCACGAGATTGTTGGTCGCGTGGTTGCAACGGGTGACAACGTCACGAAATTCTCTGTCGGACAGACGGTGGGGGTTGGCGTGATGATCGATTCCTGCCGTGAGTGTCACTTCTGCAAGCAGCACGAAGAGCAATATTGTGAGGCGGGTTTCACGCCGACCTATAACGGCACCGATAAATATACCGGCAACACGACGTTTGGCGGCTATGCGCAGCATGTTATCGCCGACCAGCATTTCGTCGTCACGGTACCGGATAATCTGGCGCTGAACGCGGTTGCTCCGCTGCTGTGCGCTGGCGTGACCGTCTGGTCACCCTTGCAGCACTTTAATGTCAAAGCAGGCGATCGTGTAGGTGTGGTCGGTCTCGGCGGACTGGGTCATATGGCGGTTAAGCTGGCCAGTGCGCTGGGTGCAGAAGTGACCCTGTTTACGACCTCTCCGGCGAAAGGGGCGGATGCGCGTCGGCTGGGTGCCAGTAACGTCGTGATTTCGCGAGATGCAGCCCAGATGGCCGGGTGTCAGGCGTCGCTGGATATCATACTTGACTGTGTTGCTGCACCTCATGACCTCGATCCTTATCTCAGTACGCTGAAGACCAACGGTCAGCTGGTGCTGGTGGGGATCCCCGATCAACCGCATCCGTCACCGAATGTCACGCCAATGGTGTTCCGCCGCCTGAGTATTACGGGCACCTCAATCGGCAGCATTCAGGAGACGCAGCAGATGCTCGACTTCTGTGGTGAACACAACATCACGGCTGACGTAGAGATGATCACCGGTGAAGAGTTGGAGACTGCCTTTGAACGCATGCTGACCAGCGATGTGAAATATCGTTTCGTTATTGATATGCAGAAAACCCGCTGGTAACTCGCCTGGCCCGCGGTGAAAGCGGGCCTTCAGGCAGCGTTCAGTAAGTTGCAGTGTAAAAGGTGGAGGTTATCTATAGTTACAACATACAATATGTTGTCAATTCGCCGTTCCATTCGTCTCGGTGCAGCAAAAGCTTTTTAGCGAAAGCGTCTTTTAGCAGCCAAAAAATACCCGACTCACTGGCCGGGTATCTGCTTTAACGTCAGGGAAGGTCGTTAATCCTGCTCTTTATCCGCGTTACTCTTTTCGGATTCGTCTTTTTCAACCACATGAATAAAAGGCTTGAGCAGCTGAATATCCAGAATGACATAAACCATCGTGCTGATGAAAAGCGAGATAACACTGCCAAACACGCCGCTGGTGGTAAACGTCAGATAGTTATAAATCACCAGCCAGGTCACACAGATAAACAGTGCGAGCGAAATATAAAGATTGGGTACAGAGTAATTGCTGGTACCACCGCCCTGAGTATGGGTGGCTTTAAACAGGTTACCGATGGCGTACTTCTCAAGCACCAGAATACTCTTTTCCCAGTTACGCTGCTTACGCGCGCTGGCGCGGGTCAGGAAGAGATAAAGAATGGAGATGAAGAAGCCGGAGAAGGCGATGAGCACCGGAATCGCTTCCAGCGCATACTCAATACTCTTATGCGCCGCGCCTGTGGTGCTGAGATCCAGCGTCAGCGAGGCACCCAGCGCAGCATATAAAAAGAGAAACAGCAGCAGAAAAGTCAGGCTGCGCTTCCAGTCGCTGTCTGCTTCTGCATTTTTCTGCTGAATGGCCAGCTGAAGCGATTGCTGAATATGTTGCGCCTGAAGTGAGTCAGTATCAAAGGTATCGCAGGGTGCAGCAAAGAAGTTGTGCATAAACAGCGCATCTTCTTTGTGAATAGTGATTTTCATCAGAAACCTGTGTGCGGGAAATTTTCTCTATTTTAATCAGCACGGCATGAATTAACAGTAACTTCACCCGTAAACCCGCAGCTCCATGCTGACTTAGCGGGATATCAGACCCAGAAGAGAGCTGAACAGCGAATCCGTTGCGAAATTCTGCGCAGCGTTACCCTCATCGTGACGCAACTGCTGATAGCGCAAAAGCGCCGCATTAGCGCTATCGGCATTGACCACGTCCCATACTACCTTATAGCCTGCCGCTGCTAACCGGTCCTGCTGATCCTGGCTTACATGATTCACGGCCCTGACGGTCTGGTTTTTCTGAAACAGGCGATAATCTGGCATGCTTATTCCTCCGCAGGGTTATCCAGCGCTTTAAACTGCTTTATCGCTTCATTGATATTATTCGTTTCGACAGTCGCGATACAACGATTGCCATTGAAAACTTCATAACGGGCATTATGCAGCTGAAACAGTAAATCCCTGCCACGAAAGTGTATGCGTTTCTGCTTCACGCCAATCCCATGCCGCCGTAATAACGCCTGTGACAGACGATCGGTCTCTTTAATCATTCCTTCAGCTCCTCGGCAGTACGTGGTCACTGCCAGTAAACCTGATGAACATTAGTTTTATATTAAGAGATAACCTTGTTTTTAACAGGGCTAAGGCGCGGCTTTCAGAGAAATTACCTGATAGCAGGGACGTACAGGAACATGAGCCTGCCATTCGCTGCGTTAATGGGCGCTGAATGCGGTACACTTGAGCGGACAATTTGCCACAGGACACGCCGCTATGAACGATAAAAAGATGATTTCGATTGATCAGTTCAATGCTGATGAACGTCTGGCCGTCGAACAAACCTATAAAGGGCTGGCTGAAAAGTACCGTCAGCGAACCGGTAAAGAGCCGGATGGTAAAAAAGAGAAAGAATTCAATAGTGAAGCCCGGCAGATGGTGATGGCCAGTAAGCTGGAGAAGGAGAGAGCGAAGGCCGAAAAGGAGAAGAAAAAACCGCTGCGCAAAAAGAAACCTGAGTCACTTACCGCCAGTGAAGTCAGCGATTTCAACTGGTCTGCCTCGGTTGTCAAAGGCCGCAGATAATTTGCTACCGCGCGCAACAAGGCGCGTGGCATTTTCCGCCACAGCTTCTCTCCGAATAAACATCATTACAGCCTGTTTAATTAACCAACATGCAATAAGAACTTTCTGTAAAAACTTTTATCTTATTTAACTTAATGCCGATAAACTGCGTTATCCGTCACTGCTTCAGTTCACCTATGAATTATTACACTCCCGATGATGTTCAACTGAAGCGCCGCTCGACGCGATTTGTGCGACGTATGTTCATGATGCGCCAGCTCGGCACCGTTCTCTGTTTTCTGCCTATTCTGTCCGTTCTGATGGAGATGGGAAAAAGCATGGAACTTTGTGCTCTTCTCTTTACGAATGCCTTTATCTGGCCATATGCCGCATACAGAATGGCGTTACGGTCACGCGACTCTACCGGTTTTGAGCGTAAGAATCTGACACTGGATGCCGCTTTTGGCGGCGTCTGGGTTGCTGTGATGGCCATGAGTCCCTTGCCCTCAATTATTATCATGGCAGTGCTGATTTCCGATCGCTATTCGGCAGGCGGCTGGGTCCAGCTGAAATCTGCGCTGCAGGCCTTTCTGTTTGCCTTTGTGATGGTCTGGTCAGCGGAAAAAGCTCCGCTGGTGCTGACGTTCAGTACCCGAACCGTCTGGCTGACACTGCCGCTGGCCAGCCTGTATCTGCTGGCACTCAGCGTGGTGTCACACAATCTGACGCTGAATCTGCGGCAGAAGAACCGCGAACTGGAACGGATCGCGCTGATGGATCCGGGCCTGAAAATCCCTAATCGTCGACTGTTTGAGCGCCGGCTGGAAAGTGAGTTTTTGCGTACGCAGCGAGGCGAGGGCAAAGCCTGGTTAATGCTGCTGGATGTCGACCACTTTAAACAGGTTAACGATAACTATGGGCATGAAGCGGGTGACTTTCTGCTTACTGAGATTTCAGCACTGCTGCGTGACAGCGTCGGCCTGAAAGATGTGCCCGCCCGCTTTGGGGGTGATGAGTTATGTGTAATCGTACGGGATGCGGATGAAACCAGCATCCTGCAGCTGGCAGAACAGATCAGACAGGGAATTGCCCTGTTGCGGCTGCCAGCGTCATCCACCTTACAGTGCTCGGTGAGTATCGGGATTGCAGCAGCACGTGATGCCGCATCGATTCATGAGTGGCTGAGATGTGCTGATGAGGCGCTTTATCAGGTGAAGCGCGCAGGTCGCAACAATGTGCAGATATGGCATTCAGACTCGCTGAGCATACTCAGTGCAGTCAGGAGCAAATGAAGAAGTCAGCCTGAGACGCGTTCTCAGGCTGAGTGATCAAATCGCCGGGCAGTCGCCCGTGCCTTCAGGCCACGGTGTCAGCAGATCGAAACCCTTTTCGGTGACGGCGACGGTATGTTCCCACTGCGCCGAGAGCGAGCGATCTTTGGTAACGACCGTCCAGCCATCAGACAGCACGCTGGTTCCGGCTTTACCGGCATTAATCATTGGTTCTATGGTGAAGATCATACCCGCCCTCAGTGGCATCCCTTCGCCCGGCGTGCCGTAATGCAGCACCTGCGGATCGGTGTGATAAATCTCACCCACGCCATGCCCGCAATATTCACGCACTACTGAGAAACCGGCAGCTTCTGCAACACGCTGAATTGCCGCGCCCACATCGCCCAGCGTCGCGCCTGGGCGGACCGTTTTGATTCCCGCCACCATCGATTGATAGGTGATCTCGACCAGACGCTTTGCACGGACTGATGGCGTGCCGACAAAGTACATCCGGCTGGTATCGCCATACCAGCCATCCTTAATAACTGCCACATCGATATTAACGATATCGCCGTCCTTAAGCTTTTTGCTGGCTGGTATACCGTGGCACACAACGTGATTGACCGACGTGCAGGTCGTGCGAGTATAGCCTTGATAGCCGATATTCGCGGGCGTCACCTTGAGTTCATTCACAATGAAGTCGTGACAGATATCATCCAGTTCTTCGGTGGTAATGCCCGGGCGAACGTGCGGTGTAATCATCGCCAGTACCTGAGCCGCAGCTTGCCCGGCTGCTCGCGCCATCTCAATCTCTGCGGCGGTATGAATCTTTACGGTGTTCATGACACGTCTCCTTGTGTGATGAGGCTCTCTTTATGAAGCATATTGCGGATATCAGCACTGCCGTCCAGTTCAAGCCGAATCAACATCTGCGCCAGCTGGTGTTGGGTCTGCTGCGGATAAAGTTCAGCCAGCATGCCGAGTTTAAGCCAGTGTTCTGCCTGTGCATTAATTGAGCGGCTCATCGCCTGGCTGGCGATGCGCAGATTTTCATGCATCAGGTCGGAGATTTTTACGATACCCATATGAGCCTTATATGAAACGTATATGTTTCGTATAGCATAACGCGTGCGAGCCAATTTGCAAAGCGATGAAATATTTATCTGCCTGAATCGGCTCAGGAACCACTAACGCCTCTGCCAGCTGGGACGCCTTAACTGAAAACCGAGAAAGTTATTCATCACGGAAAAGATTCTTTAGCGGATATCAGTGCTGTAAAAAATTGCCCATAACTGGCCTCATCAGGTCCTGCATCCGACTTTTTATAAATGATGGGTCTGCCTGCCTGGTCGAAGCCAGCGTCACACGCTAAGTCCGTGGAGGATGCCGCTCAACGTCTGGTCATCCGTGCGTTGGCCTGACACCTGACAATTAATAAAAGCCAGATTCACATATTTTCGGACATCCTTCTTTTCGTTTTGCTGACATACATTTTGGTGCTGATTAATTAAACTGCATGCTGAGAATGAACGTTCATTACAGGGCTTTTATGAGAAAATTTCAGCGCAGTATCATCGCCGGACTTGTGATGATTGTGGCGGCCTGCGATCAACATAGTCAGCAGCCAGATGGAAACATGACCGCAGAAGTCGGTGTGAAAACATTGCAAACCGAATCTGTGACGCTGGAGAGCCAGCTGGCTGGGCGCGTAACGGGCAGTATGACGTCAGATGTCAGGCCCCAGGTGGATGGCATCATCCAGAAACGCCTGTTTGCAGAGGGTGATGAAGTCAAAGCCGGGCAGATTCTTTACCAGATCGACCCCGCCAGCTATCAGGCCAGTTACGATCAGGCCCTGGCACAGCTGAAAAATGCTCAGGCGCTGGTGAAAAGCAGTAAATTAAAAGCTGAACGCTATGCTGTGCTGGTCAAAGAGAATGGCGTTTCACGGCAGGATGCGGATGATGCCCAGGCAACGTATCAGCAGAACGTCGCTTCTGTTGACCAGTATCGCGCTGCCGTGGAAAGTGCACGTATCAATCTGAACTACACCCAAATTAAAGCGCCGATCAGTGGTCGTATTGGCATCTCATCGGTGACGCCTGGTGCACTGGTCACCGCCAGCCAGACTTCTGCACTGGCAACGATACGCGCGCTCGATCCCATCTACGTCGATCTCACCCAATCCAGTGTGCAACTGCTGAAACTGAAGCGCCAGCAGGCGTCGCTGCAGCAGAGTGCCGATGCCGTTCCCGTGACGGTGAATCTGGAAGATGGTACTGCCTATGAGCATCCCGGAAAGCTGGAGCTGACCGAAGTCTCAGTGGATGAAGCCACGGGTACAGTAACGCTGCGCGCGATCTTCCCGAATCCGCAGCATGAACTACTGCCTGGCATGTACGTTCGCGCCAGCGTCACCAATGGCGTACAAAGCGATGCAATTCTGGCACCGCAGCAGGGAATTACCCGGGATGCGAAAGGCAACGCCACTGCGCTGGTGGTTGATAACGATAGCAAAGTTGAAAGCCGGGACGTTGTAGCCGACCGTGTGATTGGCAACAAATGGCTGATTACCTCAGGACTGAACCGGGGTGACAAGCTGATTGTGGAAGGCACCGCTAAAGTTCAGCCGGGCATGCGCGTCAAAGCTGTTGAAGTGAAGCCAGGCGCTAAAGCCGCAACCAGCGAGGGCAAATGATATGCTGGCTCAGTTCTTTATTCGTCGTCCGGTTTTCGCCTGGGTAATCGCCCTGTGCATCATGATGTTCGGCATCCTGAGCATTAACAGCCTGCCGGTGGCGCAATATCCGGATGTGGCACCGCCGCAAATCAGTATTCAGGCAACCTATACCGGTGCCTCTGCTGAAACGCTGGAGAGCAGCGTGACTCAGGTCATAGAACAGCAGCTTACCGGGCTGGATGGGTTGCTCTATTTCGATGCCACCAGCACTGCTTCCACCGGCCAGGTCAAAATCAACGTCACCTTCCAGCAGGGAACCGACCCGGATATTGCGCAGGTTCAGGTGCAGAATAAGGTTCAGCAGGCCGAGAGCCGCCTGCCGACCGCAGTCACGTCACAGGGTGTGACCGTACAGAAAGCGCAGAGTGACTTTCTGCTGATCATGGCGCTTTACGATAAAACTAATAAAAGCAGCTCATCAGATGTCGCCGACTATATGGTGAGTAATATGGAAGATAGCCTGGCGCGTGTGCCGGGAGTAGGTAGCGTTCAGGTATTCGGTGCTGAATATGCGATGCGTATCTGGCTCGATCCCGCCAGGCTGACTTCCTTTTCTCTGATGCCTTCCGACGTCACAACGGCACTTGAGAGTCAGAACACGCAGGTCTCCTCGGGACAGTTAGGGGCACAACCCGCGAGCAAAGAGCAACAGCTGGTGGCAACGGTCCGTTCACGATCCCGACTGCAAACCCCTGAACAGTTCCGCAACATCGTACTGAAAAGCCAGGCGGATGGGTCAGTGGTACGACTGAGTGATGTCGCACGTGTTGAGATGGGCAATGAAGATTACAGTTCTAACGTTCTGGCGAACGGTCATCCTGCATCCGGTATTGCCGTGCAGCTGGCGTCAGGTGCCAATGCACTCTCAACCGCCGAGCAGGTGAAAGCGAAAATTAATGCGTTCCGCAGCACTATGCCTGCGGGTTATGAGATCGCTTATCCGCTCGACAGCACCGATTTCGTTAAAATCTCCATTGAAGAAGTGGTGAAAACGCTCATCGAAGCGGTGATCTTAGTGGTCATCGTGATGTTTGTTTTCCTGCAAAACATCCGTACTACGCTCATCCCGGCGATTGCTGTCCCGGTCGTGCTGCTGGGCACCTTTGGTGTGTTGTCCCTTTTTGGCTACTCGATTAATACCCTCACCATGTTCGGGATGGTGCTGGCCATCGGCTTACTGGTTGATGACGCGATCGTCGTGGTTGAAAACGTCGAACGTGTGATGCGTGAGGAGGGCTTACCCCCGCGTCAGGCGACTGAAAAATCGATGAAAGAGATTACCGGTGCGTTGATTGGTATCGCGATGGTGCTCTCAGCCGTGTTCCTGCCTATGACCTTTTTCAGCGGTTCGACGGGTGTGATCTATCGTCAGTTTTCAATCACCATTGTTTCATCGATGGTGCTGTCGGTGATTGTGGCGCTGACGCTGACGCCCGCACTCTGTGCCACCCTGCTCAAACCGCATAATCACGAAAGCGGCAGCACGGGCTTCTTCGGCTGGTTTAATAGCAGCTATGAAAGAGTTCAGGCACGCTATCAGAATGGTGTTGGTTATGTTGTGAACAGTTCCGTTCGTTATCTGCTTCTGTATGGCGTGCTGTTGATTGGCTGTGCGGTGCTGTATATGCGCCTGCCTACGGGCTTCCTGCCTGTTGAAGACCAGGGTTACATCATGGTGCAGTATCAGCTTGCTCCTGGCGCCACGGAAAACCGGACAAGTGACGTGCGTCGTCAGGTTCAGCACTACTTTGCCACCCAGGAGAAGGATAACGTCAACGTCAGCATGCTTGTCAACGGCTTCAGTTTTGCGGGTAATGGTCAGAATGCCGGTATTGGCTTTATCGCGCTTAAGAACTGGAGTGAACGGGAAGGCAGCGAAAACAGTGCTGATGCTATTGCGGGCCGTGCGATGAAGGCGCTATCGGGCATTCGTGATGCGCAAATTTTTGTACTCACGCCCCCGCCGGTTTCTGGGCTGGGTCAGTCGAATGGCTTCACCTTTGAACTGCAGGCGCGTGGGGCGACCAGTCGCAACGAACTGCTTAAAATGCGCGATCAGCTGATTGCCGAGGCCAATAAAGATCCCGACCTCAGTGCCGTTCGCGCCAACTCACTGCCGAGCCTGCCGCAGCTGGACGTCGACATTGATGACGCTAAAGCCCAGTCGCTGGGTCTGACGATCAGCGATATTAACAGCACCTTAAGCGCGGCAATTGGAGGGAGCTACGTTAATGACTTCACCGACCGTGGTCGTGTGAAAAAAGTCTACATACAGGGGGAACAGCAGTTCCGCAGCAAGCCGGAAGATATTGATCAGTGGTATGTGCGCGGCACGGACAGCAGCAGTAACACCACGATGGTGCCGTTCTCATCCTTTGCCTCGATGAAGTGGGCGTATGGCCCGGATGTCCTGTCACGTTATAACGGCCTGGCGTCTTACGAAATTCAGGGTTCGCCGGCCTCCGGCAAAAGTTCGGGGGATGCTATCACCGCGATGGAAAAGCTGGTGGCGAAGTTACCCGCAGGAAACACCTTTGCATGGAGTGGCCTCTCGTATCAGGAAAAACTCTCTGGCAATCAGGCAATGTCGCTCTATGGCATCTCACTGATTGTGGTGTTCCTGTGCCTTGCTGCTCTGTATGAGAGCTGGTCTGTGCCCTTTTCGGTCATGATGGTGGTGCCATTAGGCGTCATTGGTTCGCTTCTGGCGACAACGCTGCGCGGACTGGAAAACGACGTTTATTTCCAGGTCGCGTTGCTCACTATCATCGGACTCTCGGCGAAGAACGCCATTCTTATCGTGGAATTTGCTGAAGAGCAATATCGCAAAGGAGAGAATCTGGTCAGGGCCGCGACGCATGCAGCAACGATGCGTTTGCGTCCGATCATTATGACCTCACTGGCCTTTACTGCAGGGGTACTGCCGCTGGCTATCTCGACAGGCGCGGGCGCGAACAGTCGTATCGCCATTGGTACCGGTATTATTGGCGGGACCTTAACCGCGACGCTGCTGGCCATCTTCTTTGTCCCGCTGTTCTTTGTTCTGGTCCGCCGTCTGTTTCCGGCCAAACCGCATGAGGAAACACAGTCTTCAGAATCCGCAGTAAGGGTTAAGGAATAATGACAATGTCTGCAAAATGTTTAGCGGTATTTTTTCCCTGCTTCCTTACGGGATGTGTTTCGCTCGATCCGCATTATGCACGCCCTGATAATGCCGTCGTTGCCGCAACACCGAGCGGGGAGGCTTACCGCAACCTGCAACAGAACGCGATTAATTATCGTGATGTGGGCTGGCAGGATTATGTGCAGGATCCCCGGCTTCGTCAGGTTGTCGCAATGGCTCTGGACAATAGCCGCGACCTGCGGGAAGCCGTGGCAAATGTGAAGTCTGCGCATGCACAATATGGTGAGCAGCGATCTAATCTCTTTCCCACGCTCAGCGCTGATGTGAGTGGAACCCGCTCTCGTACGCTGACAGGAGAGGGTAATCAGACTGCGCTGGGCAACAGTTACTCTGCTGAAGGGAGTGTCAGTTCATTTGAACTGGATCTGTTTGGCAAAAATCAAAGCCTGTCTCGCCAGGAGTATGAAACCTATCTTGGCACACTGGAAGGGGCGCGAAGTACGCGCCTGACCTTACTTTATAACACGGTAGATTACTGGTTACAGCTGGCGGCCGATCGCAGCAATCTTGAGATTGCGAAAGAGACAGCAGAGAGTACGCGGCAGTCACTGGAGGTGACACGTAAACGTCTGCAAAATGGCGTGGCTTCAATGGTGGATGTTGCTTCAGCAGAAACCACATATCAGTCTGCACAGTCGGATGTGGCCAGCTATACCACCAGCGTGGCGCAGGATAAGAATGCCCTGGACCTGGTTGTGGGTAAAAGCGTGCCTGATAATCTGCTGCCGCAAAATATCGAATCTGTTGGTCAGGCATTGCGTGACGTGCCAGCGGGTGTTTCATCCGAAGCCCTGATTAATCGTCCTGATGTCTTGCAGGCTGAGCATAATCTGAAGGCAGCAAATGCCAATATCGGTGCGGCGCGTGCAAATTTCTTCCCGAGCATCTCATTGACGGCGAGCGGTGGCGTCGGCAGTTCCGATCTCTCATCACTGTTTAATAACGGGCCAGGCATCTGGTCTTTTGCGCCTAGCATCTCGCTGCCGATCTTTAAAGGTGGCTATAACGTTTCTTACCTGAACTACACCAAAGCGCAGAAAGAGTATTATGTGGCAGCGTATGAAAAGGCGGTGCAAACCGCTTTTCAGGAAGTCGCAGATGCTCTGGCTCGTAAGGGCACCATTACAGATCAGCTAAACAGCCAGCGCAACAATGTTGCTGCTTCACAGACTTATTATCATCTGGCCGATCTGCGTTATCAGAACGGAGTGGACACGTATCTGAATGCGTTAACCGCTCAGCGTACGCTTTATACCGCCAGAACCAGTCTGGTCAGCGCTGAGCAGGCGTACTATCAGAATCTGAATACGTTTTACAAGGTGATGGGCGGCGGTACGGCGTTGCAGGAATCGCAACTGAAAATGTAAAGACAGGGTGCGCATTCAGGCGGAAATGCGCACCCTGGTTAAGACGTAGTCTCAGCGTAAATTTCAGGAGATGAGAGGGTGAAATGATAATATTTCATGCCTGAATTTCCGGCTGATATGTTCTCGCACTCCTGCCTCGGTTATCATTGAAGAATGAATATCAGGGCTAGTGTGACGTCAGTTAACAGGAGGTGATTTGAGCAGGTCAGACAGTGAGGTTTTCCTGCAGCAGCGTCAGCAGCAGATAATTTCGGCAGCGAAAAACTGTTTCAGTCGTTCTGGTTTTCATGGTGCCAGCATGGCTGATATAAGCCATGAGTCAGGTCTGGGTGCCGGGCAGATTTATCGCTATTACAGTAGCAAAGAAGTCATTGTCAGTGAGACGATAAAAAGTATCGCAGAAAGCTGGCGAATGTTTTTACTCAAAAACCTCCAGTTAGAAACCACCATCTCAAATATCATCGATACGGAATCTGACTTCTGGCGGGACTGGTCTTTCAGAGAACGTTGTTTACTGCTGGAAATGTATTCAGAGGCATCTCGTAACAAATCAGTTCGCGCGTTGCTTGTACATGAAGAACAATTGCTTTTTACGGAGCTGGAAGCAATTTTTAAGCGGCAAATGCCAGCAGCGACCCCTGAAGAGCGTAGTGACCGTATTCAGTTTTTGCTGATGCTGGTGGATGGTGTGGCCTGTCGTACGTTTGGCGATAAACACCTTAATCAGCAGGAGTTAGCGCGGATTAACACCCTGCTCGCCGGCTATCTTTTCTCCTGAGTCAGGCGACACCGTTCTGATTAATGTCATGACTGATGACATCCAGGAATGACATCACGCTGCCATCGATTTCACGCTGTTTCATATAGCGGCGAATAGTCATCCCGTCTATGATCAGTGACATAATATACAGGCGTGTCTGGATAATCTCAGCATCCAGCGACGGATTAAGCGCCTGCTCCTGAATAATAAAGTTCTCTTTCAAAGTCTGCCAGGCATCGTAAATAATCTGACGGATCCGCTCATTACGTGTGGCTTCTGCAGATATATCAATAAGCAATACAATGCTTTTTTCAACGTCGACTGACACAACGCCGTGCGCAGAATGGGCGACTTTACCTGCATGAGTAAGATTGTCGAGAGCATCTTTGAGTGAATCAATCATCCGTTGCACCACGTTTTTAATCAGTGCTTCGATAATCGCTTCTTTATTTTTATAATATTTATAAATGAGACCGACGCTGACATTTGCCTGTCGGGCTATATTCTGAATCGAAGTCTGATAAAAGCCTTTCTGTCGCATGCAGTATTCTGCTGCCTCAAGAATTTCCTTGCTACGATTCATACCAACACCTACATTATAAAAATATTACTCTACCTCCTTTCACTTAGCATGGCTATACATCGACGTTCCCGGCTCCCGCATGGCCTGCCGCTATCCGCATGTCCACGTTTCGCTCAGAGTCTGATAATCAGCAGAAACCGGCCATTGCGACGATGCGATCAATACGCCTTAAGTCAGCTCTGCTTCAGGCATTAACCCCGGAAAAGCGAATGCCGGTGGTGAATGTGATTTAGCTGTGACCACTCTGACGTAGTCGTTTACTCCGGTATGCTCTCCATTCATCCCAGCATTTATCAGGGTTGATATCAAAGTATCCGCGGCATTCCGCCATTGTAAAAGCAATATCGCGCGCCACTTCGATACAGGTGGCACTATCCCTGATACGGCTGACTTCCTCCTCTGTAAGCGGGCTTCCTTTCTCATTCTCTTTGTTCAACAAGAGTGGAATGAGAGCTGGTATATAAACGAGGCTCATTAGCTATTTTCCTGATGATTAAATATCGCGCTGTGACTAATAACCGAAATCACACCACTCCTTAATGACGGGCTGTACATTGCAGTTTCTCAGTAACATCGATTCAACGTCGTTCTTCTTACGACAGGATCGCAATCGATAATTGCTTCCGGGGCAGAGAGGCAAGTTTGTGTAACCTGACTGGCTTGTCAGCAACAAAGGTAAACACGTCGTAGCCCTTTTTATTCGGTTCTCTTCGTATCCTTTACTACATTCTCGACAGCTGGGGCGATATCTTCAGCCAGAAAGTTGATATTTTGATCATGACTTAATCAACACAGGTCTATCCTTAAGCCAGGAGGTGCCTATGTGTGGACGGTTTGCGCAGTACAGTAGCCGAGACGATTACTTTGACTCTCTGGGACTGAAGCCCGATGAAATCATTTATGATCCGGAGCCGATAGGGCGTTTCAACGTTGCGCCAGGCACCAACGTGCTGCTGCTCAATGAGCGGGATGATGAATTTCACCTGGACCCGGTTTACTGGGGTTACGGTCCTGAGTGGTGGAATAAGCAGCCGCTAATCAATGCCCGGAGTGAAACAGCTCCAACCGGCCGTATGTTTAAGCCGCTATGGGAGCAGGGACGTGCCATTGTTCCCGCCGATGGCTGGTACGAGTGGAAGCGTGAGGGTGACAGGAAACAGCCCTATTTTATTCACCATAAAGCGAATCAACCGCTGTTTTTCGCCGCTATCGGCAGGGCACCTTACGGTAAAGACCATGGACATGAGGGATTTGTTATCGTCACTGCGGCGAGCAACAAAGGGATGGTTGATATCCATGACCGCCGTCCACTGGTTTTACGGGCGGACGCGGTATGCGAATGGCTCAGTGTTGAAACCTCATCCCAGCGGGCGCAGGACATTGCCCATGAAGCCGCATTACCCGAAAAGGATTTCACCTGGCATCCTGTTTCAGCCAATGTCGGGAACATCCATAATCAGGGCGAGACGCTTATTAAAGAGATAAATCCTGAAGGCACATGAAGCGCAGGTGCAGATACACAACGCATTCGGCAATGTTGAGCGTTACTGATTGTCATCATCCTGAAAAAATGCTCAGCTTAATGGCATTTGCGATCGCTCATCTTCACACCAAATACACAAAAGCCCAGTAAATCTTTGGCCTCATCTTCTACCCGGGTCACCATGACCAGATCGGACGACCCGTCGGGTAACACAACCTCGTATCGCTCATCTTCACACCAAATACACAAAAGCCCAGTAAATCTTTGGCCTCATCTTCTACCCGGGTCACCATGACCAGATCGGACGACCCGTCGGGTAACACAACCTCGTAAGGTGGATAAGGGAGTCCTTTCAATCTGAATTCCTGCAGCCAGAGTAATTTTTCCGCCTGTGACGGAATAACTTCATAAATATATTTATGGATAAGATCCTGCGGAGCCCAGCCGACGCGTTCGGCAAACGTGTCGCTGGCATCCACGATCACCAATTCCGGATTAAGAAAACATATTGACGTGCCGGGAATGGCATACATGGATGAAATCTGATGTGCTCGCTGATCGAGGGAAAGACGCGCAACCCGTCGCAGAGATCCCTTATGCGGTATCGCATTGAGCATCCGGCAGCTTTCCGCTCCTGAAACAGGCTTCCCGAACAAATAGCCCTGCGCATAGAGGCAACCTATCCCCCGTAGCATTTCAGCCTGTTCTTCGGTTTCAACGCCCTCCGCGATCACATCCATATCAAGACTCCGGCCCAGACCGACGACGCTGGAAATGATTTTGCGACTGTCCTTTTTGTGCAGCATGGAGCGAATAAAACTGCTGTCAATTTTAAGCGTGTTAACCGGTAACTGAATCAGCCAGGCGAGGCTGGAATAGCCTGTTCCAAAATCATCCATTGCGATTGTACAGCCCATACCTGACAGGGCTTCAATCTCTGTCCGGGCGGTATTGATATCATTTAACAGGGCTGTTTCAGTGATCTCAATCTTCAACCTTGCAAGATCGAACTGAAATTCCCTGGCTGTATGTCTTATCGTTTCAGTGAGATACCTGCCATCAAGCTGCGAAGGAGAAACATTCATCGATAAAAACTGCTGTTCAGGCCATGTGGCAGCAATTTTGAAACCCTGCACCATAAGACTGAGCATTAATTCGTCGAGCAGACCACTTCGCTCCATAGCAGGAATGAAGTCAGAAGGAGGCGTAACGATCCCCTCCGGAGATATGTGCCGCGCGAGCATCTCAAACCCCATCACGCGCAAATCCTCCAGAGAAACTATAGGCTGAAAAAACGGGTGAAACTCGCCCAGCTTAATGCGCTGCCGCAAAAGTTCGCGCGTTTCATCATTTTCCACACCTGGTTTCATTTCATTCCCGTCAATACATGATTTTCAGCCTGTTAACAAAAATGTCTCTGCAATTCAGGCTTTATAAGCTCAGCGAACTCTGTCGACAGTCGCCTACTGGTTTAATCTTTTTTTCAGCATAATCATTATGATAACCAGTTTTATAGACGGCTTATCTGAACGCTTTCTTACTGTTTACTTCGGCAATCTTTTATTATATTTACTGTGTGTTCATATAGTATGCTGACGAGTAAGACTACTTACTCACTATCGTTATCGGCGTCGGATTACTTTTCATTACATCGTAATAGCATGACATCGATACGGGTATCGTCCCCCATTCAAAATGGTCGCTTAGCTTATAGCAGATCAATAAGGTTTTAGCAGGAAAAGTTACCCATCATCGTTTTGATCTTAAATCAGGTAAATAACGACACAGGCTGACAATGAATATTAGCAAAGGTAATGAGTTCCAAAGTCGTAAAATTAATAAACGTTTCAATTAATGAAGTTTAAATGTGTGCACAACTGTTAAATAATGAGGTTTCTTAATGACCATTCATATCGTTATTCCAGATGATTATCAGTTTGCCACTCAAAAACTGGATTTTCTCCATAGTGATAACAACTTTCACTGCGCTGCAATGGGCGATCTCAGCAGGGATCCGATGGCAGATGAACAGCTGTCATCGGCTGAAGCATTAATACTTATCCGCGAAAGGACTGTCATTGACGAAGCCTTTTTGCGACGCACGCCAAATCTTAAATTGATCAGTCAGACGGGTAAGCTGGCGAGAAATGTCGACATTGATGCCTGTACACGGGCAGGTGTTGCTCTTGTGGAAGGGAGTGGTTCTCCGGTTGCTCCTGCGGAGTTAACCTGGCTGTTGATCATGGCATCCCGCCGAAAATTTGTCTCGTCGGTGAAAGCAATGGCCGAAGGGCACTGGCAAACAGAAATCGGCTCGGCGGTTCACAATCAGGTCATCGGCATACTGGGATATGGAAAAATTGGTAAGCGTCTTGCGTCCTATGCTGCCGTTTTTGGTATGCAGGTGCAGGTATGGGGAAGTCTGCGAGCCCAGGAAGAGGCGCGTGCTGATGGATGGACGGTGCCCGAAAGCCGCGAGCAATTTTTCGCTACGAGCGATGTAATAACCGTGCATCAGCGGCTGGTGGCTGCGACACAAGGCAACATCACGGCAAACGATCTCGCGCTGATGAAAACGGATGCGTTATTCGTGAATACCAGCCGTGCTGAGCTGGTTTATGACGGCGCGTTGCAGAATGCCCTGAAACAGGGACGACCTGGATTTGCGGCGCTGGATGTTTACGAAGATGAACCGATCTACAACAGCCGGCATCCATACCTGCAGATGCCGAACGTGCTTTGTACGCCGCACCTGGGATATGTTGAAAAGGACAGCTATGCGCTCTATTTCAGAACGGCGTTTGATAATGTAGTGCGTTATTTCAGCGGTGACAGGTCGCATGTGATTAATTTCTGACTCCTTTGAGAGACTTCAGGGTGTAACTTTTTCAGAAGTTGCCAGTTCAGGGCCAGATAAATAAGCAAGTAACAGAATCAAAGGCATAATGCGCCAGAGTGCTATCCTCACACTTTACACACACCTTTTGGGTAAAACTGCATACTTTACCTCGCAAAAAGAGGTGGAAGATCTTTCACGTCTCTGGCGCTCAGTCATACTAAAACTCACTCTCTTATGGCATCCCTCATCTATTGATAGTCCCCTCCCCAGAAATTATTGCGCCTCGCATGCTTCCTGACTGCAATTTCCTTGCTTGCTGCCGATAAAGAGGGAAGGGACCAGCGAGCCACAGGTGTGGAACGTCGGTAATAACTTAATAAATCAGACGTCGGAGCGCTCAGCGATGAGCAATAAAAAAACAAAATTAAGCGTTATGCTCACCGCAGCATTTCTCACTGTCATCTTAGCGGGCGTTTTCGTAACAGGCTTTGCCGGGTTTAAACTTAATACCGCCAGCGAACAGCAGGCATTGACCCGCGCGCGCCTTGGCGATCTTCAGGTGCTTCAGACGTTAAAAGACAACCTGACTCAGCAGGCGCTTCTTTTAGTCACTGCGGCTGCTGGCACGCAGCCACAGACAGAGGAAAAACTTAAAACACAGTTTTTTGCATTACAGACCGCGAATGACAATACCACTGCGCATTTCCGGGGGCTAATCAACGGCGCTAAAAGCATTCCCGGAATTAATCTTGCTGAAGTTGAAGAGGCTTCCACGCAACTCAATAAAATTGAAGTAGCAACAGGTCCGCTTCGTCAGGCAGAGCAGAATCTGTTTACGCAAGATGCTATTGCGTTACAGGATAAGCTCCGGAGCGAACTGATTCCTGCGCTTACTCAATATCGTATCGCAGTGGACGGCATGGTAAATTATCAGGCGCGGGTTACAGGTAAAACGGTGGAAACGTCAACGCAGGCGCTCTCGGGTGTTTATGTAACGCTGGCTGTTCTGACAACTCTGTTTGTAATGTTGGGATTTGTGATGAGTGGCCTGATTACCCGCTGGCTCAAGGTTCAGCTGGGTGGCGAACCTTCTCATGCTCAGGGTCTGGCTGCCGCCATTGCGGCAGGAGATCTGACAACGACGGTGACACTTCGTCAGGGGGATACCGCAAGCATGATGGCGTCCCTGGATAGCATGCAAAATAATCTGCGCAACCTGGTCTCCCATATCAAAGACTCCTCCGCTTCGGTAGCGATGGCTGCTGAAGAAATTTCCCAGGGCAATACAGAGCTTTCCTCCCGTACAGAGCAGCAGGCTGCCGCGTTACAGGAAACTGCTGCCAGTATCGAACAGCTCACCGTCACGGTAAAAAGCAATGCAGCGGGGGCGCAGCAGACTGCTGACTCTGCCCGCGAAACTGCGGCCCTGGCGCGGTCAGGTGAGCAGGATATGCAGCGGATGTCAGAGACGATGAATGATATTTCCAAAAGCGCAGTGAAAGTCCGCGATATTACCGCCGTTATCGAAGGGATAGCCTTTCAGACCAATATTCTTGCGCTTAACGCTGCGGTTGAAGCTGCTCGTGCCGGCGAACAGGGGCGGGGTTTTGCCGTCGTTGCCGGTGAAGTCAGGACGCTTGCTCAGCGCAGCGCTACGGCTGCCAGAGACATCAAACATCTGATTGAAGAAGCGGTAGCACAGGTCGAAAGTGGTGTTGTTGTCGCAACCGGAACAGGCAAGAGCATCCTTGATATCAATGCTATGGTTGGAAAACTGGCCGACGCGATGGACAACATCTCACTTGCCTCAGCAGAGCAGATGCAGGGCATTTCTCAGGTCAGTATTGCAGTCAATGAGATGGATGGCGTCACGCAGAATAATGCTGCACTGGTCGAAGAATCTTCTTCGGCATCACAGTCACTTTCAGCCCAGGCACATTCGTTACGTGAAGCAGTGAATGCCTTTCGTCTGTAAGCGTCATGTATTGCGTTCACACTCATTAAAGCCCTCTATGAGAGGGCTTTTCTTCGGGAGAACATTCAGGACCGCTCAGAGAACTAAGCATCACTGTTAAGTAAAGTTATCATCCCCGACGCGTTTCCGTCAGTCGTCATTGCCTGAAAGCCTTTAGCGCCCTTTGTATCTGCCAGTTTCATCGGGCCTCACTGAACAGAAATTTTTGTTAAGAGAGGCAGATGCAGGCCAGTGCCCGGTTAGCTCGCCACCATCCAGCGCAGACTTTCGCGCCGTACTTGCCCGCTAATGCCCTATCGCCAGATGATTTGCAGCGTTTTTACACTTCCTCAGCCTCTTTTTACGCCATTTTTACGGGCCACCCGGTTTAATTGACGGCACCGGGCGCGTGCGCCTCTCTTCAGGAAAGCCGTAAATGAAATGCCTTAATAAGCCCTGGTCTATATCAGTTTGCCGCGAGGTGGCATTGGCCGATCTTGCTCGGCAGCAGCGCCTTCGCCTTATTTGGTCCCGCAAGTGGTTCCGGGATGCCATTGAGGCCAGTACCGATCCGTCGCTGCTGAACTATCGTCTGATTGCTCAATGGCTGGGCGCAACGATACCCGACAGCCGCGCGCTGATTCTGGCGCTCAACAACAGCCTGTGCTTCGGACTTTATCGAAATGGCCGACAAATCGGTTTTGCCCGGGTCGTCACTGACATGGCTGAAACCTGGGTGATCCGGAATCTGTTTATATCTCCCGAGTATCGCTTTGTCGGGCTTGGATCATGGCTGCTGCACTGCTGTCTTTCTCATCCTGGCACCAGAGGCTGCCGCCATATTGTTGCAATGGGTGAACCCGTGCCGGATTTTTTTGAACGCAACGGCTTTATCGCATGTCCCTCACTGCCCGGCATCTGGGTGACGGCTTCGCATGATGGAATTAATGACCCGATTTGCGCCAGAAGCGCCAGCAGCCATTAAGCCGGCAGGGCGCGCACTCATGAGCGGTTTTCTCCCGTTTATCCTCCGACCTCAGCTTAATAGCCGCAGGCTGCCAGGCTCGACTGCCTGTCCACAGCCTTCACTCAGGGAACACACCATGTCAGGCCTTATTCTTGTTTCACATAATCAATCGCAACGCTCGACGCTTACTGCAGTCTATGACGGGATACTCTCCCGGCAGGGCGGCCTCTGGATTAGCTGGAATGGTGAAAGCACAGTAATCTCTCAGGATGCGTCAAGACCCTGCGATGTGCAGCAGCACGATCAGTATGAAACCGTGACCTTCCCTTACACGCCGGGCGAGCTTAATGAGGGATATCACAATTATATTCATAAAGGTCTCTGGCCTGTTTTCCACCAGCGTCCTGACATGGCCCGTTTTTCCAGCAATGGATTTCAGGAATATAAAAACATTAATAAAGCCTATGCGCGGGCCATTTGCGAAAATTCCACACCAGACGATGTTATCTGGATTCAGGATTATCACCTGCTGGGCTGTGCCAGCTACATCCGCAAAGAGGGCTTGCCCAATTCAGTCGGTATCTTTCTGCATCAGCCTTTCCCGGCAGGCAGAATGTTTGAAACCATACCTGAGTGGCGCTGGTTCACTGACTCGCTGCTGTGTTGTGACCTGATTGGCTTTCAGACCGTGCAGGATATGAATAATTTCCTGGTCTGGCTGGAGAGTGAATTCCGGCTGGAGCAGCTGGAAGCGCACTGCTTCCGTATTCATGGCCGGATTATCAAAGTTGGTGTGTTCCCGGTCGGGATCGATCTCGACGATGTTGAGTCTCTGCGCGAGAGTAACAGTTGCGCCTTTATGGAAATGCAGTGCCGAGAAAGTCTGCCCGAAAATAGCGTACTGAGCGGCGGCCATCTTGATGAGAGTTCAGGACTGCCTTATCGAATCAGCACGATGGAAGTGTTACTGCGGAGGCATGATTGCTACCAGAAAAATATCACGCTGTTGCAGCTTGCGCCGCCGGCAGCCGGACATGCACATGATGCGTCACAACTCAGTCACACTCTGGAAGCGCTATGTGGAGAACTTAATGGTGTGCATGGCACCATGAACTGGTATCCGATGAACTATCTGACTCACGCTTACAGCCGGGAGGAGCAGGCCGGTATCTATCGTGCCTCACGCGTTGCGCTGGTCACGCCGCTGATGGCGGGCATGAGCCTGATGGCCAAAATGTACGTCGCGCTGCAGGACTCTAAAAATCCTGGGGTGCTTATCCTCTCCCAGTTTGCCGGTGCCGCCGGGCAGATGGAGGGTGCCATCATCGTCAATCCTTATGATCCTGATGCAATGGCCAGTGCGGTCCATCGCGCCCTGCAGATGCCGTTACACGAACGGCGGTGTCTGCATGCCCGTTTGATGAAAGGCCTGCATATGCACAATAGCCATTACTGGGCTGCGTCATTTTTGCGGATGCTGAACAATGTGCCTGAAGACCCGGAAGCGTTGCCGCCACCCGGGGCTTTTCTGCACCTGAGCAGTAGTCGGGCGAGGTACTGATTTTTCAGGTTCAGTCAGTACTGTATAAATCGGGTATGCTGGAATTGAAGAGCAGGGCAGATCAAGTTTTTATTCTGCATGTTCAGGTAATGATCTTTTAATCACTTTTTTTAAAAGGTACCTGCTATCCGCCACGAGCAGAAAGCAGGCATCCGATAAGGTCATAACAGCGAAAAAAGTTCTCAGGAGGAAACCAGGCTTGAATTATGTTTATCTGAATAGCGTAAACCGGTTTTAACCTTTAACTAAGGGGGAATTGTGCGCATTCGGCCGTCATCCCGACTCATTATTCTATCGCCTCAAAACCACGTGCTGCTGTTTAAGTTCTGTCATAAAAATGATGCGCTAAAGGGAAAATCATATTGGGCAACGCCAGGTGGAGGTCTTGAGCACAATGAATCCTATGAACAGGCGGCTTTGCGCGAATTATTTGAAGAAACCGGCCTGACAAGAGCCACAGCCGGATCGCAGATAGCGTCCCGGAGTTTCACAATGATGCTGCCAGATGGGGAGACCGTACTGGCTGAAGAACGATACTTTATTATTGATGCCGATAAGAGAGAACCTGACCACTCAGGCTGGAGTCGCAACGAAAAGGACGTTATTCGCGGTCATCATTGGTGGACGCTGGAAGAACTTAGAAGCGCAACAGAAACGATTTTTCCACGCGAACTCATCATTAACATTCTTGAGAACAAACTAACCGCCTCCTCAGCGTTGATCATATCGTGATGAGCTGAACATCTGCACCTGGCTATATCCTGATGCTGAGCATTGATAAGTGAGATCGTCCTCAGCACACAGCGCGAGTGTAAAAGGTGCAGCAACATTCAGGTGTTGTGTAGGGATGCGTGCTGTCAGGCCTGTCACTGACCACTGTAAAAAGCCCGCACCGCACGGACTTTAGCCTGCCTTACAATCCTACCAGCGTAATATGTTTCTTCATCGTCAGCGCTTTATATAGTGCATTCGCCAGGCTGCCTGACGCTATTTCAGGGTGAGCGCCGTCTGAATCGGTCCAGAATGATTTAATACGCAATAAGGTATTAATGCTGGTGACTCGCTCCATCTCAAGCACAGCCAGCACAGGGTGGCGCATTTCGCCGAGTTGCTCTGTGGTATCTGCCTCGATCACTGCGGCGCGGGAGGCCTGACTATCAAAGATAACGTGGCATCGTGCGCCGTTCAGGTTGAGTATGTCGATAACTTCGTAAAGGCACTCAACAGCCTCTGCACTGTAGGTTGCGGGTACGTTAAACATAGCAAATCCCTCTGACGCAAAATGTCGTGAGCAGCCAGCATAGGCGAACTCTAATGAGAGGAGAAGTTACTGTTTTTGCATGAGAAATGTAGAGTTCTAAGGTTACGGTAACGCGCGTTATTTTTACTCTTATTTACGCTGGCACTAAAGTTAAGCGAGGCGCAAGCGGGTCATGGCGGCAGGGCGCGGATTTGACTTAAAGAAACATTCGCGCAGGGCGGGCTAATCGTTCCAGTGCGGAGTGTATTTATGGCGGCACGCAGCGCGTCAGCTGCATGCTTTCGCGATTTTACAGGATGAACATTAGGTTAAGTTTAAGATTTATCGCTGTGTTAAATCATAAACTTCTTATACCCGCAGCGCTGAATGCTAAAGGCGTAATGAACTAAAAAGCCTGATTAGGCTTAGGGATTAACTGGATATTCTTACGCATGAAAATGAGCAGTGGGTCTGCAGGACAAGAGGAAGCGAATGCTGAGCGCCGCAGGCAATATGTCAGCGGCAGGCACCCTTAACCACAGGCTATCTCTGTGGCACGTAGCTGATCCTGCGTTGCGTTTGAGGCAGATTGGTTCTTATCAGCCTGTATAATTAAGCCGTGTTGCCTGTCATAACGCGCTAGTAAACGCCTAATACACATCTAATAATTAACGGGTATAGTGACGCAAAAAAACTCGTGACGGAAGTTTATCTATGCTGAATAAATACCGGGGTTCGCAAATTCTTTTCCACTGGCTGACGGTCTTACTGATTATCGTCGCCTACGCCACCATCGAACTGCGCTGGATGGCAGAGAAGGGAACCTGGCAGCGAAATGCGGTGATGATCACCCACTTTTCCGCAGGTTTCTGCGTCCTGATCCTGATGATAGCGCGCCTCTGGCTGCGTACCCGTTCTGTAACGCCGCCGATTACACCGCCCGTGGCACGCTGGCAGACAGGTCTTTCACATCTGGTGCACACGTTGATTTATGTGCTGTTTGTGGTTTTACCGGTTCTCGGGCTAAGTTCGCGTTACCTGCGTGGAAAAGAGTGGGCCCTGTTTGGGATCAATATGCCTGTGGCGACATCGCCCGATCCCGTCACGGCCAGTATGCTGATTGACTGGCACGAAACGCTGGCCCCGCTCGGATACTGGTTAATTGGTCTGCATGCGCTGGCGGCGCTGTTCCATCACTATTTTCTGAAAGATGACACCCTGCGCAGGATGATGCCGTAACTGCGTCTGCTGAAATCCCGGAGCGGGACGATCGTAAACGCTCCGGCACACAGGTGCCGGATGAACAGGAATATTGAGGACAATCATGCTCTGGCTGATATCAAAATATGCTATCACGGCTTTTATGATCGTGCTGATTTCAGAAGCGGCTAAACGTAGCGATCGCCTGGGTGGCTTACTTGCCGCCTTACCGCTGGTCACCGTGCTGGTGCTTATCTGGATGAAGATAGAAGGGCAGACACAGGCAAAAATCAGTGCTCATGCCTGGTACACCTTCTGGTATGTGGTGCCGACACTGCCCATGTTTATTCTGTTCCCCTTTCTCTATCAACGCACCGGCTTCTGGCTGACGCTGCTCATCTCCTGCGGTATCACTATCCTGCTTTTCGCACTCTGGGCTCTGCTTCTGAAACGTTTTGGTATCGTACTGATGTAGCGCTAAAGCCGCTCAGGTAAGCAAGTCGTCTTTATTCATGATCGCGTGCAATAATAAAACCGCCTCGCCGGGCGGTTAATTTCGTCTTACCGAGCACTACGCGGGCCGGACTCTGGCCTTCGTCGGATGCCCGTCACGCCCGTCATCATGGGTATGGTCCGGGTCAGGCTCAATGATAACAATGTAATCTTTGCCAACTCCGTCGCGCGTTAATGTCACTAAATCGCCGGCAACAGGCTTGGTATCAAAATCATGTTCCTCTTCGACGCCCGTATCTTCAAATATCACACCGAATTTCATATTTCCGTCCTCTTTTTGATGAGTCGCGCCGTTAACCCGGTTTTATGCTGACGCTTACCTGTGTAATTCTAGCCTGGCCTGAAAAAGCCACTTAGCTCAGTGGATTAGCGTGTCACGATCTGGAATGAAAAACGGGCGGGTGTCAGGTGACGCGAGGCCATCGTACGGTCACGTAATGCCGTCATTAATGCCGATGGCTTCGCGATTTTTCGCTGTGGCTAATATCTGGTTTCGCATGCTGCGTACCAATGCGACGGGTATTAAGCGCATTGCTCAACAGCAGGATCAGAGTGCTGCACTGGTGCTGGGCATTGTGATCGTGGCCTGTATCGTCAGCATAGTGGCCATACTAAGTGAACTCCCCACGCTTAAAGGTCTCACCGGCACGCCGAGACTGCTGCATTTGTTGCTGACGGCAATGACACTGATTGCATCCTGGGCCATGTTACCCAGCGCTTTTGCGATGCATTATGCCCATCAGCACTATCTTTACCGGGATAACAGCGTGAGTCCGCTGATCTTTCCGGATAAAACGAAAAATCCTGGCTACTGGGACTTTCTCTACTTTTCATTCACCATCGCGGTTGCGTCGCAAACGGCAGACGTCGCCACCGGAACAACAGAAATGCGTAAGCTGGCGTTATTGCAGTCTGTTATCTCATTTATTTTTAACCTGGCTATTCTGGGTTTATCGGTCAATGTTAGTGCCGGTTTGCTTAATCAGACTGTTTACATCAATCGACAGCGGGCAACGTTTACCCTGCACGAGCTTCTGAAATAATCTGGTCACTTATCGTGATTATAACAATGTGTAATAAGGTGTTATCTGCCTCTTCACCTGCTACCCGCTGCCATGTAAGTTCCGGGGAGTATTACGCTATTGTCCTCCAAATCCCATAAGGAGAAATAGAGTGAAAACCACCGCCATGGTCACCACCAGCCTGTTAATGCTGATGAGCAGTGTTCATGCTGAAGGTCTGACGACATCAGCAGAGGGTAACAAGCTTACCGTCGGCTTTGGTCAGCCCACCATCAAACAGGTTCTGCACTACCGAAAAATGTATGACAAAAAACCCTTTCCGGATGCGGAGATTTATTATTACGACAACGGCACCTATAAGATCATTTCTCAGGGAGAAAACCACTACGGTGTTTACGTCATGCAGGGCAGGTTTGATGATGAAACCTTCACCGTACGCTTTATCTCACTGCCTTCATCCGACTGGGGCAATAAAACGGCCTTTCACCAGTTAACCTTTATCAGAAATGAAAAGCAGAACGTTTTTATTCAGAACGCGATTGTGGATACCGGCGAAGCCATCGCGCAGCAGAACGGCACCTATACGCAGGAAAAAAACAGCGTAACCAATCCGGTTTCTACAAGCTGGGAAAACAAATAAGTCTCGTATAGCAGGTCTGTCACGCTGGTGCCGTTACCGGGCCTGACACGCTTGCTGTTTTGACCGGCTGTAGCCTGTCCGGTTACAGTTGCTCCCAAAAGATGAACAGCCGCAGTGTAATGCCTTATGCTTTCCCTCTTAGCCAGATGTCTCTGATGCGCCATTCCGTTTGCGTTTAAAGGCTGGGAAGTACACTACCGGTTATTAATCCGTGAGCCATAGCACCAGCTTTTTTCAGATACTAAACTCCATCCATTCTGAATTTTGTCAGGCCCCGAGGCGTAATTATGGACAAAGCTTTGCCCCTGCTGGATGCGCAGGATATTACTTTTTCAGTTGGGGACCGCCAGTTACTGCGACCGGTATCTTTGCAGGTCACTCAGGGCGATTACGTGTTACTGACCGGTCCATCCGGCAGCGGAAAAAGCACGTTTCTGAAAATCCTTGCTTCACTTATTACCCCGACTTCCGGACAAATTCTTTTCAGAAACAGAGATATCACCACGCTAAAAGCCGGGTCCTATCGTCAGCAGGTTTCGTACTGTTTTCAGACGCCACAACTGTTTGGCCAGTCGGTTTATGACAATCTTGCGCTGCCCTGGCAGATTCGCCGTCAGAAGCCTCAGCGGGAGACGCTCGTTGCTGCGCTGGAAAGCGTTAATCTTTCTCCGAACATGCTGGATAAACCGGTTGAACAACTTTCAGGCGGAGAAAAGCAGCGTGTGGGACTGCTCCGTAATCTGCAATTTATGCCTGACGTACTGTTACTGGATGAAGTGACCAGCGCTCTTGATGATGAGAACAGGCTGGCCGTACTTGCACTGATTAACCGGATCGTAGCTGAAGAAAAAGTGGCGGTGGTGCGGATCAGTCATGATGTCAGCGATATTCAGCAGGCCGGGCATGTGCTGCGCCTTGAGCCGCCAGAAAAGGAGAGTGAGCGTGAATCAGCATAATATCAGTGACAGCTCGCTGTTGCTGTCGCTGACGCTGGTCGTCATCGCGCTGCTTATCAGCCAGAAAGAAAAACTTGGCATGGGCAAAGATATTGTCTGGAGCGTTTGTCGGGCGATTGTTCAGCTGGTCATTGTGGGCTTTGTGCTGAAATCGATTTTTGATGTCAATAACAGCTGGCTGACAGTATTGATGGTGCTGTTTATCTGTGTGAATGCCGCGATCAACGCCCGCAAACGCGGTCAGAATATTGATAACGCTTTTGCGATAGCATTTGTTTCAGTCTTCAGCAGCACCGTCATAACCCTGACGATTCTGGTATTGAGCGGCGCGATAGCGTTTGTGCCGATGCAGGTCATTCCCATTTCAGGCATGATCGCCGGAAACGCCATGGTTGCCGTAGGGCTCTGTTTCAGCAACCTGAATCAGAGCTTCAGCGACAATCACCAGAAAATTATGGAGATGCTGAGCCTGGGTGCATCGGTGAAGCTTGCCTCAGGCCGGATTATTGCTGACAGCATTCGCACAGCGATGATCCCGACAGTGGATGCAGCCAAAACTGTCGGACTGGTCAGCCTGCCGGGCATGATGTCCGGACTGATTTTCGCCGGAATCGATCCGCTAAAGGCAATTAAGTACCAGATTATGGTGACGTTCATGCTGATAGGCACAGCCAGTCTGTCAACCATCATCGCCGTCTGGTTATCCTATCGTCGTTTCTATAATGCCAGGGCGCAGCTGAAGATATCGGGTGCAAAGCGGGATTAACAGCGCTGATGATGGTGGTAAATAGTGCAGTCATTGAAACCATCATTTTTTAAAATCAGAATTAAACATTTAAGCGTGCGGATGTGATCAGGACTAAGGGAGATATGGGTTGCCTCCGTTTAGTCTATTAAGATTGCTTTTATAAAGAACAGGGATTCTCCCGAAATGCTGAACTCATCGCGATGGGTCAGTCATTGAAATTAGTGACATCATACATGATGCCGTTTTTTCAGGAGCGTTCCAGGCGACATCCTGGCGGCTATATCGCCTGGAAGTAAGTCAGACGTCTGCAAATAGAGTTTAGCAGCCTGCCAAATTTAGTACTGTAGTGAAAATTATCTGGCCCAATTTACCTGCCTGCGGTCGTCTTTTCAGGGCGGGGAATAGGGACGGATTGCGTCTCAATCTTTAAGAACTGAGTTAACAATGGTCATGCCTGCCGCATTGCTACGTTTGGTAACATGAAGCATTCCCCCACCAAAATAATTGCCCGCAGGTTCGCACACTTTAATCCGTCTTTGCAGATCTGGATCGTTAACATCTACGCCAGAACAGTTGTTACGACTGCCAGGCGAAAACTCACTATATGCCGTATAGGTGCTGATGGTACCCGGAAGTAGCCAGACCAGAGTGGTGAGCAGCATGTAACCTAAAAAGAGAACCATCAGAACGGCCCCCGCGAAAAGTTTGATGTTATTCATCATGCCTTTCACTGGCTCCCCTTTACCCCATTTTTTTATGATCAAAAAAACGGACAGTCCCAGAGGGAGAACGGCGCACCATAATGCTTTGAGTACGGGTTGTGCCAGAAAGGTAGTGCGGTCGATTTCATTGCGCCACACAAAAAAAGTAAATATGCAGCCCAAAGCACTGGTGATTATCAGCGCCAGACGAGGTGTCGAACAGGAATTCATCTGTAACTCTCTCCATGAGTCAGTTTTAAGCAGTACGAGTCACGAGATTAATTCTGCGACTGGCACATTGTCTGAACCAGCAGGTAGTGAGGTGGGGCATGGATCAGGCGAAATTATTTTGCGGTTAAAGATTATCATGCTGCTCTTACCATAGACAAAGAACATGGACTTTTTTTATGTTTTAAATCGTTCCACAACATGAGGAGAGCGAAATGATTGTCAGAACATGGCACGGATGCGTACCACTCAGGCATGCAGAGGGCTTTGCGGCTCACCTGCAAAAGACCGGTGTAGAACATTCAGAAGGGACACCAGGCAATCTGGGAGCCCGTGTGCGCAGAGAAACGCAGGGTGAATGGGAGCATTTCTTTCTTGCTACATACTGGGAAGACTTAGAGGCGATTAAAGCTTTTGCTGGCGAAAAGTATCAGATTGCCGTGACATATCCTGATGATGAGCAGTTTGAACTGCTATCCGATCCCTACGTTTTTCAGCACCACGTGCAGAAAGTGACGCCTTTGTAGTTAATTCACCGCTGCCGCCCGGCAGCGGCTTATGTCTGATTCAGCAAATTTTTCAGAAAACGTATTGGCCAGGAATAGGGTGAGAATAAAATCTTTTAATTGTAGATTGGTCGATCTACAATTAATCGTCAACACAGGAGAATCCTATGAAATCATCTGCAGGCAGGCCCAGAGAGTTTGATCCAGACGCATTCCTCAACACAGCACTTGATTGCTTCTGGCAGCATGGCTATCAGGCCACATCTATGGCTGATCTGATGAAAGCTTCAGGACTGGCCAGTGCCAGCATCTATAAGCTTTACCCGGATAAGCGCGCTATCTATCTTGCTGCTTTGCAGCGCTATATGGATGAGGGCACTTCAAGAACAAAAAAGCGAACCGCAGAAATGACGCCAGAAGCCGCATTGCGAGAGATGCTCGACTTTGCTGCTCAATTATCTTCTGCGCCTGCCGGAGAGAGGGGGTGTTTTACAATTGCCGCAGCCAGTGAGCTTTTGCCTGGTGATGAAGAGGTTAAATCTAAAGTTTTTGCAAAATTTGAAAATATAATCGACGAATTAGAGTGCATATTGCTCAGAGGCCAGCAACAAAAGGTCTTTCGCCAGGATGAAGAGGCGAGAGTAATAGCAAAAAGTCTTTTCATGATGATTGAGGGTATGCGGATATATGGAAAGATTCAGCCAGAAATTGAAGATATCAGAAGAAGTAACGATTTTATTATCAGAACATTACTTTTGAATGTTAATAATGGAGCCGGGGATCGCACAGCTAAGGCATCAGCATGATCGCGGCAGGCACTATTGTCCGACGGCGAAAAAGAAGAAAAACAATGATTGTGCTGGAATGTACAAACAGCGTTGTCCTATGTGGTTGGGTCGATAAAGGGCGGTTTTATAAAAGACGTTTCCCTCTCTCTGAACTTAAGATATGTGTCCCTTATTCAAATTTCTGGTCACTGACGTAAAAGTGACATAATGTCTGGTATCCATGATGACAGTTGGTGTTAATTATGCTGGACAGTTTGTATTGCAGGGACATTTCCGGATTAGGGGGGGGGCAGATTAAAAAATCAGTCATGTTTCGTATTTTGACTGCATCAGTCTGGATGAAAGTATTAATACGGCTAGAGAATAAAAATCTTATTAAATGTCGTAATATTCACTAAGCTTCTTACATTGCTCATCGTGATAAACGGGGCTCAATTAAATTGCGGCTAAAATTTAAAATTGGACTATTGCTTAAATTCTGGCGATTGCCGGACAGCACCTTGTCCGGCAATCCGTTATTTAACCTCTGAATCAGCGATTAGCTTAATTGTGCGCCGACTGATTTTTTTCCGCCTCTTTCTGTTTTTTCTTCGCCATATGATGACCGACGGCGCAACCTGCTGCGGCTCCGGCAACGCCATGATGATGAGCAACATGACCTGCCACGCCGCCGACTGCGGCACCTTTCAGACATCCTTCGGCGTTAGCCTGTAAATTCACAGACAAAAACAGACCGGTAGCCATAAAAATAACTGATAATTTTTTCATCTATTATATCCTGATAGTCAGAGTTGCAGGTTGAACTCCGCTGAGCATAGCCAGGCGTTGGACTGTTTCGCTCGTCAGGATACAGGAATCGCGATGTTAGTTACCTGTCGTTACGCTTTTCCCAAAATAAATGGGATGCTGTTTTTTTCAGGAGCACGGCAACCCATGTGTTACCCCAAATGGCGGGTGTGGTGTGCTTTGCAGAGAAGAAGGCTTCATTTTCCTGATGCCTGAAATGTTAGTCCTTCAATGAACTATCTCAAATTCCTGACATGTGTTATCTACTGGCGGATAGAACCAATATGATAATAATCAAACGCCAGCTAAACAACGGTTAAGTATGGTTGGCTAAATCGCCTTCATTTAATCTGTGAATATATTATGACGGGGATGTGGGCTTAATGAATTCTTAATGAAAGTAAGTTATAAATGACTGGCTGTGTTGATTGATAATAAATCAAATAAAAATGAACCAGGATGAGAAAAGTTGTTCATATGTCGCAGGGTGATCAAGCAACGTAAAGCAGCTTATTGCCATACTTTATGAGGAAAAAGTAAACAAAATCTAAATGGACAGATTTGTTGAAATATCTTTAGTGTTGTTGAGCCGGGAGTTAACTTTCAGCCCTATACTGGTCTGGTTAGCTCACTGATGCGTTAGCAACAGGTGATCGCCGGATAGAGCATTAAATCTGATTTTTAGTCTGCTCGCTATACATTATTTATTCATAACAACACATTCATTTATTTGAATGGTTTTCTGTTTGGGAAAACGTTTGTTAATGCTTTCCTTTCTTCAACCAGCGTGAATGGCACTATCATGAAAAATATCCTTATTACCGGTTCAACAGGGTTTTTAGGCGGGGCTGTCGTAGCAAATCTATTGCAGAACAGCGTTCAGGAACGACTGCTGCTGCTGGTCAGAGGCGAGACCGTTGATGAAGGGTTGAAGAGGCTTAAAGCCAACCTGAAGAATTTTGGCTTAAATGAGTCAGTAATCAATACGATAGCACCTGATAATATTATTTTGGGTGATCTGGCATTGACGGATAATTTTATTCATGACGCACGACTTAATGATGTTACCCATGTCATTAACTGCGCCGCCGTCGCCTCATTTGGTAATAATCCCACTATCTGGAAAGTGAACGTTGAGGGTACGTTCCGGTTTGCCGAACGAATGAGCCGTGTTGAAGGGTTGAAGAAATTTATCCACGTTGGAACCGCTATGTCCTGTGCGCCGGAACCTGGCTCACTGGTGACTGAGGGCGGACTCAACTCCAGTCGGGATCAGCATGTCGTTGAATACACATGGAGTAAGGCTTCAATTGAGAAGCTGATGATCGAAAAACTACCGGGTCTGCCATTAGTTATCGCCCGTCCGTCGATTGTGGTGGGTCATTCCGATCAGGGATGCCTGCCTTCAGCCAGCATTTTCTGGGTATTCAGGATGGCACTGGCGTTGGGTAAATTCACCTGCGACCTTGACGATCGTATTGATGTGGTTCCGGTTGATTACTGCGCGGACGCGCTGGTTCTGCTGCTTGACGCAGAAAACGTCATTAATGAAGTCATTCACATTTCTGCCGGAACACACAGCAGTGTTACGTTTGCAGAGATAGATGAGGCGATGGCCAGAGCGTCAGGAAACAAGGCGCTGGGTGTGGATTACCAGAAGGTGTCCTATAAACAGCTGTCAGATAGCAGAAGAACGTTTAAGGATCTGTTCGGACCCTGCAATGAACGCATCATGCTGCGCGCGATGAACCTTTATGGGCACTTCTCAAACCTGAATGTGGTGTTTGATAACTCTAAACTGCTTCAGCCTGGCATGAATAAGCCTTCCAGATTCACCGATTATCTGGATCGCTGTGTGCTGACAACACGTGATTCAACGATTGCCGAATTGATGCAGGTCGATTTTAAGTAGTGGGAAACGAAGTAAGGGAAGAGGGTCGTTTTTCCTGATAAAAAGCGCTTCCGGTTGGAAGCGCTTCGGTTGATTAAAACGTCATGGTCAGACCCGCATAATAAGCACGGCCTGGTTCATTATAGGTCGATGCCCCATCTGCTTCCCGGTAGAGCTGCTTATCCAGCAGGTTATTGATTCCGGCGTTGGCCCGCAGATTTTTAGTAATGTCATAATTGAAATTAACCCCGAATACCGAGTAAGCTCCGACTTCACGATTCGACATTGAGCCATTTTCTGTGCGGGATTCCGCATACTGTCTTGGTTTCTGGCGGCCATACATTGTCCAGTTCAGGTTGGTAGAGAAATCCTGCGTCACCTGCCAGTCCAGCATGGAGTTGATGGTGTATTCCGGAATAATCGACAGAGGATTGCCGGTCTTTTTATCCTTTGACTGGATCATGTAAGTGGCATTAGTCCGCCACTCAAGTTCGTCACTGACCAGCGGTATCGTAACGTTACCTTCCAGACCTTCAACCACCGCTTTGCCGCCGTTGCTCCACTTCAGAATGTTGTTGCCATTAGAGGCGTAACCCAGCACATCGGTCCCGGCGACGATCTTGTTCTTATAATCATTGCGGAACCAGGTAAGACCCGCCACATATCCACTCTGACTGAACTCAATACCCAGCTCTTTATTAACGCTGACTTCAGGATCAAGATTTTGATTACCCAGCAGATAACAGCTGCCGCTCGTCACATTAACAGGGCACCCATTGCCTCGTGTAGCCAGCAAATAGCCCTCGCTGGACTGATAGAGGTTAGGGGCTTTAAATGCACGGGCGATACCGGCTTTCAGAGTAAAACTTTCTCCCAGCGCCTGAGAAATATTCAGCGACGGACTCCAGTTGGCCCCAAAAGTATCGTGATAATCAAAGCGCAGACCCGGGATCACCTCAGTGCTATCGGTCGCGGCGATATTATCTTCGAAATAGAGCGAACTCAGCGCCGCGCTGTTTTTGCTGTTGCGGCTGCCCGCATCACCACTGATACCGTTAATTGAAACGCCTGGCGCACTGGTGCCATTCATGGAGTTTGGATCGTTCAGCTCATCACGGTTCCACTCGGCACCCAGCGTAACGGTCTGTTCACGCAGCAATTCCAGCGGGAAGCTGACTTCGCCTCCCGCCCGGTAACTTTCAAAGCGACTGGTCGAAAACGTATTGCTGTTAATTCGGCCTTCGCCCGAGCCCGCAGTGCCTTCGTTCAGACGGGTATTGTTGGTCTTCTCATAGTTAAAAGTCAGCTTTGACTGTCCCCAGTCCCAGATGCCATTGTGCACGAGGCCCCAGGTCTGACGATAAAGGCGATTAGTTTCCGACCCGTCGAGAGATTCGATAAGCTTATTACCGGCCCCGTTGCTGTACTGGGTATCTCCGGCGTAAATATTGCCCTGACGACTGTAGCCATAGCTGAAATCCAGCACCTGCAATGGCGTAATCTTCCAGGACAACACACTGTTGATGTCTTTGTTGCGAACGCCTTCACGACCGGCCGCGCCGGAGCCGTTATGCGACTGATTGATATCGAAAGCATCACTGTCGGTTTTATTGATGTTGCCATAAAGCCGCATAGTCAGCGCATCACCCGCCAGCGGACCACTCAGGTTAAAGTTTGCGCGTCGGGTTGCCCCTTCTTTATCATCTTCTGGCTGGTTGGTGTAGAGCGACAGCGATCCGCTCCAGTCATTTGTCGGACGTTTGGTAATGATGTTCACCACACCGCCAGCCGCGCCTGAACCGTAACGGGCTGCCGCTGGTCCACGAATAACTTCAATTCGTTCAACCATTTCCGGCGGTACCCAGTTAGAGTCGCCACGGGAATCACGCTCGCCGCGCCAGCTGTAACGCACTGAATTGCGTGAGGTCGTCGGCACGCCGTCGATCAGAATCAACGTATTTTCCGGCCCCATGCCGCGAATATCGATTTGACGATTGTTACCGCGTACACCATTGGCGCTGTTACCGGTGAGATTGACGCCCGGCATTTTACGGATAATGTCGGAGAGGTCGTTGACCGGTGGATTCTTTTCAATGTCCTGTGAGGTAATGACTGAAACGCCGGGCTGCTGTTTTAACTCCTGTTCAGCCGTGACCAGCATCGTTTCATCATCAGCCAGCTTTTCTGTCTCTTCCTGAGTAGCGCCGTTAGCAGAAGTACTCAACAAACCAGCCAGCAGCAGAGCGGCAGGGCGCTTATGGACACGCATGGTTACATTCACTTAGAAAATCTCCCTGAATCGTTAAGGTATGTAAGCAAATGCGTATGATAATGATAATAGTTATCATTGTATATCTCGGTAGGGCACCTTTACATCCCCTGACAGTGGGCTGCTTATTCATCAGCTGCTCGGTCAGATGAGCAAAACAGACCGCAAAAACACTTCTTTGTCATGACCCGAAAATTTTCTCAGAATGGCTCAGAATACGTCATTGTGACTCCAGACTTATTAGGTCTGGAGTCACAGATTGTGAGTGGTTAGAATGGCGGCTCAATGCCGTTTAAAGAGAATGTTGTGATAACAGATTTAATAACCCCTGCAGCGCGTTCACCACATGTTGGTCGTCATGTTCTTATCTGGCTGGAGCAGGTAAAAGCGGCTTCGCTGAGCGAGCTGGATAATTTTGGCGATGAAGGTACGGTAGAGCAGGTGATGAAGGTCTGGGTAAAGCTGTCACTGTTAATCAGCCGGCGGCGTCCTGAGATCGCCATCTCGTCTCTGCTGAAACATGTTTTGCCCAACATCGGATCGCAGCCGCTCAAAACCTTGAACCGTTTGCGCCTTAACCGGCTTTACAACATCCTGATTGCCGACGGTAAAAAGGAGGAGGCGCGTCGGGTTTTCGCGCTGACCAAACAATTCCTCGCCTGGGCCGAGATGCAGGGCTACCTCGATCATTCGCCGATTGCTTCGATGAAAAAACGGGATGTCGCAGGCCGCGCTACGCCACCGCGCAATCGGCAACTGACCGATGCGGAAATCTGGGTTTTCTGGCACGGTCTGGATAACTGGGCATTATCGGAACAGGCGCGCTGGGCGCTGCGTTTATGTCTGGTGAGTGCCCGACGGCCGGATGAGATTGTGCAGGCGCAGAAATCGGAATTCGATCTGCAGTTAGGATTGTGGATGCAGGGCACCCGAAATAAATCACAGCGCGAGCATGTGCTGCCGATTACACCGCTGATGCGGCAGTGCATCGAAGCGTTACTTAATGCCGCCGATCCGGACTCGCCCTGGCTGGTGCCCGCCCCACGCGATCCCCAACAGCCGCTGTCAAAAGGCGCGCTGAATCAGGCACTGCGGCGGATGATCCGCGCACCGCGTGGGCTGGGACTGGAGCCGTTTACCCCGCGCGATCTGCGTCGCACCGCCCGTTCAAAACTTTCTGCCCTCGACACGCCTAATGATGTTGCCCGTAAAATCATGAACCATGCGCTGGAGGGGATTGATCGGGTCTATGACACCCATGACTATCTGAGCCAGATGCGCAGCGCCATGAAGACCTTTTCAGAGGCGATTGAGCAGATTATTGAATGCGAAAGCTATCATCTGCTGCGACATCGCTATGACGGTGAGACCCTCACTCTGAGCAATCTCTCCATCATGGCGATGTCACGCTAACGCTGCTGTTTTGGCGATCAGAAGTGGTAGCGCAGCCAGGCAAAATAGACGTTACCGTTATTGTGCGTACCCGGTATGTAGGTCATCTGGAAATCGAGATCGCCATAGCCGATGGAAGCCAGCGGCAGCAGCGCAGGCACCGGAATATAGTCCCAGTTATGTCGGGCGGTGACGCCGGCTGTGTAACCTGCACCCCAGTGAAAATTCTGGTCAGCCAGCGGACGCCATGTCGCTACCCAGCCATAACCCCCAAAGGGCTCCCATTTATTGAAGGAGTCCTTGAACGCCATTAAATAGATGCCGTTCCAGTTGCCTTTCTCATCGTAGCGGGAGATACCACCGCCCGCGCCCCAGGGTCTTTCATTATATTTATTGATATGTTCCCGATCATACGTGGCACGGTTGTGCCACGTAATCGCGGGCAGATAAAAGTCGATTCCTTCTGGCTGCTGCCATGTTGTGGCAACCTTATCCGTGAAGCTTTCCCACCCTGCGCCGACATTCTGAACCAGCGTGGCGGAGTGAGCTGTAAAAGCGGTGAGAACGGTGGTTGTCATCATCAGCGCTTTAAGAGTTGAAGTTTTGCGCATGTGCGAATACCTGCAAAGTCTGGTGTTAAATAAGGAAATAAAAGCATCAAGGCGGGTATTGTCGCACAAAGAGTGGCAACTTCAGGTCAATGAGCGGCTGAAGCAGGATTTTATAATTAATAAAAGCGAGACGGCATTCCTGCTGCTCTGATCGTTCGCTTATCCATCGGCTATTTTAAGAACCTTTCCTTACTCTCAGGCTTTAAAAACCTGAACGCACAGACGAAATCCTGAAAAAACTCGCATTATTTGTTAACAAAATCTTGCAATGATAATCGCAATGCGTATATTTCTCATTTGCTTTGAAAGTTCATCACACCCGCGCACAGGCGCTTACGGAAAGGGTTTCTGGTTCCTCGAACCCAAAGCAGGGCAGCGATGCCCGCAGGATGCAAGGTCGTGACAGTGGCAACATAAAAACATAAAGATAATTGAGGAATTAATGAACACTTTCGATCTTCATGACCCCAGGGTTACGGGTAAGCCTGCTCTGCAACGCCCATTCCGATTCTCTTTACTGGCCGTCATCGTCGCCTCGTCGCTGGCGCATAACGTCGTCCGCGCTGCAGAAACGTCCACACCGGCCGCCAGCGATAGTCAGACATTGACGGTCAGCGCGTCAGCCGATGATGTCGTGACAACGTCACCGGCAACAGATTACAGCGTTCCGGTTACCCGTGCCGGTACTAAAATGCTGGGCACCGTACGTGATGTGCCGCAGTCCGTCAGCATCGTCAGTACTCAGCGTATGTCCGATCAGCAACTCCAGTCACTGAATGATGTGCTGTCCAACACCACCGGCATTCAGGGTATCAGCGCCGATATGGACCGCACTAACTACTATGCGCGCGGCTTTTTGATCGATAACTACATGGTCGATGGCATTCCTACCGCCTTTGCGGAGCGCTGGAATCTGGGCGATGCACAGACCGATATGGCGCTGTATGAGCGCGTTGAAGTGGTACGTGGGGCGACCGGGCTGCTGACCGGGCCGGGCAATCCGTCTGCTGCCATCAACATGGTGCGCAAGCACGCGGACAGTAAAGAGTTCGGTGGCACCGTTTCCGCCAGTTATGGCAGCTGGAACAAGCAACGCTACGTCGCCGATCTTTCCGCGCCACTCAGTGAGTCCGGCAATGTTCGTGGCCGCATGGTCGCCGGCTGGCAGGACAACAACAGTTTCATTGAGCGCTACGGTGCAAAAAAACAGTTTATCTATGGCGTGGTTGACGCTGATCTGACTGACTCTGCCACGCTTTCGGTGGGTTATGAGTTCAGCCAGGTTAATACAGACTCCACGATGTGGGGCGGCGCACCGCGCTGGTACACCGACGGCACGCAGATTCATACCCGTCGCGGCTACAACACGGCACCAGACTGGGCCTACAACGATAAAGAGAACCGTAAAGTCTTTGTGAACCTGAAGCAGGACTTCGACAATGGCTGGAACCTGACGTTAAACGGCACGCACACCGATATGCGTCTGGACAGTAAGCAGATCTATCTTGATGGCTATTTCGATCGCAACACGGGCGCGGGCGTCTCTTCCTATGCCAACTATCCCGTGGTGGGCGGCACCGGCTATAACACCGGTAAACGCAAAGTAGATGCCGTTGATGCCTTTGCCAGCGGCCCGTATGAACTGCTGGGCCGTCAGCACGAGCTGATGGTGGGCGTCAATTATACTCGCCAGGATAATAAGTACTTCAGCACCTTTGAGAATATTTCCTCTGAGTCGCTGGGCAACTATAACGATTTCAATGGCCAGTACCCGGAATCTGACTGGACGCCACGTCTGCCCGCCAGCGATACACAGCTGGTTCGCCAGAAGTCGACGTACATGGCGACCCGTCTGTCGCTTGCCGATCCGCTGCACCTGATCCTGGGCGCGCGATACACCAACTGGAATCGTGAAACGCCAGGCGGGGAAGCGGAAGAGAATAACATTACCCCATATGGCGGGCTGATTTATGACTTTGCTGAAAACTGGTCTGCTTATGCCAGCTATACCTCGGTATTCCAGCCTCAGGATTATCGCGATGCCAGTGGCGCTTATCTGTCGCCGGTTATCGGGAAAAACTACGAAGCCGGGCTGAAATCTGACTGGATGGACAGTCGCCTGACTGCCTCTGTTTCTGTATTCCGCACCGAACTGGATAACGTCGGAGAAGCCACCACCCAGACCATTCAGGGTTCAGGCGATGTTGCCTACATTGGCCGTAAAGGCGTAGTGAGTCGTGGCGTCGAGTTTGAAGTCAATGGCGCATTGACCGACAACTGGCAGATGACCTTTGGCGGCACGCGCTACATAGCGGAAAACCTGGATGGCAGCACCTTTAATCCGCAGTTACCGCAGACCAGTTTTAATCTGTTCAGCAGCTATCGCCTGCCGATGCTGCAGCAGCTTACGCTGGGCGGCGGCGTGAACTGGCAGACACATATCTGGAACGACGTCGGTGGACCGGAAGGCAACAGCACATGGCGCGCCCGTCAGGGCAGCTATGCACTGGTTGATCTGTTTGCCCGCTATCAGGTGAACAAAAATCTGTCGTTGCAGGGCAACCTCAATAACCTGTTCGACAAAGAGTATGACACCAACGTGGCCAGCTCCGTTGTCTACGGTCAGCCACGCAACTTCGCGGTAACCGCAAGCTACACTTTCTGATTTATCTGCGCGGGTAAGCCTGTGAAAAACGCCTCGGTTGAGGCGTTTTTTTATCCAGCCATCTAACTCTCGCCGCTGTTGGCATAATTTTTTCAGAAAAAGATTTCAGAGCACAGGCAGCACTATCGTCCGACAGCAAAGTGCAATGTTGCCTGTGCATTTTGATGATTTGTATCAGCAACCCTTTATCAATTCTCATATTCGTGAAGCCTCTGCCAGCATTTTTACATCAGCTTAAGGCGTATTAAGGACTCGGGAACAAGCGGGTTTCTGCGTTTCCAGCTTGTCAACGCTCAGCCGTTTTGAGAAGATGGTTTCCATAATGGAAACAGTCAGGAGCCAATGGAATGCATGTTATTTCACGCGTGCCGTTTGACGAGGCGGCCAGAAAATATCCCAATGCAGCGGCAGCACTGGATCTGCTTTACCGCCACCTCAGACAGGGCGATTTCAGTGGTCCTGACGATCTCAGGGCGCTTTATGCAAGCCTTGATCGTATGAAGTATCGCGCTAAATGGTGGGTCATTGACGTCAGTGGCAACCATTTGCGCGTGATATTTTTCGCGGATTTTGAGCGCAGCAAAATCTTCATCAAACATATCTGCACTCACGCTGAGTACGACAAGCTTGTTAAGAAATATCGGGAGGTAACCGAATGAATACTGAAGCTATCAGGCTGTCAAATCAGCTGGCAGAAGCGGTGCCGCTGCTGGCCGGCAGCAACCAGCGACATGATTATGAAGGAGCACTGGAACTGGTCGAATACCTTATTGAACATGAGCCGAATAATCCGCTGGTAGATTTGCTTTGTGCCCGCATTGCTCATTATGAAGATAATGATCCTGCGATGGCCGACTTTAATAGCCGCCAGCGTGAAATCAGCACCGGGCCTGGCGTTCTGAGGGTACTGATCGAGCAGCACAACCTCAGCCTGAGTGACTTCGAAAATGAAATTGGCAAAAAGTCGCTGGTCAGCCGAATCCTCAGCGGCGAACGTCAGTTGACCGTGTCACACATACGGGCATTGTGCGCGCGGTTTGGCCTGTCACCATCGTTGTTTTTTTGATTTAAGACGACTTTCAAAGGCCGATCGAACTTTAAACGTCATTATGACGTAACACTACAATTGATAAAAAAACGCCTCAGCCGAGGCGTTTTTTATCACATCTCAGGCCCGCACTTCACGTAAAACGCAGGGCCAGATTAAACCCTTCACCTGACTCCACGACAATCGCCTCAGTGTGCTCCTGAAAAGCAATCTCACCTGCCTGCAGTGCGTTTCTGACCTGCGCGAGATTCCCGGTCTCGAAACCCAGCGCAACCATCCGGGCGCTGCCATCATAGTCTTCTGGTAGCGGACCAAAGCGACGTTGCGCATACTCTGCTGACGCAAACCGAACTGTGGCGGCACCGGCGCGCAGCACAAAAGCGCCTTCAGGGCAGGCAAGCACTTTTGCGGCACCAAAGAGACGACTATAAACCTGAGCCGAATGCGCCGGATCCTGCGCCACAATGATAAATTCACTGATGTTCCGCACGCCATTAGGATGACGTTGCCATGCAGGCTGCCATACCGCGTCAGGCGTCAGATGCTGGCAAAAAAAGCTGCGGCCATTGGGTATCAGCGAAGGGCGCAGCCTGACGGTTCGAAAATGCGCTTCAGTTACCGTACCGTCGGGCAGATCGACAGGACGATGAAAAGAGGCGGGCGGATCGCCATCCAGATCCTGACGTTCCAGATGCTGAAACTCACTGTCGGCGTCACTGCTTTTCCACACCAGGCCACTCAATCCCAGTGGCGATTGCCAGAGATCGGCGCGCTGGTTGCCTTTGCCGGGTTCATAACCAAGCAGCTCAAGATAATTTTCGCCAAAAATGGCCAGATGATTACTCGAACCCAGCGAATGATGACCGCGCTCTGTGAGCTGAAAGCCAAGCCGCCGGAAGCGCGCGCTGGCGCTGTCGAGCTGGTCGGCCACGTTAATCACCGCGTGATCCAGAATCGGTTGAGGAACCGGAACAGACATAGCTGCACTCCTTTTTTTGGTCATCGCGCCGCCACAATCTGCAACGCACGTGGTACCAGCTGCGTGAAGTATTCCACCGCCGGGCCGATCAGCGCTTCATCCGGATCGAAGGCGGCGTGATGCAGGCCAAATTCGCTGGCGCTGCCAATGCTGACAAATGCGCCCGGCACCTGTTGCAGATAGAAGGCAAAATCTTCTCCGCCCATCTGCGGCGACTCAGCATGCTCTGCGAGATAGCCGCTCTGGTGTGCGACTTCCAGCGCCACATCCACCCAGCCTGGCGTGTTAATCAGGGCAGGTGGCCCCGCGAACCACTCCAGCTCAGCAGTCGCGCCAAATCCGGCAGCGATGCCCTGAATCAGCGAGCGTATGCGGTGTGGGATCTGCGTCCGAATCTCAGCATTGTGGGTGCGTACGGTGCCCTCAAGCTCAACGCTTTGCGGCAGCACGTTCCAGGTATTCCCGGCAGTAAAGCGCGTCACGCTCAGCACCACCGTCTCCAGCGAGCTGAATACCCGGCTCGGCAGGGTTTGTAAAGCGGTCACAATATGGCTGGCAATCACAATCGAATCGATGCCCTCCTGGGGTCGTGCCGCATGCGCGCCTTTACCTTCAACGCGGATCACAAAGCGATCAACGTTGGCATAAAACGCGCCCGCCCGACTACGCAGTGTACCGAGCGGCAGGTCGGGCGCATTGTGCAGGCCAAATATTGCCTCTACGCCTTCCAGCGCACCGGCATCCATCAGCTGACGTGCGCCATTAAACGTCTCTTCAGCGGGCTGAAACAGAATCCGCACCCGGCCTGGCAACGTGGCTTCCTGCTGTTTAAGCTGCAGGGCGACGCCCAGCATTACCGCGCTGTGAACGTCGTGACCGCAGGCGTGCATGACGCCCGGCGTCTGCGATCGCCACGGGCGATCGGTGATTTCATCAATCGGCAACGCATCGATATCCGCGCGCAGGGCAATCAGTGATTCACCATGACCGATTTCTGCCACCACGCCGGTTTTCAGTCCCAGCGGCAACAGCCGGATACCCGCCTTTTCAAGCCAGCGGGTAATACGTTCAGTTGTGGCAAATTCATGGTTTGAAAGTTCCGGATGCTGATGCAGCTCGCGACGCCACTGCACCAGTTGTTCAGTTAAAGGCAATGTCATGTTTATCCCTGTTGTTCCGGCAGAAAAGGCTCGCCCAGCGTCAGCATCAGGCGATTGGCCCAGGCAAAGAAGGCGGTGGACTGAATCAGGTCGAGCAGGGCGAGTGTATCCAGACCCTGCTCGCGCAGTGCAGCGATCTGCGACTGGCCAGGTTGCGATGGGGTCAGCGACAGCGCCGCCGAAAAGGCGATGATCGCCTGCCAGCGGGCAGTGTGTCCGTGGGATAACACTGCGCCGGGCGCGACATTCAGCAGTTTCTGTATTGCGTCATCTTGCTTTGAAAGCTGGCTGGCTTTACGCGCATGAACCGAGGCGCAATAAATACAGCCGTTGACCTTACTGACCACGGTGGCGGCCAGCTCACGCTCGGCGCGCGGCAGCCCGCCAGCGGTGTAGAAAATGCCTTTGTCGGTCAGGGTACGCTGCTCCAGCAGCGGCAGGTTACGCCCCAGCAGACGGAAATAGTCGGAGTCGGTGTGACCGAATTTTGCCAGTGTCGCCTGCTCCTCCTCACTGAATTCAGCCAGCGGTCTGGCGGGCAGCCACGGCTCCCAGCCGAGTTCCTGCTGTGTAAACGCGGTCAGCGCCGTTTTGCCGCTGGCGGTTTTTAATGCCTCGTGCCAGTGACCGGCGACGACCGGGGCAGCTTCACCCGCTGCTTCATGGCCCTGCAGGCTGCGCAGGCCTGTGATTAACCGGCTCTGAAAACTGACGAACGCCACCAGCTGTGCCAGCGTGACAATGCCGCGCGGGGTCCATCCCGCCTGCTTCAGCGTCTCCAGATGGGCAGGTGTCGCGGCAACCGGCTCAAAGGTGAGGCGATGCGCGAAGTCCAGCGCGGCGCTGATCCGATCACTATCGGGCACGGGCTGCTGCGGCTGATAGTGCGTCTGCAGCTCCGACCGGGCATGCCAGCCTGCGACTTTTGCGGCCAGAAGACGCCGCTCGGCTAACGGAAAATCGTCATCGCCCTGGTCAAATAACACGTTGTAGCTGCCCTGGGCATGGCGCGTCGCGGCGTGACGCGTCTGCCGCGCGTGGGCCAGTCCGGAATCGGGATCGATATCCGCCAGTGCGGCAATCAAATCGTCAGGTTGACTCATGAAATTCTCCTGTCTGGTTCGCCAGCAGCACGAAGTGCGGGCGCAATATGTCCGGCAATCAGCTCAATCGAGCGCAGCGTGTCGGCATGCGAAGGCTCTGCTGAATGCACCTGGAATGAGATGTCGGTGACGCGAGGCAGCACGCTGTCCTGCGCCAGCGAGCGCGCGACCTGATCGATGCCGCCAACATGGGCATCAAACTGTGCCAGCAGGTCATCAAAGCTCTCCCCGCGGATTTCGCCACGGTGCTGAGCAGCCTGCTTGCGAATGCCAGGTTCAGCGATCTGACGTGCGTAGTGGTCTGAATCCGCGACAAATGCAGTGCGGGAGGCAAGAATACGCGGCTCAGTTCCCGCCGGAAGTGCCGCGAGATAGGCATCAATCAGCGGATTCTGCAGCGCATCGAGCGTAAGTTCTGCCTGGCCTGCTGGCCGTGGCTGGGTGCGCGACAGCATCAGACCGTGTCCGCCCTGGCCGGCACGGATTGCACCCTCAACCGAAAAGGTGGCAATCCACACCCGTCCGGCGAGCTGCGGCGCGGCGGGCCAGAGATGATTGTCCGGATGTCCCAGCGAATCACCGCGCCAGGCACTGAGCAGCGTATGCAGATTGTCTGCAAATGCCGCGCCGCGTTCGGCAAACGTCAAGCCAAAGGGTAAAAACGAGTCCGGCGTGCCGCCCGAACCCAGCCCGATCTCCAGCCGTCCGTCCGACAGCAAATCCAGTACTGCAGCATCTTCTGCGACCCGTAATGCATTTTCCATCGGCAGCGTGATGATGGCAGTGCCGAGCCGGATGGTACGGGTATGGGCGGCGGCGTGCGCCAGAAAAACCAGCGGCGAAGGCAGTCCGCCCTCATCCTTATGAAAGTGATGTTGAGCAATCCATGCCGCATCAAAGCCACAGCGCTCGGCATGCTGAATCTGCTCAATGGCCAGCTGATAACGCTGTTTAGCCGGGACGTTATCCAGCAGTCGGGTAAAAAATCCGAGACGTTGGCTCATGCTGACTCCTTATGCGTTAACGGCACGAGTGGCGGAATCGCACCAATCAGTTCGCGCGTGTAGGGATGCTGAGGTGCGCTGAATATAGTGACAACGTCACCTTGTTCCACCGCTTCGCCCACTTTTAAAACGGTTACGCTGTCGGCAATCTGTCGTACCGTCGCCAGATCGTGCGTGATAAAGAGATAGGTCAGCCCCAGTTCGGCCTGAAGCTGCTGCAACAGGTCAAGGATTTGTGCCTGCACCGTGACATCCAGCGCCGACGTCGCCTCGTCCAGCACCAGGATTTCAGGCTCGCAGATTAGCGCCCGCGCCAGGGCTACACGCTGCCGCTGTCCGCCCGAAAGTTCATGTGGCTGACGTGATAACAGGGAAAGTGGCAGTGCCACCCGCGAGGTGATCGCTTCCACCCGTTCACGGCGCTGGCTGCGGTCCAACTTGTCAAAATTACGCAGGGGTTCTTCGATAATGGAATAGAGCGTCTGGCGCGGATCGAGCGAGGCAAACGGGTTCTGATAGACGAACTGGATCTTGCGGCGCAGCTGTCGCAATGCCTCGCCGCGCAATCCATTGACCACAATGCCGTCCAGCGTCACTGCGCCACTATCGACGGTTTCAAAGCCCAGAACGATACGTGCCAGCGTCGTTTTGCCGGATCCCGATTCGCCGACCAGCGCATGCGTGGTGCCGCGTGCCACCTGAAAACTGACATTGTTCAGCGCCTGTAATCGCTGCTGTTTACCCAGCGAAAAGCTTTTCATCACGCCGGTTGCCCGAATTGCCGGGGCAGAAAAACGGGCGGCCGCAGGTTTAACGCGGGCGGGGCGCTCCGGCGCAGCATCATTCAGTAACTGACGGGTGTAGGGATGTGATGGCGCGCTGATGACCTGGGCGGTGCGGCCCGACTCCTGGATTTCACCATGGCGAAAAACAATGATGCGATCTGCACGCTGCGCCGCCAGCGCCAGGTCGTGGGTAACGAACAGCACGGCGGTACTGGATTCCTGCCGCAGGTCATCCAGCAGATCGAGAATACGCTTCTGCACCGTGACATCCAGCGCGCTGGTCGGCTCATCCGCAATAATGATCTCCGGTTGCAGGGCGAGGGCGATGGCGATCAAAACACGCTGCTTCATGCCGCCTGACAACTGATGCGGAAACTGCCTGACCCGCTGTTCCGGGTGGCTGAGACCGACGCGGGTCAGCAGATCAATGACCCGCTGCCTGCGCTGTGCTGCCGGTAATCGCAGATGCAGGTGCAGAATCTCCTCCACCTGTTCGCCGACGGTTTTAACCGGATTCAGTGAATTGCCGGGATCCTGCGGTACAAGGCTGATGCGCGCACCGCGCAGCGAGTCAAAACGCTTCTGCGACCACTGGCTGATATCGACGCCGTTGAGTCGGATTTCACCCGCTTCGCGGCGGCCGTTTACCGCCATCAGGCCCATAATGGCCTGTGCCGTGGTGGTTTTACCTGAACCGGATTCCCCGACCAGTGCCACCATCTCACCAGCGTGCAGTTCGAAGCTGACATTATGCACCACCGGCTGCCACTGGTTGCCGCGGCGATAGCTTAGCGTCAGGTTGTTGACTGCGAGTAACGGCTGAGCGCTCATCGGCGTCCTCCTGAAAGTTGCTGACTGATGCGGTTCGCCGCGAGCACGACAGCCACGACCACCACACCAGGAAATGTGGTCAGCCACCAGGCGGTAGCCAGATAATTACGCCCTTCAGCGATGAGCAGACCCCATTCCGGGACCGGCGGCGGCGTGCCGTAGCCGAGAAAGCTCAGTGTCGACAGCGCCAGAATCGCCTGACCAAACTGCAGGGCTGCATAGGCGATCACCGGCGTCAGCGCATTGGGCAGAATGTGACGCCACAGCACGCTAAAAAACCGGCCGCCGCTGCCGTAAGCGGCTTCGATATACTCGCTATGGCGAATACGCACCACTTCGGCCCGCGCCAGCCGGGCGAAGCTGGCAATGGAGGCGATGCCCACTGCGAGCGCGGCATTCAGGGTGCCGAAGCCGAGTAGAATCAGCACGCTCAGTGAGAGCAGCAGGGACGGGATCGCCAGTAATACATCCACGGCGCGCATCACGATCGATTCAGTTTTGCCGCCCGTGGCGCCCGCCATCACGCCCAGCGCGGTTCCGGCCAGCAGGCCGATGGCCACTGACATGACGGCGGCAGAGAGGGAATGTGACGCGCCGTAAACGATGCGGGCAAAGAGATCGCGGCCCAGTTGATCGGTGCCGAGCCAGTGTCCGGCCTGCGGTGCCAGCCGCTGTGCGCCCGCGATGCCTTCCAGCGGGTTGGCCTGGGTAAAAAGGGCCGGGAAAAGGGCCGCCAGCACGGCCAGCAGCATCACGAACAGGGCGAGCCACAAGCCCGGCGCGAAGCGATAACGCTCAGACGGGACGGATTGACGGGCGGCCGCGTAATCTACCAGACTCATGTTGCACCTCTTAAGAGCTGTAAGCGCGGATCAAACAGCGGCATCAGCAGATCGACCAGCAGGTTGATCACCACAAAACCCAGCGCGGAGATCATGACCACCGCCTGTAAAACTGCGACATCCTGATTGTTCACCGCCTGCTGCGTCAGCTGACCCAAGCCACCCAAGCCAAACACCGTTTCGGTAATCAGCGCACCGGCAATCAGTTCCCCAAGCAGCAGACCCGCCACGGTAAGCACCGGCAGCATCGCGTTACGCAGGATGTGCCGCCACAGGACATAGTGCTCGCTCGCGCCTTTGGCCCGCGCCACCGCCACGAAAGGCCGGGTGGAAACCTCATCAATGCTGCGCAGCAGAATCTGTGCCAGCGGCGCTGAGATCGGAACCGCGACGGTGATGATGGGCAGAACCAGTCCCTGCCACGGCGAGGGATTAATGACCGGAATCCAGCGCAGTTGAAATGAGAAGAGCTGAATCAGGGCAATGCCGAGCCAGAAGGTCGGCACGGAGATAAACAGCGCGGGCAGGGACTGCAGCAGATTACGCAGGAAGCGCAGGGCGGGCAGCCTTGAGAGAGTCGCCAGCACGAAAGCCAGCAGCGTTGCCAGCAGAAATCCGCATAGCGCCAGTCGCAGCGTGCCGGGCAGGTTGCTGGTCAGCAGTTCACTGACCGGCACGCCCGCCTGCACCGAATAGCCGAAGTCGCCATGCAGCATCGCCGCCAGCGTATGCAAATATTGCTGCCACAGCGGGCTGTCTGCGCCATAGGCCTGGCGCATTTCAGCAATCTGCCGGGGACTCAGGCCAAGATCCGGATTCTGAAATTTGATCAGCACCGCATCACCCGGCAGCACCTGCAACAGCACAAAAGACAGGGTAAACGCAGCCCACAGTACCAGCAGTCCCAGACCGGCGCGTTGCAGCAGATAGTGGCGCATCCTCACCTCCGGTTACTGTTTTTCCAGCCAGGCACCATAGAGCGCCGGACGGCCTACCGCTTCAAAACTGACCCCTTTCAGCCAGGGCGCGCCCGCATAAACCTGCGGTTCTTCAAAGATTGGAATCACATAGGCCTGGTCCAGCAGATAGCGCTGAACATCACCGGTCAGCTGCAGCCGTTTTGCCGGATCCACTTCGGAGGAGACGTCCACCAGCAGCTGATTGAGTTTGTCATCACGGAAGCTTTTTACTTTGTCGCTGGAGCCGCCTTTCTGCAGCAGGCTGTCGCGGTTAGCCGGGTAGAAACTGCTTTTGATCACGTCGGGATCGGCGCGGCCAACTTCCGTGACATTCAGCGGCGTTTTCAGAGGATCCAGGTTATCCAGCGTTTTACTGCCTGCATCACCGGCTTTGACGGTGAGGGCAACCCCCACCTGTCGCCACTGCTGGGCGACCAGTTGCAGGACCTCTTTGTTCTGCGGCTGCGGCAGGGATTCATAGACGGTCAGAGCCAGTCGCTGGCCCGCTTTTTCACGGATGCCATCTGCACCCGGTTTCCAGCCTGCCTGGTCGAGCAAGGTCTTCGCTTTCGCCAGATCAAACGTCAGTTTGTCCGCCAGGTTAACGTAGCCCGCAGCGGTGGTCGCGACGACCGAGGTTGCCTGCGGATAGTTGGGAGAGAAGAGGGTTTCAACCACCTGTTTCGAATTGGTGGCGTGCAGCAGCGCCTGACGCACCCGGATATCACTCACCAGCGGGTTGTCGGGGCGGAAGCTCAGGCTGTCGTTGACGCCCCGGGTCGGTGCGGCATAAACCGGGAAATTCTGATCTTTAGCCTGCTTCTCATCGTATGCCTGCACCTGACGGATCAGGCCCGCCTGTCCCGCCAGCAACGCACCAATACGCACGCTGTCCTCCGGCGTGACAATCACTTTAATCCCATCGAGATTAGCCGGACCCTGCTGCTTTATGTTTTTCGGGCCCCACTGGTACTCTTTGCGCGCCACCAGATCCACTTCACGACCGAGCTTCTCATCACTGACCACAAATGGCCCGGAACCAATGATATGCCGGGCATCACCCAGTTGATCGAAACTGCGTGCCAGAGTATTCAGCGACACCAGGCCGGAACCAATGGTGGCGGTGCCCTGCAAAAAGCCGGGGGAGGGTTTTTTGAAATAAAACTTCACCGTCAGCGGGTCGATCACTTCACTGTGATCATAGTTATTAATCACTTCCGATACCGGCAGGCGCAGCGCTTTATTTCCCAGCCCGTAAGTATCAAAGTTTTTCGCCACCGCGTTAGCATCTAATGGCGTGCCGTCGGAAAAAGTCACACCAGGACGTAATTTAAAGGTGTATTCGGTTTTATCGGCATTGGTGGTCCAGCTTTCCGCAATCCAGGGTTCAACCTGTAATGTTTCAGGATTCTGCCAGGTTAATTTATCGGTGATCTGATTGAGAATGCCGCCATTAGGGTAAAAGCCCCCGGCGGGCGGATAGAGATTGGTATGTGCCTGCTGTTCCAGATAAATCAGCGTGCCGCCTTTAACCGGCGCGGCGGCTGCATTGAAGGTGAGCGTCCCGGCAAGTAACGTAAAAAACAGCGTCTGTGCGCGTGGTTTAAGGGGGAATAACGTCGTCATGATAAATTCCTTTGTTATTAATTGCCTCAGCAGGCGGAATCATCATCGAATGACGCAACACACAGATAAAGTAACGATTTGGTCAAAGCTTATCTGAAAATAATAAATACGGGAGTGGGTGGGAATTTACAGATGTTCAAATTTACGGAATGGCAAATAAACATCTGCCATTCCGCGGGTTTATATTTTCTTAACGACCTGCAGTAGCGTCATTACAATTCGGCACACAACTTACGCTGTCCGGCACGCAGGAACGCACTCACCAGTCCCAGCCACAGCAGGCCGCAGATCAGGTTCACCAGGCTAAAGCCGCCGGTTCCAAAGCTGAAATACGCGATTTTGGCGGCTTCAATGCCCAGCGCAATAATCAGGATGCTCACCATGCCCAGCATTGCCGCCACGCTGCCTTTTCCGGCGCGGCTGGAAAACAGCGTCATGCGATACAGTCCGGCGTTAATCAGCCCGGTGCCGAAGCCATAGAGACTCATTCCGGCAGTGAGCCACAGATAGCTTTGCGGATCCAGCAGAGTAGCGACCACCGCAATGCTCAGTCCGCAGACCACTGGCCAGGCACCAAGCCGTACCGGCTGTTCAATCGGCAGACGGCTGCACAATCGTCCCAGCATCAGGTTGCCCGCAATCATCGCGGCAAAGACCGGCAGCTGAAGCAGGGCATAGTCGATGCGGCTGAGTTGCGCGCCGTGGATCAAAATCACGGGTGAAAGCGCCACCCAGGCGATGCAGGGTACGGTGACCAGGCCGATAGCCAGTGAACCACGCATCACCTGACGATCCTTCAGCAACGCCGCGTAACCGCTGATAATCGATCCCAGCGACAGCGGTTTCTGACGATCGCCCGCCGTTTCAGGCATCGCATACCACAGTCCGGCCAGCGCCAGCGCCGCGACAGCACCAATCAGCCAGAACAGGGTTCGCCACTCTCCCACGGTCAGAAAAGCCGCGCCCGCCAGCGGCCCGGCCAGCGGGGCCAGCAGGGCGACGTTGGCCATCAGCGCCATCATTTTAATGCTGAGCGACTCCGTGAACGCCTCCTGTACCGCCGCATAGCCTACTGCACCGATAAAGCAGAGGCTGATCCCCTGCAGAAACCGCAGCAGGACAAACTGCTCAATGCTTTGTACCCAGTGGGTCGCGATGCAGGAGAGCATAAAAAAAGCCACGCCGCTGAGCAGTACCGGACGCCGCCCGATGCGATCTGAGAGCGGACCCAGCAGCCACTGCAGCAGAATGCCACCGGCCAGATAAGCGGTGAGCGAAGTGGAAACCCACTCCGGCCCGACCTTAAATTCCTGGGTTACCAGCAGCATGCCGGGCTGGATCATGTCATGAGCGATATAGGTGGCGAACTCGAACAACACCAGAGAAAGCGGAAAGATCAGATGTCGTCGGGACAGCTGTGCCAGCGGTTGAAAAGAAGCCATTGAAGATTCCTGCAATAAAACCATTAAAAAAGCGGCCACCAGGGTGACCGCATAATTATCGAGTGACGGTGTAACGCTTAGCGCCAGCGGGCAATCGGGTTGACCAGCGTACCGGCGAACTTAAGGTTCTCGGCGGGATCGGAGAGATTGATCATCTGCTGGTTATTCGCCAGCTGCAGGCGGTTCAGGCAGGAGCGGGTAAACTCGGGCGCGAACATGTCATAGCGCGCGAACTTAGTCGCATGCTCCGGATGCGCCTGCTGATAATCCTTCACGCACTGCGCCACTGCCTGCCAGAAATCCTCTTCCGGCAGCGTCTCTGACTGGTCCAGAATCGCGCTGATAAAGCGGAAGATGCAGTCAAACACATCGGTGAAGATGGAGAGCAACTTAAGTTCTTCCGGCACTTCTACTGCCAGACGCTGCACGCCCTCCGGCAGCATCGCGTCCGGGTTCATCACGGCAATTTCTTCGCCGATATCCTTCATATAGGCGCTGACCGGCACGTTGTTCTCCAGTAGCATGATCAGGTTTTCACCGTGCGGCATAAACACCAGATCGTGCTGATAGAAGCAGTGCAGCAGCGGGCTGAGATAGCAGGTCAGATAGCGTTCGATCCACTGCTTCGCAGGTAAGCCGGAGTCCGCGATCAGTGCGGGCAACAGTGGCTGCTGGTGGTGATCGACGTGCAGGAAAGAGGCCATCGTCATCAGACGCTGGCCCGGTTGCAGGCTGGTGGCAGGATTATCCCGCCACAGCGCCGCAAACATCTTTTTATAGGCGGAGTCGCCTTTGATCGCCTGCTCATAGTAGCGGTTGTGATAGCCAACTGACGCGACTTCACGCAGGATGCGGAAATCACAGCGTTTCAGCCAGGCATCGCCCGCGACCAGCTGTTCCAGCCAGCCGTTTATGGCAGGTGTCGTCGCCATATAGTAGGGCGACAGACCGCGCATAAAGCCCATGTTAAGCACCGACAGCGCAGTTTTCACATACCGTTTTGAGGGCTGGCTGCGGTTAAAGAAGGTACGGATGGACTGCTGCGCCTGGTAAGCATCGTCGCCGGTGCCGAGATAAACAATATCGTGACTGGCAATATCGGCCGCAAACACGGTCAGCAGTTTGTTTTGCCACTGCCACGGATGTACTGGCATCAGGATATAGTCTTCAATCGCCAGCCCTTTGTTCACCAGCTGCGCATTGAACTGTTCCACGGTAGTGTCGCCCAGCTCATCACGCATCAGTTGCTCATAGCTCAACTCGTTGAGGCTGGAGAAATGGGCGTTGCGGCGGTGGACCGCGACCCAGATGAGCTGCACGGGCGCGGCGGCTTCCGGCGCATAGGCCAGATAGTCCTGTGCATCGAAGCCAATACGTCCGTTGTTGGCAACAAAGCAGGGGTGGCCTTCAGTCATCGCCGCTTCTACCGTCTGGAAATCAGCTGCGACCAGCGCCTGGCTGTCGGGATTATTCTTCTGCAGCTTATAAACGCTGCTGCACAGCGTGCTGCTGATCTCTTCCATGTAAGTCGCCAGCAGCGCCTGCGGAATCCCGATCTCACCGTTGAACTCCACGATAAACTTCAGCGCATCCAGCGGCAGCGCGCGACCGTTCTCCTGCTTGCGCAGGGAATCTGCGTCGATCTCCCAGTGATCCAGCGCCAGCCGCGACGCCCGGAAATGGTAAGTCGCTTCTCCGCCCGGCACCGCCAGCTGATAGCTGCCATTGCCCGTTTCCTGCGGCGCAATGATTTTTTCATGCGCGAACTCAGCAATCGCTTTGCGAATCAGCATGCGGTTTGCCTGCGCCCAGTGGTCGCCCGTCAGATGCGTGCCGTCTGTCAGTGATGAGAGGGTGTTCATGGTCTGCGACTCCTGCTGTAACGCGTGTTGATAATCTTCCCGCTGGCAAAAGGCCAGCCAGGCGGTTTTATGACCCATGTCGATGGTGTGCTGGTAGCGGAACCCGGCGCGCTTATTCAGTACGTGAATTTTTTCATTGCGCACGTCCGGCTCGACCACCACGCGCCGCACCTCGGGGCGGCTGAACATATAGTCCATCACCAGCGTGAAGACCTGCCAGCTGAAGGCTTTGATCGGCTGGCTGGCCGGGGCAATCAGAATGTGCATGCCGTAATCATCAGGCGCAGCCGGATAAAACTTGCCAACCTCGTCGTCACACGCGCGGTAGCACTCAATCAGGCAGACGGGCTGATCGTTGCAGCAGCCAATCAGCACGGCATGAGGATCGGATGCGGTCAGCGTCTGGTAGAACGTCGCGACCTGCTCTAGGCTCTGCTGCTGCATGCCCCAGAAGCGGGCGTAATCGCGGGTGACCCAGCTGTGGATTAGCGTCGCATCACTCTCCAGCATGGGTCTCAGGGTGAACGTGCCTGCAGGGCGATCGGCACTGAACAATGGTTGTGATTTCATCTCAGTGCTCCGATTTAGCCGGGAAGGTCTGGAAGGCGATCTGGCGCTCAATCGGGTAGACCTCGCGTCCGGTCAGTTCACGCAGCAGCACAGAGTTACGGTAGCAGGCCATGCCGAGATCCGGCGTGACAAAGCCGTGGGTATGCAGCTCGGCGTTCTGCACGAAGATCTGATTATGATGGTCGATGCTGTAGTTGCGCTGCACGTCGTAGCGGCCTTTTTCATCCCAGCGCAGGCGTGCGGTGATGCCCTCTAAAAACATCGGTGGCTGATAGTGATAGCCGGTCGCCATCACCAGTCCTTCGGTGCGACGGGTGAAGGTGCAATCCTGCTCCTCCTGATGCAGCGTCAACTCGAATTCGCCCTGCGGCAGCCAGCGCATCGCGGTCAGCGCGGAGTGGGTGAAGAGGTTGACGTTGAGATCACCGTCGAGCTGTTTCACATACATCAGGTCATAGATGTCATTGATTAAGCTGCTGTTGATGCCTTTATAGAGATTCTTATGGCGCGCATTCAGCTCATCACGGGTGGTGGCGGGCAGCGCGTGGAAATAGTCGACCCACTCCGGTGAGGTCATCTCCAGCGTGAGCTTGGTGTACTCCAGCGGATAGAAGCGTGGCGCGCGGGTGATCCAGTTGAGCTGATAACCAAAGCGGTCAATATCGGTCAACAGGTCGTAGTAGATTTCTGCGGCGCTCTGGCCGCTGCCCAGCACCGTAATCGAACGTTTCTGCTGCAATTCTGCTTTGTTAGCCAGATAGTGGCTGGAGTGCGTCAGGCGCTGGCGGTGCGGCTGGCTGCACGCTGGCATCCAGGCTTTTGGCCCGGTGCCGAGGACCAGATGACGCGCCTGATAGCGCTGTTTTTCACCACTTCGGGTGTCGGTCACCTGAAGATGATAGATCCCGGCGGGCTCATCATAGCTGACATACTCGACATGGCTGTTCCAGCGCAGATTAGAGAGTTTTGAGCTGGCCCACTGGCAGTACTGGTTATACTCTTTGCGCATCAGGAAGAAGTCTTCACGGATATAAAAAGAGTATAATTTTCCCTTTTCCTTCATGTAGTTGAGCAGACTGTACGGGCTGGTAGGATCGGCAAGCGTCACCAGGTCGGCCATAAACGGCGTCTGCAGATGCGCATTTTCCAGCATCATGCCGGTGTGCCAGTCAAAGCCCGGATTCTCATCCAGAAACAGACCATTCAGCCCCTCAACCGGCTCGCTCAGACAGGCCAGGCTCAGGTTGAACGGGCCGATGCCGATACCAATAAAGTCATAAACGGGATTATTCATTTCACATCTCTCCATGATTCGCCGCGCTCAGCGCAGAGGCACGCACCTGTTCGCGGCCATAGTGCGCAATCAGGCTCAGTACATCTTCAATGTCGGCCGTGGTCGTGGTGGGATTTAATAGGGTGAATTTCAGATACTGACGCCCATTGACTTTGGTGCCCGCAATCACCGCATTACCGGAACGGAACAGCGCTTTACGGATGGCAGCGTTGATCTCGTCAATCTGCGCATCGCTGGCATGTTTGCCGGGAACGTAGCGGAAAATCTGGGTCGTCAGTTCAGGCGCATGCAGCACTTCAATGGCAGGATGCGCAGTTAATCGCTGGTGCGCGGCCTGGGTCAGATCTATCAGCGTGTCGAAGGCGTCACCCAGCGCCGCGGGGCCCATCACGCGCAGTGTCAGCCACATTTTCAGGGCGTCAAAACGGCGTGTGGTCTGAATACTTTTGTTAACCAGATTCGGCGTGCCTTCCTGCTGAGCGCTAAGTGGATTCAGGTAATCTGCATGGTGCGTGACATGCTTCAGGTTTTGGCTGTCGCGCACAAAGAAGGCACCGCAGCTGACGGTCTGGAAGAACGATTTGTGATAATCGACAGTGACGGAGTCAGCACGCTCAATGCCGTTAAGCCGCGCGCGATGATTCTCAGAAACCAGCAGGCCGCAGCCGTAGGCGGCATCAACGTGCATCCAGAGACCATAATCGTCACAGAGACGGGCGATGTCGGGCAGCGGATCGATGCTGCCAAAGTCGGTGGTGCCGCTGGTGGCGACCACGGCAATCGGGATCAGCCCTTCATTGCGGCAGCGTGCGATCTCCTCTTCCAGACATTTTGCGTCCATACGGTAGTGGTCATCGTGATCAACGGCGATAACCGCGTCATAGCCCAGTCCCAGAATCGCCATCGACTTCTGAATACTGAAGTGGCTGAGTTTCGAGGTAAACACCCGCCACTTAGATGCCGTCTCCGGCAGGCCGCGATGCTTAATCAGATGCCCCGGATGATGTTCCGCGCACCAGCTGTCACGCGCCAGCAGCATCGCCATCAGGTTGGACTGGGTGCCGCCACTGGTAAAGATCCCATCCGATCCGGCAGGCAGACCAATACGGCCCAGCGTCCAGTCGATCACCTTCTGTTCAATCAGCGTGCCGCCGGCACTCTGATCCCAGGTATCAACCGAGCTGTTTACCGCCGCCATAATCTGCTCGGCCATCAGAGAAGGCAGCACGACCGGGCAGTTCAGGTGCGCCAGGTATTTAGGATGGTGGAACCAGACAGCGTCACGCAGATAGAGCTGACTCAGCTCTGCCAGCGCGTCATCGTTATTGCCCAGCGGACGATCGAGATCGACCTCGCTGAACTCCGCCGCCAGTTCGTGGGGCAGAATCCCGCTGAAAGGCTTCTCTACGCCAGTAACGGTGCGCGTCATCAGCGCCAGCACCTCCTGAGTCTGCTGCGACCAGGCCGCCAGTTGCTGATCGTTAAAAATAGCCGTTTCGGCTCCGCTGGCATTGGAGGCTGGCGCGAGGTCCAGTGCCGTCTGAGTGGATGAGCGTAAAAGCATTTTCAGTTCCTGTGCGTGAATACCAGTGACCCTGCCGACACAACGTCAGCAGCGTTAGAAATCCGCTCAACAACTCCAGTAAACATAAAACTAACTAACCAGATAAAAACCCTGACCATTACGTGGATTAGTGTTTTCATCCTAAAAAGAGAAAATACCGCATATTATTTGTGGATTTTGCAGCGTTTAACGCTTTGTTATATGCGGATGAGAGTGTAAATGTTAATCATTATCATTCAATTGTTTTGTTGTTAAATTTTATTTATTAGTATGTCTAATGTTGAAAGTGTGATTCAGATCACTTTTTGCGTTCGGAATAGTCCTCTTTTATGAGAAACCAGGACCGGTTTGAATCAGAAATGAGGGGTGCATTAGAGTTGTGCATTACCGTGTGGGTAAAACAAAGGAGGAAAACTGACATTAATCGATATCAGGATGGGCGTACTGCGGTCAGTCACTGTGGGAATACCGGAGGTTCGGCCAAACCGGTCGGTTAGTATTACAGTGCCTCATTACACTTCGTTCGTTTCAGCAGGAACCTTCTTTTTAGCCATGAAGTTATAAACCACTAGCAGACCAAAAATGCCGCTGATAATCAGGGTGATGGTTCCCTTATTCATAAAGTGCGCCATATTACCGAGCAGGATGCCTGTGACGCCAAAGTCTGTATCCGGGAAAGTGGTGTTGGTCAGTCCAGTCTGTCCGGGTACCGGCGACAGGGCGACAGGGCGACAGGGCGACAGGCAGGAAGGTGATCAACAGGCCATGAGCAAAGGCACCACAGATTGCTCCGCGTTTGCCGCCGGTTGCATTACCAAACACGCCAGCTGTCGCACCACAGAAGAAGTGAGGGACCACACCGGGCAGAATCAATACCCAATGCAGCTGACCCAGGACAAACAGTCCGACCAGGCCACCGACAAAGCTGGAGATAAAGCCAACCAGCACCGCATTCGGCGCATAGGGAAAGACAATCGGGCAATCGAGCGCGGGTCTGGCTTCTGGCACCAGTTTTTCTGAAAAGCCGGTAAAAGCCGGGACAATTTCGGCCAGAATTAAACGCACGCCCTGCAGAATGATAAAGACGCCAGCGGCAAAGGTAATGGCCTGAATGAAGGCGTAAACCAGCTAATCATATTCCAGAGGTTGTCTGACACATAATCTCTGATTAAATCAGACGCCCGCCTGAAAAAACATAAGACGATTTTCTGCATAACTTTGCCACGCGCTGGCTTTAAGCAGATGATCATCAGGTCAAGAAGAGCGTTAAACGCAAAATATCACCCGGATATCCAGCCCCAGCGCCTGATTATCTCCTGTCGACGTCATTATCTCCCCATTATGACGAATTCAATAAAGCATAAAACAATATGATGTTTTACCAATAATCGACTGCGCAGCACACTGGTCCGCAACCGGAATGAACAAGGACCAGGTGAATGGCATATCGACTAAGTCTGTTAGATAAAGCGCCCGTGCTGCAGGGCGAGTCGCCTGCAGCAGCACTGCAGCGCACGCTGCAGCTGGCGCAGTTAGCTGAGGAGTGGGGTTATCACCGCTTCTGGCTGGCGGAACATCACAATACTGCGCAGCTCGCCAGTCCTTCACCGGAAGTGTTGATTGCCTGGATCGTTGCCCAGACCCGCCATATTCGTGTCGGCTCGGGTGGGGTGATGTTGCAGCATTACAGCCCGTATAAAGTGGCGGAAAATTTTAATCTGCTCGCCTCACTGGCACCGGGCCGTATCGATCTCGGTGTGGGCAAAGCGCCGGGCGGACTGCCACTTTCTACCCATGCACTGCAACAGGGTGTCGATGCGGCTAAAAAAGGCAGCTTTGCCGAACAGCTTCAGCTGCTGGATAGCTGGCTTAAACATACACAGGTACAGCCTGATGACGAAGGTTTAGCCGCGACGCCGCTGCCATCACGTCCCGCTAACCGTTTTCTGCTGGGTGCCAGTGAAGAGAGTGCGCGGCTGGCGGCCAGTCTGGGCTGGCAGTTCGTCTTTGCAGCTCATATCAATGGCGACCGCCAGTTGCTGGAGCATGCACTGAGTACCTTCTCTCGCCTCAGTAACGGCCAGCGCGCACTGGTGGCTGTTCAGGTGGTGGTAGCCGACTCGCCCGCCCAGGCTGACCTGCTGGTTTCCACGCTGCGTCATTACCATGTGTCGGTGAAAGACGGGCCTGGCGTTAACGTCGCCAGTCTGGAACAGGCTGAGCGCTATGTGCGGCAGGGTGGATATCGCGATTATCAGATTGAGCCGCGCACGCCGTCACTGCTGAAAGGTACCGCAGCACAGGTTCATGCCCAGCTGGATGCGCTGCACCATAATTTCGACATTGATGAGTTCGTTATCGACACGCCGATTACCGAGCCGGTTGCCCGCCTGCAGTCACTGGAGTTGCTGGCTACACAGCATCTGGTTGCAGCCTGAGTCTGAGTGGAGAGTCATCATGAGCAATGCATCACAACTGATTGAATGGCGGCGTGAACTGCACACCTGGCCAGAGCTGTCGGGTCAGGAGTTCGCCACCACCGCCCGACTGCGGGGCTGGTTGCAGGCGGCGGGCATCCGGCTGCTCGACTATCCCCTTGAGACGGGTCTTGTGGCGGAAATTGGCAGTGGAGAGACCGTCATCGCCCTGCGCGCCGACATCGATGCCTTGCCAATCCATGAAGCGAGCGGTGTGCGTTTTCACTCCCGTCATCCCGGTGTGATGCACGCCTGCGGTCACGACCTCCATAGCGCTGTGATGCTGGGCGCGGCGTTACAGCTTAACGAACAGGCCGATCAGTTGCCTGGTCGGGTGCGCATCCTGTTTCAGCCTGCAGAAGAGATTGCACGCGGAGCACGCCAGTTTATCGAGGCGGGCGTGCTGGATGAGGTGCAGGCTATTTTCGGCATGCACAACGAGCCTTCACTGCCTGTTGGTACGTTTGCTACCCGCTGCGGGGCGTTTTACGCCAATACGGACAAATTTATTATTCGCGTCACCGGCAAAGGCGCACATGCCGCGTATCCGGAGCAGGGCGTGGACAGTATTGTCACCGCCAGCCAGATTATCCAGGCCTTACAGGGACTCACCAGCCGCAGCTTTAGTGCGCTGGACAGTCTGGTGCTGAGCATTACCCGCATCGACGGCGGCAAAAGCTGGAACGTATTGCCGGGCGGCGTGGAGTTTGGCGGCACGGCGAGAACGCACGATTTACAGCTGCGTGCCGAACTGGAACAGCGGGTGCGTACGCTGGTTGAGCACTTTGCTGAGGCCAATGGCGCGCAGGCGACCCTGAGCTGGCATCCCGGTCCGCCAGTGCTAATCAACGATGCGCACTGGGCAACCTTCAGCAGTGATGTCGCGCAGCAGGCAGGCTATCGGGTGCAGTCTGCCGAACTGCATCTGCTGGGTGAGGATTTTGCGTTCTATCTGCAACAGGTGCCGGGTGCGTTTGTCAGCATCGGCAGCGCCAGTGATTTTGGTCTGCACCATGCCAGCTTTACCCCGGATGAGGCGCTGATTGCCCCCGCCGCCGACTACTTCGCCCGACTGGCCCGCCAGGCGCTGCAACACCTCAATGCGCGATGTCGGGAAGCCATTCTGAACTGAATTCATCTGCAGTCCGTTTAAACACGGGGGTTCTGACAACCCTCGTCGGGCATCGCTACGACTAAAAAAGAGAGAGCATCATGACCACAAGACAACTTCGGCTGGGCACTATTCTGCATGGCGCGTCGGGAAACATGTCTGCCTGGCGCCATCCTGCGGCGCAGGCCGATGCCAGTATTAATCTGGAGTACGCCAAAAAAATCGCCCGCAAGGCGGAGCAGGGCAAGCTCGATTTTCTGTTTGTTGCCGACGGGTTGTTTATTAATGAGAAATCGATCCCGCATTTTTTGAATCGTTTTGAACCACTGACGCTGCTCTCGGCACTGGCGGGCGTCACAGAACATCTGGGGTTGGTCGGCACCGTTTCCACTTCTTACAGCGAGCCGTTCACCGTGGCACGTCAGTTTGCCAGCCTCGATCACCTCAGCGGCGGGCGTGCGGGCTGGAACGTTGTTACCTCGCCGCTGCAGGGTTCCGCCAAAAACTTTTCCCGCGAGAAACACCCGGAACACGCGTTGCGTTACCGCATTGCCGACGAGTATCTGCAGGTAGTGAAAGGCTTATGGGATTCGTGGGAGCAGGATGCCTTTGTACGGGACAAGGAGAGCGGGCAGTTCTTCGATCCGGCGAAGTTGCACACGCTCGATCATCATGGCGACTTCTTCCAGGTGCAGGGACCGCTAAACATCGCCCGCACGCCGCAGGGCCGTCCGATTATCTTCCAGGCAGGTGCGTCCGACGACGGTAAAAAGCTGGCGGCGCGTCATGCTGACGCCATCTTTACCCATCAGCCCACTCGCGAAGAAGCGCAGGCGTTTTATCAGGATGTGAAACAGCAGCTGGTAGCAAACGGTCGTCAGCCAGAGGATCTGCACATCTTTCAGGGTGTCAGCGTGATCGTGGGTGATGATGCGGAAGACGTAGAGCGCCAGTATCAGACCACGGCGGCGCTGGTATCGATTGCCGACGCGCTTAACTACCTCGGTCGTTTCTTTGACCACCACGACTTTTCACAATATCCGCTGGATCAGCCGTTCCCGGACATCGGCGACATTGGTCAGAACAGCTTCCGCAGCACCACCGACGAGATCAAACGCAAAGCACAGCAGCATAGCCATACGCTGCGCCAGGCGGCACTGGAAGCCGCAACGCCGCGTCCGCTGTTTCACGGCACGCCCGAAGAGGTGGCCGATGGCCTGCAGCTCTGGTTCGAAACCCACGCCACAGACGGCTTCATTATCAATGGCGGCACACCTGACACCTTTGAACGTTTTGTCGACCGCGTGGTGCCGATTCTGCAGGCTCGCGGCCTGACGCGCCACGACTACCCGGGCAGTACGCTGCGCGACAGCTTCGCTCTGAAACAACCCGTTAATCAGTTCACCTCACAATAAGAGCCCACGTCATGAAAAAAACATCGCGTCTTCTTGCCCTGCTTATTCTGACCGCCAGCAGCCACGCGCTGGCAGAAGGCACCAGCGTTTCCTATAACGGCCAGCGCGTCAGCCTGGAAGCCAATAAAGCGCCGATTAATACGGTGAAGAATCCTGACGCCATCGCGCAACTGCCCGCGGGGCATCACTTTGTGGTACCGGGTTCCTTTACCGTGGCCGTGGCGGCGCAGAACTCTCCGCCGCTGACGGTATTTTCCGATGACAACAAAACCCTGCTCGGCAGCGAGGTGGATATTGCCCGACTGGTTGCGGATAGCCTGGGATTAAAACTCAATATCGTGCCGACGTCGTGGGAAGGCTGGCCGCTGGGTGTGGCCTCGGGCAAGTATGATGCGGCAATCTCCAACATTACCGTGACTAAAGAGCGCAAAGAAAAGTTCGACTTCGCCACCTACCGCAAAGACTCGCTCGGCTTTTATGTCAAAACCAGCAGCCCGATTAAGTCACTGACCAAAGCGGAAGACATTGCCGGATTGCGGATCATTGTGGGATCCGGCACCAATCAGGAGGCGATTCTGCTGGCGTGGGATAAAGAGAATCAGGCAAAGGGTCTGAAAGGCTTTACTCCGATCTATGCGAAAGATGACGCCGCCCAGACGCTGGCACTGCAAGCGGGGCGGGCCGATGCCTGGTTTGGTCCTAACGTCATTGGTGCCTGGAAAGCGGCACTGACCGGTAAAACCCGGCTGATCGGCAGTGTGGATGGTGGCTGGCCAAAAGCGGCGCACATTGCCGTTACGGTGAAAAAAGGCAGCGGCCTCGCAGAACCGATCAGCACTGCGCTGAATGGCGTCATCAGCAATGGCGATTATCAGAAGGTGCTGAACCGCTGGGGGGAAGACGTGGAGCATATCGATCGTTCTGAAATCAACCCCGCCGGGCTGGGCGACTAAGGAGCTGAGCATGAGTGAATCGACTTTCCGCGAAGTTTCGCCCGAGGCCCCCGAGCTGCAACCGATTCTGGGTGATCTGTTTGGTGAATATTCGGCACGTTATGGCGACTTTTTCTCCCGCCGTAACGAGCAGGAGCAGGAGCTGACCGAATGGTATCTGCCGCCGCAGGGGCTGTTTATTGTGCTGGAGCGCGACGGCGAAATCATTGCGATGGGCGCTTATAAACCTTATGACCCGCAGACCGCTGAGCTGAAGCGTATCTGGACCCGCAGCGATCTGCGCCGCCAGGGGCTGGCGCTGGTGGTGTTGCAGGAGCTGGAACGGCGTGCGCTGCAGGCGGGCTATCAGCGGCTGTTTCTCACCACCGGCTTTCGCCAGCCGGAGGCGGTGCGGCTTTATACCGGTCACGGCTATCAGCCACAGTTCGATCTGAGCGGCGATCTGGAGCGTTACGGCCAGCCGCCACATGACGGGCGACTGCGTTTTATTAAAGTAATCGGCGTTTATAACGTCGCTGAGGCGAGTTAAGGAGGGACGATGAGCAAACATCAACATCTGCAGGTGGTCCCGGCACGTTATCCGGCGCGCACCGCCGGCGCTATTCTGGCGCTGTTTATCCTGGCGGGCGTGATTCAGTCAGTGGCCTTTAACCCTCGCTGGGAGTGGGGCGTGTTTGCCCGCTGGTTTTTTGATCCGGTGATCCTGCACGGCCTGGGTCAGACGCTGCTCCTGACTCTGCTGGGCACTATTTTCAGCCTCTTCTTTGGCGGTCTGCTGGCGCTGGCACGTCTCTCCTCGTCGTGGCTGCTGAGCACCCTGGCGTGGGGCTATATCTGGCTGTTCCGCTCTCTGCCGCTGATTGTGGTGCTGATCATTCTCTATAACTTCTCCTACCTCTACGACACGCTGTCGATTGGTATTCCGTTTACCGGCCTGTCGTGGGGGGCGTTTCAGACGATTAATGTGCTGGGCCAGTTCCCGGCGGCGGTAATTGGTCTGACGCTGGTGCAGGCGGCTTACAGTGCAGAGATTATCCGCGGCGGGATCCTCGGCGTCGATCACGGGCAGGTTGAAGCCGCTTCTGCGCTGGGGCTTTCTGCCTCACGCCGGACCTTCCGCATCATTCTGCCGCAGGCGCTGCGCGCCATTATTCCGACCGCATTCAACGAGATTATCAGTCTGGCAAAAGGTACTTCGATGGTTTACGTGCTGGCGATGCCGGAGCTGTTTTACACCATCCAGATGATTTACAACCGTAATCAGGAAGTGATCCCGCTGCTGATGGTCGGTGCCGCCTGGTATCTGATTATCACCACCGTCCTGTCCGTGATTCAGTATTACGTTGAGCGCTGGCTGGCCCGCAGCGTGAACCGTGAGCCGCAGCCTTCGCGCTGGCAACAATGGCGCAGTCGCGTCACGCCACTTCATCCGACCGAGGAGATCAGCCATGTCCGAAGCCATTGATTACCGCACTTCACACACAACAGGTGCCATTAGTATTACTGGCGTGACCAAGCGTTTTGGTAAACACACAGCACTGGATGATGTTTCGCTGTCGCTGGAGCCTGGATCGGTCACGGTGATCCTGGGGCCATCCGGCTCCGGCAAATCCACGCTGCTGCGCACCATTAATCATCTGGAGCGGGTCGACGAGGGCTTTATTCAGATTGATGGCGACTACATTGGCTATCAGCAGCGCGGCGATAAGCTGTATGAACTCAAAGAGAAGGCGATTCTGCGGCAGCGTATCAACGTCGGCTACGTGTTCCAGAACTTCAATCTCTTTCCGCACCTCAGCGTGCTGGATAACCTGATTGAAGCGCCGATTGCCCATCGTCAGCTGACGAAATCTGAAGCGATAGCGCGGGCGGGCGAACTGCTGGACATTGTCGGTCTGCGCCATAAAGCCGACGCCTGGCCGCGTCATCTGTCGGGCGGGCAGCAGCAGCGTATCGCTATTGCGCGCGCTCTGATGCTCAATCCCCGCGTGATGCTGTTCGATGAGCCGACCTCGGCGCTGGATCCGGAGCTGGTTGGTGAAGTGCTCGACGTCATCAAAAAGCTGGCGCGTTCCGGCACCACGCTGGTAATTGTGACCCATGAGATTGGCTTTGCCCGTGAAGTGGCGGACAAGGTGGTCTTTATGGTGGATGGCCGGATTGTTGAGCAGGGCAGCACCACGCAGGTACTGAACAATCCGCGCCACGAACGTACCCGCCGTTTTCTGGCGCGCGTGCTATGAAGGCGCTGACCTTAACAGCGCTGACGCTGCTCCCAGTGCTGACCTGTAAGGCGGCGGAGAAGCTCGATGTGCTGAAAAATGAGACGCCGATTCATGCCCCGGCGAATCCCCGGGCGATCGCGAAAATCCCGGCTGACTTTCACTTTATCGAACCCGGCACGCTGACGGTAGCAACCGCCGCGACTAACTCTCCACCGCTGTCGCTGCTGGCGTCTGACAACGTCACGCGGATCGGCAGCGATCCGGACATCGCCAGGCTGCTGGCTGACAGTCTGGGGTTAAAGCTGAAGCTGGTTCCGGCCTCGTGGGAGGACTGGCCACTGGGCATCAGTGCCGGACGCTATGATGTCGCCATGTTTAACATTGCCGTTACTGAGGAGCGTAAGAAGAAGTTCGATTTTGCGACCTATCGCGCTGATAACCACGCCTTTGCGGTAAAAAGCGACAGTAAGATCAGCCAGATCAGCAGCCCGCCTGATATTGCCGGTAAGCGGATTATCGTCTCATCGGGCACCAATCAGGAGCGCATATTGCTGAGCTGGGATCAGCAGAACCGGGCCAAAGGTCTGCCTGCGGTGACGCCAGTCTATCTTACCGATGATGCCTCTGCGACGCTGACGCTGCTGTCGGGGCGGGCCGATGCGATCTTTGGCCCGCACTCGATGGCCGCCTGGAAAGTGGCTTCACGCGGCCAGACAAAGCTGGTGGGCAGCGGACCGTTCCGCGCCTGGGTCGCCGTGACCACTAAAAAGGGCAATGGGCTGGCACCGGCTTTACAGGCCGCACTGGATAGCACTATCACGGGTGGGCAGTATCAGCAGGTGCTGGCCCGCTGGGGTGAACAGGATGAAGCTGTGACGCACTCCACAGTGAATCCGCCGGGCATTGTTTACTGAGTCGGCAGAACCGGCTCTCCTGCTGAAGCCGGTTCTGCCATTTAATGACCCCAGAATTGAACTACACTCTCCAGCGTTAGTGATTTATCCTGCCCGCCTGTTTTCGTAAAAAATCCTCACTGCGTGGCGGAGTAATTGACCTGGAAGCCCCATGAAAATCAGATTCCTTTCTGCCAATGAGCAAAAGCTGGCGGAGGTGCGTAAGATACTCGAGCCTGTCGGGGTCGAAGTATTACCCATCGCCCGTCGTATCGAAGAAATTCAGACTGAAAACGAGCTGGACCTGGTGCGTGATAAACTGACCAAAGCCTTTTCGCTGATTGGGCGGCCACTGTTTGTTGAGCATACCGGTCTCTATCTGGATGGCCTCAATGGTCTGCCCGCCGGGCTGACCCGTATCTTCTGGAACCGCCTCGACGCTGAGCGCTTTACCGCACTGGTGCAGGGACTGGACAGCCAGGCTGTGACGGCCAAAACGGTGCTCGGCTACTGCGACGGTCGCAAAATGTATCAGTTCTCGGGTGAACTGCGCGGCACCATCGCCGCTAAACCCGCCGGGACACGCGGCTTCCAGTGGGACTGCGTGTTTATCCCCGAAGGCTATGAGCAGACCTTTGCAGAAATGGGCGAACTCAAGAATGAGATTTCGATGCGGCGCATCGCGCTGGATCGCTTCGCCACCTTTTTAAAAACCTCGCGGGGAGTGGCATGAAACCTGAACTCAAACGCGCCTATGATTCCGGCAAACTGATTCTGTTTGCCGGTGCCGGTATTTCGCGTAATTTTGGCCTCCCCGAGTGGCATGAACTGATTGCTCACCTTGCTAACGAGTTGGGTTACGATCCCAAAATCTTCAATACCTATGGAACGCACCTGTCGCTGGCAGAGTATTACAAGCAAAAGAAAGGCTCGCTAGGCCCGCTGCGCAGCTGGATGGATCGTGAGTGGCACCGGCCGGATATCGATGTCCGGTCTTCTGAAATTCATACCATGATTACCCAGGGTAACTTCTCGCGCATCTACACCACCAATTACGATCGCTGGCTGGAAGCGGCGCACGAGGCGCACGGCGTCCCCTATTACAAAGTGGCGAACGCCGCAGACCTGGTCTCGCTGACTGAAGATAAACGTCACATCATCAAGCTGCACGGTGACTTCGATGATGACACCTCTATCGTGCTCGATGAGAGCAGCTATTTTGAACGCCTCTATTTTGACTCCCCTCTCGACATCAAACTGACCCATGACGTAATGGGCAACTCCGTACTGTTTGTCGGCTACAGCATCAGTGATTTCAACATACGCCTGCTGTTTTATCGTCTGACCAAGATGTGGGGCCGCACCGGGCTGGCGACCGCGCGACCCAAGTCGTATCTGTTCACAAATCGCAACAACCCGGTAGCCAAAGAGGTGCTGGGGCAGTGGGGGATCGAGGTGATCGTGTCCGAAGAGGACGATCCGCGTAAAGCACTGGCGATGTTCCTTGAAGAGCTGCTGGTGTAGTCAGTCTGGTTTCCGGCAGAGAAGCGGCAGGAAAATGAAAAAAACCTGCGCCCGGTTAAAGTTAGCCTGCGCGTAACCGGTAAACTCCATTCTCTGCTGGCAAAGCATAACCGGCATGATATACTGTATGCATACACAGTACCTGAGGGCAAAAAGATGGCTGTTGAAACAAAATTTGTTGTAGTCAGAAAGGGTGAAGAGAAGATGACGTTTGCCAATAAGAAAGAGGCCGATGCCTACGACAAAATGCTCGATATGGCCGAAGCCTTCACTGACTGGCTGTTACAGCATCAACCGGCACTGGACGAATCTCAGGCAGAAACGCTTGGTCTGCTGATTGCGGAGCAGAAAGATGCGGTCCAGCATATTCTGCGCACCAGCAAACTGCCGGACGTAGCCGCAGGCGCGACGAAGCCTGAAGCCGTGGCAGAAGAAGGTGCGGATGAGCAGGCGGAAGCGCCTGCTGCGAAGAAAGTACGTGCCGTTAAAGCTGCGTAACTGCCACAACGCCGGAAGCGACCCTTCCGGCGTTGTTGTTTCTGATTAACGGCTTTATCTGACCTTTTGTCAGGTCATTCAAAATAAATCCGCCTGTGGTTCCTTTATGCTGAGTGCCCGCCTGCAATCATCTCCCTGTAAATCACGCAAATCAGCCAGCTAAAATTTGGAACTCAGCGTTATAGTATCAATCAGGATTCAATAATCTGGATTTTTGATCATTCATTTTTAAGCGTCAGACGCCGTTTGATTATTTTAATTCTACGCATAAATATCAACAGTCTTGATTAAATGAATTAGCAAGTAAACTAATATGATATTCTCCTGGTGATTTCCTTACCTCATTTTAATTATTAATTAACACCAGAGCTGTGAAATAAGAGATATTAATTGTTAATTGGCTCACATTTTCTTGTGAAATAACCCGGCAGTACTATTAAACTTTAAAAATCAGTGTTAGGTTAGAGCCGTTTTCAGCGTAGGGTTGTTACTGGATAACAGGCAAAACCTAAGCGTTCCACAGTCATTACCACTGTGGGGTGCTTAGGTTTTTTTTTGCCTTAAATTTACTCCGATAATGTGTAAGTCATTAATAAAACTAGCAATAATTAATCGGCCTGTTCAGGCCAGGGAAGCATGACGTAGATGACAGCAGGTTCAGGGCTCTCCTGCGAACCGTACATCATTAAAATCAAAAACAGGTTGCTAAGATGAAATATAAAAGCATGCTGTGCGCACTCTCATTATTGACCTTTTCACCCTTGTCGGCAGCGCAGGAATGGAGCGGAACAGTATTAGGGTTTGAATCTCCACCTGATCCTGTTCTGGGTGATATGTATGGCCTTCGTAAATTGCTTAACGACAATGGATTTACCTATAACCTGGGTTATCTGAATGAAATTGGCTGGAATGGCGGCGGTGGATACAATCATGCTTCACACGTCGCTTATATCGATCAGTTTGCTTTGACCTTTAATCAGGATTTGTCGCGCTGGACAAATATTCCCGATGCACGTATCGAAGCGAACATTGTTAACCGCAATCATAACGATGATCTGACCACGCGACGCGTGCAGGATCCTCGCGTGAATGTGAACGATCTCACGCAGGAGAGCTGGGGCGGACAATCAATTACCCGACTGGGCTGGCTGACCTTTGCCCGAAGTTTTGATGATCGGCGTATGACATGGCGTATCGGAATGATGAACAAGGTTCAGACCTTCGATCAGATTATACCCTGTGATTTCCAGATGCTTTCACAGTGTGGCGGAAAATCCGCGAACTCACTGACCTGGAATAACTGGAACGTTCATACATGGGGAACCACGCTCGAATACCGGTTAACTCCCGTTGTCACTTTGAAAGGTGGTGTGATGGAGCAGAACCCGGATGCTGCCAGTCGTCATCACGCCTGGAGTGGCTCCACCCGACGCAGCAAAGGTGTCCTGCTGCCGGTAGAAATTGAAGCCCGCCCGATCATTAACGGCCTGCCGGGTGCCTATAACCTGGGGGTGGTTTTTACCAATGCCCCGCAAACTGACCTCTATCGCGGCCGGTCCGGTGGCGCAGGTGCCAGTGATCCCGGCGGTTATGAGAAGCATAACCGGACAGGGTTTCTTTACGCCGGACTTAATCAGCAACTGACGCGACATCAGGATGACGCCAGTCGCGGGTTGAGTACTTCATTCAGTATGAGCCTGGCCGATCAGCGAACTAACTACATGCATTCGGTCTATGCCGCGTCACTCCGCTATCGGGGGCTGTTTGACGCCCGTCCTGAAGACTGGATAGGTTTTGGCCTGACCTGGACGGATATGAGCAATCAGTACGCGCGTAATCAGCGCTACATGAACACGATCAGTGGTATTTCTGACTACAACGATGCGGCTTATCATCCGGTGCCTGGTCATTCGCTGAATGGGGAATTCTATTACCGATTCCGCCCCGTTTCCTGGCTGGAACTTCAACCCGGGCTTCAGTACTGGCATCGTCCGGCGGGGATATCCCATACGCAGGATGCCTGGGTGACGGAACTTAAGACGGTCGTGACTTTTTAAGCTGAAAAAGGTTCTCGATCGCTGTCACGCTTTTTACCCTGACAGATTGAGGTCGCGAATAAAAATGATAGAGTGCCCGGAATGGATTGTTACTGCTTAGGCAGGCAAAACCTGATTTCTGGCTTCTGCCGGATGTCAGGTTTTTTTGTTTCTGGGGTTCCGATGAAAATCGCCAAAATTCTGAATAATAACGTGGTGATGGTTCATGATGAGCAGGGGCGCGAGCAGGTCGTCATGGGGCGAGGGCTGGCCTTTCAGAAACGCGTCGGTGACAGTCTCAACGGCGCGCAAATTGAGAAAGTGTTCGCACCGCAAAGTGATGTGCTGGTTCGTCGGCTGGAGGAGTTGTTACACCAAATCCCGCCTGAAGTAATGACGACCTGCAATTGCATTATTGATCTTGCGATTCAGCGTCTGGGGAAATTGCAGGAGAGTCTTTATATCACATTAACCGACCACTGCTATTTTGCCATTGAAAGGCAGAACAAAGGTCTGGCAATTAAAAATGTATTGCTCTGGGATATCAAACGTCTCTATCCCAAAGAGTTCGAACTGGGGCAGGAGGCCAGGGCAATCATCGCCCGTCGTCTGAATGTCGAACTACCTGAGGATGAAGCCGGGTTTATCGCGCTACATCTGGTGACAGCACAGCTCCATAATGACATGCCGGAAGTGATGGATGTCACCCGGGTCATGCAGGAGATCCTGCAACTGGTGAAGTATCAGTTGCAGCTTGAATATAACGAATCGTCACTGAGTTATCAGCGGTTTGTCACCCATCTGAAGTTTTTCGCGCAGCGGATGCTGACGCGAACCGTGGTCAACGATGACGATGTTTCATTGCATACGGCAGTAAAAGATAACTATCCCAAAGCCTGGAAATGCGCGGTGAAAATCGCGCAGCATTTGCAAAAAAGCTATCAGCGAGAGCTGACGGCGGAAGAGATTATGTTTCTCGCCATTCATATCGAGCGGGTGAGAAAAGAGGGGCAGTAAGCCCCATAAACTGGATTGTTACTGCTTAACGCAGGCAAAACCTGAGCGCGTCCTCTGAAAAGAGGACGCTCTCGGGTTTTTTTATTTTTGGCTCAGTCAACGGATGTCAACGGACATCGGTTTAAGGAAATTGAGATGGAATATCACACGCTGGCGCAGGATATCCTCGGCCATATTGGTGGCAGAGAGAACATCGTAAGTCTGGTTCATTGTGCCACCCGGCTTCGCTTTAAACTGAAAGATAACCACAAAGCCGATGCGGAAGGACTTAAGAAGAATCCGGGTGTCATTATGGTCGTCGAAAGCGGCGGTCAGTTTCAGGTAGTGATTGGCAACCATGTTCATGATGTCTGGCAGGCCGTTCGCGCTGAAGCCGGTCTGGCTGATGAGACTTCAGAAGCAATAAAGGATAATGAGAAGGCAGGTAACCTTTGCAGTCAACTGATCGACATTGTTTCAGGCATTTTCACCCCCTTTATCGGCATTCTTGCCGCCTCCGGTATTCTCAAAGGTCTGCTGGCGCTGGCCGTGGTCTGTGGCTGGCTATCTGTGGAGGGTGGAACCTATAAAATCTGGTTTGCGGCAAGTGATGCGCTGTTTTATTTCTTTCCGCTGATACTGGGCTTTACCGCAGGTAAAAAGTTTGGCGGTAATCCCTTTATCACCATGGCCATCGGCGGTGCACTGATTCATCCGACGATGATTGCTGCCTTCAATGTCAGCCAGCAGTCCGGCGTCTTGACTGATGCGTTTCTCGGCATTCCTGTGACCTGGTTTAACTACAGTGCGTCGGTTATACCCATCATTCTCGCCGCGTGGGTGAGTTGCTGGCTGGAAAAACAGAGTACCCGGCTGCTGCCCGCCGCCATGAAAAACTTTTTTGCGCCAGTGATCTGTCTGAGCATCACTGTGCCGCTGACCTTTTTGGTAATTGGCCCACTGGCCACGTGGCTGAGCCAGATGCTGGCGAACGGTTACCAGTGGATTTATGCTCTGGCCCCCTGGCTGGCTGGGGCCGTCATGGGTGCACTGTGGCAGGTTTGTGTAATTTTTGGTTTGCACTGGGGACTGGTGCCGCTGATGATCAACAACCTTGCTGTACTGGGACATGACTCGATGCTGCCCGTACTGTTGCCTGCTGTTATGGGTCAGGTTGGTGCGGCACTAGGGGTTTTACTGCGCAGCCAGGATGCGCGCCAGAAGATGCTGGCGGGTTCATCAGTGACCGCAGGGATCTTTGGTATCACTGAACCGGCTGTCTATGGCGTTAATCTGCCGTTACGCCGTCCCTTCATCTTTGGCTGTGTGGCGGGTGCCATCGGCGGTGGCATTGTCGGCTTCAGCAGTAGCCACGTCTATTCCTTTGGCTTTGCCAACATCTTTACCCTCGCGCAAATGATCCCGCCAGGTGGGGTTGATTCAACCTTATGGGGTGGGATTGCCGGAACACTACTGGCGCTGATCCTGAGCTGTGTCATGACGCTGGTAGCGGGAATACCCCGTAACAGCACGCCAGACGCAGCGATCCCGGTAATGCCCGGCGAAGATGACATCCTCTCACCGATGACCGGCACCGTACTGGCCCTTGATCAGGTGCCGGACGCGACGTTCGCCAGTGGCCTGCTGGGACAGGGTGTGACCATCATTCCTTCAGACAACAAAGTCATTGCGCCCTTCGCAGGTGAGGTTGCCTCGCTGTTTCAGACCCGACACGCCATCGGCCTGTTGAGTGACAGTGGGATTGAGCTGCTGATTCATGTGGGTATCGATACCGTCAGGCTTGAGGGCAAACCTTTCACGGCACACGTAAAAGTGGGCGACGCGGTTAAGCCCGGCGATCTGCTGCTGACGTTTGATCGTCAGGCCATTCTTGATGCCGGATATGACCTTGCAACACCGATCATTATCACTAACAGCGATGCGTATCGTGACGTTTTGGCGGTGGCAGGGACAGCTGTCACCGCAGGAACGCCGTTACTCAGCATCATTCATCAGTAAAAGGAGCACAGGATGAAAACTTTCCCGGATACATTTTTATGGGGCGGTGCGGTTGCCGCTAATCAGGTTGAAGGTGCCTGGCGTGAAGAGGGGAAAGGCCTTTCCACCTCTGACCTTCAGCCACAAGGGATTTTTGGCCCGGTAGTCGATCGCGTTGCGGGGAGTAAGAGCCTGAAAGATGTAGCGATCGATTTTTACCATCGCTATCCGGACGATATAAAACTGTTTGCAGAGATGGGATTTAGCTGTCTGCGAGTATCAATCGCCTGGACGCGTATCTTTCCCAATGGTGACGAGCAACAACCCAATGAAGCAGGCCTGGCCTTTTATGACCGATTATTCGATGAGCTGGCAGCACATAACATTACCCCGCTTGTGACACTGTCACATTATGAAATGCCCTGGGGTTTAGTAAAGCAGTATGGCGGCTGGGGAAACCGTCGGGTGATTGGCTTTTTTGAGCATTACGCGCGTACGGTGTTTACCCGCTATCAGAAAAAAGTCAGGTTGTGGCTGACCTTCAATGAAATCAATATGTCTTTACATGCGCCGATGACTGGCGTAGGCCTGCCAGAAACCAGCAGTAAAAGCGAGATTTATCAGGCCATCCATCATCAACTGGTTGCCAGTGCTATGGCGGTAGAAATTTGTCATGACATTAATCCCGATGCAAGAATCGGCAATATGCTGCTGGGAGGTCTGGTTTATCCGCTGAGCTGTAAGCCCGATGATGTCTTTGAGGCGCTGCAGGAGAACCGAAAATGGCAGTTTTTCGGCGATGTACAGTGTCGGGGGGCTTACCCTGGCTATATGTTGCGCTTCTTCCGCGAAAACGATATCCAACTGGATATTACCGATGCCGATCGCCAGATACTCGAGTCGACCGTCGATTTTATCTCTTTCAGCTATTACATGTCCGGCTGCGTCACCGCCGATGAGACACTGAATCAGCAGATGCGCGGTAATATTCTGAGCATGGTACCCAATCCCCACCTGCAGAGTTCTGAATGGGGCTGGCAGATAGATCCGGTGGGCTTACGTACCCTGCTTAATCTGCTGTGGGACCGTTATCAAAAGCCACTGTTCATTGTTGAGAATGGACTGGGCGCGAAAGATATACCGGATGCAACGGGCGTCGTGCAGGATGACTATCGCATCAGCTATCTCAACGATCACCTTGTTCAGGTGCGTGAAGCCATTGAGGATGGTGTAAAAGTTATGGGATATACCAGCTGGGGTCCGATCGATTTGGTCAGCGCATCCAAAGCCGAACTCTCTAAACGTTACGGCTTCATTTATGTGGACCGCGATGATAATGGCGAAGGCTCGCTGGCGCGTAGCCGCAAGAAAAGCTTCTACTGGTATCAGGAGGTGATAGCGACAAACGGAGCCTCACTTAAAGGGTGAGATGACTGCCTGTTAATACCCATCATTGTGGCTCACGACAGGTCGCGATGCCACATTGATGTTTGTCAGCAAAACGATTACGGGATGATGAAATGAAACTGATCGTGACAGATAATTATAATGAAATGAGCCAGATCGCAAGTCATCATATGCTGGGTTATATGACTCAAAACCGACGTGTGAATCTGGCAATTACGGCAGGTCATACGCCTGCTAAATTGTACGAACACCTTGTTTCAGCCATTGGCGGACGTTCCGGCTATTCACATGTTCATTACTATAACTTTGATGAAATTGCGTTCAAAGGCCAACATCGTGAGGGCGTCACGATATCCAATCTGCGTCAGCTTTTCCTGTCGCCGGCACAAATTAAAGAAACGAACATTCATAAACTCACCAATGACAATTTTTTGGATTTTGAGCGTCTGTTAAAGGAGGAGGGTGGATTAGATTTAGTGCTGATGGGACTGGGGTCAGATGGCCATTTTTGCGGCAACATCCCTGGCCTGACCCGATTTCATCACACGGTGGTTAAGCATCCGATAGAGGGCGATCTCGCTGAATTCATCGCCCGGACTGAAATGAAGGGTGATTTAAGCTCTGTACCTGATCATTATGTGACTATGGGGCCGATGAGCGTCATGGCAGCAAAAAATCTGTTACTCATTGTCAGCGGCGAAAATAAAGCCTGGGCTTTGGCGCAGGTAATTGAGGGCGCGGTGACGGAGCAGATTCCTGCATCCGTATTGAAATTACATCCTTCTTTGTTGATTATCGCTGACAGGGCTTCTGCCTCTCAATTAAGTCCTGAGTCGCTTGAGCGTTATGTTCAGGGTTAAACTCACCTGGCAGTTAACGTTGCAGAACATCACGTGATTAACGCTATAGCTTTATAGCATCTGTTACTACCTGGTAGCGGGTGCTTCTGCCGCCGCCCTCCAGCCGGTAAAGGCAGCCTTTTTCAACCAGATCCGCCAGATGACGGGTCGCGGTTGCTTTGCTCACTTTAGCTACCTTCTGATACTGGCTGGCGCTGATCCCCAGTTCAAAACCCTGTTCCCCGCCGTCTAGCAGCCGGTTCAGCACTTTCACCTGTTCCGCGCTTAATCCCATCCCCTGATGACGCAGCCAGAAACGCGCTTTTATCTGGGTGCGATCGATGACGTCCATCGCCTGCTTCAGGCTCTCATCCAGGATATCAAGAAACCACACCAGCCAGTCTGTGATATCAAGGCCGCCTTTCTGCGTCTGCTCCAGGATGCGGTAATAACCGGCACGCTGCGCCAGGATAGCGGGTGACATGGCATAAAGGCGGATGCTCTGACTGTCGGCCTGCGCCAGTGCCAGATCGGTCAGCGCTCGCGTGATACGGCCATTACCGTCATCAAACGGATGCAGCGTAACAAACCAGAGATGACAGATGGCAGCACGCAGCAGCGGGTCCAGCATTACATCCTGCTGACTGTGGTTGAACCACTCAATAAACTGTGCCAGCTGCGGCTCCAGCCCCTGTCGCGGTGGCGCTTCAAAATGCACCGTGGGGCGATCAATGCGACCAGAGATCACCTGCATGGGCTCACTACCGCGCAGCGTGCCGACGCTCAGGCGCTGCACCGTCCATTCATCGGCCGGAAAAAGCCAGTGATGCCATTGACATAATCGGTCGAGCGTCAATGGCTGGCTGCGATTGTTGATGGCATCCAGCATCATGGCGGCCAGCCCTTCTGAGCGATCGGAGACCGGATAAGGCTGTTCTTCTCTGACGCCTAGCCGGCGCGCCAGCGATGAGCGTACTGACTGCACGTTTACCCGCTCCTCTTCAATTGCGGAAGAAGAAAGGATATTACTTAGCAGGGTATCCAGCGTCTGCGAATCACTGTCTGACTGCAGGCTGGCTCGTCCCAGCAGTAAACCGCGCTGCTGCTGCAGATGGCGCAGGCGCGGTAACAGTACAGTATCCTGCCATTGAAAATCGGGCCAGTCCGGCTGCTGCCAGATCCAGTTAACGCTCATAGTTGGCTCACAATAAGAGGCGATGAGCCGAATAGGATTTGCTATTCGGCTCACAGAATGAGTCGATAATAGCGAAGATCCGGCTCACAGGCCAACCATAAGGAATTAAGGGCGAAAAAAAAGGACCCGAAGGTCCTGTTTGCTCAGCGGGAGAACTGCATAAAGGTGTCTGAATAGTAGTGAACAATCCAGGCAACATACGCCAGCCAGACAACCATCCCAATGGCTAATCCTGATTTTCCGATCATTGATCTCTCTCCACAGTGACAAGGGGCTACAGCAACTGTTGACATAAACTGACAGTAAAGGCGGGCAGCAATATTGTTGCAGATCAAAAAAAGTCCGTTCATACGCAGCGCCATATCCCCTTTGCGATCACTTTCTCTGAATGACTCACAGCCAGACAGGCTGCACGTCAGGATTACGGTGACTAAAGTTCAAAAAAACGCCGCCGATAGATGATCTCAGGAGCAACGTAATCACAAGGAGGGAAAGAAACAGGTAAATTCCAGGGGAATCACTATGGCAAGTCAGTTAACACATAAGAAAAGAATGAGTACACGTACGCAGATGCTGATCATGGGTGGTTTGACAATCATGCTGGGATTTACTGTGACTATCGGCGTCCTCAGCTGGCAATCAGGTAAAGAACAGAAGGTGCTCGCAGAAAACTATCTGCAGCAGATTGCACAAAGCCGTGCGCTTCAGGTGCAGCAGGAGCTGGGGCATGCCCGTGATGTTGCCAGTCATCTTGGACAGAGCGTAATTGCCTTACCGCACGCGGGTATTACCGATCGTAAGGTGGTTGATAAGGTCATGGAGTATGCGCTGCGCGCCAACCCGGACTATCTGTCTATGTCTGTCACCTTTGAACCTGATGCGTTTGATGGACGCGATGCGGAGTTCGCTACACAGCCGGGTCAGGCCCCACAGGGTCGCTATGCCTGGTTTGTCGACCGCGATACTTCAGGCAACTACGTGATGCATCCGCTGCTCTCCTTCCTTACGCCAGGTGAAGGGGATTACTACCTTGTCCCACAAAAAGCCAAAAAAGACACTCTGATCGAACCTTACAGCTATGCCTATAACGGCGTACCGACCTTGCTCACCTCTGTAGCTGCCGCGATTATCGAGCAGGGCACCTTAAAAGCGATCGTCACCTCTGACATTTCACTGGCCTCACTGCAGCAGAAAGTGAATCAGATCAAACCCTGGCAGGGCAGCGGCTATGCGCTGTTGCTCTCGAATGGCGGAAATGTGGTTTCCTCCCCCGTGAAAGAGGAAGCCGGTAAACCCTGGAAAGGCGAAAAAGATGGTTTTACGACGAAAGTCGTACAGCATTTTGATGCCGTGCTGGGCGAAGATGCATTAATCACCTGGCAGCCGGTGGTAATTGGTAACAGTGACAAGCCCTGGTATCTCGGCGTCGTCGCACCGGTCAGTCAGGTGATGGCTGCTGCCAACCGGCAACTGATGTGGGCGCTGCTGCTGATGGTGGTGAGTATTCTGCTGGTCGGCACCGTACTCGGCATGCTGTTCAGTCGTAAGGTGCTGCGTCCGATTGGCGGCGAGCCGATTGAAGCGGCAAATATTGCGCTGGCCGTCGCGGATGGCAAGCTGGATAACGCGATTGCTGTGAAAAACGGCGATCGCAGCAGCCTCTTTTTTGCGCTTCATACTATGCAAAGTCAGCTCCGGCAGATTGTCGGGCAGATTAAGGATTCCAGCGAATCGGTAAGACAGGGCGCGGGCGAAATTGCCAGCGGCAACCTCAATCTGGCCTCACGTACCGAAGAGCAGGCCGCCGCGCTGGAGCAGACTGCCGCCAGCATGGAGCAGATCAGCGCCACGATCCGCCTGAATGCCGACAATGCGCAACAGGCGACCAGCCTGACCGAAAACGCGACGCATATTGCCAGTCGCGGTGCCTTGCTGGTGGGTGAGGTGGTGCAGACCATGGCGCAGATTGATGACAGCTCGAAAAAGATTGGCGACATTACCACGATGATCAATAGCATTGCCTTCCAGACTAATATTCTGGCGCTCAACGCAGCGGTAGAAGCAGCCCGTGCCGGTGAGCAGGGCCGTGGTTTTGCGGTGGTCGCTTCGGAAGTGCGAAATCTGGCCCAGCGCAGTGCTAATGCGGTGAAAGAGATTGGCGCACTGATTGAAGAGTCGAGCGTACGGGTTGAGAGTGGCGTCCGGCTGGTGAATGATGCCGGTAAGACCATGCAGGAGATGATGCATGCGGTAAATTCAGTGCAGGGAATTATCGGTGAGATTGTTACCGCATCAAGCGAACAGGCACGTGGCATCAGTCAGGTCACGATTGCGGTCAATGAAATGGATGGCGTCACCCAGCAGAACGCCGCGCTGGTGCAGCAGATGTCGGCGGCCGCCAATTCACTCGAAGATCAGGCGCAGCAGCTGTCACAGACGGTGGAGCAGTTTCATCTGGCGTAAAGCGTGCTGATACGCCTGAAAAACCGTCGCTGCTGGATAGAGCGGCGGTTCAAATAGCATACGTCCTTCGCAAAGAGATAAGAGCGCCATCCCTTTTCGCTAACACTGATAGGGTGATTAGCGACCACCGGTGAAGCAGAGTACGTCCGTCTTCGTCCTTGTAGCCATTGCCACACTGAAACTTATTTAGCAGCACATGGCCCCAGCGTCACCTTTTATGCCAGCAAATCCAATTCATACTGCATATCTGAAAATAATCCTGATTATTAATTCATCGGGGGATAAATTCCCAAACATAAAAAGCCAATTCTCGGGAAGCTTAATACTTCTGTATTTTCATTATTTAAGTTTGTCTGCACTTTATGGGGAATACAGCCAGTTGCGATAAAGCGTGCAGAGCTATACGTTTCAGCGGAACTTGAGCTGTCAAAGCGATAAGGTCTTGCTACATTGATGCTCTATGTCCCTCTTAATCGTCGTGACAGATGTCTGCCGAACGCATATCTGCTCGTGTTGACGCTGCGGGAATTGATGTCAGACATGCGTTTGCTCTGGCGTATTTACTGGCTGCGGCTGTTATATGTAAAACGAATGCCGGGCACAGAAAATGAATACACGGTTCTTCAACGTATTGGCTAAATTTGTCTGATTTGTGGACGCAGAACTCTTCTTTTGTACCAGGAAAGTAAGGGAAATTGCCTGTTCTGAAGAGGTATAACAGGAAAGAAGACAACCTTATCTGATAAATGAAACGTAACTATGTTGAATACCAGGGGCAGTATAGTATTGAAATGACGAATTGACTGAGTTATTTTCAATATCACGGTAAACCACCAGTCTTACTGGCGCGTGCAGTAGAAAGAGTTTTTTAACATTAATGACTAAAAAGGCAAGGCGATGAAGTTCAGATATATAGTCCTGATGGGAGTGGTAACACTTAGTCTGGTCTTCACACTATTACTTCCTGGTGTATTTTCACAGTTAAAAAATACGCCTGAAATTAATTATTATAAAGGTCATGCTGATCTGGCTTATAGTGTATATAGTGGTTGTAAAGATCATCCGGCCAACATTGATGACTGCTATGCGGCATACAGTGCGGCCGTTTATCTGGCAAGCTCAGGAGATTGCACTCCTGCAGGTAAAGAAGTAAAGCGTAGGTTTAAGATCCTTGTTGAAAACATTAGTGAGAAAAATGTTACTGAAGAAATAATATCTGATTGTCAGGTTAAAGATGATGAGCCTTTCTTTAAAAAAATGATGAAGAAGTTTAGCTGACGTTATTGGCGAAGAAATAGCGATAATACCCAGTGGCTCTGCCGCCCACTATTTAGATCGGCCACCGTTCAGAAAAAATTCATTCGGGCAATCACGTTCACCTCCTGAAAACGTCTCTAGCGACGACTGAGTGCAGCTGAAGTTGGGGGGGAGTGTTAATCAATAATTTCGGCGACGGTCAGATGCGGATAAAGCGCATAGCTCTGAAACACCCTGGCAATATCCCGGTCAGCGGGATTGAGGTCGTTGATCTGCTTTTTTATCCAGCAGAATTGCCCCGCCAGAGACGCTATCCAGACCGGCAAACGCTTTCACGGTACAGCGCGCCACCTTAACTCCTTTATTTATCTCTACTTCGGCACCGGTCTGGGTGCCGGCATCTTCACGGATGGCCACAGCTATACCGGTCGCGCCCATAATGCGGGCGTGATTGGCCACATTGTGGTGAAGCCAGGCGGACGCGACTGTTACTGCGGTAATCAGGACTGTCTGGAACGTTATGTCTCGTTACAGGCCGCCTGTGAATTCTGCGGGCTCGGTCCGATGCGGGCGCTGCCTGAAGTTCTGATGCAGATCGAACCCGCGCTTTTCACTGCCTGGATTGAGAGCGTGATGACTCCGTTACGTCAGGCGATCAATATTCTGGAGTCGGTGTTTGATGCAGAGGCGGTGATCATTGGCGGGATGATGCCTGCGCCATTGCTGGAGCAGATGGTCGCGCGCCTGCCGCCGCTTTATCAGTCGGTGTACGGACGTTACCTGTCAGATATGCGGCTGAAGAGGGGCATGACCGGCAGCGATACCGCTGCACTGGGTGCCGCTGCGTTACCGATCTTTGATGAATTTAATCCGCAGTTTCAGGTGCTGATGAAGTAGAAAAAAGGCGCTATTGCAGACAACAGCGCCATAAGCATTAACCCGGGTAGATACCGCGATCTTTACGCGCCATCAGGATCCGTTCACACGCCACGATATACGCCGCAGTGCGCAGCGAGCAATCCTTCTCCTTTGACTTCTCCCAGATATGAACCATCGCTTCGGTCATAATCTTATCAGAGCGACGATTGATCTCATCTTCACTCCAGAAGAAGCTGGCCATGTCCTGAACCCATTCGAAGTAGCTGACGGTCACGCCGCCGGCATTACAGACCACATCCGGCACAACGATAATGCCGCGCGTTGCCAGCATGTCATCGGCATCCGGATAAGTCGGACCGTTTGCGCCTTCCAGCACGATTTTGCAGCTGAGGATCTCTGCCCGCTCACGGGTAATCTGACCTTCCAGCGCCGCCGGGATCAGGATATCCATCTCAGTGGTCCAGAACGCCTCTTTCTCAATACTTTGTGCGCCCGGAAAACCGGCAATCTGCTTATTGGCGATCTGCCATTCGGTCAGGGCAGCCATATTAATGCCGTCTGCATTAAACAGGGTCGCGGTGTGATCCTGAATCACCACTACACGTGCGCCTGCTTCATCAAACAGGCGTGCCGCTTCGCTGCCGACGTTACCAAAGCCCTGAACCGCCACGCGGGCACCTTCGATTTCAATACCTGAACGACGAGCCACTTCACGGCCGGTAATAAACACCCCACGGCCAGTGGCTTTTTCACGGCCCAGCGAACCACCCAGGTGAATGGGTTTGCCGGTGACCACGCCGGTAATCGTGGTGCCGTGGTTCATGGAGTAGGTGTCCATCATCCACGCCATCACTTTGCTGTTAGTGCCGACGTCCGGTGCCGGAATATCTTTTTGCGGTCCAATGATGATGCCGATCTCGCTGGTATAACGACGGGTCAGCCGTTCAAGTTCACCCTCAGAGAGTTTGAAAGGATCGACCCGGATGCCGCCCTTAGCCCCACCGTAAGGAAGGTTAACCGCCGCACATTTGATGGTCATCCACGCAGAAAGCGCCATGACTTCATTCAGGTCGACAGCCGGATGATAGCGAATACCGCCTTTACCCGGGCCGCGCGAAAGGTTGTGCTGAACGCGATAGCCTTCGAAATGGCGAATTGAGCCATCATCCATCTGGAGAGGAATGTCGACAATCAGCGCACGTTTTGGATGCCGCAAAGTATCTATCCAACGTGAAAGATCGCCCAGATAGGGCGCAACCCGGTCAATTTGCTGTAAGTAAGTGGACCAGGCAGATGTGCTGCTTTCAGACGCATAAGATAACTTATCCATAAAAAACCTTTCTTAATGAAGTTATTTATTGTGTGGAGCCGTGGATGGTGAGCGCATTGTATGGCGCGGACATAATCTAACACTTCTGAAACAAATAAGATGGGGTGCCTGCCCTGTAAAAGTGCATTCGCGCCCCATTTTAGGGCGGAATCAGTGAATAGATTTTGCGAGATGCCCCTTAAAGGCGAATAATAATGCGCTCCAGGTGCGTATGGACTGCATATAAGGAAGGATCTCGCTATCTTTCAATTCTTTGAGGGCGTTCAAAAAGTTAAATAATTGGTCTTAACTTTATTGACTTTGGTGCACCAATTAAGTGCATGAGAATAAGTAATTAAAGGATTACCTTAAGTAATGGATTGAGCAGCAAATAAGCAGTCCAATCATCTGTTTACAATGAAAAATGTTGCTGAGGGCGGGGGAAGAGAAATAGCGGGCCAGTATTGAAAAGCTGGCCCGGGAGATTTACTGATGCAAAGCCTGTTCAGCTTCTTTCAGCTCCTCACGCGCTTCTGCCAGCTTATCTTCGCGTTTCTGAATCTTGCTTGCACTGCGTCCTTCCGCTTTTGCTTTTTCCAGCTCCTGTTCACGCTCCTGCACCTTAAACTTTTTCTCTGCCACTTTTTCCTGGCGCTGCTTTAACAGGCTTCCTTCAGTGCAGTTCTGATCAACTTCGCGCAGCGCTTTTTCAAGGCCGGCAACCTGATGGGTGTTATTGTGCTGGCGGGCGAAGGAAATCTGGGTCTCAATCTCCTGCTTTTTGGCGGCACAACCGGTCAGATTAGATGCCGCATGCGCAGCGGTGAAAGTCAGTGGCAACAGGCAAAGGGTCAGTAAAGTCTTTTTCATCGTAGTCTCGTCAATGAGTCAGGTTGAGGCACCAGTATACGTAGACACCTTAAGAGATTCTTAACGGAAAGAATTATTTACTGGCGCAGAAAAAGCGAAGAAATAGAGAAGCTGCCTGCTATCAGGCAGCGCTGGAAGAGGAGGTTTGTGAAAAATGCAGCTTACAATCAGGTCCACTGAGCATGACCGGAAAACCCTTCTGACTCTGTTGTTCAAAATAGTCCTGCATCACCGGACTGATTCCCGCACCACACCACATCACATGATGCTGGTGCTGATGGATGGCACTTTTAATGGCAGGCTGTCCGGTGGCACGTGAGTCAACCGCGACATTAAAGCCCATCGCCGTCAGACGAATAGCCTCCAGCCAGATCTCCGTTTTATCGAGCACGCTCACCGCTTCCAGAAACAGAGGAACAGACGATTTATTGCGCGATGAGATACGCATCACTTTGTCCGCCTGCTGCTTAACAGTTTGCTCAAAACGGTCGAGACGTCGTGACGCGCCCTGACGGTGATCGGCATAGAGCCAGGCACTCAACGGCCGCAACAGATTAATGATGAAATCATCGCCGCTGTAGTTACTGGACATGTTGTGCATCTGACGTGAAAGCGACAGCGGTGTGCCAAATTCAAGCTGCCAGAGCATGTCGCCTTTACGCGCCGCCCAGCCATAGGTCTGGACTGCCGATGCGTCCTGCTGACCCTGCCTGATCTCATTCAGGGTTGCGCCGGTTGCCGTTAAACCAACCAGAGTATGGATTTCGCTGAGATGAGCATTGGTCCACTCGTCTGCATTCTGCGGTGATGTCAGTAATCCCTGCTTCATCCAGCGTTTCAGATTCGCGTGATGCGTGCCGGTTATCGCACAAACAGTATCGGTAGTATGAAATTGCATATCGTGCCCTCTGCTGAGGGAAAGGCCGCCGGGATTAGCCGGGGATGAACAACCACTATGAACCTTATAAAGGTTAATTAACAGGGGTAACGCCTGTTAAAAGCGCAAAACAGCATGCGTTACGCTGCGCTTACCTTGACTGCTGAACAGGTTAAATTCAGGGCGATCAGCAGGTTAAATGCGCTATTACTCATCATAAAAAGACTGTGTATTTATTCAGTAAAGATTCTTTACGTAAATAGTCCGCAAAAGCAGCGCTGTTTTGTCCATTTTAAGAGCATGCTGACTTCCCACCCCCTTACATCCGGCCTGCAAACCGCTAAAATAATCGGTTCTGATGATCAGGAGAAAGAGTGCCCAATGCGTTATCGTTTTACTCTCGCCGTTATGACGGCTGCTGCTGTACTGACCGGTTGTGCAAAACACGCCGCCAGCGATGCACCAGATGAATTTGCTGCTGGTCCGACGCAGATCGACGTCTCCCATATCAAGACACGCGCGGATGATGGCTCCAGTGTATTCCTGACGGTAGATGGCAAAGACGCTGGCAGATTGCCGAATGGTGAAAGCAAACTGCTGCATGTGCCGGCGGGCAAGCATCAGGTCGGGGGGTATGTACCGACGCTGTTTGGTTTAGGCCGTGTCACCATTGCGCCGGTTGAAGTGACCACGTCACCTGAAGATGTCAAAAAAGTGGCCTATACGGTCACCCGCAACAAAGCCACCTTTGTCGAGAACAAGGGCGAGCAAGGCTGAGTTAATAACGGCGGAGAGCCGCGCTCTCCGCTGGAAATGCCTGTTATAAACCCAGCTCGCTCAGCGATGGATGGTCATCCGGTCGGCGACCCTGAGGCCAGTGAAACAACCGCTGTTCTTCGCTGATTTTCAGGTCGTTGATGCTGGCAAAACGCTGCGTCATCAAGCCCTGCTCATCAAATGCCCAGTTCTCGTTACCATAAGAGCGATACCACTGTAGCTGCTCGTCGTGCCATTCATAGGCAAACCGCACCGCAATCCGGTTCTGGTCAAAACTCCACAACTCTTTAATCAGCCGATACTGCTGCTCCCGCTGCCATTTTTGCTGCAGGAACGCGACAATATCTGCCCGGCCTGTCAGAAAGGTATCGCGATTACGCCACCGGCTATCTGCCGAATAGGCCAGCGCGACACGTTCAGCATCCCGACTGTTCCAGCCATCTTCGGCAAGCCGTACTTTTTCCATTGCCTGTTCAGGCCGGGTAAAGGGCGGTAAAGGCGGGCGTAAATTTTCCAACTTTCTCTCCTCGACGGCGCAGATAGATGCGTTATCCGCATCGATTACAGGTTTATCAGAGATCGAGCGCGTGTATCTGGCAGACAGCGCGTGCCGCTTCCTGACCCTTTTTAACGAAGTGCTGGGTATAGAAGTCGATGAACTCTGCCGATGGCTGGAAATTGTGAGGTGTCAGTGACACGGAGAAGACGGGCACGTTAGTGGTCAGCTGCGCCTGCATCAGACCACTCACGACCGCCTGAGCGACGAAATCATGGCGATAGATGCCACCATCCACCACCAGTGCCGCACAGACAATCGCATCGTAATTGCCAGTCTGTGCCAGACGTTGCGCCAGCAGCGGCATTTCAAAAGCGCCAGGAACATCCCATGTTTTAATCTCGTATGAGGCACCGCGACTTTCCAGTTCCTGTTCAAACCCGGTCAGAACCTGAGAAACAATTTCGCTGTGCCAGTTAGCTTTGATAAAGGCGACTTTCAACGGCTGCATGACTTACTCCAGTAATAGATAACATTCAGTGGTAACGGGCCAGACTGAGCCTCAGCACACTGAATCAAAATAGTGAGCATTGCAGGTCAGTAACCTGCTGAGAGCCTTCACTATACTGCAATGTAAAGAGTCTGTGTCCATCATTGTGATTATATGTAAATAACAGATGACGTCATAAGCCTTACTGGCTGCAGGAAATGGACACCGGGCATCGATCTACTCGCCATGAACACGCCTTCCAGACTGGAAAAACGCCTTCTGCTCCCTTGTTTGCGTAACCGGTTCCATTTACGTTACTGCTTAAATAAAATACTGGATATTTGAACAGTTGTTTGTATAATAAATGGACTACCCGCCGGGTATTGGTAGCGTTAGCGAGGGGTGAACCCATGATGATTTCGACTGAAAGCCTCAAATCTCTGGAACAATCGGTCACAATGAGCAGCCGTGAACTGGCTCAGATGACCGGCATTACACACGGAGAAGTGAAGCGGTTAATCAAAAGTCTGGAAACGGCTCAGCGTCTTTCTCAGCCACTCAAAGTGAATGACTACGAGCGGGATGGAGAAGTGCGTCAGGAGTATCGTCTCAGCAAGCGTGACTCACTGCTGGCTGTCGCGCGTCTTTCTCCGGGCTTTACGGCTGAAGTGCTGGACCGCTGGCAGGATCGTGAAAAGACCACGCATCTGCCTGACTTCACCAATCCGGCTGAAGCGGCTCGCGCGTGGGCTGAGCAGTTCGAGCAGCGTCAGGCGGCGGAGCAACAGCTGGCCCTCTCGGCTCCCAAGGCAGCGTTCTTTGATAGCTTCGTAGAAGTTGACGACTCGCTGGGCTTTCGTCAGCTCTGCAAGATGCTGAAAGTGAAAGAGCCAGAATTCCGCCAGTTTCTGCTGGAGCGCAACATCATGTACCGCGCCAAAGGAACACTGACGCCGCAACACTACCATCTGCAGGCGGGCTACTTTACGCTGCATACCGGCACCGGTGAAAACCAGCACGCTTTTTCTCAGGCGCGCTTCACCTCTAAAGGGGTGAAATGGGTGGCGAGTCTGTGGGCGGGGCATCTTTCTGCTCAGCCTAAAGGTGCAGCTGCGTAACTTCCCCTCTGGCTTTCCTGACGGTCGCCTGCACGCAACCGTGCCGACAGACGTGCAGATGAAAAAGCAGATATGAAAAAGGCCGCATCAGAGTGCGGCCTTTTTTGATCGTTCAAAATCCATTACGGGCGATTTACCAGCCTTTAATGGCATCACCTTTATAGACTTCCTCCGCTTTTGCTGCGACCTCCGGCGACTGCAGCGCTGACTTCAGTTTCTGAATTTTGTCACTGTCTTTATTATCTTCACGTGATACCAGCGCATTGACGTAAGGCGACGAGGCACTTTCCATAAATAAGCCATCCCGATGTGCTGATAATCCAGCCTGAGCCGAGAAGTTGGTATTGATGATGGATAAAGAGACGTTCGGATCGTCTAACGTACGGGTAAGCTGTGGCGTATCCACTTCAACCAGCTTCAGATTTTTTGGATTTTCGATGATATCCAGCGAGGTCGGTAAATAACCCACACCGTCTTTCAGTTTAATCAGACCCTGCGCCTGAAGTAACAGCAGGCTGCGTCCCAGCGTGGTCGCCTCGTTAGAGATGGTAACAGTCGCACCATTCTGCAATTCACTGATGTTCTTGATTTTGTGCGAATAGGCCGCAATCGGGAACACGAAAGTCTTACCTACGACCGCAAATTTATAGCCGCGCTCTTTCGACTGGTCTTCAAGATAAGGCAAGCTCTGAAAAGCGTTGGCATCCACCTCTTTGTTATTCAGGGCTTCATTTGGCAGCACATAATCATTGAAATTCAGGACTTCGACATCGAGCTTGTATTTATCTTTGGCAACCTGCTGTACTACCTGCCAGATTGCTTCATCCGGCCCGGTGTTAATTGCTACTTTGACTTTGTTATCGTCGTCTTTAGAGCAGGCGGATAATAATAAAACAGAACTGGCGAGTAATGCCGTAAACAGACCTTTCATTATCAGAAATCCCTCAGATAGTAGATGGCTTCAAAGATAATACAGAACGCACAGGTTGCGTACTGACGGTGGAATATATCTTATAACCGCAGAGCAAATTTCGGACATTAATTAACCATCTACTCTGCTGACCCGGTCATTCCCGCTATTTTTTTGTATTGTCTGCATCAGCGCCATTTTCTTCTACGCTTACTGCTCGGTCACTACTGGCATTCTATTGAGTAACAACAGGGATTAACCATGTCAAAACAGGATAACGAGATTAACGCGGTCGAAGTGATGCGCAGCAGCCAGGCCTGGAACGGTGAGGTAATTAATGCTTATCCCACCGGCGAACCTGAACTGACAGTGATGCGACTGTCACTGCCTGCCCACACGTCATTGCCCTGGCACACCCACCCGATGCCAAATGCGGCGTTTGTTCTTTCCGGCACACTGATTGTTGAGGATAAAGAGAGCGGCGAACAACGCACGTTCACAGCAGGTGAAGCGCTAAATGAAACGGTCAACAGCGCGCATCGTGGTTACACTCTGGATGAACCCGCTGAACTGGTGATCACTTATGCCGGTGTCAAAGGGCAGGAACTAACCGAGCCGCTGCCGGGAGAACCTGAAGAGTTTTAAGTAGTGGCTTTTGTCATAACTCATGACGGCAGTGTTTCCGCTGCCGCTGTTTAACCCTGAAATAAACCCGCCCGGCTTTGATTCGGATCAGTAAACGGTGTGCCTGCACAGACCAGGATGAACGTTCTTTGCTCCATCCATACCCACAATGTAAAAGGATTTTTTCATGGATAAGAACGTTGCCCTGCTGCTCGCGCCCGGTTTTGAAGAAGCTGAAGCCATTATCACGCTCGATATTCTTTCACGTCTTGGCATTCGCGTGACCACTGTGGCCTGTCAGCCTTACAGGGAAGTGACCAGCTACCATCAGGTTAAGGTCGTGGCTGATGAGTTGCTGGAGGAGAATCGCGAGCGGCTGTTTGATGCGGTGATTGTGCCAGGCGGCCCGGACGGCAGCAAAAATCTGTCAGCGAATGCTGCGGTGATTGATTTTATTCGGCGACATGATGAAGCCGGTCGCCTGGTCTGCCCAATCTGTTCCGCAGCGGCCAGAGTACTGGCACCTCACTCACTTTTAAAGGGACGCCGTTATGTGAGTTCCGGCATCTCTTCAGAGGGAGTGACCGATGGCGTTTACGTTAACGCATCCGTTGTGAAAGATGGCAATCTGCTGAGTGGACAGGATCTGGGCGCGGCGTTTGATTTCGCCTTCGCCATCGCTTTTATTCTGACAGGTGAGGGCGACAAAGCCACTGAACAGGCGGAACACATCAGTCATAAGCTTAACGTGGATTTCGCTAAGCTCTGATTCGATTTTTCGCCCCCAAAGCGTCAGGCTGACGGGGCGAAAAGTAATAGCAAGAACGCTTTTTATTCACAACCAAATCCCGCATCCCGCAATACCGCTTTTGCCTGCTCTGAACCTAAGAACGTCGCCAGCCTTTGTGCCTCTGGCGTGATGACCGCACAGGCGTAGCGTGCAACAGGATTAACAGCCACCGGAATATCAACAACCGTCAGCCTGGCAGCCCGACTCAGGGCTGCCCGATAGCTGGCATAGCCGATAAACAGATCCGCCATATCCGCCTGAATAATCCACTCCGCTGCCAGCCTGCCAGCGGGAATTGCTGGTGAGTCTCGCCCGCCCACAAGCGGGAGGGCGCGCTGGCGCACCGCTTCACCGGCATTACCCATCCGGGAGAAAAGAACCTGCGTATAGTCACCCGACGGGTCGGTACCTGGTGTGGACGTGGCGATTCGCAGCGTGTCACGGGTGAGCAATGTGAACCAGTCGTCCCCAGGCAGAAGACAATCGCTGCGCACCGTAATGCAGAGCCGATTGCTGGTAAACGGCATGACTGACAGCGCGTGTCCGGCAGCCAGCAGCGTTTGCGGATGATCCTCACTGGCTGAAGCAAAGAGGTCGCACGACTCACCGGCCTCAATCCGTTCGCGGAGCAGGCCGGCGGGACCAAAATGGGTTTCAACCGGCTCCGGAAAGTACGCCATTAGTGCTGGCCAGACGCCTTTCAGGCTGCCCGCCGCCAGTACCTGCATCACTCTGGCCCCTGATAAGGGGTGCGATAAAAACGCAGATACCAGCGGTTAGCCAGTTTGTTCATGTCGACATCCTGAAATTTCTGCGGGTAGAGTTTTTTTGCCATCCACAGTTCGCCAAGCCCCATCGCTTCCGGCATCGGATAGCCCCAGGCTTTTGCGTAGTCAGGCATCAGATAAATGCGATGATTTTTTACTGCATCAATGGCCTGCCATTGCGGCGAACTGTTGATCTCATTGATGACAGAAGGATAGCGATCCTGGACAAAAATCACCTGCGGATCCCAGGCGATCACCTGCTCCATCGACACGGTTTTAAATCCTTTCACGGTCGCCGCAGCAACGTTAACCGCTCCCGCATGCTGCATCATCAGACCGGTATATTTCCCGGAACCATAAGTAGTCAGTTGCGGATTGGCCATATAGGCGCGAATACGTTTCTCCGCAGGTATATCTTTCAGACGGTCGCTGACGATTTTGCGACCCTGATCGGTGGCGTCAATCAACGCTTTCGCTTCGGCGGGTTTATTGACGATCTCGCCAATCAGCGTAATGCCTTCGCGCAGACCTTTGTCATAGGCCATTTCCTCATCAGCGAGGGTCGGGTTCATTTTGTCCTGTTCACCCGGCAGGCCATGACGCAGCGAGATAGCCACGACGGGGATCCCCAGCGCGGTAATCCTGTCGATCATCTCATGCGGGGCATAGTTGGTGACAAATACCACCTGCGGATGCAGCGCCACCAGCTTCTCCGGATCAACGTGCGTCAGATCGCCAAGCGTAGCCATATGGTTCAGCTCAGGTGCCAGTCGGGCATAGCCGTCGCCGAGTTGCTGCTTCCAGTTCGCCATCACCCCGACGATTTTATCGGTGGCGTTCATCTGCACCAGCAGGTTCAGCGTCTGATGCTGAAGCACAACAATGCGGTCAACGTGGTCAGGAATCGTAACCTGGCGGCCAATCTGATCGGTGAAGTGGCGTGATGCGTGGGAAGAGAGCGGAAGAAATATCAGTAAGCCGAGTGTGCATACCTGCCAGAAGCGCTTCATTAACTATCCTCGAAAATCGTTATGCATTGGATTATATAGCGATGGGTGATGCGCGTCACGGTCTGGGGCATTATTTTGGGAAAGCAGCAGGTAGAAAAAGAGACTAATTGAGCAAATCGCCCTTATCCCCCCCGCAGCACTGATTATGTGCAATGCCCGTTGCTGGTTCACCATCCCGGTGCTTTCTGTGCCAGAACCTGTCTACCTTACTGATATGGCTTGCTTTAATTTCTGGCACGCCATTTGCTGAAGTCTTAGCAGTAAGCAGCGTATGACACATTGATAGCAAATAGCTGGCTAGGGTTCCGGTTCACGCAGGTGAATGTCTGGTCCGAGAGCTGGCGACCTCTGCGAGGTTACACGGCGGGACAAAAGCCCGGGAGACAGCGGCACCATCTGGTGTCCTGCGCTGCTCCCGTTTTTTGTGCCAACCAGAGGTCAACCATGAAGAAATCCCCCCTCCTGACGCTGATTCTTTCGCTGACGCTGCTGGTCAGCGCGCCGTCTTTCGCCGCCGTCAAAAAAGAGTTCAACATCTGCTGGACCATTTACGCGGGCTGGATGCCGTGGGGCACCATCAGCAATGAGAAGATCATTGATAAATGGGCCAGCAAATATGGCATCAAAATTCATATCACCCAGCTCAATGACTACATCGAGTCGATCAACCAGTACACCGCCGGGCAGTTCGTGTAGCGCGAAAAATTATTTGATACTGATTTGGAAAGTATTTGATTCAGGTTTTATGCTGTGTCGCTGTATCAAATAGCTTTCAAATTGATCGAAATGTAACCGATTCCGTAATTTTCTCAAGTCCATCCTTGTCCCTCCAATATCACAAAGCCTAGCCTTATTGATCACTTATAACGATCAGTATCGCATAATTGATCGTTCAGTCTGATTAATGTGATATTGATCATTTTCACAGCTGAGCTGAAGTCGCATCATTTATGTATGTCTGTTGAATAAGAGGGAATTTAATTGAAAAAAAGACTACTCACGGAGCAAATTCAAAGAGAAATCCTCACTGCGCTTGCAATTGCTTATCCCGATCCTCTTACCGGGAAACAGTATTTCACCGCTTTTGCACGTTACAGCGAGCAAGTAATGGCTGAAAACATCGAGGCTCTGGTTAAACGAGGGCTAATCAAAAAGACAGATGTTCCTAGCTGCGGCGGGGTTAAATTCCTGTCTCTCGCTGAACTGACACTGACATTCGAAATTTGTTGATTACCGGTAATGGTTTACAGATAAAAATTCAATATAATCATACAGGTATAAATTTTACGCTAAGCACTAATGAACTTTAACTGAATTGCTTTCACTATTTAATAGGAAAGCTTATATCTATCGGGAGGTATTAGATAAATGGGTGACAAACTTTTGTCGGTTAAGCTACAGAAGGATATTCTCAGGGCATTGTCAATTTTTCATCCCCGCCCAATGACAGCAAAACAATATTTGAGCTGCTTTGACGATGTTAATGAGTTCGTAATGTTGATCAACATAAGCGAACTCATCCGGAGAGACCTGATTCATCCCGAAGCCATTCGCTATTGTGACGATGAGCCATTCCTGTGTGTGGGCCGTCTGAGATTACAAGCTAAAGGACTTGAGGTGGCAACAAGAGAATACCATCACGGAGCCGTAAAACAATTGCAGTCAGATTTATCAAGAAACTCACAACCTCATTAAACAAATGGTAAATGGCCAATCACTTTTTTCATATACAATCCTTTATATGAAAATACAGCAATTAAATGAAATGCCGGGCTTTATCCCTGCCCGGCTAGGGATTTTAGTGGTACAGTTTTTTCGCCTCTTTTCTTCGCAGGAGCGGGGGCGAAAAATTACCACCTCAGGAGTAAACCATGAACGATAAAGACGAAACTGAAGAGTCCGGATTATGGACTGCTACCATGATCCCTTCATTCGATGGAGCTGTGCCGTGCCACGCGCTGCATAAACCAGCCCCACCGGATGACAGGGATAATAACGAACAGGAGTAACACCTAAATGAAAAACCAGCCAACTGAATATGATTATCATTATCGCATCTGGTATTGCTACTGGCTTGAGATAATGACTGAAACTCTTAATCGGCGCACTGAAACTGCCATGAACGCAACAATGCTGATTCTGGGTGCCATTGTTTCGGGGTCTAATCAGTTCAGCTGGCTGCTCGGACTTGTAATAGCAATACTCAGTGGTTGCCGGGTTGCGTGGCAATATGGTAAGAAAGCCGAAGCAGCAAGGCAACAGGCTAAACGCTATGGTAAACTTCTTGACAGCATGCATGAACTTACCCTCACGGAGATTAAAGTAAGACTTGATTTGATTGAGGAGTTCGACAGTATCCCGCTTTGTTCGCTGTTCAATCCTGCCAGAAACAGGGCCTGCATTTCTCTTAATATCCGCCATCGCGAACACCTTTCATCTCATGAAAAATTCATCAGCTTTCTGAGCGGTGGAATCCCTCAGTGATTACAGCTTTTTAGCCTGATGAAGTAAGTTGAATAGATCCGGCATACCTGTATTTTCAGTCAGTATTATCTGTATGGCCGGATATGGTTTCACGGTAAATGTTAAGAGCCGACTGATACTCAGGCTCGATTTCCTGCAGCGCCTGAGTCAGCCTAGTCTGCACTTCAAGCAACTCAAGCAACTCAAGCAACTCAAGCATGCGCACGGCTTCGCTCTTGCTGGCCAAATCGATGCCACTCATAGAGAAGTGATTTCTGTTTATCTGGTCCATGCAATCTTTACGGGCCGAGCACAGAGCATGATAACGCCCAATAATTATTAACTCTTAATTGCTGTATAGCTTCACCTGAAAACCCTCTGAATAACGGAGAAATGCGCCAGATTAACTGGCGCATGATGGCCGGACTTATCGCGTTGATTAAACCGCTTCAGCCGGTTGTCCCGCGTTTACCGCATCCTGACCATCGTCGATGCTGTGTTTATATTGCAGATTATCGACATAAGTCTGCACCTGCTGTTCTACTTCAGCTTTGTCCGCATCAATGACGGCGTCGGCCAGTTTCTCAGCAATGCCCTGAGCCTGGTCGGCAAATGCCGACTGGATCTTATCGAAGTTGTCACCGCAGGCGGTGCGCACGGATGCCTCATCGCTGAGTGACAGATGACTGACGAAATCAGCCGCAGCAGCAGTGGCATCATCTTTAGTCGGGCCGGTATAGATTGCGGCCAGAATGCCATCAACAACCACTTTACTGCGCAGTTGATTGATAGCGGCTTTCTGGATATTGCCGGTGATATTAATTGTGCTCATGGTGTTTTCCTTTTTGGATTTACGGGTAAAGAACGTGCGCAGCCATGCCAGTATTTTCATGGAATCAGCTCGCTAAATTTAGGATGTAATTAATGATTCTGGTTGATTCAGCATTTAGTCTGAATCAGTTATTCTCTTGGACCGCTCTATATATAATTATAATTGAAACTCCGAACCCATTAGCGCCCGTACTGGGGCGCTTTTTTTAACCGTTATTTACGGTTTATCTGGTCAGATAATTGCGCTATATCCCGTCTCATCGCTGACGCTGCTGAGATCCAGCTTACGCAGAGCTTTGGCGTATTAAATCTATTTGGTCAGGCTGTTCTCATCCAGCCCAGAAGATGCACATACTCATTCTGTACGCTGAATGCCTGGCCTGATCCTGCTGCACTGGTCTGCATCAGGGCATAACCACCTTTGGCATCCGTACCAAATCGACCCGTTCCCCACTGTCCTGCACCCTCATCGGGTTTAGTGGAAGCATCACCTGTAGCGCCGCCTGCGTGCCGGTGTGGTGGCAGGTGTGCTTCTGCCAGCGTTACCGTATTACTCCCGCCCACTGCCAGTGGGTCAGTACCCAGCACAATGGCGCGACCGTCATAGCCAGTACCATTAAGATATTGCCAGGTCGTTCCCGGAAAAAGCCCATTCGGGTCGGTTCCGTTGCCCATCAGCATCACATAACCCACAGGAAAGGGGCAGTTGGCCGGACTGTAAACTCGCCGCCCATTCTCGTAAATCTCTCCGTTACCACTGATGGACACTTCACCGCTCTGTTTCGTATTGTCACTGTTTACAATGCGAAAATTGAACCCGCCCGATCCCGAACCTTTATTATTGATAAACGCGGATTCTCCCTGGCCATTGGTTTCATTCCATTCAATCCAGGTGCCTTGCTGATTCAGAGGAGCGCCGTGCCCGTTGGCGAACAAAAACGGAGTGGTAACGCCTTTGCTACCAACAGTGCCACCCTCTGCCGGAAAAGCGTTACAGTCAGCGGCCGTGGGCGGGTTTTTCTCGTAAAACAGCGCGCCCATTGGCGAAGAATCTACTTGGGCAATGAGTTTTTTGCCGTTCCATCCCGCATAAACCTTATTGGTTAACATTCCAGTGCCTCCGCCCTGCTGGACGGCAACCCAGTTACCGACCTTATCAAGCGAAAGGGCTTCTCTGGCTTTGGCTGAGTCGATCAGATCGGACAGGTTTTTATCTTTCTGCAGCGCACCGCTGACGCGGCTGTCGTCTTCTGCCAGAAACAGGGATTTCAGCGCATTTAAAAGCTGGTCATTAGTTGCGTCGGCGGGCTTAATGCCTGCGGCAGTTAATATGCTGATGACTTCTCGCTGCAGGCTGCGGGTTGCACCCTGCGTATCGTTCATATAAACCGGCGTGACGATAGTGGCTAATTGCCCGGTCTGATTATCTCGACCGTGAAACTGGCCGTCGTCGGTATTAATCGGATCAATTAAGGGTTTCATTTATTGCTGCCCTCAGAATATTTAAACAGGCACTCGGTATGCGCCGGTTTTAAACGTTTAAATAAGGTTTCAAGGTCGGGATCGCCTGTTTCTTCCAGACGGTCGCCGACAACGGATTCACCCACGCGGAAATACCACACGCGCTCAGGTGCACCGTTCACGTTCACTATCCAGCGCCACTTTGGATCGTCTGGTTCATCAATCGTTATGTCATAGCCCAGCGCTTTTGCCAGGTTAATAAAGTACTGGCGGCTCAGTCCCCCGGCCTCAGCCAGCGCGGCCATGACTCTGGCGCGGCGTTGCTGCAGGGTGTCGCTGTCGTTCACGGTCAGCGCGTAAACCCGCTCCCAGTCCGGCAGCGTGAGCGTGGCCAGATTGGGATCGGTGGAGCTGACCAGCCCGGATATCAGCGCATCCACTGTAGCGAGTAGTTTTGCCTCGGCGCTGAGTTCGGCGCTCAGCTGCTCACCCGAGGCATCGTAGGTCACCGGCGGTAACAGTTGCGCCAGCAGACTGTAATAATCGTCTCTGGTCACGCGCGCTATTCCTGCAGCTGAGTGAAGGTAAACGTGCCCGGCCTTACCCACTCGACGGTGTTTTCGTCCACGGTCGGCGTGACGTTGGCGGTGGGTTTTGCCAGCTCGTAATCCAGCACGCCATCGACGTCTGAAATCAGCGCACCCATCTGGCTGCGTATCGCCTCCTGACCGGGGATGAGCGCGTTAAACCACGTATTGAGGCTGGTTGTGATTGCGCCCTGTACCGCATCAAAGGTGACGCTCTCACTGATGCCGACCGCCGCCGTGACGTCCACGGTTTTGATGGTGGGAGCCAGCACCTTGCAGCCCGCCGCACCCGGACCGACCGGGCGGACGCTGTCGATATAGTCCTGCACGGCCTTCAGGGTTTCGGCTGACGGCAGACCGCCGGTCGCGGTGATGACGACGTCGACCGTACCCAGCCCGCGCCGCAGCGGAAACACGTAAGCGCCACTGACGCCGTTCACCGACTCGGCCCAGACCTTGTAGTCGTGGGCGTTGCCACCCGCAGGTGGCTGGCGCATCACGTCCAGCAGACGTGCCAGCAGCTCGTCGTCGGTCTCGGTGTCCGTTGCGCCGGTCATGGTGACAACCGTCACGGCGCTGTCGATACCGGATGGCGCGGAGACCAGCGTACCGGTACTGCCTGCGGTCAGGTTGCCCGCCGTGCCGGTAGTGGTGGCCTTCGCGGCCACGGTGAGTGCGCCATCGCTGCCGGTCTTACCCGCCTCAGTGGTCTGGTACAGAGTGTCATTACCCTTAACCCGGAACTGAAGCCCGCTCGCTACAGTGGTTGCCGCCTTACCGGTCAGCGTGACGCTGCCGCCTGCGGCGGTGGCCTGCTTGCGGGTCAGACTGCGCAGGCGGGCGTGCATCTCCAGATACTCCGTGTCCGCTGTGTCCGGGAAAGCCTGACGCAGCGCCCATGCAACGTACTGGTACAGACCCCAGTGCGCTGAGGCTGTGGCGTTAGCCCGCACCCGGTAGTCGCTGTCGGAGTAAACATCCGCATCCGGCAGCTGATTGCTGACCTCATCCAGGTAATTTCCGGCGATGTCGTCCTGTGACGGGATAGTTAACGGCATGTCAGCTCACCTTCACCGGATGTTCAAACGTGGCCACGTCACCCGTGGCCTGCGTAATGCGGACAGAAAGAGAGAGCCAGCCCGGCAGCTTCCGGGTTGCGGTGACCGAGATCGCCGTCGCGCGACCGTCCGTGATGAGCGGCGAGAGCGCCTGAAAGGCGTACTGCTCAGCCAGCGCGCGGGTCTGCTCCGTATCCTTACGGGGCAGCAGATGCAGCTTCGATCCCAAATCCTTATCAAAGAGCCAGCTTCCCAGCGGGGTCTTCAGGCGCATCTGTACGGCGTTCTCCAGGCCGGTAGTGCGTTTACCGTTATAGTCGCCTGTAGCCGGATCAATCATTCTGTCCATGCCGGGCAGACTATCGCGCGCGCGTGAGGTGCGCCCGTTACGGGGGTGGAGTGGTGGTCTGTCTGTGACGGGAGGTTTTAGTGCGGGAGCGGGATATGGGTGCGGAGATGGCCCGGCAGTGCTGCGCCGGGCTAAGGGCCGGACGGGATTAACCCGCCTGCATCGGGCCGGAATCGCCGTCCGGGGTGGGATGGATGTGTTTATCAACCTCGACGCCGTTAATTTTGATGCTGAGGGAGCTGATCGAGCCGGAGGTATGGCTGATGCTGCCCGCAAAGCTGGCCGTCGCGCCGCTGCCGTTATCACCTGAAATGCTCATGCCGCCGCTGCCGGTGAGCAGCCCTTTGACGGTGGCGTTTTGTGAGGTGGAGAAGTCCGGCGTGTCGTATTCGGCTGACTCACTGGCGGTCACTTTCCACGTTTTACAGTCTGCAGTGAATGCATCACACGCCATGTGAATGGCTTTGCCGTTCTTCAGTGTAATACTGGCCCCGTCGCTGTTGTAGATGGACACCTCGCCCGGCTTCAGGGACTGAATGCGGTATTCACTGTGCTCTGTAGCCACGACCACGCCGTGACTGGTGTCCCCGCCGACAGGCAGGATGATGGCCATTGCGCCTTCAGGCGGCACGGAGGTGATACCGAAATGCTGAAACACCTCAAGCGCCTGCAGAGTCTCGCCCTGCAGCCCGTCAAGCTGGGCGGTCATCACACCGCCCTCAGTGGTGATGCGCGAGATAACTGCGCGAAGAGGTCTGCGGATGCTGGCCAGCGCAGTGGCGATGCGCCGGTTGATGATGCCGGTGACGTCCATCAGTTAATTTCCTCCCAGGTGTGATAGGTCGGCACCTGCTGTTTCCCTTTTTTCTTATGGCGGGAGCGCGGGTATGCATCCGGCGTCCAGATGCCGTCCTCTTTCAGGGTCAGCGTGGTAACCAGCTCCTGGCCGCGCCCGCAGCGGATGGTGCGGGCCATGATGAAATAGATTGCGTCGATGTCGTGAATGTCACTTCTGACCGCCACACGCTGGCCGGGCTGCCAGGCTGTTCCGCCGGATGTGCGCACGCCCCGGACGGTGGCCGTAATGGTCAGCGCCTTCAGGCGGGAATCCGAGAGGATTTTGCGGGCGCGGGCGGTGGCCATGTCGTCGGTGTCGGTGTCGCCCATCACCTCGATAAAGGGGCGGTACAGCGTCATGCCGGTATCCGTCGCGGTGCCGTGCCGGTTGTGCACGCCATTGTGCTCGGGCGTGCCGTGCCCCTGGGAGAGGACGGTCACCTGCGAATAACGACCGGCGATGCTGGTCAGCTTACCGAGCTGCAGCAGGTTGCCGGTGCCGTCTTTCCGCATCACGAGCGAGTCCACGGGGGCGGCACTGTAGTCCGGGCCGCCGATAATCAGCGTACCGTCCGGGGCAATCCACGGCCAGAGGCCATTAACCTCGGCGACGTTCATCAGCGCACTCCAGGCGGTCTGGCCCGGCTGGATGCTGAACTTCTTCGGTGCGGTGCTTTTGTCGGCATGAATGGCGATTTTCGTGATGCCAGACGGCTTCACGATTTTATTTATCACCTCAGCCAGCGTCATGTTTTCGGCGGTAAATATCGGTGCGGAGCAGTCAACCAGCGCACCGGCGTTGTCGCGACCGGCGAGGTTGAGTACGTGCCGGCCATTGGTAACGTCGTGATTGATGTCATCAATCAGCCCGGTCATCAGAATATCGCTGCCCGCACTCAGGACGGCGCGCGCGCCGGGGTGGACATCAGCGGGTGGGCGGGCCTCGTTAAGACCGATGCGGAGCGACCAGGCACCCGCTGGTGTCAGAAAAGAACTGTCGACGCTGGCGCTTTCCCAGTCGCTGTGGGTTACGCCGCCCACGGTCAGGGTCAGGCGCTCATCGGCTGCCTTGGTTGTGTTACGGCTGTTTTTTGCTGTGGCGTTATTTTGCGTAGGCATAGAGAGTCATTCCGGGCTGAATATCATTAGGGTTGCCGAGGGATGGATTCAGACGCAGCAGCTCTCCGGCGCGGCTGGCGTCGGCGTACCACTCAAAGGCCAGCAGGTGCAGGCTGGTGCGGCGCGTGGCGGTGCGGGTGATAAGCGGCGGGCGTTGCTGAATCAGCGACACGGCCTGCCGCTGCAGGGTCAGGGCCAGCGTCTGCAGGTGCGTGATAATAGCGACATGGACACGACCGTCGGAGGTCAGGCCGCTGGCGCGCGCCTGTGCCTCAAGGGTCTGCAGCGCGGCACGCTGGCCGGTCAGGGCTTCCACAATCACGGCACGCACGTTGCCGGTGACCTGCTCAATCTGGGTGCTGGTCAGCGACGGCGTGCTGGCCTCGTTCTGCAGAACAGTGGCCGCAACCTCAGCCATCTCGCTCACGGCCACCAGGCGGACGGTGCGCGTCACCAGCTGCGTGTCGCTGTCGCGCACGGCGGTGACCTGACTCAATGGCAGCCGAAACGGCTTTGTGATGCTGGTGACGCTGCGATTCTGAACGTACTTCGCCGGGTAGCTGACGACGTGCTTCGCCAGACGGGTTACCTGCTGCCAGTCGGAGGTAACGCCGGTGCCGGTCAGGGTGAGCGTATCGCTGAAAGTGCTGACCAGGCTTTTTAAGTCACTGACCAGCGCGGCGGGCGTATCCAGCAGGTTGCTGACGCTGGCGGCGGTGCTCTGAATCTCTTCGCGCACACTGTCGAGCACGTACTCGCCTTCCGCGACGATGGTGTTGATGCGCTCAACGCCGTTTTCCAGCGTGCGCAGGTCGGTCATGGCGGTGCTGAAGGCCGAAGCGGCGCTGTCGAGCAGGCTGCTGCCGGTTGAGGTGATGCTCTGTGCGGCCTGATCGGCTGACGCAGCGGCGAACAGCGCCTGCTCCTCGCCGGACTCAATAAACACCAGCTCGACGGTGACGGCGTCCATTGTCTCGGCCTGCTTCTCAATGCCCGCTTCCAGAAACTGCGCGCGCGGGATCGAACCGTAGACCGGGTGGATCAGCTCGCCGGGGCCGCTGGATTTAAACGCGGTTATAAGCGCCTTTAACTGCTGTTTCCAGTCATGACCCCAGAGAAAGGCGGTAATGCGGAAGTTGACCGGGTTCAGCCCCTGATCCTCGACAGTTGCGCCGTCGTGATATGGGTATGCATAGTTAACGGTGGTACGTGCCAGCGTGTCGCGGGTGGCCAGGCAGTCAAACTCAACGCCCCGGAAGGATGCCTGCATCAGGGTATCAATGCCCGCCAGCGCAGCGAGCTGGGAAATAAAGTCTGTCATGCGCCGTGCCTCCGGGCGTTCTGGTCCACATGCGTCTGGAACCATGACAGCAGCTGCTGCCCGTCGACGTGGACATTGACGCTCACCACAGGCGCGGGTTGCGCGGGAAGCTGCAGAACGGGCTGACCGCCGGGTGTTTTCTTCTCGCCGTTCCAGTTCTGCAGGTAGCTGAGTGCTTCAGCTGAGGTCTGACGGGCGTTTACACCCTGATTGTGGTTTTTGAGGCGCGCCAGTTCGGCGGACTCATTCTTGCCGCTGACGGTGTCGGAGGGGATGATTAGTCCGGCAATAGTCATTGCCAGAGGGTTACCAATCAGGCCATCAGTGACCAAGCCTTTTCCACCGCTAACGGCTGCACCACCCAGTGTGCGACCACCTTTAATAAGCCAGCGTCCGAGAGACTTAAGCCATCCCGGTTTCCCGCCCGTCGCCTCAGCTGCATCCTCAGCCGCTTCAGCCACTGCCCCTGGGTTCCCACGTATGCGCCCCAGCAGCCCGCCGCCTTTGCCGCCGCCGGTAAGCAGGTCAGCGCCGCCCTTGACGATACCAAAAGCTGCAACCGTGGATAGCGCAATGGCCGCACCTTTCGCGGCGGTCGCCACTTTCGGGAATTCTTCGGCCAGCTCTGCTGCCTTTAACTCAATATTTCCCAGAACATCAGAAAGGGTCTTTGTGGCTGCATCACTGGCTTTCTCATCCTGCGTCTTGAGCTGCTGAGATTTATAATTGGCCGTGTCTTGCATAACGGCATAATCAATGTCTGTTGAGCGCTGTCCGGGCTTAAGGCTGAACTGCTTCTCAACGTCTTTTGATATGGCGTCAAACTGATCCGTATTGCGCTCATAGCCCAGAAAAGCATTGGCTGACTGCTGGTTATGCAGGAACTTGCCAATATTGTCGCGATGCTCTTCATCGATAGCGCGCTGAATATTTGTGCGCTGCTCAGGGGTGCTGGCTGCAGAGAGTTTTTTATTCAGCGCCAGTAGCTTAGGATCATGTCTGTCAACAGCCCTGACAAGATGCTCCAACGTATACAGCGCATTGTGACCCTGCTCAGCGTCGTGTGTTGCCATGCCCTGAAAGTCGAGACGATGCCCGTTGATTCTGACCCGCTTTGCGCTGTTGTTCAGATTGGTGGATGACAACTCGGTGATCAGATCGTTGGTGTTAGTCGCACCTTCATCTGCATTACCGGCGATGGAAGAGGCAACTTCATAAAGCGCCATCACATCCGCAAAGCCCTTTTGTCCCGTAAAGCCCGCACCGCGTGCGTTCTCCAGACCGCGTGGCGCTTCTCGCGCCAGCAATGACACATCTGCCTTACCGTGCTGTGAGGCTGTGGTGGCCGCATCAAGCGCGGCGCGCGCCTGTTCACCCTTAAAACCAAAGTTGTAGGTTGAGGTCATCAGCGAAGCGACGTCCGATGCGTCAGCCCCGGTTGCCGTGCTGACCTTCATCACTTCCGGGAGTGCGCCGTAAACATCACTGGTGCCCATCTTAGAGCGGCCCATAACCTCAGAAGCCGCCAGCGCGCTTTGTCGGTCGCCGCCGCCGTATTCCACCGCAGCATAGACATTATTTCTGAGGGCATCGACTCCGGCTAAGCGTTCGCTTGCACTGTTTTTGTCGCGATAAAGGAAGTTGCTGGCCTGATGCAGCTCGCTGTCAAAATCACGCTGCTGGCCAATGGGGCGTCCCAGCACCATAGCTGCGCCCGACACTCCGGCAGCAATGCCGCCGATGGTCTTAAATGTGCTGGTCAGACGACTCTGGGTGCGCTCGGTCTCCCCCAGCTCACGGCGCAGCCTGCCGACCGTTGAGGTCATCTGTTCATAGGCGCGCTTCTGCTCAGTTGCGGACAGGACGCCGGACCGCTCAAGCCGGTTATAGGCGGCTGTCGTTTTCTGGATCTCACGCTGAATCTCGTGCTCGCTGCGGATTCCCAGCGCCATGTAAGCCTCGCGGGCGGCGTTGCGGCTGGTATAGCTGCGCACCTCGGCTTCGGCCATCTCCTTCTGCAGGCGGGTAATTTTCGCGGCTGCTTTTTCCTGAGCGCGGGACATCTCAGCGGCGCTGAGCGTGCCGCTGCGGGCAAGGCGGTTCAGAGAGGCTTCGGTCTGCTGGATGGCACGACGGATTTTGTGCTCGCTCTGCACGCCGAGGCGCTCGCGCGCCTCCTGCATGCGCGTCACTTCATTGCGGATGCTTTTAATACCGGCGGTGGCGTTGTCCTTAACACCAATGCCAATCTGCGTGTCGAACGGACCTGCCATAGGTTATTTCCTGCGGGAATGGCGGCGGCGCTTTTTGTCGCGCCGCCTGCTGACAAAGCGGACATTCTGGCCCCGCTGCTTCTTCAGCCAGGCCTTCGGGTCCTGAACGTGATCGAGGGCATCGGTCAGCCCCAGCAGCTCTACAGCGTTAAGCGCGCGGAGCTGGCTTTCGGTCCAGCCGTACTGTCCGAGCCGGAGACAGAGACAGCGGAAGTGATGACGCTGGCGCTCATCTCTTTGCGCTTTTTTTTCAGATCGTCAGCGGCCTTCACCAGAATGGCAAAATCACTGCTGCTCAGCTCGTCGTGGAGCAGCTTATAGGTGATCTGCTCAGCCGGGAGTGTGCCCAGTGCGGTCAGGCTGCGGGCAATAACCGCCACGCGAAAGCCGCTGTCAGGGATGCTGTCATCTTCCGACACGTCGATTTCATCGCCCACGGTGGGCAGGCGCAGGGTGAAGTCGCGGTGCAGCTGGCCGCTGAACTCAATGCCGATATCCAGCGTGCCGCTGATGGTTTTGTTTCCGTTCATCATTATTCCTCAATGCAGTTAAGGGCGAAGCCGCTGATGCTGATGCGGGCCTCGTTGTCGACGCTGTACTGTTCACCCACCGTCGAGACGGTAAAGTTCTGGTAGGTTTTGGTCAGGCCACCGCTGGCGGCATCTTCGGGATACAGGGTCAGTTTGGCGTCCACGATGTTTTCCCAGACAATGGTGCCGGTTTTCGGGATGACCGCCTCCAGCGTCAGGTTGTAGGTAGCGATGCCGTTCACATGCCCCTTTGCCCGCCCGGTGGAGTTCATGGTTTTCACCAGTTTGCGACCGGTATCGATGGTCGGGTTGACGCTCACAATTTCAATCTCGGTCCCGTTGACCTCAAGCACAATCGGGCCGACGTATACGTCACTCATGCTCTGCGCTCCTTAATACAGATAAATGGTGCCGGTCAGGATGTGCAGTCCGCGTACGACCGGGGCCGGAATGGTGGTATCAGCACGGGTGTCGTCCTGCGCGTTGCGTGTGACTGCCACCTGGTCCTTATAGGTGTCGACGTTCTCCACCATCTCCAGTCGCTCCAGCGCATAGAGCACGTCGAGCGTCTCCGAGCGGATCTGCAGCAGACGGCGGTCGGTCAGCTTGCCCCCGTTCGGGAAGCGCTGCGACATACGGGTGCGCCACGCCTTGCGCACGTAATCCAGGGTGCGGATTGTGTTGATATCGAGCAGGGTCGGGTCGTCAATACCCTGGCTGTTCTTCACGTAATTACTGATGGCGCGCGTCAGCTGCACCTTACTGTTCACCACCTCAAATGGTGACAGGCCGTTGTGCAGCGCCTTCTCCATCTCGGTGCGCATCGGCCATGAGGCCTGCGGCGTGACGTCCAGCCCGGTCAGCACGGCATTGTCCAGCGGCTCAGACGGGTCGTCCTCAGCGGCAATGATGGCCGCGTACACCGCTGCCAGAATGCCGTTGCTCAGCACCGAGGCCGGATGCCAGCCTGTGGTAATGCGCGCGGCGTTACTGGCGGTGGTGAGTGTGGTGCCGGTAGCCAGCGTGCCGTTCCAGCCGGTGACGCCGACCGCGCCGCGCTGCTCAATCGGGCCGGACACGTTCCCCAGATGCTCTGACAGGGCGCTCAGGGCATCGGTGGTGCTGTACGGCATCACAATCAGCGTGTGACCGGCGCTGTAAATGGCGGTCAGCGCCAGCGTCACGTCCGGGTTACCTTCACCGCCCGCCATCGGACTGAGCACACCACTGACGCCGGTCGCGGTGATGGTCAGCGACAGGCCGATCTCGCTCCCGCACGCGCCTTTGTTCTTCGCGGTCAGGATAAGAGTGGTGCCTTTGCCTGCCGGGCTGTCGAGAGTCGCCCTGACCGGCAGGTCAGCTTCTGCCGCCATCGCCTCATGCAGGCTCTGCAGCAGGGCATTGGCGGTGCTGCCGTTCTTCACGGCCACGGCGACAGTTTTATCCCCCACCTGCAGGCGCACCTGGCCGGAACTGGTTGCCGGGCCGCTCAGGGTCAGCGCGCCGGTTGCGGCTACGCCCGCCTTGTCGTCGTCCAGTGCGCAGATGGCCAGCTGAATATTGCTGTTTGCACGAATGGCTGCGGCGGCCATCAGGTGCGCCTGTGAGCCGTGACCGAAGTACTGCGCCGCCTCATCGCTGCTGTAGACGTCGGTCGGCACCAGCGCCTTCACGGTGCCCGTGTCAAGACGCTGCGCCAGAATCACCACGTACTGGTCGTCGGTGGCCAGCGTGCGGGAGCCGTTGGTGAAGTTGTAATTGACGTAGGTGCCCGGCACGCGGGTCGTGGTCGAAATCTCGTCGGTATCAGCCATGACTCAGCTCTCCTTTTTAGCGTCGGCAGCGCGCTGCACCACCGGCTCGTCGCTGTCGGCCTGCGCGGGCCTTGCCGGGGTGGCCGGTGCCAGCTGCAGGTCGCCGTCGTTCATGCGGCGGCGGTAGTAGGTGCTCAACACCACATCCACGGCGCTGCCATCCGTGATGTACTCGCGGCTGCTGTTCTCCAGCGGCACGCACACGCCCTTACGGGCAATGACCTTAACTGTCTGCATCGTTATTCTCCGCTGGCAGAGTGTTCAGTGTGTCTTCCGCGACTACCTCACCGTCACGGATGTAGTCCGCGTGGGTGGTGACGTGATCAGGGTATGGGGTATCAAGTCGGCCAGCCCAGCGCACAAAGTCATGATCCGGGTCGGACTCGTCCGCCGGTGCCTGTGGCCAGTGGCGGTTTTCCAGTGCATCCTCAAACCACATCGTGTCGAAAACACACTCGTACATAGCCACCGCCTCTTCAGCAAAAACCTTCCCGTTAACCATCCGGACCACGGACGGGCGCAGCTTCTGAATCTCCAGCCCCATATCCTGCTCTGTCAGCAGGCGTCGCACCGCCCGGATAAGCCGGTAACAGCCCGGCTCGTCGTCCCTGACATCACCGTGACGGACGGCTTCGTTCTCACGAAGGTTGCAGTCAGCTACGAAGACGGAGAAGCGGCCCGCCACTTTATAGCGGGTGCGGCGGGTGTCATGCGCCTGGCTGGCCGTGATGCCATTAAAGGTGACAAATACGCCCGGCAGGGTGCTGAGAATGATGCCGACGTCGTCGGTCATCACGTCCCAGCTCACGACCTCCGTCGCCATGCCACCCAGCCCCTCACGAAGCCGGTTACAGATGGCGTTCTCAATGGCGGTAATAGTGACCATCAGTAGCAGCCTCCGTTGGTGTTGCGGCGGCTCCAGAGGTCTTCGCCCCCGGAATAAAAGAACACGTCCGGCGCGGAGCCGTCGACGCTTGCGCCGTTCTCCGGGTTGGTGCCGATGCCCGCCTTGCCGGTGGCAACCAGCTTCAGCCAGGCGATAGCGTCTTCATAGCGCAGGCGGATCTCCTCCGTGCAGGTGCGTTCTGTTCCGGTCAGAAGGTAGCGGGCAATGTCACAGCAGTAATCGCGCAGCGCCTGCGGCACGTCGGTCAGCGGCAGGCGGTAGCGCGCGCCGATATAGGCATCGATGCGCGCGCTGGCCCCCTCCAGATGGTAGGTAAGGCGATCCCTGTCCGGGACCGCTTTACCGCGCTGCGCTGACGCACCCACTGCATCCCGCTCACCAAAATAGGCGATGTAGTTATCCGGGGTGGCGTAGCGCATTTCAGGCACCTTTACCGGTTGAGCCGTAGATCATCTGCCACAGGCCATAGCCCGCCGCGCCGCGCGCCTCTGCGCCAAACTTAAGTTTTTTGCGCATGAAGACGTCCGGGTTATTCAGATCCTGCTGTGAACAAACACCGGTTTTTTACGCTGCTGGAAAATAAGCGGCTTAATGGCGCGGGTGGTATCCATCAGGAACCAGGCGGTGTCGCTGGTCAGCCACGGCACGACCATAACTTTTACGGTGCCTTTATAAATGTTGGCTTTGCCGTCATCCAGACGCTCAGCCGTCATCAGGGCATTAGCGGTATCCTCAAGCGCCGGTGGTACAACCAGCAGCGTCGGTCGCACGTTGAGCGGTCGACCTTCCACATCTTTCATACTGCGCAGTGCAGTGCGAGCCGCACCATAAGACGCCTTAGCCTCCGCAAGCGACGCCGCAGAAAGAGGCGCGGTACCCAGATTACTTACCGTAACCGGCTTGCCATCTTCATCCTTACCATTGGGGTGCTTAGCTGAAATAAAGGGCTGGCCGTCATAACATTTTTCCGTAAAAGCGCGGTTCAGCACGTCAAAGACCAGCTCATCTGGCCACTGCTTGGCGCTGAAGCCCGCATCCTGCGCCTGCGGGGCATAGATACCGATTTGATCATCATCCAGATCGTCACGGTCCACCTCGACAGTCGCCTCGTAAGAATCGTTGACCAGCGTATAGTTGTGCTGCGCCAGGGCACGCACTACTTTGTCGCCAATCCATTTTCTCAGGCGCGGAAAGCGGCCAAGCCAGGTGTAATCATTCTGGCGGGTGGTGGACGGTACGAGCGTCGCCACCTGGTCCCACTGCGCGGGTGCGGCGTCAAACGCCTTGTTAAACGTGGTTTTAATGGCGACGAAGAGCGCCACAATATTGGCTTTATTTAAAATCATGGGACATTCCTTCCTTATTCAATCCACACGCCATCGCTTTCGATGAGGATGATGCTTCCGGCCTTTGACATCGTGGCCTCCGTTGCCGGGGTGCTGCCGGATGCAGGTTTGCTCCCATCGCTGCCGCTCAGCGTACGGTTATCCAGCACAAAGGCGTGCTGGCCGAGCATGGCCTGCGTGATAGTGCCGTCATTCAGCCAGCGAAATGCTTTTTTACGACGCACAAGAACAAGGATCGAACCGTCATCACCACCCGTGTTATCTGCGCGCTCTTCGGCCCGACCGGCATAAGTGAGGCCCGTCGCAGCCTGACCACTTACCGCAAAGCCTTTCGCATTGATGCAGACGATAGTGCCCGCCGGGATAAGTTCACCTTTGGCAACTGGCACCGGGGTCAGTTCGCCGTCGCGATAAGGGGCGTCAAAATCGGTTTTCTGTTCATCAGTCAGCGGCATAACCCATCTCCTTCGCGTAGTCTTCAGCAAATGCCTTCTCATCAATGCCACCGAACTCAGCGAACTGGCTGCATACCGCCATTGCTGATGCTTCCGGGGCAGGCTGACCTTTGGTGTCCAGCCGCATACCCTGAGTCTGAAGGCTGCTCAGTGCGGCAATGGGCTTACGGACGCTGATCGCTTTCTCCAGCAGAGCAAAATCTCTTTTGCCCAGCTCGCGCATGACCTCCTCATCAGCCCCCTTAAATACACGGCCATCGCTGAGTGCGGCGGTCAGCAGAGCATCGACTTTGTCGCCCTGAACCTGTGAGGACAGTGAGGCCAGTTCGGTGCGCAGATCGTCAACCACCGCCACCGGCACGAATTTTGTCGGATCGGGGTTGCCGCTCTGCTGGCCGGGAACGGAGAGCGCGGCAATCTGCGTTTTTCCTTCCTGGATGGCCTGATCCTTCTCCTGCAGCTGCGCGTTATGCGCTTCAATCAGCGCGGCGACGCTGGAGCAGTTCGCGGTTTTCAGCGCGCCGTTCTGCAGCGACTCGGTGGCGGCCAGAATGGCGCTTTCGTCTGCCTTGCTGTCCAGCCCCATAATGGCGCAGAGTGCAAGTCGCAGGTTTTCGTTCATGGGTTGTTCTCCGTTATCAAAAAACATTAATGACGCAGCGACCTGCCGCATCCCGTCGAGTACCGGCATATTGGTGAGCGCAGCATTGACCAGCTCGCGCACGTTTCCCTTTTCGTCATAGCGAAAGGTTGGCGAAACATAGCGATACTCGTCGGCCTGAATCAGCGAGGCGGCGCGCGCCGTCCACTTCACGTCCGCAAACAGCCCCTGACCCTCGACCCAGCTCAGTGATTTAAACCAGCCGGAGGCGGGCACCGGTCCGGTGGCACGCGGGGCGTTCAGGGACTGGTGCTCATAATCAAACTGGTAATCGTTTTTGCGCTTTGCGGCCTCATCAATGAGGTTTTGTGCGAGCGCGGCATCCATGTACCAGCGCTGGCCACCTTTGGGCGAACCGAACCAGCCCGCCGGAAAAAGCTGTATCCGGGCGCAGTCGCTGGTTTTGTCGATGGCCGAAACGGAGGCCGTGGCAAGTTTCCACATCGAATGACAGTCCCTTTATTCGTTACGCTCAGCGCAGAATAACGGGCATCAGAACCGGGAAGCAGTGACAGGGGTGGAGTGGGAGTTTCGGAGTAAGCGGTCGGATTAGCGTAAGGTTACGGTGCAGAGACGCACCGCAACCCGATTTAAAACCCGTTTAAATCGCGTCAGATGCGTTTAAACTTTTTCAGCCGGGCAAGCGTTGCGCTTTAACGGTAAAATGCAGCACAGGCCGTTACAGGCCGTCATCAGAATTATTCAGGATATGGTCAGCGATAGCCTGGCTGACCTCCTCATAATCCTCATCCGTGAGCGTCAGAAACGGACGCGCCGGAATTTTCGATCCGGGGTGGTTCACCTTTTTAGCAAATCGCCCGTTAAAACGCAGCGCCTTTTTATGGCGTGGACGGATCTCATGCGGGCGGGTCTGCCCACCATAGTTCTGGATGGCAGCATACACCACGTTGGTGCCGACCACCGCCATGTCGTTATCGTGCCACGGCGTAATGCTGTTGTGCAGCCGCCCGGAGAGCAGCAGCGGCTTACCGTCGCGGTACTTAAGCCCCTCCCATGCCGGACGGCCACCGGCAATAAAGTTCTCGTCGACCGCGTTCAGCATGATGTCCGCGATCTGCTCCATCAGCGGCGCACGCTGCGCCACGCGCGCCGCCAGCCGGTCCAGCCACGCCTGCAGGTCATCGGGTAGCGTTATGTCAATCTCAGGCTGCATCGTCACCTCCGCTCAGGTCACCCTCTAACACATCATCACCGGCATCCGCCGCCGTCCAGGGTCGGACGCTGTCCACATAAAGCCCGTCCGCCTCGGCGCTTAAGCCGATCAAGGCGCGGCCGTCACCCGCAGCGGTCACCACGCTCAGCACCTCCCCGTGACGCAGTACGGCCAGCGGGCGCAGCAGCGCGGAGACCAGACGCGCCCACAGCCCGCCGCCCGCCTCACGCAGCGCCAGCGTCCGGTCGGCATCGAGCGTGATAACGGAAGACGACAGCGCACCTTTACCCAGGCGGGAGACCACTGCGGGGGACAGCGCACCCACTCGGCGAAAATCCCCGGAGGACTGCGGGGTAAGGCCGTTTATCCAGGCCTCCGTGTCGCGGTTCATGGCCGACACCAGCCGGTTATTGCCGGTAAGCGTCTCACGCACGGCCACGGCGGCCAGACCCGGCTCAGCCTGCGCGCCTTTCTCCAGCAGCGTCTGACCGAGACCGGCCAGATAGCCGCGCCCCGGATTCAGATGAAAACCGGCGTCAGGGGTCAGTATGTGCCCCGTAACCGGATCGCGGTACGCCCGGACCGGGCGGGTCTCCCCCTGCGTGCCGTAAGGCTGCTGAATTGTCACCATGCGCCCGGCACTGCTTTCCAGCCCGACCGGGTGGCGGTCAAGCTGCGCCTGCGTCAGAGCGCGCACCCAGCAGCGGCACCGGTAGCCGTTCGGCGGGTAGATGGTTGCCCAGATGGGATCGTCTGCGGCAAAGACGCGACCATTGAGCATCGCATGCACAGGACGCGTGCGGCTGTCCATGACCGCGTCATACTCCCAGTACGGACGCTGCGCGACGGTGCGCATCTGCTGCTGATAGCGCCCGGCAGCATAGGCGGATTGAATGTTGGTGCGGAAAATGGTGTCGAGCCGGTACGGCATCAGCTTTTTACCCTGCAGCTCGCCGTGCTCATCGGCAACCAGTCCGCTGCCGAGCCAGCCCTTACGGCGCAGGGTGGGGATTAAATCATCCTGAAACTGGCTCAGCGTGCCGCCGTTCTGCAGCACACCGGTCAGGCTCTGCTGAATATCACTCAGCACGTCGAGCTTCGTGATGCCCGCCACGGTGAACTTCACCGCATGCGCCTCATCCTTCATGTCCGACCAGGCCAGCGTCGGCTGCAGCCCCTTCGATTTAAAATAACCGATGGCCTTTTCAGGCGGCAGGGTCATGGCGAAGCCTGCGCTGACGTCACCCATGCTGCTGCCCCAGCACGTCAGCCACAAAGACCGCCTGACCGACCAGATCGCGCAGCGCCGAATCATTCAGGGAGGGATAGCTGGCCGCCAGCAGCGCATAGACCTCATCGGGCGTGGAGGCCGCCTTTATCCGGTCAATCAGGGGCTGCAGCATCGCCTCACTGGCGGCGGCGACCTGCGCGGCCAGCAGCTGCGGCGCAGCGTCAAGCTGCTGCTGCACCCCGTCGGTTGTGGTCTGCGGCACGGACAGCGCCGCCATCTGATGCTGCACGGCGGCGGACAGGGCCGCATCGGCGGGGATTTGTCGCGTCAGTGGCTTCAGGACCGTCTGGCCCGCCTGCGGCAGCGGAATACCACTTTCCTCTGATAACCACTCGCGGGTGATCTCAAAGCCGGTGGCCTGCGCACGAATAGCGACATTCATCAGCCGCTCCAGGTCAACCCGCTCACGGGTATCAAACACCAGATGTGGTGCTCGGTCAGGATCGTACTTACCACTAAGAGCCAGGATGGGCCACAGCAGCTGCTGGGTCAGGGTCTCAGCTACCATCTCCGCATCACCGACAAGCAGGTCGTGGCGCACCTCGTTGTGTACGTTGCCCAGCGCGTTAGTTGACGTTTTCCCGTCCGCCTGGCTTGTCAGCGTTCCGCCCAGAATGACCTTTGACTGCACCTTTTCGCACCAGCTCACCATATCGAAGAACGGCGCGCTCTGGCCTGCAGCAGGCGAGACCAGCTGAATCTCGGCGTTGCTGGGGATAATGCCGCCACCTTCGCGGGCCATCATCATGACGCCGCGAAGCAGGCGGTTACGCCCGGCAGCATCCATTGACGGATCGTATTTCCCGATGCGAAACGGAAGACCGTAGAGGTTCAGGAACTGCGCCCAGTCGCGTGCTGAGAGATTTTTAAAAAGGTAGGTCCAGACAAGCACGCGAAACAGGCCGCTCTGCGCTACGGGACCAGACTTAGATTTGTGGCGATGCACCAGCCAGCCCAGCTCCTGCAGCGGCTCACCGTCAGCGCCGCCCCTGTTGAGACGTATATCATCCAGATCTGCCTGGGGCATGGTGAAGGCTCGCGCAGGACGCTTTAGAAACTCGGAAGGCAGCCAGAGATCGCCTTTTCTCGCCCACGGCAGCTCAATACAGGAAAAGCCGTGCCCCAGCGCGTCGAGCATGTCCATCAGCATGCCGCGCCAGCCAGGCAGCTTGCTCAGACGCCACTCCATCTCGCGTGCCAGTTTCTGCTCGGCCTCCGTTGCATCAGGCGGCGTCTGAAGGCTCCACGGCAGCGTGAGCAGCGCGCGCTTGCGTTTGGACAACTCGGCAAAGATATGGCCGTCCCGCTCCTCGATGTCGGTAAACAGATCGCTCTGAGCCTGTATATCGCCCTGTTCGGCGGCCCTGAGCAGGGCGTAGACCCGCCTGATATTCAGACCCTCAGATGGATGCTCTGACTGATCCTGATAAAGGTAAGCATCCTCATCGCTCTGGATGGGCGGTCTTTTGTCATGACCAAAAAAGCGTTTAAACGTGGTTTTAAGATCCATTTACCAGGCCCCCTCACCGAAACCGTCGCCATACGCTGGCTCATCATCGTCATCATCCAGCTGTGCCAGCACGGCACTGATGGGAATAAATTCAAAGTTCCCCACGCTGGTTGAGGCTATCGCCCACAACATGTGCAGAGCGTCCGGCCCGTCATCATGATCGGCCATCGGAAAATGCATCAGCTGCTCACGCAGCGTGGCCAGCATGCGGGCGATCAGAATGCGCTCGCTCTCCATGAACGGCTGCAGCGACTCAATACGCCCGGCCTTATCTGTGGTCGGAATAACCGACCGCGCCGGGACGGGCACGCCAGCCTTCAGGGATTCTTCAATAAGCGTTTCGCGCAGAAAGTCCTGAAACTGTACCGACTCAAACGCCCAGACCACGCAGCCAAATTCACGCTGTAGGGCAATAACGTCGGTAATAATCTTTTTTGGGCGGCGCACGCGAATGTCAGCCCGGACAACCTTCAGCACCTTTTTGATGCGGTGCCAGCCGCCAACCAGCAGTGCGCTGGGGTCATTGCCCCGGCTGTTGTGTTTGCCCAGCGACGGGTCGCAGGCACCGAAATAAATCAGGTCAGGCTCCAGCTCACGCCACTCATGGATACAGCCATGAAATATCGCGTTTTCACCGCTGACCGGATCGTTCTGATACTCCGCATCAAAGGCGCGGGTGCCGACGCGCACGCGGATGAGCATCAGGGTCAGCAGTGGACGCGCTGACCACGAGACGCGCGACCCCTTCAGCATGGCTTTCTGGTTGCGCTTATAAAACGCATTTGCCACCGCTTTGCCTTTCTCCCGCAGCACCGCCTCCCAGTCGTCCCACAGCTTGAGATTGGCAGGCCAGGCGAGGATCGCCTGAAAGCGTTTCGCGTTCCAGGAGGGATTTTTCATGGTCCGCGCCAGCACGGAGTCGTAATGCAGGATCGAACCAACGTAGATCACATCCAGCTTGACGCCGGGACCGCCGAGCGGCAGAACGGTGCTGTTCAGCCACTTCTCCAGCTTGTCGCGCTGCTTAGGCGTCACCACGTTTTCGTCGTTTTCGAGGTCATCCAGATGCACGAGATCGGGACGATAAGCACCATGCTTGCGACCGCGCAGACTCTGACCCTGACCCGCCGCCTCAATTTTGATACCGCTTGCCGTCAGGATGCAGCCAATGCGCCACACGCGGCCCTGACCGCACGCTTCCGGGTAATCCATCCACAGGGCGCGGTTGTAAAGCAGCTCCGCCTTAATCACCTCCAGCGACTCCGCCGCCTGCGTGGCGGTATCAAAGGCGATAATGATGAATTTCTTCAGCTCCCGTACCACGCACCACAGGTCAAACAGCTGCTGGCTCAGCGTGGTTTTTGCCTCACCGCGCGGGGCGGCTATCACCTCGTTCTCACCCTCATCACTGGCGACCACCTGCGGCAGACGTTCAAACAGATACTCGTGCAGCAGGCTGGTTTCGGGGTGACGGACGTGATGAGGGAAATAGGTATTCACAAAGTAGCGAAACCCGTTCACCGGATCGCTGACGCGTGCGCGACGCTCTTTGATGGCCTCCGGGCTGGAGTCCAGCCCGACACTTTCGTTTTCAATGCGGGTGCGCAGCTCACTCTGAATCTGCTCAATACGCTCACGGAAAGATTTAAGAGAAGATTTAGACACGCCGCCTAATCCTGCTTTCTGACCGCCAGCGCAGCTTCAATCTGCTCTAACAGCGCAGATTTTGCATACCACACTGACCGTGCATAGAGGCCATCAGCCTGATGAATCTCGCCATCTTCAGTCTGCACCATCAGATAATCGCTCTGAACATACACACGAACGATGGTATCGGCTCGTACCGCATTGCGGTCGGTAAGTAAGATGAACTGGTTAACCGGCTTAACAACGTCAGCCATATTTTTTCTCCACGATTTGCTGAAACTCCGGCAGGACATCAAGAAAGCGCACCATCAGCGCCGGATGTCTGTCACTGAGAAAGGCCGCGAAATCCTCAACCACGCCAGCGGCCACCATCAGGCGGTCGGTCTGGGGCAGAATGCGACGGCTTGCGGCCATCATCTTGTTAAAGCCGTCCTGAAGCCCGACCAGGCGCTTTGTATATTCATCAATAGGAAGCGCTGTACCGTCCGGGCTTCCGCGCATTTTGCGCAGCTCAGCGATGGCGAACTGGTTGTGCTCCAGGTATTCCAGCATCAGCGCCGTGGCGATTTCCTCCGGCGCACCGGAACCGAGGCGACGCGCAGCACGCAACCTGTCCCAGTCGTCGCCGGTATCCCGTGCCTCTCTGCGCCAGCGGATCACGGTGGCCACGCCTACACCGTGCATCGGCCCCAGCACCTCCGGGGCCATGCCCTGTGTGATGTAGTCACGGCGGACCGCATCACGCACTTCTTTGCCATGCGCCATCAGTGACTACCCGACCCGCTGATCAGCCTGTCAATCCGCTCAGTCGTGCGCTCCATTGACGACTTGATCTCCGCCAGCATCGACATAATCTGCTCCTGATCGCGAACGGCGTCGGACTTGAGCTGATACAGCTCGCGCATGCGGATATTCTCTTTACGAAGCTCATCAATAGCGCCGTGCAGACTTTTAACCCAGTAGGTCAGGCCGCTGGCAACCAGGCCGAAAAAAAGCGTCTGTAGCGTGTCCAATGAAATTAACTCCATGTTATTTGCCCTCCGGCCAGAAAAACGCTTCCAGCGCTTTCAGCTTCGCCGCATTCGCCTGACACCAGGCACCATAGTCTGCTGCGTGACGTAACAGCGCTGCCGGAGGCAGGCCAGACGCCTTGCCCGCATACGCGGACGGGGCGGGCGGCATCGTGCCGACCGAGACCATCGCGCGCGGCGGCTTCATCGCCTGCTCAATGACCGGCGCGGGCGTCACCGTTACCGTATCCAAGGGCGTTTTCGTAGAGCTGCACCCCGTGAGGACCAAGCCCGTTAAAACCACAGCCGCCAGCCTTACCCGCTGTCGCATTGTCATCACTGATCGCCTTATCTATCTGCGTGCCGAGCAGCAGCCTGGCCTGCGCCAGCTCAGCCGTTTTATCCGCCAGCGTGGCCGCGAGCGCATCCGCCCGAGACTGCTGTGCCTGTTCACTCTGGCGCGCCTTAAGCAGCGCGGCGGTTGTCGCTTCACTGATACGCTGGCGCTCGTCAGAACGGGCTTTTTTCTCGCTGGCCAGCGCCACGTCACCGGCGCTTTTCGCCGCTGCGAAACCCGACTGATAACCGCTGTGACGCAGCCACCACACACTACCCGCAAGTACCGCGCACAGCAGTACACCCGGTAAAATCCGCGTTAAACACCACTTAATCAGCGCCGCGCTCATCCGGCTTACCTCTTGGCTTACCAGCTTCAGGTGGATCATCGTCCGCCTTGCTGTCGTGATATTTCTGGACCCCGGCATGCGCAACCCATGCACCGACGTAGACCGCCAGTGCGTCCACCGGCGCATGATTCCAGTACGCACACATCAGGACCACCGCCGAACTGACCAGCAGGGCCGTCAGCGTGGTGGCGTCCGTTGTTGAAAGCTGCCCCTGACGGTTGGAGACCAACTCCGGCAGGCGTTTAAGAAAGCCCATTGCAATGACCCCGCGCCACATCAGCGCCTCAGCCTGCGTTCCAGGCGGCAAAGCGCCTCTGGAATAAATGTCACGTACACAAGCAGGGTCGCCAATACCACTAATGAAACTGACCAGCTAAAACCGGCAGCAAAATGCCACATAAGCAAGGTAAAGGCCGAATAACCCACATTCAGAAACCACATATCAAGCCAGAGTTGCCAGCAGGCTTTCAGGTAGTCTTTCATGCCGGATACGCTGCAAAAGGAAGCTGGAAATGCGCACCATCTTTGAGCGTGGTCCAGCTGCCGCCCCATTCAACAGGGATAGAGAGATCGGCAGACGCCTGTTTAAAGGCGATATTAATCTGTTCATAGAGGGACCATTCCCATGACACCTGACCGCCCACATACGCCACGACGTCTACTGCATGGCCGGTAAGATGACGGCTGTTCAGCGTCTGACTATGGCCACCGGCGACCATCTCTTTCTGGCGTTCGGCGGTGCGTAAGCCTTCGGTGATGCCGAAATCAACAGATGAAACCTCAAGCGCATGGCGAACCAGCTTCACCAGGTCAGGATGCACACCCTGCATATTGTTTTCGCTGCGCTGACTGAATTTGAAAGAAGACATAAAAAACCCTCACGTTGCTGTGAGGGTCATTGTGCGGGGATGATAAAGGAGGCCGTACTTACAGGGGTGGAGTGGCAGCACATCAGAACAGGCGCTGCTGAACCTGCGGCTCGTCGGGCCTGTTGCGCTCTGCCAGCAGGTGCCACGCCCAGCTGTCGCCGAACCCGTAGCGCGGCGCGGTCAGCATCAGGGCAATACTCAGCGACTTACCCTCATTCACCAGCGCATCGACGTCGCTGTAAAAGCAGCGGTTGCGGTACTCACGCAGCGCCGTGGCACAGCGGGGAATGACCAGCGTACTGTCGCCCCCGAAGTGCTGCATCATTTTCTGGGTATTTTCCTCCCCAATCGTTTCACGCAGCAGCGCCAGACGCGGCTCGCCGTGGCTCATGATGCCGCGCCCGACCGGGAAACGGGCACCGCCGAACCGCTCGACCAGCTTTTGCGTCGCCTCAAATCCGATCACGCTGGCCAGCTCGCGCGCGGTATCCGGCAGCAGGGATGCCATCGACTCCAGATCAAACCCGCTCATTACAGCCTCCCGTGACGTTTCGCGTCAACAATCAGCATCTGCATCACCTGGCGAACCTGATCGTCGTTCAGCCACTCAACCGGCTTTTTCTCACCCAGCATGCGCTCAACCACGCCATCCAGATAGCTCCACGGGCGACCGGCCTCGGCCAGCAGCGCCTCAATCTTTGACAGCATACCTTTACGCCCTGACGCCACACGCGGACGGCGGCCATGTGACGCAGACGGCGTAAAGCCCGCGCTGCGCATCCAGGCGACGACCTTTTCAAGTTCAGCCTCTGAGCACGCACTGGCCGAACGGTGCCCGGTCAGTCGCGCCAGCACGTCGCGATAGGTTTCATCGTCCCAGCCGAGCCGCGACTTGCCGGTATGGACGATGCGAATAAGGTTACGCTTCATAGGGAGCACCTCAAACGAAGGAGAAAAACAGGAAGCCCGTAAACGAAAAAAGCCCCTCAATGAGGGGCTTTTAAGGGCTGATTCAAATTGTCACACCAGTACTGCAGTGGGTGACATTGGATCACGGTCGAAATTGATTGTCAACAATATTACGTAACACCTGAAATATTTGGTGTACAACCCTACTTACAAGGATACATTCTCCTTAGAGTATTTGAGTAAACTGCAGCCACATCCAGTTTCATGTCTGGGTTTTCGCCAGCAAGATACAGCTCAATAAATTGGTTAACCAATTTATCGTTCATTAATAATGTGTCGGGTACACAAGCGTAGGGTTTAAAGCTCTTATCCTCCCTGTGGATTACTACATCACTCATCCTCGAATAGCCTTCACCTTCTGCAACACCCTCCAAATAGAAAACTAAAGCCACTTTAGCTGACTGATTATCTTTATTATTAATATCATAGGCCTTGCTCCTTATATCTACATATTTTTCCAATGTCATTGCAGAGACCGCATGGAGACTTAGACTCATTAAAGCCAAACTAATAAAGACACTTCTAAAAACTGTTTTTCTCATAAGCTTCATCTCGAAAATTCACTTTTAATACCTCATACAGGTATCTCTAGGCTGTCATCATGTTTTAATAATCTGCCATCTACTGGCAACCACCGCACAACGTACTGCGAAATATCCCGCCCGGTATTGCGACAAATCATGCCAGCGTAATCAACATCCAGATAAGCCCAGACGAGCTTTGGATAACCCTGTTTCTGCAATTCTTCGCTTACCTCGCACACCGCGCAGATTGCCTTACCTGCGCCGGTTTCATAGGCCGCACTCAGCACGTCAGTGGGGATATCACCATTCCCCTCAACCCATTTATAACTTTTCACTTTCCACCCCCCAATGAATAAGTAATTTTCGCTATACCAATGATGCTTACTGAAAGTGTCATTAACCGGAGCGCATCAATCATGCGCTGCATTTCGGTATCACTGACACGCTCCAAATCTATCCCCAGCAAGGCCGCAACAGCGTCCAACACATAGTCACGCAGGGCATCTTCAGGCGACCAAATCATTGATTTGTGGTCATTTGCAGAATTCATACAAATTTAAACCTCTTTTTAAACCGCTCAGCAGCCCGCCTCATTTCTGATTGTGCAGACCTTTTATAAATACGGTGACCGCGATTATCCCAGCACAGCCAGCGGGACACTTCCGGCAGGCTGCGGCGTTCTTCTACCGTGCCGCCATCATTCAGGTGGTACACACGACGATCACCGCCGTCATAGTGCTCACAGCCCGTCACGCACAGGTACATCGCGCACCTCCGAACCACTGAAAGCCGTGCCACAGAACGGACAGAATCGCATCATTATCGCCGTATCGCTTTTAGTCTGACGGGTTTCAGGCTCTCCATTCTTGCGCCTGCGGTAGTAGCGAAAGCGGTATTTCAGGGAAACCGGCGCATGATCGCCCGCACTCATCACCCATACGGCATTTTCAAAACCCGACTCACCCATTTCAGCCAAGTCAGAACCGATTACGTCGCGAATCTGTTTATCGCAGGCCTCAGCGACCTTATCGAAACAATTACAGGCCATCACACGCCTCCATTTCATTAATGCGCACAAAGTCATTAAACGTGGTTTCGCAAAAGTGGCATTTCACAACGACCATCAATTGCTGCGGGTCATACATTTCAGGCATAACTTTCAGTTCAAGCACTGCCGTACGCTCACAACAGGGGCAGGCAGAATCGAGAAGAACATTTTCAGGATTAATCATCACCTTATGCCCCTTTACCAGCGCCGGTGCGGAGTTGACAAAGTTTGACCGCTGACTCATTTGCGAGGTCATCTTCTGTTTTTAGTGTTGGCTCCGTAATGTCGCCTTCCTCACGCTCAATTACCCACCGACCAAATGCTGTTATGTGCCGTATTGAATGCGGCCCTTTAGACGCTAAACCCAGCTCAACAAGACGGCTCATTGCATCCTTGCCAATGTCATATCCTTCGCCGTCATCGCAGGTCTCATTAAATCTCAGCAAGGCTTTCAGGTCTGGATCCTGGATTTTAGGCCCAGGGCTTAATCGGTTACTCAATTCACTTTCCATTACATTTTCAGGATTAACTCTCATATCTGACCTCTCATTTGCCCTTGCGGCAAAATTCGCAAAATTCATCCAGAATCACACAAGCACCACAAAGAAGGGCACCAACCCAAGCGACAGGCCAGAACACAGTTATAAACAAGGGGTCGGGAAAGCCGCTCCCATCGAAGATATAGCGTGCCGCCACCGCAAGCGTGAGCAACCCCACCGCCAGGTAACCAATTACAAATAAAAGAACTGCCATATTCATTAATAACCTCTTAGCGAATTTTGGCGTGAGCAGTCCCCTGACGGTTCACGCCATATTTAAATGATGATTAATTGCGGTTTAAATCAGACTACTTTTGCATCAACCGGCGTCAGTATTAGAGATGGCGTGGCGTATCGCGTCGCCAACCGCAATCTGACTTTCAGACATTGCCAGACTCCAGCCCATGACTACGCGTGAACGGCCATCAATAATCAGTGTGATTTCAGGTCTGAACGGCTTGCCCGTATCAGGATGCAGCACCTCTAACTTCATGCCGTGACCATCGCCGATCCAGACCCCGTTAACCGGTATCACTGACCAGTCACGACGCACGAACGGCATCAGCGACTGCCAGGCTGAACCTGCCACACGACCCCGCATGCGCTCCGCCTTGGGGATTTTGTTCAGCGCATAGCGTACCGTATCAATTAATGGCAGCTGGGCCAGCATCAGCTCATTACCCGCATACTCATCACGCCAGTCCTCAGCAAAGGCTTCATACGCCATTGTCACGCTGGGCTGATTGGGATTGCGCCAGTACTGCAGAAAGCGGCCCATCCATGGATACTGCTCAACCTTCTTAGGTCTGACCTGGCCGGGTGCCAGTATGGCCAGCTTCTCACCCGGCGTTTTAGCCAGATCGTAATCTGAAAACCAGCGCTGCAGGCTACTGACGCCCACACCCGTGCGCGTAGACCCTTTACGGGCGTTTGCGACATCTGCTGCTTTCTGGACTTGCTGCGGCAACGTTCCGGCTCTGGACTCCAGCGCGACGTGTGTCACGGCCTGCTTGCGATTCATACTGAGACCACCATTTACCGGCTCCTGCATAAGGCGAAGCACCTCACGCACCAGCATCATGCGCGCATCAGCAATTTTTTTCTGGTCATCAGTCAGCTCACGCAGCCTGTTATCCATCAGCGCAGGGCAGTTGCGATAAAGCCCGATCAACTCTTTTGATTTCTGCGACCCCGCATCAGCCTTGACAAAATTGCTACGTACCGCAGTTAAATCAGCCCCTGCAGACTGAGCCAGCAACTGACGAGCCATGCGAGTCTGGACTGCATCGCGTGCCACATCTGGCAGACAATCGATGTGGTATTCAAAAGCTCGTGACCCCTCTCGCTTTCTATATAGCCATTGTTTAGTTTTAGCGAGCTTCCTGATCCCTCTATCTGTAGCCGGAAGTCCCTGAATTCCCAATAATTCAGATGATGTGAACCAGCTCATAGTTATTCCTCATCACAAATAACACCGGATTCTTTGGCAATCAGCTCGCGTAGCTGAGCTCCTTTGGGGCCATTCCATACACCCATTAGCGCTTGGCGGGCATTTGGATACAAAACATTGTTGTTAATACACCACCGATGAAGAGTTGAGCCATGTGATATGAATCCAGCCCTAACTCTGTTAAGCAAGAGAGCGCCTGGGGCGATACTTTTATTCATTTTGTATATACTCGTATCCGGTTTGATTAATGATAATGAACAAGGTATGCCAACATATGTTGGCTGTCAACAGGTGTTGCTATGGAAATACTGCGAGTTGAAATGGCAGGGCGGCTTATCGAGGAGCGCACCCGTTTGGGTTACTCACAAGTAACTTTTGCAAATCAATTAGATATGACTAGGGAGGGATTGCGACTTTATGAGACAGGGCAGCGGGGTATCGGGGGTGAATTTCTGGCGAAAGCAGCCATGCTTGGGCTTGATGTCCAATATGTTCTAACTGGAGTTGAATCACCAAATAGAGCTGAAATACCACAAAAGCTTCAAGACAAAGCACTCAATATACAGACTCCGATAATCACAGTGTCTCCTGAAGGAACTGCCAATGTTGTTCATGTCGCCCAGACTGGAGCTACCGTCAATTTCTATAACAACCAGAAGCACGTGGTTAACACTAAAGCTGAGGTTAAGCCCGGCATAGAGCATATAACGGAAGCTCAGGCAGCCAAGTTGACAGAGCTTGTGGAAAACGTAGTTAACTTGGAAGGCAGGGTAAGGAAGAAGCCCGCTTCAAGACAGAGCGTTTGGGGCAAACTGAATAGGCATTGCGGAGTGACTCGATATAGACTCATTCCACTGGAGTTATATGAGAAGGCTGAAAAATTTCTTCGTCAATGGATTGGTCGGCTCAATTCCCAGCCAATGGCGTCAATTTCTGATAACAATACGTGGCGTAAGAATCGTTACGCTTACATAAAATTAAAAACCAACGGGGAACTTGAGGACTGGCGACAGAAGTACTTATGGAAGAATTTCCAAGTCGATAGTTTAACAGCCTTATCTGATGACGACCTTGATAAAGTTTATCGTGCAGTTACAACCAAGGTTCGCCGCAAATAGGTCCAACCCCAGTTCCTTTTTACAAAACAGGAATATGTGATTTCAATAAGTTAAACCGGAACTGGGGATCCATAGGCTGGAACACTAACTGGAACGCTTTGTATGATGGGTGCGTAGGTTATTCAGGCTAACTTTTTAGCTTCTGGCGCTCTAATACCGGTGGGAGCAACGCTCATTAAAACTCTCTTAAACTAACTCAAACGACAGTCATTTCATCCAGAAAAGTTTGCAAAAAAAATCATTTTTCGGTCATTTTTTTGCGGCAAGTCCAAAATCTCTAAATCCTCGCCAAGCCCCGCCAGTAAAGGATTTTCGGCTATCTTGCATGTTCTCCGATCAGTCCAGAAATGATTACCACCCCACATTCGACGGCTGCACCATGACCAACATGGATGCTCTGACCATTCCTGCAGCCGGCGGCATTGATAGCACGGCGCTGATTACCGGCAGCTATTCGGATGGTAACGACGGCGTAGTCCTGAAAGGGGAAAATAAAAAGCTCAGCGATCTGAAAGGGATGTCGGTCTATCTGCCTGCGCTGTCAGTGTCGCACTATCTGCTGGTACGCGGGCTGGAGAAGGCCGGACTGCAGGAAAAAGACGTTAAAGTCGTGAACACCTCCGATGCCGATATCGTCTCAGCGTTCGGCACCAGCAACGTCAAAGCGGCTGTGGCCTGGAACCCGCAGCTTTCGGTTATCAAAAAGACGCCGCAGACGACAGAAGTATTCAGCTCATCGGCCGTGCCGGGCGAGCTGATTGACATGATGGTGGTCAATACCGACACCCTGAAAGATAACCCCGCACTCGGCAAGGCGCTGACCGGTGCCTGGTTTGAGATGATGGCGAAGATGCAGGCCGGTGACACTCAGGCGCTGAGTGCCATGGCGGCCGATTCCGGTACGGACCTCGCCGGTTATAAGGCGCAGCTGAAAACCACCCACCTGTTCTGGACCCCTGCCGAAACCCAGACTTTTGTCTCTTCCCCCGATCTGGCGAAAACCATGCAGCGCGTCGCGGCGTTCTCCTTTGATAAAGGGTTGCTGGGCGAGGGCGCGCAAAGCGCTGACTTCATCGGCATGCGCTTCCCGGGCAACGTCACTGTCGGCGACACCGCAAACATCAAACTGCGCTTTGACGACAGCTATCTGAAGCTGGCCGCTGTGGGCAAGCTGTAACCACCGGACTCAGGAGTTTTTGCCATGCGCCACATCAACCGCTATCCCCGGCAGGGAATGCGCCTGACGCTGATGCTGTTACCGTTTGTGTTGCTGATCGCCGCATGGTTTATCAGTTCAGCAGTGCGTCTGGAGACAAATCCCCATGACAAACTGCTGCCCGGCCTGTCGCAAATGATCGCGGCCATCGACCGGATGGCGTTCACGCTGGACAAGCGTAGCGGGGAGTATCTGCTGTGGGCGGATACGTGGATTAGCTTAACCCGTCTGCTGACTGGCCTGGCACTCTCTTCGGTAATTGGCTTGTGCATCGGCATTGCTGCGGGCGTTTTTCCGATGACCCGCGCGGCGCTGTCACCTTTCATGACCGTGGTGTCGATGATCTCGCCGCTGGCGCTACTGCCAATGCTGTTTATCGTCTTCGGCCTGGATGAGCTGTCAAAAGTGATGCTGATCGTCATTGGCATCACACCGATGCTGGCACGCGATCTCGAACATCGGGCGCGGGAAATCCCCGTTGAGCTGTTTATCAAAGCGCAGACCCTGGGGGCGAACAGCTGGACGGTGGTGCTTCGGGTTGTGCTGCCGCAGCTCTTATCCCGGCTAATCACCTCGCTGCGTCTGCTGCTGGGATCGGCATGGCTCTTTCTGATCTCCGCCGAAGCTATCTCCGCGACTGCCGGGCTGGGTTATCGCATCTTCCTCGTCCGTCGCTATATGGCGATGGATGTGATCATTCCTTATGTCATCTGGATAACGTTGCTGGCGTGGCTGATGGATCTCGCGCTGCGTCAGCTGCACAAGGCCTGTTTCCCCTGGGCAGAAGGAGGCCGGGAATGAGTTTTATCGATATCAAAAATATCTGGCAGGAGTATGGCGACCACGTGGTGCTGGAACGCATCAATCTGCAGGTAAAAGAGGGCGAGTTCTGCTCGCTGGTAGGCGCATCCGGCTGCGGTAAGTCGACGTTTTTACGTCTTCTGCTCGGTCAGGAAAAGCCAACGCGGGGAACGATCACACTGGATGGCGAGCAGCTGCCCGGCGAGCCGGATCGCAGCCGTGGCGTGGTGTTTCAGCGCTACTCGGTTTTCCCTCATCTCAACGTGCTGGATAACGTCGCTATTGGCCTCGAACTCCCGGCGTCACCCTTTACGGGTCGGCTGTTTGGTGCCCGGAAACGTCAGGCCCGTGAGCAGGCAAAACAGATGCTGGTGAAGGTCGGGCTGGGCCATTCACTCGATAAATATCCGGCGCAGCTTTCCGGCGGAATGCAGCAGCGGCTGGCGATTGCGCAGGCGTTTGTGATGCAGCCACGCGTGCTGCTGCTGGATGAACCGTTTGGTGCGCTGGATCCCGGTATCCGCAAAGATATGCATGCGTTGCTGCTCCAGCTCTGGAGCGAAACCCGCATGACGGTGTTTATGGTCACGCACGACCTTGCCGAAGGCTTCAATCTGGGGACCCGGCTGCTGGTGTTCGATAAGGTGCGCATCGACCCGCAGGCCCCCAATGCGTGGGGCGCGCGTATCACTTACGACATCCCGCTTAATGAGACGCGACTATCTCAGCTGACGACCGGCAGCAGAAATAACATTTACCCCTTAAAGGAGACCGCTCAATGACAGAACTTTTTCATTCAGCCCCGAGCCTGCGCGAAGAGCCGCTGCCCGGTGGCGCGCATACCTCGCTGATTCTGCGTAAAGGGCAGATCCTGCGCCTGACCGACATTGAGGGCGGTGCCAACGTCAGCATGATGATGCTCAATCCGCACGAGAAAAGTGAACGGCTGAATCTGCCGGACACCCTGAAAGGCCAGCACACTGCTCGCCTGACCACCGGTCACTGTTTCTACTCCGATATGGGGCGCGTGATGGCCGCGATCGTTGCGGATAGCTGCGGCTGGCACGATCCGTTCGGCGGCGTACTCAACGCGGCGGAAACACGTGAAAAATACGGTGCCGGGCGTTATCAGGAGCTGCGCAACGGCTTCTATCGCAACGGCGTGGATAATCTGCTGGTTGAGATGGGCAAATGGGATCTGGGTCTGCAAGATCTGTTGATGGTCGTTAACTTTTTCAGCAAGGTCACGGTTGATGAGCAGGGCCGCTTCGGGTTCAGCGCAGGCAATAGCCAGGCGGGTGATTTCGTTGAGCTGTACGCGCCCATGGACGTGCTGATGGTGCTGACCGCACTGCCACATCCGCAGGATCCCGCCACGGACTATCTCCCGCGTCCGGTCCAGCTGAGCTGGTATCAGGCCGACGATATGCAGGTTGTCAGCGATGCGATGATCACTCGTGGTGAAAATCAGCGTGCGTTTCACAACACTCGACTTTTTGCCCTGTAAGGAGGCTGCGATGACCCTTATCCACTCTGATCGTCGTCCTGATGATGCTGTCTATCGCCACGTAATCCCGGCAGGCGAGCCGTGGCTGTTCGAAGTCAAAAAAGGGCAAACGCTGCGCCTGCTCGACCTCGAAGGCAATCAGGCGATTGATACCCTGTTTTACAACACTGACAACCCGCGTGAACGTTACGATCCTCAGCGCACGCTGCGTCGTCAGGGCAAGGTCTATCTGACCACTAGCAGCGTGCTCTATTCGAATCTCGGCAATCCGTTGCTGACGATCGTCGCCGACACCTGCGGTCGCCACGATACCCTGGGGGGTGCCTGCTCCCAGGAGAGCAATACCGTGCGCTATGCCCACGATAAACGCTACATGCACAGCTGTCGGGATAACTTTCTTTGCGCCTGCCTGCATGATGGCCGTCTGCACAAGCGGGATATCGGCGCCAACATCAACTTTTTCATGAACGTTCCCGTCACGCCCGAAGGCGGTCTGACCTTTGAGGACGGCTTATCTGCGCCCGGCAAATATGTCGACCTGGTAGCCGAATGCAACGTAATGGTGCTGATCTCCAACTGTCCGCAACTGAATAACCCCTGTAATGGCTGGAACCCGACGCCCGCCGAAGTGCTGGTGTGGAACTGAGTCAGCCCGCTTAACCTCTCCGGCCACCTTTTTTTGCCGGTCAGCCCCGGGGACGGCCCCAGGGAATATCGTATTTTGCGGGACGACCCGCATCCCTGAGAGTTCGCCTATGTTTGATACCTTACTGATTGCTAATCGCGGTGCGATCGCCTGTCGTATTCTTCGCACGCTGCGTGCCATGCAGGTGAAAGGCGTCGCCGTTTACTCCGAAGCCGACCTGAGCAGCTTACATATTCGCGAGGCGGATAGCGCGCTAAGCCTTGGCGAAGGCCCGGCCGCACAAACCTATCTGGTGACGGAAAAAATCATTGCTGCCGCGCAGCAGAGCGGGGCAAAAGCGATCCATCCTGGCTACGGTTTTCTTTCCGAAAACGCCGCCTTTGCGGAAGCGTGCGAGGCCGCCGGTCTGATTTTTGTCGGTCCCACGCCGCAGCAGTTACGGACCTTTGGCCTGAAACATACAGCCCGCGCGCTGGCGAAGGCCGAAGGCGTGCCGTTGCTCGAGGGCAGTGAGCTGCTGGCGGATGTCAGCGAGGCCCGCCGCGCCGCAGAGCGGGTCGGCTATCCGGTGATGCTGAAAAGCACGGCGGGCGGTGGCGGTATTGGGATGCGCGTCTGTGGTGATGCGAATGAACTGTCAGACGCGTTTGAAACCGTACAGCGCCTCGGCCAGAACAACTTCAGCGACGCCGGGGTTTTTCTCGAAAAATATATCGAACGCGCCCGTCATCTCGAAGTGCAGATTTTCGGTGACGGGATGGGCGAAATTATCGCACTGGGCGTCCGCGACTGCTCGGTTCAGCGACGTAATCAGAAAGTGATCGAAGAGACGCCTGCGCCGAATCTGCCAGCAGGCATGGCCGACGCACTCTGCTCGGCGGCTATCGCCCTGGGGAAAGCGGTGAACTATCGCAGCGCGGGAACGGTTGAGTTTGTTTATGACAGCGCAGCGCAGCAGTTCTATTTCCTTGAAGTGAATACTCGCCTGCAGGTTGAACATGGCGTGACAGAGCAGGTCTGGGGCGTGGATCTGGTGCAGTGGATGATTGAGCTGGCGGCAGGCGATCTTCCGCCACTAAGCGCATTAGCCGCCACGCTGAATCCACAAGGTCATGCTGTACAGGCGCGTATCTATGCAGAAGATCCGGGTCGGCAGTTCCAGCCTTCGCCCGGACTGTTAACTGAAGTCCATTTCCCGGCAGCCGACGGCAAAAACCTGCGCATTGACCGCTGGGTGGAAGCCGGATGCGAAGTCCCGCCATTCTTTGACCCGATGCTGGCCAAAGTGATTGCCTGGCATCCCACACGCGAAGACGCTATCGCCACACTGGCTCAGGCGCTGGCAGAAACCCGTTTGTATGGCGTTGAAACCAATCGCCGCTATCTCCAGCAGATTTTAGCCTTTGCGCCCTTTACAGCGGGTGAACCCTGGACCCGCTGCCTGGCGCTGCTCAGCTATCAGGCGGCAACCGTTGAGGTGCTGAGTGCCGGCACCCAGACCAGCGTGCAGGACTATCCCGGACGTCTGGGATACTGGGCGGTGGGTGTGCCGCCATCAGGGCCGATGGACGACCGCGCCCTGCGTCTCGGTAACCGTCTGCTGGGCAATGACGAGGGTGACGCTGCGCTGGAAATCACGCTGAACGGACCTACGCTGAAATTTAACACAGAGATTCAGGCGGTGGTGTGTGGCGCGCCGCTCAGTGTCACGCTCGACGGCGTTGAACAGGCGATGGACGCTGTGTTTACCCTCCCGGCGGGATCAACCCTGAAGCTGGGCGCGATGCGTGGCGAGGGCGTCAGAAGCTATCTCTGCCTGAGCGGGGGTATTCAGGTGCCGGACTATCTAGGCAGCAAAAGCACTTTTACGCTCGGTCAGTTTGGTGGCCACGCCGGGCGAGCCCTGCGAAGCGGTGATGTGCTGCATCTCGCGCCGCGGACTGCGAACACAGCCGGAACAGAACTGCCCGCTGCGCTGCGCACCGGTCTCGCGCCGGTACGCACGCTGCGCGTGATTTACGGTCCCCACGGCGCGCCGGAGTTCTTCGCGCCTGACTATATGGCAGCGTTCTTTGCCACAGAATGGGAAGTGCACTTTAACTCCAGCCGCACAGGCGTGCGCCTGATTGGGCCAAAGCCGATCTGGACCCGCGACAGCGGCGGCGAAGCGGGACTGCACCCCTCGAATATTCATGACAACCCTTACGCCATCGGTGCGGTCGATTTTACCGGCGATATGCCAGTGATCCTGGGACCCGATGGTCCGAGTCTCGGCGGATTTGTCTGCCCGGTGACGGTCATCGAAGCGGATCTCTGGCAGCTGGGCCAGCTCAAAGCCGGTGACAAAGTACAGTTTGTGGCGGTGGATATTCCGACGGCCCGGCGGCTGGCTAAAGGCCGACGCACCGAGCTGACCACACTCCAGCCACAGGACATTTACTGGCAGCCTGCGCCGCTGACTTCACCCATCGTGATGACCTGCGGTGAAGCGGATAAACGTCTGGTCGCACGGCTTTCAGGCGATACGCATCTGCTGCTGGAGGCAGGCGAGCCGGAGCTGGATCTAGTACTGCGTTTTCGGATTCACGCCCTGATGCAGGCGCTGGAAGCGCAATCACGCAACGGCATTATTGATATCACGCCGGGCATCCGCTCGCTGCAAATTCATTTCCAGCCGGAGACACTGAAGCCAGACGTGCTGCTGGCGTGGGTGCGCGGTGAATGGGAAACGGTCTGCATGAGTGATGACCTTCAGGTACCTACACGCGTGGTGCATCTGCCGCTCTCCTGGGACGATCCCGCCTGTCAGCAGGCGATCGAAAAGTATATGACCACCGTGCGCCCGGACGCGCCCTGGTGCCCGAGCAATCTTGAGTTTATCCGTCGGATAAACGATCTGCCTGATGAGCAGGCCGTCTGGAACACGGTGTTTAAGGCCAGTTATCTGGTCATGGGACTGGGCGATGTCTATCTTGGCGCGCCGGTTGCCACGCCGCTGGATCCGCGTCATCGGCTGGTGACGACGAAATATAATCCGGCCCGCACCTGGACGGCGGAAAACTCGGTTGGCATAGGCGGCGCTTATCTGTGTGTTTATGGTATGGAGGGGCCAGGCGGCTATCAGTTTGTGGGCCGCACGCTGCAGATGTGGAACCGATATCGCGAAGTGGCCGATTTCGGCGGAAAGCCCTGGCTGCTGCGCTTTTTTGATCAGATCCGTTTTTATCCGGTCTCTGCTGAGGAACTGCTGCAGATTCGTCGCGATTTTCCACTCGGTCGTTATCCGCTACGCATTGAGCACAGTACGCTGCGGCTGGCGGCATATCAGGATTTCCTCATCCGTGAAGCGGAGAGTATCGGCGAGTTTCGGGATCATCAGCAAACCGCGTTTAATGCAGAACGTGACCGCTGGATAGCCAGTGGTCAGGCCCATTTCGACAGTCAGGAAAACGTAGCGGATGAAGGCGGCGACGCACCGCTGCAACCGGGCGAGCAGGGGGTTGAAAGTCCGGTATCCGGCAATCTCTGGCAGGTGCAGGCGACCGCAGGCAGTCGGGTGCGGGAAGGGGATATCCTTGTGGTGCTGGAGTCGATGAAGATGGAGATCCCACTTCTGGCCCCGTGCAATGGCATAATTCAGCAGGTCAGCGTCCAGCCAGGCAGCGCAGTACGTGCAGGGCAACGCGTGGCGGTAATCGTTGAAGATAATGCGTAACGACGATCACAACCGACCAGCCGGATAAGATCATGCTGAATGCCGCTGCGCCCGTCAGCGGCAACATGCTGGCGGGCGCAGGCAACATGCATCACAGCAGCCGGATATCAGCACCGCGCGCCCAGTTCTTTTAGCCAGCCGATCATCGCTTCACTGCCAGGCTGACTCAGCGTGCGTTGCGGCCACGCCAGGAAATAGGGTTTGCTCAGAGGCAGGCAAAGATCATCCACCACCACCAGATCGCCACGCGCCAGCTCTGGCGCGATAAGGCGTCGCTGTCCCAACAACAGTCCCATTTCCGCAACAGCCGCATCAATCGCCAGTGAGGTCAGGTTAAAGCTGAATGCAGGTTGAGGCAGCGGTTCATCCATGCCATTTGCCTGAAACCAGCTTTGCCAGTCCGGCAGGAATCGTCCTTCATTACCCCAGTCGAGGTGGATCAGCGGGGCCTGACTTAAGATCGATTCCGGCATGACGCGTTGTAATAGCGCCGGACTGGCCACCGGCAGCACGTCATCCTGAAATAATCTGATCTTATCCAGCTGCGGGTAACGATCTTCACCAAAGCAGATCACAAAATCGGCGGGCATCGCCGTGAAATCGACCGGTGAATGGGTGCCGTTTAACGAGATAGCGATATCCGGACAACGGTCTCGCCAGCTCGCCAGTTCTGGCAGCAGCCATTTCGACGCCAGCGCCGGTAGTGCGTAAATCGTAAGTTTTGGGGCGCTGGCCGCATGGCAGATATTTTGCTGGCCGAGGTGCAAAATATCAAAAGCTTCGGTGACGTAGCGCAGATACTCTTTGCCGGTTTCGGTCAACATCACGCCGCTTTGCGTGCGCAGAAACAGCGCGCTGCCGAGTTGTTCCTCCAGCTGGCGGATCTGCTGGCTGACCGCCGCCGGGGTTAAGGCCAGCTGGGCGGCGGCTTTTGCCAGGCTGCCCAGTTCGGCAGCCACTTTAAAGGACTGTATGACGCTGATTTTGGGCAACCTTGGCAATTGAGCGGGCATTAATTCTTCCTTATCAGGGCAGTAAGTTTTTATCGTTACGCAGCGTGGCAGGCGACAGGTAGAGTAACATCACACCTGCCCATCATGAGAAATGTTGCTATGTCTGGATCCCTCGTTCGTCTCGATCTTCATCCGCTGGCCGATCATGACTGGCGTCAGCGCTGTCGTGAGCAGTTAAACCACTCCGGTGCGCTGGTACTGCGTCAGTTTTTACAACCTCACGCTCTGGAGGCGGTTATTGAAGAGGGCAATGCCCGGCGTCATCTGGCCTATCACACCCGCAGCAAACACAATGTCTACCTGATGAAGCCGGATGAGGCGTTCAGCGCGGATCACCCGCGTAACCGGGATGTGCTCAGCACCAAAGGATGCATTACAGATGATGTTATTGGTGCCGACTCACCGCTGCGCCAGCTTTATAACGATGACCTGTTTAAACATTTCCTTTGCGATGTGCTGGGAGAGGAAGCGCTCTATCCTTATGCCGATCCGCTTTCGTCGATTAACCTGCACTATGCGCCTCACGGCCAGGAGTTGGGCTGGCACTTCGACAACTCCTCATTTGCTATTACTTTACTGGTCCAGAAACCGCTGGCGGGCGGCGTGTTTGAGTATGTGAAGGATCTGCGTAATGCCGATGCTGGTGAGATGAACTTCGACGGCGTTGACGCAGTACTGGACGCGCGCCAGCCGGTTGACGCGCTGGAGATTGATGCCGGCGATCTGGTGCTGTTTCGTGGCCGTAACTCCCTGCATCGCGTGACGCCGACCGAAGGCGAGGTCACGCGGATGCTGGCGGTGCTGGCTTACAACACGCAGCCTGACATCGCGCTGTCAGAAACAGCCCGAATGACCTTTTACGGCAGACTATAAAATCAGGGCGTGTCTGTCAGGGCACGCCAGCCGCGCTGAAAGATTTGCTGCGTGCGCAAAGCCACTAACATACGCCAGTCCGCATCTTCGGGCCAGAATCCCTCGACCAGCTGCTGTTTCAATGCCCGACCAGCCGTACTATTCAGTGTGCAGGTCTTCACACCAGAGGCCGGGTTTTGAAGACATTATCGGATTAGAGTTACCGGTCAGACACGCCTGGATTAAGACAGATAATGGCTTTCTGACCCGACACAATATAATGCGCACAATCTATCTTATGTTAAATAGCACAGCTGACTAGCCATTTGCTTCGTTATCCTGCCCCCTCTGATTCTGATGTCTGCTGTGAACCAGAAATCTAAGACATCTCACCAGTAACGCTGTACTGACACTCTTCAAACTCAAGCTACCCTGACACTGCTCTGAGACCATGCCCCGCAAGAGCAATGTCTGGGTTTAAAGCAAATAAAAGTCATACGACTTTGTAAATGTCCAGTTTTACCCCTGTCTGCGTTCTTTCTGCTGCACAGACGAAAATGGAGGTCGTTAACCAATTAAGTTCCGGGGAATCGACTTCAAATACTGGCACTGTCCTGAAATAGATTTGTGAGGGTAATAGTTCATCGAAGAAGCGCATGTCATTACCAAAGAGCTGGTCTCTATATTCTTCGGGGATGATGCGTATACCGTTGTTTTCAACGTAGACAGTGCCTTGCTCGACCTGTAAAGCGTAACGAGCAGAAAGCCGACAAACGCCTGCTGAATCTACAAACTGGCTGTCAACACCACCTGGCATGACGTGCCCCTTCAGTTCGCCATAAACAGATCCAGACAGAATAGGAATAAGCTGTCTTTTACCCTGTGAATTGCGGTTAGAAACAACAACGGGCTTATCAACTTTTATCTCAATGGTAAAGCTGTGTTTAAGAGCGGGCAACATACAACCTCCTGTTATCAATCCCGCCAGTTTAAGAACTCATCACGGATAGGATAGTACTAATCATGCGGCGTCCGATTTCTGGCTTTCTTTGAGGATAAAAAATCCCGACACCAGAGTGCCGGGATTTTTTTATGGCCAGTTACTCCTTCGCTATCGGCGTCTCGCTAACGTCAATCTTCGTGTCGCCCTGAATGCCCTTAATGCGTTTCTCAACGTCATTCACCTGCTCGCTGCTGTGCAGCAAGGTGTACGTCAGATCAAATGCCGTGCTCGCGCCCGGTTGCAGTTGCTTCACGCGCTTTTGCTCACGTTCAATGGTGACCGGATAGGCGTAACTGGTGCCTGGCTCGATGCCGGTTACGTAACCCTGTTTCAGGGTGTCGGTGTTTTTCCATAAGGTCAGCATCGGGAGCTGACGGGTATCAAACTGAATCGATGCGCCGCTGTTTCCGACCTTGTTAATCACTGCAGCGACGGTCTGATGATTGCTGTCGGAAAGTGGTTTGATGTTGAAAACCATCTCATCGAAGTCTTTGGTCGGACCTTTGTAGGTCTGCCACTCCTTTAACCCGGCTTTTGCATAATCATTGAACGGGCTGATGCCGGACATCGGGGCAAGGAAACGTGCGCCCTCTTCCAGGATTGGCTGGCCGAAGTTGCTGTGATAGATAATCTGATAATCGTGCGGATAGTCAGCATGATTGGTTAACACATCATGCAGGCTGAAACTATTACTGCCTGGCACATAGCGCAGCTCAGTCATGGTCTGCAAATCCGTCTTCTTAAAGGTGCTCTCTTTAACCAGACCGCGAATACGGATCTCATGCGGTGCCGCATCAGCCACTTCAACTTCGAGCTGCGAAACCGGCGTGTTACCCGCTTTACCGTGTAGCGTGTAAATGCGGCCCTGATCGGTCACCGGATGTCCGGTCCACTCATAGCCACAGCGCACCATCATCTCATTGAAACCGTCCAGCCAGCCCAGACCGTTGCGGCTTTCCAGATTGATATAAGCGGGATTAACCACCTCTTTCACCGGAGAATCCCAGCCCATACGCGTGCCAAAGCCCTCAACGCGCAGTAAGTTCATGCCGCGTGTCGGACTGAGTGTGATGGTGAGACCATCCTGACTGCGGATGGTGACAATTTTACTGCCTTCCTGCTTGCCGCCATGAAGCACTTTTTGCTCGATGCTGAACGGCTTACCCTGCAACTTCAGCTCACTGCTGGAAATCTGCCAGTTTCCCTGCTCTGTGCCCTGTTCAGCACTTGTCAGCACCCAGGTTTTCGCCGCTGCTGAACCTGAAACCAGAACCGCCAGTACTGTTAATGCCAGTTTAATCTTCATCATCCGCCTCATTTGCTGAATCGTTTTTTCATTCCATAAATGGAATCTACTGTCTGAAGCCGGTCAGAAACGTGACGATGCTCACCTGTCAGAAAACCGGCGCTTTTCAGCAACATTATTGCGGGTCAAATCACATAAATTTTGCTTACAAAGGAATAATTACGACGCAATCTGTGAGTCACTGAGGGGCGAGGTGAACTCGATTCAGCATCCCGATGCAATGAAAATCAGAAACCGGGATTAATGTCCTCCTAAATAAATCGTTAAAAAATTTCAAAACCGCGCAACTTTTTCCCGTTTTAAACGAACCTTAGAAAAGAGACGTCAGACAACCCCGTCTGCTCGTTAATGGAGAGAGTCACGCCAATGAAAAACACCCTGAAAACCCTGGCCGTCGCTACGCTGCTGGCACTGAGTGTTCCGGCAACATCCGCATTTGCGGCCTTACAGGTCGGTGAAAAAGCACCGGATTTTAAACTCGACGCCGCGCTGGCGGGTAAATCCACCACCTTTTCATTACAGCAGGCGCTGAAGAAAGGCCCGGTTGTGCTTTACTTCTTCCCGGCTGCGTTCAGTGCGGGTTGTACGCTTGAAGCGCATGATTTTGCTGAAGCGACCGATGAATTCAAAAAACAGGGTGCGACCGTCATTGGAGTCACCGCCGGTAATACCGATCAGATTGCTAAATTCTCGCAGCTTGAGTGTCGAGACAAATTTACCGTAGCCGCCGATCCGGGTGCCAAAGTTGCCGAAGAATATAAGAGCACTATGGAGATGAAGGGCCAGAAAGTCTCAGACCGCACCTCGTATGTGATTGCGCCGGACGGCAAAATCCTGCTGAGCTTCACTGATAAAAATCCTGATACGCATATCCAGAAAGCGATGGATGCCGTTAAAAAATATCGTCAGGCCAATCCGGCATAACTTCATCATCTGAGCAGGTACACCATGCTGACTGCGATTGCAGCCGCCTTCCTGGGCGGCATTATTCTGAACCTCATGCCCTGCGTGTTTCCGGTGATCTCACTGAAAGCACTGAGCCTGATCCGCCACCACGAATCCCCCTCCCACGCCCGTGCTGAAGGCCTGGCCTTTTTGCTCGGCGTCGTGGTGACGATGGTTGCCCTGACCGCCGTATTGCTGCTGGCCAGGGCGGGCGGAGCGTCGGTAGGCTGGGGATTTCAGCTGCAATCGCCGCTGGTCATCGCTGCACTGATTCTGGTGATGCTGGGTTCAGCACTGAATTTGCTCGGTCTGTTTGAAGTCGGACTGTCAATACAGCGGGTTGGCGAAGTGGGCGGCGATCGCGGGGGTCTGGTTGGTTCAGCCCTGACCGGCGCACTGGCTATCATTGTCGCCACTCCCTGCAGTGCGCCGTTTATGGCCAGCGCGGTAGGCTATGCGCTGACCCAGCCTCCACTGGTCAGCCTGGTGATCTTTATATCGCTGGCGCTGGGCTTTGCTGCGCCCTTTACCCTGATCTCATTCTTCCCGGTTCTGGCGAGAATATTGCCAAAACCGGGTGCCTGGATGATCACCTTAAAACAGGGTCTGGCGTTTCCAATGCTGGGTGCGGTGGGCTGGCTGATCTGGGTACTTGAACGTCAGGCGGGATCGGCGGCGCTGGCCGCGATTCTGGCCTGCTGTTTACTGTTGAGTTTTGCTGCCTGGCTGTATGGCATGGCGCAGAAACGCCGTATGATGGGGCAGCGTCATGTGGTGATGCATGTTGCAACCGCGTTCTTTCTGGCGCTGGTTGTAGTGCCGTTATTAAATCTGAATAGCGTAGCCAGGGCACCGGCTGAGACGGAAAGCGCCTCACAGCCTGCCGCCACGGTGGCCTGGTCGCCCCAGAACGTTGATGCCATCAAAGGCCAGGGCAAACCCATCCTGGTGAATTTTACTGCGTCATGGTGTATTACCTGCCAGGTTAACGATCGCACGTCGCTGTCGACACAGGCAGTAAAAGCGGCAATGGCGCGTACCAGCACCATTTACATGGTCGCGGATTCGACTAAATACAATCCCGATGTTGAACAGGCGCTGAGCGATTTCGGACGCGGTGGATTACCCCTCTACGTGGTCTATCCGGCTGACGGCGGCAAACCGGTGGTACTCCCGCAGGTGCTGACGCCGGGCATCGTGATTTCAGCGCTGGATCAGGCAACGGAAAAAGGAAAGAAAACCTGAGACGATTGATGAAACAATTTTCTGCTCCGGTATCAGCACACAAAGACAGTGTGCTGATCTGCTGATGCCTGATGTCAGACACTGATCAACGCGCACAGCACTGGCCAGCCTTAATGGCCCGGGCACAGGCGGGCGACAAAGCAGCCTACAACCAGGTACTCAAAGCGATGGTTCCGGCCATCCGGGCACTGGTGTGCAGAAAAATCAGTGATGAGGTGCTGGTTGAGGATGTGATTCAGGAGACGTTGCTGGCAATCCATCGGGTGAGGCATACCTACGATCCGCAGCGCCCGATATTGCCGTGGGTAGCCGCTATCGCCTCTGCCCGAACGATTGATGCGCTGCGCCAGCATGGTCGTCGTCAGGAAGTCCAGGATGATGAGGCGCTGCAGCAACGGTCCGTTGAAAGTGCAGAAGCCACAGCCGATCCCGCTATCCTCTCAGGCTATCTCGATACTCTTCCGCTACGTCAGCGAGAGATCGTCGAATCCGTGCATCTGCGGGAGCAGAGCCTGGCGCAGGCAGCCGCTGAAACCAATCAGTCTCTCTCTGCCGTTAAATCCCTGTTGCATCGCGCAATGGTCAATCTTCGAAAATATGGACGGGGTCATCATGAGAAATCATGACCAGTTAATCGATCAGCTCAGCGACTCTGCCCAGCCGGTGCAGCGTGTCTGGCCTACTGGCTGGCGCGTTGCGGGCTGGATCGCGCTCGCCCTGCCTTGTGGCGCACTGACCAGCTGGGCGTTTCACAGCAGGTTTACTGACTGGAGTCAGCCTGGCGCATGGCTGGCGCTAGTTGCCGTACTGCTCTCTCTTGTCATCGCGAGCAGCACGCTGGCGGCAGCCTTTACGTTAAGTATTGCAGGCAGAAAACCCGTCAGCCTGCGCTGGCCGCTGCTACTGGCGGTAATGTGGCTGGGGCTGAACCTGATCAACATGTCATCTGAAACCGCGGCTGCGGGCGCGAGCCGCTTTGGTGAAGGAATACACTGCTATCTGTTTATGCTGTCGGCCAGCGTGCCGATGATGCTGATGTCCGTGATCGCCCTGAAACGCACCCGTTCACTCTATCCCGCGCGCAGTCTGGCGCTGAGCGGTTGTGGCAGTGCGTTTACCTCATCGATGTTACTCTCGCTGTGCCATGACACCCATCTGCATATGCTCGATTTTTCCATGCATCTGGCGGCGGGCATCACCATTGTGGTGCTGACGGTGGTGGCCGGACGCCGCTGGGTCCGATTAGGACATTAAAGAAAAAAAGCTCGCTCTTACCCCTTCCGCTGCTCTGGTCAGAGGATAGCGGGCAGTAGCGAGCCTGCTTCAGATCAAAGATATTTTGCAAACCACGCCGTCTGCACCTTGATGACTGACGCGAAGTGCTGACCGCTGTAGATATCGTAATGACGGGCCTCATCGGCCACAAAGAGCTGTTTGTCCTTCGCAGCGACAGCCTCAAACAGTGCGCGCCCCTGCTCGGGCGGGTTCACGCTATCCTGACCCGCAACCACGACCAGTGTCGGGCAACTGACCTTTGCAGCATTCACGGCGGGCTTGTAGAGCAGGGTTTCTCTGACGGTTAAAAACGGAATTTTGATGTCCATTTTCGGGTGCTGATGCCGGTTTTCCTCAAAGAACGCTTTCGATTCGTCATCATTCAGCACGCGTGTGATAGCAACAAACATCTCCTTGCCACTGTCCTGGCGCTTTTGATCCATTTTCTCCAGCGTGGCAATAAAGCCTGCTTTTTCTGTCGCGTCCATTTGCCCGGTAACGATTGCTTCGCCATCCGCAAAAGCCAGCTGACTGACAACACATTTCACATCCGGGTTGTTGGCTGCCGCACCAAAGACGTGACAACCACCAAAAGAAGTCCCCCATAAGCCGATCCTATCCGGGTCCAGCGCCGGTTGCTGTTTAGCCCACGCGATAACTGTGAGAATGTCATCAATCTGCATTGACGGTACCAGACGGCCTCGCTCGCCTTCACTGTCACCGAAACCACGATAGTCAAACGTTACGGTGGTGAAACCTGCCTGCGTAAACGCCTCTGCGAAAGAAGGCAACAAAATCTCACGAATTCCGCAAAAGCCGTGACAAAGAATAATCACAGGGGATTTAATGGCCGTTAGGGGCTGACGCAGCGTCAGCACGATGCCTTCGGGCAGGTGGTGGGTTGATGACTCCATCATTTTTAATGCTCCTTGTTAAGCGGATAAAGATATGAAAAGTCAGACCGCACCCTTTCATAAAAGCACCATTTTTACTTCGATCCAGATCAGATAGATGATACTTACCGCCTCACTTGTCGACGCCGCCTTGCTGGATGCTGCCAAACCCCCAACTTTGGCGTAGGCTGAAAGCTGGCGGGTTAAACGACACAGGAGATCACGATGCAGAATGAAATAACAGCACAGTGCCACTGTGGCGCGGTGGCATACCGGGTAACGCTGAAGGATGGATTTAACACGGTGCGCCGCTGCAACTGCTCGTTTTGCCGGATGCGCGGCGCGGTAGTGGTATTCGCGACAAAAGTTGAGCTGACCCAGGGTAAAGCGCAGCTCACGGAATATCGCTTCAACAGCAAAGAGGTAGGGCACTATTTCTGCTCTATTTGTGGTATCTACACCTTTCACCAGAGCCGCTCGCAACCCGATCAGTTTGGGGTTAACGTTGCCTGTCTTGAGGGAATTTCACCCTTCGATTTCACCGACGTGCCCGTCTCCGATGGCATCAATCACCCTAAAGATGGCGGCGCGGGCGGTGTAGCCGGTCATCTGATCTACACCCCCTCGCAGTCCTGAACTATTCCCGGCTGGCTTTGCCACTGAATCGGGTAATCGGTTTCTGCTCTTCGCGGTCAATCTGTTGTGAGAAGACTTCAAGCGCGGCGAAGATCGGGCGCAGTCCACGCCACAGATCTTCATCATTGAGCAACCGGATAATGCCGCGAATGCCTGGCGCGGCTTTCTCCTGACGTGCCTCATCGCGCGCCGGTTTAACCGCCATTGCGGCATCACGAACCGCCAGCAGCAGATGATTAAAACGCTCTGGCGGCATGCTGCCCAGCGTCATCATCAGCAGCGAAAGGTTTTGCAACGCGTTCTGGGTGCCGGGCTGATTAAGGCCCGAGACCAGAATTTTCCCCACCTCACTGTTTGACTTAACCAGATCGTTCGCCAGCCGCAGAAAGCCATGCTGGTGAAGATTTTCAAGCAGATCATCCATCTCCTCGCGGGCGGTCGGCTCGGTGCGTGTTGGCGTGACCTGATATTTCATCCGTTCTGCCATTAAAATTTCTCCGGTTTGTCTACGTGTTCAGGCGGTTCACGGTAGCCTGCCTGCTGCCATTTTTGTTCAATCGGCAGATGGTCCAGCGGGGTCCGACTGCCGTAGCGGAAGTTATGCAGCGGCAACGGATTGGGCTGCGTCCGCCGTTCTAGCCGCTTCATATTCACGGCAAGCTCTTTATAAGCCGGTGTGTTGACATCGGGGTCATGATGTTCGCCGGTCAGTGCGTTGACGCCATCCTTACCATGATGAATTGGCATAAACAGCACGTTACCCGCCACGCGCTCGGTGATGACAACCGGGACATCCATCGAGCCGCGCCTTGAGGTAATGCGCACCCACTCTCCCTCAGTCAGTGCGCGCGAGGCAGCCAGTTCAGGTGAGATCTCAACAAAGGCATTAGGTGACAGTGACATCATGCGGCCACCCTGCCCGGTCTGGTTCATCGACTGGAAATGCTCCAGCATCCTGCCGTTATTCAGCAGCAGATTGTACTCTGCATCCTCCTGCTCGGCGGGCGGCTGCCAGCTCAGCGGATAAAGGCGCGCTTTACCATCCGGGAAATTAAACCGTTCCGTGTAGAGACGCGGCGTGCTTTCACCTGCGGCGCTGACCGGCCAGAGTTGCGACTGCCAGCCGACCAGTTGCTCATAGCTTACGCCTGCGAAAATCTCCGCAATACTCGCCGCTTCCGCCATAATCGCGCCCGGGTTCGGGTAGTGCCATGGGTGACCGAGACGGGCGGCGAGTTCGGTGAAAATCTGCCAGTCGGGACGACAGTCGCCCAATGGCTTCATGGCGGGGGAAAAGTGCTGAATGCGCCGCTCGGTGTTCACAAACGATCCTTCTTTCTCCACGCTGGGCGCACCGGGTAACACCACATCGGCAAACTCAGCCGTGCGCGACATGAAAATGTCCTGAACCACCATAAATTCCAGTTTGCTGAAGGCAGCATGCACGTTATCTGAGTCAGCATCGGCAAACGCAGTCTCTTCGCCGGTGATGTACATCGCGCGGATTTTGCCTTCACCCGCCTCCTGTACCATTCTGAAGTTATCCGCGCCGGGCTGGTCAGAGAGTGCCTCAGGCGCGACGCCCCAGGCGCGCGCCCATTTCTCCCGCACCGCAGCGTCTGTGACTTTTTCATAGCCGGGATAGAGGTTGCTCAGGCAGCCGAAGTCGCTGGCACCCTGCACGTTATTGTGCCCGCGCATCGGATAGCCGCCAGTCCCAGGCCGGCCATAGTTGCCCGTGACCAGCAGCAGGTTCGACAGCGCCGTGCTGGTGTCGGCCCCGTGGCTATGCTGGGTAATCCCCATCGCCCACAAGATACAGGCGCTGCCCGCCTGGCCGATCATCTCCGCCGCCTCTGTGAGTTCAGCTTCGCTCAGGCCACAGATCTCGCTGGCATAGTCGAGTGTAAAAGCACCGAGCGAGGCGCGGTACTCTTCAACCTGATTAACCCGCTGTGACAGAAACGCGTCATCGGCATAACCGTGATCGAACATATATTTCGCCATCGCCGAGGCCCAGACAAGATCGGTGCCAGGCCGGATGCGCAGATAGCAGTCAGCCCGCTCCGCCATTTCGTGACGGCGCGGATCGACAACCAGCAGTTTCTGACCGCGATGTTTATGACTCTGTTTGATGTGTGAAGCGATAACCGGATGGTTCTCGGAGAGGTTGCTGCCGACGAGCACAATCAAATCGGTCTGCTGCAGATCATCAATCGTTCCGGCATCGCCGCCGTAACCCACGGTGCGGAACAGCCCTTCTGTGGCCGGGTTCTGACAATAGCGGGAAGAGTTATCGACATTGTTTGTGCCGAAGATTAAGCGGGCGATTTTCTGGGTCAGATAGGCTTCTTCATTACTCGCCTTGCTGGAGCCGATAAAGCCTATTGCGTCACCGCCATAGTTCTGCGCAACGCCACGTAATCCATCGGCAACCCGCTGTAATGCCTCATCCCAGCTGGCAGGCCGGAAGCGGCCATTCTCGCGAATCAGCGGCGTTGTCAGGCGTTCCGGGCTGTTGACGAAATCCCAGCCAAATTTCCCTTTAACACAGGTGGAGATGCCATTGGCTGGCGCGTCGGCAACCGGCTGTACTTTCAGGATATGACGATCGCGGGTCCAGATCTCAAAGCTGCAGCCCACACCACAGTAGGTGCAGACTGTTTTGGTGCGTTTGATCTCAGACTGGCGCAGCGCCACGTCAATTTTTGACACGCCGGTAATCGGCTCCATGCCGATACTGTTTTCCAGCGTTTTCACAAAGTCGATAAGCGGGCGCTTCAGCCCTTCATCCATGGCGGTAAACGGGCCAGCATCGGGCTGCATGGTTTTTTCCAGCAGTGCATTGCACGGGCAGACCGTAACGCAGTGTCCACAGCTGACGCAGCTGGAACCGGCGATTTCTGTGCCGCCATCCCACAACACGCGTGGGTGCGCCTGGGTGTAGTCAATGGAGAGCGTCTCGTTGACCTCGACATTCTGGCACGCCTCGACACAGCGACCGCACAAGATGCACTGGTCAGGGTCGTAGGTGTAAAACGGATTGGAGTGATCTTTCGCGTAAGGCTTGGGCTGATGAGGATAGTACTGAATCGGAATGTGCATATCCGCCACGGCGTTATGAAGCGTACAGTCACCGGTGTTATGTTCGCAGACGGTGCAATAAAGCTCATGACGATTAAGCAGCCTATCCATGCCCTCCTGCTGCGCGGCTTTCAGCACACTGCCCTCACTCCGAACCGACAGACCCTCTTCAGTACGAAGCGTACAACCGCGAACCCGCTCGCCATTCGCATCTACCCAGCAGACATCACAGCTTTGCAGCGGCGTTAACGCCGGGTGATAACAGACATGAGGCAGTTTTTTCCCGTGAGTATCCAGAAAATCGATAAGCGGTTGATCAGCTAATCCTTCTAACCGTTCACCATTGAAAAGAATGGTGCAGTAATTTTCACTCATATGAGCCTCATGACGACATGGCGAATAGCGCTGGCTGGAAAAATATCCCCGAAATTAAAGGGTTGCTTCACAAGCTTAGTGAGGATTATCAGCCGCGCCATGAATACCGCTACGCTTATTGAGGTTACTCGCTGACAGGTAAGGCTTTTTTAAAATGTAATGACTTCTTACCGGATGAAATCGGGGGTTTTTATGACAAAAACTTTCATGGTAATGACATAGAGAACCGGAATGCTGCCTGGCAATGATCACTCTGTTGCCTGACCTTTGATAACTAATCTTATTATTTGTATGTTGTAACTACAGAGTGTTTTTTTGATGTGTATCGTATGAATCGTCGCGCTATTCAGTCAGAAGTAAGTTAACCACTCATTGTCGGTTACCGTGTCGCTTATTCCAGAGATGAATGACGCGCTGGCACGAACTTATTACAGCATTAAAAATGCCTGGAATATTTAATCCAGTGAGTAATTTTATGGACTATTTCAGCGTATGGCGATCACTATTCAGCTGGCCGCAAGGAAACGCTCTGTTGAATGCAGAAATATGGCGCTCAGATTACAGACCAATACCCATCAGATCGGAATGACGACGCTCAGCCCACAGAATAACGCTCACGATTTAATCATATCTATCAGTAATTTATCTGATTTTTAACATGCTGTTAATTATAAGATGATAATGATAACTGTTATGGTAACATCCTGTTGACCCTGCCGGATGCTCACTGTTCAGGGCCTCTTTACACATCATGTTTAATTAAATTATCAGTAAATCCCTGGCTGGATTGAGGTCCCTATGAATCCCATCGTATATATTGTTGACGACGACGCTGCTGTGACTTCAGCATTGCGTAATCTGCTCAGCGCCGACGATTACACGGTTATCTCTTTTTCATCGGCTGATGATTTTCTGGCTCATGTAATGCCTCCCCTCCCCTGTTGCCTGATTCTCGATATTAATCTGCCCGGCGCAGATGGATTCGATGTCGCACAGGCGTTGCTTGATCGCGGTTACACGATCCCCACCATCTTTTTAACCGGCTTCGGCACCATTCCGGTCACAGTGCGGGCGATGAAAACCGGCGCTTATGAGTTTCTGACTAAACCGGTAGATCCCGATCGTATGTTGCAGGCGGTAGCGGAAGCGTTGCGCATCGCTGAAGAGAATATGGCCTCCTCTGAGGAGCGGCGGGAAATATTCCAGCGACACCAGACCCTTACGCCGCGTGAAAGCGAGGTGATGCTGCTGGCGATTAGTGGCCTGCTGAATAAGCAGATTGCCGCCGAAATGGGCGTCAGTGAAATTACGGCTAAAGTCCACAAGCGGCGGGTGATGGAGAAGATGAATGCGCGCTCGCTGACCGATCTGGTGCGTGCGGCTGAGCGGCTCAATATAGATCATACCCGCCGTCGCTAAGGCCAGCTTCTAAAGCTGGCCCGCACGCTTATTCCAGTGGCAGCGTAAACCAGAAACGGCTGCCGCCTTCCGGCCGGTTCTCTGCGCCTAACTCTCCGCAGTGCTTTTTGATGATCCCTTTGCTGATGGTTAATCCCATGCCCATGCCGCTTTTTTTGGTGGTGTAGAACGACTCAAAGATTCGTTTACGCACTCCATCAGGCAATCCGCAACCGCTATCCAGCACCTCAAATCGCAGCGTATCATCCGTGGGATTCTCTGAGGTGAGGCGAAGCACGGCAGCACGCGGTAGATCATCGGACATAGCATCGATAGCATTGATGACCAGATTAAGGAGCACCTGCTGAATCTGAACGCGGTCGCAGAAAATATCTGCCCTGGCCGCCTTAAGTTTCAGTTCCAGGGATATGCCCCGCCGTTCCAGCTCGATCCGGGAGAGCGCCAGAATATCACGGGCAATCAGATGCAGATTTTCCTGGGCAAAACGTGGTTCATGATTGCGGGTCAGCGCCTGCAGACCGCGAATAATCTCTCCGGCACGTTTACCCTCTTTGATGATCTCGTTCAGACTGCTGCTGGCATTTTCCAGCATCAAGGGGTCACGCTTTAACCAGCGCAGGCTGGCACCCGCGTTAGCCACGATTGACATCAGCGGCTGATTAATCTCATGGGCGATGGAAGCCGTAAGCTGCCCGACGGTGGTGGCGCGGCTGACCCGAGCCAGGTCTGCCTGCGCCAAACGCGCGCTATCTTCTGCCTGGCGCTGTAAGGTGATATCCGAAATGGTGCCGAAATACTCTTTCACCTCCGGGAAATTGTCCACCGGTTCTCCGATGCCTTTAATATAGCGGCATTCTCCATCCGGCCTGAGCACACGGAACTCAGCCTGCATACTGCGCCCCTGGCTGACGCTAAGCGTGACCAGTTCACTGATGCACGCATGATCATCGGGATGAACGCGGGTGAGAAAGTCAGCCATCGACAGCCCTTTTTGTTCCGCTGGCAGGCCAAGAATGCGGCCATATTCTTCAGAGACCATCATCATGTCCTCTGTCACTTCCCAGCGCCAGGTGCCGGTATGACTGATCTTCTCGCCAAGCATCAGCGAGGTTTTACTGGCTCGCAACTGCTTCTCAACCCGCCGCCGATGCGTGTTCTCCTCCAGCAGCTCTGCGTAGAGCCGTGCGTTTTCCAGCGAAACGGCCGCCTGCGCACTCAGGGTTTTCACGATGTGGGAGTGCTCAGCAGTAAACGCATCGGGCATCAGGCGGTTCTCCAGGTAGAGCACCCCGACCAGGTTGGCCTGTCTGAACATCGGGACACACAACACCGCTGCGCCCGAAGCCACCAGATAGGGATCCTGGCTGAAGGGACTGAACGCCTCCGGTTTGCCGGTGCGTATCTCCTGGCCGGTTCGGATCACCGCTGACAGCACGGATAAAGGCAGGTCGGTCGCGAGAGGTCGCTCTTTGACAATCTGCACCCGCACCCCCTCTGCCCTGCTCTCTGCCCAGGCCTGCGTCTCCGGCAGATTGCCATCCAGAATCCGGATGAGCCGACAGCGCTGAGCACCGGCGCGCTCCAGCAGCATGCGCATCAGGGTATGTATCAACCGATCAAGGTTGATCTCCTCCGTCAGGGCGCGCACGGCAGTCAGCACGCTCTCCATGTCATAGAATGCGGCATCCTGGGTAAACGGAATCGTCGCCAGTGCGCTGTTTTGCAGTGGCGCGGACAGATGCGGATAGCGCTGCTCCAGCTGGCGCACCATCGCCTGCGCACCCCAGTTTTCCCAGCTTGCCATTGCCGCTTTAATCCAGGCATCTGCCGCGGTATCAAGCTGCAAAGCCTTACAGCAGCGGCCTGCCAGCTGATTCGCCAGCGCATGAATGTGCAGATAGCCCGCCTGTCTGGAGAGACGAATAGCCAGTTCATACTGCTGCAAAGCTTCGCCCGTGTTGCCATCAAGACGCGCACACTCGGCCCTGAGCAGAGCATATTTGTCTGCAAACAGACCGGGGTTGAGGTCAGCCCAGTCAGCAAACTTGTCGAGATGGCCGCGCAGGGCGTTGCTGTCAGCCGCTTCAGGCTGGTGACTCAGTGACAATGCGCGGTAAAAATGAAAATCCATCAGATAGATATAAGCGGGCACTGCGCTAATCAGCGGACGAACCTCCTCAAAACAGCGTAACGCCGCCCGGTATTCAGCCGCAAAGAAATAAGCCATTCCCCGATACAGACCGGCCCAGAACCGCACCATCGCTTTAGGGCCAGATATCGGCCCCGGCTCACTGCCCGCAATCAGCGGCAAAGAGGTGACGCAATCCTCTGCCCTGAATCCGTTACTGTTACGCAGTTGCATCACCAGTTGCTTCTGCATAACCAGAACGTTCTCGACATCGGGATAATACGATTTGCGGGTAAACGCGAGTCCACGCTCAATGGAGGTCAGCACCGACTCAAGATGATCGCCGCGTGTCAGCGTGTTCATGATCTGATGACGCAGCGAGAGGCAGGCAAAAGAGCGGTCGCCATGCATCACAGCCACGCGAAAACTTTCGCGGGCATACTCCACGGCGACATCCAGCGGCTGTGTCCAGATCCCGACCTGATCGAGTGGCAGCAGCGTGCGTGCTTTATAGCGGATAAAGTTATGCTTTTCCACCAGCTCACGCGCCACCCGGCCACAGGCATAGCTAAACTGCCAGGCCTGATAGCGGTCGCCAGTCAGCACGCTGAACCAGGCAAGGCCAAACGCAGAAGCCCCTGTCATGCCCTGGTCCAGCGTCATCTCCAGCATCCGGCAGACCAGCATCAGATGCAGCTGCGGGCAGTCATAGGCGGAAACAAAAATCGTGCTGGCCATCAGGTTCAGCACCGACTCCGTTTCGGCATTGTTGTTCAGCAGCAGCCGTGAAAAAGCGGCCTGCGGGGAGTCGCCAATCCGCGTTCTGAGCGACAGCCAGGCGGCGTCGATCTCCGCCTCATCCGGATTACGGTTGAAATGCTCACCAAATACCGCCAGCCAGGCGAGTGCGGTTTCCAGCGCCAGATGATTGTCAGACTGGCGCATATGAATTTCAGCTGAGAGACAGGCAGCCCTCGATTTTTCACTGAGCGTTCCCGGCTCACGCAGCAGTCGGGTACAGAGCGATTGTGCGTGGCTGAGATTACCGTGCAGAAACTCGCACTCTGCCTCATCAAGAGCCAGCATAAAGTCATTGCCGGTCACCATCCGCTGGCTAAGCCGCTGGGCGGTGCGCAGATAGCGCAGCGCCGAGAGATAGTCTCCCGCACGCTTTGCTGCCTGTGCAGCGCGCAGACAGAGCGGATAATAATGTTCCCGCTCTGCGACACTCAGCGGCAGTTCAGCAATCATGCCAATGTGATAAACCGCGCGGAACAGTGTTTCACTGTTATCCGCCGTCATCACCGCGTCTGACAGCCAGGCCGCCGCCTGCTGGTGAAGATGCTGTTGCTGCCGGCGGTCTGGCAGTAAAAATGCCGCGTTGTGAACCCGATCGTGGGTAAAAGCGTAGTTGCCGCCCGTCAGGGTGATAAATCGACTGCTGACAGCAGGTTCAAGCTGCTGCTGAAGCCGTGTAACAGGCGTTCCGCTGATATGACCTATCAGGGAGAGTTCGCCGCTGGCGCCCAGGCAGGCCAGATCGCCCAGTAGCTGCCGCGTTATCTCCGGCATCCGTACCAGCTGATTCAGCACCAGCGTTGCCACATTGTCGGTGTACTGACGCGTACTCAGTGCCTGGCTGTCGTAATGCCATTTCAGCGCGTTCTGACGAAAGTAAATGACCCCATCGTCCACCGCCTGACGAAAGAACTCCTGCACAGAGAGCGGATTACCGCCGGTTTTGTCAAAAATAATCTGGGCCAGTTCGCGATGGCCGCCGGGACGGGTATGCAGCCTCCCCGCCAGCCAGCGACCGATCCTTTTCACGCTGAGCGGCTGCGGCGTCAACGCCACGACCCGCGCCGCAGATTCTCTGATCCGCAGCAGAAAACCGGCAATCATCGGACAGGGCATCGATTCGCCCTCCCGGAAAGCGAGCACCAGCATAAAAGGCAGATGTTCACTACGACTAATCAGCGTTTCCAGCAGTTGCAGCGTGGCATTATCTGCCCAGTGAACATCATCAATCAGCATCACCAGCGGGCGACCCGGCGTGGCAAAAGCCTCAATCAGCGCACACGCCATCTGGTTAAACTGCTCGCGGGCGTCCGGGGCATGGCGCACCACGGGCGGCAGTGCCCGGATATTCAGCAGCTGTTTTAATTCGGGCACCAGTTCAATGGCTAAATCGGTATAACCGCCCAGTAACCGCAGCAGTCGCCCCCGCCATTTGCTGACTTCCGGGGCGGACAAACCCAGCAGATAGAGCGTGACCGTGCGAAACGCGGAAGCGATTGCGGCATAAGGGGCGGCTGGCGAATGCTGATCGGCCTTGCTGGCGGCCAGCAGAATCTGTCGGTGCTGCAGGTTTTTCAGTGCGGAGGCGAGAATGGCAGATTTCCCCGAGCCGGGCGCACCGCTCAGCATCATCAGGCTCTGCGTACCGCTGCGGTTAACGGCCTCCAGTGTGGTCAGTAACAGACGCGCCTGCGGATGCTGCGTGAACAGCGTTTCGGGCCGGAAACTGCTGCTGAACCGCTCCTGCAGACCAGGCGTGAATGGCGCAATGGTGTTTTCCGCTGTGAGGGTTGCCTGACAACGCCGCAGATCGGCCATCAGTCCCTGCACGGTCTGATATCCCTCTGCGGGCGACTTTGCCAGCAGGCGCAGCAGAATCACCGAGAGCATTGGCGGCACATCCTCTCTGACCTCATCGGCGGGCCGGGGTGCGGTCGCAATGTGATGATGAATCCACTCCGCTTCACCCGCGTCGAGTGATCCAAACGGCAGTCTGCCGGTCAGGTACTCGTACAGCACCACACCCAGGCTGTAGAGATCGCTGAGGCTGCTGACAGGATGCGGCGTGCGGCCGGTATGCTCAGGAGACATATAGGCCAGTGTACCGCCTGAGGCGCGCAGACAGGTTTTGTCCGCCGACTGTGCTGCCAGCGAGGCCAGTCCAAACCCACCCAGGCGGAAGCGCCCATCGTCAGTGACAAAAAAGTGACCCGGCTTGATATCCCCATGCACGATGCCCTGATGATGCGCCTGACCGAGCGTGTGGCAGAGCTGCAACGCCACCTGCAGGTAGTCGGCGATGTGTTCAGGTGGCGTGGCGAGATTGTGAGCCAGAGTACGAAACGGAAACGAAGGGTAAATCAGGGCGTAACGATTGTGATAACGGGTGGTGCCGGTGGCGGTGATTGCCCAGCGCGGTGAAAGATAGCCTGCCAGGGCACGCTCATTTTTGAGCCGCTGCGTCGCCTGAAAAGTGACATCGTCACTTTGACCGGTGGCGATAATCAGAGATTCACCTGAGTGGCAGCGCGCCAGTATCCAGAGCAGGCAGCCATCCTGCGCCAGCGGCGTCAGCGTATCGAAATGGTCAATCGCGATCCCTGCGTCGTCACTTTCCTGGACATTAACCGAAAGCATGCTCATCAGCGGGCTTCTCCCCGGGATAACTCACAACGGATCAGTGTCAGCAGCGTATCAACATCAATGGGCTTTCGCAAAAACGTGACCGCACCCAGGGCGATGGCATACCACAGTGTTGTTTCTTCCGGATCGGCTGAGATAAAGATGACCGGGGGCAGCGCTGTCTGCTGTTTCAGGAGGACAAAAAGCTCAAAGCCGGACATGCCCTTGAGCCCGACATCAATAATCAGCATGCCCGCCTCGGAAAGGGCATCGTCATCGCTCAGGAGCGCCTCACCGGACTCATATAAACGCGTCGGGTAACCGTCTGAGTGCAACAGATTGCTCAGTCCACTGCGGACCGCGCGTTCATCATCAACAATGATAATACGCTGTGACAGCGCCATGCCGTTATTCTCCGGAACGCCTCACTGTGCGGTACACGAGGACTTAAGGGGTATTATCGCCATCGGGTGGCGGTGTCCCACTGATTTTTGGCACACACTCATGGCGAAACCACTTCAGCGTCACCGGCTGACGGCGAAGCAGACGCTTAGCCAGCGGAATGATCTGTTCCCCCACCAGCATACCGAACAGCCCCAGCAGAGCAATAATCGGCGGTGCCGGAGAGTTGACGTTAATCAGCGCATAGATTACCCCGGCAAGCAGGCCCACCGCGAGAGAAATGATGTAGGATTTCAACATGTTCAGCTTGTCCGCAACAGGTTTATTTCAGGCTGAGCGCTGAGCGGCTGAGGGAGGGACGCATGCGCTGCTGGAATAACCGCCTGCATCAGCGCCCCGCCCAGTAACATGCCCAACAGGCCCACCAGCGCAATCGCGGGCGGAGCGGGTGAACGGACGTTAAGCAGGCCATAAAACAGGCCAATCAACACCCCTGCCGACAGGGAAAGAAGTAAAGGATTCATGACCGGGCTCCTGTGATGCCTGTCTGCTGACCGGCAGCGCTTGCCGACCAGCAGAGTGACGCTTAGCGTACCGGCGCGTGAACCGGTGCCAGAGTACGGTGTTCGCTTTTCTGACGTGATGGCGCTTTATGCACCATGGTGTAAGCGTAATCCACACCAATGCCATAGGCTCCTGAATGCTCTTTAGCAATATTCATCACCGCATCGTAAGTATCACGGTTGGCCCAGTCACGCTGCCACTCCAGCATCACCTGTTGCCAGGTCACCGGCACGACACCCGCCTGAATCATGCGCTGCATTGCGTAGTCGTGCGCTTCTTTGGTCGTGCCGCCTGACGCGTCGGCCACCATATAGATTTCGTAGTCGCCTTCCAGCATCGCGCAGAGCGCAAAGCTGTTGTTACATACTTCCGTCCAGAGGCCGGACACCACCACTTTTTTCCTGCCGTTTGCCGCCAGCGCATCACGCACTTTCTGGTCATCCCAGGAGTTCATTGAGCTGCGCTCCAGAATGTCCTGTCCAGGAAAGACATCCAGCAGTTCCGGATAGGTGTGACCCGAGAAGCTTTCGGTTTCGACCGTGGTGATGATGGTCGGGATGTTGAAGACTTTTGCCGCCTTCGCCAGCGCAACGGTGTTGTTTTTCAGCACCTGGCGGTCAATCGACTGCACGCCAAAGGCCATCTGCGGCTGCTGGTCGATGAAGATAATCTGGCTGTTATGAGGCGTGAGGACTTCAAGCTTAGCGTTGGACATGCGTTCACCCATAGAGGTTAAGTAACGGAATTTCCGCCAACTGGCGCGGAGCAAAAAGACGGGCAGGACAGGTTTATTTTCCTGCTGCTGCCTTGTCTGGTCGCAGTGTAGGGCGACGTGCCACGGCAAACTATTATCTCTGCGTATAACTATACGAAGGTATAGGTATCCCTCTGTATAACTAGACGGCCCCTCAGCCCGCTCACCATAATCCGGCTTATTCGTGCCCTGCTTATTGCGGCACTTCCTGTCCCGCGCTGAGTCGGACAACCCCGTTAAGGAGGATCTATGGTTACGCTGGGTAAAGCTGCACTGATACTGACCCATGGCAAATTTCATACTGTTGACCGCAGCAATCCGGTCGCAGAAGCCGTGGCAATTCGTGATGGCAAATTTGTTGCGGTAGGTACGCTGGCAGAGGCGATGGAGTATCACTGTGACGGCACCAAAGTGATCGATCTCAAAGGCCACACCGCCGTGCCAGGCCTGAACGATTCACACCTCCATCTGATCCGCGGCGGGCTGAACTATAACCTTGAGCTGCGCTGGGAAGGTGTACCGTCGGTGGCCGATGCGCTGCGAATGCTGAAAGCACAGGCGCTGCGTACCCCGTCACCGCAGTGGGTACGTGTCGTCGGCGGCTGGACCGAGTTCCAGTTTGCCGAGCGCCGGATGCCGACGCTGGATGAGATCAACGAAGCGGCCCCTGACACACCGGTCTTCGTGCTGCACCTTTATGACCGCGCCCTGCTCAACCGCGCCGCACTGAAAGTGGTTGGCTACACCAGAGAGACGCCGAACCCGCCGGGTGGTGAAATCCAGCGCGACAGTAACGGTAATCCCACCGGCCTGTTGATCGCCCGTCCCAATGCGATGATCCTCTACGCCACCCTGGCGAAAGGCCCGAAGCTGCCGCTGGAACAGCAGATCAACTCCACTCGTCAGTTTATGCGCGAGCTGAACCGTCTGGGCCTGACCAGCGCGATTGATGCCGGCGGCGGCTTCCAGAACTATCCCGAAGATTACGAGGTGATTGCTGAGCTGCATCAGAAAAAACAGATGACGCTGCGCATCGCCTATAACCTCTTCACACAACGTCCGGGTCATGAACTGGAAGATTTTGAGAAGTGGACGGACATGCTGACGCCGGGTCAGGGCAGCGACTATTTCCGTCACAACGGCGCAGGCGAAATGCTGGTCTTCTCAGCTGCTGACTTCGAAGATTTCCTGGAGCCGCGTCCTGACCTGGCACCCGGTATGGAAGATGAACTGGAGCGCGTGGTGCGTCATCTGGTGGAGCATCGCTGGCCATTCCGTCTGCATGCGACCTATGACGAGTCGATCAGCCGGATGCTGGATGTGTTCGAGAAGGTCAACCGCGATATTCCGTTCAATGGTCTGCACTGGTTCTTTGACCACGCGGAAACGATCACCCAGCGCAATATCGATCGTATTAAAGAGCTGGGCGGTGGTATTGCGGTGCAGCATCGCATGGCGTTCCAGGGTGAATACTTTGCTGAGCGCTACGGCATTGAAGCGACCCGCCACACCCCGCCGGTACAGAAAATGCTGGAGACCGGCGTTCCGGTCGGACTTGGCACCGATGCAACCCGCGTCGCCAGCTACAACCCCTGGACTGCGCTCTACTGGCTGGTTTCCGGCCGCACCGTGGGCGGCATGCAGATGTATGACGTCAGTGCCCGCCTTGACCGTGAAACGGCGCTGATGCTCTGGACCCAGGGCAGCGCCTGGTTCTCCAGTGAACAGGGTAAAAAAGGCCAGATCAAAATCGGGCAACTGGCAGATCTTGCCGTGCTGAGCAAGGACTTCTTCAGCGTGCCGGAAGAAGAAATCAAAGACATTGAGTCAGTGCTGACCGTGGTGGATGGCAATATTGTCTATGCCGCCGGTTCGTTCAGCGCGGATGCACCGCCCGCGATTCCGGTCCTGCCTGAGTGGTCGCCAGTGGTCAACGTGCCGGGTCACTATCGTAGCGCCCCGCCGGTTGCGCAGAATCGTGCAGGCCTGATGCCCGCCGTCCACCACTGCAGCGGTCCGTGCGGGGTTCATCAGCACTCGCATGAGATCGCCCGGCGTTCCAGTGTGCCAGTCGCCGAAGATAACGCCTTCTGGGGCGCGCTCGGCTGCAGCTGCTTTGCGTTTTAATCATGAATAACGCTATGGCTCTGTCGCCCCGTATCAATGCGGGGCTGTTCTTCCTGCGCCTGACCGGCAGCCTGCTGCTGTTGCAGGTGCATGGGCTGCCGAAAATGCTGCATTTCAGCGAAGAACTGACGCGTATCGAAGATCCGTTCGGGCTGGGACCGATGATGAGCCTGCTGCCGGCAATCGCCGCGGAAGTCATCTGCCCGATTTTTATTATCATCGGCTGGGGAACCCGGATTGCCTGTCTGCCAGTCATCGCGGTGCTGCTGGTGGCGATGCTGGTGGTTCACCCTGGCTGGTCTCTGGCTGAAGGCCAGTTCGGCTGGCTGCTGCTGATTATCTTTACCACACTGGCGCTGACCGGGCCTGGTGACTGGCGAATCGGCGCGGCAAAACATCATAAGGTGCGACATGGCGCAGGTTAATGATATCCACCAGCTCGATCAGGAACCGCCTGAGACAACTTCAGGTGAGGTTTCACCGCTACAGCCGCTGCGCCAGCCGGTGTTCCGCATGCTCTGGATCGCCACCGTGGTCTCCAATATCGGATCCTGGATGAACGACGTGGGCGTGAACTGGAGCATGCTGACGCTGAGTGCCGACCCGCTGGCCGTGGCGCTGGTGCAGGCGGCCAGCAGCCTGCCGATGTTTCTGTTCGCGCTGCCCTCAGGCGTGATGGCGGATATCGTTGACCGCCGCAAATATCTGCTGTTTTCCCAGCTCTGGACCTTTATCGCCGCGGCCGGGCTGACGGTGCTGGCCTGGACCGGCAATGTGACACCTGAAGTGCTGCTGGGCGCTGCCTTTTTGCTGAGCGCAGGTGCCGCCATGAGTTCGCCGCCCTTTCAGGCGATCGTGCCGGATCTGGTGACTAAACAGGAACTTGGTCCAGCCATTGCTCTTAACTCGCTCGGCATTAATATCAGTCGCGCCATCGGTCCGGCGCTGGGCGGCCTGATCCTTTCATTCACCGGACCCTGGATGGTTTTCCTGCTCAATGCGTTGTCCGTGCTGGGCGTTGCCTGGGTGCTCTGGCGCTGGAAAGCGGAGCCGAGCGTGCAGCGCCTCCCGCCGGAGCACTTCTTCCCGGCGGTGCGTGCCGGTCTGCGCTATGTGCATGCGGCACCGGTGTTGCGTAACGTGCTGGTGAGGACCTTCGCGTTCTTTCTATTTGGCAGCGCAGGCTGGGCGTTGCTGCCACTGGTGGCGCGTCGTGAACTCGGCCTCGGACCTGGCGGCTACGGCATTATGCTGGCCTGCATCGGTGTCGGCGCGATAACCGGTGCCGTCCTGCTGCCGCATCTGCGTCGTCGCATGAGTGCCGATCGTCTGATGGTGCTCGCCAGTCTGATCTTTGCCCTGACTATGCTGGCGCTGGCCTTTGTGCGGCACTTCTGGCTGCTGAATGCGTTTGAGTTCTTCACCGGCTTTGCCTGGATCGCGGTGCTCTCGACGCTGAATCTCGGCGCACAGCGTAGCGCTGCGAAATGGGTAAAAGCGCGTGCGCTGGCGGTTTATCTGACGGTGTTCTTTGGTTCGATGACCGCAGGCAGCGCCCTCTGGGGACAGCTCGCGTCTCACTTCAGCATTCCGTTGTCACTCTGTATCGCTGCACTAGGTATGGTGCTGGCCAGCAGTACCGTCTGGCGCTGGCGGCTCGATCAGGATCCCGATCTCAATCTCGATATGATTGGTGACGGCGTCAATGCGCCTGCGCTGGATATTCGTCACGAACGCGGGCCGGTTATGGTGAATTACGAATACCGGATTACTATTGATGATGCACACGCTTTTATCCTCTGCATGCAGGATATGCGGCGGGTCAGACGCCGGGGTGGCGCCATCAACTGGTCACTGTATGAAGATATTCTGCAGCCCGGCATTTTCGTTGAAACGTTCGTGGTCGGTTCCTGGGTCGAACATCTGCGTCAGAAAGAGCGCTACACCATCAACGACAAAAAAATAGAGCGGCGGGTTTTTGCTTTTCATCAAGGCGAGAACTCACCCGAGGTTCGCTATCTGGTGGCACCAGTATAACTGGCGCACTACCAACATCTCATCCATCATGTCATACAGAGGGCAATACTATGAGCACCTTTAAAACGACCGACGGCACACAGATTTACTTCAAAGACTGGGGAACCGGTAAGCCTGTATTATTCAGCCACGGCTGGCCGCTGGATGCCGACATGTGGGACAGCCAGATGAATTTCCTGGCCGGTAACGGCTATCGGGTGATTGCGTTTGACCGTCGTGGCTTTGGTCGTTCCGATCAGCCCTGGACCGGTAACGACTACGATACCTTCGCCTCGGATATTAATGACCTGGTCACCCATCTTGACCTGCAAAACGTCACGCTGGTGGGCTTCTCCATGGGTGGCGGCGACGTTACGCGCTACATCGGCAGTTACGGCACCGATCGTGTCGCGGCGCTGGTGCTGCTCGGTGCCGTTACGCCTATCTTTGGCAAAACGGCAGACTACCCGCAAGGTGTCGATATGTCGGTGTTCGAGGGGATTCGTGATGGCCTGCTCAAAGATCGCGCGCAGTTTATCAAAGAGTTTGCCACGCCGTTCTACGGCACCAACGCCGGACAGACCGTTTCAGATGGCGTGATGACGCAGACGCTGAATATCGCACTGCTGGCCTCGCTAAAAAGTACCGTGGACTGCGTTACCGCGTTTGCGGAAACCGATTTCCGTGCCGACGTAGCGAAAGTTAATGTGCCAACGCTGGTGATTCATGGCAGCAACGACCAGATTGTGCCGTTTGAATCCACCGGTAAAGTAGCGGCGGAGATGATTGAGGGTGCTGAACTCAAGGTCTATGACAATGCGCCGCATGGTTTCGCGGTGACGCATCAGGATCAGCTGAATCAGGATCTGCTGGCGTTTCTTAACGCGCAGTGATGAAAAAAAACTGCGCGGTGAAAGCCGCGCAGTTTTCGTTCTAACGGGTTGGATGATTCACTTCATTCGGACGCAGATCGAATAACAGCACTTCCGCTCCGTCACCGTGACTGAACGACAGCGTTTTTTCATCACGCACCCGCGCGCCGTCTCCGGCATTAAACTGCAGGCCATTGACCCGGACACTGCCCCGCGCCACATGAATATAGGCGTAGCGATCGTCCGGCAGCGTGAGCGTCTGCTGCTCATCGCCCTGGAACAGTCCCGCATAGATGCGAATATCCTGACGCACCCGTAAAGCGCCGTTTTCACCCTCTGGCGAGATAATCAGTCGCAGATTACCGCGTTTATCCGCTTCGCTGACGGAGATCTGCTGGTAGCCTGGCGGCGTGTTCTTCTCAGCAGGCACCACCCAAATCTGCAGGAAATGCACGCCCTCAGTATCTGAGTGGTTGAACTCACTGTGTGTCACCCCACTGCCCGCACTCATCAGCTGCACATCGCCGGGAACAATCACCGAGCCGGTGCCCATTGAGTCTTTGTGCTCCAGCGCGCCTTCCAGCACATAAGAGATGATTTCCATATTGCTGTGCGGATGAGCGCCAAAACCACGCCCTTTAGCGACACGGTCATCATTGATTACCAGCAGATCGGAGAAGCCCGCCTGTTTTGGGTCCCAGTAGTTTGCAAAAGAGAAGGTGTGACGTGAATTCAGCCAGCCGTGATCGCCCACGCCGCGTTGCTCTGACAATCTTTGCTCAATCATATTCTGCCCCTTCGTTGATTCGGGAAGTGCGAATGCCCTTCGATGGAAACAGGATATAAGTAAACCAGATAGTCACACAATGGCGCGCATTGGCAATTACTGTCGCTTTTTAGTGGACAATAGAAGCGTCGTTTAATGGGGATAGGCTGGCGGGTTACGCTTTCAGCCGCTGCCCCGCAACACCAGCTCGCCCTGCATGATCACGCATTGTGAAGGGGCATCGGGCCGGGCAATTTTCTGCAACACCAGTTCACAGGCCCGACGACCTATCTCGTTTGAGGGCTGCGCCAGGGTGGTCAGTGGCGGCGAGACCATTTCACCCAGTTCGCTGCCGTCAAACCCTACTACGGCGATATCGTCAGGTATCCGTAACCCCGCCTGCTGAATTGCCGTCATGGCACCAGCAGCAAGCGTATCAGACACGGCAAACACCGCATCAGGAACGGTTTCGTCCGCCAGCAACTGCTCCATCGCCGCTTTTCCGGCGCTGAAGCTTAACTCACTGGCACAGGCAATCGCCTGCCAGGTCAGGTGCTGTTCTTTGAGCTGGCGGGTGTAGCCCTGCTGACGCAGACGGGCATATCGGTAGCGGAGGTCGTGATTGATTAACGCGATGCGCTGACGTCCCCGCGCCGCAAGGTACTGCACCACTGACTGCGCAGCGACATCATCGTCAATACCGACGCAGGAGATCTGGCCGGTGTCATCGTGTTCGGCGCACTGAACCCAGGGGGCCGCGCCAATAAGCTGGCTCAGCTCCGGCAGCTTGCTGAAGGCATCCATCGTAATGATGCCATCTACCATTTTGCCGGAGAGCAGTTGCAGGCTGGATCGCGAACGTTCTATCTCTGCGCCCGAGTTGCACAGCAGGATGCGATAGCCATTTTTCTCGGCGTGCGCCTCGATGCCTTTAACTACCTCGGCGCAGAACGGGTTGGAGATATCTGAAACCAGTACCAGAATCATTGAGCTGCGCGCCGTGCGAAGCTGGCGTGCCAGCATATTAGGCTGATAATGACTTTCTTCAATGGCTGCCAGGACTTTCTGGCGATTAGCTGGTTTTACGCTGTCGCTGTTATTCAGCACCCGGGAAACCGTGGCAACTGAAACACCCGCCATCCGGGCGATTTTCTGAACAGACATAAAGATCCCTCTGGTTTAATTCGTGTAAAGCTGACTCACCGCCCATCCGCTGAATCCAGACCGCACCTCAGACATCGCGATCCAGCCCGAGCTGGTGGCGTATCGATGGGGCGTTCTCTGCTAAAGCAAAATCATCAAACGCGCGGTCAGCCACGGGAATAATATTGCGACGGATAAACGCTGCCCCTTCACGTGCCCCGGTTTCGCCCTCTTTCAGGCAGCACTCCCACTCCAGTACCGCCCAGCCGTCATAGTCATACTGTGCCAGCTTACTGAAGATACGATTGAAGTCTATCTGGCCATCACCCGGCGAGCGAAAGCGTCCGGCACGTGCCAGCCAGGGCTGATACCCGCCATAGACGCCGCTGCGTCCGTTAAGCTGGTATTCAGCATCCTTAACGTGAAAGGCTTTGATACGCGGATGGTAGAGGTCGATGAACTGCAGATAGTCGATGTGTTGCAGCAGCAGATGGCTGGGGTCAAACAGAATATTGCAACGCGGATGGTGATTCACCTCCGCCAGAAAACGCTCAAACGTGACACCGTCATGCAGGTCTTCGCCGGGATGAATCTCATAGCAGAGGTCAACGCCGTGCTGGTCAAACACATCCAGTACCGGCAGCCAGCGCCGGGCAAGCTCGGTAAATGCCTCGTCGAACAGCGCTTCATGGTGCGGCGGCCAGGGATAGAACCAGGGCCAGGCGAGCGAGCCGGAAAAAGTCGCGTGTGCGCGCAGACCGAGTTTTTCCGAGGCCGCCGCCGCCCGCTTCAGGGTCGCGATCGCCCACCCGGTGCGCCGGGCGGGATCGCCCCGCAGTGTTGCTGGCGCAAAATTATCAAATGCGCGGTCGTATGCCGGGTTCACCGCCACCAGCTGCCCTTCAAGATGCGTAGACAGCTCGCTGATCTCCAGCCCAAAACCGGCCAGCATGCCCCGGACATCATCGCAATAGGTCTGGCTGACCGCTGCCTGTTCAAGGTCGAAAATAGCGGGCTGGTGACAGGGGATCTGCAGCGCCCGGTATCCCAACCCGGCGGCCCACTCCGCCAGACCCGCCAGCGAATTAAATGGCGGCTGCGAGGTGATAAACTGCGACAGGAAAATGCCTGGGCCTTTAACTCTTTTCATCAGTAGCTCCTGTTAAGCGCTACCGCCTAATCACGGTATTTAAACGAGAAGAAGAAGATAATCGCGATCAGCGCGGCGGCAATGGCGGGGATCCACCAGAACATCGCCCAGCTCTGCGCGCTGGCGTGACCTGCAACCAAATGATTGTAAAGCGCGCCGGAGATTTGCGACCCCAGCAGCATACCAATGCCGTAGGTGAACATGACCACCATGCTCTGCGCCTGCCCTTTCACCTTTTCACCGGCAATCCGATCGGTGTAGATGAAGCCCACCACAAAGAAGAAGTCATAGCAGATGCCATGTAGCAGAATGCCGAGGTAGATCAGCGTGCGCGTCTCATCACTCATGCCCAGCGCAAACAGGGCATAGCGGACAAACCACGCCGTCATTCCAATCAGCAGCATGTACTTCACACCCAGGCGACGAAACAGCAGTGGGATGATCAGCATGAAGGCGATTTCAGACATCTGGCCCAGCGACATCAGCGTGCTGACTTCGCGGATACCGGCATCGGCCAGCCAGGAGGCGGTAAAGGCGTAGTAGGTGCCAAGCGGAATGGAGATCAGGGTGGCACACAGCGCAAAAACCATGAAATGACGCAGGCGCAGCAAGGCGAAGGCATCAGCGCAGAAGAGATCGCGGACTTTTAACGGCATACCTTTAGCCGGTGCCGGTGTGTGGGGCAGCGTCAGGCTATAAATGGCCAGCAGGGCCGAACAGAGTGCCGCCAGCTGGAACACCGCCACGCTGTCTGCAATGCCGGTCACGCCGATAAAGATGCCCGCGACGATCCAGCCGATGGTGCCGAAGACCCTGACAACAGGGAAACTCTTCTCACTGCTGGCAAGGCTGTGAAAGGCAATGTTATTCGAGAGTGCCAGCGTCGGCATAAAGCAGAGCGTGTAGCCAAATAACAATGCGATCAGCAACGCGCCATTCTCTGCAATCAGTGCCTGCGGTACGAACCAGAGAATTGCTGCGCCCGCCAGATTCATCACGGCCATCACTTTCTGCGAGGGAAAGAAGCGATCCACAAGCATACCGAGCACAAACGGCGAAAGTATCGACGCGATAGGCCCGGCTGAAAACGCATCTCCAATCAGCAACGGCATATTGTGACGGGTCATCACCAGCCCCAGCGTTACCGACCAGCTGCCCCAGATAAAGAATTGCATAAACATCATCAGAGAAAGGCGCGGCACCAGCAGCCTGTGCTGCATCCGCTGACCTGCACTCACCTGCACCGTTGCAATCATGAGAACCTCACGAATAAGTAATCGATTACTTTCTGCCGGATTTAAAAGTAATCGATTACAACCGTATATTCTTTCGCCGCGATCACAAATTTGTAACAGTACGTTATCATCCTTTCGTTATTCAGCATTCTGATGTGACATCAGCTCAGGTCGTGATATCCGCTACCCGCGCTTTACGAAAACGGTAGCGCTCATAAAGCACTGAATAGAGGCCGCCGCACACCACCAGAACCGCACCGATGACCGTGGTGGTAGTTGGCAGGTTACCCAGTAACAGATATCCCACCGCGACAGACCAGATCAGCGTGGTGTAATCGAACGGTGCCAGCAGGGAGGCTTCGGCGTAACGCAGGCTCAGGGTCATCAGAATCTGCGTGATTCCGCCCAACAGCCCGCAGCCTATCAGTAGCGCCACCTGATTACCGTGCGGCACTTTCCAGCCCCCCGGTAGCGTGACGAGCGACGTTAACGCTGTGGTGACGGCAAACCAGAAGGCAATGGCACCCGGCTTCTCTTTGCCGTTAAGAAACCGAATCTGGACCAGCGCGCAGGCGGTACAAAAAGCAGCCATCAGCGCCAGCAGAATGCCCGCCGACGCGGAGAGCGAGAATGCTGCCGACTGCGTCAGCGAAAGATGCCCGGAGAACATCACCAGAATGCCGCTGAAACCGGTAAAGACCGCCACCCAGCGATGGTGCCGCACTTTTTCATGCAGCAGCAGCGCCGCCAGCAGCACGGTAAACAGCGGCGCTGCATAGTTAATCGCGGTGGCGTCGGTCAGGGAAATGTAGAGCAGCGACAGATAGCTGAAATAGAGACCGCCAGTTCCGGCCAGCCCGCGCACAAAATGCCCGCGAATATTACGGGTGCGGATGCCCTCCCGCACGCTGCCCTGAACGCGCAGCCAGATGAGCAGCGGGACCAGTGCCAGCACAGAGCGGAAAAAGATCACTTCGCCGACCGGGATTGCGCCATCCAGTCCTTTTACACAGGCCAGCATCAGCGTGGAGCTTAACGCAGCTGTGATCTTCATCGCTATACCAGCGGACGCGTTCATTCAGTTTAAGCTCTCAGTGGGGAAAATAAGCAGTAAAATCAGCAGACTCAGACAACATACTGGCATAATGCTGTGCAGCAATCTGCCGTGATTGGGCCACAGACGGCATATTATCTTTTTTTGCCGCAGCCTCACGGCATAAAGAGGCATGTGGCTCTGTACCCATGCTGGTAGACTCTGCGTTCTGCCCTGTTTTACGGGCCGCTTCTCATAAGGAATGGGAGTTACTGATGTCCACGCTGCGCTTACTGTTATCTGAATCTAATGATCCCTGGTTTAATCTGGCGGTCGAAGAGTGCATTTTCCGGCAGATGCCCGCCACCCAGCGGGTGCTGTTCCTGTGGCGGAATGCGGAAACGGTGGTCATTGGACGGGCGCAGAATCCGTGGAAAGAGTGTAACACCCGCCGCATGGCGGAAGACGGTATCCGTCTGGCGCGTCGCAGCAGCGGCGGTGGCGCAGTGTTTCACGACCTCGGCAACTGCTGTTTTACCTTTATGGCGGGCAAGCCGGAGTACGATAAAAGCGTTTCAACTGCCATTATCCTGCGCGCACTGAACGCGCTGGGTGTGCCGACGGAGGCGTCCGGTCGTAACGATTTAGTGATGAACACCGCTGACGGACCGCGCAAAATCTCCGGATCTGCCTATCGTGAAACACCCGATCGCGGTTTTCATCACGGCACTATTTTGATGGATGCCGATCTTTCCCGGCTGGCAGATTACCTTAATCCTGATGTGAAGAAACTGCAGGCCAAAGGGATTACGTCAGTGCGCGCCAGGGTTGCCAATCTGACGGAGTTAACGCCGGGTATCAGCTATCAGGCGAACTGCTCCGCGGTGACGGACGCATTTTTTGAACATTTCGGCGAGCAGTGTGAGCCGGAGAGGATCTCTCCCGATGCCCTGCCCGACCTGCCTGGATTCACTGAGCAGTTCGCAAAGCAGAGTAGCTGGGCGTGGAATTTCGGTCAGGCACCTGACTTCTCGCATCTGCTGGACCAGCGATTTGTCTGGGGCGGTGTGGAGATTCACTTCGATGTCGAACGCGGCGTGATCAGCCGCTGTCAGATTTTTAGCGACAGCCTCAATCCCGCGCCGCTCGAAGCGCTGGCCCAGCGGATGCAGAACGTCACTTACCGGCCCGATGCACTGGAGGAAGTTCTGAATCAGCTGATAGCCGATTTCCCGGCACAACAGGCGGAGCTGACAGAATTGCAGCAATGGCTGATCGCAAGCGTGAGGTGAACAGGCTCAATCTGATGCTGGCCCGCGCGAAACGCTGTCGCGTGCAAAAACATCGTGAAAGTTTCAGCCAGACATAAACGCAAAAAACCCGCACAAGGCGGGTTTTTATTATCAATTCAGGCTTATCTGCTCAGGCTATTGCCGTCATCGCGATTGTAAGCGTCATTGATAACAGAGGCTTACATAGGAACTACGTTTGCCGCTGAAGGACCTTTAGCGCCGTTTTCAATCGTGAATTCGACCTGCTGGCCTTCGTCCAGGGTTTTATAATCGTTGCTCTGGATTGCAGAGAAATGTACGAATACATCTTTGCTGCCATCCTGAGGAGAGATAAAACCGAAGCCTTTACCCGCGTCAAACCATTTTACTAAACCAGTCATTTTATCAGACATTGATATTTCCTTAATTTATGAGCCACAAGTGGCGAAGATGGCCTGTCTTCCAGAAGGTTACTTACCAGGATTTTAGGAGGAGACTCACGAAGAAGGGGTATCTTGAGATATCGCTTGCACTGAGGACTGCTTTACTAAAACTGCTTTGATAAGGTCTGTGTTCCAAACCGAGGTCGCCATTAAGCCATCCATTAACGACTTTAGCAAACATTATTTTAATTTAATTTTAACATCCAGACGTCCGGAGCGCCCTGATTGATTTTTGAAGCCTTTTCAATTTTCAGGGCTGTCGGATGGATAATGATTTCTGAATGGTCAGATTAATTAAAAACGAAGTGATTAGCGTTTCAGAAAAATAATACGGCAGGTCCGGGCAAATGTTGCGCAGCGGCCATGTCTGCCGCTGCGCCCTGCACTATTTGGTCAGGCTGGCTGAACCTGCTGACGGGCAGCATGGCGCGCCGTCATCACAAACACCATCAAACCGGCCACACCCAGCGCCACGCCGACCCAGGCCGTGGAGATCCAGCCATAGCCCAGCGATACCGTCAGGCCACCGAGATAAGCGCCCATCGCGTTGGCGATATTCAGCGCCGAATGGTTCATTGCAGCCGCCAGCGTTTGTGAATCATTGGCGACATCCATCAGGCGAATCTGTAACGACGGCAGCAGCACCGCGCAGGTGCCAATCAGGAAGGTCGCCAGCAGTCCGGTGGCCACATGCTGAACCAGTACCGGGAAGGCCAGCATCACCAGCACGTTCCATAACAGCGTCCAGCCAATAATGTTGAGCACCGAACCCTCAGCCAGACGGCCACCGACCAGGTTACCGATGATCATTCCCAGTCCAAACGCCACCATCGCCCATGGGATCAGCGAAGGAGAGATGCCAGCAATATTAATCAGCGTCGGGGCGATATAGCTGAAGATCGCGAACATGCCGCCAAAGCCGACCGCGCCCACCAGCAGGGTCAGCAGCACCTGCGGGTTTTTCAGCGCACCCAGTTCGCGCAGCGGATGTGCATCCGCATCGCCTGGCGTGTAAGGCACATAGCGACCAATCAGCAGGCAGGTCAGGAGACCAATCGCGCCCACAAAGGTGAACACCACGTGCCAGCTGAATAGCTGCCCAATCCATGAGCCCAGCGGCACGCCAATCAGCGTCGCGACCGTCAGTCCCAGCATCAGGGACGCCAGCGCACGACCGCGCCGTTCAAGCGGCACCAGTGAAGCCGCCACCAGCGATGCCACGCCAAAGTAAGCCCCGTGCGGCAGGCCGGTCAGAAAGCGCGCCACCAGCAGGCCGTGATAGCTGTCGGCCATCGCACTGGCGACATTGCCGATGCTGAACAGCGCCATCAGGATCAGCAGTAGCGATTTACGCGCCATCCGGGCCGCCAGAACGGCAATAAACGGTGCGCCCACCACCACACCCAGCGCGTAACTGGCGATGGCGTTACCCGCCTGCGGTTCGGTGATCGCCAGAGAGCGTGAAACATCAGGCAGCAGGCCCATCATGATGAACTCACCGGTTCCGATACCAAAGCCGCCCAGCCCAGAGCGAGTAATGCCCAGCGGACAAAACCGGCATCGTCGGTTTTATGATTTTTTCTTAACAAAATGGATTCCCAATGGCCTGAACTGAAAAGCTGACGTGAGCCGGCGGGAGAAAGCATAACGTGTTCCCGTCCGGATGAAGCGGTTTGACTATAGAAAGTCATGCCGCGCTAAGCAACCCATTTTGTGATCTGACGCACAGTTAAGTCTGCGCCAGCGGCACGCTTGCACTGTGCAGTTCTGGAGCGAATCGTTATGTGCCCGCTCACAATGCGGAAAGGCCATGCAGGCTTAAGTCGGTTATGTCTGCTTAACTGACCGGTTAACGCGTCTTTATTTAACAGGTTACTGAACAGGAATCAGCAGATATCGCGTGACCAGATGTTATGGCGCTTTCTATGCCAGTCAGCACGGTCTGAGCTGCGTGGCACTGAGAATCGGAGCGTTTGAAGCAAAACTGGATAATTGCCTGCACACAGCGCGGGATTATAGCGCCTGGCTGAGTCCGGATGATGCTGTCCGATTGATGACCGGGGCAGTCGAGGCAGAGAACATCACCTTCTTTATTGGCTACGGCATTTCCGATAACCGTTTCAAGCGCTTCGATCTGACGCAGACGCGCGAGGTGCTGGGCTACACGCCCTCGGATAACGCGTTCAGAACCTTTACACCGGGTGAACTGGATTATTAACCCAGCTCTCGCGGTCATTGCGGTGCCGGGTTTTGGCGCTTGATCTCAACAACCGCCGGGCAGTCCGGCGGTTGCTTCAGCTCTGTGCCTGAGATCGGCAAAATCAGTGCATGCCGGTATTTACCCGACGGCCAATGTCTTTGAGCTGGGAATATTTCTCCAGCAGCTGAGGAGCATCATCCAGGCTCATGGCAAACATCCACATATAGGTCATTACCGAATAGATATGACCCGCATCGGTGCCGCCACGGCCCGACATGACTGCGATGGTGACTGCGAACAACAGTGCCGCCACGCTACCGATGGCCAGATAACCGCACGCTTCCCGATCCGAGAGGCGGATCCGCAGACTGGCCAGCACGCCATAGTGCCGGCCCAGTGACGCGGCGTTCGCGTTGCTGACAAAGCTTACTTCTCTCTCCAGCCGGTTGTTAAGACGGCCAAACAGCGCATCGTTCTTGCGGGTAAACCCCGGCAGGAAACAGGCGAAGAACAGCAGGATCCCCAGACAGGCTGCGCCGGTCCAGAACTCGATAGCCAGCAGCATTACTGACGCACCGGTCATTGATGCCAGCGAAGTAATCAGCACAGGCAGATGCTTCTCGAAAAAGTCGACAAACTCGCGAGACAGCGCCACCCGCGCAGCAATCGTCGACGCGCTCTGTTTTTCGCTGCGCTGTGCCACAATCACCGGCACGGCCAGCTCAGCATAGATGCGGGCAAAGGTACGGGTATCGACACTGCGCCGCGCTGCACCGATGGCCCACATGGTAAAGACCATCGCCGCATAGAGCACCGCATGCCAGGTCCTGCCGGAGAGTATGGCGTTGATAGCGAAGCCCGCCAGCAGCGGATAAAGCAGGTACATGACGTTTTCCGCCACTACCAGCAGCAGCGTGAGGAATAGCTTGCGGCTATGGCGGCGGCCAAGCATTTTTAATGTCAGAATAGCGCTGCGGGGAGCCGCAACGGGCAGGATCGTTTTTGAGGAAGACATAGTTTCTGTTTCTGATAGAGTCACTCTTGAGCGGTTGCTCAAGTACGAAAAACAGTCTATTTGAGCGGTTGCTCAAAGTCAACGTGGCAGTGATAGAGAGAATAATGAAAGAGTCGGCCGAGGTACTGAGAACCAAAATCCTGGATGCAGCGATAGTGCTGTTTGTTGAGAAAGGGATCGAAAAAGTGACCACCCGTGAACTCACCGAGTCGGTAGGTATTTCACGCAGTCATATTTACCACTACTTCAGCAACTGGCAGACACTCTGCCTGGCGGCGCTGGAACGCTTTATGCGGGTTGATTTTGAAAATTTTGCCGACACACTGGCCTTGCTCACACCGCGTCAGCGGCTGAATACCCTGTTTGAAAGCCATCTGCCGAGTGCACCGGATGCTACCTGGCAGCTCTATGCCTCTTTCTGGCAGATGGCTGCGCACAATGACGCATATGCTGCACTGGCTGAAGAGATGACTGAAGTGTGGCAGGCACTGATGGAGGGGATTATCCGTGACGGCGTCACCGACGGCACACTACGGTGTGATGATGTTCCCCGCACCGCCAGGCAAATTAGCGCTATGCTGAACGGTTATGCGGATTTACTGACGATAAATCCTTCAGAATCTAAAGCTCGCGAAGCTATGGCAGACCTCAACCAGTTTGTTGAATTTGCCCTGGGGCCATGCCGTTAATCCCGGTTAATACGGTTTACCTTTCGCCATACATTAATTAAATGTTAAAGAAAGGTTTATTATTTTAATTAGCGTGCAGTTTTAAGCGGCTATAAATGCGAGTTCGTCAGTTAAGCTGACTTATGCTTTTTACGTCTGAAAAGCTCCCTTTTTGATAGCGTTTTTTGCCGGAAACAGCTGTTTACACAGATTATTATCATTGACTTAGCGCCTGGTGAAACGGGTAAGCTGGTGTTTTTACGCCATTTATTAGAAAGTCGTTAACGTAGCGGCAATAATGCATGCGGTCATAAACCCACCAACTGATTGATTCCTATAACAAAGAATCCGTTATCTTCCGATAAAATTAATCATTGAGTCGGACCTGAAAAACACCTATATTGGCCGCGCTTTACACATAGCCACCCATTTTAATTCATTTATTCAACTGTGACGCTACGCCCGTCCCGGTTGTAGGAGAGATATGATGACGGATAAAGTCCGTATTGATAGTTTGAATGCACAGAACTTAAACGCAACCAACGAAACCTATTTAGCCCGTCAGGCTGAATTTGAATCAAACGTTCGAAGTTATCCTCGCAAATTGCCGTTCGCGATTGCGAAAGCTCAGGGTGTCTGGATCACCGACGTCGAGAATAATCAGTATCTCGACTGTCTTGCCGGTGCCGGAACGCTGGCGTTGGGTCATAACCATCCAGACGTTCTGCAGAGCATTCAACATGTCATTACCAGCGGCTTGCCGTTACATACTCTCGATTTAACTACGCCGTTAAAGGATGAGTTCTCTGAGTACCTGCTCTCGTTATTACCGGGTCAGGGCAAAGAGTACTGCCTGCAGTTTACCGGCCCGTCCGGCGCAGATGCCGTTGAAGCGGCGCTGAAACTGGCGAAAAAGCACACCGGTCGTTCCGGTATCATCAGCTTCTCAGGTGCCTATCACGGTATGACCCACGGCGCGCTGTCAGTCACCGGCAACCTGTCACCGAAAGAAGCCGTAGACGGCATGATGCCGGAAGTGCAGTTCATGCCTTATCCGCATCTTTATCGCTGCCCGCTGGGCATTGGCGGTGAAGCAGGCGTGAAAGCGCTGACCTACTACTTCGAAAACCTGATTAATGACGTTGAAAGCGGCGTTCGCAAACCTGCGGCGGTGATTCTGGAAGCGGTTCAGGGTGAAGGCGGGGTTAACCCGGCACCGGCTGAGTGGCTGCAGCGCATCCGCAAAGTGACCAAAGAGCACGGCATTCTGCTGATCATCGACGAAGTCCAGGCGGGTATTGCCCGTACCGGTAAATTCTTCGCCTTTGAGCACGCGGGTATTGAGCCAGACGTCATCGTGATGTCTAAAGCGGTCGGCGGCGGTCTGCCACTGGCGGTACTGGGCATTAAGAAAGAGTTCGACGCCTGGTCTCCTGGTCACCACACCGGCACCTTCCGTGGCAACCAGCTGGCAATGGCGACCGGCCTGACCACGCTGAAGCTGCTGAAAGACAATAACATCGCTGACAAAGTCGCGGCACAGGGCGAATGGCTGAAAGGCAAACTGGGCGAGCTGCAGCAGCGTTACCCGGTTATTGGCAACGTGCGTGGTCTGGGTCTGATGATCGGCATTGAGCTGGTAAAACCCGATGAGCCTGCTGACCATATGGGCAGCTTCCCGGCCGACGGCGAACTGTCTGCACTGGTACAGAAAAAATGTTTTGAGAACGGCCTGATTCTGGAGCGTGGCGGACGTCACGGCAGCGTTTTACGTCTGCTGCCTTCCCTGCTGATCACAGATGCAGAACTGGACGTGTTCCTGGATAAATTTGAAAACGCCCTGCTGTCCGCTGGCGTGAAAGCAGTTTAAGTGGAGTGAATGCAATGTCCCGGTTAAACCCGATTCTGGCGGCCTCAGCACAGAGTACCGAGGCCTACCAGCAGGCGATTGCCCAGAGTAGCGCGGCCGTCGTTAAGTGGCTGGAACAACCTGAGATGTATCAGGGAAAAACCGTCGCAGAGCTGCGCGAGCGCATCACGCTGGACTTCAATCCTCAGGGCCTGGGTAACCAGGCCGCGATTGAACGCGCCATTGAGTATTTCCTCAAAGACAGCCTGTCGGTGCATCATCCGCAGTGTGTGGCGCACCTGCACTGTCCAAGCCTGGTCATCAGCCAGGCGGCGGAAGTGCTGATCAACGCCACCAACCAGAGCATGGATTCATGGGACCAGGCACCGTCTGCCACCCTGATTGAGATGAAGCTGATTGAGTGGCTGCGCACCCAGGTGGGTTATCAGCCTGGCGATGCGGGCGTCTTCACCAGCGGCGGTACCCAGAGTAACCTGATGGGTCTGATGCTGGCGCGTGACGCCTGGTTTGCGCGTCAGGGTCATTCTGTTCAGCAGGATGGTTTAACCGGCGATCTGAAGAAGATTAAAGTCTTCTGCTCAGAGAACGCGCACTTCTCCGTACAGAAGAATATGGCTCTGCTAGGTCTGGGCTATCAGTCCGTTACACAGGTCAAATGTGATCGGTTTGCCCGCATGGACATGGATGACCTGCGTCAGAAACTGGCCGCATCCAAAGCTAACGGCGAAAACATTCTGGCGATCGTTGCCACGGCAGGAACGACCGATGCCGGTGCAATCGATCCGCTGCGTGAAATCGCGGCGCTGGCGGCGGAAGAGAACATCTGGGTGCACGTCGATGCGGCCTGGGGCGGCGCGCTGCTGCTGTCAGAGAAGTATCGTGACTATCTGGATGGCATTGAGCTGGTCGACTCCATTACGCTGGACTTCCACAAGCAGTTCTTCCAGACCATCAGCTGTGGTGCCTTCCTGCTGAAGGAAGCGCGTCACTATGAGCTGATGCGCTACCAGGCGGCCTACCTGAACTCGGAGTTTGATGAAGCACAGGGCGTGCCGAATCTGGTCTCCAAATCGCTGCAGACGACCCGTCGTTTTGATGCACTGAAACTGTGGATGGGGCTGGAAGCGCTGGGTCAGAAGCAGTACGCCGAAATTATCGATCACGGTGTGACACTGGCACAGCAGGTAGCACAGTATGTTGAAGAGCAGTCTGCTCTGGAGCTGGTGATGAAACCGCAGCTGGCCAGCGTGCTGTTCCGCTATCGTCCGGCGCATCTGGCGCACCTCAGCAGCGCGGATATCGCCCTGCTGAACCAGCGCATCGGAGATGCCCTGCTGGAGTCAGGCCGCGCTAACGTCGGCGTGACCGAGCACGATGGCGTTACCTGTCTGAAGATGACCCTGCTGAACCCAACGGTAACGCTGGAAGATATTAAGGTGTTGCTGACGCTGGTGGAAAAAACGGCACAGCAGCTGGTGTAATTCATCACATCGTTTCACACCACAGAGGCGCCTTCGGGCGCCTTTTTTTCTGCCGCTCTTTTTGCTTTCAGTATCATGATGACCTGTTCATCCCTGACCCTCCGATCCGTTACCTGGCCTCTTCATCACTGGTCTTGCACTGACCGATCCATTCGGTGCAAAAATCGAGATATGTCAGAGTCATGGCGTGGATGTCTGGCATGATGCTCTATCCGAGTCACGCGTCGATGCGCTGGGTCGCATGCAGGATCACATTCAAAACACGAAGCGGCTGAAATGCTTATTGATGAGCAGGTTGATGAGGGTTTTAATTAATGCGCTTCCCGATCCCGGAATAGTCAGCCGTAAAAACAGCACCGTATTAGAATCATTTATAGAAAATTGCCTGCACCGGGATCAGCTCGTCACCGCCAGCCAGCCAGCCAGCCAGATTCTGGTCTCCTGCTTGTTGCTTTTAGCAATGCCATCACGGCGTACCCCTGTATGTTCAATTTTAACGGATCAAACGCGCGCGCAAGAGAAACCGGCGGATTTAATGAACCTGTTTATCCCGCGTTTAATATTGAACCCGCATAACATTTTTATTTCATGTGATATTGAGAAACCGCATCGCGATCAAAAAATAACGTTTATCTTTCAGCCATAATTGACCAATATTCAAATTAACTCTTTGATTAACTCCAAATATCGGCTATTCGCCTGGGTTAGTTCATTCAACAGGAGTAATGACTTATGCTGCTGCGTAAATTAATTATCATTATTATGGGCCTGGTTATGGCGGCTGTGATTATTATTGCCGATAACCATGCTGATAAAGTCCGCTCGCGCGATCAGGTTTTCAGTTTATCGTCATCGCAGGATCGCTAATCTGTTCTGAATAACCAACGCCTGCACCCTTGCGGGCGGTAACGCTAACAGGCTGCCGGATGCACAGGCAGCCTGTCGGATTACTCTCTGCCGCTCTATTCCCCATCCAGAACTTAGCGCGACGGCGGCTCATCCAGCAGCCGCAGATGATCATTTTTATTCAGCGTCATCAACGCAACAATACTGACCAGCGCAGTCACCATCACATACCAGGCGGGAATATCAGGGTTACCGGTCTCTTTAATCAGGCTGGTAATAATCAATCCGGCGCAGCCGGAAAAGACCGCGTTGGAGAGCGAATAGGCCAGGCCCAGCCCGGTGTAACGCACGCGTGTCGGAAACATCTCAGCCAGCATTGCGGGCCCCGGCCCCGCCAGCAACCCGACCACGCCACCAGCAATAAAGACTACCAGCGCCTTCAGCAGCAGTCCGGAACTCTCTGCCTGCAAAACGTTGAGCAGCGGCAGAGAGAGCACCAGCAGCAACACCGCTGCTGAGACCATCACGGCGCGGCGGCCAATCCTGTCGCTCAGCATTCCGGCCGGGATGATGGTGGCGGCAAAACCGAGGTTCGATATCACGGCAATCAGCAGAGCCTGGTTAAAGCCGGTGTGCAGTGATGCCTGCAGATAAGTCGGCATAATCACCAGCCAGGTGTAACCTGCCGCCGACCACACCATCAGCCGGCAGATACCGAGCAGAATCGTTTTCAGCGTATCACCCAGGCTGGCGTTCACTTTTGCCTAGGGCTGTGCCTGCTGCTGAACAAATGCGGGCGTCTCTTCCATCTGCACCCGCAGCCAGAGTGCCAGCGCCCCCAGCGGCAGTGCGATAAAGAATGGGATGCGCCAGCCCCAGCTCAGCATCTGCTCTGGCGTCAGCAGCACTGAGAGCAACGCCACTATGCCCGCGCCTGCCAGTAATCCCAGCGCCACGGTAAAGGATTGCCACGCGCCATACAGGCCGCGCTTTCCGCGTGGTGCAAACTCGGTCATCAGCGACACCGCCCCACCATACTCGCCTCCTGCGAACAGGCCCTGCAGGATACGCAGGCCGGTAACGAGCAGCGGTGCCAGGATACCCAGTTGAGCATAGGTCGGAACCAGACCGATGGCGGCTGTCGCCAGCGTCATCATAATCAATACAAAAATCAGCGTGGGTTTTCGCCCGATGCGATCCCCCATCCGGCCAAAAACAATCGCACCCAATGGACGGAAGAAAAAAGCGATGGCAAACGACGCGTAGGTCAGCAGCAGCCCGGTCAGCGCGGAGTCGCCTTCCAGCCGGAAAAAGTTCTGCGCAATCACGGTGGCAAGAAAGCCATAGACCGCAAACTCATACCATTCAATGAAATTACCGACCGAACCGGCAAGCAGAGCACGTTTTCGGCTGGCGGAGGAGAGCAGATTATCAGCAGGGACAGGCATAACAGGCGATCCTTTTTAAAGCCTCATCAGCCGCTTATGATTACCACAATCGCTGCTCATCTGCGCAAACTTCTGCCCGTCGCGTTACTTCAGGCACATAAATCTGCGGTTGCACACCCCCACACGCTCTTTTTCACCTTCAGTTCTTGCACAACCGCTTTGCGAGCGTCAGGATGTGCGGCATTAAATGAATCAGGCGGATAGATGATGAACGCACACACCTCAAAAGATCCTCTGCATGGCGTCACGCTGGAGATGCAGATAAACAGTCTGGTCGCACAGTATGGCTGGGCAGAGATGGCAAAACGGATCAACATTAACTGCTTTAAAAGCGATCCCAGCCTTAAATCGAGCCTGAAGTTTTTACGCCGTACGCCCTGGGCGCGCGGGGAAGTGGAAGCGCTCTATCTGGCCTCGTTAAACGCGCAACCGGCAGCACGTGACGAACCGGCTGAAGAAACCGAACAGGCACCCGCTGAAGATCCCTGGAGCAAGTGGCGCGTTAACACGCCGGAGTAACACTGACAACGAAGCAATAAAAAACCCGCACAGGCTAACCTGGGCGGTTTTTTTTACATCAGGCTGCTGTTACAGCGCCATGTCGTGTTTCGCTGAAGGCGCAGCCTGCTGCGGCTGTGCTGCCGGCGCGTCTGCGGTTTTGCCTTCCATGTTGATCACGGGCGGCGTGGTCAGCTGCAGGGTCGCTGCGGTCTCATTCCAGACCTGCTGCAGCAACGGCACGTTGTCATTCAGTTTCTGACCGTAGCCTGGGATCATTTTGTGGATCTTCGCCTGCCATTCCGGTGATTTGAACTCTTCCGGGAACAGTTTCTGCATAACGCTCAGAGAGATTGGCGCTGCGGTTGATGCACCAGGAGAAGCACCCAGCAGAGCCGCCACGGTTTTCTGCTGATCGGTCACAATTTCTGTTCCCAGCTTCAGCACGCCACCTTTGTCAGCATCTTTCTTGATAATCTGTACACGCTGACCGGCCTGAATCAGTTTCCAGTCCTCTTTCTTCGCGTCCGGGTAGTACTCTTTCAGCGACTCGAAGCGATCTTCATCACTCAGCATCACCTGTCCGATCAGGTATTTCACCAGGTCGAAGTTATCCATACCCACATCGGTCATTGGCACGATGTTATGGGTAGTGGTGGTGCTCAGCAAATCAAACAGCGAGCCGTTTTTCAGGAACTTGGTTGAGAAGGTCGCAAACGGTCCAAACAGCACGACGCGTTTGCCATCCAGATAACGGGTATCCAGATGCGGAACGGACATCGGCGGTGCACCGGTTGACGCCTGGCCATAAACTTTTGCCAGATGACGATCGGCAATGGCACTGTTTTCGGTAACCAGGAATGAACCACCGACCGGGAAGCCTGCATAGTTATCTGCTTCCGGGATGCCGGTCTTCTGCAGTAATTTCAGCGCACCGCCGCCTGCACCGATGAAGACATATTTCGCGTCAACCGCACGTTCACTGCCGTTTTTGGCATCTTTAATCGTGACGTGCCAGGAGTTGTCGCCGTTACGTTTGAAATCGGTAACTTCAGAGGAGGTTTCCAGACGGAAGTTGTCATTCTTCTTCAGGCTGCCGATCAGCTGACGGGTAATTTCACCGTAGTTAACGTCGGTACCCACTGGTGTCCAGGTGGCAGCCACTTTCTGCTGTGGATCACGACCTTCCATCACCAGCGGTGCCCACTGCGCGATCTGTTTGTGATCGGTAGAGAACTTCATGCCCTGGAACAGCGCCGTTTTCTGCAGTGCCGCATAGCGCTTGGTCAGGAAGTCGACGTTGTCGCCCCAGACAAAACTCATGTGTGGCGTTGAGTTGATGAAAGAGCGCGGGTCGTGCAGTACGCCCTCTTTAATCTGAGCGCTCCAGAACTGGCGAGACACCATAAACGCTTCATTGATTTCCAGCGCTTTGGACACGTCAATCGAACCATCTTTACGCTCAGGCGTATAGTTCAGCTCCATGTTGGCAGAGTGACCGGTACCGGCGTTATTCCAGCCGTTAGAGGATTCCAGCGCCACGCCATCCAGCTTCTCGACCATGATCTGTTTCCAGCCAGGCTGCAGCTCTTCCAGCATGGTGCCCATGGAGGCACTCATAATGCCGCCGCCAATCAACAGGACATCGGTTTTCTCTGGTGAGGTCTCAGCGTGGAGGGCTGAAGAAACTAACAAGGCCGCGAGGGAAAGAGTGGGAATAACTTTCTTTGAATTCATCATTTTAATCTACAGCTCGGACGGTACTGGTTAAAAAAAGTCCTTAAAGTTTAAAATAATGTTATTTGTGAGTTAATGTGAAAATAGTTATAAAATTAAAAATAGCAATTTAGCCTTAATTTAATTACAAAAGGCTTACTGAATTGCTCACATATTTTAACCACACATTAAGGGTGTCCTTTGAATTATACAATCCCCTAACCCAAATATTGTTATTGCTCTGTTGCCCGTGCGCAGACCGCTAAAACTGTACTGAAGCGGTGAGTTAGCGTATGTTTCAAGCCGATTCCCTACCCGTGCTGAACAGCGATGACAAGCCAACCACAGAACCGACATGCCGTGACTAAACAACCCATGAAACTCAGTACCCTGACCACCCTGATGATGACTGCGGTGATCGTTACCGTGCTGCTCGCTGTCCATCTGCTCTATTTCGTTCAGATTGATAACTTTGCACAGTCGCATCTTAAAGATAAAGCGATGGCAGTGGCGCGTACGCTGGCAGACAGCCCGGAAGTGCAGCGCGGGTTATTGTTGCCAGACGGCAGCAGCCAGATTCAGCCGCTGGCGGAAGCTGCGCGCAAACGCAACGGCCTGCTGTTTGTGGTGGTGACGGATATGCGCGGTATTCGCTTTTCACATCCGAATGCCGCGGTGATCGGCAAACATTTTGTCGGCAATGACATCTATCCCACGCTGAGTGGCCGGGAAAATGTGGCGGTCAATCATGGCGTGCTGGTGGAAGCACTGCGGGTCTTTACGCCGGTTTATAACGCGCAGCATCAGCAGATTGGCGTGGTGGCAATCGGCATTGCGCTGAATGATGTGGCGGCCCAGATAGCGAATAGCCGCTGGAATATCGTCTGGACCGTCCTGTTTGGCGGCGTGGTCGGGTTACTGGGTATGCTCATTCTGGTCAGGCGACTCAAGAAAATACTGCTTGGCCTGGAGCCGCACGAAATCTCCAGCCTGTTTGAACAGCGTCAGGCGATCCTGAATTCCATTAAAGAAGGGGTGATTGCGGTCGATGATCAGTCACGCGTCAGCCTGATTAACCACGCGGCTCAGCAGCTGCTGCATGAGACCACCCGCAGGATGCCGTTAAACGGTGATCGGATTGCTGAGGAGAGCGTCATGCATCGTCATCAGCAGGATGCGCTGCATGCGGGCAAAGCCTGGCACGATCAGGAGCTGACGCTGGGTAATCGTATCCTGATTAGCAACACCGTTCCGGTGCGAAGTCGTGACCGCATTATCGGCGCGGTAACCACCTTCAGGGATAAGACCGAAATCAGCCAGCTGATGCAGCGTCTGGACGGCATGGTAAACTATGTGGATGCTTTACGTGAGCGGTCCCATGAGTTCATGAACAAGCTGCATGTGATTCTGGGCCTGCTGCATATGAAAAATTATGCACAGATGGAAGAGTACATACTGAAAACCGCTAACGCCTATCAGACGGAGATCGGTTCGCTGCTGCAAAAGATCAAATCGCCGATCATTGCCGGCTTCCTGCTTAGCAAAATCAACCGGGTAACCGATGAAGGTCATCAGTTGATTATCGATGAGGCGAGTTTTCTGCCTGACTGCGGCAGCGAGGAGCAGAGCGCAGTTCTGATTACCGTGCTGGGCAATTTAATTGAAAATGCCCTTGAGGCGCTGGACCCGGAAACCGAAGGGGAAATTCACCTCATGCTGCATTATCAGAATGGCTGGCTGGCCTGCGAAGTAAGTGATGACGGGCCAGGTATAGACAGCTCGCAGCTCAGCGCCATTTTTGAGCGCGGCGTCTCGTCAAAAGGTGACGATCGCGGTGTCGGACTGTTTCTGGTTAAGCAGCAGACCGAAAGCCTGGGCGGCAATGTCAGTGTCGAGTCGGAACCCGGTGTATTTACCCAATTTTTAGTGCAACTTCCGTGGGAGAGAGGAATGATTACCCAATGATCAATGTGTTAGTTGTCGATGATGACGCCATGGTAGCCGAGCTGAATCGCTGTTATATCGGGCAGATCCCAGGTTTTACCTGCTGCGGCACGGCCTCAACCTTACAGCAGGCCAAAGAGCGGCTGGCCGAGGCTGAACCACAGGTTGATCTGATCCTGCTCGACATCTATATGCAGCAGGAAAACGGTCTTGATCTGCTGCCAGAGCTGCGCAGCGCAGGACGCCCGGTTGACGTGATTATTATCTCATCAGCGGCAGATGCCGCCACGATCAAGACTTCGCTCAACTATGGCGTGGTGGATTACCTGATCAAGCCTTTCCAGTTTGCCCGCTTTGAAGAGGCGCTGACCGGCTGGCGGCAGAAAAAATCGCTGATGGATAATCATCAGTTCTATCAGCAGTCGGACGTTGATCAGCTGTTGCATGGTAATCCGCCTGGTGCCAGCGAACAGAAACGCCTGCCGAAAGGGTTAACGCCGCAGACGCTGCGTACGCTGTGCCTGTGGATCGACGCCCATCCCGGCACTGAGTTCTCTACCGACGAACTGGCGACCGAAGTGAATATCTCACGCGTTTCGTGCCGTAAATACCTGATCTGGCTGGCGCAGATTAATATTCTGTTCACCAGCATTCATTATGGGGTCACGGGCCGTCCGGTTTACCGTTATCGTCTGCAGCCGGAGTATCACACCTTACTCAAACAATACTGTCAGTGAACCAGCCGGTAGTCCGTGTCGAGTAACTGAAACGAAAAGTGACGTTGTGACGAGCAGATGATCTGCCTGTCACGGGTCACAAAGATAGCTTCAATGCCCGGTTTGTCGGCAAGGCAGGCGATACCCTTTTCTACGCCCAGTCCGTACAGCAGCGTCGTGTAGATGTCGCCATCCAGCGAGCGATCGGAAATCACGGTCACGCTCAGCAGCTCGTTATCCAGCGGATAACCGGTCTGTGGATCAAGGATGTGGTGATAACAGACCTCATCCAGCTCGAAATAGCGCTCATAGATACCGGACGTCACGACCGAGCGATTGTTGACACCGATGACACCGATCAGCGCATCGGCTTCACCAAACGGCTTCTTCAGACCGATTGCCCAGCCTGGAGCTTCTGGCGGTGCGCCCACCGTCTGGACGTTGCCGCCCAGATTAATCAACGCACTGCTGACCTGCTGCTGGCGCAAAAAAGCCTGGACTACGTCGGCGATATAGCCCTTGGCGATGGCACCCAGGTCAATCTCCATTCCTGAACGTGCCAGCATCACGCTGCGGGTGGCAGCATCAAGGATGACGTCCTGCGGATTAATCAGCGTCATGCGCGCCTGAAGATCGGCTTCTGATGGAACGCTGTGGCCCTGAAAACCAATTTTCCAGCACTTCACCAGCGGACCGATAGCCAGATTAAACAGGCTGTCAGGCAAAAGGCTCACCGCATGCGCACAGGCGATCAAATCAAACACCGGCTGACTGACGACCACCGCATGCTCCCCTGCCGCGTGGTTAATCGCCATAACTTCCGATGCCGCGCGATTGACGGTGAAGAGATTCTCCTGTTGTTTGATCAGGCGAAAAACCTGCCTGGCCAGCGTCTGGTTGTCTTCGAAGAGTTTGAGCAGGATGGGCGAACCCATTAATACAGCGGAGTAAGCATAGACACGCGCATCAGTTAACATAGGCGACTCTGCTTTAAAAGGAAAAACCGGCACCCGCAGGATGCGGATGCCGGAGACTGCCGTTAACGTCGGGCGTAGGCAGCGGCGTTACCGCCAGCCAGGATACCGAAGATGATGATATCTGCAACGGCGTTACCGCCAATACGGTTCGCGCCATGAATGCCGCCAACCACCTCGCCACACGCCCAGGCACCGTTAATTACCTGTTTCTGGCTGTCCAGCACCGCGGTGGTGGTATCGATGGTGACGCCGCCCATAGTGTGGTGCACGCCCGGAGCGACACGAATCGCGTAGAATGGCGCTTCGCTCAGCGGATGACGCAGCGCAGTCTGGCGACCGAAGTCTTCGTCTTTCTGCATCATCACAAAGTTGTTGTAACGCGCCAGCGTCGCTTCCAGCGTGTGATGCTCACTCATGTTAAGTTTCACCGCCAGTTCCGCCACGGTTGGCGCGCTGACCACAAAGCCCTTGGCGATGTACTCGTCAGCCGCTTTGTTGTTCATACGCACCTGCTCGTCAAACACAATCCAGGCACTCTTCTCTGGCAGCGCAATAATCTGCGCCGAGACTTTATCGCGGGTCTCCATTTCGTTGTAGAAACGCTTGCCAGCCTGACTGACCAGGATAGCACCGCCGCCGCGAATCGATTCAGAGACCAGATAAGAGGTGGTCTGCTCAACCGTTGGGTGAATCTGGATTTCCTTCATATCCACGGTATCGGCACCAATTTTCTGCAACATCGCAATGCCGCTACCGGTCGCGCCTGCGTGGTTGGTAGTCACGAAGCCATCCAGTTCAGGACGGTATTTCACCACCAGCTCACGGTTCGCACTGAAGCCACCGGTTGCCACAATCACGCTTTTAGCGTTCAGAATACGGCTGTCGTTATATTCATCGACTACTTTCACGCCCGCGACTGCGCCATTCTCATAGAGGATCTCGGCAACTGAGGTTTCCAGCAGAACTTCGATGTTGCGGCTGTTGATGTTTTTTACCAGGCCGCTAATCAGGAAGCCACCCACCGCTGAGCGGTCAGCCGGACGGTGCGTACGGTCGATGCTCATTCCGCCGGTAATGGTGATGTCGTTAAGCTCAATGCCTTTACCGGCCAGCCACTCAATCGCCTCAGGCGCCAGGTCAACAAACTCGCGCAGCAATACCGGGTTGTTTTTGAACTGTCCGCCTTTGAGCGTCTCTTCATAGAACAGCTCTTTGCTGTCTTCGATGCCTTTAAGTTTCTGGAAACGGGTTTCAGCCGCGTTCATGCCCACAGATGCTTTGATGGTGTTGCCGCCAATGGTCGGCATCTTCTCGATGATAACCACACGTGCGCCTTCATCGTGCGCCTGAATCGCGGCCGCCAGACCGGCACCGCCGCTGCCCACAACCACCACATCGTAGTTCTGCGGTGCGTTAGGGTTACCACCCTCTTCAATCACATGCTCTTTGCTGGAGGTAGTCAGCGCACGGGAAACCGCTTTTTTCAGCGCTTCACTCTGGGTGGTCGCGCCGGTAATCGCATCAACGTGGGGACTGTTAGCCACCAGAATGCGGTTACGCAGGCTTTCAAAGGTGGTGGTGAAGTCCACATCCAGCGTGTCGTCCGGCACCAGCGAAATGTCGGTAATACGGTCGGTATCCAGTGTGACGTTGATTTTTAGCTTCAGCGCTTCGGCTTCCACTTTCTCCTGGTAAACACCCGCTTTGTATTTACGGCCCGATTCGCTCATGTCGCGGATCATCGCGTCAACCAGCGAGAAGCGCCACAGCGGTTCCGGGATCTGCAGCTCTTCGCGTTTATTGCTGTCGATGTAGAGTTCGAGATGTTCGTTATTGATGATGCGGTCAGCCCAGTTCGGATAGGCGATACAGGCTTTACCAATCGCTACCAGATCGTAGCCTTTTTCCAGCGCCAGCTCGGCGTCGGCTTTATTCACCACGCCGCCGACACCAATCACCGGCACTTTTGCCAGCACAGGCGAGCGCATCGCAACGAACTTCTCGATCAGCGGCGTCGGGTCCTGCGTATCGACAATCGACGGGCGCAGCAACTGCCCCACAGAGAAGTGGACATAATCGAGTCCGCGTGCGGCCAGTTTTTCCAGCAGATAGAGGGTGTCGTCAAAGCGGATGCCGGGCACTTCAATCTCTTCCGGCGAGAAGCGATAGCCAATGATGAACGAGTTATGGGCGAAGCGCTCCGCCATCTTGTGGGTGATTTCCAGCACCTCCAGTGGGAAGCGCGCGCGGTTATCGCGGCTGCCGCCCCACTTGTCATCGCGCTGGTTGGAATTCGGAGAATAGAACTGCTGAATCAGATAGGTGTTAGCACCATGAATTTCGACGCCGTCGAAACCGGCCTTGATAGCACGGTTCACCGCATCACCAAATTTGGTGATCATGGTTTCGACTTCTTCAGCGCTTAGCGCCAGGGGTTTAGTTGCCCCTTCACGCGGTGCGGCAATGGCGCTCGGCGCAACCGGGGTTTTCCCGCCGATCAGTTCCGGCTCGACCATGCGGCCACCGTGATAGATCTGCAGAATGGCCGTTGAGCCTTCAGATTTAATCGCATCCGCGATGCGTTTCAGACCGGGGATTTTGTTGTCGCTGTCTATAGCAATGGCACCCGGAAACGCCGGGCCGCGGTTATCAATAAAGCAGCACTCAACGATCACAGTTCCGATGCTGCCTGCACGTGCGCGGTAATACTCGACCAGTTCGCTGGTGACCGTTCCGTCATAAAAGCCGGTACAGGTGGTCATGGGGGCCATCACCAGTCGGTTTTTTAATACAGCGCCGCCAGGCAGGGTAAGTGGATTAAGGATGGGGGTGAGAGATTTCATTGCGATAAACTCCAAGATTTAAAAGTCTGGAAATTTTTTAGCGGACGCAAATTATCGCTTAATTAAGTGGTCCGATGTCATGTGTCTAATATACCTTTTTCTTTGCTTACATAAGCGATAAATTTACTTTTTTAACTTTTAAACGATTCAGAGGTTTTATTTGCTGAATTCAGGGAGTAAAGCTATATTAATTGTTAACTATAGGTAACTAAAAATCAACCATTGATTCACATAAATAATTTACCCTTCATGATCATGGTGTTAAGATGAAAAACTCGGCTGAGGTCTTCCTGGGATTTGTCGATCAGCTTCACAAAACTGTCAGAATGTCGATGTCAGAAATATAAATAAAAAATAAATGTTAAAAACGGGGAATAATGAATAAATTTCTTTGATCTGGATCAAAATCTATATTTGCAAAAATCGCATCATATTTACATGGATTTAAAAATGCTGCTCAATAGTCCAGCAGCAGATTAAAAAAAATCAGTGCATCGCGGTTTATTCACACTATTAAGAATAAATAAGAAAGTCATCAGTGAAGGTCCGGGGCGCAAATCGCATTCTTCTCAACGTGCAGATAAAATACTATGAAACCACTCTCAGCTGTAACTGAACCCCCTAAAGCCGCTCCTGCGGCTCCGGGTAAAAAGAAAGCTATCATGCTGGCTCTGCCAGTCATCGTTGCCGTGCTGCTGTTGCTGGTGCCAACACCGGCCGGTCTTGAACCCTATGCCTGGCACTTCTTCGCCATCTTTGTCGGCGTGATTGTCGGCTTGATCTTTGAACCGCTGCCCGGTGCCGTTATCGGTCTGACCGGCGTCGTGGCCATTGCGCTGTTCAGTCAGTTTGTCCTCTTCAGCCCGGCGGAACTGGCTAACCCAAAATTCAAAGTCGCCAGTGAGTCCTTTAAGTGGGCAGTCAGCGGTTTCGGTAACTCCACGGTCTGGCTCATCTTCGGTGCCTTTATGTTCGCCGCCGGCTATGATAAGACGCAGTTTGGTCGTCGTCTGGCTCTGATTCTGGTGAAATATCTGGGTCGCCGCAGCCTGACGCTGGGTTATGCCATTACCTTCGCTGACCTGCTTCTGGCACCGTTTACTCCCTCCAATACCGCGCGCAGTGGCGGTACTATCTATCCGATTATCGCTAACCTGCCTCCGCTTTACGGTTCTAAACCCAACGACCCGAGCGCCCGTAAGATCGGTTCGTACCTGATGTGGGTCGCCATCACCGCAGCCTGTATTACCAGCTCAATGTTCCTCTCTGCCCTGGCACCTAACCTGCTGGCACTGGCGCTGGTGAAAAGCATCATCGGTTTTGATATTTCATGGGGTATGTGGTTCCTGGCCTTCCTGCCGCTGGGCGTGCTGCTGATTCTGACCATGCCGCTGCTGGCTTACTGGTTCTATCCCCCTGAAGTCAAAATCAACGATGAAGTGCCGAAATGGGCTATCGCTGAACTGGAGAAACTGGGCCGCCTGACCCGTAACGAAATCCTGCTGCTGGTGTTTGTGGTCTGTGCCCTGCTGATGTGGATCTTCGCCACCTCGTGGATTGAGCCTGCGATGGCTGCGCTGCTGGTGGTGGTACTGATGCTGTGGACCGGCGTCCTGAACTGGAACGACATTACCAGCAACAAACCGGCCTGGAACACCTTTGCCTGGTTCGCAACGCTGGTGGCGCTGGCTGATGGCCTGGCTCGCGTTGGCTTTATCGCCTGGTTAGGTAAAGAAGGTGGCATGCTGCTTCAGGGTTATGACCCGCAGATTTCAGCCGTGGTGCTGTTGATCGCCTTCTTCCTGCTCCACTACCTGTTTGCCAGTACCACGGCACATACCACTGCCCTGTTACCGGCCATGCTGACCATCGCAGCGTCAATCCCAGGCATCAATATGCCAGTCTTCTGTCTGATGCTGTGTACCTCTCTGGGTGTGATGGGCATCATCACTCCATACGGTACTGGCCCAAGCCCGATTTATTACGGCAGCGGTTATCTGCCGACAAAAGATTACTGGCGTCTGGGTACCATCTTCGGTGCCATCTTCCTGGTTTCTATGATGGTGATTGCTTATCCGTGGATGGTGTGGATGTTCTGACGGATACAACATGCAGATCAACGCGTTATAAGATACCATTCCTTCACTTCCCCGCCGCACCCGCGGCGGGAAAGCATAATAAACAATGAATTCGCCTATGATGTTGCGCCCCGCAGCCTGCCCGCGGAGGTTCAGCCGGTCATTAAGTGAGAAAAAATGTCGAACAAACCTTTTGTCTATCAGAACCCTTTTCCGCTGTCCCACGAAGATACTGAATACTATTTGCTGACTCGCGAGCATGTCTCGGTCGCTGAGTTTGAGGGTCAGGAGATCCTTAAAGTCGATCCGCAGGCGCTGACCCTGCTGAGCCAGCAGGCGTTTCACGACGCCTCTTTCATGCTGCGTCCGGCCCATCAGCAGCAGGTAGCCTCCATCCTTCATGACCCGGAAGCCAGCGACAATGACAAATATGTCGCCCTGCAGTTTTTAAGAAACTCTGAAATTGCTGCCAAAGGCGTGCTGCCGACCTGTCAGGATACCGGCACCGCGATCATCATGGGCAAAAAGGGCCAGCGCGTCTGGACCGGTGGCGGCGATGAAGCCGCGCTGTCACAGGGTATCTACAACACCTACATCGAAGACAACCTGCGCTATTCGCAGAATGCCGCGCTGGATATGTACAAAGAGGTGAACACCGGCACTAACCTGCCGGCGCAGATCGACCTCTACAGCGTCGATGGCGATGAGTATAAATTCCTCTGTATCGCCAAAGGTGGCGGCTCCGCTAACAAAACCTATCTCTATCAGGAAACCAAAGCGCTGCTCAGCCCCGGCAAGCTGAAAAATTACCTGGTAGATAAGATGCGCACCCTCGGCACCGCAGCCTGCCCGCCTTATCATATTGCGTTTGTTATCGGCGGCACCTCGGCTGAAAGCACCCTGAAAACCGTTAAGCTCGCCTCGACGCACTATTACGACGGCTTACCAACTGAAGGCAACGAGCACGGTCAGGCTTTCCGCGACGTTCAGCTTGAGCAGGAACTGCTGGAAGCGGCGCAGCAACTCGGCCTTGGCGCGCAGTTTGGCGGCAAATATTTCGCGCACGACATCCGCGTGGTGCGTCTGCCGCGTCACGGCGCCTCCTGTCCGATCGGCATGGGCGTCTCCTGCTCGGCTGACCGTAATATCAAAGCGAAAATTAACCGCGAAGGTATCTGGATTGAGAAACTGGAAGCCAACCCAGGCCGCCTGATCCCGGAAGCACTGCGTCAGCAGGGCGAAGGTGAAGTGTTGCAGGTTGATCTCAACCGCCCAATGGAGCAGATTCTGGCGCAGCTTTCTGCGTATCCCGTCTCTACCCGCCTGTCACTGACCGGCACCATTATCGTGGCACGCGACATTGCTCATGCCAAACTCAAAGAGCGCATCGATAACGGCGAAGGATTACCGCAGTACATTAAAGATCATCCGGTCTATTACGCCGGTCCGGCCAAAACGCCTGAAGGTTATGCGTCCGGTTCACTCGGCCCGACCACCGCAGGCCGCATGGACTCCTACGTCGATCTGCTACAGGCTCACGGCGGCAGCAAGATCATGCTGGCAAAAGGCAACCGCAGCCAGCAGGTGACGGATGCCTGTCATAAACATGGCGGCTTCTATCTGGGCAGCATCGGTGGCCCGGCCGCGGTGCTGGCGCAGCAGAGCATCAAGAGTCTGGAATGCGTTGAGTATCCTGAGCTGGGAATGGAAGCGATCTGGAAAATCGAGGTCGAGAACTTCCCTGCGTTTATCCTGGTCGATGACAAAGGTAATGACTTCTTCCAGCATATTGAGCGCGCGCACTGCGCAAAATGCGTGAAGTAGAAACTGCGTCAGATAAGAAAAAAGCCCCGGTTTCGGGGCTTTTTTTATGAGCAAAATCAGGCCACTGAGCTGTCAGAGATCCTGCACATACTGCCCATCGTGGTGACATGTCTGAAGCTCAAACTTGATTGTCAGTCCAGACAAACTGGCACTATCCCCTCCATTCAGCACCCATGATACCTTGCCATTATACCTCGCAGGCTATAATCTAATCATAGCTCGCAGGTTATAGATGGAGATGGATTAATGACATGGGAAGTCATCACAAGAACGCTGTTTGATGTCTGGTATGAAAAGCAAACCGACGATGTTCAGGAAGAGATTGCAGCCTACTTCCTGATCCTTGAAGAGACTGGCCCCCAATTAGGGCGTCCGCATGTAGATCAGGTTAAAGCGTCTGAATATAAAAACATGAAAGAGTTGCGTATACAGATTGGCGGACATCCATTTCGCGCATTCTTCGCCTTTGATCCTGAACGCAAGGCGATTGTCCTGTGTGCAGGAGATAAAAAAGGTGAAGATGAAAAACTCTTCTACAAACGTATGACTAAAATTGCAGATGCTGAGTTCACCTCGCATCTGGAATCACCGGAGATTAAACACGATGGCAACGCTTAAAGAAATGATGGCTAAACGCTCCCCGGAGAGCCGTGCGCGTATAGAATCTCGTGCTGCTGAAATCCGTCAGGAGATCACACTTGCCAGACTGCGTGAGGAATTATCTGTTTCGCAGACACATCTGGCTGAAGTTTTAGGCGTCAAACAACCTTCTGTTGCTAAAATAGAAAACGTTGATAACGATCCTAAGCTCTCAACGCTGAGACGCTATATTGCAGGTCTGGGAGGAGAGCTGACTCTTGATGTCACGTTACCCGACGGCAAGCGTATTGCTCTGAGTCTTTAACAGACTCTGCTTCAGGCCACATCCTGACCCCGCTACGGTGGGGTTTATAATGGCTGCCCTCATAAGGTGACAAGCTGAGATTAACGACAGAAATGTCCTTGATTTAGAGAGTTAAAAATAGCCGACGCTAACATTCATTTGCAGTCACTAAATGAAAGCGCCGCTATCAGACCCTGTTAACCGCGCTGCAACCGCTGCAACGCCACATCGATCTGCTGATCACCTTTGGTGAGTTCGATGATCTGATACTTAATCGCCGGATTCTCAATCAGCCCGACCAGCGTCGCTGCCACATCTTCGCGCGGAACCTCACCATAGGGGATCGCCAGATCTGCATGCACCCGGCCCGTACCAGCTTCATCGGTCAGCGTTCCCGGCCGCAGGATCACCCACTCCAGCTTGCTCGCCACCAGCTCCGCATCCGCCAGGCGTTTCACCCGCATGTAGTTCTCAAATCCCTCTGATGGCGTTTTACCGCGGCCCGCATCCGGAAAAGCGGATACCAGCATAAAGCGCGACACGCCAGCCTGCTCTGCGGCGGCAACCGCCAGCTTCAGCCCTTCACCGTCGATGGCATTGGTCAGCGCGATCCCGGCACCGCCCGCACCCGCTGTAAAGACCGCCACGTCGTGACCGGTCATCAGCTCTGCCAGCGCGGTTACGCTCAGCTGTTGAATATCGCCCGCGACAGGCTTCGCGCCTGCGGCCTGCAGGATCTCAGCCTGTTCCGGCTTGCGATGCAATGCCGTGACAGTGTGACCTTTGCTGCTTAGCTGTCGGGTAAGCTTTTGGCCCACCTTGCCCGCCGCACCGATAATGAAACATGTCGCCATAGGATCCACTCCTCCCTTCACTGATCAGGTGTCACAGTATAGCTATCTGCCAGAAACGAAACAGGCGCCTGATGCAGCGCCTGCTGGGTTTATTCCGGAATCACTTTTTCCGCTTTCAGCTTATCAAACAGCTGCGTAAAGGAGTCCAGCGTACTGCGGTAGCCGGTAAAGCCCGCTTTACGGCTCTTACTCATGTCGGTAAAAGCTTCCATTGGGCGGCCCAGGTCGGCATCGGTATGCCACCACGACGCCAGCTTAGTGACATCGGCCTCACGCAGCTGATGCTGTTCTGCAATCGCCTGCCATGCGCTCTCAGCTTCCTGCATGCGATTTTCCAGCGGCATCATCTGCGCCGGGTAATCTGCGGCTTCGATACCGAAGTAGTCAGCCAGTTTTGGCCACATCCAGTTCCAGCGGAACACATCGCCATTGACCGCGTTGAAATCCTGATTCGCGGCATTCGGTGACGTTGCCGCCCAATGCAGTTGCTCAGCCAGCAGACCCGCATCAGTCATATCTGCTATCCCGTTCCACTGCTCCGGCGAACCCGGGAAGATAAACGGCCAGCCCTTCTCTTTGCACAATGTTGCATAAACCGCCAGCGTCTGCCCCATGTTCATCGCGTTGCCTACGGCATAGCCGATGATGGTATGCGGACGGTGCACGCTCCAGCGATAGTCATACTTCTCTGCGCCCGCGAACACTTCATCTTCCTGCGCATAGTAGAAGTTATCGACCGGCTGACGCCCCTGCTCTTCACGGAACGGCGTAACCGGCACGGCACCTTTGCCGTACGCTTCAAACGGACCAAGGTAGTGTTTCAGTCCGGTCACCAGCGCGACGTGCGAACCTTTGAGACGATCGCCCAGTGCTTCAATCACGTTGCGAACCATGCCGCCGTTAACGCGGATGTTCTCTTTCTCATTTTCCTGACGCGCCCAGACGCTGAAGAACAGCGCATCCGGTTTAACCTCTTTCAGTGCGTCACGGACAGCGTCTGCATCGGTCAGATCGGCTGTCAGGCTGGTTGCGCCTTCAGGTACGGCACCACGTCCGCGTGACAGGCCACTGACCTGCCAGCCTTCCTGCTGTAATTTATCTGCCAGTGCGCGACCAATAACGCCGCTGATGCCCACAATCAAAGCGTGCTTTTTCATTTGATTTCTCCTCGTTTTGCGTAATGCTAAGCCTAATAGAGAATTCAGTTCTTATCTCTGGCATTAATTCACAGCATTCTCAACCTGAGTTCACTAATCCATGCACGATCATCGCCTCAAAGATATTCTGCCGTTTGTCGCCAGCGTGGAGTGTGGCAGCTTCACCGCCGCGGCTGAACGTCTGCACGTGACCGGCTCGGCGGTCAGCAAAAGCGTCAGCCGTCTGGAGACGCGCTTAGGCTCGCGGCTGCTGGAGCGCACCACACGTAGCCTGAATCTGACCGACGCGGGCAGCGCCTATTATCAGACCTGTCTGCGGGTTCTGGAGGATCTGGCCGAAGCCGAAGCGGTACTGGCGGCTCAGCGCACCATTCCTTCCGGCCGGCTGCGCCTGGCGGTGCCCACCACCTATGGCCGCCTCAACGTCATGCCGCTGCTGATGCCCTTCTGCCAGCAAAATCCGGAGCTGGCACTGAGCCTGAGTTTGTCCGATCGCTTTGTTGACCTGTTTGAGGAAGGCGTGGATGTGGCGGTTCGGATTGGCGGTGCGCCCGACCTTCCCGCGTCGCTGGGCTGGCGTAACATGGGTCGCGAGAAGATGCAGTTCTGCGCCTCTCCCGCTTATCTGACCCGCGAGGGGCGTCCGGAGAATGAGTCAGCGTTGCTGAACCATCCCGCCATTCTTTATGAGCGCGTGGATGGCACAACCAAACCCTGGCTGTTTACTACCGAAGATGGTCAGCCCCACTGGCGCGACGTTTCCTACCGGCTGGCGCTGGGCGACGTCGATGCACAGCTTCAGGCAGTCATTGCCGGGCTGGGTGTCGCGCAGATGCCCTCCTGGCTGATTCAGCGCGCCGTGGCAGCAGGTGAACTGGAGATTATTTTGCCGGCGTTGCAGCCCGACGGTCTGACGCTGAGCGTGGTGTGGCCACGACGCAAACAGTTCCTGCCTAAAGTCGATGCGCTCTTGTCGGCGCTAAGTGTCCTCGCCATTCGCTGACACCGGCCTGTTTCTGATTACTGCGGTCAGGATATTTCATTCTGGCCCTTTTTATTTTCTTTTTACGGACGTGCATTCCTCTCCGTTCTTCCCCGTCTGAAATACCTCAATCTGGTATTAACCCAAATAATCCCCTTAAGTTTAAAGGGTTTATTTTCGATTTGATGGAATCCCATCAAAATAAAAATGGCGGAAGGCTTGAGCTCACATAATGAAAACTAAGTTTCAAATATAATTTAACCCGAAATAAAAATACCAGTAGGGTGATGGCTTCTTCATGTTCTGACGTTTTGTCTTTGTTGTTATTACCAGGAGTATTCATGGAAAAAGAACTTTATATCTCGTCGAACCCGGCCTCCGGTCCGAATAGCGCCACCCGCACCGAGCCTTTTGTGAAGATTATTGCGCTGGTCGCCACCCTGGGTGGATTGCTGTTTGGTTATGACACGGGCGTAGTCTCGGGCGCGCTACTGTTTATGCGTGGCGATTTGCATCTCACCCCTTTTACGACCGGGCTGGTCACCAGCTCCCTGCTGTTTGGTGCCGCCTTTGGCGCGCTGGCGGCCGGTCACCTGGCAGATGGCCTGGGCAGACGTCGCATCATCATTGCGCTGGCACTGATTTTCGCCTTTGGCGCTGTCGGCTCCGCCCTGGCACCGGATGTCACCTGGATGATCGCCTCACGCCTGTTCCTGGGCTTTGCCGTGGGCGGTGCCGCAGCCACCGTGCCAGTCTATATCGCAGAGATCGCCCCTGCCAATAAACGCGGCCAGCTGGTCACCCTGCAGGAGCTGATGATCGTCAGCGGTCAGCTGCTGGCATACATCTCAAACGCCACCTTTAACGATATCTGGGGCGGTGAAAATACCTGGCGCTGGATGCTGGCGCTGTCGATCGTTCCCGCCGTTCTGCTCTGGATCGGCATGATATTTATGCCTGAAACCCCGCGCTGGCATGTGATGAAAGGCCGCAGTCAGGCTGCGCGTGAGGTGCTGGAAAAAACCCGCGCTGCTGAAGATGTGGAGTGGGAACTGGAAGAAATTGAAGAAACCATCGAAGAGAACCGTCAGCAAGGTAAAGGCCGCCTGCGCGACCTCGCGACGCCCTGGCTGATGAAAATCTTCCTGCTGGGCGTGGGTATCGCCGCGATTCAGCAGCTGACCGGCGTCAATACCATCATGTATTACGCGCCCACCATGCTGACCGCCGCCGGACTCAGCAACGATGCCGCGCTGTTTGCCACCATTGCTAATGGTGTGATTTCGGTGGTGATGACGCTGGTGGGTATCTGGCTAATCGGCAAAACGGGACGTCGCCCGCTGGTTTTAATCGGGCAAATGGGCTGCACCTGCTGCCTGTTCTTTATCGGGCTGGTCTGCTGGCTGATGCCGGAATACATCAATGGCGCGGTCAACCTGCTGCGGGCTTATCTGGTGCTGGCGGGCATGCTGATGTTTCTCTGCTTCCAGCAGGGCGCACTGTCACCGGTCACCTGGCTGTTGCTGTCGGAAATTTTCCCGGCCAGGATGCGCGGCATCTGCATGGGCGGCGCGGTCTTCTCGTTGTGGATTGCGAATTTTGCCATCTCAATGGCCTTCCCGCTGTTATTAGCGGCATTCGGTCTGGCCGGTGCCTTCTTTATATTCGCCCTGATAGGCATCGGCGGTTCTGTATTTGTTGTGAAGCTTATTCCCGAGACCCGGGGAAGAAGTCTTGAGCAGGTCGAGCACTATTTCTATGCGCTCTATAACGGCAAAAAATAACCTTTGCCTGCTCTGTATTAAATAACGGCCCGCGTCATGAGGCATGACGACCCGACCGCCCTTAGCACTGCACCCATAATTTAAGGAAAATGTTATGAGCCTGAATATTCCCAATGCACGCTTTTGCGTCAATCGTAAAATAGCGCCCAGCCTGAGTATCCCGCAGTTTTTTAAACTGGTCAGCCAGCTCGGCATTCACAACGTCGAATTGCGCAATGATATGCCCAGCGGACGCGTCACCGACGATCTCAGCGGTGATGAGGTAAAAGCGCTGGCACGCGAGTCAGGCATCCGGATTGTCACCATCAATGCGCTCTACCCGTTTAACCAACTGAATGAAGAGGTGCTGCAACGCGCCCGCCAGCTGTTAAGCGATGCGCAGGCTGTCGGCGCAGAATCACTGGTGCTCTGCCCGCTTAATGACGGTACGCCCATCAGCGCCGCCGACACTATTAGCGCGCTGAAAACGCTGGCCCCGCTGTTCGCAGACGCAGGCATTCAGGGGCTGGTTGAGCCGCTCGGCTTTCCACAAAGCTCACTGCGTTCAGCAACCCAGGCGCAGACGCTAATCCGCGAAGCGGGCGTGCCATTCCGCTTGCTGATCGACACCTTCCATCATCATCTGTTTGAGGATGCGGAGCAGACCTTTGAGCAGGAAATCGACATTCAGCAAATCGGTCTGGTTCACCTCTCCGGCGTCACCGATCCGCGCCCGGTCAGCGAACTCACCGACGAAGAGCGCATCATGCTCACCGCAGATGACAGATTGCGCAGCAAACAACAGGTAGAGCGGCTGGAGAAGATGGGCTACACCGGCCTTTATGCCTTTGAGCCGTTCTCATCCGTGATGAGCAGCTGGCAGGAAGCGGACATCAGCCGCGAAATTCGCAACAGCATCCAGCTGTTAAATCACTCAGCGTAAGGTAATCATCATGACAATTAACATTGGTGTTATCGGCACCGGCGCAATAGGCCGCGAACATATCCGCCGTTGCAGCACCGTTTTACAGAATGCACGCGTGGTGGCACTCAACGACATCAACCGCGATAACTGCCAGCAGATTGTTGACGAACTGACGCCGGAAGCGCGCATTTATGACAATGCGATTGATCTGATCAACGACCCGCAGGTTAACGCGGTGCTGGTTACTTCCTGGGGTCCGACGCACGAAGCCTTTGTGCTGGCCTGTATCGAGGCGGGTAAAGCGGTGTTCTGTGAAAAACCGCTGGCCGTTACCGCACAGGGCTGCATGAATATTGTGGAAGCAGAGATCAACGCAGGGCGGCAGCTGGTGCAGGTCGGCTTTATGCGCCCTTATGACAGCGGCTATCGTGCACTGAAAGCGGTGATCGACAGCGGCGAAATTGGTGAGCCTTTAATGCTGCACTGCGCGCACCGCAATCCGGAAGTGGGCGACAGCTACACCACCGATATGGCGATCACTGACACATTGATCCATGAACTGGACGTGCTGCGCTGGCTGCTGAATGATGACTATGCCAGCGTTCAGGTGATCTTCCCGCGCAAAACCCGTAAGGCGTCGTCCCACCTGCGCGATCCGCAAATCGTGCTGCTGGAGACCACCAAAGGCGCACGCATTGATGTCGAAATTTTCGTGAACTGTGAATATGGTTACGACATACAGTGTGAAGTAGTGGGTGAAAGCGGCATTGCCCGCCTGCCGGAACCGGTTTCGGTGCAACTGCGCAGCGCGGCAAAGCTCTCAACGACCATTCTGACGGACTGGAAAAAGCGCTTTATTGATGCCTATGACGTGGAGTTGCAGGCCTTTATCAACAACGTCATCAGCGGTGAGATGACCGGTCCCTCCGCGTGGGATGGCTATGCCGCTGCCGTAGCCGCCGATGCCTGCGTCGCGGCGCAAACGTCAGGCGGGATCGTGCCGGTTACTATGCCAGCCAGACCCGCCTTTTATCGCTGACAGGCAAAATGCACGGTGGATCCCACCGTGCACTCCGCTATCCCGGCCCCCTTTTCAGCGACGCTACCCGCTATGGATAAGCAGGCGATCCGCTATGTTAAAGGCGGGCCGTAAAATTACGCGACCGCTGAAAATTACGGCGCGGTGATGACAATGGCCACGCGCCGGTTCTGCGCACGCCCCTGCGCACTATTGTTGCTGGCAACTGGTGCACTCATGCCCAATCCACGCGTCACAACATTTTCACGCGGTATTGCCGCCCCTTCCGCCCACTGAGCCGCGACCGCGTTCGCTCTTTTCAACGACAGCTGCTGGTTATAATCCGTCTTGCCGTAATTGTCGGTGTGCCCATCTATGCGGACATGCTCAATACCGGTCGACGCCAGACTTTTCGCCATCCCCTGAATGGTGAGCTTACTGGAGGGTGTCAGCTCTGATTCATTTACACCAAACAGGATCTTATCAGATAAGCCTAATCCCCAGCCTTCCATGTTCTGCGTGAATCCGGCGCTTTTCATCGCTGCGATTTGCGCGTCGCTAAAACGCGCTTTTGACTGACAACCGACCAGCGCCAGCGTAACCAATAGCAGGGAAAGGTTTTTTTTCATATTCACGCCCTATTTTTTCGCTTGTTTTTATACATATTCATATCAGCACGTTCGAGAATCGATTCAACCGTATCACCAGGCTGTGACCAGGCGTAGCCAATGGTCACCGAGGTCGTAACAGGCATATTATCTGTAATAAGAATGTGTTCCCTGAGAGCGTTATGAATGCCCTGCATGAGCTGCTGTAATTGCGCCTCACTCGTCCGGCTGCTGACCAGCATGGCAAATTCATCGCCCCCTAATCGCGCGACGACATCCTGTTCAGACGCCAGCGATAAAAGACGCGATCCTATCGCTTTTAATACCTCATCTCCGGCGGCATGGCCCCAGTTATCATTGATGCTCTTGAAGCGATCGCCATCCAGAAACAGCAGCGCAAAACGCTCGTGATTGTCTGGCTGATCAAGACGCTGTGTCAGGCGAGCAGAGAAGGCGCTGCGGTTGGCAAGACCGGTCAGCGGATCGGACAGTGCTTTAGCTGCCAGCGAGCGATTGTCACGCATCAGCGACGCCTTCAGTGATTGCATTTCCATCAGCAGGGAATTGAGGTCATCTGAAAAGAGCTGAAATTCTCTGATTGGGCCACCCGGAATACGCAGGGAAAAATCACCTGAATGAATCACATAGTGAATTGAACTGGTAATGGTGCGGAGCGACGCAATGATACCCCGATGCAGAAATTCACTCAGCATGAGTGAAATAATCAGCACGCAGAGCATCCCAACGGAGAGGATCATAAATGAGTATTGGAGGAAACTCACCGCGCCGGTTACGGTGCCTTCCAGTATTAGCGTGCCAACAGCCGCGTCAGCATGAAGAATATCAACGTTAAGCGGTTTGTGATAAATCCACTCACGCAGCAACCGCGAAAACCATCCCGTCTGTTCCCGCTGTGCAATCCACTGGACCAGAACCATCTGATCCCGTGTAACCAGCTTCGCAGAAGCGTACATGCCTTCATTGCCAAGCCGTTCGATTTTATTACGCGCATCGTAGCTGTCGGCAAAAACGGTTGCCGCGGTGAGCGTAGTACTTAGGGTCGAGCCGATTAATTCGAGGTTTCGTTTCTCATAATTTTTAATAAAAAGCAGCGACGTCGATGAGAGCAACAGCCAGCACAACAGTAATATCACCGCCGAATTGATGGTGCTTATTTTGCGCAGTTTATTGCGGATGGATGATTTATCGTGCTTTAGTTTATCGAATTTCATTTCATTCACTTCCCTCGCGGGAGAGCAAAAGTACTTCCGGATTCACTCTGACACCGCTTCTGGCAAGTGAATCGAGATTAACGGAAAAGTGCGTATGGTCAGGTTGAAAAATCAGGCAAAAAGCGGCACCCAGCGTGCACTCCGCATTGTTCTCTGCAAGGGTAAGCACCGCTCTTCCTTTAAACTTCTCAATAATGTCCACCTGCTGCTGCGGTGTCTGATCGCCAAAATAAATGGCATCGCATCGATGCATCGCAGAATCACCTGCGCCCGCAAGATAGACAACGGTGAATGTCGCTGCCGCAGCAGCGCTGTTTTCCGGCAAAGAAAGATGGCGTGCTGAAGTAAAAACACATAATTCAGGCGGCTTATTTAAATTTTGCCAGTGGGCGAAACTGATGATGCCGCTGACGATACGATTAGCTTTATCATCCTTTATTCCGGCCAGCGCAATAGTGGGATGAAGACACAGCAGAATAAATAGTGTCAGGGCGATCTGGCAGATGCGGCGCAGCAGAAGCAGCACATCTACGTTGTGATGAAGGTGATATTTATCGGTCATAATGCGTTCCGGTAATACTACGCACGGCAGGAGAGCTGAATAAGCGCGCAAATATTAACATAGCGCGGGTTACGCTTGCACACAGAATTTTCTTAGCTATAGATCATTCTGCTTATACTTTCAGACAGGCTCATTCACGGAATATTCGTTGGTCGTAACGGCTTTTGATAGCGAAGGCCGAGAGAGGATTAACTTACTTCACCGGCTTTTTCTGGTGGGTGATTACGTCTCTCTTTTAGTGAAGCAATCCGCTCAGCTGTTCGTTTTAAGGCGCAGACTGAATTAAGACGCCTGTAATAACGTGATGCTGATAATGCATCGCCAGCGATATTCCGCAATTAACCTGTCCACCCAATACCCTCAGACATACCCCATCATTTTCAGCAGCGACTGCACCTGATTCATCGCTTCGCTGCGATGTGACACGCCCAGTTTCTGATAGAGATTGCGGATATGGGTTTTGATCGTGGTAGACGCCACCGCCAGCTCACCGGCAATCTGATCGTTGCTGTAGCCCGAATAGATTAACCCCAGCACCTGCCATTCGCGCTGCGTCAGCGGGCTGGTGCGGATCAGCTCCGGCACGTCAGGATGGTTAAGCAACCGGCTGACAAAGCCTTCATCGAAATGGGCGAACTTGTGACGGTGATATTTGTTGATCTCCAGCAGAATGCGGCGGGCGCGGTGGCTGTCCAGCTCATTCAGGGTATTAAGCTGTATCAGCTGCCGCAGCTGCTGCGCCATCATCTCGCCTTCAATGACAAAATGGCTGATAAAGCCGGTGCTGCGCGCCAGTTTCAGTGCTTCAATCAGCACGCGCTGTGCCTCCGCTTTGCGGTCGGTCTGCCAGTAGATCTGATTGAGCAGCAGCAGATTACGGTTTAAGTCGCTCATCAGGCGCAGGCCGCGGGCATTTTCATTCAGCTCCTCCAGCACCACTTCAGCCTGACTGACATCACCCAGCAGAATCTGCGCGCGGGCAATGTTCCGCCACTGTCCCTGCAGAAAATGGTTGTTGGCGAAGGCGGGCTTGGGCGTCTGCCGCATCCAGTCGCGGGCATTCTGGCTTTCGCCCGTCATCTGCCAGTAAATCACCCGGACTTTATCGGCATTGGCGATCCAGTCGCTGTGCCAGTTACCATTATTCAGCAGGTTTTCCAGACGGTTCAGATAGCTGCGGGCGTTGTCCAGATTGCCGCGCGCCAGCGAGCACTGCACCAGCAATCCCAGACACTGGATTTGCTGCTGCGGCTGGTAACCGTTCAGCACCTTGATGCCTTCGCGCGCCGCCTGCTCCGCCTCTTCCAGTCGTCCCCAGGCCCACAGCAGCTGGGCACGTATGCGCAGCAGAAACTCATGCAGCGGGAACTGCGCCAGATGCTGCTCTTCCACCAGCACAAAGGCGCGGCTCTGGATCTCATAAGCAGCCTGCAAAAAGCCCTGCGCAAACAGAATTTCGCTCTGCTGAATCAGGCTCCAGAGCGCGTAGTGCCACACTTCATCGCGACGCGCCATCTGTTCCGTCTGTCGCATCAGCTTAAGTGAATCGTCCAGTTCGCCTTTGCAGTGCATCACCTCGCCATGCACCGAGGTTGCCACAATGCGGCTGTAGTGACGGCTGGCTGGCAGGGTATCAAGCGCCACTTTCGCCAGCCGCTCCGCTTCATCAGTATTGCCATCGTTGATCGCCACCTGAGCGCGCAACGCATTAAATTCACCGCGCAGTGCCGCGTCAATCTCGCAGTGACTGGCCTGCTCAAAACGCGCCAGCAGGCTGTCGACTTCTGAGAAGCGATGCTGAGTCTGCATCAGCCAAGCCTGTAATAGCACCAGCATCGGGTTGTCGAGCATCATCTCCCACGGCAGCGCTTTCAGGGAGTTCTCCAGCAGCGGCAGCTCACTTTGATTAAACAGCGTCCAGGCGTGCTTCAGCAGCACGTCCCGCAGCATGGTCGCGTCGCCCGAGGCAAGCGCATGGTGAATCGCTTCGCCCGGGAAGCCCTGCGCCATCCAGCTTTCGGCTGCGGCCCGATGCAGCGCAGGCAGCTCCGCCGCCAGTTCCCACTGACAGCGCTGACGCAGGAAGTTGCCAAACAGCGGATGGTAGCTGAACCAGCAGCCGGAATCGTCCATACGCTGCAGAAACAGACCCTGGCGCTCGATCTCCTCCAGCCGCATCTGACCGTTCTCTTCGCGGGTCACGCAGGCGATCAGTTCATCATTCATTGAGCGCAGCAGCGCGGTTTTTAGTAAGAAATGGCGGGTCGGCAGATCGACGTTATCCAGCACTTCTTCCACCAGATAGTCGGCGAGATGGCTGGCATTAATGCCGGAGAGACGCCGGGCGGAATGCTGAGCCGAACTGGCTCCCTGACGTGCCGACAAAACAATTAACTGCAGCGCCGTCGCCCAGCCTGCGACATCATCACAGAGGCGACTACTCTCTTCGCTTTCCAGCGGGGCCGCCAGACGGCAGTCAAAAAACTGGCGCGCTTCCTGATGGGTGAACGCCAGCTGCTGACTGCCCAGCTCGATCAGTTGCTCTCGCACCCGCAGGTTCGCGATACCGAGCTGCGGCAGGTTACGTGACATCAGAATCAGGGTCAGATTTTCAGGCTGATGACGCAGGAAAAAGCGCATCGCGTCGTGAATGACCGGATTGGTGATTAGATGGTAGTCATCAACGATCAGCCACAGCGGCTGCTGCCACTCCACCAGCTCGATAAAGAGCTGGGAAAACAGCGCATTGAGATTCACATATTGCCGCTTCTGCGCCAGCAGCTCACTGCGGGGACAGCCGCCGTGCGTCGCCTGTTGCAGTGCCGCGATCAGGTAATCGGCGAAGCGTTCCGGCTGATTATCGCCCTCATCCAGAGAAACCCAGCCCAGGTCGCTTTTCCCCGCCGCCCACTGCGATACCAGTGTGGTTTTACCGTAGCCCGCAGGACTGGTCACCAGCACCAGCCGATAGTTACCGGCAGCGGTGAGCTTTTGCAGCAATCTCTCGCGGATCACGGTGCCTTCAAGACGCACCGGGCGACTGAGTTTGGCGGGTATTAACATGGGCGCGCGTTTCTCCATTTGTCGAGCGCATCATTATTTTACGCTTCGTAATTATTCCTTACACAGGTTCAGCATTTCGTCAGATGAATGCAAGCAAACCCATTAATTAAACTTTACAAAAGCGTGCGCAATCACACTCCTGTGATGATTTCGGATTAGCCTCATCCTCTCCACCCTCCCTATCCTCCTGCCCTAATTCTTTTCAGGAGGATGAGCAATGATTTTCGCCCGGGCAGACTGTCGCCACATTGACCCATTTTCGTTTTTACAGGACATCAATCATGACACAGCCCGATTTCAATCCGACTCAGTTCAACGCTGCCCTGAACCGTCAGTGGCAACGTTTTGGCCTGCGCGATGCGCAGGAGATGACCCACGCACAGTGGTGGCAGGCACTCAGCGGGGCGCTGGCCGATATGCTGGCCGCACAACCCGCTCGTCCGGCCCCGACAGACCTCCGCCATGTTAACTACCTGTCGATGGAGTTTCTGATCGGTCGCCTGACTGGCAACAACCTGCTGAACCTGGGCTGGTATGACGCGGTTAATGACGCACTGTCGGCCTGGAACATTTCACTGACCGACGTGCTGGAAAACGAAACGGATCCGGCGCTGGGCAACGGCGGCCTCGGTCGTCTGGCGGCCTGCTTCCTGGATTCCATGGCGAACGTGGGTCAGCCTGCGACGGGCTACGGTCTGAACTATCAGTACGGTCTGTTCCGCCAGCGCTTCGAACAGGGCGCACAGGTTGAAGGCCCGGATGACTGGCAGCGCGATCGCTACCCGTGGTTTAACCACAACGCCGTGCTGAATGTGCGGGTCGGGCTGGGCGGTAAAGTGGTGACCGTTGACGCGAATCCGCAATGGCAACCGGCGTTTGAACTGGTTGGTGAAGCCTGGGATCTGCCGGTGGTGGGTTTTGAGAATGGCATCAGTCAGCCACTGCGTCTGTGGCAGGCGAAACATGCGCAGCCATTTAATCTGGGTCGTTTCAACGATGGCGACTTTCTGCGCGCGGAGCAACAGGGTATTGATGCAGAAAAACTGACCAAAGTCCTTTACCCCAATGACAATCATCAGAACGGTAAAAAACTGCGTCTGATGCAGCAATATTTCCAGTGCGCCTGCGCGCTGGCTGACATTCTGCGTCGTCATCATCTGGCCGGACGCCACATCGAAACCCTGGCCGATCACGAAGTGATCCAGCTTAACGACACCCATCCGACGCTGGCAATCCCGGAACTCATGCGTCTGCTGCTGGATGAGCATCGGCTGAGCTGGGATCGCGCCTGGCAGATTACGCAACACACCTTCGCCTATACCAACCACACCCTGATGCCAGAAGCGCTGGAGTGCTGGGATGTAAGGCTGGTGCGCAGCCTGCTGCCACGCCATATGATGATTATTAACACTCTGAACGCGCAACTGAAAACGGCTGTCACGGCGCGCTGGCCGGATGATGACGCGAAATGGGCGAAACTGGCGCTGGTGCATAATAACCAACTGCGGATGGCCAATCTTTGCGTCACCAGCGGCTTTGCTGTTAACGGCGTGGCGGCGCTGCACTCGAAACTGGTCGTACAGGATCTCTTCCCGGAGTATCACCAGCTGTGGCCGGAGAAGTTCCATAATGTCACTAACGGCATTACGCCGCGCCGCTGGATCAATCAGTGCAACCCGGCACTGAGTGCGCTGATCACCCGAACGCTCAACAAGCCGTGGCTGAACGATCTCGATGCCCTGCAGGGACTGGAAGCCTTTGCGGATGACGCCGCGTTCCGCGCGGAATATCGTGCCATCAAGCAGCAGAACAAACAGGCGCTGGTCGGCTGGATAAAAAACCGCACCGGTATCGAAATTGACCCGACCGCGTTATTTGATGTGCAGATTAAGCGCCTGCATGAGTACAAACGTCAGCATCTCAGCCTGCTGCACATCATTGCGCTGTGGCAAACGCTGGTCACCGATCCACAGGCGAACCGTGCGCCGCGCGTGGTGCTGTTTGGTGCCAAAGCCGCGCCGGGCTATGCGCTGGCAAAAAATATCATCTACGCCATCAACAAAGTGGCTGAGGTGATTAATCAGGATCCGCGTATTGGTGACCGCCTGAAGGTGGTGTTTATTCCCGATTACAACGTCTCCGTTGCTGAGCGGCTGATTCCCGCCGCCGATCTCTCTGAGCAGATCTCTACCGCCGGAAAAGAGGCCTCCGGCACCGGTAACATGAAGCTGGCGCTTAACGGTGCGCTGACCATCGGCACACTGGATGGCGCGAACGTTGAGATCGCTGAGCAGGTCGGCAGCGAGAACATCTTTATCTTCGGGCATACCGTGGAACAGGTGAAAGCATTAAAAGCAGAGGGCTATGCCCCGGCCCAGTGGCGCAAAAAAGATGCGCAGCTCAATCGGGTTTTACAGGCGCTGGAAGAGGGCACCTTCAGTCAGGGCGACCTCCACGCGTTTGACGCGATGCTGCACAGCCTCGGTCCGGAAGGGGGCGATCCTTATCTGGTGCTGGCTGACTTCCAGCCCTACCTGGACGCGCAGGCGCAGGTTGAACTGCTGTGGAGCGATCAGGAGGCCTGGACGCGTGCCACCATCCTGAATACCGCGCGCTGTGGCATGTTCAGTTCCGATCGCGCAATCCGCGATTACCAGCAGCGCATCTGGCAAGCGAAACGCTAAGGAACGCCATGAAAGTTTTGGACGATTTTTCGCTGGCAGGCATCGCCGCTGAGTATATCAATGCGCACGGTAAGCCACAGGCGATCCCGGCCCTGACCCGCCAGCGTTTGCTGGCGGTGATGCAGCCTCCCCATCCACTCAGCACGCCGCTGCCACCAGCAGTGATTTTTCGCAGCGGCGAGTTACTCAGCCTCTCGCCGTTGCTGAGCGACGATGCCCACTGGCATCTCATCAGCGAGGCGGGTGAGATCAGCTCCGGTCGCTGCCAGCCCGCCCAGCCGCTGCATCTGCCGCCGCTGCCCGAAGGCTATCATCAGCTGACGCTGCAACAGGGCGCGCAGCAGTGGTCATGCCGGGTAATTATTACCCCCGCCCGCTGTTATGAACCCCCTCAACTGCTGGCGGGGGAGTCCTTGTGGGGAGCCTGCGTGCAGCTCTATACCCTGCGCTCGGCAGAGAACTGGGGCATTGGCGACTTTGGCGATCTGCGCCGAATGTTGCCAGAAGTGTCCGCACGCGGCGGCGCGTTTATCGGTCTTAATCCTGTCCATGCGCTGTTTCCCTCGAGTCCGGAGAGCGCCAGTCCTTACAGCCCGTCGTCACGGCGCTGGCTTAATGTGTTGTACATCGATGTAAACGCGGTCGCTGATTTCCAGTTGAGCACGCCCGCTCAGGCCTGGTGGCAACGGCCGGAGACGCAGCAGGCGCTGGAGCAGGCTCGGGCGGCCGAATGGGTCGATTATGCGGCGGTAACCCGGCTGAAGATTCAGGCACTGAGCCTGGCATGGCCGCAGTTTATCCAGCGCGACGCCGCCGATTCTGAGGTGCAGGCGTTTAATGCGTTTATCCGGGAAGGCGGCGAGAGCCTGCTGTACCAGGCGCTGTTTGATGCGCTGCATGCGGATCAGATGGCGCAGGATAGCGGGCGCTGGGGTTGGCCGGTGTGGCCGGAGGCGTTACAGCATCCCGCCAGTCCAGCAGTACAGACGTTTTTAAATCAGCATCAGGATCAGGTGCGTTTCTGGCTCTGGCTGCAGTGGCTGGCCGCGCAGCAGCTTGCCGATTGCTGGAACGTCTGTCAGCAGCAGCAGATGCCGATTGGCCTTTACCGCGATCTGGCAGTAGGCGTCGCCCAGGGTGGCGCAGAGACCTGGAGCGACCGCGATCTTTACTGCATGGCGGCCAGCATCGGTGCCCCGCCTGATATTCTCGGCCCGCGCGGTCAGGACTGGGGATTGCCGCCCATGGATCCGCAGGTAATGCGTCAGCGCGCGTGGGAGCCGTGGATCGCCCTGCTACGCGCCAGTATGCGTCACTGCGGTGCGCTGCGTATCGATCATGTGATGGCGCTGATGCGGCTGTGGTGGATCCCGGCTGGCGAAAGCGCGATGCATGGGGCTTATGTGCACTATCCCATCGACGATCTGCTGGCGATTCTGGCGCTGGAAAGCCAGCGTCATCGCTGCATGGTGATTGGCGAAGATCTCGGCACCGTGCCGGAAGCGATTGTCGATAAGCTGCGGGATGGCGGCGTTTACTCCTATAAAGTGCTCTGGTTCGAACAGACCTCCGACGCCGGTTTTCGTCCGCCCGCCAGCTGGCCACGTCAGGCGATGGCTGTCGCCACCACGCACGATCTCCCGACGCTGCGCGGCTGGTGGCAAAGTGACGATCTGACGACCGGCGCGCAACTCGGTCTTTATCCGGACAAAGTGGTGCTGGCCGGGCTGTATCAGGATCGACGCCGGGCGAAACAGGCGCTGCTGAACAGTCTGCATCGGGTCGGTGCGCTGCCGAAACGTGCCGGACGCGATGCACGCCGCACCGGGATGAGTAAAGCACTGAACCGGGCGATGCAGCGCTATCTGGCGGACAGCCACAGCGCCCTGCTGGGTCTGCAACCGGAGGACTGGCTGGATATGGCCGCGCCGGTCAACATTCCCGGCACCCGCGACGAATACCCGAACTGGCGACGCAAGCTGAGCGTGACTGTTGAGGCACTGTTCAGCGATGAGGAAACTGACGAGTTGTTAAGGGATTTGACGGCGCGCCGCAGGCGGTGGCTGCGGGGTTAAGGCTGGAGTTAAGATTAAAAGAGCAAACCCCGAAAACTTCGGGGTTTGTGCATTTGATAGCAAATCCTGTCGTCATCATTTACGGACGAAAACCTGCTCCCGGATTATTACGTTTAGGCGTAGAAAATTTCAAACATGCAGGGCTGACAACAAAAATGGCTCTTACGGAGACAAAAACGATAATCGCCGCAATACAGCAGCAATGACCTCAGTCGTAGCTTCACCAGTAGCGGCAGATACCGTTAATTCTTCGAGTTCATTATCTTCATCACGTATAGCTATGCCGTTACGATTCAAAAAAACCATCGTGACGAAAAATGCAGTTCGCTTATTATCATCATTAAAAATGTGTCCCCGGGATATAGCGATGAGGTAGATGGCGGCTAATACAAAAATATCTTCCACACCTTCATAATAGAGCTGGTTCTGTACCCTATAAATGATAGCTTCTGCTCTCTGGGGTTCTGGCATACCCTTGATACCTGGCAGAACAATCAGCAAACGATCATGAAAAGCTATCACCTCCTGAGCGCTAACCCATTTCATCGGTCAGCCAGTGCCTTCACCGTACGTGAATGTCGCCCCATAATGTCGGCAAATTCGGCATCCAGTTTTGCTTCCTGCCAGGCATTAAAATCGTCGCGACTGATAAGTACAGCAGAAGCACCATCGCGCCGGGTTATTTCTACAGGCTCACCGGCCGTTGCTGTGTCCATGACTTCAGCAATGTTTTGTCGGGCCTCAGTGGTGGTGTAACTACGCATATAGCCTCCTGAAATCAGATAATGAAATGTAAATCAGTAACGTACAACTCGCAACTTCAGAGCATTATGTTTGCTCACCCGTGTTTATACAGATTGCTCAGCCAGACAACACCAGGGCAAGGGTGCGTGTCGCAACAAAAAAAGGTGCGCCAGAGCGCACCAGATGGGACAACATCAATAGCGTCGGGGCAGCATCACCCCTTGCCTTTAACACTACTGATAAAGGTTTGCCGTGCAGAGGTGGAACCCAGCCGCTCGGCTTCATCCAGCAGTTTCAGCGCCTTGTCGATGTTGCCGCTGTTCACTGCCTGGGTGATCTTCTGATTAAAGTAATGCTCGGTGTCGCTCATGATCGGTTCAGCACGGGCTTTTGGCGCGGGCGCGGCGGCAGGAGCAGGCGCTGCGCTGTAGGCCGTTGCCGCCGGTGCACTGTTACCCACCGTGACCGGGCCTGGCCCGGATGAGCCAAACAGCGGCCCGACCAGAATCGAGGAGCCGGAACTGGTCTGCATCTTCAGCTTTATGGTGCCTTCGCGGCTGTGGCTGGCAACAGGATCGGGGATATCCGGTACGGCATGACCGGTGCCCTGGGCGTAGGCTTTGGCCGGATCGAGCAGCGTGGTGGTCTGCGTCAGGTCGTTGTCAGTGGTGAAGACCAGCAGGTAAATCTTTTGCTGGCCCAGCGCCGGCGTGAGTTTCATCACGCCTTCCAGCCGATCCGCCGTCATCACACCCGGCTTCTGATAGGTAAAGTAGCGGCTGGGAAACCAGGCCGCCGGACGCAGATTTTCATCCAGCACCAGCACGTTAGGCGCAAAAACCTGACCGTTCTGCACAAGGCTGCTCAGCGTCAGCGTCAGTTCGCCAATCGTGGCGGGCAGACTGTAGGCCGCGACCGGCCCGGCAATGTGTGGCGCGTTCAGCGTCTGGCCGCTGTTCGAAAGTGTAGTGGTCTGGGTCTGAGAGGCCGCCAGCGGTTGCCAGCTCAGGCGTTGTAGCGATTCAGGTGCGACGACGGGTGCAGCGGAGAGATCCTGCGGCACCAGATTAACATCGGCCAGGGCAGGCAGAGCGTGCCCTGTCAGCAGCGCCGCACTCAGGCAGAGTGCGGCCAGTTTTTTCATTTTCATTATGCGTACCTTATTACAGGTCGCAGTGTGAACCAGGCAATGGCACACCACGACCAAAGAGATCCCTCAGGCGCGAGGCCGCGCCTGTCAGAAAAGGTTTACCACCAGATTTCCATCTGCGCGCCGAAGGTGACTTCGTCGTTATTACCGCGACTGTTGGTCAGGATGCCGTTGCCGGTAGAGTCAGCCGAGGCGAAGGTGGTGAGATCGCCGGCGCTGTCTTTGTTATAGCCCCACTTCTCATCCCATTTGGCGTAGGTAGCGAACAGACGCAGCGCCGGACGTGACCAGATGCTGTCACCCGCCTGCCACTGCTGTGCCAGCGTCACTTTGTACTGACCATTGCGCTCGCCAGCCTGCTGCGATTTCACGTTGTCATAGCCCAGTTCCAGCAACGTACTCATGATCGGCGTCCATTTGTACATCGGGCGCACACCAACGGTGTACCACTCGGTGCCGCGGTTGTTGTCCAGATCGATGTTCTGATACATGGCGACGTACATCAGGTCCCAGCGTTCTGCCAGGGAGATCGCGCCGTGATCGAGAATACGGTACATGTCACCGTTGTTATTCAGACTGGTGCCCTGCGGCACGCCTTTGCCCTGCGAGGTCAGCGCATCGGTTGCGTATTGCAGCACAAACTTGTTGTAGCCTTTCAGCATGCTCTGGGTATGTTCAGCCGTGAACATCCAGCCATCTTTCGACGCGCCATCTTCCAGACGGTAGTCGTCACGGGCATTGGCACGACCGTAATCGACACCCAGTTCCAGCACGCCATCCGGGTTAGTTTCCAGACCGGCCAGACGCACATCAAACACGTCGTTGGCAGTACTGGTGGCAAAGTCACGGATACGATCGCTTGAGAAGGTATAAGAGCCGCCCGCTTCAGACGAACGGGTTGCTGCGAAAGAGAGCTTACCGAAGCCGAGATCAACATCTTCAAGACCCGCGCCCGGACCGGAGATATCCCAGTAGTAGAAGTCGATCATGTGAACGTCGTGACGCTGGTAGAAACGCTTACCGGCCCAGATGGTGGAACCTGGCAGCGCGTCAATCAGGTTTTTACCTTTGACGTTGGCTTCGCGGAAGGCGGGTGATGTCGCTTCCCAGTCATTCTGCTGCGCCACGGAGTAAGCCACGTTGGTGTCGAAATAGAAGCTTTTGTCGCCCTCTTTCCACACTTCCTGGCCTAATTTCAGTTCGGCGTAGGTTTCACACTCGTTACCCAGACGGTACTTACTTTGAGCGCCGGTCGCCTGGAAACATTGCTGTTCGCCACCGCTGCCGGTCCAGCCAATGCCGGAACGGGCGTAACCGGTAAAATCAACCGCCATCGTCGGGGCGGAGAGGGTTCCCACCGCGACGGCAACGGCAATGGGAAGTTTGCGCAGAGTTAACATTTTCTATCTCCTGAGGTCATTGCTTTTATTGTTTTTGGCAGGGCTATACACCCGGCTCCTGATACAGCCTGCGGCACGCGCTCCCGTCCTCACGGAACAGGTGACAACGCTCGGGCGGCAGGCCAATACCAAGGATGGCGCCCTCTTTTACCAGCACGACGTCCTCCTGGCGGTAGACCAGGTTCTGACGGATAGCGGGAATCTCGATGTGAATCTGTGTTTCATGCCCCAGCTGTTCCACCACCTGCACTTCCCCTTCCAGGGTAACGTCGGCGATATCGCTGGAGAGCAGATGTTCGGGGCGAATGCCCAGTGACATATTGCTGCCAACCTGAACCCCGGCGCTGTCCACCGGCAGCCAGACCAGCTGCTGATTCGGCAGCCGCACCTGCACCTGATCGATGGCGGTGGCGGTCACTTTGACCGGCAGGAAATTCATTTTGGGTGAGCCAATAAATCCGGCGACAAAGCGGTTGGCGGGATAGTGATACAACTCAAGCGGCCTGCCGACCTGCGCAATGCGCCCGGCATCCAGCACCACAATCTTGTCAGCCAGTGTCATCGCTTCGATCTGATCGTGGGTGACGTAAATCATGGTGCGCTTCAGGCGCTTATGCAGACGGGAGATCTCAATGCGCATCTGAACACGTAGCGCCGCGTCGAGGTTCGACAGCGGTTCATCCAGCAGGAAGACGCGCGGCTCCGCCACCAGCGTGCGACCTATCGCCACGCGCTGACGCTGTCCGCCAGAGAGGGCTTTGGGACGGCGATCGAGCAGGTGCGCCAGTTGCAGAATCTCTGCCACCTGATTGACGCGCTGATGGATCTCCGCTTTTTTCACCCCGGCCAGCTTCAGGCCAAACGACATATTCTCCGCCACCGACAGATGGGGATAGAGCGCATAAGACTGAAACACCATGCCGATGCCACGTTCGGCAGGCGGCACCTCATTCATGCGCCGGTCGCCGATTAACAGTTCGCCGCTGGTGATGGTTTCCAGCCCGGCAATCATGCGCAGCAGCGTCGATTTGCCACAGCCCGACGGGCCGACGAAAACAACAAATTCCCCTTCACGAATAGTGAGATCGATATCTTTCGACACCACCGTATCGCCCCAGGCTTTTGTGACATTGCGTAGCACAACGCTCGCCATGATCCCTTCCCTCTTAGCTGCACATTCGTGTCTGCCGGGCGGCAGACGGGTTCCGGGGCTCACTATGCGAGAGGAAACAAGGCGTAACATCCTCCGCCGCAGGGCAATCTGCTGGGGGAGGAGGCGGGAGGAGGAGAAACGCGGGCTGACGCGGCAGGCCGCGCGCTGCCGCGCTTTTTTGTGATCGCTGACGCAGACCTGCAGGATTTTTTGCCGCTTCAGCTCGCGCTTAAGGCGCTTTTTGCCAGTGCGATCACAGCGATTACGCAAGGGGCGTAGAGCGCAGGAGGATGAGATGCCGGTGTGGATACGCACAATGATGCCGACAGAGCATTCACCACTTCCGCTAACAGGATGGATTTATGACGATGAAAACCGGAGCACGAATTCTGGCCCTTTCTGCCCTCTCTGCCGTGCTCTTTTCGGCAAGCGCCATGGCAAAAATCGAGGAAGGTAAACTGGTCATCTGGATTAACGGTGACAAGGGATATAACGGCCTTGCCGAAGTGGGTAAGAAGTTTGAGCAGGAGACCGGTATCAAAGTTACGGTCGAACATCCTGACAAAATGGAAGAGAAGTATCCGCAGGTCGCGGCGACCGGCGATGGCCCCGACATTATCTTCTGGGCGCATGACCGTTTTGGCGGCTACGCGCAGTCGGGCCTGCTGGCTGAGGTGACACCGGATGCCAGCTTCCGCGACAAGATCTTCCCGTTCACCTGGGACGCGGTGCGCTTCGACGGCAAGCTGATCGGCTATCCGATTTCAGTGGAGTCGCTGTCATTGATCTACAACAAAAAGCTTCTGCCGACGCCGCCAAAAACCTGGGAAGAGATTGCTGACCTTGATAAGCAACTGCGCGCCAAAGGCAAAAGCGCCATGATGTTTAACCTGCAGGAGCCCTACTTCACCTGGCCGCTGCTGGCTGCTGGCGGGGCTTATGCCTTTAAGCTGACCGACGGACACTATGACGTGAAGGATGTCGGCGTCGATAACGCCGGAGCGAAAGCGGGCATGCAGTTCCTGGTCGATCAGGTTAAAGCGAAAACCCTGAATGCAGATACCGATTACTCCATTGCCGAAGCCGCCTTCAACAAGGGCGAAACCGCCATGACCATCAATGGTCCGTGGGCGTGGGGCAACCTGGATAAGAGCGGCATCGACTATGGCGTCACAGAACTGCCGACGCTGAACGGGAAACCGTCTAAAGCCTTTGTCGGGGTACTGAGCGCCGGGATCAATGCCGCCAGTCCTAACAAAGAGCTGGCAAAGGAATTCCTGGAGAACTATTTGCTGACCGATTCCGGACTGGAAACGGTCAACAAAGACAAGCCGCTGGGTGCCGTGGCGCTGAAATCTTACCAGCAGACGCTGGAGAAAGATCCGCGTATCGCCGCCACCATGAGCAACGCGAAACAGGGCGACATCATGCCGAACATCCCGCAGATGGCAGCCTTCTGGTACGCGATGCGCACCGCGACCCTGAACGCGCTGGGCGGTCGTCAGAGCGTTGACGCCGCACTGAAAGATGCCCAGGCCCGTCTGAAGAAGTAATTCTTCCCTTTACAGCCGGGGCAACCCGGCTTGAGTGATCGTTAAGGAAAACCGCATCATGTCAGGAAAACCGAAAACGCGCAGTCTGCTGCTAAAAAGCGTTCTCCTCGGGCTCTGCTGTCTGCTGGTCGGCTATCTGCTGGTGCTGATGTACGCGCAGGGCGAATATCTGTTTGCGCTGCTGACGCTGATCCTCAGCGCGACCGGACTGTGGATTTTTGCCAACCGTCGCGCCTATGCGTGGCGCTATGTCTATCCTGGCGTCGCCGGAATGGCGCTGTTTGTGCTGTTCCCCCTCGCCTGCACTATCGCTATCGCCTTTACCAACTACAGCAGCAGTAACCAGCTTACCTTTGAGCGGGCACAACAGGTGCTGCTGGGCCGCACCTTCCAGTCGGGTGAGGCGGTGAATTTTTCACTCTTCCCGGCGGGCGATCGCTGGCAGCTGGTGCTGAACGATGGCAACGGCAATTTTGTCTCCCCGCCATTTGCCTTTGGCTCAGATCAGACGCTGAAAATGGCCCCCGCGGCACGCCCTGCAGGCGAACGCGCCAACTTCAGAGTGATCACCACCCATCGTCAGGCGCTGAGCCAGATCCGCGCCGAGCTGCCGGATGGCCGTCAGCTGCGGATGAGTTCGCTGCGCCAGTTCTCTGGTACCCAGCCGCTTTATCGGGTTGGCGCGCAGGATGAGCTGATTAACCAGCAGAGCGGCACGCATTACCGCGCCAACCCGCAGACCGGTTTTTATCAGGCCATCAACGCAGACAATAACTGGGGCAACGAAACGCTGAGTCCCGGCTTTACCGTGAATACCGGCTGGAAAAACTTCGTGCGGGTCTTTACCGACGAAGGGATTCAGAAACCGTTCCTGGCAATATTTGGCTGGACGCTGTTCTTCTCACTGATCACCGTGGTGCTCACCGTCGCCGTCGGCATGGTGCTCGCCTGTCTGGTGCAGTGGGAGGCGCTGCGCGGCAAAGCGATCTATCGGGTGATGCTGATCCTGCCCTATGCCGTGCCAGCGTTTATCTCGATCCTGATTTTCAAGGGGCTCTTTAACCAGAGTTTTGGTGAGATTAACGTGATGCTCAGCGCGCTGTTTGGTGTGAAACCCGCCTGGTTCAGCGATCCGACGCTGGCGCGTACCATGCTGATCATTGTGAATACCTGGCTTGGCTACCCCTACATGATGATCCTCTGCATGGGGCTGCTGAAGGCGATTCCGGACGACCTCTATGAAGCCTCGGCGATGGACGGTGCAGGACCGCTGCAGAACTTCTTCCTGATTACGCTGCCGCTGCTGCTGAAGCCGCTGATGCCGCTGATGATTGCCAGCTTTGCCTTTAACTTTAATAACTTTGTGCTGGTGCAGCTGCTGACCAACGGCGGGCCGGATCGCCTCGGCACCACCACGCCAGCCGGTTATACCGACCTGCTGGTGAACTACACCTGGCGTATCGCCTTTGAAGGTGGTGGCGGGCAGGACTTTGGTCTGGCCGCCGCCATTGCCACGCTGATCTTCCTGCTGGTGGGTGCGCTGGCGGTGATTAACCTGAAAGCCTCGCGGATGAAATTCGATTAATAGCCTGATGGACCAGGTTTAAGGAGCTGTTATGGCTATGGTACAACCCAAATCGCAGCGTCTGCGTCTGCTGACCACGCATCTGCTGCTGCTGTTATTTATTGCCGCGATTCTGTTTCCGCTGCTGATGGTGATCGCGATTTCACTGCGCGCCGGTAACTTTGCCACCGGCAGCCTGATCCCGGAGCAGATCTCCTGGGAGCACTGGCGGCTGGCGCTGGGCTTTAGCGTGGAACATGCCGACGGGCGTGTGACGCCGCCGCCCTTCCCGGTGCTGCTGTGGTTATGGAATTCGATCAAGATTGCGGCCATCAGCGCACTGGGCATCGTGGCGCTCTCCACCACCTGCGCCTATGCGTTTGCCCGTATGCGTTTTACCGGCCGTGCCAGCCTGCTGAAAGGAATGCTGATTTTCCAGATGTTCCCGGCGGTGCTGTCGCTGGTGGCGCTCTATGCATTATTTGATCGTCTCGGCCAGTATCTGCCCTTTATCGGGCTGAATACCCACGGTGGGGTGATCTTCGCCTATCTGGGCGGTATTGCGCTGCATGTCTGGACCATTAAGGGCTATTTCGAAACCATCGATGGGTCACTGGAAGAGGCCGCCGCGCTGGATGGTGCGACGCCGTGGCAGGCCTTCCGGCTGGTGCTGCTGCCGCTGTCGGTGCCGATTCTGGCGGTGGTGTTTATTCTGGCGTTTATCGCCGCGGTGACTGAAGTACCGGTCGCCTCGCTGCTGCTGCGCGACGTCAACAGTTATACCCTGGCGGTGGGGATGCAACAGTACCTCAATCCGCAAAACTACCTGTGGGGCGATTTTGCCGCGGCGGCGGTGCTCTCCGCGATCCCGATCACCCTGGTGTTCCTGCTGGCACAGCGCTGGCTGGTAAGCGGATTAACCGCGGGCGGGGTGAAGGGCTAAACGATCATCATTGTACGTTGCCACTGCTTACACAACGTCTGTTGTGGTTGAATGATTCGGCGGCCAGCGGGCCGCCTTTTTTGTGCTAATCCGCTTCTGAAGTCAGACTACCCGTCACCAGCGTCATCACGATAGCCGCTATCGCATGCTGACCTTCCGGCTTGCTGATATCGCCGCGTGCCACCGCGCCTGCGATGGCATCCGCGCCGCCCAGCAGTCCCCACATGCCAGCTTCGGCAATACCCCTTCTGCCAGCAAAAGGCGCAAGCCAGCGCTGACAGCGGGCAATAAAATCGAGCTGATAGTGGCGTTTTACGGCGGCCAGCTCCGGTGAGGTATTGAGCGCGGACAGCAGTTCGGGGATTTCTCGCCCCTCTGTCATCACACAATCGACATAACAGGCCGCGAGCACGTCCGCTTTTTGTGGTAATTGCATCGGCGCGGCATCCATCGCCGCATTCATCCGCTCGCTCTGGCGGCGATCAAAATCGTCATACAACGCCGCCAGCAGCCCATGACGGGTGGTGAAATGGTCATACACCACCGGCTTACTGACTCCCGCCGCTTCGCCGACCCGCGCCAGGGTCAGCGCCTCGCTGCCTTCGGTTTGCATTATCTGCCACGCGACGTCCAACAACTGCCTGCGCCGGGCCTCGCGTGACAGACGCTTACGGGGTGTTTTTTCAACGGCCATACTATTCCTGATGGGCGAACACACGCTGACCCAGTTGCTGCGCCAGCTGATAGTGCGACTCAGGATAACCTTCATCGCCGATCAGTAACAGCTCACTGGTCACTACCGGCGCACCGCAATAGTCAAAGATGCCGTTTTCAATCTGATTACGCATGCTGGCGAAATAGCCGCGCCGCATAAAGGTTCGGGTGTCCGCCGCGCCGATGGCGACCAGATGAACAGGCAGATGGCCAAGGCGTTTAATCACCCGGCCATCCTCTTCGCTAAAGGCCCAACCCTGGATAAACACCCGGTCGATCCAGCCTTTGAGCTGTGCCGGGAATGACCACCAGTAAATCGGATAGACCAGCACCAGCGCATCGGCGCGGTCGAGTCGCTGCTGTTCCGCCAGCACATCGGGCGTCGCCGCCCCCTTCCCGTTGAAACGTCGATGATCATCGAGCGTGAAGCGCGGATCAAACCCTTCTGTCGCCAGGTCAGCCTTTTCAACCGTATGGTGCCCTGTCGAGATTATGCCCTGCGCCAGCTGGTCCGCCACGCGATGGGAATGCGCATCCTGATTGGGATGGGAAGTTACTATAAGTGCATGCATCGTTGTCACCTTACCTGATTAGCTGTTAAGCTACTAAAGGTAAGTTACCATTGGTAGGTTAGCAAGTGGCAATGTCTGTTCTTCTGGCTGACCGCGTTTATGGTTAAAACGTCGTTGTCGCCAGACCTGCCAACGCCTACCGCCGATAAGCCAGCGAACGCACCAGGCGGTCACCGAGTTTCTGAATCAGCATCACCAGCGCCAGCAACACCACAATGGTGGCCGCCATAATCTGATTATCGAAGCGCTGATAGCCGTAGCGAATTGCCAGATCGCCCAGTCCGCCACCGCCGACCACGCCCGCCATCGCCGAGAAGCCAATCAGCATCACAATGGTCAGGGTAATGCCCGCCACCAGCGCGGGCAGCGCTTCCGGCAGCAATACGCGGCTGACAATATGCCACAGGGTGCCGCCCATTGAGACTACCGCCTCAATGCGGCCGCGATCGACCTCATACAGCGCGTTCTCCACGATGCGGGCAAAGAAGGGAAAGGCACCCAGCGTAATCGGTACAATCGCGGCGGTGCTGCCGAGCGTGGTGCCGACCAGCAAGCGGGTAAAGGGGATCAGAGCGATCAGCAGCACCACAAACGGCAGCGCGCGCCCGGTATTGACCAGCGCATTGAGCAGCAGTGAAATCGCGCAGTTTGGCAGGATGCCCTGGGGACGCGTCAGAAACAGCAGCACGCCTGCCGGTAAACCTATCGCAACCGTAAAAAGTGCCGCCAGCAGCACCATATATAATGTTTCGCCTGTGGCGTTCAACAGCAGTTCCTGAAACCGATCGCTACTCATGCTACGCATCGGGTGAATGCCTCTCGCTGATATTTTTCAATAAACGCCCGGTCCGCTTCGCCATCCTTCAGCAGCATTTTGCGCAGGCGTCCCTCTTCGCGTCCCATAATCTGGCTCAGCGTACCGCTCTCGACCAGCTGGCCATTCTCCAGCAACGCCGCACCGTCACAGATACGCTTTACTACCGCCATTTCATGGGTAATCAACACAACCGTGATATTGAGCTGCTGCTGAATATCGGCCAGCAGATCCAGAATCGAGGTGGTGGTTTCGGGGTCCAGCGCGCTGGTCGCCTCATCGCACAGCAGATAACGCGGTCGTGCGGCCAGCGCGCGGGCGATGCCGACGCGCTGTTTCTGTCCACCCGAGAGCTGCGACGGCCAGGCCGACGCGAAGGACTCCAGCCCCACCAGTTTCAGCAGCGAGGCGACCCGCTGGCGGCGTTCCGCCCGGGGCACACCGGCGATCTCCAGCGCCAGATCGACATTGTCCTGCACGTTACGGGAATGCAGCAGATTGAAGTGCTGGAAGATCATCCCCATCTGCTGGCGCTGCTGACGCAGCTGCGCCAGGCTCAGTGCGGCGAGATCCTGACCATCAATCTCAATCCTGCCGCTTGAGGGACTCTCCAGCCGGTTGAGGCAGCGCAGCAGCGTACTCTTGCCCGCCCCACTCCGGCCCAGGATGCCAAAGATGGTGCCCTCTTCAATGGTCAGAGAGATATCGTCTAACGCTGGCGCAGATGCGCCAGCATAGTGTTTGCTGAGATGACTGAGCTTAATCATGCTGCTGGTCCGCGACCGGAATCACAGAGCCCTGATAGGTTTTACGGATGAACTCCGCCACCTGCGGCGAGCGCAGATCTTTCGCCAGCTGAATCACTCGCGGGTCTTTTTCCAGTTCAGGCGTGGTCACCAGCAGGTTGGCGTAAGGGTTATGCGCCGCAGATTCCAGCCCCAGCGCATCTTTCGCCGGATTCAGACCCGCTTCCAGTGCATAGTTGCCGTTGATAATGGCGGCATCAACGTCATCCAGTGAACGTGGCAGCTGCGGTGATTCGATCTCAACAATTTTAATTTTCTTCGGGTTTTCACTGATATCTTTCGGCGTCACCAGCGTCGAGCCCGCCTCGCCCTGCGCGTTAAGTTTAATCACCCCTTTGTCCTGCAACAGCCACAGTGCGCGACTCAGGTTGGTGGTGTTGTTCGGCACGGCAATGCTCGCGCCCTCTGGCAATGCCGCCAGCGATTTCACCTTACGCGAGTAGATCCCCAGCGGCTCAATGTGCACACTGGCGACGACAGCAAAGGTTTTCCCCAGCGCTTTCTCCTGATCTTTTAAATAAGGAAGATGCTGGAAGTAGTTGGCATCGACATCCCCGGATGCCAGCAGTTCATTGGCATTCACGCCCCCGCTCAGCTCAACAATGTTGATATCCAGTTTCGGATCCAGCGTTTTGACATACTCCAGGATTTCCGCATGCGGCAGCGGATCGGCCGCCACACGCAGCGGTGCAGCCTGTAAACTTTGAGCAATCAGCAGTGAAAGACCAGCCAGAACCAGAAAGCGCTTTTTAATCATCATCATTTATCTCTTATCGTTATCAGTCGTAGTTTTAGTGGGTGTTGTGTTCGGGGTAGAAACGCTGGGCGACTTCCGGATGCGAACGCAGCCGGCCTTTGAGGTAGTTCCAGCCCACTTCACGCAGGAGCGGGTTAAGCGGATCGCTGCTCGGTCCCTGCGCCAGCTCAGCCAGCTGCGGGGGAAGCTGATAGACTGGCACGACGGCGTCGAGCTGTGCGCCAAGGAAGAAGGCGATGGATAACCGCTCATTGTTCTGCTGCGGCGACACCACGCGGTGTACCGTCGCGCGCAGATAGCCGTTGGTCGCCAGCTCCAGCAGTTCGCCAATGTTGACCACAAACGCGCCCGGCAAAGGTGAGGCATCGATCCAGTTGTCCGGCGTCACTTCAACCTGCAAGCCCGGCTGATCATCCTGTAATAACAGGGTCAGGAAACCCGAATCCTTATGTGCACCTACACCCTGGCGTGATTCACCCTCGGTGCGGCCCGGATAGCGGATCAGTTTGATGTGTTCGTTGGGATAGTCGCCATACAGGTTATCGAAAGCGTTACGTGGCAGGTTCAGCGCTTCAGCAAAGGCGCGCAGCAATTCCAGCGCCACGGCAGTCATCTGCTGCTGCCAGCGGGTCACCACCGTCTGCAATTCAGGCAAGGCTTCAGGCCACTGGTTCGGCCCCTGCATCCGTTGCCAGGTCGGGGAATCGGCGGTGACGGGCAGCGCTTCGCGCTCTGCACCAATATCGAACTGCTCACGATAGTCGGGCTGGCTGCGGGTGATTTCCACGCCCGCCAGGTTGTAACCACGAAAATGCGGTGAGTTGGCCATCGCGACCGCCGTTTTGTCCGCCTGCGGTAGCGCAAAAAACGTCCGAGCGACCCGCTGAACCTCATCCAGTAATTCACGGTCGATACCGTGATTAATTAAGTAGAAGAAACCGACATCACGCGCGGCCTGACTTAATTTTTCAAGAACCTGTCGCTGCTGCTGTTGATTACCTGACAATAATGCGAAATCAATGACCGGCAATTCTGCTGGGGTTAACGCGCTCATGATTAACACTCTGCTGGCATGGAATAGCATTACAGTGCCATTGCAGTTATGCGTTAACTACCAACTAATCCTGCTATGGATATGCGGCGGATGGGAATATCCCACCACACCGCCGCTATTCCACCCGCAGATTACTCTGCGCTACTGCTCCGCTGTTTTGTCGCGACTGAGATATGAACAAAACAGAAACAAAGCCATTTATAAAACAGTCATAAAGGCGGAATATGACCAAATGTTTATGTGCGTAAGCAGGCATGAGTAAGTCCAGTGTACTGTCTTTGCCAGAAAATCCAGTTATTTCGGCTGAAAACTTGCAAAACCTTACATTCGTAGTCTAAGGTTTACCGGCTGCGGTTTCTGCCGCTTCACTTAAAAATTATTCGGCTTCTTATAGCTTTCATTTCCACGGTTTCTTCTGAACATTATTTGCGGCTGCGAAAGCTATAAGACTCCTTCATTGAAGTATCTGAGGAGAATATGGACACCAGAAACACATCGTCTGAACACCCAAAGAAACATTTCTGGAACAGGAAGCCCAAAGAGCTGACTGTCGACGACATTACCGTCATCGATAACGACATGCTGAAGCGCGCAGTTGGCGCAGCAGCGCTCGGTAATGCGATGGAATGGTTCGACTTTGGCGTATACAGCTATCTTGCCGTCATCATCGGCAAAGTCTTTTTCCCGGATGCCAACAACGCGGTGCAGCTGATCGCTACCTTTGGTACGTTTGCCGCCGCCTTCCTGGTGCGTCCGATTGGCGGTCTGGTGTTTGGCCCGCTGGGTGACCGCATTGGCCGCCAGAAAGTGCTGGCGATGACGATGATCATGATGTCGATCGGGACATTCTGTATCGGGCTGATTCCGGCCTATTCGTCAATAGGGATTATGGCCCCGATTCTGCTGCTGGTAGCACGCCTGATTCAGGGCTTCTCGACCGGCGGTGAATATGGTGGCGCAGCGACCTTTATCGCAGAGTACTCCACCGACAAACGTCGTGGCTTTATGGGCAGCTTCCTGGAGTTCGGTACCATTGGCGGCTACCTGCTGGGTGCCAGCCTGGTGACGGTGATGACCACGGTGATGTCGAACGAGGCGATGATGTCCTGGGGCTGGCGCGTGCCGTTCTTTATTGCCGCGCCGCTGGGTCTGTTCGGCCTCTATGTCCGTCTGAAGCTGGAAGAGACTCCGGCATTCCAGCAGCACATGGAAAAGCAGGAAGCGCTGGAACAGAGCAAACCGCGCCTGACGCTGATGCAGATGCTGAGCAAGTATCGTGCGCCGATGCTGAAATGTATCGGTCTGGTGCTGCTGTTCAACGTCTCTAACTACATGCTGACCTCTTATATGCCGAGTTACCTCACCGGCGTGCTGGGACTCCCAGAGCTGAGTGGTCTGCTGCTGGTGATGGTGGCGATGTTCGTGATGATGCCGCTGACGCTGCTGTGGGGGCGCTGGACCGATCGCATTGGTCGTCGTCCGGTGATTGGCTTTGGTGCAGTAGGCCTGATCCTGCTCGCCATTCCGAGCTTTATGCTGATTGGTTCCGGTAACATGTGGGCGGTATTTGGCGGCCTGCTGATTCTGGGCGTGCTGCACACCTGCTTCAGCGGCACCATGCCTTCGACGCTGCCAGCGCTGTTTACGACGGATATTCGTTATAGCGCACTGGCTATCGGCTTTAATTTGTCGGTATCGCTGTTTGGCGGTACAACACCGCTGATTACCGCGTGGCTGGTGGATACCACCAAAAACAACATGATGCCCGCTTACTACATGATGGGCGCAGGCGTGATTGGCCTGCTGACTATCCTGACGGTGCGTGAAACGGCGCGTCAGCCGCTGACCGGATCCTCACCTGCGGTAGCAACTAAAGCGGAAGCGCATCGACTGATCGACAAGCTGCGTAAACGGCAAAAGCCCGCCACGGCCGCGGCGAAATAACGCTTTTGACACCCTGCCCGGCAGGGTGTTTTTTTATCTGGCACCCACACGATCTACCCACCCGCTTTCACTGCCCTGAGACGCGCGACTTTCACCCGATTGCCACACAGCGCCATGCTTCACCAGCGGCGGCGATGTGCTTTAGTGCGATCGCAAAACCACAGAGCGGTCGGAATGTTTACAGACGCGGACGCTGCTGAACTCTTCCGGCGTCAGCAGCGTTGCAGCCTGTCCCGGTTGCTGCCTCACACGATCCTTTCTTTGTTCCGCCAGGCGCAATAACCAGCCTGCCAGCGCGATAATCCGCAGGCGGTGGTGGAGATACTCGATAGCGGCCACTTCGCGCTGGAGACCTATACCGATCACTTAGCGGTGCGCCTCCGAGAGATCTTCAACGGCAACTGCCCCGCTGTACGCAGAGACAGGCCACTGCCTCTGCAAACTTAACGCTTATTCGTTGCTGAAGCGGCCGACCGTGCTGGCTGCGCCCAGGGCGTGACCTTTCAGCTGTGCCACCAGCTCTGCCTGGGTTAACCCGGCCTTAAGCTGGCCCACCGGCAAATCGGTGGCGATCAGCACAAAGTTATAGTGATGCAGGCCGCTGCCTTTGGGTGGACAAGGCCCGTAATAGTGCAGTGTCCCGGGTGTATTTTTTCCGCCGGTATAATCGTTGCCCTCTGTCAGCGCGCCCTGCGGGAACGACGAACGGCTGGCCGGAATGTTATAGGCCACCATATGTGTCACGCCCAGCCCTTTAGCCCCGACCGGATCGGTCATCAGCAGGACCAGACTGCGGGTGCCCGCCGGAGTCGCAGACCAGTTTAGTTCGGGAGAGATATTCTCACCGGTGCAGGAAGGATTACTTTTATTGGCACCGGCAAACTTTTTATCCAGTAGGGCATTATCGCTGAAATCCTGTGATTGCAGCGTAAACACCGACGCCGCCAGCGTGGTTATTGGCAAAACGGCAAGCACCGTTGCGCAGAGTAATTTTTTCACCAGCCACTCCTTATCAGGTTAGTTCCGGATGGATTGCATCACTGCCTGCTTACTATAACGGCTTTAATACGATTAGCCCGGCTGACAGCCCGTTTAAACATTGCGGAACGGCAAATCTATGATCGCTGTCGCGCTGGCTGAAGGCGGTGACGCGTTGCCCTGAGACGCATTACCCGATATAAGTTAACGCCTGCGGCTGATTTTTCGCCTGAAACCCCGTCACTGTCACCAACAAGTGGACACTATGCAGATCGATGATCTCCGGATTTACATCGCCGTGATACATGCTGGCAATTTCACCGCAGCCGCTGAGCAGCTGATGCTATCGAAACAGTATGTCAGCCGCCGCATGGCCGCGCTGGAAGCGTCATTAGGCGTACGTCTGCTGATACGCAACACCCGTAAGCTGTCAGTGACGGATGCAGGACAACTTTTTGCGCAGCATGCTCAGCGCATTCTGGATGAGATTCAGGAAGCAGAACTGGCGGTGTCGGAGCAGCATCAGGCGCTGCGCGGCACCTTCCGTATCAATCTGCCGATGTCGTTTGGCATGAGTCATCTTTCACCACTCATCGCTGAATTCCTGAGCCATCATCCGGCACTGCAGTTTCAGATAGAGCTGGCCGATCGCTATGTTGATGTAATTGGCGAAGGCGTCGATATGGCGATTCGCATCGGCACCCTGGCCGATTCCACGCTGATTGCCCGCCCGCTGGGTGAGCTGAAGCGGGTAATCTGCTGCAGTCCCGGTTATCTGCAGCGGGCCGGCACGCCGCAGCAGCCCGAAGAGTTGCTGCAACACGCCTGCCTGCGCTACGGACGGGAAGGTCAGAATGGCTGGGAACTGCAGGTTAATGGCAAAGCGAAATGGCTGTCGGTTCAGGGCCCCATGGTGAGTAACAATGGCGAAGTGCTGCGTGATGCCGCCCTGGCGGGACTCGGACTGGTCTTGCTACCCGCTTTTATCGTAGAGACAGCCCTGCAAAGGGGTGAACTGGTGACGGTGCTGGACGGCTGCCAGCCGCCACCGCTCTCCCTTAATGCGGTTTACCCACAGCACCGCCAGCGCAGCGAAGTTAACCGCCAGTTACTGGCCTTTTTACAGACGCGTTTAGCGCCGTGATTGAGCTAAAGCGTTTGTAATGCCGCAAACACGCTGGCGACTGCAACCGCACCGGGATCCGGCACGCCATTCAGGTTCGCGCTATTGAGATAAGATGATCGGCCCGCCTTTGCTTTCCCCATGCTGGCGGTTGCATCACTGCCCTGCTGCGCCGCATCTGCTGCTGCTGCCAGCGATTTGCCCGCCACCAGCGCCTCAATCGCGGGCTGGAGCGCATCAATCAGTGTACGATCGCCCGGTTTAGCCCCGCCATACTGCTTCATTTTTTCCAGACCCTGTTGTAAAGCGACCGGTAAGACATCCCCTTCCGACAGGTGCTGCGCCGCGGCGGTGAAGAAGATAGCCATCAACACGCCGCTGGAACCACCCATCACCGTGGCCAGTCGCTCACCTGTTACCGCGAGCAGGTCGGGCAGAACATTCAGCGGCAGCTGGTTATCGGCGCATTCACGCTGGATCTGACGCGCGCCAGCAGCAAAGGTCGAGCCGGTATCCCCGTCACCCACCTGCGCATCGAGTTTATTCAGCTCGCTTTCACTGGCAATCAGCGTTTCACAGATGCGGTTCACAAAGGCAGCGACCGCCGGGTTTTCGGAGGGTTGCACCGGATGCGCTGTCGTCTCCCGGGTTGCGTTAACCGGCTGCCGCGAGGTGATCTCAACCGCCGGAACCCAGCCGGTCACTTCGACCGGGGCGCAGATTGCCGCTTCGAACAGCGGCGTCAGCGTCATGCAGGTGACAGAAAAGCCCTTCATGTCCAGCGCGGTCATCAGCGGTGCCGGGCCAATCAGATAACGGCTTCCCCGGCTGAGCGGCGACTCAATCAGATCACGTGTGACCAGACTCATCTCCAGCGCCGACATTCCACCAAGGTTATTCACCAGCAGCGCACAGGGCTGATCCTTGCCTGGCATCACCTTCTCCAGCAGATGCTGCACAATCTGCTGACTGTTCTGAGTCGGCATGACGTCAACGCCCGGCTCGCCGTGAATCCCCAGCCCCATTTCCACACTACCGTCGGGCACCCGCTGGCCGGTCTGTTCATCCGGCAGATGACAGCTGGAAAGCGCTACCCCCATGCTGGCGATAGCACGACTGGCGGTCTCTGCGGCCTCAGTTACCGCCGCCAAATCATCACCCCGCTCGGCGACAAAGCCTGCCACTTTATGCACCAGCAACGTGCCTGCCACGCCGCGTGGCTGAGGATTATCCGGTAAGGCCACATCGTCACCGACAATCACCATATTGACGCTGAACCCTGCATTGCGGGCCTTTTCAGCCGCCAGCCCAAAGTTGAGTCGATCGCCGGTGTAGTTTTTCACAATCAGCAGACAGCCCGCGTCACCGGTAAGGTTGATGATGGCGTTATAAACCGCATCAACGCTGGGTGAGGCAAACACATCGCCACAGACGGCCGCCGTCAGCATTCCTTTACCGATGAAGCCGACGTGCGCCGGTTCATGGCCGGAACCGCCACCGGAGATCAGTGCGACCTGCTGTTTTTTCCAGTCCCTGCGCATCACGATGCGAATGTGGGGATCGACCTGCAGCCGCACCAGATTGCGCCACGGACTGGCGTAAATCATGCCATCCAGCGCGTTGTCGACGAGTTCATCCTTTTTATTCATTACGAATCGGGTCATGTCTTCATTCCTCATGGGCGGACAGGTATGTGATAACGAAGTGTTGCACACAACTGACGATGGGCATAATCCACCGCCTCTCATCGCGACCCCATCAGACGAAAGCTCTGCCTGAATGAAATGCGCGCAGCACTCTTTACTAATTCATTGATTTTTATCAAATGTCCTTACCTTAAACTGAGAGGTTATGCGCAGAACCTGAAAAGCGGATAACGGATCGTAGAAAACCATTTGTTAACAGAGGATGTTTTGATGACTCAACGTATGATTCTGAATGAAACCGCCTGGTTTGGTGCTGGCGCATTGCGTCATTTGCCTGAAGAGGTAAAGCGTCGCGGGATGCGTAAAGCGCTTATTGTCACTGACAAAGCGCTGATTGCGGCCGGTGCGCTGAAGCGGATTACTGACCTGCTGGAACAGCATCAGCTTGACTGGGCGGTCTATGATGAGGTCGTGCCGAATCCGACTATCCGGGTCGTGCAGCAGGGCGTTGCTATGTTCAGGGAATCAGGTGCTGATTACCTCATTGCCATCGGCGGTGGTTCACCGCAGGACACCAGCAAAGCCATCGGCATTATTATCAACAACCCTGAATTCGAGGATGTTCGCAGTCTGGAAGGCGTCAGCCCAACCCGTCATCCGTGCGTGCCTATCATTGCTATACCGACCACGGCAGGTACCGCGGCAGAAGTCACCATTAACTATGTCATCACCGACGAAGAGAATCGTCGCAAGTTTGTCTGCGTCGATCCGCATGACATTCCAAAAGTGGCGATTATTGATGCGGAGATGATGGCGAGCATGCCCGCCTCGCTGAAAGCGGCCACCGGTATTGATGCCCTGACTCACGCGATTGAAGGGTACATTACGCGCGGTGCCTGGCCCCTGACTGACATGCTGCACCTCAAAGCCATTGAAATTATCAGCCAGTCGCTGCGCGAATCGGTGGCCGGAAATATTGCTGCTGTTGAGCAGATGGCGCTGGGGCAGTATGTGGCCGGTATGGGCTTCTCCAATGTCGGACTCGGTCTGGTGCATGGTATGGCGCATCCGCTGGGTGCCTTTTACAACGTGCCGCACGGCGTGGCGAACGCCATTCTGCTGCCACAGGTGATGGCGTGGAATGCCCCGTCAACAGGCGAAAAATATCGCGATATTGCCCGTGCGATGGGTGTGAAACAAGTGGACACACTGACGCTGGATCAGGCGCGGGAAGCGGCTGTCGCTGCGGTTCGTCAGCTCTGCCGCGATGTGGGTATTCCGCGTTCGCTGCGCGAGGTCGGCTTACAGGAGGCGGATATCCCTGCCCTGGCGCAGGCGGCGCTGGATGACGTCTGCACCGGCGGTAACCCCCGGACGCCCGATCTGGAAGCGGTGATGGCGCTCTATCGTCAGAGTTAAAACGCGTCGCTGTGTAGTCATGCACTGCCATTTCTGGCCCGCCCCTACCCTGGCGGGTTTTTTTACGTCAGGGTAACAGTCAGTCAGCAATCATTCGCCAGAGCTTGTTCAGAGAGGATCGCGGTATTAGTAAAGGTTCGACCCGTTTTTTACGGCACGGTTTCAGCCTGAAATCGCCCGCTATCATCATGGATGTCAGAGCGTAATTCAGCCGCACTGACCGATAATTTCTTTAGATGCTAAACCCTGATTCGCTTGATCTGGATCACAAAAATCCGCATCATGCGCAGCGAAAACCTTAATGAGGCTGCGGAGATATCAATGACACTGTACCAGGGTATGCTAATTTTCTATGCCGTTGTTGCACTGGTCGCGACGCTGATCACTTTCTTCATCGCCAAAGATAAGCTGAGCATCAAACTACTGAGCGCCTTTCTGGTGGGTGCCACCTGGCCGATGAGTTTTCCTGTTGCGCTGATGTTTGCGCTGTTTTAATTGACATTTCTCCCTTAGCGATCACACTCAGGTAAGACGTCCCTGACCTGCCAACCGCCGATCACCGACGTGACCTTGCTCATAATGGTTAAAAAGGAGCGGATATGCGCGTAGTGAGTGTGATGATTCTGGTTTCTCTTCTGAGTGCCTGTAGCGCCCCGTGGCACGCTGAAAAACCGGTTCCCGCGGCCGAAACCCGGCAGCAGACCTGCCAGCCCGGCTCTAATCCCAGCCAGAACGATTGCGGTCACTTCCCCGAGCCTGAGTTTCACTAATCAGCGATACAGCGAGCACTGTGGCGAGATCGCATTTACGCTATTTCATCACATAACAAGGCTTTACAGGCCGCTAACCGGTCAGTAAAGTAGCGCCCAGACATCAATTCTGATGCGTAAGCGTTAACGTCAACCAACGCCCCCGCAGCACTGCTGCAAGTGATGATCCCTGCCATGATGCCTGTACAACAGCAAGCTAAACCCCTCGCTGCGTTTTCCAGCGCCAGCTTTTTTTTGTTCGTCCTGCTGCTGACCGCAGCGAATCTTCGGGCACCGATTACCGCCGTCGGCCCGGTGCTGCAGGATATCCGCCAGACTTTTGGCCTCAGCGCCAGCGAAGCAGGCCTGTTTAACTTTATTCCACTGATGCTGTTTGCCCTGCTCGCCCCCCCTGCCGTCTGGCTGGGGAATCGGGTCGGGCTGGAACGCAGTTTGTGGGGCGCACTGTGCCTGATCACTGCCGGTTCACTGTTGCGCTGGTTGCCTGCTGAAGCGGCATTATGGAGCGGAACGCTGCTGCTGAGCGCAGGTATTGCCGCCGCCAACGTCCTGCTGCCGCCGCTAATTAAGCGCGATTTCACCGCCCATACCGCCAGATACATTGGCCTTTATGCCGCCACCATGTCGATTACCGCCAGCCTCGCGTCTGGCATTGCCGTGCCGCTGAGCCAGCTCACAACGGCGGGCTGGCGACTCTCACTGGTTGTCTGGGCGCTGCCGGGACTGGTTGCGCTCCTCGCCTGGCTGCCGCTTTTACGGCAGCGGCAGTCATCCTTAGCGCCGACTGATGCACCTGTTGCATATCGTCATGCGTGGCGCTCAGCCGGTGGCTGGCAAATCGCCCTGTTTATGGCACTGCAATCGCTGGCATTTTATACCCTGATCGACTGGTTTGCCGTGTTTGCTCAGGATAATGGCTTCACTCAGGCGCAGGCTGGCTGGCTGCTGTTCTGGTATCAGGCAATTGCAATCGTTGCTAACCTGGGCTGCATGGTGGTCCTGAAGCGGGTAAAAGATGCCCGGCTCACCGCATTCATTGCTTCCTCGGGTATTTTCCTCGGTATGTCAGGTCTGCTGCTTAATCCGCAATGGGCGTTGATCTGGCTGACACTGGCCGGACTGGGTGCCGGAGCGTCACTGGTGCTCTGCCTCTCGCTGTTTAATCTGCGCGCCACACATCACCGTCAGGCCTCACAACTTTCAGGCATGGCGCAATGTGTGGGCTACGCGCTGGCAGCCCTGGGACCGCTGTTTTTTGGCGTGCTCCATGAACAAAGCGGTAACTGGACGCTGCCCTTCAGCGTGCTGGCACTGCTGAGCCTGTTACAGATGGCATTGGCTCCGCTGGCAGCACAGTCAAAACCCATCAGCTGAACATGCCGATCAGCGACTCATTACAGATGACTGGCGGGCGCAAATGCCTGGCGCATTGCCGGTCAGCGAAAACCGACGGGAGAAAGGTGCGTGTCTGAACTGAATAATGCTCTGCTACAGGAGGTACTGGATCAGGTGCGTCCGCTGGTCCATCGGGGAAAAGTCGCTGACTATATCCCCGCACTGGCCGATGTCGCGGCCGACAATCTGGCCATTGCCGTTTGCCTGCGTGACGGCACCCTCTTTCAGGCGGGCGATGCGGAGACACGCTTTTCGATTCAGTCGATATCTAAAGCGCTATCGCTGACCGTGGCGCTGACCCGCTATGACGACAGTGAAATCTGGCAGCGGGTGGGAAAAGAGCCATCAGGCCAGCCATTTAATTCCCTGGTGCAGCTGGAACTGGAACAGGGCAAGCCGCGTAATCCGTTTATTAATGCCGGGGCGTTGGTAATCTGCGATCTTCTGGAAACCCGCCTGACTGCGCCGCGCCAGCGAATGCTGGAAATTGTGCGCCAGCTGAGCCAGCAGCCCGATATCAATTATGATCGCCACGTTGCCCGCTCTGAGTTTGAACATTCTGCCCGCAATGCCGCGATCGCCTGGCTGATGAAGTCGTTTGGTAATTTCGATAATGATGTCACCAGCGTCATGCAGACCTATTTCCACTATTGCTCACTATCGATGAACTGCGTTGAACTGGCGCGCACCTTCGTCTATCTGGCTAATCTGGGTAAAACACTGGATGGCAGCCAGATGATTACACCGCGTCAGACACGGCAGATTAACGCACTGATGATCACCAGCGGGATGTATGATGGCGCAGGCGAATTCGCGTGGCGGGTCGGGATGCCTGCGAAGTCGGGCGTAGGTGGCGGAATTATTGCCGTCATCCCTGGCGAGATGAGCATTGCCGTCTGGTCACCCGGGCTGGATAGCGCAGGTAATTCGCTGGCGGGCACCGCTGTGCTCGAATTGCTGACGGAAAAGCTGGGGCGCTCGATATTCTGACTCTGAGCGCCAATAACAGGCTCGCCGTGATGAAAAGCGATGGAGTTCCCATGATTCCGGCAAGCTGATTTGATATTTTCAGTGCAGTACGCTGGCGATTTGAGTCGTCAGCGTTAATCAGCGCGCAAAAAATTCTTAGTGCGAAAGCTGTGGCAGCTCATCTTCTGTCAGACCGGTCATCTGCATGACGGTATTGCAATCCATCCCACTCTTTAGCATGGTGCGGGCAATTCTGAGTTGCATGCTTTTCCTTCCTTGTTGAAGACCGATCTCTTTACCTTCGATGCGACCTTGTGCAATGCCTTTCTCAAGCCCTATCTGCTCAAGCTGTTGTGCGATAGTCATAAGTGCGTTCTCGTGTTGGGGCACACGCTGTGCCAGCTCCTGTACAAAGGTTTTAGCGTTTGATACTTCGCCCGCCTGCACAATGTAGTTTACCAATGATATCACCTGCGATGAAGAGTGTTCGCCTGCCATCAAAATGGATACCAGCCTGTCCATCAGTTCTGCCAGATCCCGCTGCCGGATATGTTTCTGCAACAGGGTCAGTGCCGCCATGCTGCGGTGTTGCATGATCTCATCGTCAGGAATCGTCGTGACATCGACCAGCGGAAAACTGTGGCTGTAAAGCCTGTCCGCCAGCAACGGGTCGTCGAACTCATCCAGCCACCGGGTCGAATAAGGATAGGGAGAGCGTCTGCCCACGTAAAACAGTATGGGTATCACCAGCGGCAATCTCTTATGCCCAGCGTCAAGATGGCGCTGCATGGCAGCCACTGCATAGCGCATCAGCCGAAATGCCATATGTTTGTCAGGTGATGACTGATGCTCAATGAGTACATGGATATATCCATTGCCAGCGGTAGTTTTAAGACTGTAAAGCACATCGCTAAAGTATTGCCGAAGGTCATCCTCGACAAACGACCCCGACTCCAGCTTCAATGTGCTGAGATCACAGCGTTCGCACAACTCTGGCGGCAGGTGCAGCACCAGGAAATCCCGGGCAATATCTGGCTGAGTCAGAAATTGCCGGAATGTCGCATCATGAGGCGTGTGCGTGCTGTTGTTCTTTTTCACTGACCAGAATCCTTTCTGTTCCTGAAGCGCTGATAACGGCTGATTCAGCCTGTAAAAGGCGCTAAATCCTGTAGCGCACGAACGTTTAAAGTACGGATGGAAATAACGCAATGAATACTCTGATGATTGAACCCCGTAAAACACTTTTCCTGAATTCTACGAGGTTGCTCTGAATATCAACGCATTGCGGGCCTTAAAAAGCCATTCGACCCGGCTCAGCTCACCACATTAATCGGCTCACCCTGAATAAAGGCCGCGATATTGGCCATCACGCCAGTCACCAGGTTTTCAACGCCGCTACGGCTCGCCCAGGCAATGTGCGGCGTCAGCAGCAGATTGGGCAAATCTGCCAGCAGCGGATTATCTGCAGAGGGGGGTTCGCTGCTCAGGACATCCAGCGCCGCGCCACCAATCAGCCCCTGCTTTAATGCCTCAGCAAGATTGGCCTCGTTAATGAGTCCGCCACGCGCGGTGTTAATCAGCAGCGCATGCGGTTTCATTTTCTCCAGTGCATCACGGTCAATCATCTGTCGGGTGCTGTCACTCAATGGGCAGTGCAGCGAAACAATATCGCTGGTGGCCAGCATCTGCTCAAAGCTGACATAGCCCTCGCGCACGCTGTCGCTGCCTTTGCGCTCCGCGTACTGCACCTTCATTCCCAGCGCCTGGGCCAGCCTGCCGACCGCCTGACCGATATCACCTCTGCCCGCGATACCCAGCGCGACGCCGCCAATATCCCCTATCGGCTGACGATGCAGACAGAAGTGCTGTGCCTGCGGCCAGTCGATGCGGGTGTTAACGGCATAGGCCATTATCTGACGACGCAGGGCGAAAATGGCGGCGATCACCGCCTCCGACACGCTCTGGGTAGAGTAGCCGGGCACATTACTGACCACGATGCCGCGCTCACGGCACGCGTTGAGGTCAACACAGTCATAACCCGTCGCCGCAACACAGATAAAGCGCAGTTCGGGCAGCTGCGCCAGGGTGTCGGCGCGCAACGGCACCTTATTGGTAATCGCAACCGTCGCGCCCGTAAGCGAAGAGACAATGTCACTGACCGGAGTCTGCGTGCGAATCTCCCAGTCAGCCTGTTGTTGCCGGGTCGGCAGAGAGACAGGCAGCGTATCACCATCCAGCATTACAATTTTCATCTTCATTCCTTTATGGGTTCGGTTCAATGCAACCGACTCATCAATGTTATTTGTATGTATTTAACGAGTAACATCTAAGTTAAATGATGCTGAAATTAAAGTGAATATGTTCAAAGAGTGCGAATTTTTTCGGAACAGATGCCACTTTATTTAACCCTTTTATCCCCTTCGCGTTACACTGCCGCCCGGAACTCTTACCCCTTGCGCCCGTTAAATCATGCAGAAATCTTCACTCAGACATCGACTCACTGCCGGTATTGCGATACTGGCCGTGCTGCTGCTGTTTGTTGCCCCGATGATTTCAAAGAATCTGGCTGAGCATCACGCCACAATGCAGCGCGTCTCCGCTATGAGCGCAGAGATGCCAATGATGCATCATCACAGCGAGATGATGTCGATGGCGGACCATGGGATGATGATCGATCCTGGTTTCGCCTGTGGTTACTGCGATTTGCTGGTGCATGTGCCGCTGATGCTCTGGGTGTTTGTCCCGTTCATCTGGTGGATGCGTCTGATCAGCCGCGCACCGCCGCCCTCTGCGATTCATCCGCCTCCGTGGCGATGGATGCTGCGTCTCCACCGACCACGAGCACCGCCCACTTTCACGTCACACTCACTGCTTTCTGATTCGATTGCGTGACAACGTCACACAATCGCCTTTGTCTTTTGAAAAGTGTGGAATGCTATGTCCTCTTCTCAGGAAATTATCCCTGCACAGCGCGGCACGCTCTTAAACTTGTTTCGCCGCCTGCATTTTTATATTGGCCTGTTTATCGCGCCATTTATTTTTGTCGCCGCGCTCACCGGCACACTCTACGTTCTGACACCGCAGCTGGAACAGGCAATCTACCACGACGCCCTGACCACCGATGCACAGGGACAGGCACAGCCGTTGTCAGCCCAGATTGCCGCCGCACGTGCGCGAGCGGGTGAGTCAGCACGTATCTATGCCGTGCGTCCCGCCCCGGGTCCGCAGGATACAACCCGCGTGCAGTTTGCTGAGCCTCAGCTTGGCCCATCGGAATCGCGATCGCTGTTTATCGATCCCTACACGCTGCAGGTGAAAGGCGATATGACGGTGTATGGCACCAGTGGTGTACTGCCGCTGCGCATGTGGCTGGATCAGCTGCATCGCGGCCTGCTGCTGGGCGATTTTGGCCGTAACTACAGCGAGCTGGCAGCCTCATGGCTGTGGGTCGCTACGCTGGGCGGCATCGTCTTATGGTCCGGTACCCGGCCACCCCGTACCCGTAAGAAAGTGCGCAGCGGATTTGCGGCAACGCGTCACTGGCACGTTACGCTGGGTCTGCTGCTGGCTATCGGGCTGGTGTTCTTTTCGGTAACGGGACTGACCTGGTCACAGTGGGCAGGCAACAATATCGAAAAAATGCGCAGCGACTTTGGCTGGAAAACGCCGCAGGTTAATACCGCACTGAATGGTGACGCGCCCGCCGAAGCAGCCGATCCGCATGCTGACCATCGCGGTGCGATGATCGGCATGACGATGTCCGGCATGACCATGCCAGCCAGAACCGCCGTGCCAGTGGTTCCTAATCAACCAAATGCCCGCTGGGATCAGGCACTGGCAGCAGCACGTCAGGCCGGACTGCACGCCGCGAAACTGGAGCTGCGTCAGCCTAAGAACGCAGAACAGGCCTGGACAGTGTCGGAGATTGATCGCAGCTGGCCAAGCCAGGTCGATGCGGTTTCCATCAATCCGGCTGATTTCAGCGTGGTCGACCGCGTTGAATTCGCCAGCTTTTCGCTGGTGGCAAAACTGACCCGCTGGGGCGTGGATGCGCATATGGGTGTACTGTTTGGTCTGCCTAACCAGCTGATACTGGCCCTGTTCGGCTTTGGACTCTGTGCGATGATAGTGCTGGGCTACCGCATGTGGTGGATTCGCCGCCCGGCGGTTCCCCAGCTCAGCCCATCGCAGACGCTGTTGTCCGCCTGGCTTGCACTGCCGCGTTATGCACAGGGTACCAGTCTGATAGTGATGCTGGCGCTGGGTTATGCGCTGCCTGTAATGGGCATCAGCCTGGTGGTGCTGATCCTGCTGGATATTCAGCGCTGGCGCAGCGCGCAGCGTGCGTCGGTCATTCGGGAAGACATTGCGCCAGATAAGCAGTCGCCATTGGCTATCGTCCAGTCACGCTTTGCCGGAAAGCGCAAAGAGATGCGCTATTTTCTTCGTAGCGTCACGGTACTGGCGCTGATTGTGATTTCAGTGATGGCGAATGCGATGATTGGCGGGGTGATTGACCAGTATCAGATCCCCTTCAGCCACTGGTCACTGACCATGTATATCACTCAGGCGATGATGATCCTGCTCTACTCCACGGTCTTTACCGGACTGTTGTCGATCCCACTCTGGTATTTCTTCCTGGGTGAGAGCGACGAACAGGGTAAATAAGCAGATGACACATTGCGTGACTATTTATTCAAAATAACTGACGAAGCCGGGCAAATCATCCGGCTTTTCATTCTGCGCGTGAGGTCTATGATCGTTGTTATGCCCTCCTCTATCTGAGAACTCATCATGAACATTGTGCGAGCTAATTCTGAACAACTCTTTGAGTACGGTCCTTTTACCGTTCGTCGTCAGCGACCTGGCGAGTCGCTTAGTCCGTTGCTCACTATTGACCTGATGTCGCTAAAACTGGATGCCCGGATCCCGATGCAGCAGCATCAGGATGAAGAAGTGTTCACATACTTATGGCGCGGTTCAATGCAGCATCAGGACAGCAACGGCGAACGTACCCAGCTCTCTGCGAAAAAGGTGATGGTGGTGAATGCCGGTGAGGGTGTTCAGTACGAAGAGTCAGTGCCGCTGTATGAAGCGGAGCTGTTGCAGGCCGTTATCCGGCCATCACAGCCGGGCGGTGAAGCGATGACTCAGGTGCTGGAGCGCGATCAGGGCATCATGACTAACGGCTGGACCGAACTGGCCGGGCCGGAAGAGTCTGACGCCCCGCTGGAACTGCGCCAGGAAGTCTACATCTACGATACGCTGCTGGAGCGTAATCAGACGGTTGACGTGCCCTCGATGCCGGGCTTTGTGGCTTATCTGACCGTGCTGGAGGGAATTATTCGGATTGGCGATCAGCGACTCCGTCGCGGCGATGCGGTGAGCGGGCTGGATAGCAGCATGGAGATCACGGGCGATCGGGATGCCAATCTGGTCTGCTTCCTGGTTAAGCCTGACAATGTTGCATAACAAAGCGCGGGATAATCCCGCGCTTTACTTTTGATGGGCGTTTTAACGCGTTTTACGTTGCTGCATCGCCTGAACACGTTTATAGGCATGATCAAACTGACGGACATCGTCGCGTAGCCAGTGGCGTTGCGTCAGCGGTGCATCATCCAGCGCCTGCGGCAGCGGCACGCCCGCCAGCGATCCCCGGCAGCAAAAGGCACGCGCCAGCGTTGGCGTAGCGATGCCAATGTAGCGGGCAAACTCAGGTAAGGTCATCAGTGCTGTGCTCATATTCCACCTCCTGTTAACAAAATATTCCCTGCATTTTCAGCCCAAATCTTTAATGCTTTTATTGATCTGAAACAGAGATGTGGTACTAATCTTCTGCCTGCTGATGAGATAGCTCGCCTCGCCTGCCGTAAAACGAAAAGAAGTGAGGAACCCGTGCGCCATTATGGATTGATGATTGCCCTGCTGTTTTCCGGCTTTACAGCTGCTCATACCCTGACACCCGGTCAGCCTGTCCCGTCGGTTTACGTTGCTGACAAAGGCGAGATGGTGCTGAACCAGGGCGACATCAATTATCAGCGCTGGAACAGTCAGACACTGACCGGAAAAGTGCGTCTGGTGATTCATGTGGCAGGCCGGCTATCCGCGAAAGATCAGAGTGAACCCCTAATCAAAGCCATTCAGCAGGCCCAACTGCCGCGCGACCGCTTCCAGACTACCACCATCGTCAATACCGACGATGCCCTGCCCGGCAGTGCCATTTTTGTGGTGCGCAGCATCGCCTCCAGCAAAAAAGCAGCACCCTGGCAGCAATTTATTATCGACAGCAGTGGCGTCACTGCCCATAGCTGGCATCTTCAGCCGGAAAGCGCGTCCGTCGTGGTGATTGATCCGCAAGGGATTGTGCGCTTCGCTAAAGATGGCGCATTATCGGATGAGGATGTCACCCGCGTGATGAAAGCGCTGCGCGCATTGCTGGGCTGATTCAGGCAAGATAGTGATCAGGATGACGCGCCAAAAGGCGGAATGCTGCTGAATTCGCCGACATTTTTATCGTTGTGAGCTACGCTTAGTTGTAATGAATTTACCCGCCGTTCTTTGAAAACCTGCCAACTATGCTGTGGCAGTCGGGGACGATTATTGAAGATGGCATCGAATCATTTCGACCTGCTGTGACTTCCTCTGTAGATAAGGACAGCCATGATGACGGTCTGTGCAGAACAACACGTCAGTTTCAGCCACAATGATGCAGCCAGCCTGTTGAGCGACATTGAGCAACGGCTTGATCAGCTTTTACCGGTTGAGAGTGAGCGTGATTTAGTCGGCGCGGCAATGCGCGAGGGGGCGCTGGCACCGGGAAAGCGTATCCGCCCGCTGCTGCTGCTGCTGGCCGCGCGCGATCTCGGCTGTAGCGCCACCCCTGCCGGGCTGCTCGATCTCGCCTGCGCGGTTGAGATGGTGCACGCCGCCTCCCTGATTCTGGATGACATGCCCTGTATGGATGATGCGCAGCTGCGTCGTGGACGTCCGACCATTCACTGCCAGTATGGAGAACATGTCGCGATTCTGGCCGCAGTGGCGCTGCTGAGTAAAGCTTTTGGCGTGGTTGCCATGGCAGAAGGCTTAACGGCAGCCGCCAGAGCCGATGCGGTCGCGGAGCTATCCCACGCTGTCGGCATGCAGGGTCTGGTGCAGGGTCAGTTCAAGGATCTTTCAGAAGGCGACAAGCCACGCAGTGCCGACGCCATTCTCATGACCAACCATTACAAAACCAGCACCCTGTTCTGCGCCTCTATGCAGATGGCCTCTATTGTGGCGGAAACGCCAAAAGAAGCGCGCGAACAGCTGCACCGCTTTTCGCTTAATCTCGGTCAGGCTTTTCAGTTGCTGGACGATCTCACCGATGGCATGGCGGATACCGGCAAAGATGCCCATCAGGATGACGGGAAATCGACGCTGGTCAATCTGCTGGGGCCACAGGCGGTTGAAACGCGACTGCGCGATCACCTGCGCTGTGCCAGCGAGCATCTGCTCTCGGCCTGCCAGGACGGTTATGCCACTCACCATTTTGTTCAGGCCTGGTTTGAGAAAAAACTCGCTGCCGTCAGTTAAGGATGCTGCATGAGCCACTTCGCGGTCATTGCACCGCCCTTCTATAGCCATGTGCAGGCTCTTTCGCATCTGAGCCAGGCCTTAATCGCACGCGGACACCAGATTACCTTTCTCCAGCAGACGGATGTCAGCGCACTACTGACTGACAGCCGGATAGGGTTTTTCCCGCTGGGTCTCGCCTCGCATCCGGCAGGCAGTCTGGCGCATACCCTGCAGCTGGCGGCGCATCCACTTGGCCCGTCGATGCTTAAGTTAATCAACGAGATGGCGCGCAGCACAGAGATGCTCTGTCGTGAACTGCCGGTGGTGCTGAAGACGCTGGCGATTGATGGCGTGATCGTCGATCAGATGGAGCCAGCCGGTGCACTGGCGGCAGAGTCTCTGAACCTGCCTTACGTCTCTGTGGCCTGTGCGCTGCCACTTAACCGTGAACCCGATTTCCCGCTGGCCGTGATGCCGTTTGACTATGCCAACACCGATCAGGCACGCGAACGCTATCGCGCCAGTGAAAAAATATATGACTGGCTGATGCGCCGTCACGATCGCGTTATCGCCCGCAACGCCCATGCGATGGGATTAGCACCACGGGAAAAGCTGCATCACTGCTTTTCACCCCTGGCGCAGATCAGCCAGTTGATGCCGGAACTCGATTTTCCCCGCCAGGCCCTGCCCGATCATTTTCATTCTGTCGGTCCGCTGCGTACAGCGGCAACAGCGCCTGCCGTGTCGCAACCACGTTACTTTCCGCATGGCGACAGACCACGCATTTTCGCGTCACTCGGTACGCTGCAGGGACATCGTTACGGCCTGTTTAAAACCATTGTTCGCGCCTGCCATGAGATCGACGCACAGTTGCTGCTGGCACACTGCGGTCGTCTGTCACCGTTTCAGGCGGAAAAACTGGCGCAGTCCAGCCATGTTCAGGTGGTCGATTTTGCCGATCAGGCTGCCGCACTGGCGCAGGCCGATCTGGCGATAACGCACGGCGGCATGAATACGGTGCTGGATGCTGTTAACCATCTGACGCCTCTGCTTGCGATTCCACTGGCCTTTGACCAGCCGGGCGTCGCGGCCAGAGTGGTCTGGCACGGTATAGGACGTCGCGCGTCACGCTTCACGACCAGCCACGCAATGGCCCGTCAGCTTCAGACTTTACTGGCTGATAGAAGCTACGGCCAGCAGATGAAAACGCTGCGCACGGCGCTCTGTCAGGCGGGCGGCACCATGCTCGCAGCGGATATTGTCGAGCAGGCAATGCAGACCCGCAAGCCGGTACTCCACAGGAGAGATTATGCCGCGGTATGATCTGATTCTGGTAGGCGCGGGGCTGGCTAACGGCTTAATCGCCCTGCGTTTGCGCCAGCAGCGTCCGTCACTGCGTATGCTGCTGCTCGACGCCGACAGTGAGCCTGGCGCGCATCATACCTGGTCGTTTCATGCGGACGATCTCAATGATACGCAGCATCACTGGATTGCTCCGCTGGTGGTTCATCACTGGCCCGGTTATGAGGTTCGCTTTCCACACCGCAGGCGCAGTCTGAACAGTGGCTATTTTTGTGTGACCGCAGAGCGTTTTGCACAGGTAATTCGCGATCGGTTTGCGCCGGATCTACTGCTGAATACCCGCGTGGCGAGCATAGCTTCACGCTCAGTCACGCTGGAGGATGGTCGGGTGCTGGAAACGGATGCGGTGATCGATGGACGCGGCTATCAGCCCGATGGTGCGCTGCGCATGGGCTTCCAGGCGTTTGTGGGTCAGGAGTGGCAGCTCAGTGCGCCCCACGGCCTGACCGCGCCGATTATTATGGACGCGACCGTGGATCAGCAGTCAGGCTATCGCTTTGTCTACAGCCTGCCCTTTTCGGCGGATACGCTGCTGATTGAAGATACCCACTATATTGATAACGCCACGCTGGAAGGCGATCGCGCCCGTCAGAACATCCGTGACTATGCCGCTCAACAGGGCTGGCAGTTAAAGCAACTGTTGCGTGAAGAACAGGGCGCGTTGCCGATTACGCTGACCGGCGACGTGGACGCCTTCTGGCAGAAACGCGATTTGCCCTGCAGCGGTCTGCGTGCCGGGTTATTCCATCCTACAACCGGCTATTCGCTGCCACTGGCGGTCGCGCTCGCTGACCGGCTGGCGCAGATGCAGTCGTTCACCTCTGAAACCCTGCACGCGACCATTCAACAGTTTGCCAGTCATACCTGGCAGCAGCAGCGCTTCTTCCGCATGCTGAACCGGATGCTGTTTCTGGCGGGTCCGGCAGACCAGCGCTGGCAGGTTATGCAACGATTTTACGGCCTTCCCGAAGGTCTGATTGCCCGTTTTTATGCGGGAAAACTCACTGTGTCTGATCGGCTGCGCATCTTAAGCGGCAAGCCGCCGGTTCCCGTACTGGCTGCGCTACAGGCTATTATGACTCCTCACCGTCAACAGGCGATGCAATGAACAGAACGACAGTAATTGGTGCAGGCTTTGGTGGTCTGGCGCTGGCCATTCGCCTTCAGGCGTCAGGGATCCCTACGCGACTGCTTGAGCAGCGTGATAAGCCCGGCGGCCGCGCCTATGTTTACGAAGATCAGGGCTTTACCTTTGATGCCGGCCCCACCGTGATTACGGATCCCAGCGCTATTGAAGAGCTGTTCACTCTGGCAGGTAAAAAGCTCTCTGACTATGTCGAACTGCTGCCGGTGAAGCCGTTTTATCGACTCTGCTGGGAGTCCGGCAAGGTCTTCAGTTATGACAACGATCAGCCCGCGCTGGAAGCGCAAATCAGCGCTTTTAATCCGCGTGATGTAGAAGGCTATCGTCGCTTTCTGGCCTATTCCCGTGCGGTGTTTGCGGAAGGTTATCTGAAGCTTGGGACCGTGCCGTTTCTGTCGTTCCGTGACATGCTGCGCGCCGCACCTCAGCTGGCAAAACTGCAGGCGTGGCGCAGCGTCTACAGCAAAGTGGCGAGCTATATTGAAGATGAGCATCTGCGTCAGGCGTTCTCATTCCACTCGCTTCTGGTAGGCGGGAATCCGTTTGCCACCTCATCAATCTATACCCTGATTCATGCGCTGGAACGTGAGTGGGGCGTCTGGTTCCCGCGTGGCGGCACGGGCGCACTGGTACAGGGCATGGTAAAACTGTTCGAGGATCTGGGTGGCGAAGTGGAACTGAATGCCAGCGTTGCGCGGCTGGAGACGCAGGAAAATAACATCACCGCCGTGCATCTGGAAGATGGCCGGGTATTCCCGACCCGCGCGGTCGCCTCTAATGCGGATGTGGTTCATACCTACCGCGAACTGCTGAGTCAGCATCCCGCCTCTGTGGTAAAGGGAAAATCCCTGCAGAACAAGCGCATGAGTAACTCGCTGTTTGTACTCTATTTTGGCCTGAATCATCATCACGATCAGCTCGCGCACCACACAGTCTGCTTTGGTCCGCGCTATCGTGAATTGATTGATGAGATCTTTAACAAAGACGCCCTGGCAGAGGACTTCTCGCTTTACCTCCACGCACCCTGCGTGACCGATCCATCACTGGCACCCCCTGGCTGCGGCAGTTATTACGTGCTGGCACCGGTGCCGCACCTCGGCACCGCCGATATCGACTGGACCGTGGAAGGTCCGCGCCTGCGCGATCGCATCTTCGACTATCTGGAACAGCACTACATGCCAGGCCTGCGCAGCCAGCTGGTGACGCACCGCATGTTCACGCCGTTTGATTTCCGCGATGAATTGAATGCGTATCAGGGCTCGGCGTTTTCGGTCGAGCCGATTCTGACGCAAAGCGCCTGGTTCCGGCCCCATAACCGCGACAAGACCATCAATAATCTCTACCTGGTCGGCGCGGGTACCCATCCTGGCGCGGGCATCCCAGGGGTGATTGGTTCGGCCAAGGCCACCGCAGGATTGATGCTGGAGGATCTGGCTTGAATAGTCCGTCACTGCTCGATCATGCCGTTGAAACCATGGAAGTCGGCTCTAAAAGCTTTGCCACGGCGTCAAAACTGTTTGATGCCAAAACCCGACGCAGTGTGCTGATGCTCTACTCGTGGTGTCGTCATTGTGATGATGTGATTGACGATCAGGTGCTGGGATTCAGCAATGATACGCCGTCACTGCAATCCGCCGAACAGCGCCTGGCACAGCTGGAGATGAAAACCCGCCAGGCCTATGCCGGATCGCAGATGCATGAGCCCGCCTTTGCCGCCTTCCAGGAGGTGGCGATGGCGCACGATATTCTGCCTGCTTACGCTTTTGATCACCTGGCAGGCTTTGCGATGGATGTCCATGAGACCCGCTATCAGACGCTGGATGATACGCTGCGCTACTGCTATCACGTGGCGGGCGTGGTGGGCCTGATGATGGCGCAGATTATGGGCGTGCGCGACAACGCGACGCTGGATCGCGCCTGCGATCTTGGTCTGGCGTTTCAGCTGACGAATATTGCACGCGATATCATTGAAGATGCTGAGGCGGGACGCTGTTATCTGCCCGCTGAGTGGCTGACAGAAGAGGGGCTGACGCGAGAGACGCTGGCGGACCCGCGCCATCGCAGGGCCCTCAGCCGCGTTGCCCGCCGACTGGTGGAGACGGCAGAACCTTATTATCGATCGGCATCGGCGGGGTTGCCCGGTTTACCGCTGCGTTCGGCGTGGGCCATTGCGACGGCAAAACAGGTTTATCGTAAGATCGGTATGAAAGTAGTAGAAGCAGGTGCACAGGCGTGGGATCAACGTCAGTCCACCAGCACGCCAGAGAAACTGGCCATGCTGGTGGCGGCATCCGGTCAGGCGGTTACTTCCCGGATGGCGCGTCCTGCTCCGCGCCCTGCTTATCTCTGGCAGCGCCCCGTTTAACGCCGTGGCGTTCCCTGAGCGTCGCCTGCAGTTTTGACAGCGGCGGCGCATAGAGAAAACCAAACGAGACACAGTCCTCTTTACCCCGTACCGCATGATGCAGGCGGTGCGCCATATAGAGTCGGCGTAAATAACCCCGGCGCGGCACATAGCGAAATGGCCAGCGCTGATGGACCAGCCCGTCATGCACGATAAAATAGAGCAGACCGTAAAGCGTCATCCCTGCACCGATCCACTGCAGCGGCCAGATGCCTGTGCTGCCCAGATAAATAAGTAAAATCGACAGGCCCGCGAACACCACTGCATAGAGGTCGTTAACCTCGAACCAGCCCTTATGTGGCTCATGATGTGACAGGTGCCAGCCCCAACCCCAGCCATGCATGATGTATTTGTGTGCCAGCGCAGCCGTTATCTCCATGCCGATAACGGTGACCAGAACAATCAGGGCATTCCAAATCCACAACATAGCTTCTCCCGAACATGCATCCTGCAAAGTGGTACAGAGGGATAATTTTAACAGAGATTAGGAAAAACCGCGGGTCATGGTTAGCGGGTTTTAACGATTGCTGCAGGAGACGCGCCGGATAGCGATGCTAAGCAGGGGAAATGTGCAGGGTAGAAGAGACATGCAGCCAGCATCACGCGACATTAGCCGGTGATGCACAGCCTGTGCCTGTTAATTATAAACGAGATTGAACGTCACCGTGCCGTCCGCTTTTCCCGCCATCACTTGCTCGTCAGTCTGAATATATTGCGCGTTAAACGCCATCGACGCCGCCTGATTGGGAGAAGAGACTGTCGTCAGCACCGGTAGTTGGTCGGTCGAGACATTCAGCGGCACGCGCTGACCTTCCGGAACCTGCAGACCCGGCCCATAAGTCAGAGCAATGCCCACACCGGACGCTGAGTTGCTCTGCGGCGTCAGGCTGATGGCATCTTTATCGCCTGGTGTCGCCATGCCAAAGAAGCCTATTTTCACTGCGGCGCTGTGCTCACACATCACCTGAATCTGGAAGCTCTTCTCGCTTCCTGCCCGGCTGCCGATACCGGTGAACTCCGCCTTACTCACCTTCCCCATGTCCACATTAATAGCGGACTGGGGGGTGACCACAGAACAACTGCCATACTGTACGGTAAAGCTGGAGAGGAAAATTTGCGGCTTGTCATTGATTGGCTGGCTGCTGGCAGCGCTGTCCCCGACCTTCAGGCTGGCATTGCCAACGTTCACCTCTCCGACAGATGCAGGTTGATCGCCAGGATTCAGCGGCGAGCGCTGTCCGGGAATTTTATAGAACACTACGTAGGACTGAAGGGTGATGTCGTGGGCAGAATTGAACTGTGGGCTGGTCTGGGAGTTACAGATCGAGCTGGTTTTGCCCTTTCCCGTGGTATCAGCGAAACTGCCACCGCAATAAGACGGCTCCTTGAAACCAATAGCGAATCCGATACTCTCAACGCCTGGAACACGGTATATTGGCGTATTGTGTCCGCCCGCAATGTTGGTCTGCAAGCCGGACTCTTCAGCGTTAATCTGAAACCCCATGTCTTTGTAGTTATAGCCCTGCTCACCGCTGTTTTTATTACAGGTAAAGGCATTGGTGCTCTGCAAAGGCATCTGCGCCGAGATCGGCGTGCCATCAGCCGCGCCCGGCACATAGTTGACGTTATGCACCTGAACCACCACCTGACTGACGCCCTGACAGGACTCCTGTCCCAATGCAGGTAAAACACACAAGGTCGGGATAAACAGCATCATCCCTTTCGCTAAACGCAGAACTGATTTCATCTTACATTCCTGTGAATTACTGGCAAACTGCAGAGACCAGTCTGACCGGATTGGTACCGCTGGCGGCAGGCAGGCGGAACGGCGCGCGGCAGCTTCTCTCCACCCCCTCTTCCTGCCATTTCACCTCGATAACACCCTGAGCGGGTACACCACTCAGATAAAGTTCGCCTTTTTCAGCGACGATACCGCTTGTGCTGCCCTCTTTACCCGCAGCGGCGCGGGCAATCTGACCTGCCGCGCCAAATGGCGGGAAGGCATCCTGCCAGGTCAGCGTGAACAGCACCCGGTTACCCACATGGGTGGCGTAATCGGCCATCACAATCGCTCCGTGGGTCGGAATGGCCGTTTGCCCATCCAGTTCCACATCAACGTTATCGGGCAGCGTGTCAGTTGCCAGTGCGATAGCATTTTCATGGTAAGGCGAAAGAGAAGGCACAATCGCATAGCCGCGACCATCGGTGACCACATTACTGCTGCTCTGAATGCCCACATCGGCCGTATCCGGCACATGAACGATTGCGAAGGTATCGCCCAGCGGCTGGCTCAGCGTAATACCGTGTGCATGCGCGACGATGCCGCCCGAAAGACCATAGTTAAACTGAGTGCTGTGGCGATCATGACTGACTCCGGCACTGACACTGCCACGACTGCCGCGATAGTCCAGCGAGCCGTTGCTGTTCAGATTTTGTCCCTGACTGTCATAGCCCTGTTGCAGGTTGTAGTGCAGATTGTGGTCTTGCAACGCGCTGCCCGACAGGCTGACCTGTTGAGAGACATTGCCATCGTTGCTGGAGTTCATGCTGTAGCTGACAGAGCTGTCTGGCAGCAGCGCGCTGAAGGGAATGGAGACGTTAAAAGAGATCGCGCGGTCAGCCTTACGGGCGCTGGTCGAGTCGGTGTAAAACCAGGCAACGCCCCAGGAAATAGCTTTGTAATTGCTATAGAAGCCCAGATGCAGGGTGCGATCTTCACTATTTGAACGCCAGTAACGCTGCACATAGGCAGAGGCGCTGAGGCTGCCATAGTCGCCAATACCCTGAGAGATCGAAATCTCCGAACGACTGCGCTTGTTAGCCACATAGCTTGCCGGGCTGGTCATCGCATTGGCTTCGCTGAAGTCAAAGAAGCCGCTGGAGGAGTAGCGATAGCTTGCCATGCTGAAGGTGGTATTGGTTGAAGCGAAATTTTTCTGATACTGCGCGCGGACTGACTGACCACTTCTGCTCTGTCCTTCCGGTAAACGGGTTTTTGCTACGGTCACATCGGTTCCCAGCGAGCCAAAATCGCCCAGACTTTTTCCCAGACCCATCGCCACAGCGTGATAATTCTGCGCCATCTGAACGCCACCAAAGGCGGTAAAGTCATGTGGCAGTCCGTAAAACAGCGTGGACTGCACAAACTCAGGTGAACACAGATTGCTACTGCCTGAGTAATGGTAACGACCACCACTGACACTGTATTTCAGATGACCCTGACGCAGCATGTAAGGCACAGCAGAGTAGGGCTGGGTGAAGGTGCGTACCGAGCCATCGCTTTCATGGATAGTAATGTCGAGGTCACCGCTCTGCGCGGTGGGATAAAGATCTTTGATCTCGAATGCGCCCGGTGCAACCACGGTTTCATAAATCACATAGCCGTGCTGACTGACCGTGACCCGCGCATTGCTGTGGGCAATGCCGTGTATCACCGGAGCAAACCCGCGCTGACTTTCCGGGAGCATGGAGTCATCAGACATGATCTGCACACCGCGAAACTGCACGCTGTCAAAAACGTCGCCAGAGGTGTAAGTATCCCCGACCCGAAACTGGCTTTTCAGTGTCTTAAGATCCCGCTCCAGATAAGTGGTCTGGGATTGCCAGTGGCTGGCCAGATCGTAACGCCAGGCGGCAGTGTTACGCAGTCGCCATGCACCGAAATTGGCTCCACTGCGCAGGCTCAGCAGCGTTGAATTCCAGCGGTCGCCCTCATTACGGCTACTGCTTCCGGTAAGGTTATAGTCTACAAAAGCAGCCGATACGCCCTCATCCCAGCGCGAAGGATCGACATAATCGCGATCTTTTATTTTCAGGGCAATCTGAGGAATGGAAAGATTTAACTGCTGGTGCGCGAAATCAAAGTCGGCTGCAGCATCGGGTATGAAATCACCTAACTCGTCAATGGTCTCACCATTCTTTAAACGGCTGAATGCGGAAAAGCCATCAACGTTGACGCCCATTGCGGAAAGCTCTGCAACCGTCAGTTGCGGGACAAGCCCGTTTCTGCCCTGCACAAAAGTGACATCGCGGCTATCAATCACCCGATTATTGAGCAACAGCGTGACATGATAGGTACCCGGTTGCTGGCCGCCTTCATGGGCGAAATAGTGAAGATCGGCGGCGTTATGCTGATCGGATGAGAATTCCAGCGCCGCCGGATTAAAGTAGTCATCTGCGCGGGCACCACGCAGTGGGCAGAACATGAGCAGCATCAGACCCGGAACACCTGCAAGCCAGGGTGAAGCGTAAAACGATTTCGCGTACCTTCTCTTCCCTGTCTTGGCCTGTTGAGTGACTTTCACTGTTGATGCCCCGGATTCAAATCAAACTTAGCGCGTACGTTGTTCAGTGATGCCGCCGTAGTCGTTAATCGCAGACCAGGTCACTGCGCCGGAATCGGCGACGGTCCACTGACGATCCTCACCCGGGCCAATCATGCCTGGGTCCTGAATTGTGTGATGATTAACGCTGAGCGAATAAAAAGAGACAAAGTAAGGTGTTGGGTTATGCGCAATTAGCTGCCGGCCTTCATGGCGAAACGAGAGTTGTTGCCAGGCGTCAGCCGGATTTCCCGCCAGTCCTTTTGGCCGGTAAAAGAGTTTAAATTTTGATTTAATATTAACCTGCAGCTGATTGCTTTTATCACGTGGCGCAGGCGAAATAGATTTTACATTCAGCCAGAATACCGATTCACGATCTTTCGGCAGGGGCATTCCCAGATAATTAATCCTTAACAGATTCTCTTTTCCCGCATCGAGGCGGAAGAGTGGCGGCGTGACAATAAAAGGCACTCGGGCGTGATTATCTGAATTAAAATTCTCTATCCACGATTCAACCAGATAGGGAATGGTTTTATCCTGATTCGTGACTGAAAGCGTTGCCTCCTTTTTTCCTTCCGCAAAAATAACACGCGTCCCTCCCATCACAACACCCGCATGAGCAGCCATGCTCAGCATACACGCAGAAAAAAGCGAAATAAGTCTTATTAACTTAAACATAGTCATTTACGCCGTTGATATTTAAGAGGGAAGCAGGGTTGCCCCTGCTATAAATCAGTTATAAACCATCACAAAGTTAGACACTGAGTTTGCCTTACCAACGGTAATGGCAGCACCGTCACTTTTGTAATCCGCAAAGAAATTCAGGTCGGCACTACCGCCATCTGCAGCCTCTACTACCTTGACCGCCTTAGAAATGGAACCAATAGAAATCGGCGTACTGCGGTCTGCTTCGTAGAATTTAATACCCACACCGGTTGCACCGCCGTCAGCCACTTTCAGCAGCGTAGGGTCACCGCTATCTTTATCGCCATCGAAAAGCACAGCTACTGTTTTAACCGATGAAGGGCAGTCTTTGACCGAAATAGTAAATGGTGTTTCCGTAGTTTCGGTGCGGCTTTCGAAATACGATTTTGCCCATTTACCTAAATCAACGGTCTGGCTTTTACTGGCAGTAGAAACGTCACAGGAAACATCGGTAATTTCACCAGTGAATTTCACTTCGCCGCCTGCACCCTGTGTACCCGCAGAGGTTCCCGGATTAGGCACGATGGGGGAGGGACCGTCAGTCGCTGCTGCTAATGCCGATCCGGAAATCATGAGGCCAGCCAGTGCCACTGGCAGAATACTTTTTCTGATATTCATCAAACCTGTCTCTTTTCAATACATGCAAAGTGGCTGGAATCAGCCACCTGATGGATAGATATGCATTTATAAAATGCGCCAACATAACAACCCTGTGATTTCAGGAAATTAAAATTCATCAAATATCGTCCAGGAGCACCGTTTATTTACGGATGGACAACCACTTATCAGTACACATTTTCGAACTTAGCCGAATTTC
>NZ_VWVM01000040.1 GCF_008632075.1 Candidatus Pantoea gossypiicola
ATACGGAGCGTTAACAGATGGCACGTTTTGATATCAAGCAAATCCACCTCATGCTCAACGAGCGGGTGATCACCGGCTTTACGGCGGAAAATAACGCCATCGATTACAAATATGCCAAAGACGCGGGGGAATACGCCATCGGGGCGCACGGTACCGGGGTGTTTATCAGCAACCCGGACGAGTCCACGGTGCTGACCCTCCGCATGCTTCAGCACCACCCTGACGTGGCCTGGCTGAACCAGCAGCGTGCCCTGCAGCGCAAGAGCCTGAAATCCTTTACCCCGTTCTCGCTCATCATCACCGACCTGATGAACGACGACGTAGCCACCGGCTCGAAGGGCTTTTTTACCGCGCTGCCAGCGTATACCCGTGGTGCGCAGCATAATCCCGGGGTGTTCACCCTGACCTTTGAAACCGGCACCATGTTGCTGATGAACGGGATTGACTACTGATGGAGCTGAAAAAGACGCTGACCCTGGACGGGGTGGACTACGTGATGACGCCGGTTAACGCGGTGCAGGGCTGGGGCTGCCTGCAGAAGCTGCTGGGTGCTATCGGGCGCAGTAAGATGATGAACGGCGGCGACGGTTCGATGGCCACCGCCATTGCCTTGGCGTTTTCGGTGATGGACAGCAGTGAGCTGGCAGAGCTGCAGCGCATGGTGTTTGACAGCACGGTGGTGAGAGGTGAGGGGGGCGCAATGCCCTTTAAGCTGGCGGACCAGGCTGAAACGCACCTGAACCAGTACCGGTCACACCTGCCGCAGTTGCTGGTGGAGGGGGCGCTGTACCAGTTTGAAGATTTTTTTACTGGTATCCGCGCCACGCTGGGCAGTTTGTTTCCGGGGATGGAGTCGGTGATGGCGTTCCTGGCGAAGGCGCGGGAGGTGGCGGGGGAAGCGGAAGCGTCCTCAGTGACGGAGCAGACGGACCCGACTGGTTCATCTGGACACCCGTCATCCGTAAGTTCGCCAGCCTAGCTGAGCTGAAAACGGCCTATACCCTGCCTGACCTGATGGCGCTGCATGACGCCATCAGGGAGTCAGATGAGATCCGGCAAAGGGATATGCCGGAGACATGAAAAAATATTTACGCTGAGCACGCAGAGAATAAGCATCAGCTGGACGTTGTAATAATATTTAAGCGGTCTGACTACAATGGGAATTGCACTTAATGACACGGACAGCGGTTATTTTTCATGAATGTTAAAAAATTCATATCCAGACATGTTGAGCTTCTGACGCTGCTGGCTTTGGTGCTTGGTGGATACACAGTTCTGATGATGCTCATCAGTCTGTCACTGAAATTCAGGTTTGAGATCCATATTCTCCTTCACCGTATTTTTACAATTATCTGATTAACCGCAGGCTTTGAAAATCCAGCGATAAGCCTGATGAAGAATATGCTTAAGAAATTCAAAAAATCCCCTTACGTCCCTGGCGACAAGGCACTGACCTGTGTCCAGCGCATTATTGACGGTACCCCTGTGATGAAGGATTAATGTCACACCCACCGTCAATGCAAGCAGTATGGATGACATGATGAGCACGCTGCCGGTCCTGATATGCCCGGTTTTGATATTCGCTGCGTTATGATCCTGACCATTTATGGGGGCACTTTCGAGCTCCTGAAAAATGTTATGCAGAAATCTGACTGGTTATGCGTGGCTGAAAATCGGCCGGATCACTGGGCGCTGGATCTGAGAAGCCGCCCAGAGATCATGTTGCGCCTGCATACCTGTCCACATTTCCGCGCTGGTGCCTAATGCGGATTCCAGGCGCAGAGCCATATCGGCAGAGATCCCCGCATTGCCATTCAGTATGCGCGAAAGTGTCGCGCGGGTGACCCCGAGCGATTTTGCCGCCTCGGTGACAGAGATACCGTCGAGATATTCGCGCAGTACCAAGCCGGGGTGTGCGGGGTTGTGCATTCTGGTCATGGTTATTTCCTCAGTGGTAATCCTGATAATCAACAAGAATTGCGTTATCACCTTCGAAAAAGAAAGTCATACGCCAGTTTCCGTTAACTGTTATTGCCCAGTGTCCGGCCAGGCTTCCTTTCAGAGGATGAAGCTTCCATCCGGGGGCGCTCATATCTTCAGGGCGTGTTGCTGAGTTCAGGGCGGTAAGCTGAATTTGCAGTTTTACCGCATGTTTAGGCTGAATGCCTGCGGTTGAACCGCTTTTAAAAAACTTTTCCAGCCCTTTGTGCCTGAAGCTTTTAATCATCGCCGCTCATCCCTATTCCGTATAGCGTAACTATACACTATGCGAAATCAATTTCAAAACATGGTGCGTTATGGCCCTAATTGACGAATTCCTTTATGCGCTTGGCTTTCAGGCCGACCTGCGCGGCGGCCAGGCGTTTGACGAACAGCTGCAGCGCATCGGCGACCACGGTGAAAGCACCCGCCATTCCCTGCTCAGCACCATCACGGTGGCCAACCTGCTCTCCCACGCGCTGGAAAAGGGCGCGGAGATGGCAAAAGAGGTCGGCGGTGAATTTATCCGCACAGCGAAAGAAATGGAGGACATGAAGGTCACCTTCGAGTCGCTTTACACCACGGCGGCAGAGGGTGAGCAGAAGTTTCACTGGCTGGTTAATTTTGCACGCGCCAACCCGGTAATGGGGCTGGACGCAGCGAAAGAGGCCTTCCTGTCGCTGAAAAATAACGGCGTTGAGCCGACCGCCGCCGCCATGAAGGCAATGGGCGATACCATGGCCGCCATGCCGGGGATCGGCTACATGCTGGGTAAAGACGTCGGCGAACTGCTGGAAGGACGCTATGCCATGGGCGGTGCGATTGCCCAGGCCGGGATCAAGCTGCACAAGAGCAGCAAAGGCGGCGAAACGTCCTATCACGGCTCCTATCAAAACCGCGAAGGCCAGACAATACCTATTAAGCTGGACATCAGCGATGCCAATAAAACCATTGAGCAGCTGACTAAAATTCTTGAGGACCGCTTCGGCGGTACCATGGATAAACACGCTAAAACCATGACCGGCCTGATTGCCCGCTGGAATATGGACTGGAAGAGTTTTCAGATGGCCATCATGGACAACCACGTATTTGCCGCGGTGGAAGATGAGCTATTCAGTCTGATCACCCAGTGGGAAGCCTGGGCGAAATCACCCGATGCGCATCAGATGCTGGCGGGTATCAGTCAGATCCTGACGCTGATTGTGAAAATCATCGGTGAGGCCATCAGGCTGACCGCCACCCTCGCAGGCTGGTTCAGCCGGTGCTTGGGAGATGCGACCAGCCTCCAGTTCGTCCTCGCTGCACTGTTCGTCGCTGCCAAATGGAACACGATTATCGGGCTGGTGGTGAAGTTCGCGTCTGGTCTGAGGGATGTCTACGCGGCACTTCAGCTGGTGGCCGAAGGTGAAAGTATCGTTGCCGTGCTGGGTGCGCTGCTCGATCCCCTGGCGCTTATCCCTTTGCTCATCGCCGGGGCCATTTTTGGTGTGGGATCGCTGATAAAAAAATGGGATGAATTTAAGTTCGGCATGACAACGGGTTTTCTGGATACCTTTTTCCTGGGATTTGATTTGCTAATGGTCCGCATAAAATCATCCCTGGAATGGATGATTGGACGTGCCGAGATTCTGTTTTATGAAGCCAAACAAAAATTCCATCGGGCTGACAATGCCGACATTATCGATATGAAGCGCCTGCAGGCGAAGTACGGCATGTCCGAGCTGGAATACGGACTTCAGAAAATGCAGGATGAAAAAAGCCATCATGATGCCGGTAAAGACCGGGAAAACCTGATAGGTAAAGTGCATGCTGCACATCCTGACTGGAATTCGGACCAGATAATCCGCTGGACTAAACGGAACCGGCCTGACGATTATCAGCGCCTCTTTGTCCCCGAGATCAAAGGCAATACTGACGGGCTGCCGGCGGGAATGTCTCCTGATTCACTGAAAAATTTATCGAATAGCTTCAGCCCCCAGAAGTCAGTGAGTTCAGCCCCTGCAAAAATTGATAATTCAGTCACGGTTCATGCTGACAACATAACGCTGCATTCAGATAATCCGGCGGATATGGCGGAAAAACTGGTAGCGGGTTACAGAGAAACAAACGCGTCACTGGCCTCATCAATGGAAAATCATGGTACCGGAGGGAGGCGATATTGAGCGACGCAGCGGTCACAACCAGAATCGGCACCTTTGTTTTTGACGTGGTGACGGAGGAAAGCCACCACTCTGAGCTTAAAGTCACGGATAACCCGGTCGAGTCCGGCTCGCAGATTTCCGATCACGCGATACTGACGCCACGACCTTTTGAAATCACCGGCATCATGGTGGACTTCGATCCGTCGGACACGCTGTTTAATCAGCTGGCAGAGGATAATTATGTCCGTGAGCCGGATTTTATCGACGACCTGCCCATCCCGGGCGAAATCAAAAGCCTCACCGCGCAGGGCGTCAGCCTGGCAAACCGGGTACTGGATCAGGTGGCGTCTGCAGCCAGCTCGCTGGTGGGCGGTTCATCCGGCCAGCGGGCGCTGGCACCCTGGCTGCCGTCCCTGCTGGACACGGATTCAGCGGATCTGGCGACCAGCGATCAGCGCGTGGCCGATGCGCTGAAGGCGCTGCGCAGCATGCAGCAGTCCGCGACTCCGATCACCATCACCACGCAGACCGCCAGCTATGAGCAATGCCTGCTGCTGAACGTGGACGTAAAGTTCACCCGCACCGGATCAGCAGCGTTCAGCCTGAAATGCCGTGAAATATTTATTACGACCACGCAGACGGCCAGTGGTTTAAAGGTTCCCTCGCAGGGTAAAACCGGCGGGCGTACGGCTAAACAGGCGGCGAAGATTGTGAGTAAGGGGGGCCAGAATGGGGAAAAAATCAGCAGAGAGGCCATGACGCCTGCGCTCCAGGCGCAGTTTGATTCTTATGGGGTCACGACCGAATAGCAACCAGACCTAATCTGTTGAGAAATATCTGATAAAGGATGTTTAAAAACAAAGCCCCGTCTGTGAGCGCAGTACGGGGCTGTATTGTGAATTAGGAGTTTGCCCGCTGTGTAGCGTTCTTCTCAAGTATATTCATATCCGTTTTGGATTTATTCAACATTTTAGTGGTTTTGTTTTTGGTTTTTTTCCAGTCTTTCTGCACAGTATCTTTTGCCCCTTTCATATCAATCTGCGCATCTTTCTGAATGTTCCGTGTAAGACCCGCTGCCGATTCTGATGTGCAGTGTCCGCCTTTATGGTGAGAGCCGATGCCCCCGGTCAGGTGGGTACCCAATGGGCAGGCTACTGAAGAAAAAGTCATCAGGCCACATGACGCAATAACAAAGACAGCAAGTATTTTTTTCATGGTTTCTCTCAGGGTTATTTTCAACAAAAAAAGTTTTGATTTATTGATTTTTATTTTAAAGAGGACTGCATAAACACAATGGCAACTCTCTACAGACTCGCGGTCAGCAGCGATCCGTACCAAACCCTGAAGGTCACGGTCGGCAGCACCCGGTATCAGCTAAGCCTGCGTTATAACCCGGTACCGCCGGGCGGGCAGTGGCTAGTGGATATTTCTGACGCCGGTACTGGTCAGGCCCTTATCAGCGGCTATGCCCTGGTCTGCGGCGTGCCGGTGCTGAAGCGCACGCGGCTGCCGTTCTGGCTTTACCTGTACGACAGCAGCGGCAATGCGCTGAACCCTTACGGCGGCAGCGACATGGGCAGCCGCTGCATTCTTTACCTTATGGACAGGAGCAATGACAGCGATTAAGCAGTATGGTCGTCAGTACATTCTGACGATCGGCAACAGTAAAGAATCCATTCAGATTAACAACCTCCGCGTCGCCTTCAGCATTTCCCACACCCACGACAAAACGCCCAACAAGGCCACGATCCGCGTCTGGAACCTGACCCCTTCACACCGGCATCAGGTGACCGGCGGCGAGTTTAAGCAGGTCGCGCTGGCGGTCGGCTATGGGTCACTGGAGAACTGCCGGGTGCTGTACGCCGGGCAGATCACGAAGCCTGCGGTTGTCCGCGAGGGGCTGGACTTTATTCTTGAGCTGACCTGCGACGACGGTGCTACCGCGTACCGGGATACATTCGTGAACGTGACGCTGGCGGCGGGCAGCACGCATGAGGATGTGATTGCACACTGCGCGGGGGAAATGACCGGCATCACGCCGGGAAATATCGGCCTGCCGGCTGACGTGACGTTTACGCGCGCGAAGGTCTGTTACGGCCCGGCCCGGCACGTGATGACGCAGGTGGCGAACCATCACGGAGCGGACTGGATGATCCAGAACGGGGAACTGCACGTGCTGCACCCTGATTACTGCCTGCCGGGTGAGGGTGCGCTGCTGAACGAATCCGGCGGCATGCTGGGCAGCCCGAAACCCACCGATCGCGGTCTGGAGGTGTCCTGCCTGCTTCGTCCGGAAATCACCGTGGGCTCGCTGGTGCGGGTTGAGTCGATCGTGGCGTACTACAACGGCGACTACAAGGTGGTGGCGGTGAAATCAGAGGGCGACACGCACGCGTCCCGCTGGGAATCACGGCTGACGCTGGTAAACGGGAAATTTAAGCAGGCGAAAAAGCTGAAAAAGAGGAAGAAAAAAGATGAGCACGCTTAGCCGGGACACGGCCTCGCTGGATTCGGTCATGGCAGCGGCGGCGGATGATTTATCAGGCCGCCTGCGCGTGGCCATGCCCGCCATCGTGACGGCGTTTGATGATAAACGGCAGACGGTGACGCTGCAGCCGGCCATTGCCGGCACGGATGAGAACGGCGATGCCATCACGCCGACGGTGCTGGCGGACGTGCCGGTCAAGTTTCCGCGCGGCGGGGGCTTCGCCTTCACCTTCCCCGTGAAGCCCGGCGATGAGGGCTGGGTGTTGTTTGCCGATCGCTGTATCGATAACTGGTTCAGCAGCGGGCAGGTGAGCCAGGCGGCCGAGCACCGCCAGCACGACTGGGGCGACGGCGGGTTTCTGCCCGGCTTTTCCAGCCTTACACGGGCTATCGGCAGTTTCCGCAACGACGCCATCGTGATGCGCCAGCTTGAGGGCACCGGATATGTGTCCATCGACACCGGCGGCAACGTTGACATCGATGGCGCAAAGCTGACGGTTCACTGCCAGGCCGAATTTATGAAGCCCGTCACGATGGATGACACGCTGACGGTGACCGGGACCGCTGCGATGAACGGCGGCCTGTCGGCCAGTGGCGGCAGCGGGGCGGCGGCGAAGATTACCGGATCGGTTGAGGTCACCGGCGGTGACGTAACGGTTGACGGCATCGGCAGCAAATCACACCACCATACCGACAGCCAGAACGGGCAGACCTCGGAGGCGCAGGCATGAGGACACGACGGACTGACGGAAAGGGTGACTGGACGTTCGGGCGGGGCCGCGCATCCTACGCCAGCAAGTCTGAGTGCGTGCGGCAGAAGGTGAAAACCCGGCTGCTGTCGCTGAAGCAGGACTGGTTTCTGGATCTGGAGCACGGCCT
>NZ_VWVM01000041.1 GCF_008632075.1 Candidatus Pantoea gossypiicola
TACTTACACTCAGAAACGCAAAGTGTTCAGGTCACTGCTTCGTTAATCCAAACTCAGTACAATTCATAACATTCGGTCCGGTGGATGATGAAGACGTAACATTAGTTGTTCCTGTCAATTCTGCCGGCCATATAAATATTGATGTCCCTCCGGTGTCTGATTTAGAATTCTCCGGTTATCGTCTGGTAATTAATGAGATAGCCAACAAGAAGCCGTTCACAAAGCTCGAAGTTAATAAATTACAACAACTACTAAGTAAAGTAATTGTATAAAATTCTTTGGGTGCTGGTTAACCGGAGTATAATATGATGATGCTCAATTTTCTTTCATGGCTTCCGGTTAACTGCTCTCATAGCTTGACTTGTCATCAGTCAACTTTTTTCGCCTTCGCCTCTCCGCTTAAGCCTTGATTTAAAATTCATTTAATCATTTGAGTTTATATTTTAATCGCTGCGGTGAATCCCCCTATGCGGCGGGGCTTAAGTCGGAGTGAAAAGGTGATCCAGATTAACTGGATTTATATAGTTTTATATAGCTCTAGCAGAGCGGAATTCGATTGATTATAAATTAATTCAAAAAAAAGTGCATTGTACGTCAATCTAAATAAGGAGTAGTGCCATGTTATCAAAAAAATTCCCAAAAGGATTTCTTTGGGGAGTATCCTCATCAGCACCTCAAACTGAGAGTCGAAAGAATAGAGGTGTAAGTAACTGGGACATATTTATTGATAAAAACCCAAAGGGGGATGATTACAGCAACAAGATATGCACTGAGTTTGAGGAGCGATATGAAGAAGATATAAAATTACTAAAACAAGCAGGCATTAAATCCTTCAGGTTTTCAATATCATGGCCACGTATTCAACCCGCTTATAACAATGGTTCATTAGATAAAACAGGCGTTGAGCTCTACAATAAAATCATCAATTTACTAATTGATAATGGAATTGAACCTATTCCAACTATCTTTCATTGGGATATTCCCGATTGGGCTGGAGATTTTCGCGATAGAAATTTGGCTTATCGCTTCGCTGAATATGCATTGAAGGTAACGGAGCTATTTAGTGATCGAGTCAAAAAGTGGATTATCTTCAATGAACCAAGTTCCGTTGCTTTGCTTGGCTATGGCACTGCTACCTTTGCGCCAGGAATTGCATCAAAGGAGTCGATGTTTGCAGCTATTCATCACGTTAATCTTGCACAAGGGCTCGCTTTTAAAGCGCTTAGAACAAATCTACCTTCAGATGTCAAAATTGGTACAACACTTAGCCTTTCAAGAACAAGAGGTGAAGATGATTCGCCGGAAAATATAGAAGCAGCAAGAAAGGCATGGGAAATATTTGATGCAGTTTTCTTGGATCCTCTATATGGTAAGGGTTATCCGCAAGATTTGCTATCATCTTTTGAAGCATATATAAAAAATGATGACATGGATATCATAAATTCCTCGCCTGACTTTTTAGGCATCAACTATTATTGCAGGCTCTACGTCAAAGCAGACTCGGACCCAAAAAATTTCTTTGGATTTACTTCAGGCCAAGCACCCAAAGAGCTCCCCAAAACACAATCTTCTTTTGTAGTAGAACCTGATGGGCTGACAGAAATTCTTTTATATATTCATAAGAATTATAACTCACCTGATATTTATATAACAGAAACTGGATTTGCACTTGATGAACCTGAAGCTTCTCATGGGGTCATTGATGACTCCCCTAGAAGCCAATATATTTATGAATATTTAGATGCGGCTCTTGAAGCAATATCTAAGGGGGTCAACCTTCTTGGACTTTCTTATTGGGCTGCTACAGATAACTGGGAATGGACATCTGGACTTACGATAAAATTCGGTCTAATTCGCGTCGAAAAAAACACCCTTTTACGCACACCGAAAAAAAGCCTTGCGTATTACTCCAAATGCATTAATGAAAATTCAGCCGTGGAGCCAGATTCCGAAATAGACCTATAAAATTGCAACTTAGTTATAATGAAAGAGGGCGCTAAAAGCCCTCTTTAGCTAACAGTTAAAATTCTTGAATAAAGATATCAGGATTTTTTACTTGACTACAATAATGATATCTTCGACATTTTTAGAATTAAGATCGACATCTTTGCTGATTAGATTATAGAAACCAGGGTAAGCATCCCCATGCTGATACCCTACCTGAACTTTCCAGTCTGATGTCTCCCTTGTTAGCGGGAATGAAAACATTAAAACTGGGTTTGGCTGAGTGTATCTGTCACCTGCTGGTAACTCATCAAGTGAGGATACTACAGAATCGAGAACAAATTTTTTGATATTTTCAGGCACAGGAGACACATCATCATATAGATTTCTGAATCTTCGGAGCTCGTCCGATACCCAAGCACACGGTACAAGATCATTGGTGTTAAATACTCTTAAAAATTTACTCTGATATGTATCCCCACTTTCAATTTCTCCATTGAAAATTTTAGCTGCATAATTTACAAACATCTTGCTACCTGCTGTAGGAGCAGCGAATGTGCAGCAATGTACTTTCACGTCAAATTTATTGATACTAGATTCTTTCTCGCTAAATCTCAATTTATAATAAAGTGCCAAAGTCATTGCGAGACATCCGCCAAGGCTGTGACCAGTAAAAGTGACATCTATACCCTTTCCGCTTTGTGAACTGAGAGTATTGATGAAGTCAAATAAAGTTAAATCTTTACCCGGCAAGTTGTTACTTTGACCTTTGATAATAGTATTGCTTGCTATAGAAGCGCCTTCAGATATCTTCAAACCTGAAGGTGAATTAGAATAAACAGAGTTCCACTCAACCTGATCAATATCAAGATCTACTACGGCATCAAAAGGTGTTACTGTACCTCTTATTGCCACTCTATAGTCATCTGGATTTTTTAAATTCTTAGCCATATAAATTACAAAATCGTCTTGCCTATTCTCCCCAGTTCCATCCTCATCTGCTTTTAGTACTGCGGGCCCCCAGACAATTTCAAATTCCCCCTCAACCAACTTACTCCTTCTGAGAGACTCAATCGCATACTCATAAATCATTGACGGTGTTGGCTCAGTCAATAATTTCCCACTACTCGCTATAAAGCTTAAAGCCAAATTCTCTTTTATTACTTCGTCGCTAAACATTTCTTCGCTGAACATTTCATACCCCTTGGTTTTTGAAAAACCTCAGTCTTGGCCTCCCTTAATCAATAAAATTTCAACGAAAACACATATAGCGATGAGAGTGGTTAATCAATTTTTTGAATCTTTAGCCAGGTCACAAAATCCTGTAAATTTTATTGACGCCACCAGCTTTTCCCTAACAGGAAAAAATCATAAAAACCATTAAACTTTGCACGAATCATTTTTACCTTATGTTTGTTAAATGTGCTTTGAATGATCTGTATCAATAATTCATACGTAACGGAACATTGTGTTTAGTGTCCGTTGTCTTTAGTAACCATATAATCCCTCTTGTGAGAGCGACCTCACGATACAACTATATAAACTCTATGCTAATTGCATCGGTATTCGGTGACGCCCTGCGATTGGGCGTTTTTTTGAGTTTGTATGCTGTCTCGTGATGTTGTGTTGCTTTGAGGCAATTCCTGTTTATCCTCGTGCTGACCATGCCTCAGTGCTGCCAACGATTCAAAGCGCTTCGTTGGCAGCCTTCTTTTATTTCTCCCTTCGAACCACTCAAAGGACTATCTGTGATGAAGATATTCGTCATTAATCTGGCGCGATCCCCCGAGCGTCGGGCTTCTATGGAACAACAACTATCTCGCCTTAATCTTGAATACGAAATAGTCGAAGCTGTTGACGGATCTCAGCTCTCATATACAGACATCATGAAAGAAACCAGACCTCTGAACTACGCACTTAGCTGTGGTGAAGTGGGCTGTGCACTCAGTCATATCAACATCTACAGAAGAATAGCCTCTGAGGGCATACCGATGGCGTTAATCCTGGAGGATGACGCGCTTATAGACTGTAAGACAGTGGACGTTATGTCAGAAATTGAAGAAAGAAATACTACACACCCTACCGTTACCTTATTAACGGAAGGACCTAAATATATTAATAAGCCCTTATATAAGTCAGATGAAAAAAAACACCAGATATACGAGGTATTAGAAGCCGCATGCTCGCATGGTTATGTGATAAACAATAGTGCTGCCTGTAGGATGGCAAATTTCCTCTACTCTGTTTGGATGGTTGCCGATAAATGGCAGGTTTTAAAGGAATACTCAGTTTGCCAAGTAGAGGCTGTTATTCCATCAGTTATAGGTAAAACACCTCATGCCGATAGTTCAACTATACAATTTGATAATGACTTTAAGAAAAGATTAGAAGAAGAAAAAGACTTTATGTGGGCTGGGATTAAAAGAAAACGCCCGCTCAAACTCAAGTTGAAACGCCTGTTTTGGTCTTCTTTTATTTATCCATTCCTTAAAATTTCAAAATAACGACTTTCCATTGGGAAGCACGGCTGACAAGTTCTCCAAAAGAAGGAGGCTCACGCTTCCTGGCTGTGCCTTCAAATTTACCTTCACAGCAGCTGTTGACATTACCCTGCCCAATCTAATACATTCCTCCTCGGTGCTCAACACACCTCTCATAGCGGATGCCGCGCCCGACAGTCATGCGGCTTTTTTGTGTCCAGATTTCATTGAACAATGGTCGGGTGGCGCGTAGCACATAAAACACTCTGTTCGCAGAGGAAAACTACGGGCCGTCTATGAGCGGTGTTGAAGCACCCGACCACCATTCAACGAATCTCATAGAGGCACTTATTATGCTATCAATTCCTACCAAAATCCCCCAAATATCAATCCACGCGGGCCAAGCAGTCACAACATCAACTGCTGTCGCTGATTTTTTCCATAAACGCCACGATGATATTCTTAAAAAAATACGCGTTTTAGATTGTTCTGAAGATTTCACTGCCCGCAATTTTGCGGTGAGTGATTATCAGGATAGCACGGGTCGAAGACTGCCAATGTATGAGATGACTAAAGACGGTTTCACTTTTTTGGTGATGGGGTTTACTGGTAAGAAGGCCGCCGCTTTTAAAGAGGCTTACATAGCTGAGTTCAATCGCATGGAAGCGGAACTTCACCGCTCCGAATCACGCGATATCATCCAGGGCGACGGTCACTCTCTTCTGATCCACTTCGACAGAAAAACCAACCAGATCAGCTACACCGAGCAAGTACCTGCCGATGCAATTGTCGCTACAGTCGAGCGGGTTCGCGGCTGGATGGAGAAGCAAGGCTATAGGGTCATGTCTAAAGACGAAATCAAAAATATGACGCTGGCACAGCTGCTGGCGCTGAAGTAAACGCCCATGTTCAACCATCCCAGCTATAATAATTAAGTTCTACCTCGTCCTTGCTCTCTGAGCGATGCTATAGCCGCCGCACGCATGCCGACACCAGCAATTGTGCGGCGGCTTTTTTATGGCTCTTCCGGCCAGACAATCGCGTTATACCCTGCCTCATCGCTGACGCTGCTGAGATCCACCGCCTTAAGCGCTTTGATATAGGCCATCCACTTGACCAGGCTGGCTTTGTCTTCGTCACTGATGGTGTCCAGCTGAAGTTCTGTGCGCCAGTCGGCGGTGGCGGCGTTAGCTGCGGTGAGAAGGTTCTGACGCTGTGCTTCCGCTCTCGCCTGCCACTCTTCGGCGGTATAGGTACGCGGCACAATATTTTTGCCGTCAAACATCCAGTTGCCGGTAATATCGATTCCTTCAGGCACATCTGCTGCGGCGACTTCTGCGACAGAATTATCTACCGGCCACAACGTTGACACATCATAATTCATTGAAACAATGATGCCCGAACTGTCGAAAACAACTTTCAGTGTTTCATCGTCAAACAATTTCTGCGACTCATACCAGTCACGACCGGCATCGTCCTTCAGAAACAGCACGGAATTACCGGCAATCATTTCGGCGTTATACACGTGCAGATTTTTCATTAAGACCATTACGCTAATCCTATTGTCATCCAGTTGCCATTAACGAGAATTTGCTGGGCAGCATATAAAAGGCTCATGTTCGCCACGTCTGAACTTCCGTTATTTCTGGCACCTATCACTACGCAGCCAGCTGGCACCTGTAGCCCAGCCCCACCGCCAACTTTCCCAGACCACGTGGCGGATGCCTGACGCGAACTGTTTACAAAGTTCTGACTCACCCAGGTCTGTACTGCCCCTACCTGCGCTGAAATCTGACCCGCTATCCAGTTATTGAGAAATCCACCCCATACAGAGCCATAGATATTGCCGTCTGTAGCTAAACGGCTGGCTCCACCTCCACTGTAAACATTGCCGCCCGCAGTGAAATCATGCCCGGTTGACAGCGCACCTGTGGCAAAATTTGCCATCAGCGGGCGGAGTGCGTTGTATCCACCATGAGGATCGCCATCATTAGTAAACATCAGATACATGCTGCTGGCGTCAAACCGCCAGAACACGCCGCGGTTGTTGCCAACTAAACGATAGTTATTTCCGACCGCAGACCACACCTCACCATCAACCTCTCCACCCGTTTTAGGGTATGATCGGCTTTGTTCAGGCGTTGGTGGATTCTGAGTGGTAAAAAACTCGCCTACATCTGTCGAGTCCACTGTACCGTAAAATTTAGAATCACCACCCCAGTCAATATAAATGTGGTGATTACCGGATGAGTGCAGACCGCCGTTGGCCTGAACTGCATTCCAGTTACCGACCTTATCGAGCGAAAGGGCTTCCCGGGCTTTAGCAGTGTCGGTCAGATCGGACAGGTTTTTATCCGCATGCAGATAACGCTTGTCCAGATTTGCCACCGGAAACAGCGCCAGCCAGTCGCCGGCATCGGCTGCCGGTTCGGTGGCGGTTTCCTTCTGTGCCCGCCACACGATGCCGCTGTTTACCACCACAGCGCCCGCCGGCCACGTGCCCGCAGCCCAGTCGGGCAACGCATGCTGCAGCAGCCACTGAATGGCCTCATCGGTACGTTTCTGCAGGGCGTTAAACCACTCCATCGGCGGGATGCCGTTCGTCGGGTCGGTCACTTTATTGCCGCTCCCGTCCTTACCGTCGGTCGTTACCCCCCAGCCACGTGATATTGCCGGGAAGTCCA
>NZ_VWVM01000042.1 GCF_008632075.1 Candidatus Pantoea gossypiicola
CCTGGCGGCTTTAGCGCGGTGGTCCCACCTGACCCCATGCCGAACTCAGAAGTGAAACGCCGTAGCGCCGATGGTAGTGTGGGGCCTCCCCATGCGAGAGTAGGGAACTGCCAGGCATCATATAAGTAGAGAAGCCCCGCACGAAAGTGCGGGGCTTTTTTACGTCTGCAGATCGTAAAAACCGCACCATAATCTCCGAAAACTGCCTGAGAACCCCTCTCTGATACGGTAAACTACGGCCAGATAACTCAGTTAAGGCCGTCAAATGTCCAGCCAGCATCCCTCCTTAAAAGCCGACAACACACTTGGGCTTGAAGTACATACACAAAAACGCATCGTCGCTGAGACGCCTGCCGCCATTCTGGCTGCATGGCAGGCCAGCCAGCAGGATCAAACGCCTTTCCTTGTGCTCGGTGAAGGCAGCAATGTCCTCTTTTTGGAGAATTTTGCCGGTACCGTGGTGCTGAATCGCATTAAAGGTATCAAAATTCGGGATGAATTTGAGTGCTGGAAGTTGCATGTCGGGGCAGGTGAGAACTGGCATCAGCTGGTTAAGAGTACGCTGGAAAAAGGGATTACCGGCCTGGAAAACCTGGCATTGATCCCAGGCATGACGGGTTCTGCACCGATTCAGAATATTGGTGCCTATGGTGTGGAATTAAAAGATGTCTGCGAATACGTGGATGTGCTTAATCTGCACAGTGGTGAGACAGAACGCCTCGACCGTGAAGCCTGTGAGTTTGGCTATCGTGACAGCATTTTTAAACATCACTACCAGTCAGGCTATGTCATCGTCGCCGTCGGGATGATCCTGCCTAAGCAATGGCAGCCGGTATTAACCTATGGCGATCTGAAAACGCTTAACCCGGTGACAGCCAATGCCTGGGATGTCTATCACGCAGTGTGCCAGATGCGGCAGAGCAAATTACCGGATCCGAAAGTCACCGGAAATGTCGGCAGCTTTTTTAAAAATCCGGTGGTGACGCAGGCGCAGTGCAGCGCTCTGCTGGCCCGGTTCCCCGCCATGCCGCACTATCTGATGCCAGAGGGAGAAACGAAGCTGGCAGCGGGCTGGCTGATCGATCAGTGCCAGCTTAAAGGCTATCGCATCGGGGGCGCAGCCGTTCATCAGCAGCAGGCTCTGGTGCTAATCAATGCTGACAATGCCCTGCCTGCCGACATCGTGGCGCTGGCCAGAGCGGTACGCGCCCGGGTAGGGGAGAAGTTTGATGTCTGGCTTGAGCCTGAAGTTCGGTTTATTCAGGCACAGGGTGAATGCAATGCCGTCGAGGTGATCGCATGAAAGACCACAATGTCCCGTTAAAGCTGGTCGATATTTTGTCTGACGGTGAGTTTCACTCTGGCGAGCAGTTGGGTGAGACGCTGGGAATGAGCCGGGCTGCCATCAACAAGCATATCCAGACACTGAAAAGCTGGGGACTTGATGTCTATACCGTCACCGGTAAAGGCTACAGCTTGCCTGCGCCAATCCAGCTACTGGATGAGCAGGCGATTCTCTCGCAGGTTGAGCAGGGCAATGTCTCGGTGATACCGGTGATTGACTCAACGAACCAGTACCTGCTGGAGCGCATGCATGACATGCCATCTGGTGCTGCCTGTATTGCTGAATATCAGCAGGCGGGTCGGGGACGCCGGGGCCGTCAGTGGTTCTCTCCATTTGGCGCTAACCTCTATATGTCGATGTACTGGCGACTGGAACAGGGCCCCGCAGCGGCAATGGGGCTCAGCCTGGTCATCGGTATCATCATGGCGGAGACATTACGCTCACTTGGCGCAGATGAGGTCAGGGTAAAATGGCCTAATGACATCTATCTTAACGATCGCAAACTAGCCGGTATCCTGGTTGAACTGACAGGGAAAACGGGCGATGCTGCGCAGATTGTGATCGGTGCAGGTATCAATCTGGCAATGCGCACCGCTGATGCCTCCCAGATTAATCAGGGCTGGATCAACCTGCAGGAAGCCGGAGTAATGGTGAATCGCAACGAGCTGGCGGCTCGTCTGATTAATCGTCTGCGCAAGGCACTGCCACTCTTTGAGCAGGAGGGGTTAGCGCCCTTTGTGACACGCTGGGCCGCGCTGGACAACTTCATTAACCGGCCTGTTAAGTTGCTCATCGGTGAACGCGAAGTGCACGGTATTGCGCGCGGTGTTGACAGCCAGGGTGGGCTGTTACTGGAACAGGATGGCGAAATAAAGGCATGGGTTGGCGGAGAGATATCGTTACGTCCCGTCTGAATAAAAAAAGCCTGCATGAATGCAGGCTTTTTTATCACTGGCGTTATTTACGCAGGCGGACTTTATCGACAGCGTGATCGCCGCTTTTCGTCATAATCAGGCTGGCTCTCTCTCGAGTCGGCAGAATATTTTCCTGCAGATTGAGCCAGTTAATCTCTTTCCACAGGTTACCCGCTATCTCAACGGCCTCCGCCTCGGAGAGCTGGGCATAGTGATGGAAGTAGGAGTCGGGATCGGTAAAGGCACCCTGGCGGAATTTCAGGAAACGATTGATGTACCAGCTTTGCAGAAGATCTTCTTCTGCATCGACATAGATTGAAAAATCGACGAAGTCAGAAACAAAGACGTGATGGGGGTCATGGGGATAGTCCATACCGCTCTGTAAGACGTTGAGCCCCTCAAGAATCACAATATCCGGCTGCTGTATGACTTTATCGCCATCAGGGATAACGTCGTAAATCAGATGCGAATAGACCGGAGCGGTAACCTGACTGGCACCTGACTTTAAATCAGAGACGAAATTGACCAGCCGGTGCATATCGTAGGATTGCGGGAATCCTTTCTTCTTCATTAAGCCACGCTCTTTGAGCACGGCATTAGGATGCAGGAAGCCATCCGTGGTAATTAATTCCACTTTCCGATGTTCAGGCCAGCGGCTGAGCAATGCCTGTAATACACGTGCTGTCGTGCTTTTACCGACGGCAACGCTACCCGCAATACTGATGATGTAAGGGATCTTCTGCCCATTAGTGCCCAGAAACTGCTCCAGTACAGCCTGCCGACGCACATTTGAACTGATATAGAAATTAAGCAGGCGCGAGAGAGGCAGATAAATTTCTGCCACCTCTTCCAGAGAAAGGTCCTCGTTGATGCCTTTCAGCTGCGCAATCTCTTCCTCTGATAGCGTCATAGGAACGGAATCACGTAATGCCGCCCACTGCTCACGAGTGAATTCTAAGTAGGGCGTTGTCAGGGGAGTCGTTTTATCCATAAGCATGCATCTGACCGCAAATTCATTGCTATCACCGGCGTGTTATCCGATAAGCAGGACAACGCAGGTAATTTGAATCACGAATCGCTGGTTTATCAGTGAGAACAATGGGCTGGAGGGTATCACCAGTATGGCTTTTAACAGAAGTAAAAAGATAACTGTGATCTCGCTTTCGTCGGTATAGCCACAAAACGCGCCATTAGCCAAGCCATTAACGACTTTATAACAGACAATGACGTTATAAATCCGTCCCAGGCTTTTTCCCGTTTTCAGTCCGTAACAGCCTTGTTAACCTGTTCCGGTGGCAGAGCAACGCATTAAGCCCCGTAATGAAGCAAATGCGACATCCCATCAATAAGCACGCCATCCAGATGATTCTGCCGGGTGCTGTTGTAGAAAAGGGATGTCGTCTTCATGGAAAAATCGGTCTTGTGTGACGAAAAAACCGACAGTCAGCGCCTGGCCGGGATCTTTTTTCAGGAATAAGCGAAATAATCGAATCGAGAACGCTGGGGGCAGGCATTGCAAAGAGAGGGGCAGAGGCGCAGCACAGCCAGAGTAAAGTCGTGAAAACTGAGCCAGATTGCACAAATAATCTGCATAAAAACGTTAAAATGCGATGATTTGCACAAATAGTAAGCGATAGAAAAAAATATGCGATTTTTTAGTTGCATCCAGGGCCCGACCTTCCTAGAATGCGCTCCACTTGATGCCGGCTTAGCTCAGTTGGTAGAGCAACTGACTTGTAATCAGTAGGTCACCAGTTCGATTCCGGTAGCCGGCACCAATCAAGTAGGTGGGATTCCCGAGCGGCCAAAGGGAGCAGACTGTAAATCTGCCGTCACAGACTTCGAAGGTTCGAATCCTTCTCCCACCACCATCTCAGCCTCGCGGTTGAGTACAGATAAACGACCTGTTTATCTGTCAGGTGAGTCACTTATCACCCTGAATTCAGACTGAGCGTTAGCGAAGTCAACGTCGGTCAGCTTCGCTGGCAGACAGTAGATAGCAGAGAAGCATTCACTGTTATCTGCAAGCTACAGAAAGAACAGGTAGCCGAGTTCCAGGATGCGGGCATCGTATAATGGCTATTACCTCAGCCTTCCAAGCTGATGATGCGGGTTCGATTCCCGCTGCCCGCTCCAGATGTGCTGATATGGCTCAGTTGGTAGAGCGCACCCTTGGTAAGGGTGAGGTCCCCAGTTCGACTCTGGGTATCAGCACCACTTCCTTTAATCTCCCTCCTGATTTTCTCTGTAACTTCCTTGCAGTCAGGCATTGCCTGGTTAATGTGATGATATCATTGATATATCCGTGTCTTAGAGGGACTAGCGATGGCTAAAGAGCAATTTCAACGTAACAAACTGCACGTAAACGTGGGCACCATCGGTCACGTTGACCACGGTAAAACCACCCTGACTGCAGCTATCACTACCGTACTGGCAAAAACCAACGGCGGCCAGGCGCGTGCATTCGACCAGATCGACAGCACCCCTGAAGAAAAAGCCCGCGGTATCACCATCAACACCGCACACGTTGAGTATGAGACTGCTTCACGTCACTACGCTCATGTTGACTGCCCAGGCCACGCCGACTATGTGAAAAACATGATCACCGGTGCTGCGCAGATGGACGGCGCGATCCTGGTTGTTGCTGCGACTGATGGCCCGATGCCACAGACCCGTGAGCACATCCTGCTGGGTCGTCAGGTTGGCGTTCCTTACATCATCGTGTTCCTGAACAAGTGCGACATGGTTGATGATGAAGAGCTGCTGGAACTGGTTGAGATGGAAGTGC
>NZ_VWVM01000043.1 GCF_008632075.1 Candidatus Pantoea gossypiicola
TACTTACACTCAGAAACGCAAAGTGTTCAGGTCACTGCTTCGTTAATCCAAACTCAGTACAATTCATAACATTCGGTCCGGTGGATGATGAAGACGTAACATTAGTTGTTCCTGTCAATTCTGCCGGTCATATAAATATTGATGTCCCTCCAGTGTCTGATTTAGAATTCTCCGGTTATCGTTTAGTAATTAATGAGATAGCCAACAAGAAGCCGTTCACAAAACTCGAAGTTAATAAATTACAACAACTACTAAGTAAAGTAATTGTATAAAATTCTTTGAGTGCTGGTTAACCGGAATATATTATGATGATGCTCAATTTTCGTTCATGGCTTCCGGTTAACAGCTCCCATAGCTTGACTTGTCATCAGTCAACTTTTTTCGCCTTCGCCTCTCCGCTTAAGCCTTGATTTAAAATTCATTTAATCATTTGAGTTTATATTTTTATCGCTGCGGTGAATCCCCCTATGCGGCGGGGCTTAAGCTGAAAGTGCAGAATACTAAGCGGGTCGGTCTGGCTTTGCCGATCTACCGGGAGGCACCCGGCACCGCAGCATCCGGCCCCTTAGCTCAGTGGTCAGAGCGCGCGACTCATAATCGCCCGGTCGCTGGTTCAAATCCAGCAGGGGCCACCATGCCGATTTAGCTCAGATGGCAGAGCAGCTGATTCGTAATCAGCAGGTCACCGGTTCAATTCCGGTAATCGGCACCATTTCGCGGCCATCGTATAATGGCATTACTTCAGATTCCCAAGCTGATGATGCGGGTTCGATTCCCGCTGGCCGCTCCATCAGAGCCAATCTATTAACCACATTCCTACACAACCAATGCTCAACACTCGCCTTCTCAATGTGCGTCATTGACTAACTGTTGCTTTCAAATGATCTAAAATCCGCAAAAAAGTGATTTCACATGGAGTGGCAATGAAAACCAGTTTTTCTGACAAATCCCAGTGGGGTATTCTCGAATATCTTTTCCGTATTTATCCGCGGACGATGAGTGAAGATGAAGTCCGCAAAGAATTCGGCAATCCTCATAACAAAGGTCTGGTCTCTAACGTCAGGCAATTAATCTCAGAAGGCAGCATAGAAAAGACTGCGATAGTTAAAATCATGGGAAGGGATGCTGTTTCAGCTACAGGGCTCAGAATCACCCGTGATGGCACAAGACTGGTCAGAAAATCTCTGAACAATAACTGACCAAAATCCTATATTTTACTTCATAAATAAATCGAGCGAAGATATGAAATGGTTTAACGTGATGACCTGTCTGGTCATGCTTACTGCCTGTAGTTCCGCCCCTATGAAATATGAAAGCTCTGCAGACCGTTACTGCCATCTACAGGGCGGAACCCTGTCTTATGAAAAACGACTTTTTGGTAGAACCGGATACTGCATCCTGCCTGATGGCACTAAGATTGAGCACCGGCGTTTATACCTTAAAAATCGTGTACTGCCTTGAGGTTAGACATTACCACAGCATAAGAGCAATCTGATGATAGATTGCATAAAGCAACACTATATAAAGGCAAAACCACCCTGCCGCCAACATTTTGAACGAGCTTTTTTTCATGAGTTAAACCTACGAAAACATGCAGTCTGCATACCATGCGAAGAAAAACCATATGAATATGCAATAGGTCATAACGCACAGAGTCAGTGTTAACATTATCCTATTTAGCCTGAGCGCTTATCAACACAATTAAAACAGCATTGCAATTTTTTCCAGCCAAACAGGAATTTTTAACTCCCGTTTCAAATACTGAGCATAAATTGATATTTATCAAAAAATAAAAATCATAAAACTTATTCGTTTATCCATGGTTGCACTTCCATAAACCATAATCCCTTTCGTGAGAGCGACCTCACGACACATCTGTATAAGTTCAATGCTAATTGCATCGGTATTCGGTGACGCCCATTATTCCGGGCGTTTTTTTTCAAGTTTGTATGCTGTCTCGTGATGTTGTGTTGCTTTGAGGCAATTCCTGTTTATCCTCGTGCTGACCATGCCTCAGTGGCTGCCAACGATTTAAAGCGCTTCGTTGGTAGCCTTCTTTTATTTCTCCCTTCGAACCACATAAAGGACTATCTGTAATGAATGAGCCAAGGCTTTTTCAATACAGGAAACTCCGCAAAGGATTGAGCCATGCCTGAAAACACCAACAAACTCGAATCTATCCAGGCTCTTCGTGGCCTTGCCGCCATGCTGGTGGTTATGTTTCATTTTAGAACAGATTTAGCATCATATTTTCCTCTGGCTAGCTGGATTTTTGCTCAGGGTGCAATCGGGGTTGACCTGTTTTTTATGATAAGTGGATTTATTGTTTATTATGTTACGGTAAACGAAAGTGGCGGACTTAAATCCTCAACTGTTTTTTTCACAAAGAGACTTTGCCGTATTGTTCCACCATATGTCATTGCGACAATTTTTATAGCAGGTAACTCATGGGATAAATGGTATTTAGCTCTGCATGCCTTCACTTTCCTTCCTGCTGACATTACGCAACCCGCCCCCTTTTTCGGTTACCCGCGACTATTTGTTGGCTGGTCGCTTAACTATGAATTCGTTTTTTATAGCATCTGTTCTTTCTCCTTGATTTTTCGAAAGTATAAGTACTTTATTATCACATTAATTATTTCTTGCTCTGTCTTATTTCCTTTCATCACCCATGGTTATGGCTTTTTATTGCCGAAAATTAACTATGGCTATCACGGATACCTAGCATTAATAACTAACGGGATGATGTTAGAGTTTTTAGCAGGTCTGATTGTCGGATACATTGCAATCAACTTCAGACTATATTACTCAAGAATAGTTGGCAGGGCAGCTGTATCACTAGCCGCCCTATATTTTACATATATTGCTTTAAGCTTCGGCAGCAATCCAGGAAACGGTAATTATGATTTCTTTTCAGCCTCTTTTTTCTTAATACTTACACTTACCAGTTATGAATATCAGTATGGAATCAAAGCTCCTAAACTTTTAATCTCGATTGGCACTTTATCGTTTTCTGTTTATTTGATGCATCCACACGGCTTATCAATAGCCAGAAAAATTATAGCCCGCCACTATCACGGTTTACATTCAGGCCTGATAGCATTTTTGTTAGCACTGACCCTTACGGTTTTATTTTCGCTTATATTCTATAAACTCTTTGAAACTAATCTTTGCAACCTCATAAGAAATAAACTCATTGCCAAATGTAACAAGCAAGCACTTTTATAAGATAAGTTAGGCCGTTAGAAATGGCGGCAACTTTAAGTTACGGGCTTGCTCGGCCACGCGATCAGGCCCAATGATCCTTCGTCACTAATGTTGCTGAGGTCTAGTGATTTCAGCGCTTTAGTGTAGGCCATCCACTCAATCAGGCTTGCTTTGTCCTCGTCGCTGATCATGCCCAGTTGTAATTCTGTTCGCCAATCGGCTGTTACCTCACTGGCAGTGGTTAGCAAGTTCTGGCGCTGTTGCTCACCCCTCGCCTGCCAGTTAATCGCGGGTTCTGTTAAAACAGGTCTGCCACTGTCATCTGCTGCGATAATTTTACCACTAGCCTGCCCGTCAAAAAGTGTTTTATATTCATCAACCGAAACCATAACCGCATCTGTGGGCCACCCGTTTGCAGATGCCTCATAAATATCCCGATCGCATTCACGATAAAAACCGCCAGTCAGGGCACTATAATAATATAGCTCGTCCATTTAATTAAACTCCGTAGGCAATGTAACGAACATACTGCGTTCGATCCATATTTCGTGAGGCGTTGGTGTCCACCAGAACGTGCGCGCCAGCGGTAGATAGGTTTTGGAATGCAGCGCAGGCAACATATCCAGCCGATGACGCCTGGTCTGCAGCGTTGCCAGTAATAGACACAACACCGTTTGGAAATGTCAGTGGAAATGAAAACGAGGCACTGCCTGTACTGCCCGAAACAGGCACAGCAACCGTTCCTGCCTGAATTATCAATCCTGTTGCTGAGTCCTTCCACCATCCACCGCCAGGACTGCCTGTATTTTTTAGCTGAAAATTCGGCAGCACCCATCCGCTATTATTGTTATTAATACCTGCCGAAATCTGACCCGCAATCCAGTTATTCAGGAACCCGCCCCACACCGAGCCGTAAATGTTGCCATCAGTCGCAATATACGCTCCACCGGCATAAACCGAGCCGGGCGATCTGATTGTGCCGTCATTACGGAACTGGAATGACTGTATGCTGCTGTAACCGTCAAAAAGGATTTCAGCAAAGGCATAATTACTGACGACCTCGACTATCCTGAAGGCAACAGAGCCACCATCTTTAAAGTCACCGTCTCCGCCCCGGCCCTTCATGCAGGAGCGAAAAAGCGGCCCGTAAAGCGACTGGCCTGAAGCACCGTCTTTTACTGAAGAGATGACTGATAGACTGGCTTCTTCATTAAGTGCGCCACCGCTCATTGGAACGGCACCAGCCTGGGCTGCAGTGGGTGGATTCTGAGTGGTAAAAAACTCGCCTACATCTGTCGAGTCCACTGTACCGTGAAATTTAGAATCACCACCCCAGTCAATATAAATGTGGTGATTACCGGATGAGTGCAGCCCGCCATTGGCCTGAACTGCATTCCAGTTACCGACCTTATCGAGCGAAAGGGCTTTCCGGGCTTTAGCAGTGTCGGTCAGATCGGACAGGTTTTTATCCGCATTCAGATAACGCTTGTCCAGATTTGCCACCGGAAACAGCGCCAGCCAGTCGCCGGCATCGGCTGCCGGTTCGGTGGCGGTTTCCTTCTGTGCCCGCCAGACGACGCCGCCGTTAACCACCACTGCGCCCGCCGGCCACGTGCCCGCCGCCCAGTCGGGTAGTGCGTTTTGCAGCAGCCACTGGATAGCCTCATCGGTGCGTTTCTGCAGGGCGTTAAACCACTCCATCGGCGGGATGCCGTTCGTCGGGTCGGTCACTTTATTGCCGCTCCCGTCCTTACCGTCGGTCGTTACCCCCCAGCCGCGTGATATTGCCGGGAAGTCCA
>NZ_VWVM01000044.1 GCF_008632075.1 Candidatus Pantoea gossypiicola
AGCATGAAGTTGAAGATAAACAACTGTCGCTTCATGAGGTGTGAAGAGAGGGCTCTAAGAGTCCGAACTTAGTACGCCCCTATGGGGCGGAAAACAAAGCCGCCTTCTATGAAGGCGGATTTTTACTTCTGGAACTAATATGGCCCTTATCGACGAATTTCTCTATGCGCTGGGTTTTCAGGCCGACCTGCGCGGCGGCCAGGCGTTTGACGAGCAGCTGCAGCGTATCGGCGACCACGGTGAAAGCACCCGCCATTCCCTGCTCAGCACCATCACGGCGGCCAACCTGCTCTCCCACGCGCTGGAAAAGGGGGCGGAGATGGCAAAAGAGGTCGGCGGTGAATTTATCCGCACAGCGAAAGAAATGGAGGACATGAAGGTCACCTTCGAGTCGCTTTACACCACGGCGGCAGAGGGTGAGCAGAAGTTTCACTGGCTGGTTAATTTTGCACGCGCCAACCCGGTAATGGGGCTGGACGCAGCGAAAGAGGCCTTCCTGTCGCTGAAAAATAACGGCGTTGAGCCGACTGTTGCCGCCATGAAGGCAATGGGCGATACCATGGCCGCCATGCCGGGGATCGGCTACATGCTGGGTAAAGACGTCGGCGAACTGCTGGAAGGCCGCTATGCCATGGGCGGTGCGATTGCCCAGGCCGGGATCAAGCTGCACAGGAGCAGTAAAGGCGGCGAAACGTCCTATCACGGCTCCTACATCAACAGGGAAGGCCAGACAATACCCATCAAGCTGGATATCAGCGATGCGAATAAAACTATTGAGCAGCTGACTAAAATTCTTGACGACCGCTTCGGCGGTACCATGGATAAACACGCTAAAACCATGACGGGCTTGATTGCACGCTGGGGCAACGACTGGCAGACCTTCCAGATGCAGGTGATGGACAACCACGTATTTGCCGCGCTGGAAGATGAGCTATTCAGTATGATCACCCAGTGGGAAGCCTGGGCGAAATCACCCGATGCGCACGAGATGCTGGCGGGCATCAGTCAGATCCTGACGCTGATTGTGAAAATCGTGGCGGAGGCTATCCGGCTGACCGGGCTGGTGGCTGAAAAATTCAGTCAGTGGTTTGGCAGTGTGCACAGCGTTGAATTCCTTCTCGCCAGCATTTTTCTCGTGTCGAAATGGACAACCATCATCGGCCTGGTGGCAAAACTTGCCGGCGGATTCCGTGATGTGGCGGCGGCACTTGAGCTGGTCCGCGACGGCGAAGCCGTTGTGGCGGCACTGACCGCGCTGATTGATCCGCTGGCCCTGCTGCCGGGGCTGATAGCGGTGGGCGTCGTCGGGGCGATCGCGGGCATTGCCTCCCTGATTAAAAAGTGGGACGAGTTTAAGCTCGGCATTCTGGATAAAGGATATCTGAACGATTTTTTCAGCGCCTTTGAGCATGGCATTACCCGCATGATGGCCTGGTTCCGCTACTGGCTGGACTATATGGACATCGGCACTTTGAAAGGACGCCAGGCGCTGTCCTCTATTGGTCTTGCCCCTGAACTGTCGGACGCAGAAAAGAAAGAACTTGCCGACAAGCAGAAGGCGCATCAGGGCGGTGTCGGCAGATACATGGATGATGAGGTGGCAAAAGATGATGCCGCTCAGAAGCACCGGCAGGGCAGCGGTGATTACCTTAAAACGCTGAAGGCCGCGCATCCCGACTGGACGCTGGGGCAGATTGCGCAGTGGACGAAGGCGAATCGCCCGGCAGCCTACCGTGATTATTTCACCCTGCCATCCGGCCCGGTAAAAGCCGATCCGGCCACAGCGGCATCCTGTGCTGCAGGTAAAAAGTTCAGTACTCATGACTCTGCCGCCACTGATAAACCGGGAGAGAAAACCACGCCGGTTGAGCATAAAGACGATCACTCTGTGAACATTCACGGCCCGGTCAACGTTTATACCCAGGACGCTGCCGGTTTTGCGGCGGGGCTGCGTGAGGCAAACAGCGGGCTGGCCTCATCAATGGAAAATCACGGTACCGGAGGAAGGCGATATTGAGCGACGCAGCGGTCACAACCAGAATCGGCACCTTTGTTTTCGACGTGGTGACGGAGGAAAGCCACCACTCTGAGCTTAAAGTCACAGATAACCCGGTCGAGTCCGGCTCGCAGATTTCCGATCACGCGATACTGACGCCACGACCTTTTGAAATCACCGGCATCATGGTGGACTTCGATCCGACGGACACGCTGTTTAATCAGCTGGCGGAGGATAATTATGTCCGTGAGCCGGATTTTATCGACGACCTGCCCATCCCGGGCGAAATCAAAAGCCTTACCGCGCAGGGCGTCAGCCTGGCAAACCGGGTGCTGGACCAGGTGGCGTCTGCGGCCAGTTCGCTGGTGGGTGGTTCATCCGGCCAGCGGGCGCTGGCACCCTGGCTGCCGTCCCTGCTGGACACGGATTCAGCGGACCTGGCGACCAGCGATCAGCGTGTTGCCGATGCGCTGAAGGCACTGCGCAGCATGCAGCAGTCCGCTACCCCGATCGCCATTACCACGCAGACGGCGAGCTACGATCAGTGCCTGCTGCTGAATGTGGACGTAAAGTTCACCCGCACCGGATCAGCAGTATTCAGTCTGAAATGTCGTGAGATATTTATCACGACCACGCAGACGGCCAGAGGTTTAAAGATTCCCTCACAGGGTAAAACCGGCGGGCGCACCGCAAAACAGGCCGCAAAGGCGGTGGATAAAGGTAATCAGCAGCTTCAGCAGGCAGACCTGCCGCCGGAACTGAAGGAGCAGGCCGCCGCGTTGGGTATTGAAAATTAGGGGAAACCTGCCGGCGGACATACGCCACCGATTAAGCGTTGAAGCAATTTGCAAAAAACAAAGTCCCGACTGTTTACGCAGTGCGGGCTTTTTTCATGTGAGCCGGAGAACGGGCATGGCAACATTTTACAGACTCGCGGTCAGCAGCGATCCGTACCAGACCCTGAAGGTCACGGTCGGCAGCACCAGGTATCAGCTGAGCCTGCGTTATAACCCGGTACCGCCTGGCGGGCAGTGGCTGGTGGATATTTCTGACGCCGGTACTAATAAGGCCCTCATCAGCGGCTATGCCCTGGTCTGCGGCGTGCCGGTGCTGAAGCGCACCCGCCTGCCGTTCTGGCTTTACCTGTACGACAGCAGCGGCAATGCGCTGAACCCTTACGGCGGCAGCGACATGGGCAGCCGCTGCATTCTTTACCTGATGGACAGGAGCAATGACAGCGATTAAGCAGTATGGCCGTCAGTACATTCTGACGATCGGCAACAGTAAAGAATCCATTCAGATTAACAACCTCCGCATCGCCTTCAGCATTTCCCACACCCACGACAAAACGCCCAACAAGGCCACGCTCCGCGTCTGGAACCTGACCCCTTCACACCGGCATCAGGTGACCGGCGGCGAGTTTAAGCAGGTCGCGCTGGCGGTCGGCTACGGGTCACTGGAGAACTGCCGGGTGCTGTACGCCGGGCAGATCACGAAGCCTGCGGTTGTCCGCGAGGGGCTGGACTTTATTCTTGAGCTGACCTGCGACGACGGTGCTACCGCGTACCGGGATGCGTTTGTGAACGTGACGCTGGCGGCGGGCAGCACGCATGAGGATGCGATTGCACACTGCGCGGGGGAAATGACCGGCATCACGCCGGGAAATATCGGCCTGCCGGCTGACGTGACGTTTACGCGTGCGAAGGTCTGTTACGGCCCGGCCCGGCACGTGATGACGCAGGTGGCGAACCATTACGGAGCGGACTGGATGATCCAGAACGGGGAACTGCACGTGCTGCACCCGGATTACTGCCTGCCGGGTGAGGGAGCGCTGCTGAACGAATCCGGCGGCATGCTGGGCAGCCCGAAACCCACCGATCGCGGTCTGGAGGTGTCCTGCCTGCTGCGCCCGGAAATCACCGTGGGCTCGCTGGTGCGGGTTGAGTCGATCGTGGCGGACTACAACGGCGACTACAAGGTGGTGGCGGTGAAATCAGAGGGCGACACGCACGCGTCCCGCTGGGGATCACGGCTGACGCTGGTGAACGGGAAATTTAAGCAGGCGAAGAAGCTGAAAAAGAGGAAGAAAAAAGATGAGCACGCTTAGCCGGGACACGGCCTCGCTGGATTCGGTCATGGCAGCGGCGGCGGATGATTTATCCGCTCGCCTGCGCGTGGCCATGCCCGCCATCGTGACGGCGTTTGATGATAAACGTCAGACGGTGACGCTGCAGCCGGCCATTGCCGGCACGGATGAGAACGGCGATGCCATCACGCCGACGGTGCTGGCCGACGTGCCGGTCAAGTTTCCGCGTGGCGGGGGCTTCGCCTTCACCTTCCCCGTGAAGCCCGGCGATGAGGGCTGGGTGCTGTTTGCCGATCGCTGTATCGATAACTGGTTCAGCAGCGGGCAGGTGAGCCAGGCGGCCGAGCACCGCCAGCACGACTGGGGCGACGGCGGATTTCTGCCCGGTTTTTCCAGCCTCACACGGGCTATCGGCAGTTTCCGCAACGACGCCATCGTGATGCGTCAGCTTGAGGGCACCGGATATGTGTCCATCGACACCGGCGGCAACGTTGACATCGATGGCGCAAAGCTGACGGTTCACTGCGAAGCCGAATTTATGAAGCCCGTCACGATAGATGACACGCTGACGGTGACCGGGGCCGCTGCGATGAACGGCGGCCTGTCGGCCAGTGGCGGCAGCGGGGCCGCGGCGAAGATTACCGGATCGGTTGAAGTCACCGGCGGTGACGTGACGGTTGACGGCATCGGCAGCAAATCACACCACCACACCGACAGCCAGAACGGGCAGACCTCGGAGGCGCAGGCATGAGGACACGACGGACTGACGGAGAGGGTGACTGGACGTTCGGGCGGGGCCGCGCATCCTACGCCAGCAAGTCTGAGTGCGTGCGGCAGAAGGTGAAAACCCGGCTGCTGTCGCTGAAGCAGGACTGGTTTCTGGATCTGGAGCACGGCCT
>NZ_VWVM01000045.1 GCF_008632075.1 Candidatus Pantoea gossypiicola
ACCACGCAGGCAGCATGCGCATAGAGACTGCACAGCTGAGTCAGCGTCATTTCACCATGGTGGAGTTTCAGATCGGCTTCGGGCTCTTCACCCACAACCCACTCTACGCCCGGCACGGTGTCAGCCACGCTCACCACGAAAAAGTGCTGGCGCAGCTGCTGCGAGGCGCGGACGAGATAATCCGGATCGGGATTGCGGGACGCGCTGGCCCACTCCGTGCGCAGGGTGGCCGGCCGGATAATGGCGACGGGTTTATCAACCGGTACGCGCGGATGCAGGTCATTAAACTGCGGCAGGTCGAACAGCAGCGGGCCGCTGACGCCAAACTGACGCCGGAATGCCGGGATAATGCCACCACTGGCAAGGTCGTCCGGACCGTAGCCAATGCGCTTTATTACGCCGCCGCGCGGGGCCGGGTGATATGCGTACCGGGTGCGGAGCTCGTGTTTTTCCTGTGTGCGGAGATGTGTTCCGCTGCGCACGCACTTTATATCGAGGCCCCTATACAGCTCCGGCCAGCAGGTGCGCACGTAAGCGCCGGGGAATTGGCGCAGGAACGGGCGCTGGTAGATGGAGTCGCCCAGGCCCAGCATGCCCTGAAAATTATACTGCGTCATAAAACCTCTTCGGGTGCCGCGCGCGGGAAACAGGTCAGGGACGTTCGGCGCGAGCAGTTGATGATGCTGACAGATGGGAGGCTGCTGGCCAGACGCTGAAATTCACTTTGCCAGCGCCGGATGCTTTCGCCGTCTGGATTCTTCAGACCGTCCGGGTGTTCACCGTGCCAGTGGGTGCCGTTTGCCAGCGAGCAGTCGTAGCCCAGCAGAATGATCCGCTCAGCACCGAGATGTGCCGCCAGCTGTATGGCACGCTGGCCAGAGTTGAAGGAGTCGTTATCGGGCGGCCGGAACAGGTTCACGCCGTAGCGCAGGTGCGCCCGGCCGCTTACCGTCCAGCACTGAGCCCGGGTCTTCAGCGTGCTGTGATATTTGTCCCACCAGCTGCAGTCGGCGGCAAAAAGATGATCGCAATCCGGAGCGAGGCTGATGCAGGAGTTAACGACGATGACAGGATGTCCGGATGCTGTCGCCAGGCGGCAGTCACTGGCGTTCAGTGAGGGGCCGCTGGCGATGCAAATGAAAGTTTTTTCCTGCATTAACACCCTCACAATAAAAAGCCTCACCAGTTGATGAGGCTTTTTAGGGTATGTAATAAAACGAGGTTTAATCGAATATCAGACTCAGAGCCTGATCAAAATCATCGGCTTTTTTGTGCTCAATGGGTGGTATGTTATTGAACACAAAATACCTGCATGAGCCATCAATATCAGAATTCCCCATTGACGCAAGTTTTGGCAACAATACATTTTCATACCACGCAATTTGTCGGTCTGCCTCGGTGCTACCGCAATAGTTTGGAATTGTCTGTGACGTAAGAACAACGCCAACAGACCATTCACGCTTATTAATCTCAAAATTTATGAGAAAATCAGCTATAAAAGTTCGTGGATCAAGCCCCGACAATGATGCTTTTACAACCAGCCCATGATAAGTCGCATCGAAACCCTCGCGATGCTCAGTAACCGAGAAGCCTTTATCGCTGAAATAATTGCGAGCTTTATTGAGGTGATCCATGGCCAGTGAAGGCAGCATCGCAAAATGGCGGTCTGCACGGTTGTTAAGATATTCTTTTTCTTTGGCCTTCAGTTCAGCAAGGCGCATTTGTTTGGCAAGAGACATATTAACCCCCTTAAAGTGTAGGTGAATGCATTTTACTGCTGCCCACCTGGCTATTTCAAACACTGGGTGCGCACGTAGTCCTGCAAATACTTCAGCTTTTCCCGGTCGCGGATGATGCCGGCGCGGATGTCGAGAATGTTTCGTCGAGAATCTGTAGCGAGTTCGACGGCGGCTCCATTGACCAGGCCGCTGGCTGCTGTGGTTGTGCCGGTACCGGACACGGGACATTTTGCGTGGACATACATCCGGCGAGTACCAGCGGCAAGCTGGCGGCGAAGAGCATCATTTTCAGATTCGGCAGCACTGAGCGCCTCCGTGTGGGTTTTGTCGAGTGCGGTCAGCTGCTGCTGGCGCTGGGTCATGTCGGTGATGGTAGTAGCCTGCCGTTTCGCCAGCTGCTGAGACTGTCGGGCGGTGGTGCGCCAGGCTATGGCTTTACTGTGATAATGGTCGGCGGCCCAGCCTAAGGCAAGCACGGTAACAATAAGTGGAGCCGTAAGATAAATATTCATATTCAGGAGTGACATTAAGAATTTGCGAAGCACAGACACCGCTGTTTGCTAATGCTGGGAAAAAAGCGGAACATATAACCTTGTTATTCACATTAGCTGCCAGGCTGTAACTAACGAGGGTTGAAATGCTCCACTCTTTTAGTATTCACTTTAAAGCTTTTCTTGATATGTTTTCCCCGCGCACCTGGAAAATCATTGGCTATTCAGGTTCTGCTGTAATCTGGACAATGAATATCCTGATTAAAAAACATTATGAGAAAAAAGTTAAAAAATATGAGTCAGATTTCAGGAGAAAGTCCGATAAGTAGTTCGCCGCCTGTTTAATACTCCAGCGCTCAACATCATGCCAGCGAGAAGAAAAAGCATGCCATTCAGTAAAGCATGCTTTTCATTGATGAAAGCAGTACTCACTAATATCCCCAGGCATATAAAATCATATTTATAATATTTCATTGGTATACCCCCTTCAGGCAAAGCGCCTTTTCTTGATCCCTGCGATGAACGAGTCCGGGCAGTAACTTTCCGCCGCCATAAACCCAGCGCGGGAACTGATCACAGGCCTGCCTTATCTCACTCTGACGCAGCAGCGCGAAAAGTGTGGATTTCTTCATTGCTGCGCAGCCGGCATTGAACGTGATGGAGGTGACGGCGGAGAAGGTGTCGTCGCTCAGGGATTTACCGTCTGCGTACTGATTAACGCATTCCTCAGCTGCCTGGATATTTTTTTCCCAATCCTGTGCTATCTGCTGGTCGGTTTTTCGTGTGCCCGGCTTCACGCCGTGCGTGTTGCCAATCCCGTCGGTGATGATGCCTGCCGGGCAGGTGTAAGGGTCGCGACGGCAGCCCTCAGCATTGCCGATAAGCTCCAGCCCGGCCCGGTTCGTGCGCACCAGGTCATGAGACAGTATGATATTAATGATGAGCGTGACCGAACAGGCAGCGGCGGCAACGGCAACGCGACCTTTTGATACTCTGGCCATATCATTTCCCCGGCATGTCGTCCGGCGATACAGCACCCTGATGTGAATTCAGCCAGGCACGGTAAGCCCGGGCGTTAGCCCGCTTGAAGTAGGCATCAACGACCATGGTGATGAGCGCGATGACCGCACCTGCCAGAACGCCGATGGCGCTCCACTGCTCAGGCGTCAGGTAGTTCAGCAGGCCAATAAAGAATGAACCCGCCGCAACGCCGTAAGATGCGGAAGTGGTAACGTGATGAGCGTGCACATTTTTTCCTTAACGTCTGCGTCCGTAATAGCCTCGGGTTGAACGGTAGGTCGTCACCGTGCGAGAGCGGGAATAGCGCGGTGCTAAATATCGCGGTGTGCTGTAGTGATGCACGACCGTAGTGTGATGGTTGTAACCGCTACCACCACTCATCAGATGCCCCATCATCAGGCCTGAGAAAAATCCACCGTTGTCGCTGTCATGCACCACGACAGGAGCAGGATTCTGAACCACTACCGGCGGCTGAACAGGCGGTGCATCTGCAACCGAAACAGGCGAATCATCATGACTGCAGGCGTGCAGAAGCAGCAGGCACACAGCTGCTGCGCCCGCCAGATACAGATATTTTTTATTCATGGCATTTACCGGTTGGAAAAGAAAAAAGCCACGCGCCAGCCGTGCGCAGGGTGCGCGGTAAGTTGCTGATCGTGGCTTGGGTTATAAATCAACTGGCTATTTTGAATCTGTCTCAAGAAAGCGCCGGCGGTTTTCAGCGATAATCAGCGCCATGGCGAGTCCTTTTACAGCAGTATCCCAGCCCTGACGCCCTTGCGTCAGAGAGAATTTTTTCTCTATTGCAGCAAGAGAATCCACTGCAGAATCAGTTATGCAGCCTTCATAATCACTGACCAGTTCAGATAAGGAATTTGACATGTTCACCCTCAGACAAACTTGCCCTCACTGCGCACGCGAGGTCAATTTTCGTTTATACAGTATTAGTGAATACAGGCACCGTCAGCCTGCACCGGCAGGGGCCGTGAATAGCGGGCCATCTGTACAGGTGCGGTCTTACTCTCAGGACACCCCGGTTGAAGCATTTGGTGTTTCGACCTGTCCGGAATGCGAGTCGCCTATTCTGGTGAGATTTTCGTGTGGGTACGGCCAGCTCCAGCTTTGTAAAACCTCCGGCACCCAGAGTGAATGGCGTTATAACGGCGAGCCACCCAAAGTCATCGATTCTTTTCCTAAGCCACAGATGCCAGATAGCTCCCCCTGGTACCCGGATGAAATAAGAGAAATCTTCATCGAGCTGCAGGAAGATGTTCAGCGTGATCGCAGTCCAGCCCGCATCATCGTTGGATGTCGTAGCGTTATGGAGGTGGCATTAAGGAAGCTGGGATATGAAAAAGGAAACCTGCTGTCCCGAATTGAGATGGCCAGAAACGACGGCATTCTCACTGAGTCCATGAAAGACTGGGCGCACCGCGTCCGCATAAATGGTAACGAAGCGGTCCATGAACTGAGCGCGACACATGAACAAGCGAAGGAGCTTGTTGCTTTCATCAGGTTATTTCTGGAGATCGCATTTGTGCTGCCGAGGCGTGTAGACAGTGAAATGCATAAAACTGATCCTGTAGCCTGATAACTGTCCTTACGCTCTGCCATCTGAGCTAAACCGGCGAATT
>NZ_VWVM01000046.1 GCF_008632075.1 Candidatus Pantoea gossypiicola
TTAAATTGAAGAGTTTGATCATGGCTCAGATTGAACGCTGGCGGCAGGCCTAACACATGCAAGTCGGACGGTAGCACAGAGAGCTTGCTCTCGGGTGACGAGTGGCGGACGGGTGAGTAATGTCTGGGGATCTGCCCGATAGAGGGGGATAACCACTGGAAACGGTGGCTAATACCGCATAACGTCGCAAGACCAAAGAGGGGGACCTTCGGGCCTCTCACTATCGGATGAACCCAGATGGGATTAGCTAGTAGGCGGGGTAATGGCCCACCTAGGCGACGATCCCTAGCTGGTCTGAGAGGATGACCAGCCACACTGGAACTGAGACACGGTCCAGACTCCTACGGGAGGCAGCAGTGGGGAATATTGCACAATGGGCGCAAGCCTGATGCAGCCATGCCGCGTGTATGAAGAAGGCCTTCGGGTTGTAAAGTACTTTCAGCGGGGAGGAAGGCGGTGCGGTTAATAACCGCGCCGATTGACGTTACCCGCAGAAGAAGCACCGGCTAACTCCGTGCCAGCAGCCGCGGTAATACGGAGGGTGCAAGCGTTAATCGGAATTACTGGGCGTAAAGCGCACGCAGGCGGTCTGTTAAGTCAGATGTGAAATCCCCGGGCTTAACCTGGGAACTGCATTTGAAACTGGCAGGCTTGAGTCTTGTAGAGGGGGGTAGAATTCCAGGTGTAGCGGTGAAATGCGTAGAGATCTGGAGGAATACCGGTGGCGAAGGCGGCCCCCTGGACAAAGACTGACGCTCAGGTGCGAAAGCGTGGGGAGCAAACAGGATTAGATACCCTGGTAGTCCACGCCGTAAACGATGTCGACTTGGAGGTTGTTCCCTTGAGGAGTGGCTTCCGGAGCTAACGCGTTAAGTCGACCGCCTGGGGAGTACGGCCGCAAGGTTAAAACTCAAATGAATTGACGGGGGCCCGCACAAGCGGTGGAGCATGTGGTTTAATTCGATGCAACGCGAAGAACCTTACCTACTCTTGACATCCAGAGAATTCGGCAGAGATGGATTGGTGCCTTCGGGAACTCTGAGACAGGTGCTGCATGGCTGTCGTCAGCTCGTGTTGTGAAATGTTGGGTTAAGTCCCGCAACGAGCGCAACCCTTATCCTTTGTTGCCAGCGACTCGGTCGGGAACTCAAAGGAGACTGCCGGTGATAAACCGGAGGAAGGTGGGGATGACGTCAAGTCATCATGGCCCTTACGAGTAGGGCTACACACGTGCTACAATGGCGCATACAAAGAGAAGCGACCTCGCGAGAGCAAGCGGACCTCACAAAGTGCGTCGTAGTCCGGATCGGAGTCTGCAACTCGACTCCGTGAAGTCGGAATCGCTAGTAATCGTGGATCAGAATGCCACGGTGAATACGTTCCCGGGCCTTGTACACACCGCCCGTCACACCATGGGAGTGGGTTGCAAAAGAAGTAGGTAGCTTAACCTTCGGGAGGGCGCTTACCACTTTGTGATTCATGACTGGGGTGAAGTCGTAACAAGGTAACCGTAGGGGAACCTGCGGTTGGATCACCTCCTTACCTGAAGATACCTTCCCGCGCAGTGCTCACACAGATTGTCTGATAAAAAGTAATGAGCAGGACGGCTGCGAAGTCGTGACACTATCGTGTCCCCTTCGTCTAGCGGTTAGGACTCCGCCCTTTCACGGCGGCAACAGGGGTTCGAATCCCCTAGGGGACGCCACCTGCTTGGTGACAGGTGAAAGGTGTCTCCATACAGTATCTCAAAACCGTTTTCGCTGCGTGAGCAGGGAGACGCGTCTGAGATATTTGCTCTTTAACAATCCGGAACAAGCTGAAAATTGAAACGACGTGTCGTTTTCATTCTCCGTAATAAGAATGAAAAACGCGACATGGTCGAGTCTCTCAAATGCTCGTGACTTACAGCGCTGAAAAACGCCTGTGGGTTGTGAGGTTAAGCGACTAAGCGTACACGGTGGATGCCCAGGCAGTCAGAGGCGATGAAGGACGTGCTAATCTGCGTAAAGCGACGGTAAGGTGATATGAACCGCTACAGCCGTCGATGTCCGAATGGGGAAACCCGGTGCACTCTGTGCATCATTGCAGCATGAATACATAGTGCTGCAAGGCGAACCGGGGGAACTGAAACATCTAAGTACCCCGAGGAAAAGAAATCAACCGAGATTCCCCCAGTAGCGGCGAGCGAACGGGGAGCAGCCCAGAGCCTGAATCAGCATGTGTGTTAGTGGAAGCGTCTGGAAAGTCGCAGGGTACAGGGTGATACTCCCGTACACAAAAGCACACGCGCTGTGAGCTCGATGAGTAAGGCGGGACACGTGGTATCCTGTCTGAATATGGGGGGACCATCCTCCAAGGCTAAATACTCCTGACTGACCGATAGTGAACCAGTACCGTGAGGGAAAGGCGAAAAGAACCCCGGCGAGGGGAGTGAAACAGAACCTGAAACCGTGTACGTACAAGCAGTGGGAGCCTCTTTATGGGGTGACTGCGTACCTTTTGTATAATGGGTCAGCGACTTATATTCTGTAGCAAGGTTAACCGTATAGGGGAGCCGCAGGGAAACCGAGTCTTAACTGGGCGTTAAGTTGCAGGGTATAGACCCGAAACCCGGTGATCTAGCCATGGGCAGGTTGAAGGTTGGGTAACACTAACTGGAGGACCGAACCGACTAATGTTGAAAAATTAGCGGATGACCTGTGGCTGGGGGTGAAAGGCCAATCAAACCGGGAGATAGCTGGTTCTCCCCGAAAGCTATTTAGGTAGCGCCTCGTGAACTCATCTCCGGGGGTAGAGCACTGTTTCGGCTAGGGGGCCATCCCGGCTTACCAACCCGATGCAAACTGCGAATACCGGAGAATGTTATCACGGGAGACACACGGCGGGTGCTAACGTCCGTCGTGAAGAGGGAAACAACCCAGACCGCCAGCTAAGGTCCCAAAGTCATGGTTAAGTGGGAAACGATGTGGGAAGGCACAGACAGCCAGGATGTTGGCTTAGAAGCAGCCATCATTTAAAGAAAGCGTAATAGCTCACTGGTCGAGTCGGCCTGCGCGGAAGATGTAACGGGGCTAAACCATGCACCGAAGCTGCGGCAGCGACACTTAGGTGTTGTTGGGTAGGGGAGCGTTCTGTAAGCCGTTGAAGGTGTGTCGTGAGGCATGCTGGAGGTATCAGAAGTGCGAATGCTGACATAAGTAACGATAAAGCGGGTGAAAAGCCCGCTCGCCGGAAGACCAAGGGTTCCTGTTCAACGTTAATCGGAGCAGGGTGAGTCGACCCCTAAGGCGAGGCCGAAAGGCGTAGTCGATGGGAAACAGGTTAATATTCCTGTACTCGGTGTTACTGCGAAGGGGGGACGGAGAAGGCTATGTCAGCCGGGCGACGGTTGTCCCGGTTTAAGCGTGCAGGCGGAGGGTCCAGGTAAATCCGGTCCCTTATTAACGCTGAGGCGTGATGACGAGGCACTACGGTGCTGAAGTGATAAATGCCCTGCTTCCAGGAAAAGCCTCTAAGCATCAGGTAACACAGAATCGTACCCCAAACCGACACAGGTGGTCAGGTAGAGAATACCAAGGCGCTTGAGAGAACTCGGGTGAAGGAACTAGGCAAAATGGTGCCGTAACTTCGGGAGAAGGCACGCTGGCGCGTAGGTGGAGGGATTTACTCCCCGAGCCGAAGCCAGTCGAAGATACCAGCTGGCTGCAACTGTTTATTAAAAACACAGCACTGTGCAAACACGAAAGTGGACGTATACGGTGTGACGCCTGCCCGGTGCCGGAAGGTTAATTGATGGGGTTATCCGCAAGGAGAAGCTCCTGATCGAAGCCCCGGTAAACGGCGGCCGTAACTATAACGGTCCTAAGGTAGCGAAATTCCTTGTCGGGTAAGTTCCGACCTGCACGAATGGCGTAATGATGGCCAGGCTGTCTCCACCCGAGACTCAGTGAAATTGAACTCGCTGTGAAGATGCAGTGTACCCGCGGCAAGACGGAAAGACCCCGTGAACCTTTACTACAGCTTGACACTGAACATTGAGCCTTGATGTGTAGGATAGGTGGGAGGCTTTGAAGCGCGGACGCCAGTCTGCGTGGAGCCAACCTTGAAATACCACCCTTTAATGTTTGATGTTCTAACGTAGGCCCGTTATCCGGGCTGCGGACAGTGTCTGGTGGGTAGTTTGACTGGGGCGGTCTCCTCCTAAAGAGTAACGGAGGAGCACGAAGGTCAGCTAATCACGGTCGGACATCGTGAGGTTAGTGCAATGGCATAAGCTGGCTTGACTGCGAGCGTGACGGCGCGAGCAGGTGCGAAAGCAGGTCATAGTGATCCGGTGGTTCTGAATGGAAGGGCCATCGCTCAACGGATAAAAGGTACTCCGGGGATAACAGGCTGATACCGCCCAAGAGTTCATATCGACGGCGGTGTTTGGCACCTCGATGTCGGCTCATCACATCCTGGGGCTGAAGTAGGTCCCAAGGGTACGGCTGTTCGCCGTTTAAAGTGGTACGCGAGCTGGGTTTAGAACGTCGTGAGACAGTTCGGTCCCTATCTGCCGTGGGCGCTGGAGAATTGAGGGGGGTTGCTCCTAGTACGAGAGGACCGGAGTGAACGCACCACTGGTGTTCGGGTTGTCATGCCAATGGCACTGCCCGGTAGCTAAGTGCGGAAAAGATAAGTGCTGAAAGCATCTAAGCACGAAACTTGCCCCGAGATGAGTTCTCCCTGAC
>NZ_VWVM01000047.1 GCF_008632075.1 Candidatus Pantoea gossypiicola
AGTAATCACTGTTTTACAAAGCACTTTGCTGATAATGATGATGAATCGCTGCTCTATGAAGATAGTGAAAGGTATTTTTGCCGAGAACGTTATGAAGGATCTTTGCTGCTGCCGGGACTTATTCCTACCCTGATTGAACGAAATATCTTGTTAGCTCTAACGATGTTCGAGCATCGCGAGTCTTTCTTCTATCTCGAGGAATTCCATATGGGTGTTGAGTATCGACTGTTTTTTGACATCTCGATAAGCAACCATCCAGCAAGCGATATCAGACTCAAGATCAAAAGCGCATATCCTCAGGAGCCTTGGGCTGATGCAGTAGGATCTGCCGGACATTTCAATTTTTGGCGGGTAGTAGATGCACGTTTAGCAGGGGAAAAACTGGCTCTAAAAGCACAGCAGAGAAGGCGACGCAGATAGCAAAAAGGGCAACTCTCAGAGTCACCCTTTTCTTATGCTAGATACTACAAATTCAATGTTAGGTGGAGGTCATTGGTTATCGCGGCGCGGCCTGCGACCCTGTTCGGGTTGACGCTAACGTACTTCCTGAGAAGTCCCACGTATCGCTAGTGATATCAATTTTAATACTATGCTATTAAACGCGCAACCTTTAGTTGACGGGTTCGTCAAAGCTACTGATATCTAAGCTCAGCATTGGTTAGAGAGGAACTAGAGAAGACAAAATTTCGCTCCTCCAAGCTTCGCGGATCATCTTTGGAGTGCAGATATCGATTTGAACTCCAAGCATGTCGGTTAGCTCGTTTGCAGCTCCATTTAAGTCAAATAGCGAGGTTTTCTCTCCTATATCAACCATAAGGTCGAGATCGCTATTCTCATTGTCAGTACCCCTAGCCACCGAGCCGAATACACGAGGATTGCTCAGCCCATACTTCATACAGGTTTGACGAATAAAGTCACGGTGTAGTGCAAGAGCTTTGGAAGGTTTCATAAGTCCAAATCTCTCCGGTTCTCTGATATCAAATCCCGGTAGTGCCTCATCTGGTCAATCGCATCCATTCTGGCTTGGTCCATTGTCTTGTATTCAGCGAGCAGGCTTTCAAACCTTTGTTTGTAGCCATCCCGCGCTATCTCAGCCGCATACCGGATTTGCCGTTCCTCACGAAGCTCCTGTTTCACCTGGTCAGCTTGAGCGATTAACGCATCAGCCTCACTGATTTTACGGGCAAGAAACGCCTCCCTATGTTTCATAGCCTTTTCACGCTCTAGGAAAGCCTCCAGCGCGTTTTTTACCTCTTCGTAAGCTTCCGGCCTGATATTCCCGAACATCGTCTTAGAAGCCGTTTCAGGCCCATTATTTTGGATCGTCGAATAGAAGCGTGAAACGGTTTGATGTTTGGCTTTACTGCCCTCGATTCCACGTCTTAAACCATGCTGTTTGCCTACCCGATCAGCAAAATCAGTCTGCATCTGACGCAATGCACCGCGATCACCAAGGAATTTACGACAGTTGAGCTTACCTGCGTCATCTTTCGGCATCACGTAAACCGCCAAATGTGGTGTCAGTTCATCCCTGTGCACAGCACCGCAGAAGACGTTTTCAGCCCCGTGCTTCTCTTTCAGCCACTCGAGAGCGTCTGACAGGTAAGCATCCTGTTCTGGCCTGCTTTTCCTCTGCATCGCTTCAGGGCTGGCTGTAATTAGGTATTCAAGCGCCAGGACAGCGTTTTTACGCACTTTTTCAGGAATCCGGCTTCTGAACTCCTTCATTGCCTCAGCCGTGGATTCAGCGCCATAGAGCGTATTTGACGCCAGCCGGTCGGGATCTGCGTTTGGTGTCAGCTGCTCACGAAAGGTATGGCGCAGCGAACCAAGGATCGCTACTTCTGACTTCAGCTTTTTGACCCTCAGTATTGCGTATTCAGTCATTCGCTCCGCGCCCCAATTTTTCAATTGTGGACTCACTCCACAATTTACTGCGTAATTTGTTAGTTCGCCCACATTACCGTGGGGTTATTCTTGGCGCAAGCGCAACAGGCCGGGGATTAACCCGGCTCGGGAAGTGCGTTAAGAACGTATTGCCAATACGGCGATTTGACTATCAAGATGCACGAGAATGTATTCGCCGATATCGAACACTATTTCCTCTGCACCTAATAGTTCTACTGTGATCATTGCCATAGCCATGCTCCTGTAGGTGATGGCTATATCGCCACCGGGACGTAAGCCGCATCTGCCGCCTACCAGGTATTTATTGCTGAATCTTTTTCAGGCCTTAAAAGGGCCAAAAATGGCCCTTTTTGAACGGCGTCTTTCAGGTGGGGAGCGACGCTCTGCGCCACTCCCCACCCCTAACAAGCTTGTTTAATATGGGATTCGTCAAGGGTATATGAACTCGCTACGCTCGCCCTTGACGAAATCAAGCACTGATATCGCTTTTAAAAGAGTAAGAACCGCTCGCCGCAAGACTCGATTAGGGAGCCGCAAAGCGGCGAGTCTGTCGGGTCGAGGAAGCGGAAATTCACAGATGCCTAAGTAGTCTCTTTACACTCGATCTAGATATAGAAAAGGTCCACTTGTAACTACTTGAATTTATGTCTCTAAAAAAAAAGGCAGTCTCACAGCTAGTGACACTGGTGAGTCTCACTAGCTGTGAGACTCAGTTTGATTATTTGTATCTCTGGTGATACAACCTATGTCACGTGTGACACTCACAGGCTCAAAATACCGATGGAAAAGAAGGGAAAAGAGATTACAGAGTCTCATGACTCGGATAATCATAATTTTGTTCAGGTCAGTCGCGCTTATATGAAGGAGTGGCGGCTATTAACACGGAAAAATGCCCTAGCTTCCGAGATTTTACTGTACTTAGTTGAGTACATGGGAAGAACCACAAACGCAGTCGTGTGCAGTTATTCAACACTTATGGAAGTGACGGGGGTTTCACGAGCTTCTGTAGCTAGAGCTGTAAAAATTCTTAAAGAAGATCGGTGGATGGAGGCAGTAAAAATCGGTAATGCTACAGCTTACTGTGTTAATGCTAAGGCGTTTTGGCAAGCTGGCCGTAATCAAAAGAAATATGCAGTTTTCCAAGCAACTGTCATCGCTTCATCAAGCGATCAAGATTCTGATTTCCTTGAAAAATCGAAGCAAGATTTACGATATATTCCGTTCGTTGGTAGCAAGGAAAGAGCATTAGTAGGAAATGACGAGCTTCCGCCGCCAGACCAACGGGATCTCGACCTTAACTAAATAAAAAACACTGCTTAGCTAGTTTTTACGGATGATTTTTATGAATTGGAATGATTTCACACACAACAAGATTTCATACTCATTTAGCCATCTAAATCCTCGAGTTGTAAGCGTAACTCGAGCTGCTACTAATAACTTCCCGGCGAAGACAGTTCGTTTTTTTGTCTCATACAGTAATCACTGTTTTACAAAGCACTTTGCTGATAATGATGATGAATCGCTGCTCTATGAAGATAGTGAAAGGTATTTTTGCCGAGAACGTTATGAAGGATCTTTGCTGCTGCCGGGACTTATTCCTA